>CAZKXJ010000002.1:256738-483464 GCA_964556825.1 uncultured Hyphomonas sp. | reverse complement strand
GACATGAAAAAACGCGGCTTCAACTACACATCCGTCGGACGCCCCTGATGCATCTCGCGCCCCGCATACTGGTTACGGGCGGTGCCGGCTTTATCGGCTCCTTTCTCTGCGAGCGATTGCTGGATGAGGGCGCCGAAGTGCTTTGCGTCGACAATTTCTTCACGGGCACACGGTCCAATGTTGCGCATCTGATGGGCAATCCGCGCTTCGAACTGATGCGGCATGATGTGACCTTCCCCCTCTTCGTTGAAACCGACCAGATCTACAATCTGGCCTGCCCGGCAAGCCCGGTCCACTACCAGTTCGACCCTGTCCAGACGACAAAGACGTCCGTGCATGGCGCCATCAATGTGCTCGGCCTCGCCAAACGAACCAAGGCCAAAATCCTTCAGGCGTCGACATCCGAGGTCTATGGTGACCCCGATATCCATCCACAGCGCGAAGAGTATTGGGGCAATGTGAACCCTATCGGCCCACGCTCCTGCTATGATGAGGGCAAACGCTGCGCCGAGACCCTCTTCTTTGACTATCATCGTCAGCACAAAACCGAGATCAAGGTTGCCCGTATTTTCAATACGTACGGGCCTCGCATGCACCCGAATGACGGGCGTGTTGTTTCGAATTTCATCATGCAGGCCCTGCGCGGCGAGGACATCACCCTCTATGGGGATGGCGAGCAAACGCGCAGCTTCTGTTTCGTGGACGACCTCGTCGATGGACTCGTGCGCATGATGAACACCGGACCTGAGACCACGGGCCCAATCAACCTCGGCAACCCAACCGAATTCACGATACGGGAACTGGCCGAGCTGGTCATAGAAATGACCGGTGCCAAGTCCAGTCTGATCCACAAACCATTACCCCAGGACGATCCGCGTCAGCGCCAGCCGGATATTACGCGCGCAAAAACCATACTGGATTGGGAACCAAGCATCAGATTGCAGGACGGATTAGCCCGCACGATCGACTATTTTCGCATGCTTGCCGGCGAGACATAGCACAGCCTAAAAACACGCACACAAATCGCCGCACGCATTAAAGGAGCTGGGCATGAAATTCTTTGTCGACACCGCAGACACCACAGAAATCAAGGCGCTGGCCGAAACGGGCCTAATAGATGGCGTCACGACCAACCCGTCGCTGATCGCAAAATCGGGCCGTAACTTTGCAGACGTCATTGCCGAAATCTGTGATCTCACACCCGGCCATGTCAGCGCTGAAGTGGTTGCGACCGATTACGAGACAATGCTGTCGGAAGGCAAGAAACTACAGGCGATTGCCGGGAACGTGGCCGTCAAACTGCCATTGACCATGGATGGGCTTCGCGCCTGCAGATCCTTGGCGGATGCCGGCACGGCCGTGAATGTGACTCTCTGCTTTTCCGCAAATCAGGCGCTCCTCGCCGCCAAAGCGGGCGCCGCCTACATCTCCCCCTTCATCGGCCGCCTTGATGACATCAATGTCGATGGCATGGAGCTGATCGAAGACATCCGGACGATCTATGACAATTACCTGTTCGAGACCGAAATCCTTGCCGCATCCATCCGAAGCGCCAATCATGTGAAACTGTCGGCACTGGCCGGCGCGGATGTCGCGACGCTGCCACCGAACGTCCTGCGCGGTCTTGTGGACCATCCACTGACAGACAAGGGGCTCGCAGCCTTTCTGGAAGATGCCAGGAAAGGCGGCGTGAAGGTCTAGAGGGACTGTCGATGAACGAGCCCGGCATCAGGCAGGGCAGCGCAAGACGTGCGGGCGGCATATATGGGGTCCGAGCTTGCGCACTCGGGTCAGGTTTGCCAAGCCAGCCAGACGTTATTTGAAAGGTGCATATTGTGGAAACACGGTTCGATGTTGTTGGTCTGGGCAATGCTATTGTCGATATGATCGCCGCTGTTGATGAAGACTTCCTCGGCAGGTTTGACATTCGCAAGAATGGCATGACGCTCATTGATGAGGCACGCGCAGATGCACTGACCGCCGCTGCACCGCAACCCCGGCAGCTTTCTGGTGGATCGGGTGCAAACACAATCGCCGGTATTGCGAGTTTCGGTGGCACCGCCGCCTATATCGGCAAGGTCGCCGACGATGAGCTGGGCGGCGTCTTCCGGGAAGATATGAATGCAGGCGGTATCGCATTCGACACGCCGCCTCTTGGCAAAGGGCCGGCAACTGCGCGCTCGATTATCTTTGTGACGCCGGATGGTGCCCGCAGCATGAACACCTTCCTTGGCGCATCAGTCCTGTTTTCGCCAGACGATGTGCAGGAAGACGTCGTGAAATCAGGCGGAATTCTTTATCTCGAAGGCTATCTGTTCGACGAAGAAGCTGCAAAGGCCGCATTCGTTCATGCGTCCGAAATTGCAAAAGCCGCTGGACGCAAGGTGGCACTCACCCTGTCAGACAGCTTCTGTGTTGAACGACATCGCGACAGCTTCCTTCATCTCATTCGTAATCATGTGGATATTGTTTTCGCGAATGAAGACGAGCTTCTGTCACTCTACCAGAGCAGCGATTTCGACTCGGCCGTGAAATCACTTCAGGCAGATACCGCCCTGGCAGCTGTTACCCGCTCTGAGAAAGGGTCCGTCGTCATCAGTGGGGGAGACCCGATCGCCGTGCCGGCCGAGCCTGTCGACCAGGTGATTGATACAACCGGAGCTGGCGATCAGTATGCTGCCGGTTTCCTGTTTGGACTCTCACGCGAATTGCCACTGCCGGTCTGCGCCAGGCTCGGTCATATCGCGGCTGCGGAAGTTATTTCACATTATGGCCCTCGCCCCGAGACGCCCCTTAGCGAACTTATGGAAAAAGCTGGGATCGCGAAGTGAGCCTTTTGGAGGTGCCATCATGCCACGGCATCGGCCAATATTGCAGTTATCGCCTCTCAAGGACGCGCCTCCCTTGTGTGCAAACAATGCAAAATGTTGAGACATCGTTTGTGAATCCCCCTACCCATTAGCTCGATTCACAGTTTCGAGCCGTCAGGGACCGACGCAGTTTATGGGCGCAAGCGACATTCTTGAAAAGGAGCTTCCCTTCCTGCGGCGCTATGCCAGAGCCGTGTCCGGAAGCGGCCAGCGCGGTGACACGCTTGTGGAAGAAACGATCGCGGACCTCATCGATAGCGGTGAGAAAGTAATCGACCGGGTTAGCGTTTTCGCGATACTGGACAAGCGGTGCAGGGCGCTGGAGCCGCGAAGTGATACCGATTGTATTGCGCAGTTGTCCTCTGACGCTCGCCGCGCGCTGCTGTTGACGGCAATGGAAGGCTTCCCGGTCGCCGATGTCGCGGCAATCATGAATACCAATACCAGCACCATCTCAGAACTGATCGCGGAGGCCGAATCTGACTTGAAGGCTTCGCTGGCAACGACTGTCTTTATCATGGAAGATGAGCCAATTGTGGCGGCTCACCTGGCACAAATTGCCGAACAAATGGGACACAGAGTTTGCGGTCAGGCCGTTACACGCGGCGCAGCGGTCGCGGGCTGCCTGGAACAGTTACCCGGGCTGCTCCTGGCTGATGTCCAGCTGGCAGATGGATCATCGGGTGCCGAAGCGGCCGCAGACATCACGCGTGAGCTCGACATTCCTGTGGTCTTCATCACTGCATACCCGCAGCGCCTTCTGATGGGACAAAGTGGCGAGCCCGCTTTTCTGATCCCAAAACCCTTCCGCCCGGATATGGTAAAGGCTGTGATAAGCCAGGCCCTAATCCAGCGTTCGGCTCGTAGCGACATGAAATAAGTTCGAGGTTTTACCGGAAGACCTATTCAAATGGCTCGCAAAGCTTCTGCGGCGTAATCAAGACGGTCATGCCCGAAAAACATTTCTGACCCGACAAAAAACGTCGGCGCGCCAAACGCACCGCGTGAAATTGCGCTATTGGTGTTCTCAAGCAGATCCTCTTTGGTCGCGGGTGCTTCCGAGAACGCCAGAACCTTATCTGCATCGAAGCCTGCTTCTTCGCACATCGCCCTGACCTGGCCAGCATCATCCGTCTTCAGCGGCTCAGACGCTGCCCAGACATGGTGGAAGACTGTGTTGATGAACCGGGCCTGCTCACCTGGTGTATCAGCCATGCCGATTGCCGCACGCAGAAGGGGCCGCGTATTCATCATCGGGAAATGTGGATTCATCCTGAAGCTGAGGCCGTATCGCCTGCAACAACGCTGGAGATCGGCCGTCATGTATGCGCCTTTCGCTGGCACCAGTCCGGGCGGCCTGTTTCCAGTGTTCTGCATGACGGCGCCGAGGAACATCGGGCGATAAGCAACGTCTGCACCCGTGCCTTCAAGATAAGCAGGGACCGCGTGGTAGGCGACATAAGAAAAAGGACTGATGAAGTCGAAGTAGAATTCAAGTGTTCCGGTCACAGCATAGCTCCATCAGTTCCGATTTAGAATGTTTCAATCCACGGACGCAGATCCAGTTCGTGCGTCCAGGCGCTGCGCTCCTGATTGTGCAGCATCCAATAGGCTTCCGCGATGGCATCAGGATTCAGGATACCATCTTGGTCTTTCAACTTGTATCGGTCGGGAAAATTATCGCGGATAAAAGCCGTGTCGATTGCGCCATCGATTACGCTATGGGCCACATGTATGCCATGTGGACCGAGCTCTCGCGCCATTGATTGCGCCAGCGCCCGCAGCGCAAATTTCGCGCCCGCAAAGGCAGAAAAGCCAGCGCCGCCTCTCAAAGAGGCTGTGGCACCGGTAAATATGATTGTGCCACTATTTCGGGGCAGCATCTTGCGGGCGGCTTCACGACCGGTCAGAAAACCCGCAAATGCCGCCATTTCCCAGACTTTGCGATAAACCCGCGCGGTGGTCTCTGTGATACCGAAGTGAACATTTGCCCCGATATTGAAAATGACAACCTCGATCGCGCCAATATTGGCTTCAACCTCGTCAAACAGGGCCGACATCTCATCTTCGCTGCGCGCGTCGCAACCAAATCCGTGCGCCTCATGGCCAGCCGCCCGAATTTCCTCGACAAGCGGGGAGACCGCCGCTTCACTGCGGCGCGTGCATATCGAAACAAACCCTCCGCGTGCAAAGCGCTTCGCGATGGCGCCGCCTGTCGCGTCACCGGCACCAACGATGATGGCTGCCGGTTTCATATTGTTTTCCGTTCCATTTTGGAACTCTAGCAAATCAGTTTATGACTTGTCACCATGAAATGGACCGAACTTGAAGAAAACTGGTGCCCGGTTGCGCGCACGCTGACACTTGTCGGCGACCGCTGGACTTTGCTCATATTACGGGACTGCTTTCTCGGCTCGTCCAGATTTGAGGAATTCGTGACCAATACAGGCGCGACCCGTCACATAATTTCAAGCCGCCTGAAACGCCTGGTCGAGAGCGGGATCCTGGAACGCCGCCAGTATGTTGATCGACCGAAGCGGTACGAGTACGTCCTAACGGACAAGGGCAAGGAATTTGGCCCCGCCCTCATCGCCTTCCGCGACTGGGGCAAGAAACACCTGCCCATACGCCGTTCGGCATCAGCCGCTAAAGTATGAATTTCGACAGGTCGCTGTTGCCGGCAAGATCGGAAAGCTGGGCGTCCACATAATCGGCCGTGATCGTCACCGTTTCACCGGACCGGTCATTTGCCGTGAAGCTGATCTCGTCGAGCAGGCGCTCCAGAACAGTCTGCAGACGGCGCGCACCGATATTTTCAATCGTGTCGTTTACCTTGACCGCGATATCCGCAAGCTTGTCGATGGCTTCGTCCTCAAAAACCAGCTCAACGCCCTCGGCGCGCATCAAAGCCTCGTGCTGCTTGATCAGCGAGGCCTCAGGCTCCACCAGGATACGTCGCATATCATCGCGCGTCAGAGGTTTGAGTTCGACACGGATAGGCAACCGGCCCTGAAGTTCTGGCAATAGGTCTGACGGCTTCGCAACATGGAAAGCACCTGAGGCAATAAACAGTATGTGGTCCGTGCGTACAGGGCCGCGCTTGGTTGAAACCGTTGTCCCTTCGATCAAAGGCAGCAGGTCGCGCTGCACGCCCTCGCGCGAGACATCGGCACCGCTGCGGCCGCTCGAGCCAGCGACCTTGTCGATTTCATCGAGAAACACGATGCCATCAGACTCAACCAGCCTGATTGCTTCACGTGTCACGCTCTCTTCATCAATCAGCTTGTCAGCCTCTTCGCCGATCAGCGGTTTGTAGGCATCCCGCACAGTCGTGTGGACGCGTTTCGTACGTCCGCCCATTGCCTTGCCCAGCAAGTCACCAAGGTTGACCATGCCAAGAGACCCACCGCCACCAGGAATATCCATCATCGGCATGCCGCCACCAGTATCTGCGAGTTCGATATCGATATCGCGGTCGTCCAGTTCGCCGCTGCGGAGTTTGCGCCGAAACACTTCGCGTGTGGAGGACTGCGCATCTTCGCCGACCAGAGAATCCAGAAGACGCTTTTCGGCGGCCTCGCGGGCCTGCTCTTCCACCAGTTTCCGGCGCTGGGTTTTCACCATGCCGACGGCGGCTTCGACCAGGTCCCTCACGATTTGCTCTACGTCGCGTCCGACATAGCCCACTTCGGTAAACTTGGTCGCCTCGACCTTCAGGAACGGCGCATTGGCGAGCTTGGCAAGCCGGCGGGAAACCTCCGTCTTGCCAACCCCGGTCGGCCCGATCATCAGGATATTCTTTGGTGTGATCTCGTCGCGCAGCTCTTCAGGAGCCTGTTTGCGGCGCCAGCGATTGCGCAGGGCCAAAGCCACAGCGCGTTTGGCGTCGGACTGTCCGACAATATACCGGTCAAGCTCGGCGACGATTTCCTTTGGCGTGTAAACGTCCATCAGTCAGTAAGATCCAGTGTCTCGATCGAGAAATTCGAATTGGTGTAAACGCAGATGTCAGCGGCAATTTCCATCGCACGGCGGCCGAGCGCCTCAGCATCTGTCTCATAGGTCAGAAGCGCACGCGCTGCAGACAGGGCGTAATTCCCACCCGAGCCGACAGCGACAACGTCGTGCTCCGGCTCCAGCACGTCGCCCGCGCCGGTAATCACCAGCGTGACGTCCTTGTCGGCGACGATCAGCAGGGCTTCGAGTTTCTGCAGGTATTTTTCGGTCCGCCAGTCCTTGGCAAGTTCGACTGCGGCACGCTGCAACTGGTTCGGGAAACGCTCCAGTTTTTGTTCAAGGCGTTCAAAGAGGGTGAAGGCGTCTGCAGTAGCGCCAGCAAAGCCAGCCAGGATCTGGCCATCTCCAAGCCGTCGCACCTTGCGGGCATTTCCCTTCATGACGGTCTGGCCCATCGAGACCTGCCCGTCGCTCATGATAACGACCTTGCCTCCAGTGCGGACTGCAAGGATCGTGGTGCCGTGCCAGGACGGCGCATTTGATAGATTTTGTTCGGTCACGAGACGTGATGTGGCGCACCAACTGGCAATCTGCAAGTGCCTTGCGGTGTTCAGCTCACTTCACTTACAGATCGCGTTTTGTCCTGACCGAGCATTTCGATGAACCGGTCGAGCGAAACGGGCGGGCTGAACAGGAAACCCTGATACTGGTCGCACCCACGCTGGCGCAGGAATTTCTCCTGCGCTTCGGTTTCAACGCCCTCTGCGACAGTTTCCATGCCCAGTGTTTCCGCCATGCCGAGGATCATCTCGACAATAGCGGGGGCCTGCTTGTCAGTGTAGAGGCCGGAGATGAACTGGCGGTCGATCTTGAACACGTCGAACGGCAGCCGGCCAAGCATGGCGAGATTGGAGTGGCCTGTCCCGAAATCGTCAATCGCAAGACGCACGCCCATTGATTTTAGCGGACCGATGACATCCTTCAGACGCTCAGGGTCGGTGACAGCTACACTCTCGGTGATTTCGAGCTGCAACAATTTTGGCGGCAAACCTGCCTCTGTCATGGCATCAATGATCATCGAACCAAGGTCGTCAGTTTCGAACTGAAGCGGCGAAACATTGACGGCAACCGACGCATCGCGAAAGCCGAGCCGGTGCCATCGCGCCGCCGCGCGGCAGGCCTGACGGGTGATCTGTGCGCCGATTTCTGCGATCAGCCCCGTCGATTCGGCAACCGGGATAAAGACATTTGGCGACACAATGCGACCGCTTTCGAGTTTCCAGCGGGCAAGCGCCTCTGCGCCGATAATACGTCCCGTCTTCAGATCGATCTTTGGCTGGAACAGCGGGATAAACCGTTTGTTCTCAACCGCGGCTCTGACTTCAGCCTCAAGACGCTTTCGCGCGGCATTCTGACGGTCGAGTTTTGGCGAATAGAATTGGAAGTCGGTGCTGTCAGTCCGCCTGGCAAGAAATAGCGCAGATTCAGCCCGCTTGCGGATGTCCTGAGGCGACTGACCATCTTCGGGAATCATAACGATGCCGGCGGAAACGGGCATGCGAATGATCTTGCCAGAGATAGAATAGGGCTCTTTCAGAACATCAAGTATCTTTCGGACCAGACGCATAATGTCGGCCCGCGCCCCGACCCGGTCCACCAGGACAGCAAACTCGTCAGACTGCAACGCAAATACGGGCCAGCTTCCCGGGGGCAGGGAAATATTATGCTCCTGTGACGCGACCGCATTCGCCAACCGGCGAGACATGGCCGCATAGAGCTCGTGGGAAGTCGCGCTGTCATATGCTTCAGCCAACTGCTGCATGCCATCGGCATCGAAGAGAATGTATGAGGCCGGCTTCTCGAATGACGCCATGGCCGTAAACGTTGTCAGTTCCTGTACAAGCTTGGCCGAATTTCCGAGCCCAGTACGCTCATCGGTGTAGGCGGCATTTGTGAGCCGTGAAATTTCGGCCTTCAGCCGTCGGATATTTCGGACAATATCAACGCGCAGCGATCTGAATTCCTCGAAGAACAGGATGCTGTCATCACCGTTCGCCAATTTACGCTTTGAAAGCGTCTTGACCGTATCGTTGATCGAACGGATCTGGGTCGACGTCAGCTGGGCGAAATAGTTCGCGACAAAAAAGGCAAGACCCGTAATGCAAAGTATCGCCGCCAGCATGGTCGGAAGGGGCAATGGCAATCCATCCGTTACGAGATGAGCGGTCAGAAGCTGACCGACAGTCTCGCCCTCGTAAATGACAGGCGTGACTTCTCCGTTGCGAACAAGATCCTGACTATCAGGGCCAGCGAGCCTGTTGCCCTGAGCATCGAGAAGGATTGCCGTCCTGGGCGCGATGTGGGCCATGGTCGCGCTGGCGCTGGTAACATCACCGCGCGCGAGATCAGCTGCAACTGACCGGCTAAGCCAACCAGCCATCTCCGTCGAATGTCGGTCAGAACGAACGTCTGCGACGTAGACATAGATCAGGGTGAAGGCCAATGAGAGCACAAAGGCGATCATTGCGACCGTCATTGGCAGTGCCGTCGCGAATCTTGCTTTCGCGAGCCGCCTGTCGAATCCGGAAAGTCTCGCCAGTGTAAACCTCAGTGTCCTGCCGCTCTAATGCAGCTTTTGTTGCACTGTTGCTTGGAAACTTTAGAATTCCGTGAATGAATCTGTTGTAGCTCTTTCGATCTCTTCACACTATCTGAGCCCCGATGACACAGAATCGTACCGCCACCATCACGCGCACGACGCGCGAAACCGACATTACCGTTACTGTTGATCTCGACGGAACTGGCAAGTCTGACATCTCGACCGGCGTCGGGTTTTTTGACCATATGCTGGATTCACTGTCCCGGCACAGCTTCATTGACCTCAACGTAAAAACTGTAGGCGACCTGCACATCGACTTTCATCACACTGTTGAAGACACAGGCATTGTGATCGGCCTGGCCATCAAGCAGGCGCTGGGTGATTTTGCGGGCATCAACCGGTTCGGACATGCCTACATTCCAATGGATGAAACGCTCAGCCGCGCCTCAATCGATCTCTGCAAGCGCCCTTATCTTGTCTGGAAAGTCGACTTTCTTCGCGACAAGATTGGCGACATGGACACCGAGCTCTTCAAGGAGTTCTTCCATGCGCTCGCCGGAAATGGCGGCATGTGTCTGCACGTTGAAAACCTGTATGGCGAAAACAATCACCATATTGCTGAGAGCTGCTTCAAGGCGACGGCACGCGCCCTGCGTGTTGCGGTGACGGCTGATCCGCGCTTGAAGGGCAAACCAGCCTCCACCAAAGGCAGTCTCTAGGGCAAACTATCACCCTACTTGCGATAATCGAGCGGTGGGTCACGGTCACCGAGTAGCGACTTGTACTCATAGTTCGGGCCGCGCTTTTCCTCGAATTCCTTCCAGGCCGCCTCAATCATATCTTCGTTCTGATAGAGTTCGATCGCCGCCAAAGTCAGCGTCTTGGCTGCAAGGTCTGCCCCTTTGTGTCCGATCGACATGCCGCTGGCAGCGACAGCCTGCCAGCTATGTGCCGATGTGCCTGGCACCCAGGTGGCCGTGCGCAAGCCGACAGTCGGCACTGCCCAGGACACGTCACCCACATCGGTGGAGCCATATCCCAGCGAAATCTCAAACGGTTGAATCTCTTCCTGTGAGCCGATCATCAGGTCGGGCTTGTCGAAGCTTGTCGCGATTTGTTCGGCGTAAGCCTCTTCTTCCGGCGTGTATTCGATACCGCCGATCGACCGCAGTTTCTCGTCCATCATGCTGGCCAGCGTTTCATTGACCAGCAGCGGATTGTTTCCGTGGATGACTTCCCACTCAACGGTCGTGCCTGTCCCCATGGCGGCGCCTTCAGCCGCTTTCTCGAGACGCTGCCATATCTCGTCGACGCCCTCTGCATCGGGATGGCGAACATAATAGAAGACTTCTGCAAAATCCGGCACGACATTCGGTGCATTGCCGCCTGACGTGATGACGTAATGCATACGGGCGTCCTGCGGCATGTGCTCGTGCATCATGTTTGCCATCATGTCGAACGCTTCAACGCCGTCCAGGGCCGAGCGGCCCCGCTCCGGTGCTCCTGCGGCATGTGCCGATTGACCGTGGAAGCGAAACTTGGCCGACCTGTTTGCTAGCGACGTGTTGGCGGCAGCAGAGTTCTCGTCATCCGGATGCCAGTGCATGGCGATGTCGACGTCCTCGAACAGCCCCGCGCGCGTCATGTACACCTTGCCGCTTCCGCCTTCTTCTGCGGGGGTACCATAAACGCGGATTGTCCCTGCCGTTCCAGACTCTTCAAGCCAGTGACGCACAGCAATTGCTGCGGACACCGAACCTGCGCCGAATAGATTATGCCCGCAGGCCTGCCCGGCTGCCTTGTCGCTGACCTGTTCACGGATCGGTGCCTTGCTTTGGTTGATCCCCGGAAGCGCATCAAACTCAGCCAGGATTGCGATAACCGGCTCACCGGACCCGTAGCTCGCAACAAAAGCCGTCGGAATGCCGGCAACGCCAGCATCAATCTCAAACCTTTCACCTGACAGCGTGTCCTGTAGCAATTGCGAGGACCTGGTTTCCTGGTAGCCGACTTCCGCCCAGTCCCAGAGCTGGCTCGCAAGGCTGGATGTCAGATTGGATTGTTGTTCGACCTGTTTCAGAGCCTGATCTGTAGACGTGTCCGGCCACGCCGGAGCGCTGGCACAGGCAGTAATTGCGACGGCGGAAATGAGCGACGCGGTATAACGCATAGGAAACCTCTTTGGCTTGATCAGGGGCGACCTTGCGCCACAGCAAGGCCCGGATCAAGCCGAAGCCTCTTCCCCTCAAGCCGTCACATCGCTAAGAGCGCGGCAGATGATGGATGTTGCACTCATAGACTATGGCTCGGGAAACCTGCATTCGGCCGAACGCGCTCTTCGAACGGCGGCGCAAGCATCAGGAATCGCGTGCCACATCCACCTGACCGATCAGCCAGACCTGGTAAGACGGTCAGACCGTGTCGTCTTACCGGGCGTAGGACACTTCGCGCAGTGCGCTGCAGGGTTACGCGCGTGCGAAGGCATGGTCGACGCGCTGGAAGAAGCCGTTCGCCAGCGGGCGGTACCGTTTCTGGGAATTTGTGTCGGCCTACAGTTGCTGGCCGATCGCGGGCTGGAAGATGGCGAAACAGCCGGTCTTGGATGGATCCATGGCGATGTCGACCGGATCGAAGCCGGGCCTGGCCTCGCCATACCGCATATGGGCTGGAATGAGCTGTCACTGCAGCAGAGCCACCCCGTACTGAACGAGCTTGGAGAGGCGCCGCACGTCTATTTTACCCATTCCTACGCCATGAAACTCGCCGATACAGCAGATCTTGCTGCGACGGCCGACTATGGAGCGCCAATTACGGCCGCCATCGCACGAGAGAATATGTTCGGAACGCAGTTCCACCCTGAGAAGAGCCAGAGGGTTGGCCTGAAACTCCTATCCAATTTCCTGGCCTGGAACCCGGTATGACCACAAAGTTTGACCTCTATCCCGCCATCGACCTCAAAGATGGCCAGTGTGTCCGCCTGCTGCGCGGCGAGATGGACCGCGCCACGACGTTCAATGCAGATCCTGCAGATCAGGCTGCGCGCTTCGCGGCCATGGGTTTTGATCGCCTGCATGTTGTGGACCTCAACGGCGCCTTTGCCGGCGATAGCGCGAATGGTGACGCCGTGCGGGCAATTCTCGCTGCGACGGATGTTCCGGTCCAGCTCGGCGGTGGCATCCGCACACGTGCACAGATTGACGCCTGGCTTGACGCTGGTGTCGCCCGTGTGATCCTGGGCACAGCCGCATTGCGTGATCCGGACCTCGTGAAATCGGCTGCCGGAGACCTGCCAAGCCAGATTGTTGTCGGGATTGATGCGAAGGATGGTTATGTCGCTGTCGAAGGCTGGGCCGATACGTCGGACATGAAGGCCGTCGAACTGGCAAAAATGTTCGAGGGCTGCGGCGTGGCAGCGCTTGTGGTGACGGACATTTCTCGCGACGGCATGAAGACCGGGGTGAATGTGGAATTTACCAGCGATATGGCCGATGCCGTTACGATTCCGGTGATTGCATCTGGCGGCGTGGCCAGCGTCGATGACGTCCAGAAGCTGCGCAACGCTGGCGGCAAACGCGCAATATCAGGAACTATTCTTGGCCGAGCCCTGTATGATGGCGATATCGATCCTGCTGTCGCCATTGCGATGGCCTCGAGCTAGCGATGCTGAAAACCCGCATCATCCCCTGCCTTGACGTAAAGGACGGTCGCACCGTCAAAGGCGTGAATTTCGTAGAGCTGCGCGATGCTGGCGACCCTGTCGCGCTGGCAAAGGCCTATGATGAACAAGGCGCTGATGAACTTTGCTTCCTGGATATTACTGCAAGCCATGAAGGCCGGGGCACCATGCTTGATGTGGTAATGCGCACAGCCGAGCAATGTTTCATGCCGCTGACCGTGGGCGGCGGTGTTCGTTCGGGCGCAGACCTGGTGCAGTTATTACGGGCCGGAGCCGACAAGGTCGCGATAAATTCCGCTGCCGTCGCTGACCCGTCAGTCATTTCAGAGTGTGCCGCAAAAGGCGGTAGCCAGGCTGTTGTGGTGGCCATAGATGCGCGCCGGTCTGGGGCGGGCTGGGAAATCTTCACGCATGGTGGACGCAAGTCGACAGGGATTGATGCGGTTGCATTCGCCAAGGAAGCTGCAAAACGCGGTGCCGGCGAAATCCTGCTGACGTCCATGGACAAGGACGGCACGAAATCAGGCTATGACATAGCCCTGCTCAAAGCGGTTACATCTGCGGTCACTATTCCGGTTGTGGCTTCAGGTGGAGCCGGCTGCGCGGCGGACCTCGCCCCAGCCGTGCTGGAAGGCGGGGCGAATGCCGTGCTTGCAGCATCAATCTTTCACTTTGGCGAAGTAAGCTTACATGAAGCCCGGTCAGCGCTAGCCGCTGCTGGCGCGCCGGTACGGCCGGTCTGAGACGAACTACAGAGAGAAAATGATGCCTAAACAAGACCTTGGATCTGCTGCACGTCTCAATGCGCTGCTCGCGATTCTGGCCGAAACCGTGGATGACCGGGTAGATGGGAATCCGGAAAAATCCTATACGGCGCGGCTGTTACAGTCCGGGCCGCTGCGGTGTGGCAAGAAAATCGCCGAGGAAGGCGCCGAGGTCGCTTTGGCAATTGCCGCTGAAGGGCGGCGCGAAACGGCCGCTGAAACAGCCGACCTTCTCTTTCATCTCCTGGTGGGGCTTCGGGCAAAAGGTGTCCCGCTGGATATGGTAGCAGATGCTTTGGCGGAGCGGCGCGGCGTATCGGGAATTGCGGAAAAATCCGCCCGTCAAACAAAGGCCTAGCGCCTTTTCAGAAAGACGTAAAAGGCGCCAGCACCGCCATGTCTGGGGTGTGCCTGTGCATAGCCGGAGACAAGGCTTCGAGCGCTTGGTTCTTCCAGCCAGCGCAGGAAATTGCGCCGAAGCACACCCTCTCCCAACTTCCCCTTACCTGTAACTACAATTACACATCTCGCGCCTCTTGCCTGTTCGCGCAGCAGGAAGGCCGGCAAGGCAGACCAGGCAGACGCCTGGGTATGACCGTGCAGGTCGAAGCTGGAAGAAACCTCGACTTTCCCCCTCCGGACCTTGCGCTCACTCTCCCTGTTATTTGGTACAGTAGCGGTACACTTACGGTGCACTAATGGTACACTTCGAGACTGGCCGGGTTTGGCGGGCTCCGGTCCCAGGTGTCGAAGCATCGGATGATCCGTCACGTCGCGCTTGATGCGAGGCGACTTGTCGCCCGACAGCGGCCTGATCGACCGGCGCACCTTGTCCCAAGCTTTCTGGTCGTCCTGATTCAGCCGCCGGTCTTTCATGTCAGCCATTTAAGGTGAAGCGGGCCGTAAACCAAGACTCGCCACCGGGCCCGACGAATTCAGGCGCCCTGCCACGGCGCGTGGCAAAAGTACCCAGAGCCGGCCAGGCGCGTTCATCGTGCCGGCCTTTTCGCCTGCATCCAGACCCGTGCCAAAATAAATGTCACCGCGTACCGCGCCCTTTATTGCGCCGCCAGTGTCCTGCGCAACGAGCAGGCCAGACCAGTCGCCACCAAGACCGGGGGCGGATGTCTTGACGAAGACGGGAACACCAAGCGGATGGTATTGACGATCCACCGCCATTGAGCCGAGCGGGGTTAGCGGCACATTCATCGCGCCACGCGGACCACTTGCGGTCTCATCGGTCTGTTCGAGCGTGAAGAAGACGAAGCGGGGATTGGCATTCATGGCTTCGCGCTGGCGTTCTGGCGTCGTTCGATCCATCCAGGCGCGAATGCCCTGCATTGAACGCTCGCCGCTGGAGATCCAGCCACGCTCGTACAGCCAGTTCGCGGTTGACTTGAACGGCTGGCCATTATGAGCGGCGTATACAGCCTTCATTACGCGGCCATCCGGAAAGGCGAGTTTTCCCGACCCCTGAATCTGCAGGAAGAACACATCAGCCGGATGCGCGTAGGCCAGCGGCGCTACACCAGCCGCGGTAATTGAGGCACGCGAAGGGTAGGGCCGCCGCGACCCGTTTGGCAGGCGCTGATAGACATTGTCACCCCCTTCGGACACGAGGTCCGAGGGCAGGGCAGGAACGGGTTCGGTGAACGGGTATTGCGGCGTGTAACGTGCCTCATAGACGGGCTCGAAATAGCCGGTGAAGCGCGAATCTCCACCGACGGGCAGGATTTCCACTGGCTGGAATAGTGCCTGGACCACGGCGCGTCCGCTTGCAGCATCCATGACAACATCGAGCGCCGCGCAAGCCGGCAGCCAATCTTCAATCTGTCCGGCCCACGGCGCGCTCGAAGACAGGTAGGCGTCTGGTGCCCGGCCCGTGAACACGGTGCAGCTCTGCTGCAGGGCTGACAGGCCTGGCAGGATGTCAGCGCTGTCCCAGCCGGGCAGGGCGTCAAAAGCCGCTGGCACATGCGGCACCCAGACTGGCGCTGGCTCGGGGGCGGGCATCTCGATCACCGGACGGCCCGGAGGGGCGGGAACAGGCGTTTCAGCTGGCGGCGGCGAAGACGCGCAAGCTGACAGCAGCGACAGGCCGAGAAGGGCAAATGTGAAACGGGACATGGATCTTACGTGCCGGGCTTCTGGAAGGGCGACAACTTAAAAAGTCTGTCTGCGGGGCGGGAGCCTCAGCCTGTTATGAGGCCGTCGTCGATTTCATCGGCGCGCAGTTTCGCCGGACGGGAGCTGATACGGTTCCAGTAATCCTCAAACGGTTTGCGCTTCTCCAGCGTGCCAAATTGCAGGCCCCAGCCGATCTGCGAACCGGCATAGACATCGACCGCGGTAAAATCGTTTCCGGCCAAATAGGGCGCAGCCTGTACGGCGCGCTCCAGTGCGTCGAGCACGGTATCCATCGTGTCGTAGCCGACCATCCGGCGCTGTTCCTCGCTCGGCGTTATATTCATGGATTTGGCAGTGGTTGCGGCTTCGACCGGGCCGGCCGCGAAGAAGAACCATCGATAATACTCGGCGCGGCTTTCAAGGGGCGGCGCGAGACCGGCATTCGGGAACGCATCAGCCAGATAAGCGCAAATCGCGGCCGCTTCGGTCACGACCGAACTTTTGTGCGCCAGCGCCGGGACTTTGCCCATCGGGTTAATCGCCCTGTAAGCGGGATCTTTCATCTGCTCGCCATAGGGCAGGATCACTGTCTCGTAGGGCTCGCCTACTTCTTCCAGCATCCAGCGGACTATGCGCCCGCGCGACATCGGGTTGGTATAGAATGTAATGGATTTGGACATGGCAGCCCCCGGGCAGGTTTCGGTCTATGCTTTAGAACCTGCCTTCCGGCTGGCCCCATGTCACCAAAAAACAGACCTAGTCGGCTGTATCGACGTCATCCAGCAGCCAGTTCGGATCGTCCGATGTGGTGTTGCGCATGAAGGTCCAGAATTCCTCGGACTTGCGGTTCATGTCTCCATCTCCGAGCTCAGCCTCGATACGCACTGTGACGCGCGCGACATTGCTGTCATCAAGGCTCGCCTCGTCGATTTCGGTATGACGGATGCGCAGGAGTTGTGGAGCCTCGGCCCCGGAGGCCTCGCGATCGGCAATCGCCTTGTCCCAGGTTTCATAGACATCATCGTCGAGCCACACTTTCAGTGTCTCGCGATCACCCGCCGCGAAAGCATTTGCCAGCATTTCATAGGCTGAGCGTGCGCCGGTGAGAAATTCGCGGGGGTTGAAAGATGGGTCAGCCGCGTGGATGGCTTCAAGCCCGCTGGCTGCAGGGCCCGTGAAGGCTGGGCGAAGGCCTGCACGGTTTTCCGGCCGTGGTTTATCGCCCGCCGCTGGCGCAGCTGTCGTTTCGGAGCGCGCACGCCCATCAGGCGGACCGCTATCGCTTCCGAGTGTCGTATACAGGCGCCAGCCCACAAAGAGGGCAATCGCGGCCAGAAGGACCAGTTCTATGAGCGAAGAGGACATTCGGTCTCCACGAAAATTATGTTTCAATTCCCATATAGGTGAGAATTGTGCTGTGCCACCCAGTGTTGCGCAACAAAGGGCCGCATGATAGGCGCGAACCCCAGTTTGTAGAGGAATTCTTGCTCATGACCGACACGCCGGACACCGCCACTCAGCCCCAACAACCAACTGGGCCAAGCTTGCGTGTCATAAACCAGTATATCAAGGACCTTTCCTTCGAAAACCCGGGGGCTCGTGTGAATGAGCAGCCAAATGTCGATCTTGGCATTGATGTTCAGGCTATCCCGCAGAATGCCGAAGAGGGCGTTTACGAAGTTGTTCTGAAGCTGAATGCACGCGCCGGCACAAAGGACACCGCGCTATTCCTGGTTGAGCTACAATATGCTGGCCTGTTCCAGGTGCAGGGAGCCTCGCCATCGGACACTGAGGCCATGTTGCTGATCGAATGCCCGCGCCTGATCTTCCCCTTTGCGAGACGTATCGTGGCTGACCTGACACAGGAAGGCGGCTTTCCTGCCCTGCGCATCGACCCGGTCGACTTCACGGCGCTGTACCGTCAGCAGCGCGCTCGCGCCCAGCAGGATGCTGCTCCACAAGGCCCGACTTCAGCGGTGCCGGGGCAAGCTGGCGCCATCAATACATCACCGAATGGTGACGGACAGGCCTAGGACGCGTATCGCGCCCAGATCGGATTATCTCCGAGCGTTGCCACAAATTCGCGGTGGCGCTCGGCTTCATCTGCCGTAATGGCAGAGCCCAAAGGCGATGGACGCTGTTTCGCTGTCTTGAAACGAGCGCTGTCTTCACCGCCACCATCGTCAGAAAAGTCGAAGCTGCGAGCGCGGCCACCGCGAAGCTCCAGGTAGACTTCTGCAAGTAACTGGCTGTCGAGCAGGGCGCCGTGCAGTGAACGCGCTTCCAGACCGACATTGAAACGCTTGCACAACGCATCGAGCGACGCTGGCGCGCCGGGATAGCGTTTCTTGGCGATCGCAAGCGTATCGACCCACTGCTCTAGCGCGATCTCCGGCTTGCCGCAGCGGACGAGTTCAGCGTTGAGGAAGCCCCGGTCAAAGCTCGCATTGTGAGCGACAATTGGCGCATCACCGATGAAATCGAGCAATGCATCGACGATTCTCGGATCCTCGAAGAAAGGCTTGTCGACCAGCATCTCATCGGTGATGCCGGTGATCTCGATGGTCTTGGCCGACACCTGCCGGCGGGGATTGATGCGCTCATGGAATGTGCGACCCGTTGGCACGAAATTGATGAGCTCGACGGCCCCAACCTCGATGATGCGGTCATCCCCGGACCAGTGAAGGCCGGTTGTTTCCGTGTCGAACGCAATTTCGCGCAGGCCTGTTATCATGATGCGCCATCCATATCCGTCAGCAAATCCACGATTGCGTTTACATGCGTTCGCGCGAAATCGAAACCGAAGGCTGTGGAGATCACGAAGTCGGCGCGTGCCCGCTTTTCGGCGTCCGGGGTCTGCTTTTCCAGGATTTTCTCGAATTCCGTCTCGCTCATTTCTTCACGAAGCAGGACGCGGGCGCGCTGAACGCTGGCGGGGGCTGTAACGACTGCTACATAATCACAACGCGTATCGCCGCCCGTTTCAAAAAGAAGCGGAATATCAAGCACGACCAGCTTAGCTGCTGTCGCGACAGCCTCATCGCGAAACTGCTTCTGCGTCACGCCGACGAGCGGATGGACAATGGCCTCAAGGTCCTTGAGTGCCTGAGGGTCTTTCAGCACAATCGCCCGCAACCGGTCGCGGCTGACGGCGCCGTCGATAACGACATCCCCAAAGCGCTCAGCCAGTGGGCCGACGGCCAGCCCGCCGCGGGCATAAATCGAATGCACTGCAGCGTCCGCATCGTAAACAGGCACGCCCGCCTCTGCGAACATGCCGGCCGTGGCGCTCTTGCCCATGCCGATTGAGCCTGTCAGTCCGAGCGTAATCATTGCTGGCCCCTGAGCGTATCGCGGCAGACATCAAGCGCCAGTTCGACATCAGGACGATCACCGCCAAACCAGATGTGAAAACTCTCGGCGGCCTGGCAGACAAGCATGCCAAGACCATCCTCAACCTCCCAACCTTGCGACCGCGCATGGCCCAGCTGCGGTTCGGCCGGGTCACCGTAGCTCATTTCGAAGAAGAGCCGCCCGTTACCCTTCGGAAGCTGGATATAATTTCCGCTATGCCCAACGCTGGTCGTGTTGATGACAAGGTCAGCGTCGGCAATATACCCCTCCAGATCATCCAGTGCGCCAGACAGATGTGTGCGTATGCAGCAGTCTTTCAGCACTGTCTCGGCCTTCTGTGCTGTCCGGTTAAGGACAACCAGGTCGGCCCCCGCCTGGTCCAGAGCAAAAAGCGCTGCCCTCGCCGCGCCGCCAGCGCCGAGAACCAGCACCTTGCTGTTGCTGACGGATGTTATGCCCGCCCGCGCGAGCGCCGCCATCAGGCCGGGCGCATCCGTATTGTCAGCATGCCACAGGCCAGAGCTGTCGCGTGTCAGCGTATTGGCCGCTCCGATCGCCCTCACCGCTGGTGACTGGCTACGAACCGTTTCCAGAACAGCCTGTTTGTGGGGCAGGGTGACATTCAGTCCGCGGAACTTCTTGCGGGCAAATTCGGACAGGGCCTGTGCTGTATCACCTGTCGGCACGCGGATGGATTCGTAAGACGCGTTCAACGCCAGTCCATCAATCCACGTCATGTGGATTTGCGGCGATAGGGAGTGGCCGACCGGATCTCCGATGACTGCGAGTCTTTGAATCATGCGTCTATTAGTCCACGGACCCTGAAATAATCCAGTAGTGGCAACAGGGGCAGGCCAAGGATGGAAAAGTAGTCTCCTTCGATCCGGCTGAACAGCTGGGACCCGTGGCTTTCAAGTTTATAGGCGCCCACGGTACTGAGAATGCCTGGCCCGGCCTTCTCAAGGTAACGGGTGATAAACGCTTCGTTCAAAGGCCGTACCGACAGCTTCGGCGTTGAAATGTGCCGCCAGACAGGCGTGCCGTTCTCTGCAACAACGATCGCTGTTTCAAGCGTATGCACCTTGCCGGAAAAGCGGCGCAAATGGCTTGCAGCTTCTGCCATGTCCTTCGGCTTGTCCATCGCTTCACCATCGAGGTTGAGCATCTGGTCGCCGCCAACCACCAGCCCTTCATGCGCGCGCGATACCTTGATCGCCTTCAGTTCTGCAAGTTGCATCGCCTGGTCCGCAACTTTCATCTTGCTCGCCCGAAACGCAGCCTTGGCCGCGTCTTCATCGACATTCGGTTTCATGCTGACAGCATCAATGCCGGCATTGGCCAGGAGGGTGCGACGGCTCTCACTGCCAGACGCCAGGATGATCTGTGTGCTGTTCATTGATGCCCGCGTCGTTCGTTCAGCTTGTTCAGGATCGCAGCGGCTGTCTCTTCGACACTTCGGCGCGACACGTCAATCATCGTCCACTTATTTCTCTGGAACAGCCGGCTGGCTTCTGTCACTTCGGCGCGCACGGCTTCTTCATCGGTGTAGTCCGTGGTCGATGTTTCATTCAGCGCCATAAGGCGCTGACTGCGTATCTGGACGAGACGCTCGACACCGATCTTGAGTCCAATGACAAGTGGGCCTTTGTCCGGGTCAATAGATGACAGGACATCAGGTGCCGGCACACCCGGCACGAGGGGAATGTTACCTGCCTTGACGCCGCGATTGGCGAGATAAACGCAAGTAGGTGTCTTGGATGTCCGGCTCACGCCGAGCAGGATGACATCTGCATTGACCAGCCCTTGAAGGTTTTGACCGTCATCATGGGCCAGCGCGAAGTTGATTGCCTCGATCCGCTCAAAATATTCGGCATTGAGGGCATGCTGACCGGCCACCCGCTCAGTTGCCGAGACCCCTAGATGCCGGCTCAAGAGATGAATTGAGGCATCGAGCACGGCCAGGAACGGTATCTGGTGTGCCCGGCAGAATTCCTCCAGCCGCATACGCAGGACTTCGTCGGAAATTGTAAACCACACCACGCCGGGCGCTGCTTCGATATCGCGCATGACGCGGTCAAGCTGGCGCTCGGAGCGTACCAGATAATAATTGTGTTCTAGTGGAATAACGTTCTCGAACTGCGCCGCGGCTGCGCGCATAACGGCGTTAAGGGTTTCCCCCGTCGAGTCCGATACCAGGTGGACATTGAAATATATACTCGGACGCATTTAGCCCCTGCCGGTTTGAGTGGCCGCGAAACTGCCGCGTCTTCCGGAAATCGACAACCCCTGTGGAACGCTTGTGGACAAATCATTTACTCCCCATCCATGCACGACAAATCCACAGCGAGCAGAATCCAACAGGCCAGAATCACCTCCTGTTCCAGACCGGCTTTCGGTTACAATAGTTAACGAGAAATTAACCCCGATTCCAATTGCTTAACAAAAGATGAATTTTCAGCCCGCCCTTGGACTCCCTGTGGAATTCATGGTGACAAGTGCCGCTGAGACGGTTTGTCCACCCAATCCAGCGCTTAAGAATGATAAGAGCGAAATCAATGAATGATTCCGAAGAGGGCCAGATGGCATCTGCCGTACAAAAACCACTCCTGAATGTGCTTAATGGCCAAAGGCAGGATCCTGTACCTGTCTGGATGATGAGACAGGCAGGACGGCATTTGCCTGAATATCTGGAGCTGAGATCGACGGCGAAGGACTTCCTGGATTTCTGCTACACTCCATCGCTTGCAACAGAAGCAACGCTTCAGCCGATTCAGCGATACGGAATGGATGGTGCGATCCTGTTTGCTGATATCCTGCTGGTGCTTGATGCGCTCGGCCAGGGTGTCCGATTCGAGAAAGGCGTTGGTCCGATTGTCGAAACTTTGGAAGCCGGGCAAAGACTGAACAGGATACCCGTTCAGAAGGCTGTTGAGCGCCTGTCACCGGTCTATGAAACTGTCTCCAGAGTGCGAGGCAGGCTGGACGACGACAAGACGCTCATCGGGTTTGCGGGGGCCCCCTGGACGGTCGCGCTTTACGCAATTGAAGGGCGGGGCGGCACAGATAAATCCCAGGCCCGGATATGGGCGCACCGCCACCCGGCTGAACTCGACTTGCTGCTCGATGACATTGTTGAGGTGACGGCGCATTATATGGCTGCCCAGGCAGAGGCGGGGGCGAATGCCCTGATGATGTTTGAATCCTGGGCTGAAGGCCTGCCGAACGATGTCTTCGAACAGATTGTTATCCGTCCGAACAGGAAACTTGTCTCGCGATTACGCGAACTCGGCGTCAATGTACCAATTGTCGGTTTCCCCCGCGGGGCTGGCGCAATGTTGCCTGCCTATGTGGATGCGACGGGCGTCAATGCGGTTGGGCTTGATACATCCGTCTTGCCATCATTCGTAAATCGCGAACTGCCAATGAGCTTCCCGGTACAGGGCCATCTGGATCCGCTTTTGCTGCTGGCAGGCGGTGACGCCATGGAAAGGCGGGTGATCGAACTGATTGAAGCCTATCGCGACCGTCCGCATATCTTCAATCTCGGGCACGGCGTCCTGCCCCAGACGCCGATTGCACATGTCGAGAAAGTCGTCAGTATCATCAGGAATACAAGCTATCTAAGCTAGTCAGTGTACGGATAAAAATATGTATCTCTGGATCAAAGCCTTCCACCTGATTTTCGTGATCGCCTTCATGGCCGGCATGTTGATCCATCCGCGTTACAAACTGCACCAGCTGACATCGAAGCCCGGTGAACCGCTGTTTGAGGCGATGAAGTCGGCATCGAAGAAATTACGCGCGATTATTCTCACGCCCTCCATTATACTGGTGTGGATATTAGGGATTGCGATGATTGCCCTGAATCCGTCGCTGTTCGAGCAAGGATGGTTTCACGTGAAACTCTTGCTGGTTGTCATACTGACGGGCCTGCATGGATATTTTGTTTCGCTCGGTCGCAAGATCGACAATGGAGAGACGATATCGGCGCGGCGCCTTAAGCTTCTGAACGAGTTCCCTTTTGTGTTACTCATCGTCATTGTCATCATGGTCATCGTCAGGCCATTCTGATCCTGCCTGCGCGGTCTTGACGAAAAGCCAGCTTGGGATCATAAGCAGCCGCAATACCGCTGCCCGTCCTGGGCCGGTCTATTTTCCAGTTTTTCCGCGCCGTGTTTCTATCGTCGCCTCATACACTGAAGTCTCCATGTCCGATATTGCGCCCGAAACCGATTCCCCGAGCCACGTTTACCTTCGTGACCTGAAAGCGAAGAGCCCTACTGAGCTTCTGGCTTATGCCGAAAGCCTGGAGGTCGAAAACGCTTCATCACTGCGGACGCAGGATATGCTCTATGCAATCCTTCGTGAGCTTGCTGAGCGCGATATTGTCATTATCGGCCGCGGTGTCCTTGAAGTCCTGATCGACGGCTTCGGTTTCATGCGGTCGCCGGAATCGAACTACCTGCCCGGGCCTGACGATATCTACGTCAATCCGAAGCTGCTGAAGCAGGCCGGACTGAAAACCGGGGATACAGTTGAAGGCCCGATCAAGGAGCCTGGTGACGGCGAGCGCTACTTTGCGCTGATGAGCGTGAATTCAATCAATTTCGAGGAACCGGAGAAAGCGCGTCAGAAGGTTCACTTTGATAACCTCGTGCCGCTCTATCCCGAAGAGCGCCTGCACATGGAAAGCGCCGATCCGACCAAAAAGGATCGTTCTGGCCGCGTCATTGATATCGTCGCGCCAATCGGTAAGGGCCAGCGTGCGCTCATCGTTGCGCCGCCGCGCACCGGTAAAACTGTCCTGCTGCAGAACATCGCCGCATCGATCGAGGAAAATCACCCAGGGTGTTACCTGATCGTGCTGCTTATCGATGAACGTCCCGAAGAAGTTACCGACATGAAGCGTTCGGTGAAGGGTGAAGTCATCTCGTCCACGTTTGACGAACCTGCGACGCGGCACGTTGCTGTCGCGGAAATGGTCATCGAAAAAGCAAAGCGTCTTGCCGAACACGGCCGTGATGTTGTCATTCTCCTGGATTCCATTACGCGTCTCGGCCGGGCCTACAACACCACTGTGCCAAGTTCCGGCAAAGTGTTGACTGGCGGTGTGGATGCAAATGCGCTTCAGCGTCCGAAACGATTCTTTGGTGCGGCACGGAACATCGAAGGGGGCGGTTCGCTAACGATTATTGCAACAGCCCTTATCGACACCGGCTCGCGCATGGATGAAGTCATCTTTGAAGAATTCAAAGGCACCGGTAACTCAGAAATCGTCCTTGATCGCAAGATCGCTGACAAGCGGACATTCCCTGCCATCGACATCATGAAGTCCGGCACGCGGAAAGAAGAACTCATCACGCCGAAGGAGCAGCTGCAGAAAATCTATATCCTGCGGCGTATCCTCAATCCGATGGGAACCTCCGATGCGGTGGACTTCCTGCTTGATAAGCTTCGTCAGACCAAAACGAATGACGAGTTCTTCGAGGCCATGAAGAACTAGGCCATGAACAATGCGCGCGACACGATCTGCGCGCTCGCTTCAGGGGCGCCTCCATCTGCGATTGCGATTGTACGCATAAGTGGGCCAAAGGTGCGAGATATCTGTGGCGCCGTCCTCGCGCGCGGCCTGCCTCAGCCGCGTAAGGCAACATTCGAAAAATTCAGGGATTCGAACGGCTCTACGATTGATGAGGGTCTTGCAGTCTTCATGCCCGGACCTGCGTCTTATACCGGCGAGGACACGGCCGAATTTTATTTACATGGCGGTGCGGCCGTTATCGAACACATGCTGGACGAGATTTGTTCGTTCGATAGCGCCCGTTTGGCAGAGCCTGGGGAATTTACCCGTCGCTCCTATGAAAACGGACGGCTGGATCTTGTCGAAGCCGAAGGTGTTGCCGACCTGATCGACGCGGAAACACGTGCTCAGAAATCTCTCGCGATGGACCAACTGGATGGTCGTTTGTCGGCGCAATATGCAAGCTGGCGCGCAGAGCTTCTCGCCGCACTCGCCCTGATCGAAGTAAGCATTGATTTTCCGGACGAAGATGATGCCCCGGATGAGCTCGGACCTGCTGTCAGAACAACGCTAATCGGATTGCGGGACAGTCTTGAAACAGCTTTGGACGATGACGGTGTTGGCGAACGGATTAGGGATGGATTCCGGATTGCGATCATCGGCCCGCCAAATGCAGGTAAATCCTCTCTCTTGAACAGATTAGCCCGCCGGGAAGCGGCGATAGTGTCGGATATTCCGGGGACTACGCGCGACATTGTTGAGGTGAGACTGCGTATTGGCGGCCAGATTGCCTGGGTTGCGGATACGGCAGGCCTGCGAGAAACATCCGATATTGTCGAAGCAGAAGGGGTGCGTCGGGCGCGGGAAAGAGCTGCAAGTGCGGATCTGCGTCTTCACATGAGGTCGATTGATGACGAGCTGGATTTTGTAGAAGCCGGCCCTTCAGACCTTCTGATTGTGAGCAAAAGCGATCTTTCGGACGAACGGCCCTTGCCAGCAGGAGTCTTGTCGATTTCTGCAACCACCGGCGCTGGAATGTCTGAGCTGGAATCTGTTATCTCCGAGTTCATCCGGAACAGAGCCGCCTCAGGGTCTGCGCCGCTGATTACCAGGCGGCGTCATAGGCTGGCTCTCGAATCCGCACTGTTTCACGTGAAACATGGTTTGGACCTTGTTGACCGGGGTGGAGGCGCTGAACTTGTTGGCGAAGAGGTTCGGTTGGCGTCGCGCCAGCTCTCGACGCTCATTGGTGAAATTGGAGTGGAAGAAGTTCTGGGCTCCGTTTTCTCGTCCTTCTGCATTGGCAAATGATGCGACCCCTGTGTTTCAGGGGAAACATGATGTATATCGACGCCCTTAGCTTCACCTTCCAGAGACCGAGGGCCAAATGCCGGACGCATTTGATTTTGATGTAATTGTTGTTGGCGGTGGCCATGCAGGTTGTGAAGCCGCTGCCGCTTCTGCGCGTACGGGCGCAAGAACGGCGCTGATTACCCATAAGCTTGCAACGATCGGTGAGATGTCCTGCAATCCGGCAATTGGCGGGTTAGGCAAGGGCCACCTGGTGCGTGAGATAGATGCACTCGATGGTTTGATGGGCCGGATGGCTGACAAGTCCGGGATCCAGTTTCGTCTACTGAACAGGTCCAAGGGTCCGGCTGTCAGAGGGCCGCGCGCCCAGATTGATCGAAAACTGTATCGCGAAGCCATGCAGGCTGAACTCGCGGACTACCCAAACCTGACGCTGATTGAGGACGGGGTGGAAGACCTCATTGTCGAGGGAAATCAGACCTCTGGGGTGACCGGACTGACCGGGAAGTCCTATCGGGCTGCATCTGTAGTGATTACAACAGGTACGTTCCTCAAAGGGATTATACATCGCGGCGCAGAACGGATCGAAGCCGGGCGTATCGGCGAGGCTCCAGCGATCGGCCTGGCCGACCGGTTATACCGGCTTGACCTGCCGATGGGGCGGTTAAAGACAGGGACGCCGGCGCGGCTTGACGGTACCACCATCAATTGGGATCGGCTCGAGACTCAGCCTGCGGATGACAGGCCTGTCCCGTTCTCGTTCATGAACGCGCGTATAGACGTGCCACAAATTTCTTGCGGGATTACATTCACAAATGAGCGGACCCACGAGATCATCGCACAGAATATCGGCCTGTCGGCAGTGTATTCTGGTGCGATCGCCGGGCGCGGTCCTCGCTATTGTCCCTCAATTGAAGACAAGGTTCATCGCTTCGCGGACAAGACGCGACACCAGATCTTCCTCGAGCCGGAGGGTCTGGATGACCAGACTGTTTACCCCAACGGCATTTCAACTTCGCTCCCCACGCATGTGCAGGAAGAGTTTATTCGCACGATCGAAGGCCTTAAGGATGTCCGAATTGTTCAGCCAGGCTATGCAATTGAATACGATTATGTCGATCCGCGCGCGCTCGATAGGGGTCTTGAAACCAAGGTGATGCCTGGTCTGTACCTAGCCGGGCAGATAAATGGCACAACAGGTTATGAAGAAGCCGGGGCTCAGGGTCTTGTCGCCGGACTGAATGCTGCACGCCGGTCGAAAGGTCTCGAGAGCGCAAGTTTCGATAGAGCCGAAGCATATATAGGGGTTCTAATCGACGACTTGATAACCCACGGCGTGACAGAGCCCTATCGTATGTTCACGTCGCGGGCAGAATATCGCCTGGCCTTGAGATCTGACAATGCTGACCAAAGACTGACCCGGAAGGGCATTGAACTACGTCTTGTTGGAGCCGAGCGGGCAGAGGTGTTTCACGTGAAACATCAAAATCTACAATCTGGACGTAAGCTTCTGAAGGAACAAACGCTCACGCCGAATGAAGCGCTCAAGCTTGGTTGGAAAGTCAATCAGGATGGACAAAGACGGACGGCTTGGGAGTTTCTCGCTTATCCAGATATCGATATCGCCGCCATCAAGGGTGTATTTCCACAACTGGACGAGCTTTCGGAAGATGTTGGAGAGCAGCTATCTATCGAGGCAACATATTCGGGATATCTTGAGCGCCAGCAAGCAGACGTCGAAGGCCTCCGGCGAGATGAGGCGCTTGAGCTACCTCAAGGCCTGGACTTTTCATCGGTAGGCGGACTCTCCAACGAGGTTCGAACAAAACTTGAAGCCGTACGGCCCAGAACGCTTGGTCAGGCATCCCGGATCGAGGGTGTAACGCCGGGCGCTTTACTCGCCCTGTTAGCGCACGTGAAGCGTCGTCGTACACAATTAGCCGCAAGCTGATCCGATGACTGAAGCTGAAGCAAAGAACGCGATGGCAGAGGCCGGTGTTTCACGTGAAACACTTGATGAGCTCGAAGGCCTTGTGACGCTGCTTGATGAATGGCGTCTCAAATTCAATCTCATCGGTCCTAGAGAGATAGGACAGATATGGGCAAGGCACATCCTGGATTCGGCACAGCTCTTCAACGTAATTTCGTCGGATTCACGCGTTGTGGACTTGGGGTCGGGCGCTGGGTTTCCAGGGCTTGTGCTTGGTTGCCACGCTAAACGTGGGAAAGGGGCGGTCGCCCTTGTGGAATCTGTGGGTAAAAAGTGCGCTTTTCTGGCTGACGTGACCGCGAAGCTTCACTTGCCTGTGACGGTTGTGAACAAGCGCGTTGAGACTGTGCCATCCAGTACCGCTGATTTTATTACAGCCCGGGCCTTCGCTCCCTTGCCAAAACTACTCGATTATTCAGAGCCGTGGTTGTCACGGGGCGCTACCGGCCTCTTTTTCAAGGGGGAACGCTGGCAGGAAGAATTGACGGCGGCGCAAGAATGCTGGACTCTCGCCTATGAGGCGATTCCGAGTCGTACGAGTGCGACCGGGGTCATCCTGAAAATCAAGGAGGCACGCCGTGTCTGATACCGGAACTCGTATCCTGGCCGTGGCCAATCAAAAGGGCGGCGTTGGCAAGACAACCACATCTATCAATCTCGGAACGGCGCTTGCCGCTGTTGGTCGAAGAGTACTGGTTGTTGATTTCGATGCGCAGGGGAATGCCTCTACAGGACTTGGCATCATGCGGGCGGATCGCCGGCTGACGAGCTACGATGTTGTGGTTGACCGTATCCCTCTTGAGGAGGCCGTTCTGCCAACCCTGGTCCCACGGCTCGAAATTGTGCCAGGTGATGAGAACCTTTCCGGGGTTGAAACCGAATTGGCCGAGGATACCCGCCGTTCTTACAGGTTGCGCGAATCAATCCGGGACTATGTGGACCGGGTGGCGCATGATCCGGAGAAACGCTACGACTATATTCTGATTGATTGCCCGCCTTCGCTTTCGTCTCTCACAATCAACGCGATGACGGCCGCTGATGCGCTGCTCGTTCCGCTTCAATGTGAGTTCCTGGCGCTCGAAGGTCTCAGCCAATTGCTGCGGACGGTCGAAGTCGTTCGGGCGGGGCTTAACCCAGACCTTGATATTCAGGGCGTTGTTCTAACCATGTATGATCGCCGCAATAATCTGTCAGATCAGGTCGCAGACGAAGTGCGCGCCGTTCTCGGCAAGAAAGTCTACTCGACGGTGATACCAAGAAACGTACGTCTGTCCGAGGCGCCGAGCTTTGGTAAGCCCGCACTACTTTACGATTATCGCTGCCCCGGCAGCGAAGCCTATATTCGTCTTGCCTCTGAAGTGTTGCAACGTGAACGCGCGAGACAGGTGGCGTGATGGCGGCAGATCCAAAACCGAAACCCAGCCGGCTCGGTCGGGGTCTCTCAGCCTTGATTGGCGAGGTAGAAGGCGCAACGTCCTATGAGCCGTCCGCTGAGGGGACAGCGAAGTCGAAAACAGAAGCTTCGACACTATCCATCCGTGATATTCGTCCTAATCCACAGCAGCCGCGCAGGCATTTTGACGAGGCGCAGCTTGCAGAGCTCGCCGAATCCATTCGCACCAAGGGTGTGCTACAGGCCATTCTGGTGCGGCCAGACCCGAAGGATGGGTCCAAATACCAGATTATTGCGGGCGAGCGTCGCTGGCGGGCCGCAAAACAGGCGGGTCTGGACGAAATTCCGGCGACCATCCGGAATATGGATGAACTCGAACTTCTCGAAATCGGTATTATCGAGAACGTCCAGCGCACAGACCTCAATCCGATTGAGGAAGCCGAAGCTTATGGTGCGCTGATGAAGCGCTTTGGCCGGACCCAGGAAGGCCTGGCAGAGAGCGTCGGCAAGAGCCGGGCGCATATCGCTAACACAATTCGCCTGTTGAATCTGTCTGACACGGCCCGCACGCATCTACGCGAAGGCCGGATCAGTGCCGGTCATGCGCGAGCGGCTCTAGGCGCAGCAGATCCTGATGCTGTCGTTGCGATGACGGTGCAGAAGGGCTTGAGCGTCCGTGACGTAGAAAGCCTGGTCAAGAAAACCAAGACCGAAGGGTCTATGAGCGCAATCGGAAAGCGCGTTCAGGCCGGCGACAAGGATGTGGACACTGAGGCGCTCGAGGCCGATCTTTCACGTGCGCTGGGCCTGAATGTCGATATTCGCCACAAAGAAAACGGCGGTGAATTACGTATTAAATACAGGGACTTAGAGCAGCTAGACGAGTTGTGTCGCCGTCTTACCGCTAAGCGGGGGCTCTAGATCTCTGCGCAGCTGATTTCACGATATCGAGCAGCAGGATTCTGAGCGCAGGATCGGCGGCTGGACCGGCTTGCTTGGCTTGAAGTTCCAGGTCGTGAATTGCGGCAAGCAGCCGCGTAAGTGACATGGCGGACCATCGGTCGAGGCGTGAGCGGAATACGGGCCATTCGGATTGCCAGACAGGTGGCCGAAGTTTGCGGCCAATATCGCCGCCAGTTCCCAGGAGCCCACGGGCCTGGAGAAGCCGTTTCACTTCCATTTCCAGGATGCGGAGCACGCTAATGGCAGATGTGTTCAGCTCAGTAAGACGGTCGTATTCAGCCAGGCACCGGTTTCGATCGCCATCAAGGGCGGCCTGCACAAGATCCCGGACACTGTGATCCGCATCCGTCAGAGACAGCGCGCGAATGTCGCTTGAATTGATCGGACGACCGAGCCCCCTTCCGAAGAGGGCAAGCTTTTCGGTTTCCTGGTTGGCAAGGCCCCTGTGACCCGGCAGGTGGGCGATGAAGTTTGTGAGCGCATCATTTTCGATCTCGACATCGAGTTGTTTCAAATTCGCGAGCACGATATCGCGGATCGAATCTGCGCTGTCGGCAAAAACATGGATCGCGGCCGACGAGCGCGCCGACTCGAAGCCAGCGCGCAATTTCGATTTCTTGTTGAGTCCGCCGCAAAGCACAATCAGCCGATTGGCGAATGCTGCGTCGTGGGCATCTGCATGTTCGACCAGAGCAAGGATGTGTTTTGCTATCTTCTCACCCGTGGTCCGGATCCTCACAATGTCCAGATCGCCAAGAAGCGAAGCGGTTTCAATAGGGTCAGACAACAGATGTGGTTCACGCCGCACATCGTCGTCATCCAGTGTGATCTGATTGGATGGACGACCAGCTGACTTTGTCCATGCTGCAACGACCTGATCAGCTGTGTCGCTGACAACACCTTCATCGTCGCCAAAAACAAGCACGCACCAAGGTGCATGCTCGGCATTTCGGCGGAGTTTGCCGACATCTGCCGGCTTCAGGATCATTGGTTTTGCTGTGCCTGGATGCGTAGTGACTCGACGATCTGGCGAGAGAGCTCTGTCATGGCTCTTTCAGTGGCATCTATCTGGGCAGAAACATCGGTATATGGAGTGTTGGTGGCCGTATAAGGCACCTGAACGGAGACTTCGCCCTCAACAGGGCCGTTCGAAGTCTCGAGGATATACTCGCCGCGTGCATCCTTGAAGGAACGCGAAACGGCCCCATCCGGCAGAAGGGCGGCCCGTGTAAGCCCTTCATCCAGCACGACGGTCAGTCTAGCTGGCCCCTCAACACCCGGTAGGCCAACGGCAAGTTGCTGAATAAGTTGCCGGCGTAATGAATAGCCAGACCGACCCGGGATTTCTGCCACCTCAATTGATTGACCTTCCACGACACCGTCGAATCCGGCGCCAGCATAGAGTGGCCTGAATCCGCAGGCACTGAGCCCTGTGACAAATACTGCAAGAAGAATGAGACGTATCATGCTGCTACGATATTCACGATACGGCCCGGAACCACAATTACTTTCTTGATATCCTTGCCAGCGATGAAGTCCGCAATCTGAGGGTTTGTCAGGGCGAGCTTCTCAATGTCCTCGACAGAGGCCGATTTTTCGACGTCAATTTCGCCTCGGCGTTTGCCATTGACCTGTATGGGAAGCGTGACTGTGTTCTCCGCCATGACCGCTGCGTCTGACACCGGCCAGGCCGCGTCTGAAGCAAAGCCTTTCCCATCAATCAGCGCCCAGCATTCTTCGGCGAGGTGGGGCATGAATGGCGTGATGCAGACGACAAGCATTTTGGCGCTCTGTAATTGCGTCGACAGTGTTTCTTCGCTGCTTGTCTCAGCCTTTTTCAGGCTGTTTACCCAGTCATGGCAGGTGGCAATGGCTGCGTTGAAACGGAAGTCGCTGATGGATTTGTCGATTGCCGCAGCGGCCCTATGTGAAAACTTGATGAGCGGAGTTATATTGTCGTCTTCAGCGACTTCTCCGGCGGCTGAAAGGCGCGCGAAGACAGACCAGACGCGTTGTACAAATCGCGCTGCCCCTTCCGCACCGGACTGTGTCCACTCAACGTCTCGCTCGGGCGGACTGTCTGACAGGACAAACCAGCGCGCTGTATCGGCGCCGAACGCCTCGATGATATCGTCTGGGTCGACGACGTTCTTTTTCGACTTGGACATCTTCTCGATGGGACCCCGCGTAACGGTCTCATCTGTGCCCTGGACATACCAGGCACCATCTCGGGTTTCGACCTGCGATGGCTCGACCCATTTGCCAGTGTCGCTCTTATAAGTCTCGTGCGTGACCATGCCTTGCGTGAAAAGACCGGAAAACGGTTCGCCACTCGGCAGGTCGAGTTCGCCAACATCGCGCAATGCCCGGGCGATAAACCGCGAATAGAGGAGGTGGAGCACAGCGTGTTCGACGCCTCCGACATACTGGTCCACCGGGAGCCAATAGGCGCGTTCCTCTGGATCGGATGTGCTCGCAAAGCGGGCGTAGTACCAAGAGGAATCAACGAACGTATCCAGCGTGTCGGTCTCGCGGGTGGCCGCTTTTCCGCATTTAGGGCAGGTGGTTTGTTTCCAGGTCGGATGGTGCGCCAGCGGGTTGCCGGGCGTGTCAAATTTCACGTCCTTCGGCAAGGTCACCGGCAAGCTGTCATCGGGGACGGGCATGGCGCCACAGTCGGTGCAATGAATGATCGGGATAGGACAACCCCAGTAGCGTTGACGGGACACGCCCCAGTCACGCAGACGGTAATTCACCGTGCCCTTGCCGAGATCCAGCGCCTCGATTTTCGCGATGGCCTGGGATTTTGCCTCTTCGATTGCCAGGCCGTTCAGGAAAGCTGAATTATATATCGAGCCGGGGCCGACATATGCCTCATTTTCAATCGCGAAATCTGCTGGATCGACGTCTACAGGCAGCACGACGGGTTTGACCGGCAGATCGTATTTGCGAGCGAAATCGAGGTCGCGCTGGTCGTGGGCCGGGCAGGCGAAGATCGCGCCGGTTCCGTATCCCATCAGAACGAAATTTGCGGTCCAGACGGGTAGGGTGATGGAAGGGTCAAAAGGGTGGGCGACCCGAAGGCCGGTATCAATGCCGACTTTTTCGGCCTTCTCGATTGCTTCCTCGCTTGTGCCGGTTCGCGCGCAGGCAGCCCGGAACTCAGCAATTTGCTGGTTTGCCTCTGAGAGCTCAACCGTCAGGGGATGGTCAGGCGATAGGGCAATAAAGCTTGCGCCATAGAGGGTGTCTGGGCGGGTGGTGAAGATTTCAATGCCTTCGCCGTGCCCGGAAGGCGCTTCGCCTTCGAACGGAAAGCGCATCTGCAAACCTTCGGACCGCCCAATCCAGTTCGCCTGCATGATGCGAACCTTTTCAGGCCATTTATCAAGCGTCTCGATTCCGTCGAGCAGGCTGTCGGCATATTGCGTGATCTTGAAGAACCACTGCGTCAGCTCGCGCTGTTCGACCAGCGCGCCCGTCCGCCAGCCACGGCCGTCGATGACCTGCTCGTTTGCGAGCACTGTGTTGTCGACAGGATCCCAGTTTACCTTGCTGGACTTGCGATAAACAAGGCCTGCCTCAAGGAGTTTCAGGAAGATGCGTTGCTGTTCGCCGTAATAATCTTCGTCGCAGGTCGCGAATTCGCGGCTCCAGTCGAGCGTCAGGCCGAGCTTCTGGAGCTGGTCGCGCATCGCGTCGATATTCTTGTAGGTCCAGTCAGCCGGGTGGACACCGCGCTCAATGGCGGCATTCTCGGCTGGGAGCCCGAATGCATCCCATCCCATTGGGTGCAGGACATTGTGTCCATGCGCCCGGTGATGGCGGGCGACAACGTCCCCCATCGCATAGTTGCGGACATGGCCCATATGTAGCCGGCCCGACGGGTAAGGAAACATTTCCAGGACATAGGATTTTGGGCGATCGCCAGCTTCTGCCGGTGATTTGGCTCTGAAGATGTCGGCGTCCTGCCATGCGCGGCGCCATTTTGCTTCCGCGACTTGCGGTTCGTAACGAGACGTCACGCGCCCCTCCCGGAGTCTGTTCTATTGAGTAAACAGCTTTAGCTGATTTCTGACGATTTGAGCACGCGCGCCCGAGACAGGATGGCATTCTCCAGCTGAGGCCCGGTGTCGGTGCTGATGCTTGCATCAGTCCACACGCCATCGCGCTGCACTTGACGGAAGACAGAGACTTTTACGCCGTCGGCGCGAAGACGCGAATCGAGGATGTAGACGGTGGCCTTGATGCGCTCACCTTCGGTGCCGGGATAGGTCTTCCAGTCATAGTTGATGATGCCGCCAATCGGGTCTGCGCTATCAAGCGGAAGTGTGTTGAGCGTATCAAGGCTGGCACGCCAGAGATATGGGTTCACGCCGCCTTCGAATTCCTGAACCACACTGATTTCGCGGTCGCTGCTGTTGCCGAACACACAGCCAGACAGAGCCAGAGCTCCAGCGAATGCGGCGGCGAGCTGAACTGAAGCCTTCATATCGAATATCCTGTTGGGCAATATCTTCTTCATATGCAGTCTGTATAGCATCTGCGACCTGTCGGACCAGTGCTGATATGCGGTAGACGCCCGACGTAGATGACAGAGGCCCAGATGTTCCGGTTACATGCCGCCACGCTCTTTACGATTTGCTTGTCCGTTGCCCCGGCGATGGCGCAATCGTCTCCGCTGGAGTTCGAATCTGACATCGAGACGGTAACGCTGGTATCCGGCATCACCAATTCGGACGACGATGTCGATAACGAAACACTTCTTTATGAAGTCACGCTCGATAATCGCATTGAAAAAGTTCTTGAAAATGGCCTGAAGATCGGCGGGCGCGTGACCTTGCGGGGCCAACGCGATCATCCGGCGCGCCCGGGCTTTTCGGGAAACCTTGGTGGCATGCCTGGTCCCGCGGGCGCCTATTCGGGCCTGTCCGGTGCCGAGCCTGGCGGCGATACCGGGGCGCGGGGCTCGCTTGAAGCGGCCTATATTGAGCTTGACGGCGGCCTTGGGGAAGTCCGTGTCGGGCGCGATCGCGGCGTCGCATCCAGGTTTTATGAGGGGGCGCCTTCGGCGTTGAAACATTCGGGCATCAACAATGCCTATCTTGATCCGAACGGCATCAAGGCAATCCGGACCAATCATGACCTGACGGGCCCTTCAGCCAAACTCAGCTATGCCAGCCCGCGTATCCTTGGTCTGCGGGCGGGCGTATCGGTTACACCTGATGCTGAAGCCGGCGGGCTTGACCGGAAACTTGATTCCGGGTTTCCGCAACCAGAATTGTCCCAAGGCATTGAGTTGGCGGCAAATCTTTCGCGTCGCCTTCGCGGGTCTGGTATCCGGTTTGATGCGGCGGCCGCCTGGTCCACCGCCGAAGTGGATAGCCCTGCAGCCCTGGCACGGGACAGCGTTCAGACATTTTCGGCCGGCGGGAATGTAGAAGTGTCCGGGCTGGAATTCGGCGCTTCATGGCTTGGCAGCGATAACGGATTTCAAGGTGCAGACTACACGGCTTGGGAAATTGGCGCAGCGACCGGGTTGGGGAAGCTCGACCTGTCGCTGAACTATGGGGAGTCGGAAGATGATCTGGCTGTATTGTCGTCGACAGCTTTCAGCATAGCCGCTGCGCGGGACATTACAGAGGAGTTGCGGCTGGCCGTGGCCTATCAGGACGAGATGCTTGAAACAGCGTCAAACAAACGATCGGGGCGTGGGTTTGTGGTAGAAATCACACTTTCCAGTGATTTTTTGGAAATGAGTGGGAATTAATCTTCTCTTAAGCGGAACGACTGATTAGTTAGGGGGCTTAAAGGTGTAATCATGCGGCTCTCAGTGGCATCTCTTGCAGGACTGGTTATGTGCTCGGCCCTTCCGGCTGTGGCGCAATCCACGCCTATTGAGCTGCCGGCACCGAGCATCGCTGAAACCGACGAAGCTGAGCCTGAGTGGTATCGCCAGTTTACACTGAGTTCGCCGTCAGACGAAGCGCCGATCTGGCAAGGCGCCCCCAGCAAGGATGTGAAACTCGCCTGGATCAAGGGCGAGAAGTGGGCTCTCAGTGTTGATCTGACCACACGTGAAGACGATTCACCCCTGCCCCGTGAAGAAATGCGGGCCGGTGCCGAATTTCGTATCACACCCCGCATCAGCGTCGGAGGCACACTGAGCCTCGGGACGAGCGACTCCGATACGTCGCTGACACAAACGCAGCGCGAAGAAATTGAAACGGGCATCCGCCTGCGTTCGGCCTTCAAGTTCTAGCCTGCTTCTCCGACTTCATTAAATCCGGAAACAGCCGCAAATCCTGCGATACGAGCTACGCGTTCGACGTTAGTGGCATCGATACCCCCCAGACCGTAGAGAGCGATATTCGACTGGCGTTGAATGACCGCGAGTCGACCGACCCCAATGGGCTTTGATGCGGATGGGCTGTCAGATTGAAAGATCGTTGAAATAATAGCAGCGTCCGCGCCGGCAGCCTCGGCCCGTTTCACATCCCTCATCGAATGTGCACTCATTGTCATGATGTGTCCGCTGTCCCTGTACCGGCTTGCTTCACCGGCGAGCCTGCCGGGCCAGTGGACGCCGTCAGCACCAAGCTTGCGGGCGAGGTTACGATCAGCAGCTACAAGGAATGTGCGCTGCTGCTGATGGCATAAGGCAGCAATCGATGGCGCAAGTTCTATTTGGGCCGCGAGCCCAAAATGACGGAAAATGACGCCCACATCAGCCGGAAGCTGTTCAATGACTCCTTGCGCGTCCGCTATGCGGGTTGGGTCTGTCATGAAGAAACCGGCGGGCATATAGGCCGGCAGGATGCGACGAGCAGACCTCGCGGCATTGCGGAACTTGCGGTGTGCGGCCGGTCCATGCTTCATCGCGGCATGACTAACACCGCCCCCGCCATGTCGATAGAAGCGCGCCGAGAAAAGATCCGTAGTGCGTTGGCAGCGAACTCGACAAATGATGTCGAGCTTATCGCTGTCTCAAAGCGCCAGCCGGATCACCTTATTCAGGAGGCACTTGATTGCGGACAAAGAGTATTTGGCGAAAACCGGGTTCAGGAAGCTCAGGAACACTGGGGTCACCGGCGCACCATTGAAGGGCTTGAGCTTCATCTCATCGGTCCGCTTCAGAGCAACAAGTCTGAGGATGCGGTTGCCTTGTTTGACGTGATCCAGACGGTCGACCGGCCCAAAATCGTGCGCACGCTCTCTGAGGCGGCGTCGAGCCTTGGGCGAGCCCCTGACCTGTTCATCCAGGTGAATACAGGCGAAGAGCCTCAAAAGGCGGGCGTTGCCCCCGGCGAGTTGAGTGAACTCGTAAAGCTCACACGCGAAACCTATCCCGGCGGACTTGTGGGGTTGATGTGTATTCCGCCGGTTGCCGAGCCAGCGGGGCCGCACTTCGCGCTCCTGTCACGACTTGCGAAGGCGAATGGCCTCGACAAGCTCTCTATGGGGATGAGCGCCGATTTCGAACTCGCTGCACGCTTCGGTGCGACGCATGTGCGCGTCGGCAGCGCTTTCTTCGGTGAGCGGGAACTGTCCTAAGCACAAATTTCGAGCGTGGTGCCCGGCCTGGATTTCGCCAGAACCTGTAGCATCGCTGGCAGGTCCAGCGCGATGCATCCTTCCGTATCTTCATAATTGGCCCTGGCGAGATGGAAGAAAATGGCACTTCCTGCGCCCGCGATAACAGGCGCCTGATTATGGCTCAGCTCCACGATAATGTCGTAGACATGATCATCTCGCCAGAGCCTTTCATGGCTTGCAGGGTAAGACGTCCTGACCGGCCGGTTGTAGAGTGGATCTGCCGGATCATCGCACCAGCCGTCATCCGGGCGGAGAGGCACGGCTAGCAGGCCGGTATCCGGCCGCGATAATCGATCCGGGCGCCAGAACACGCGCCGCATCTCCCAGACACCAACAGGTGAGGCACCATCGCCTTCGGTTTTTGACCGGGCGTCCACCATGCCGCCTTTGCCGATGGCGCATTTGAATACCAGTCCCTGCCCTGAAAATTCACGGCCTGCTGTTGCTAAAAAGTGCGACGTCACGCGACGGCTCCCGAAATTGTGATAGGTTGGTTATCCGAAGTTTAGATGCTGTTGGCCAGCAACTTCCCTATTGAAGCGCCTCAGACACCCTGGAGGTCCCAACATGATAAGCAAGAAGACGATCCTGCTTGTCGACGATGATGATGAATTGCGCGAAGCACTGGCTGAGCAATTCGGGTTGCATGACGGCTTTGAGACCATCGAAGCCGCGAATGCGACGGCTGCACTGAAAACCACAGACTCAGAACGGCTCGACCTGATCCTGCTTGATATTGATATGCCTGACATGGATGGCCGCGAGGCCTGCAAATTGATGCGGTCGCGCGGTGTACGCGCGCCGATCATCATGCTGACAGGCCAGGATACGGACGCTGATACCATCCTTGGGCTGGAATCCGGCGCAAACGACTATGTCACCAAGCCGTTCCGGTTTTCGGTTTTGCTTGCGCGGGTGCGGGCTCATCTTCGCAGCTTTGAGCAGAGTGAGGACGCGACATTCATGCTGGGGCCTTATGAGTTCCACCCGGCGATGAAGCTGCTGGTGCGTGAAGACGATCGCAAGATCCGGTTGACCGAGAAAGAAACCAATATTCTCAAATACCTCTACCGCGCTGGCGGGAAGTCAGTCCCGCGCGACGAGCTTCTGTCAGAGGTCTGGGGATATAACGCTGCGGTGACAACGCACACACTGGAAACCCATGTGTACCGGCTGAGACAGAAGATCGAGCCGGATCCATCGAACGCCCGTCTCCTGCTGACAGAAACAGGCGGATACCGGTTACAGGCTACGCAGGGCGCCTGAAGCTTGTGCTGACGGGGGCGTGGTCGGATGGTTTCCAGCCGCCGCGCCATCCGAGGTGTATCCTGTAGCTCGGCAACTCGACCAGTCCCATTGCGGCGTCATTGGCCCAGACATGGTCCAGGCGCCGGCCCCGGTTTGATGCTGCCCAGTCCTTCGCCCGATAGGACCACCAGGTGTAGAGCTTCTGGTCGTCGCCATGACACGCACGCGCGATGTCAATGAAGCCACCATCAGCACGTGCCTTTTCGAGGGCGTCGGTTTCGACGGGTGTGTGTGACACGATTTTCAGAAGCTGCTTGTGCGACCAGACGTCATTTTCATGCGGGGCGACATTCAGGTCTCCAACTAGAATGCGTGGACTGTTCTCATCTTTAAGTCGGGCATAATCACGCGCCATGCAGGCCAGAAAATCGAGCTTGTGGGCAAATTTGTCGTTCTTTTCCGGATCTGGTTCATCGCCGCCGGCTGGCAGATAGATATTGTGGATCTCGAACCCTTCAACACGCGCGCCCTGAACCCGGGCATGCCCTTCCCGGCAAAGAGGCTGTGCGTCGAGCGTCTCGATCGGATGCTTCGAGACGATCGCCACGCCATGATGCCCGCCGGACTGTCCCAGCACCTGATGATGCACGTATCCGATTTCATTGAACGCCTTGGCCGGGAATTCAGCCGTCTGGCATTTGATCTCCTGAAGGCAAAGGACGTCCGGGTCTTCGGCCTGGAGGAAAGCCTGGACATTTGGCGCGCGCAGACGAACCGAATTGATGTTCCAGGTGCTGATTTTGAAGGGAGATTGTGTCGCCATCAGAACGCCTTAGCCGCGCCGACCATGGCGGTCAACGCGGCTTGAGAGGCGCTCTAGTGCGGGTGATGCATCAATTGGAGCTCGTGTCGACCTCGGCTTCCAGGGGCTCGAATTTCAGTTTCGAAACCTGAAGCGTGACCGTGCCGATATCGTCCGTATCTGCCTGAATCTTGACCGGCATCACGGCCCCGTTGGGCAAAGGCGCCATCCACATGCGGAGCGGGCCATCAATGCCACTTAACGTGTCCTTGTTGGCCTCACCTTTCTTGTAGCCGGCGACCTTGTCCATATCGACATGGCATTCATAGGCCTCACCTTTGTATCCGTCAGTACGGACCTGTTTCAGGCCATGACTGGTAAAATTCAGCCAGGTGAGCTGGCGGCCGTCAAAGATCTTCATGGGCGGCCCGCAAGGATTTGTGTCCTGGGCGCGCGGCAGGAACGCATGACCGATAAACGCCGTAAGGGGATCACTCGCATCAAGTTTCTGGGCAGGTGTCGCGGCCGGGTCGCCAAGATTGCCGAAGGAGGGCTTGGCGGTCATGGCTACATCACTTGCGCCATAGGTCATCTCGACCCGCCGGTTCTTCTTCCCGTCATTGTTCTGGGAGACATAGGCATACGGCGCGAGGTGGTCATCGCGGACATATCCGCTGGCGGCGAGGTCCATATCGTAATTGACGAGGATATCGGCCAGACCCGTCGTCTTCACCTTGCCTTTGATGGAATAGGTGTCGGGTTTCAGCTCGGCGCGAAAGTTGGCCTTGCCCGTAATCGGAATGAACAGCGCCCATGCCGTTGCCTTGACCTCATAGGTCAGCTTCGTGGGTTCCCCGGCCTTGATGGCCGTGAGCGGCGTCGATGCGGATGTGGTGTCAGCCATGGAGAAGCCGCCAGTGGTCAGGGCCAACAGGCTTGTCGCGGCGATCAGTTTTTTCATTATCGCAGTGTCCTTATTCCAAGCTAATTTGCTGGACAGCTTGTATATCTGCCTTCCAGAATGAGACCTGAACAGCCCCGCCGCTGGAATGCCTCAATTAAATCACTGTTGCGCCATGCCAAACGCCTGACACATACGGTTGACGCGCAAGCTATCGGCGCGTATGAGCGCCGCTTCGGATTTATTAAAACACTTACCTAGCGAGCGCCCCATGGCACGCGAATGCGAACTTTCTGGCGTCAAGCCGATCATTGGCAACCTTGTCAGCCACTCAAACGTCAAGACGAAGCGCCGGTTCCTGCCGAACCTGGTCAAGGTCACCCTGCGGTCTGAGGCACTCGGCCAGGCTTATTCGATGCGGATTGCAGCCAAGACGCTGCGCACGGTCGACAAGCATGGTGGTCTCGACGGTTACCTCGCCAAGGCGAAGGAAGCAAAGCTTTCCGCCCGCGCGCTGAAGATCAAACGCGACATTGAAAAGCAGGCTGCTGAAGCCGAAGCATAAGCTTCAAGCTTTTCTGAACAAAAATGCGCCCTTCGGGGCGCATTTTTTTTGCCGGCCGTTCTGTCGGGAAGCCTTGCATTGAGTGTGCGCGCCATAGCGGGTAATCCCGTAACAGGGTTTCAACAGACAGGTGGCTGACATGATCCGGACTCTCATATGCCTGGTGGCCGCTGCGGGCGTGGTGGCTTGCGGTGCGGCACCTGCCCCCGACCCTGAAGCCGACATCGCGTCTACACCGGATACTGGTGCCGTCACGGTCTATACGGGTGGGACGATCTATACCGGGCTCGATAGTCCGAGGACGGTTGATGCCGTGCTCGTTGATGAAAAGGGCCGGATCATGGGGACGGCACCGCCGTTGTCAAAAGACTGGTCGAAAGACGAGGTGACGGTCATCGATCTCAACAACAGTGTCATGTACCCCGGCTTTACGGATGGCCATGCGCACCTTCTCGGGATCGGTCAGCGTGAGCTTTCGCTCGACCTGACGGGCGTGGACTCAATAGCGTCACTTGTCGAAATTATCAGCAACGAAGCCGATGGCCTCGCCGAGGATGCCATCATTGTCGGCAGGGGCTGGATAGAGACCGGCTGGCCGGAAGGCCGCATGCCGGTGGCGACCGACCTGGATGAGGTTGCCGGTGGCCGCATGGTCATACTTCAGAGGTCCGACGGCCATGCCCTTGTCGCCAGCTCGGCAGCGCTTGAGGCCGCTGGTATAAATGATGAAACGCCCGATCCGGCCGGAGGGAAGATCGAGCGGGATGAAGACGGTCACGCTACGGGTATAATTCTTGATAATGCCATGACCCCGGTCTGGGCACTGGTCGCAAAGCCAAGCGAAGACGACATTCACCGGGCTTATGTTGAAGCCGGAAAGGTCTATACTTCGCGAGGTTGGACAGGGGTGCATAATATGTCCGTTCCGCCAGCTCATGCGAGTGTTCTGCAGGCGCTGGACGAAGCAGGAGAGATGCCGCTGCGGCTCTGGAATGCTTACGATGAAGCCGGCGCAGATATTGCCATCGAGCGAACACACGAAACCGAAACCATCACGAACCGGGCCGTGAAACTTTATATGGACGGCGCACTAGGCTCGCGCGGTGCGCTGTTGATAGAGCCCTACTCCGACCGGCCCGATACGTCCGGTCTGACACTTATGGAGCCAGACAGTCTGGAAACGGCCATGGCGAAAGCCGATGCAGGCGGATACCAGCTTGCTGTCCACGCTATCGGCGATCTGGCCAATCGAAGGGTTATCGATGCATTCGAGGCGGGTGGATATGGCCGTGACCAGCGTTGGCGCATCGAACACACGCAGATTGTGAACCCCGCTGATATTGCACGCATCGGTGATTTGGGGCTGATCGCTTCTATGCAGCCGTCCCACGCGATTGGCGACCTGAAATTCGCGCCCGCGCGTCTTGGCTTCGACAGGCTGAACGGTGCCTATGCCTGGCAGGACCTGCTTGATACTGGGGCTACAGTGGTGGGCGGGTCCGATGCGCCCGTTGAGGTCGGTTCGCCGCTGATCGAATTTTATGCCGCCGTCGCCCGCAAAAGCCTTGAAGGTGAGTCCGGTGATGGTTGGCATCCGGAGCAGGCGATTTCACGTGACGACGCGCTTGCCCTGTTCACAACGGCGCCAGCCTATGCGGCGTTCATGGAGGAGGATCTGGGCACGATCGAAGCTGGCAAGATCGCTGATTTTACAGTGTTTGACCGTGACCTGATGACTGTGCCTGAAGCTGAAATTCTGGATGCGCAAACCGTCATGACTGTTGTTCACGGTGAAATTGTCTGGCAACGCGCCAATTGAACTTTACCTTGGGTCGCACTAGGCGCATTTCATTCGCGTGTTAGAACCCAGCCTGGACCCGAGATTTTGGAGACGTAATCAATGAGCCTTACCAGCGACACAGATGCACTGACCGGTATTGAACCGACTGAGTCGATCGATGTGCGCAGCGTCTTTGGCATTGATACCGACATGACGGTGCGCGGGTTCAAGGACCGCACCGAGTACGTGCCCGAGATCGACGAATCCTATCGTTTCGATCCGCAGACCACAATGGCGATCCTGGCGGGGTTTGAACACAATCGCCGTGTCATGGTGCAGGGCTATCACGGCACCGGCAAGTCGACGCATATCGAGCAGGTGGCAGCGCGCCTCAACTGGCCGATGATCCGCATCAACCTCGATAGCCATGTCAGCCGGATCGATATGGTCGGCAAGGACGCGATCGTCCTGAAGGATGGTGTGCAGGTTACAGAGTTTCGTGAAGGGATCCTGCCTTGGGCCCTGCAGCGCCCGGTTGCGATTACGTTCGACGAATATGATGCCGGCCGCCCGGATGTGATGTTCGTGATCCAGCGCGTGCTCGAAGCATCAGGCCGTCTGACATTGCTTGATCAGAACCGTGTCATCGCACCAAACCCCTATTTCCGCCTCTTCGCGACGACGAATACGGTGGGTCTCGGTGACACGACGGGCCTGTATCATGGCACGCAACAGCTCAACCAGGGCCAGATGGACCGTTGGAGCATTGTGACAACGCTCAATTATCTTGAGCATGACGCCGAAGTCGAAATCGTATCGACCAAGGCAACAGAGCTGGGCAAGGACTTGCTGTCGAAAATGGTCCGTCTCGCTGACCTGACGCGCAACGCATTCATGAACGGCGACATCTCCACCGTGATGAGCCCCCGGACCGTCATCACCTGGGCTGAGAACTACAAGATTTTCGGCGATCTCGGACATTCGTTCCGAATGACGTTCCTGAACAAGTGCGACGAGCTTGAGCGGCCACTGGTGGCAGAGATGTACCAGCGTTGCTTCAACGAGGAATTGCCTGAAAGCGCGCTGATGGTTCGCGTCGCCTGAGGCCTTAACGCAGGCGAGGGTAATTCGCTTCGCCTGTGTTCCGCCTTCGCAACAGCGAAGACCGACGCTATGTGAGTAAGATGTCCAAGACTGAAGACACGCCTTTCGAACTCTTCAAGCAGGCGCTCGCCGCAACAGCGAAGGCGATGAGCCAGACACGCGACGTAGAGGCAAGCTTCGGTTCAGAGGCCGGTCGCTCCGAACCTGGAAAGCTCATCCTGCAGACGCCTCCGAGAGAGTTGTCGCCGCAGCAGGCAGCCCGTGCGCGCGGTGAAGCAGATGCCTTGTCATTGCGGCTCGCCCACCATGACGAGGTGGCCCACAATGCTGAGCGTCCAAGCGGTGAGATGGCGCGGCAAGTCTATGAAGCTGCCGAACGTGCGCGGATCGAGTCAATCGGTGCGCGGGCGATGAACGGAACGGCCGCAAATCTCGATGCTGCCCTTGCTGCACGTTGTGAAAAATCGGGCTACACGCGTATGGAGGACCGGGCTGAAGCGCCTATCGCGCCTGCCCTCGAATTCCTGCTGCGCGAGAAGCTGACGGGACGCCCGCTCCCGCCCGAAGCGGAAGGTATCGCTTCCTTGTGGCGGGACGAGGTGACCTCTCGCGGTGCCAATACGCTGGATTTGCTGATCGATCAGCTCAACGACCAACGCGCTTTCGCCAAAACGGTGCAGCAGCTGATCAAGGACCTGACTGAAGGCGATGAGGCGGGCGAGGACTCTCCTGACGAAAGCGAAACCGAAGAGGACAATGAGCAGGACCAGCAGTCATCTTCCAGTGATGATCCGGATGCTGGCGACGAGACCGAAGGCGCTTCCATGGATGAGATGGAAGCCGGCGATAGCGATGATGTCGATGGCGAAGAGACGAATGTCAGCGTCGATGCAGATGCTGACGCCGAAGGCGAAGACGACTATGACGAGACTGATGACGGTTCAAAGCCGCTGCGCCCGAACTTTCGGGATGGCGATGACAAGCCTGACTTCGTCTACCGCACCTACACTAAAGCCCATGACGAGATCGCAAATGCGGCTGACCTTTGCGATGCCGAGGAATTGACGCGGCTACGTGCCTATCTCGATCATCAGTTGCAGGCCCTTCAGGGCGCGGTTTCGAAACTTGCGAACAAGCTCCAGCGCCGGCTCATGGCGCAGCAGAACCGGTCCTGGTCCTTCGATCTCGAGGAGGGTGTGCTCGATACGGCGCGCCTGACGCGTGTGATCACCGATCCAACCGCGCCGCTTTCATTCAAGCAGGAAGACGATTCACAATTCCGCGACACAGTCGTCACGCTGCTCCTGGACAATTCCGGGTCCATGCGGGGGCGACCGATCATGGTGGCCGCGCTGTGCGCCGATATTCTTGCACGCACGCTGGAGCGCTGCGGCGTGAAGGTCGAGATTCTCGGCTTTACCACCAAGGCGTGGAAAGGCGGCTTGTCTCGTGAAGACTGGGTGAAGGCGAACAAACCGGCCGGGCCGGGCCGCCTAAACGACTTGCGCCACATCGTCTACAAGTCGGCGGATGCGCCGTGGCGGCGCGCACGGCGTAATCTTGGCCTCATGATGCGGGAGGGCCTGCTTAAGGAAAATATCGACGGTGAAGCCCTGCTCTGGGCGCACGAGCGTATTCTTGGACGCCCGGAACAGCGCAAGATCATGATGGTGATCTCTGATGGCGCGCCGGTCGATGATTCCACGCTCAGCGTGAATGTCGGCAATTACCTTGAGCGGCACTTGCGGCAGGTGATCGCAGAGATTGAGGGGCGCAGTCCTGTCGAGCTGATTGCAATTGGCATCGGTCATGATGTGACGCGTTATTATCGCCGCGCGGTGACAATCGTCGATGCAGAGCAATTGGGCGGGGCGATGACCGAACAGCTTGCCAGCCTTTTTGACGAGAAGGGTAACGCACCCGACCCGACTGCAATGTCAGTGCCGCCCCTGCGCGGGGATACGCGGACCTTTGCAAGCGGCGTTTCGGCGACAGCGTCCGGCGGTCCGCGTTATGGGGCCAAAGCCGCTGCTGGCCGCGACGTGAAGACGACAAGTTTTCAGGCGGTTGCCCGCAAGAAGTCTCAATCCTGAATTAGGTGACCCTTGAAGAAGTGCGGGGGTGCCCAGCCAGTGAATACCAGACTGCAAATTTCTATTCTGTTGCTTTGCGGCTTGCTTGTTGTCGGATGTCGTGGTCATGCGCCCGAAAAGGTCACACCACTTGCAGCGGATATGGCGTGGAGCCTGGAAAAAGCCGGGCCCAGCATTCGCAAGCTTTCATGCCCCGAAGGTGTCGAGCCTGCTTACGATATACCCCTTACTGTCGAGATCGAACCGGTTGCACTAGGCGACCCCGGCGTTGTGCGCGAGGCGCTCACGGGTTTGCGCTTTGCTGGCGGCTGGGCGTTGAAAACGGACAATGAGGCGTTTGGGGGCCTGTCCGGTATCGATCTGTTGCCGGACGGCAATTTCCTGACAGTTTCCGACGATGGCGCTTTTGTTGAACTCGGCCTGAACCCGGAAATCGGCGAGCCAAGTGGCGAGGCGCGTCTGTCATATATGCTTGGGTCAGATGGTTCGCCCTTATCCGGCAAGGCTGACGGCGACGCCGAAGGGCTGGATTATACCGATGGCATCGCGTTCGTCAGTTTTGAACGCAACCATCGGGTGCTGGCTTTTGATCGCGCCGGATGCGGCGGCGCTGCACGCGGGATCCTGGTCTCTGCAATTGGCTTTGAACCTGCTTCCCTCGGTCATTCCATTCGGGAGAATGGTGGGGCTGAAGCGCTCGCTATGGCGGGGGGGCAAATGGAAATTGGCCTGGAAACCGGTGTCGATGGGCTTGGGCCGACTGCAATTGTCGATGTGGAAGGCCGACCCCAATTCGATGCAGTGCCATGGATCGATGCGGGCGGTGTACCTCTGGTCGGCATGGATTGGGCGGACGGTGTCCTTTACAGCCTGCACCGGGCCTACAATCCGCTCACAGGTAACACGATAATTGTCATGAAAACCGATGCCAGCGGCACGTCGCAACTCGCAAAGCTGGAGCGCCCCCTGACCGTGGATAATTTCGAGGGAATTACGGCCGTTGAGCGCAGCGACGGAACGATCAGGCTTTTCCTGGTGGCCGATGACAATTTCAGCGACCGTCAGCGCACCCTGCTCTTTGCCTTTGACGTGCTTTGAGGATCAGGACGCCCACATTCTGATCAGGTTTGAAATCGTCTTGTCGAGGACAAGGCGCTGTTCAACAGATGTCTTCGGCATCGTGGCGCGCACGCTTTCCAGGTCGACAAGGATTTCGCGCTGATCGGCCCGTTGAATACGGCTCTCGATCCATCCAACACAGGCAAGGCGCATTCCCGATGTTACGGGTTTGACCTGATGGATTGAACCGGATGGATAAAGGATGAGTGTGCCAGCCGCTGGCTTCGCCTCGAAATCACCAGCTGACGTCATAAGGTTGAGTTCGCCGCCCTCATAGCTGGACGGATCAGACAGGAAGAGGGTGAAGGACAGGTCGGTTCGCAATTGTTTGCCGTCAGATCCCATGATCGCATTGTCAACGTGGAAACCATAATGCCCGCTATTCTCCGTCTTGCTTAGGAGAAGCCGGGAGAATTGCTTTGGCCTGGCGAAAGAGCGGACGGTCTTGTTTGACGAAATGGCGTTCATCAGGAAGTCGTGCAATCCCTGACCCGCGAGCGTCTTGAGGTCGGCTTGCAGGTTGGATTTAACCACGCGTGCCGAATGACCAGCCGTGATGCGGCCGTCTATCCAGTCCAGCGTTGCGGCCTTTTTGGTCGCGCGGGAAATATCGGCCGCCTTCAGGACGTCCGGGACTGTAAAGAACATAACGGCTCCCGTTGAGTTTGAGAATGAATTGCACTAAAGCAGGCGTTTGTTAAAGTCCTTACAAGATATAAGTGGAGCCTTCCATGACCTTTAAGTCGCGTGACCTGATGCGCCTCGGCCTGACAGCGGCCCTCCTGAGCTCAACATCGCTTGCCGCATGTGGCGGTGAAGCCGGCCAGGCCGAGGAAACGACGGAAGCCCCTGCGGCGGCTGCAACGCCCACAGCGCCGGCCTCGGCAGCCCAGGCTGGTGAAGGCGCAGGCTATGCCGGAGAAGGCGAAGGCGGCGAAGGCATGGCGCATGCCCCGGAAACGCTTTCCATCCAGAACCGGCTTGCCTTCATGCGGGGGCACGTTGAAGCAGGCCTTGCGCTCTATCGGGCGGGCGCTCCAGAGCAGGCCGGCCGCCATCTGCTCCATCCCGTTTCCGAGACCCACGCTGCCGAGCGTGAAGGGCTCGATGATCTCGGCTTTGATGGGCCGCTATTCGTCGAAATTTCAGAGGCGTTGGATGCAGGCACCGAGTCAGCTGCCATCGAGGACAAGCTCGTGGACGCCGAAGCAAATCTCGAAATGCTTGCAGACAAGGCGGGTGGGTCGAGCAAGGACATCCTCAACTTCCTGCTCGATACGACGCTCGCTGAATATCGCATCGGCGTGGTTGATGGGGAAATCGTTAATGCTGGCGAATTCCAGGACGCTTATGGTTTTGTGACGGTTGCTGCCGACTATGCCGGCGACCTGGAAGGCGATGCAGGAGACGCTGTCCGCACAGAGCTGGAAGCCCTGAAAGCGATGTGGGACGGTGCGCCACTCGCTGAGTCGACGCCTCGTCCTGTTGACGATATTGCGTCGCAGATTTCACGCGTGCAGCTGGAGTTGTCAGCGGTTCGCTAGTCGCGTGTAATGGCATCTATGAGGCCGGCCGCTTCATAGGTGCTCCAGTCCGCCTCGCCTGAAAGGCGCGCAATCTCGACGCCTTCCGGGTCGTAGATGACAGTTGTGGGAAATCCGCGTGCGCCGGTGTCGTAGACGACATCCCAGTTCTCAGGGGGCGCGAAATAGAAATCGAGCACACCGCCTGTGAGTTCGCCGAGACGTTCGCGGGCGTAGTCCTTGTCTTCGGTCGCATCGACGCTGATCGCGATGACTTCGAAATCGTCGCTGCCCTTTTCGCGTTGCAGCGCTGCCAGGGAGGGCATTTCGCGTTCGCAGGGGCCGCACCAGGTTGCCCAGAAATTGACGAGAACAGTCTTGCCCGTGAGGCTTGCCAGCGAAACCTCTGACCCGTCAGGCGCCTCGAAGCTTGCTTCTGACGCAATCGACCCTTTCGCAGAGGTGTCCAGCTTTGACAGGCTCTCGACCGCATATTTTGCTATGGGGTCGTCATTTCCACCCTTGGAAGTCGCGCTCAGCAATGCAAAAGACACCGCAAGGACCAAACCGGCAATCATGACCGGGATTGCGAATTTGATGATACGGGGCATTGCAGGCTCCTAGTTACAGGACTCGTTATATGGCGGACAAGCAAAACGAAGGCCAGCAAATGTGGGGGGGACGCTTTGCCGCGCAACCATCCGACATCATGCAATCCATTAACGCGTCCATTGATGTGGACAGGCGTATGGTGTTGCAGGACGTCGCTGGCAGTCGGGCGCACGCCGATATGCTGGCTGAAAATGGTATCATTTCCGATGCCGACAATGAGGCAATCCAGGGCGGTTTCGATCAGGTGCTGGACGAGGTCGAGGCCGGTACTTTCCCTTACAGGGTCGAGCTTGAAGACATACACATGAATGTCGAAGCGCGTCTCAAGGAGATTATCGGTGAACCTGCAGGGCGGCTTCACACGGCGCGCTCACGCAATGACCAGGTCGTGACGGATTTCCGGCTCTGGGTGCGCGGGGCCCTGACTGAGGCGCAGCGGGCATTGAAGGACTTGCAGAAAACGCTCGTGACGCGTGCGGAGCAGAATATCGATACGATCATGCCAGGCTTCACGCATCTGCAGACAGCCCAGCCCGTGACGCTTGGCCATCACCTGCTTGCCTATGTCGAAATGGCGGAGCGGGATCGTGGCCGCATGCAGGATGCGGCGCAGCGTCTGAATGAATCCCCCCTCGGGGCCGCGGCACTGGCAGGCACAGGGTTTCCGATTGATCGCGACATGACGTCTGAAGCGCTCGGGTTTGACCGGCCGATGGCGAATTCCCTTGATGCCGTGTCGGCCCGTGATTTTGCCCTTGAAGCCCTCGCCGCCCTGACGATTGCGGCGACCCATCTTTCGCGCCTTGCTGAAGAGATCGTGCTCTGGACGAGTGCCCAGTTCGGTTTTGCGCGCCTGTCTGACGAATGGTCCACGGGCTCGTCAATCATGCCCCAAAAGCGCAATCCGGATGCTGCTGAACTTATCCGTGCCAAGGCGGCGCTCATCGCGGGGCAGTTTGCGAGCCTGCAGGGCGCCGTGAAAGCCTTGCCACTGGCTTATGCGAAGGATCTGCAGGACGATAAACGCCTGACATTCGAGGCCTTCGATACCTTCGGGCTTTGCGCCAAAGCGATGTCGGGGATGATGGCGACGATCACATTTGACCGCGCTGCGATGAGAGCAGCAGCGGCGAAAGGTTTCTCCACCGCGACAGATCTCGCCGACTATCTGGTGCGTGAGATGAAGATGCCGTTTCGTGATGCCCATCACGTCACTGGCCGGATTGTTGCCTTGGCGGAATCTGAAGGGGTCGATCTTGCGGTGCTGCCATTACAATCCATGCAGACAATCGAACCGCGCCTTACAGAAGACGTATTTTCCGTGCTAAGCGTCGAAGCGTCCGCAGATAGTCGCCAGAGCTATGGCGGGACGTCGCCGCAGCGCGTTGGCGAACAGGTCGAGCTCTGGAAAAAACGCATGGGCCTGGAGGCCGAGATTTGATGAAACGACCAATTGCCGCCACGTTATTGCTTAGCGTACTCGCGGGTCTGGGCGCCTGCGGCATTCGCGGCGACCTTGAGCGCCCGCCACCTATCTTCTCCGACCCGCCAGATGAGGAAGCGCAACAGCCCGTCGACGCGCCCGTCGCCTTCGCGCTCGCGCCCGAGCGCTCTGACGATTCCGCCTACTATAACTCGCTTGGCGGCGAAATTCCCAAGCCGGACCCTGAAGCCGAAGTCGGTGAAGACGGGATGGGCGACGTCAACTCCTGATAAGAAGCGCCTGTGCATCATTTTAACTACAAGAATGGCCGTCTCCATTGCGAAGACGTGGCCCTCGACGCGATTGCTGACACTGTTGGCACGCCTGTTTACGTGTACTCGTCGGCGACCTTGCGCCGCCATGCCCGCGTGATCGCCGAGGCGTTTGACGGGATGGACTGCCTCATCGCCTATTCGGTGAAAGCCAATGGCAATCTGGGTGTCTTGAAGACACTCGCCGCTGAGGGGTGCGGCGCTGACGTTGTCAGCGGCGGCGAACTGAAGCGCGCGCGTGCAGCTGGCATTCCAGCCTCAAAAATCGTGTTTTCAGGCGTCGGAAAGACCCGCGACGAGATGCGCCTCGCCCTGTCAGAGGGAATCCATCAGTTCAATGTGGAAAGTGCGGCTGAAGTCGAAGTGCTGTCTGAAGTTGCGTCCGGCCTTGGCAAGACCGCGCAAGTCGCCGTTCGCGTAAATCCTGATGTTGCGGCCGGTGGCCATCCGAATATTTCGACGGGCAAGGCTGGCGACAAGTTTGGTGTGCCGTGGGACGAGTCTGATGCTGTCTATGAACGCATCGCCGAGCTTGGCGGCGTCGAGGCAGTCGGTGTCGATGTGCATATCGGTTCTCAGATCGATGCCATTGAACCGATGCGAGCGGCCTTCGAGCGTGTGATCGGGATGATCCGCCGACTGCGCCAGGCAGGTCACCAGATTTCCCGTGTCGATCTCGGGGGTGGGCTCGGAATCCCTTACAAGCAAGGCGATAATCCGCCACCGCCAGCTGATTACGCCAATATGATCCGCGATGTGACCGAGGGCCTCGGCCTGCAGGTCATCCTGGAGCCCGGCCGCGTAATCGCGGGGAATGCCGGCGTCCTCGTTACCGAAGCGCTTTACACAAAACCTGCGCCCAAACGCACATTCCTGATCGTCGATGCGGGCATGAATGACCTGATGCGCCCCGCGCTTTACCAGGCCCATCACGATTTCCTGCCACTTCGTGAGCGGGCAGACGATGAACGAACAACAAGTTACGATGTTGTCGGTCCGATCTGTGAGTCCACAGACAAGTTCGCCGCTGAAAGACTCATGCCGGTTATTGAAGCAGGTGACAGGATCGCGATAATGTCGGCAGGCGCTTACGGTGCCGCGCTTTCGTCGCAATACAATGCAAGACCACTTGTGGCTGAGGTGCTGGTTGACGGCGACCGGTTTGCAGTTGTCCGCAGGCGCCCAAGTTTTGACGAGATGATCGCATTGGAGAAAGTTCCTGATTGGCTAGCCTGAGACGCATACCTGGCATCGAACCGAAGATTGCGCGCACGAAAGGCGCACTCTGGCGGCTCAATGCGGCACGCGCATTCTGGCCGTTTCTTATTCTCGTCGCAGTTTTCCTGCTACTGGCCCTGTCCGGTATCCTCGACGCATCTACCGATAAATTTGCATCACTGGCCCTCATAATATTTGGGGCCAGCGTCATCATCCTTGGTGTCCTGGGATGGGCGAGGTTTGGTCCGCCTACGAGGAATGATGCGGTCAGTCTGCTCGACCGGCAATCGGAACTGCGCCCGCTCGCCACCCTGAGTGACCGTCCAGCGCGGCCCGATAGCGAAGGCGTTGCCCTGTGGCGAGCCCATGAAACCCGGCTCACCGATGCGGCGCGCCGCCTTAAGATTCCAAACTTGGCCGAAGACTGGAGGACGTTTGATCCGCTCTTCCTTCGCTTCGTTGTGCCAGCGGCGCTGGGTGTGCTGCTGCTTATGACATATGGGGTTGCGGGTGAGCGTCTGAAGCGGGCCTTTACGCCTGATATTGGCAGTCTGTTCGGGGCGGAAACCATCCGCATCGAGGCCTGGATTACGCCGCCGAGCCATACAGGCCGCCCGCCGATCTTCCTGCAGGCGGATCAGGATGCTGTCCGGGTCCCGGCAGGCTCAGAAATCACCGTGCGGGCGCAGGCACCATCCGCGCCCAGGCTTGTCATTGATGGCGTGAAAGAAAATTCACGAAACCGGTTTTCCCAAACGCCGGAAGGTGCGTTCGAGGCCCGCGGAATCGTTACTGAGGACAGTGAAGTCACGGTGACGTGGTGGGGTGAACGGGCCGGTTGGTCGATCCTGGCCTCACCGGATAGGCCGCCCGAGGTCGAATGGGTTGAGACGCCGGAGCTGACGCCCACGGACAAGACCGAGTTCGCGTGGAGCCTCAGTGATGATTATGGCGTCGACAAGCTCGAACTTGTCATGAGCCGTATGGACGAAGGCGGTACAGGCGAGCCGGATACGGTCATCGTGCAGCTGCCAGCCATTTCTCCCAAACAGGCAGAATCCTCCTCCTCCATGGACCTGACGCGGCACAGACTGGCCGGGCTTGAACTGGAAGTCCGCCTTCGCGCGACCGATGGGGCCGGACAGGTTGGTTATAGCGAACCATTTGTCTTCACCCTGCCCGAGAAGCTGCTGTTGCAGCCGCTTGCCAGAGCCATTCAGGATATTCGGGTTACAATTCTCCGCGAAGATGGTGCCTATTCCGACCTGCCATCTAATGAAGAGGCGCTGCAAAGCGGTGCGATTTTCACGCAGGCGACCCAGCGGATCGCGCACGCGCCGCCGGGTTATCAGCGCGCCTCCCGCATGATTGACGCGATCACCTATGAAGCGCCGCGCTTTTTCGAGGATGTGAGCCTGTTCTTTGGCTTGCGTCATGCCGAGGGTATTCTTTTGTCGGCCTCCAGCAGGGATGAGGCTGAATCGACGGAACCGCTCTTGTGGTCGCTGGCCCTGCGCGCAGAGTATGGAAGCGCCGCTGACGCGCTTCGTGCATTACAGGCAGCTCGGCGAGCGCTGGAAGAGGCTTTGCGCGACGGCGCGTCCGAGGCTGAAATTCAGCGAAGGCTGGAAGCGTTCAGGCAGGCTGCACAGAATTACCTGGCGGCGCGAATGGCCGAAGCCCTGGCGAATGGGCTGGAAGCTCCTATGGACGACACAGACAGCGCACAGTCGGGTGGTGGCTCAGGCATGGGCGGTTCGGATTTCGCCGACATGCTGGACGCTCTGTCCGACCTGACAGAAACGGGCGCAACAGACCAGGCTCGTCAATTGCTGGCCGATATCACCAACATGCTGGAGAACCTGCAATTCCAGCAAGGCAATGGCAGCGGTGAAGGGTTTCCTGGTATGCCGGGAGAAGAGCAGGGCGATGAGGACAGCGACGTTCCACAGGAAGAACGCGAGCTTTCCGATACGCTGCGCGAACTATCAGACCTTTTGCGCGAACAACGCGAACTCAATGATGACACGATGGCTGAACAGCGCGGCGAGGGCCGCCAGCCGGGCAATCAACCGGGTGAACAGCCAGACGGCGAACCCGGCGCGGATTCGGGTCGTGACGGGATGTCGCTTGCTGACCGTCAGGAAGGGTTGGGCGACCTGGTCGATGAGCTGGCCCGCCGGCGAGGAGAGGGCGCTGAAGAAGGCGAAGACGGCGCGGGGGTTGGCGGTGATCTCGATGAGGAGACACTAGAGGCCATCGAGCGCGCGCAACGCCGGGCCGCGGATGCCTTGCGTGATGGCAATTCGATGCGGGCTCAGCGAAACCAGGATGAAGCGACCGAGCAAATCCGGGATCTTGCGCAAGGCCTTGCGGGCGAGCTGGATGCCTTACGCCGTGAACGGCTGGGCGACGAGTATGGCGACCAGAGCGGCGAAACAGACCCTTTCGGCCGGCCGATGGGCGGGGTTTCTGACGGCCGCGATGTTAATATTCCGGACGAGGCTGAACGTCAGCGCGCCAAGGACATTCTGGATGAGCTGCGCCGCCGGTATGGCGCAACGCCAGACGAAGAAGAACGCAATTACCTGGAGCGGTTGCTGGACCGGTTCTAGGCGGCCGTCGGTCCCTCGCCGTCTCCATCGTCACTGGCAAAGGCTCGCATCATGAATATGGGCACTGAGCCGCGCTCGGTCATCGCCCAGTCCAGGGGCTGGTCATGAGGCTCCACGGGCAAGTCCTCCAGCATCTGGGCGTGAAAGGCGAGACCACAGGCAAACACACGGCCCTCTGTCCGCAGGGCTTGCAATGCCTTGTCGAAATGGCCCTGTCCGTAGCCAAGGCGATTGCCGAGCTTGTCAAAGGCGAGCAGCGGCAACAGCACGAGAGTCGGCTGGGTAAGCGGCGCATCAGCGGTAGGTTGACGGAGGCCGAAGCTGCCATCTTCCAGCGGATCTGCCGGATTCCACAGCCGGAATGACATATCGCCATCTTCGTCTATGCGCGGCAGGGCAATCCTCGCGCCTTGCGTGGCAAGACGCTGAAGGAGGGGCAACGGGTCAATCTCGCTGCCAATCGGCAGATAGCCGCTGACAATCGGGCCGTACCGCTCCAGCAGCTTCATCGGGAATTTGGCAGCCAGCGCTTCACCGGCATCGGGATCGCGCGCGTGGGCTTCCTCGCGAAGCTCCTGCAACTCAGCGCGCAGTGCCTTCTTGTCCGTATCGGTCAAACCGTTTCTCCAAGCCCGACTAGTGCGCGTGCATAGGCGTTGGCGCTAAATGGCTGCAGGTCCTCGGCCTTCTCACCCACACCTACAAAGTGGATAGGCAGGTCGTGGGCTTCTGCGATGGCAACGAGAACGCCGCCTTTTGCCGTTCCATCCAGTTTTGTCATCACGATGCCGGACACCTCGGCTGTGTGCCGGAAGGCTTCAACCTGCGACAGCGCGTTCTGGCCGACTGTTGCATCAAGTACGAGAATAACATCGTGCGGGGCTTCCGGATCAAGTTTGCGGGTGACGCGCACGATCTTGGCCAGCTCCGACATCAGTTCTGCCTTGTTCTGCAGGCGACCGGCTGTATCGACAAGAACAAGGTCGAGGTCCTCTGCCTTGGCTTTTTCTATTGCTTCGTAGACAAGACCTGCCGCGTCAGCCCCAGTTGGCTTCGAAAGGACGGGGATACCGGCCCGGTCGCCCCAGACTGTGAGCTGTTCGATGGCCGCTGCGCGAAATGTATCACCGGCAACCAGCAGCGCTTTCGCGCCCTGTTCCTTGAGCTTGGACGCAATCTTGCCAATTGTCGTCGTCTTGCCCGAGCCGTTGACGCCCACGAAGAGAACGACGCGCGGGCGAGGGCCGTCGGCAAAGTCGACGATCTTCTCGCGCGGTTTCATGATGGCTTCGATTTCCTCAGCCAGCGCAAAGCGAATTTCGTCATCCGTGACGTCTTTTTCGAACCGCGATCTTGCGAGGCTTGCTGTAACTTTTGCGGCGACCTTGGCCCCGAGATCAGATGTTATCAACAGGTCTTCGAGATCTTCCAGGGCCTCATCATCGAGGCGGCGCTTGTTGAAAACACCGGTCAGGCTCGAGCCAAGCTTGGTCGAAGACTTTGACAGACCGCCCGACAATTTGCCGAAGAAACCGGGATCACGAATTTCTGCATACGGGTCTGGCTCGCCCCGGGCGATGGCGGCCTGGCGTTCCTCTTCCTTCAGCCGGGCCGCTTCGCGCGCGGCTTCTGCGCGGCGACGCTCTTCGAGGATCTTGAGTTCGTTCTCGGCCTTCAGCCGCGCGGCTTGCCGTTCGGCCTCGGCGGCGCGGGCGCGTTCTGCTTCGGCTTCAAGGCGTTGGGCTTCGGCTTCGGCCTGTTCAGCTTCGAGCCGGGCATTTTCATCAGCTTCGGCCCGGATACGTGCGGCTTCAGCTGCGCGCCGAGCCGTTTCGCGAGCTTCTTCTGCGCGGCGCGCTTCGGCTTCAAGTTGCTTTGACTGGGCTTCAGCTTCCTCATGCTCACGCTTCTGGCGTTCTTCCCAGGCGCGATTGGCTTCGGCAACCTTGCGCTCGATTTCAGCCTGCTCAGCTGCCTTGCGTTCAGCTTCAGCCTTTTCGGCAGCCTCCTTCGCCGCAAGCTCTTCTGCCGAGAGTTCCGGCGCCGGCATGTCATGCCCGGCTTGCTGGAGCTCTTCCTTTTTCTTTTTCTTGCCGAACCAGAGGATCATGCAGGCTCCGCTATCAGTTTGCGTCCATCATGAGCGACTATCCTTGCCGGCACCGGTCGTCCAGCCTCTAGCGCCTCGAAACCCTGAAGCATGACTTGCGAGAAGTCTCCGAGGCGGCCGCTGGTGTCCTGTTCGACAAGCACGTCTCGCTGCTGGCCAATATGCGTGCCGAGATGCCGGGCCAGCGCAGTAGCGCCTGTCTCGCGCAGCCGGGCCGCGCGGTCCTTGATCACGGCCTTTTCCAACTGTGGCATCCGGGCGGCGGGCGTCCCGGGCCGCGGGCTGTAAGGAAAAACGTGGAGGAAGGCGAGATTGCAGTCCTCAACGAGACGGACGGAGTTTTCAAATGCAGCATCAGTTTCGGTCGGGAAGCCGGCAATGATGTCGGCACCAAGCGCCATATCCGGCCGAATGGTTCGCAATTTCTGAGAAAGCTCAATGGCATCCTCGCGGGAATGGCGCCGCTTCATGCGTTTCAGGATCAGATTGTCTCCATGCTGCAGGGACAGATGCATGAACGGGGCGAGACGCGGCTCTCCCATGGTTTCGAACAGGGCGTCATCCATCTCTATGGCATCGATTGACGAAATGCGAAGCTGGCGCAATTCGGGTACCAGTTTCAGAATCCGCTGCACCAGATTGCCAAGTTGCGGTTGGCCGGGAAGGTCGGCGCCCCAGCTGGTCAGGTCAACGCCCGTCAGCACAATTTCGAAATGCCCCGTGTCAACCAGCCGGCGGATCATCTGTACGATCTCGCCCGCAGGCACGGAGCGCGAATTGCCGCGGCCATATGGAATGATACAGAAGGTGCAGCGATGATCGCAGCCATTCTGGACCTGGACATAGGCCCGTGCCCGTCCTTCCATGCCATCTATCAGGTGGGCGGCTGTTTCCTTTACCGACATGATGTCGTTCACGAGGATTTTTTCAGTGCCGTGCAGCATGGCGGGAGCAGTCCAGGTATCGGCCTGCATCTTCTCATGATTGCCGATGACCCGGTGGACTTCCGGCATGTTGGCAAATTGCGCAGGATCAATCTGTGCAGCGCAGCCGGTCACGATAATGTTCGCTTCCGGATTGTCTTTCTTTGTCCGCCTTATCGTCTGGCGTGCCGTGCGTACGGCTTCGGCGGTGACGGCGCAGGTATTGATAATAACCGAATTTTCCAGCCCAGCCTGTTCGGCATGACCGCGCATCACCTCTGACTCATAGGAGTTGAGGCGGCAGCCAAGCGTAATGACCTTCGATCGGGTCTTGAGGGGGCGTGTTATCGTCATGGCGAGATCTCAGAGCGGGACATCGCTCTGAATGACCGGAGAATCAAGGGTTTCGGCTCAGACGTCGAAGCTCATTTCCATTTCAACAGGGCCTGTCATCAACACGTGATCATCCGACGCTTGCCAATGAACCGTGAGCTCGCCGCCGTCGAGAATGAGTTTTGCTTCGCGTTCCGTCTTGCCAGCCCGGGCGGCGCAGACCAGCGCGGCGCAGGCACCAGTGCCACAAGCCTTGGTGAGACCGGCGCCTCTTTCCCAGACACGAAGCCGGATCGTTTCGCGGTCGATGATCTGTGCGAAACCCACATTCGTCCCCTCAGGGAAAAGCGGATGCCACTCGACCAGGGGTCCGATTTTCGGAATGTCGTAGGAGTCGACGTCCTCGACAAAAAACACTGCATGCGGATTGCCCATGGAGACGACTGCGGGCCTGGCGAGATAAGGCTTGTCCATCGGGCCGATGCGGACATCAACACCGCGCACGTCCATTTTCTCGGACAGGGGAATATCTTCCCACGCCATGAGCGGTGAGCCCATATCTATGGTCACAAGCCCCCCGTCCGCGCGCGAACCTTTCAGCACGTCAGCATTGGTACGGATCCTGACCTGGTCCTTTGCGGTTTCTTCCAGCAGCAGGTGCGCCACGGCGCGGGTGCCATTGCCGCACGCACTGACTTCCTCGCCCGACGAATTCCAGATTCTCAGGAAGGCATCGACTGTCGTATCGCGCTCGATCGACATCACCTGGTCGGCTTTCATCTGGTCGGCGATGGAGCGGATGCGCGCAGCGTCAGGCGCAAAGGCACGGTCCCGCGCATCAAAGATCGCGAACGCGTTTCCCGCACCATTCATTTTCCACACTTTCATTGGACTGTCATGTAAGGGAGCGGGGGCGACTACGAAAGCGGAAACTTAACGTGGAAGCCTCGACGCGATCACCCAGCCCGATACCTGTGCCAATGCTGCCACAATCAGCAGCCCATCTGCGATTGGATTGCGCCAGAAAAAGGCAAGCACCGCGACGCCGATACAGATCCAGTCGATGCGGTCATCGCTGATCAGGAATCCTGCCGGACGCCGGCGTTTTTCAATGTCAGCCATCGACAGACCATGCCAGACGCGGTTCATTGCGGGCGGTCCGAATACATCCTGCAGGTCGCGCGGATCAGTAATTCCTGTCAGCTCGCAGAGGACCTGGGTATCAACCAAGCCCAGTTCGACCTGCTGCCTGCGTGTCATCGTTCCGAGCAGGCTGGCGATCGCCATCAGAATGGTGGCGATGGCGACGCCAAAAAGAGTGATGCCTTCGAGCAAGTTCAGGTCTTTCGTTCTGTGCCCGGCCTAAATGGGGATGGCGGCCCAGTAGTCGAAGTCGAGAAGCACATCAGACAGGTATTTTCCGTCTTCCCCTTTCAGCGGGAAGTCGTGGCAAGGCTGGTCCCTGGTCGCGACAAGCCTGATCCGAAGGGCGCCAGTCGTGGAAGACAGCTTCGCCTTGTCCAGTATTTCCGACCATGCATAGAGTGTGTCACCTGCAAAGAGCGGTCCGGCGTGAGTGCCCGCATTTATCGCCAGCATCTGCGCGGCGCTCTCGAGCCCATTGAAGGACAGGGCACGGGCAATTGAGATCACGACGCCGCCATAGATCAGGCGCTTGCCAAAGCGGCTATCCTTCTGGGCGTGGGCGTCGAAATGGACTTTTGCCGTGTTCTGGTAAAGCCGGGTCGCAAGCTGGTGTTCGGCCTCCTCGACGGTCATTCCATCGACATGGTCGATCTTCTCGCCGATTTCATAATCGCTGAACCGCCACTTTGAGCCAGCTAGTGCGTCATTCCAGTCCTTATAGTCGGGGGCAACCAGGTCAGTGTGGGCAACGGCGCTGGGCAGGTCCGGTATGGAGGGCTCGGGTGCGGGGTTTGCCGGGTCCTTCTTGTTGACCATCACCCAGCGGACGTAGGACAGAACGGTTTCGCCCTTCTGGTTTTCGCCGCGTGTGCGCACCCAGACGACGCCTGTCTTGCCATTCGAGTTTTCCTTGACGCCGATCACGTCCGAAATCGCGGTCAGCGTGTCGCCCGGATAAACGTTCTTCAGGAATTTGCCGTCGGCATAGCCGAGATTGGCAACCGCATTGAGCGAAATGTCCGGCACAGTTTTGCCAAACACGACATGGAAGGCCAGCAGCGGATCCACTGGCAGGACCGGAAACCCGTTCGCGGCGGCGAATGTCTCCGCGGAATATAGTGCATGACGGCTGCCAGTGAGGGCCCGGTACAGGGAAATATCGCCTGTGCTCACTGTCAGGGGCGTGGCATGGACCAGCTCCATACCGGGTTTGAAATCTTCGAAATAATGGCCCGGATTGGATTTTGTCATGATACCCACTTTGTCTTCGGGGCGTCATTTGCCGCTTCGTTAGCCGAAGCTAAGCCCCATGATTTTCGTCGTCACCACCTGCACCGCCTCGCCGCCTGAAATCAAGGCGGAACCGGCGTGAGGCGCAAAAAGCAGCAGGACGAAAGCCGTGAGCAACCCGCCCAGAATTGTAAAAGCTTCCGGCCGGCGCAATGCGTTACGCATATCGTCTGCGCCATAGGCGACAAGCTGCGGCCCGAAAAACAGCGCGGCAGAGAGACCAAGGAAGAGAGCGGCAAGGATCATCATGACCCGTCCATTCTCACAAAAGTTTTTCGATGCGACTTAAACGGTCTTTGAAATTTGAATGATTACGGTGCGTTAGACGATTTCAAGCAATTTCTCTATCGGACGGCCAAGGACGGCTTTTCCAGACTTTATACCTATGGGGCGCTGGATCAGTCGTGGATTGTCCACCATGGCCTGATAAAGGTCATCATCTGCAATATCGTCCGGTATCTCGAACTTTTTGGCGTCTTTCTCCCGCAGGAATTCGCGCGGAGAGACATTGCCCATCTTGTTTGCGATGTCCTTTAGGTCTTCGACGGTAAGGGCTTCGCCGGCATTCATGTATTTGCGAATGTCCGGCTCGATACCGTTTTCAAGGAGCAAAGCCAGGCCGTTGCGCGAGGTGCTGCAGCCAGCGTGATGCAGGAGTGTATAGGTCATCAGGCCGCCTCCATCGCCTTGATTGCGTCGTCGACGGCGACAATACGATGCGCCTCTTCAAGGTGGAGGAGTTCAGTCATCTTGCCATTCACCTTGAGCACGCCTTTGCCGGAATTGGCCGGGTCTGCGAAAGCCGAGATGACATCGCGGGCCTGGGCCACGTCAGCTTCTGCAGGTGCAAAAATGCGGTTCGCAGTTTCGATCTGTGACGGATGGATCAGGGTCTTGCCGTCAAAGCCCAGCAGTCGGCCCTGTTCGATTTCGGCCTCCAGGCCCTCAGCATTGGAAATGTCATTGTAGACGCCATCAATCGCAACAATGTCATAAGCCCGGGCGGCCGCCAGCGTCAGTCCGAAGGCTGTCTGGAAGGCGGTACGGGCTGGATCATTCGAGGCGCGAAGTTCCTTGGCGAGATCATTGGTGCCCATGACGAAGCCAGAAAGCCTGGTGCGGCCGGCCCCTTCAGCGATGTCGATGATATTGAACAGGGCTTTGGGCATTTCAATCATCACCCAGAGCTGCATGTCTTCTGGTGCGCCGGCGCGGGTCAGCGCGTCATTGAGGCGGTCGATATCTCCGCCATCAATTACTTTTGGCGCCAGAATTCCGTCGGGACGTGCCTCGACAGCGGCTTTCAGGTCAGATGCGCCCCATTCAGTATCGAGTCCGTTAATGCGGATGATGACCTCACGCTTTCCATATCCGCCCGCTTTTACAGCGTGAAAGACGGTCTTGCGGGCCTCTTCCTTGGCATCGGGGGCGACGGCGTCTTCCAGGTCCAGGATCAGCGTGTCAGCCGCGAGCGACTTTGCCTTTTCAAGGGCGCGCGGATTGGCTCCCGGCATGTAGAGGCAGGATCGGCGGGGGCGGTGGGCAGTAGATGTCATATGGAATTCCCTTTCGGATCGAGCGTTTCGATGCCTTTTAACGCGCCTCCTGTCCAGTGGTGCGGACGCCGCAGCCTTTTTATTGGGACGCAGGATGTGTATCGCTCTTATCCAGCAGCAAGGGTTACACAAATGGATACCGTACGCGGCTTTGCCGCACCGGGCTTTGAGCCGGTCATCGAGGTTTTTGAATCGACGTTTGAGGCTGGAGAGGAGCTTGGGGCAGGGTTTGCCGCCATTCTCGATGGCGAAGTCATCGTTGATCTGATGGGCGGCTTTGCCGATCGGAAAAGGGAAAATGCCTGGGACGGAGACACGCTCGTCCCGATTTACTCGACGACAAAAGGCATTTCCGCTCTCGTTATTGCCTCTGTCATTGGCGCGCTTGAAGGCGGTTACGAAACGCCGGTGAGTGAAATCTGGCCGGAATTTGCCGCGAACGGCAAGGCGGATATCACGATTGGCGAGGCACTGTCCCACCAGGCGGGACTGGTCGGCTTTGTTGAGCCGATCGACCCTGGCCTATGGCTTGAACCTGATGCACTTGCAGCAGAACTGGCCGGGCTGAAGCCGATGTGGGAGCCGGGAAAGGCGCATGGATATCATCCGCTCACCTGGGGATATCTCGCGGGAGAAATCGTAAAACGTATGAGCGGGCGCAGCCTCGGCACTGTGTTGCGGGAGGATTTTTGCGCGCCTGCCGGGATAGATTTCCATATCGGACTTGCCGCAAGCGAGCATGGACGCGTCGCGGATATCCAGCGCCCTCGTGAGCTGCCACAGCTCGGAAAAGTCAATGAATACAACAAGACAGCGTTCCTCACAAAGTGGGGTGCGCCGGACAGGGGCGGGGCGATCTGGCGGGAAATCGAGATTCCATCCGCCAACGGACATGGCACGGCGAAATCAGTTGCGCAGCTCTATGGCGCCTATGCGAATGGCGGAATGCTCGGCGGCGAGCGCGTCATCCCCCAGTCTGATTTTTCAGACCTGACCCGTCGGCGTGTGATTGGTGACGATCTCGTCCTGCCATTCGTGACAGAATTCGCGGCAGGCGTGATGCGTAACAATCTCGGCATATATGGCCCAAACCCGGAGACGCTGGCGCATTCTGGCTGGGGCGGATCCCTCGCTCTTGGAGACCCGGACCGGCATCTGTCGGCGGCCTATGTGATGAATAAACAATCGAATTTCCTGCAAGGTGATCCGCGGGCGAGACGGCTTGTCGATGCGCTTTATGGCTGTCTCTGATCAGGGGATATTCCGGGTGTTCCACGGTGCAGCAGGAGTCTAGTAACAGTACACTAGCGGTGCACCAGAAGTGCACTTGTGGTGCGCCGGTCTAAACCGGTGAAAAAGCCATCTAATTTCTAGTTTAAGTATAATTTCGCTTGTAAGGCGAGCTGGCATGGTGTTTGCTAGGTGTAACGGGAATTTGGCTCCCAATTTCATCTATGCAGTTAACTGCCCCGGTGCGCACTCCAGGCGCCGGGGCATTTTTTTGCCTACTCCGCGAGCTGGGCCGCTCGGGCGAGCCGCTTGGCCTTGCGGTCGCCGAGGACGCTATCGGTTGTGAAGATGATGAGCGCCGTCCAGATAAATCCAAAGGCAATCGCGTCGACCAGTCCGAAGGGCTCCCGGAAGACAAGTATGGCGATGAGGAACTGCAGGGTCGGCGTCAGGTATTGCATCATGCCGATGGTTGCGAGCTTCAGGCGTTTTGCGGCCAGGGCGAAGAGGATGAGCGGGACGGCTGTGATCGGCCCGAGCAGCGGAAGCGCAACCCAGTCCCAGCCGCCATCACCCAGCCAGCTCCCGCTTGGCGTGGTCTGAAACCAGCTCAACCAGATCAGCGCGACGGGAAAGAGAATGGCGGTTTCAATGGCAAACCCGACGCGGCTGTCGACAGCAACTTTCTTGCGAACAGCGCCATAGGTCGCGAAACTGAAGCAGAGCGCCAGCGAGACCCAGGGGAGCCGGCCGAGTTCCCATGTGAGGACGCCCACACCAATCGCGGCGATGGCGATCGCGACCCATTGCGCCCTGCGCAGTGTTTCGGAGAAAAACACCATACCAATAAGGACGCTGACCAGCGGGTTTATGAAATAGCCAAGGCTGGCTTCGGTGACGCGTTCGACCGAGACTGCCCAGATATAAACCAGCCAATTGACCGCGATGAGCGTTGCCGAAATGGCGAGATAGCCGATCCTGCGCCGAGTCAGCGCGCCGCGAAGCTCTTTCCAGCGTGTCGCCGCTGCTATGAAAAGAAGGGCGGTAGGAAGCCCCCAGAGTATCCGGTGGGCCAGGATTTCTTCCGGTGCGATATGGTCGATTGCCCGAAAGTAGAGCGGCAGGCCGCCCCAGAGCAGGTAAGCGCCAAAGGCGCTGAGAAATCCAAGGCGAAGTTCGGACGACATGCGCCGCAGGTAATGCGGGTCTTGCGACCTTGCCACCTGAATAATGCGGCAAAGACGAACTCTTTAGAAAAGCTCAGCGGGATTTGAAAAACGCCGCCCCGTGAGGAGGCGGCGTTCAATTATCGATTTTCCCGAGCGATCAGGCACTGACGCTTTCCGGTTTCAACACGCCGCGCTTGATCAGTTCTTCTGCGATCTGGACAGCATTAAGGGCTGCGCCCTTGCGCAAATTGTCGGCCACGACCCACATTGACAGGCCATGCTCAACTGTCGGGTCGCGCCGGATGCGGGAGACGAATGTATCCCACTCGCCGGCACAATCGATCGGCGTGGCAAACTGGTCTTCTTCCGGGTTGTCGATGACCTGGACGCCGTCAAAATTACGCAAGACCTCGCGGGCATCGTCAGGCGACAGCTCGTCTTCGAGTTCGAGATTGACCGTTTCCGCGTGGCCGACAAAGACCGGCACCCGCACGCAGGTCACGGTCAGCTTGATGTTCGGATCGATCATCTTGTGGGTTTCATTCCACATCTTTGCTTCTTCGTCGGTGAACCCGTCGGCCATGAAGGAGCCAATCACCGGGATCGTGTTGAATGCGATCTGCCGGGAGAATTCATCCGGAGTCGGCTTGTCATTCACAAAGATGCCCTTGGTCTGGTTCCACAGCTCGTCCATGCCGTTCTTGCCGGCGCCGGAAACTGACTGGTAGGTTGAGACCACGGCGCGCTTGATGCCAGCAGCGTCGTGAATCGGCTTCAGGGCCATGACAAGCTGGGCTGTCGAACAGTTCGGATTGGCGATGATATTCTTCTTGGCATAGCCCATAACGGCCGCACCGTTCACTTCCGGCACGACGAGGGGGACATCCGGGTCCATCCGCCAGGCTGAGGAGTTGTCGATGACGATGGCCCCTTTGGCCGCGATTTTTGGCGACCATTCCTTCGAGATGGTCCCGCCGGCAGACATCAGTACGACGTCGACTTTCGCAAAATCGAAATCCTCGAGTGTGGCGCATTTCAGCGTCTTGTCGCCATAGCTAACTTCACGGCCAAGCGAACGCCGCGAGGCGACGGCGAAGACCTGGTCAGCCGGGAAATCGCGCTCATCCATGATGTTCAGAAGCTCGCGTCCGACATTCCCGGTCGCACCGACAATCGCTACTCTAAGAGACATATATTTTTTCCTTTCACGAAGCGCGCGACCGTTTGGTGGCCGGGCCGCTTCCAATCCTATGGCGAAAGCCCGGGCAGCAGCCAGATGAGAGAAGTTGGCTGCGCCACAGTACAAGGCTTGATTTCATCATCATGTAATGCACTTTCGCGGGAAGTTGAGTGCATGGCCTGCAACACATGACCGATGGAGATGATCCTGATCGAAGACATGATCTCGAAATACATCAAGAGCTACAACTCCCGAGACATAGAAGGGATGCTCGACTGCGTCACCGAAGACGTGGTTTTCGAGAATATTTCCAATAGCGGCCAGACGATGATGTTCGAAGGCCGAGACAAGATGGGCGAAGTTGCCGAGCTTTCCGGCAATGCATTTTCGTATCGCCGCCAGAAACTGGTCAGCCTGGTGATTGGCCCGGGCAAGGCTGCCGCCGAGATCGAGTTCGAGGGCAAGGCTGCGGTCGACCTGCCGAACGGCGTGAAAGCTGGCGAAACCATCAAGGTGCGCGGCGCCAGTTTCTTCGAGTTTCGCGGGCAACTTATGTCGCGGATCGCTGACTACAGCTAGACGCGGCGCGCTACAGGCAATCTATAATTGCGTCCGCCATGGCCGAGGTCGACAGATTACCGCCGAGGTCTTTCGTGCGGGCGCCCGCCTTGAGGGCACCGGAGACAGCGTTCATCACACGGTCAGCGGCTGCGGGCCGGGCAAGCGACCAGCGTAGCGCCATTTCCAGTGACAGGATCGCCGCGCATGGATTGGCAATGCCCTGGCCTGCAATATCGGGGGCGGACCCGTGTACCGGCTCAAACAGGCCGGGCGTGCCCTCAACGCCGAGGCTGGCCGATGGCAGCATGCCGATCGAACCGGTCAGCATGGCCGCTGCGTCGGACAGGATGTCACCGAACAGATTGCCCGCGAGAATAACATCAAACTGCTTGGGCTGACGCACCAGCTCCATCGCGCAGGCGTCTGCATACATGTGGCTAAGCTCGACGCCTTCACCATGGGCAGCGTGTAGCGCGGTGACTTCATTGCGCCAGAAAAGGCCGGTTTCCATGACGTTCGATTTCTCGACAGAGCAGAGGCGTCCGCCGCGTCCGCGTGCGATCTCGAAGGCGACACGGGTGACGCGTTCGATTTCCGGAGCGGTGTAGATCGAGGTGTCATAGCCCCGGCGCGTGCCCTTCTCATCGACGTCAATGCCGCGCGGCGTGCCAAAATAAACACCTGACGTCAGTTCGCGCACGATCATCAGGTCGAGGCCTTCGACAATTTCGCGCTTCAGGCTGGAGGCGCCGACAAGGGCGTCGAAGCAATAGGCCGGACGCAGGTTTGCAAAGACATCGAGGCCTTTGCGAAGGGCCAGAAGGCCAGCCTCGGGACGTTTGTCGCGCGCAACGCCCGACCATTTGGGTCCGCCAACAGCACCCAGCAACACTGCGTCGCATTTGGCCGCCCGGGATAATGTCTCAGCTGAAAGTGGTTCGCCATGCGCATCGAGCGCGGCGCCGCCAACAAGGTCTTCACTGAAGGTGATATCGGGCGCGACCAGTTCGGCCACACGTCGGGCTTCAGCGATGACTTCGGGGCCGATGCCGTCGCCGGGAAGAAGGAGAAGTGTCTGCGTCATGAGGTGCTAATGGCGCGCGATTGCCTGTCTGTCTACAGTTTGCCCGCGACTACATGTCTTCCGGAACGGGCTGGTCAATCTTGTCGGGGTCAATATCGACTTCTGGTTGGGTCGAATAGGGGTCGAGCGCGCAGGCGGTGGTGACCAGACCCAAGGCCAGCAACAGGCAAGTGAGTTTTCTCATACGTGTCTCCTCAGGCGGCGTGGCCAGCGAGCCAGGGCATGGACAAGGACCGGCCGGATTCAAATTCGCCGATGCGCGCTTCTGCCGTGAGGGTCTGGCCGATTTCGTCCAGGCCTTCCAGCAGGCTTGCCTTGCGGCCTTCATCAACTTCAAAGCTGATGGTTTGCCCGTCTGGCGTGGTAATCGTCTGGGCCGCGAGATTGACGGTGAATTGGTGATTTGCCCCACCGGCCTGGGCAGCCAGCGCTTCGCAGATGTCAAATGGCAGGACGATCGGCAGGATGCCGTTCTTGTAGCAGTTATTGTGGAAAATATCAGCAAAGCTTGGCGCGATCACGCAGGTGATACCCTGGTCCAGCAAGGCCCAGGGGGCATGCTCGCGGGAAGACCCGCAGCCAAAATTCTCACCGGCGATAAGTATGCCGGCCGAGGAAAATGCCGGTTTGTTCAACACGAAGTCCGGATCGGGGCGGCCATCTGAGAGGGTTTTGAGTTCGTAAAACAGACCTGCCGAAAGGCCTTCGCGCTCGGTCGTTTTCAGGAACTGTTTCGGGATGATCATGTCTGTGTCGACATTGGCCATCAACCGGTCATTGTCCGTAAGGGCGGCAGCGGTCGAATTTAGGATCGTAAAGGCTTTCATGGGCAGGTCTTAGCGTGGCGTGTGGGAAATGAACAGGGTTGGCACGTCGAGCGTACCATTTTTGACAGTGAAGACTTTCGAGCCGGGTTTGCGGCCATCGCGAAGGTCTGAAATCTCGAGACCTGCACCGTCGAGCCGTGCATGGGCCGCGTCGATATCATCAACAGCCCATGTCAGGCCCCAGATAGTATCGGGGCCTGTCACATCATGTTGCATATCGAGACGATGGATAATTTCGAAGGTCAGACCGCCGGTGCGGAAAAACAGGAAACGTGTCTTCCACTCTTCACGCGTGCGATCGAGTGCAAGATCAAGACCCAGCTTGGCCCCATAGAGGCCGAGCGCGCGATCGGGGTTAGGGGTGGCCACGACAATATGGTCCAGTTTCGAAACTGAGCTATTAGGCGGGGCGGTTGGTGGCAAGATGGCGTCTGGCTCTATGATGAAGGTCTTGATGCCTGCCATGGCCTTGTCGTCACACCGAAAGCGCTTCCACGTTCTGGTTTCACCAGTGTCGCTGCCGGTGCTGGCGCCGCGTGAAACAGCGTCCGGATTGAGGCCGCGCCGGGCCAGTTTGTGGTGCGTGGCCTCGATATCGCTGCACGAAAAGGCGAGGCTGGTCAGTCCCGGTCCGCGTTCATCCAGGATCGCCCGCAACCTGGTTGCCATTTCGCTGCGGCCGTCTGGTGCCAACAATTCCAGCGCGGTGTTCTCGACGCGAAACAGGGCGGTCGCTGTGCCATCAGACGAGGCCCGCCAATCCGGCGATCGCCCGAGCAGGGCTTCATACGCGGAAATGCCGGCTTCGATATCCGGGCAGACCAATACGATATGATCGAGTCCGGTAATCAATGTATGACGCCCTTTAACCGATCACGCCGGTAATGGCAGCGCGCGCGGCAAGGGCCGGGCTCATCAGGTGCGTGCGGCCGCCACGCCCCTGTCGGCCCTCAAAATTCCGGTTGGAAGTTGATGCGCAACGCTCACCAGGGGCCAGCGTGTCCGGATTCATCCCGAGACACATGGAGCATCCGGGTTCGCGCCATTCGAATCCGGCCTCAATAAAGATCTTGTCCAGCCCTTCAGCTTCGGCCTGCGCGCGGACAAGGCCGGAGCCTGGCACGACCATGGCGCGAACGCCGTCTGATACATGCGCATTGGCAGCAATCCTGGCCGCCGCCCGCAGATCCTCTATCCGGGAATTGGTGCAGGATCCAATAAACACACGCTGCACGGGTGTGCCTGCAATCGGTGCGCCTGGCTTCAAATCCATATAATCGAGCGCACGCTCTGCTGCGGCTTTCTTGACCGGGTCGCGGATGTCGGCCGGGTCGGGAACATTGGCCGACAGGGCTATCGCCTGTTCCGGGCTCGTCCCCCAGCTGACGGTCGGTTCGACATCCTCACCGCGGATCTCGATCACGCTGTCCCACTGGGCGTCGGGATCAGAATAGAGCGAGCGCCACAGTTTCTCGGCCATTTCCCACGCCCCGCCCTTCGGAGCGGCCGGCCGGCCTTTCATATATGCAAACGTCGTGTCGTCTGGCGCGATCAGCCCGGCGCGGGCGCCCCCTTCAATCGACAGATTACAGAGGGTCATGCGGCTCTCCATGGACAGCTTTTCGACAGCTGTGCCGCGATACTCGATCACATAACCCGTCCCGCCGGCTGTTCCGATGCGCGAAATAATATGAAGCGCGAGGTCTTTCGCGCTGACATCTTCTCTCAGTTCGCCGCTAATTTCGATCGCCATATTCTTCGATTTGCGGGCCCGCAGGGTCTGGGTGGCCAGCACATGCTCGACTTCCGACGTGCCTATACCGTGCGCGAGCGCGCCAAATGCGCCATGCGTCGAGGTGTGGCTGTCGCCGCAGACAATCGTCATGCCGGGCTGAGAGCGTCCTTGTTCTGGACCCACGACATGCACGATTCCATTCCGCAGATCGCCCATCGGAAAGAATTCTATGCCGTGTTCGGCTACATTTCGCGTCAGCGCCGCAAGCTGGTTGCGTGCAGCTTCATCTTTAACGCCCTCAAGCCCGAGCGCCTGATTCTCGGTTGGTGTGTTGTGATCAGCGACTGCCAGGGTGAGTTCGGGCCGGCGAACCTTGCGACCAGCTGTCCGCAGGCCTGCGAAGGCTTGCGGTGTGGTGACCTCGTGGATGAGGTGGAGGTCAATATAGATAAGGGACTCGCCGCTGGCCGGATCCGTGTGAACCGTGTGTGCATCCCAAATCTTGTCGTAGAGAGTTCTGCCTGACATCGTTTTCCATCCTTGTTGCGGCGCAAAACACCATGGGTGCCGGCTTTAGGCAAGTCGTAGACACCGTGTTGCGACGTGCGGGCGCACGAAAAAGGGCCGATGCAGGATACATCGGCCCGTCTTCATGTTCAGTCTGGGGTTGTGGACCTAGTTGCAGTTACAACCGCCGCCAACATTCAACACCACCAGTGAGGCGCGCTGTGTCTCGTAGCGGGTCGGCGCAGTGACACGCTCAACCTGTGGGCGGACACGGCGATACTCGACCGGCTGGATGATCGTGCGAACAACCGGCTGCACAATATCACGCTGGGTGACAGCATCGAAATAGGTCTCGGTCACTTCCTCGCGCGATTCAGTCGTCACTTGCGGGATATAGTTCACCTTGGTTTGCGGGATCGGGTCAGCAACGACGCGACCTGCAAGACGCTCTTCTTCATAACGGGTCGGGTTGGTCACGGTCTCGGTCGTGCCGCGCAGGATGCGTCGCTCGACGGGCTGTACCGTTGTGATCACAACCGGCTGGATCACATTGCGTGTGATCTGGTCGATATAGACGTCTTCAACCTCAAGAACGGTCCGCTCGGTCACTTTCGGCATGACCGTTTCAGTGATTTGCGGGGCCGAGTCAGTTTCGACACGTACCGGCAGGCGCTCTTCTTCATAGCGGGTCGGGTTGGTGACGGTCTCGGTCGTGCCGCGCAGGATGCGTCGCTCGACGGGCTGGACCATCGTTTTTACGACAGGCTGGTAGACATTGCGCTCAGTGACCGCGTCAACATAGGTCTCGGTGACCTCGTCGCGTGTGACTTCGTTGACCTGTTCTGTAACGTTTTCAACAACTTGCGGAACCGGCTCGGCTTCTACGCGAAGCGGTGCGCGAACAGTTTCATAGCGGGTTTCTGCGGTGACGGTCTCAGTGCGTGGACGTGTGATCCGGCGCTGGACGGGCACAATCGTGGTGCGCTCGATCGGTTGCGTGATTTCGCGGCGGGTCACGACGTCATAATAGCTTTCGCTTTCCTCGGTCACATTTTCAATCGTGACCTGCGGAATGACATTCTCGGTGACGGCGGGAACGGGCTGTTGCTCAACGCGGACCGGCAGGCGCTCTTCTTCATAACGCGTGTCTTCAGTCACGTCTTCAGTGCGACCGCGCACGATACGGCGTTCAATTGGCTGGATCAGCGTGCGTTCGACAGGCTGGACGATCTCGCGGCGGGTAACAGCGTCGAAATAGGTGGTGGTTTCTTCGACTTCGGTCTGCTCGGTAACGCGCTCTTCCACATTCTCGCAGCAGAGATTCGATTCAATAGCCGTTTCCGAGCCGCCATTGTAGCGCACATCGGCCGGGCCAGTTGCGCCGCTGCGCGAGATGATATCGCGGATTTCGGCATCGGTCAGAACGCGATCAGCACTGGTCGATCCGGTCGCTGTGTAGCGCTCACCGACAGCATCCTTGTCCCAGGTTCCAGCTTCGCCATCAGCGTAAGCCACGAAAGGCATCGCAGTCAGTACGACGGCGCTTACCAGGAGTTTCTTGTTAAGTTTCATTCCACCTTCCCCAGTTGCGACCCAGTCGGCCAACACAGGATAAATTTCCGACTTCCCAGCGTTCACGGCCGAACGCCTGGAGAAAGTCACACGATCGGGGACATGCCCCACCTATAGTTTCGTATACGAAACGAGTTTTCCCGAACCAACAGGATTCGCTTTGTACGAGAGCTTCACACAGGGCCAACATGTCCGATTTCGGGAATCTCGGCCCTGGGCTGTCGCTCGTATGACGAAGTTGCAAAGCCTGTGCCGCAGATGTCTTGTGCTGGCAGTGCGGAAATCCAGACAAAAAAAGCCCCGCCAGGTGAGCGGGGCTTTTTGGAAATCGTAGGTTGGGAACGAAGAAACTATTCTTCGGTTTCGCCTTCAGCAGCCTCTGCCTCTGCAGCAGCGGCTTCAGCTTCAGCAGCTTTCGCCTTGGCTTCTGCCTGCTCGGCGCGATCCTTTGCAGCCTGCTCGCGGCGGGCGGCTTTCTCGGTAACACGCTGGCGCTTGCGCTCGGTCTTGGAAACGGTGATTTCCGTGGTTTCAACGCCGTGGCCGGATGTCCGCTCGGCGATACGGGCCGATTTACCGCGAAGATCACGCAGATAGTAAAGCTTGGCGCGGCGAACGCGGCCCTTGCGCTTCACTTCGATGCTTTCGATCATCGGCGAGACAACCGGGAAAACCCGCTCGACGCCTTCACCGAAGGAAATCTTGCGAACCGTGAAGTTCTCGTTGATGCCGGCGCCAGCGCGCGCGATGCACACACCTTCGAAGCGCTGGACGCGCTCACGGTCGCCTTCGCGAATGCGAACATTCACAGACACGGTGTCACCAGGGGAAAATTCAGGGATCTCTTTACCGGAAGTGACGCGAGCCACTTCTTCAGCTTCGAGCTGTTCAATCATGTTCATCGTCCGTCTCCGACGCTCGTATTCTTTGCCCGTTGAGGTAAGCGGCCCATAAATCGGGACGTCGGGCTTCTGTCAACAGTTTACTGCGGTTGAGCCGCCATTGAGCTATCTTTTTATGATCGCCGGATAACAGCACTTCCGGCGTTGCCTCATTTTCCCAGAGGCGGGGCAGGGTATATTGCGGATATTCCAGCAATCCATGCGAGAAACTCTCATCTTCCAGCGATGCACCATTGCCGGCGACGCCAGGCAGGAGCCGGACGGTACTCTCTATAATGGCCTGCGCTGCGGCTTCGCCACCGGCGAGCACAAAGTCTCCAATCGAAACTTCGATCATGCGACGCTTTTCGATGACCCGTTCATCCAGCCCCTCGAAGCGACCGCAAAAGCAGACCAGTCCCGGCCCGTTTGCAAATTCGGCGGCCTTGGACTGGTCAAACGGGCGGCCGCGTGGGCTGAGATAGACGAGCGGGCGGTCATCATCCGGCAGGCTGTCAATGGCGGCGGCGGCCACATCCGGGCGCAGGACGAGGCCAGCCCCGCCACCCGCCGGGCTTTCATCGACCTGGCGATGCTTGCCGAGGCCGAACTGGCGCAGGTCTGTAATGTCGAGTGACCAGATATCCTCGCGCCGCGCGCGGCCAAGGATCGACACATCCAGCAGTCCGGGAAACGCTTCAGGATAAAGCGTGATGATCGAGACGTTGAATGCCATGCGCGCATCAGGCCGGCCGGCTTTGAACGGCCTGCCTAGCCTTTCATCATGCCGGCGGCCTTGAGCGTTTTGCCGGCGCGCAGGACGCGGGCCAGCATATGCTCCGAGGACCGGTCACCGCCATTCGAGTCAGGGTGGTAGCGGCGAACATAGTCCGCATAGCGAACGCGGATCTCAGCCGATGTGGCCCCGGCCTCAAGGTCAAGTTCCTCGAGCGCGCGGGCTGTGACGCCGGCGGATTGCTGTTCGGTGCGGCGCTCGGCACGGGCCTTGGCATTCTCCTCGAAGAATTCCTTGCCCCGCCAGCGGCGAGGATCGTGCGACGATGCGGCCTTGTCCTTGCCCATCGGGCCAGTGCCGAATTTCCAGGTCTTGTTGAAACCGTAGCGCGCCATTTCGTTGAAGGCGGCTGTTTCGGCTTCGGACATGCCGGCGAAGAAATCGTAATTGCGATTATACTCCCCCGCATGCTTCTGGCAGAACCAGAAGACGCCTTCCATGCCCCGGGGTTTCGGGGAGGGGTGCTCACCTGCAAGATCACAATCTTCTCGGTGACACTCGCGGGTTTCCGTCGCCTTCTGACGTTGGGTCTCCTCCTGCGGAGGCTTTACCCTTATGTCCATGAACTTGACGCGATATGAAAATGCTTCTGCCATTGCGGGAGGGAACATAGGACGTAGTCGTTAACGAGGCTAGAATTGACAAACAGATCAAACCGTATTCGCAACACATTGACGCAGGTTTTTTCACCTGAGTTGCTGGAGATCAGCGACGACAGTGCCCGTCATGCGGGGCATTCAGGCGCATCGCCGGAAGGTGAGACACATTTCACAGTGAGAATTATTTCACGGAAATTCGAAGGAATGAGCCGGGTGAATATCCAGCGAACCGTCAATAATGCCCTGAAAAACGAATTCGAATCAGGGCTTCACGCCCTTTCGATCAAGGCGGGCGCGCCGACTGATTAATGCAAGCTTTCCGCCCGGTCGTGAATTTCACCCGCCAGAGCGGAATGACTGTTAAGCGTCATCACGTAGGGTTGAGACCTGAAGAGGGGTCCGGTCCGATGTTTTTGAGAACAGCTCCAAATCCGCATGATGAGGGCCGTCCGGCACGGGTGGTCCGCTTCAAACAGGATGAAGAACGCGTCTTCGCAATCGATGCAGACGAGCTTCATCGCAATCCAAGACTGCTCAATTCATTCAGCCGGCTCAATGAATTCCGGATACGCGCGCTGGATTTTGTTGCTTATACGATCCTTGTGCTGTTTGTGATCGCCTCTTTCGCGATTGCATGGTGGCTCATCATTCCGGGCCTTGCGGCCTGCGTGTTCATGATTGCGATCAACCGGAAACTGGCAGGTGAAGTCGCCATGCGCGCCGCCCGCAAGTCGACCGAAGCGTTTCTCTACCTGCACACGATCGGTGTGCTGTGGCTGATCCAGCGGTGAGCTAGATACCGGCGACGGCAAGCCCCGTTGCGATGACGGCGACCAGCGTAAAAATCAGTGTGAGACTGACGGCGACCACGCGTTTGGTCTTGTTGCGGGCGCGCCGGCCAGGTGGGGCTTTCTCGGCTTTGGTGCGGGGGGCAAGCGTCCAGCGATTTGTGAAGAAGCCGGCGGCGGCCATTGCGCCAACAATGCCGGCGCTGTAGGCGCCTGCAAGAAATGCCAGCGCAGCCCCGGCCAGCAGGGCAAAAGCGACATGGTTCGACGAATTGATCAGCAGCAGGCGCACATGGCCATCGGCTCTTGAATGATCGAGCCGGTCATAACTTGTGTTCGGCGCGACAATCGCGGCGATCCAGGCACAACCCGTCGAGAAGGCGAAGAGCGCGATGGACAAAGCCTGCGAAAGTTCTTTCAGTCCATCGAGCATGGGTTCGAGATCCTATTTTTACGAAAAGAGGCCAGCTTGCCGGCTGGCATCCGGGGCGGCCAGCCCCATGCGTTGATAGGCGAGCGGGGCGGCGACCCGGCCTCTTGGTGTCCGGGCGATATAGCCCTTCTGCATCAGGAATGGCTCAATCATGTCTTCGACCGCGTCGCGCGCTTCTGAAAGGGCGGCGGCAAGCGTATCGGCCCCGACCGGGCCGCCAGCATAGGTTTTTACTAGCGCGGACAGGTAGCGCCGGTCGAGCGCATCCAGGCCATCCTCATCGATTTCGAGACGCGCTAGCGCCCGAGCGGCGGCGGCCTTGTCTATTTTCGCACCCTCCGCTTCGGCGAAATCACGTACCCGTCGCAGCAGGCGGATCGCAATACGCGGCGTCCCGCGGGCCCGTCCTGCAATCTCAAGCGCGCCATCCTCTGACAAGGCGGCGCCAAGTTTACGTCCCGCCGCCATGATGATGCGGGCCAGTTCATGCGGCTCATAGAATTGCAGCCGCATCGGTATGCCGAACCGGTCCCGGAGGGGATTGGCGAGAAGGCCGGCGCGTGTCGTGGCACCAACCAGCGTGAAGGGCGCAAGATCAAGCCGGACAGACCGGGCCGAAGGGCCTTCGCCGATGACGATGTCGAGGGCATAATCCTCCATGGCGGGATAGAGGATTTCTTCGACCGTCGGCGGCAGGCGGTGAATTTCGTCAATGAAAAGAACGTCATTGGCTTCAAGATTGGTGAGGATCGCCGCGAGGTCACCGGCTTTGGCGATGACCGGGCCGGAGGTGGATCTGAAACCCACACCCAGCTCCTTGGATACAATCTGTGCCAGCGTCGTCTTGCCGAGTCCGGGCGGACCGAACAGCAGGATATGGTCTAGCGCCTCGCCGCGGGCCTTGGCGGCATCGACATAGACTTTCAGGTTCGACTTGATGATGTCCTGGCCGACATAATCGTCAAAGCTCTGCGGGCGCAGGGCCCGGTCGAGCGCTTCGCCAGTCTGGCGTTCCGGATCGGTGAGGCTTCCATCCCGGCTCATGATGGCGAGAGTTCTTTCAGCCCGGCGCGGACAAGGGCGGATGTGTCGGCGTCGGGGGTGTTGCGCGCGGCGGCTGCAACCGCTCGTGCGGCGTCAGGCTGGCCATAGCCAAGGTTAACAAGGGCCGACACAGCTTCGCTACGCGCGCTGCCTGCAGGGTCCGGTGCCGCAACTGCATCGCCTGCAAGGTCTGAGGGGCGGAAGGCGCCAAAGCGGCCCATGGGCGGCGGCTTGCCGGCAAGCTCACCGGTGATGCGCTCGGCGAGTTTCTTGCCGACGCCCTTGGCGCGGGTGATCGAGGCGGCGTCATTGAGGGCCAGCGCATCCATGAGCTCGGCAGGTGACAGCGCGTCCATGATCGCCATGGCTGACTTGCCCGCCACGCCCGGCACATCCTGAAGCCGCACAAACCAGGCACGCGCTTCATCAGACTCGAATGCAAACAGGGTAATGGAGCTTTCAGTGACCCGGGTCTCGATATGCAACTCAGCCTCCTTGCCGGGGGTGAGTTTCGACAGGAGACGGCTGCCCGCCAGCGCGACATATCCAACGCCGTTGACGTCTATCAGCACATTGTCGGTGCCCACGGCGGCGATTTCGCCTCTCAACCGTCCGATAATCATGCTGCGCCCCTCCGCAATGCCACGGCGTGATGGGCCGTGCAGATCGCGCAGGCCAGCGCATCGGCGGCGTCGGATGACATCTTGCCAGCCTTGGGCAGGAGGCGTGAGACCATGAAACCAACCTGTGTCTTGTCAGCTGCGCCAGTGCCGACAACAGCCAGCTTGATCGTGCGCGGGGAAAATTCCAGCACGTTTAGGCCGGCATTGTGCAGGGCGGCCATGGCGGCGCCGCGGGCCTGCCCGAGTTTCAGGGCGGACCGGGGATTGGAATTGACCAGCGTTTCCTCGATGCCTGCGCAATCGAGTGTGAACTCACCGGCGAGCGTTGCGATTGCAGCGTGAATCCCGCCAAGGCGGGCCGCGAGCGTCAGGCCGGGATCAATGCGGATCACGCCATGCGCAATATGGGTAAGCCGGGAGCCGGCCTGCTCGATCACGCCCCAGCCAGTATGGCGCAGGCCGGGGTCGATGCCGAGAATACGAATCGCTTCAGTCATTGGCCAACACAATAACGGCTTCGGTTAACGTCGTCTTGCATTTTCCTGATTTGTTCGCATCCCGTGCCAGCAGGGATCAGATCGATATGAATTCGACCGGCTGGCCTGGTGCAAACACACCTGCGCTGAGCTTGCCGCCATAGACGGCCCCAGTATCGAGGTTGAAGCGGCGGGCCGGACTGCCTGCGGCCTGCGGTTCTGCATCCTTGGTCGGCGTATGGCCATGAACGACCCGCCAGCCATCGAGCGCGCCAATGTCCCAGCGGCTCGGATCATAGAAGCGCGGTGAGCGGGTCCAGAGGTGGATGCGATCATCGCAATTGGGGAAGGTGCGTGGATCGACGCCTGCATGGACAAACGCGATTTTCTCGTCCTGGTCCAGATACAGCGTCGGCAGTTCACGGACCCAGTCCATATGCTGCGGGGGCGGGTCTTCGAGGCCTCGGCGGGCATAACTCGCAATCGTCTCGTCGCCGCCATTCATCAGCCAGTGCAGGCGGGCGTCAGAGCCGTTTTCATCATAGGCTTCAAGCATCATCTGTTCGTGATTGCCGCGCAGGTTGACAGTCTCGATGTCGTCTCGGGCTTCAAGCTCGATCAGGGTTTCGATCACGCCAGCGCTATCCGGTCCGCGGTCGATATAGTCCCCAAGATGAACCAGCTGGATCGGTATGCCAGGACAGGTTTTTGCGTGGCGCGAAAAGATAGCATCGTGCAGCCGGCGCAGCTTGTAAGCCTCGCCGTGCACATCGCCAATCGCGTAGATGACCTTTTGCGTCATGCTCAATCCTAACAGCAGACAGATGTGTCGCTGGCCTTAAAGGCGCAAGACCGCGTCGATTCGGGTTAACCGAAGTGTGAAAATATTGGAGCGGGCGATGAGATTCGAACTCACGACCCCAACCTTGGCAAGGTTGTGCTCTACCCCTGAGCTACGCCCGCATCCGATAGGGTAGCTGACTGGCTTGCGCCAATCAGCGAGAGAGCGGCTTTAAGCGCAAATCCGAAGCCCTTGCAAGGGGGATTCACATTGCAAGGTGCAATCGGTCTCAAACATCCTTTGGCGGCTTCAGCCGGCGTTTGGTCTGATGGGCCTCTGCCTTGTCGCCGGTGACCTTCTGCCCACGCATATAGTGGCGCTGCCAACCGGCCTTTACCGCTTCGGAATCCATTGCCTTCAGTTTTTCATTGAAGCTGCCGCGGCTCTGGCTCCAGGCGTGGTAATCCTTTTCGAGGTCCGGATTGGTTTTCAGCAGTTTGCGTTCCGGCTGTATCTGCTCGGTCTTGCCGTGTTCGAACGGCATGATGAAGCAGAACGGCTCACCCTTTTTGAAGATCACCTCGCCGGGCCGTGTCATCTGCCAGTTCATGGTGAAGGGAAATGGCAGCCAGTCAGTTTCCACAAGGCCGGTCAGCGGCGCGATGCCATCCTTGAAGAAATTTGGTGCCCCGGACGTCCACAGCCCCCAGCCGGGCGGCGTACGAAACAGGTGCCCGGTATGCATCGTCACGATGCCGCGCCGGAAGTGGCTGTCGGCAAAGCTGGTGATGGCGCGCGGATCGCCCGTCGTGAACAGGCTGATATTATGCTCCATCGGCCCGCCATCCCAGACGATCTTCAGATCGATCGGGCAAAGGATTTCCCAGCCGGTGGAATTGGCCATGGTCAGGGGCAGGCAGCGATAGGGGTGGCGGTCCGGAAAGGCATCCATCCACTCACGCTGCGAGCGCCCCGGTACGATTTCCGGTGCGACATCGTAAATCTTGTAGCATTCCAGCTCCATGGCGATGATCTTCCTTCACTTGACGACCTCAGCCTGATTGCCTGAAAGAGCGCCATGACCGCAAGCCCCGAAGACCTGTTTGCCCTTCTTGATGAACTTGGCATTGCGCACAGTACGCGCTGGCACGAAGCGACGTTTACCGTAGAGGAGGGCCGCGACCTGAAGGCGACAATGCCGGGCGGGCATACCAAGAACCTCTTCATGAAGGACAAGGATGGGGCGATTCTCCTGATATCAGCGCATGCGGACAGCGAGCTGAAACTCAACCAGCTGCACAAGTTGATCGGGACGCGGCGGCTATCCTTCGCGAGCGCTGAGCTGATGGTGGAGTTGCTAGGCGTGACACCGGGGTCCGTGACCGCGTTCGCACTGATGAATGACCGGGCGGGCAAGGTCCGTTTCATCGTCGATGCCGCGCTGATGGCGCATGATCCGATAAACTTCCATCCCCTCGTCAATACCGGGACAACGGCCATATCGCGCGAAGATCTTGGCAAATTCGTCGCGGCGACCGGACATGATATGACGCAGGTGGATTTCCGGGCGCTGCTGGACGCGGGTTCCTAGGCCGGGTCACCGCCGGGTCCGGCGAATCAGGCCGGATGTGGCAGAATGGCTGTGATCGCGCACCCGCTACGTATTGCCATTCGTGCCTTTCCATCCCAAATCCTTCGCAACGAATTGAAAGGCGCGGAGCAATGGAAAATATTTCACTCGGACCTGTCGGCGGCGCTGGTGGCAACATCAAGGACGCGACTGACCAGACCTTCATGGCCGATGTGGTCGAAGCCTCGAAGGAGGCACCCGTCCTCGTGGATTTCTGGGCCCCCTGGTGCGGCCCGTGCAAGTCGCTGACGCCCGTGCTTGAGAAAGTCGTGAACGACCAGCAGGGCAAGGTGAAGCTGGTCAAGGTGAATATTGACGAGAATCCCGGCATTGCCGGCCAGCTCGGCGTGCGTTCAATTCCGGCAGTGTTCGCCTTTGACAAGGGCCGGCCGGTCGATGCCTTCCAGGGTGCGCTACCGGAAAGCCAGCTTCGGGAATTCATCTCGAAAGTGCTCGGCGGAACAGATGAAGGCCAGCAGATCAGGGATGCCATCGAGAAGGCAGACCAGCTCCTGCAGGCTGGAGACGCCGGGCAGGCTGCCCAGATTTACGGTGCAATCATCGAAGCGGACCCGGAAAATATTTCCGCCATCGTCGGGCTGGCGCGCTGCTATCTCGCGAATGGCGATGCAGAGCGTGCTGGACAGATTCTCGATATGGCTGGACCGGACAAGCAGACCGACCCATCCATCAAGGGTGTACGTACGGCAATCGAGCTGATGGCGGATGCGCCGAAAGACGATGAGCTGGACCAGCTTATCGACAAGGTCACTGAAGATCGCGGCAATCATGCCCTGCGGTTCGAACTGGCCGAGGCCCTCATGGCGCGTGGCAAGAACAAGGAAGCTGCCGACCATCTTCTCAAGATCCTGTCGAATGATCTTGCGTGGGAAGACGGCAAGGCCAAGGCCAAATTACTCGAACTTTTCGAGGCTGCCGGGCCGAAAGACCCAGCGACCATCGAAGGCCGGCGTCGTTTGTCATCCCTGATGTTTGCCTGAGGCCTCGACATTGCGCGTGACTGCGCCATGTTGAGAGGGGGGCAGATCTGGAGGATCCAGCCATCATGACCAGACATGGCTACAGGAAAATTTCCGAGCTACCCGATACGATCGCGGTCTTCCCGCTTGCGGGCGCGCTCCTGTTCCCGCGCTGGTCATTGCCGCTCAATATTTTCGAGCCGCGTTATCTCAACATGATAGACGATGCGATGTCTGGCAGCCGGATGCTGGGCATGGTGCAGCCGGTCGACGATGACAAGTTGAAGCCCGGTCTTGCCAGGGTCGGTTGCGCGGGGCGCATCACCTCCTATTCGGAGACCGAAGATGGCCGCTACCTGATCAATCTCACGGGTGTTTGCCGGTTTTCGACCGGTGACGAACTCGACGTCAAGACGCCCTACCGCAAGATCAATCCGCACTGGGCGGACTATGCAGCAGACCTGACGCCGCCAGACACATCCCGACTGCCGGATCGCGACCACCTCGCGAGCGCCCTGAAGAAATACGTGGCGTCAAACGAAATGGATGTCGACTGGGAGGCGGTGGAGTCCGCGCCGATCGAGACGCTGGTCAATGCGCTGTCTGCTGGATGTCCGTTCGCGCCTATGGAAAAACAGGCGCTCCTGGAAGCCCGTGATGTATGCGGGCGGTGCGAAGCGCTCATCGCACTGCTTGACATGGATGTGCCGGGCGACGATCCATCGACATTGCAATGATGACTGATGACCCCTCCGCCCCCGAAGCCGCCGTCAGGACCGACCCGCGCCTGCTTGAGCTGCTGATCTGTCCGGTGACGCGTACACCGCTGACCTATGATCGCGAGCGCCAGGAGCTTGTGTCGAGCAAGGCCCGGCTGGCCTTTCCTATCCGTGATGGTTTGCCAATCATGCTGGAAAGCGAAGCGCGCGCCATCGACGAGGATGTCGCCCCATGAGCGTGATGCCATGGCCAACAGAACTGCGCTTCAAACGGTCAGCTGGCGTGCTGTCCGTCAGTTTCGAGGATGATGTGACCTTCGACATTCCGGTCAAGCGCCTGCGCGAAGAAAGCCCGTCTGCCGAAGTGCGCGGTCATGGGGCTGGCCCGCGGCCGCCGCAGCCACCTGTCCCGGCCGATATCCATGTAACCAGAGCTGACCCTGTCGGGCGGTATGCCGTCCGGATTCATTTTTCCGATGGCCATTCCAGTGGCCTTTATACATGGCAATATCTGAGGGAGCTTGGCGAGGGCGCGAGCTGACAGTCTGAACAGCGAGGGGACGCAAGATGACGCAGAAACCTGTAGATTTCAGCAAGCTTCGAACCTTGATGTTGGTTGCGGTTTCGGCGGGTCTCGGTGTCCTGCTTTATTTCCTCTGGAAACTCAGCGTGTTCACCGACTTCCAGATTGGCTGGGCCGCCCTGTCGCTCGGCCTTGCAGCGATCACATGGAGCGCCGTTTTCTATTTTGGCTGTCTTGTGATTGCCGGATCGATGACCGACTACATCATCAGTGACGATACGGTGATCAAAGGTGACAATGTCGAACTTGTCAGCAAGACGCGCACGAGCGGTGATGAACGCCTCGATAGCTGGATCGAGAAGTTCGTGTTTGCGCGCAATACGTTCGGCATGGCCGTCCTGCCACTGCTTATCCTGATTGGCCTCTATTTCTGGGGCTGATCAGTCGAGGCGTTGCATGAGGCTGGGCAAGCCGTCCGACGAAGCGCTTGCCAGTCCGGCAAGGCGTTCGCGAATGGCCGGGACCTTGTCAGCCACCATCAGGCCGAGGCTGCGCACCGGCTTGGTCAGAATGTGGTCATTCGAGAACAACCGGTCGATTGCATCGAGTGACAGCGCCGCGGAATTGGCGTCAAAGCGGCGGGCCTGCTCATAATTGGCGAGGACCTGCGCTGACCCGATATCAAGGCCGGCACGGTCGCCGTCCATGAGCGTATCGTAAAGTGCGGCCACGTCGCGAAAACCCTGGTTGAGCCCCTGCCCGGCCAGCGGATTGATCCGCCGCACGGCATCACCGACAAGCGCGACACGGTCGGACACCATATGCTCGGCGATCTGCAGGATAAGGGGATAGGACCCCATTGGCCCATCAATCTTCATCTCCCCGGCAAAGTCGGCGAAGCGGTGATTGAGTTCGGCCTCGACTTCTTCAACGGGCTGCCGGGCAAGCGCTTCGGCGGCGCCGCGCTTCATGTACCACGCCAGATTGGCGCGGTCGCCCATCAGGGGAAGTGTCGCGAAGGGGCCATCAGGTGTGAAGAGCTGGCGGGCAATCCCGTCATGCGGGCGCGAAAGGCTGACATTGGCGGCAAAGACGGACATGTCATAGTCACGCCCCTCAGTTTCGATGTTTGCGGACTGGCGCACCCTTGAGCTTACGCCGTCAGCCCCGACCAGCAGGCGCGCTGTGACCGACTTGCCGGATTCGAGCGCAATTCTCACATGTCCGGGTGTGGCCTCGAAACCTGAGAAGCGTGCCGGGGCCATGACAGTGAGGTTGGGCGCGTCCGACATCGCGTCATCGAAAGCGGCCTGCAGGCGAACGGCTTCGACCATGTGGCCCAGCGTCTCGTCCGCGCTACGGTCGGCAAGATCGGCATTGCCAAAGAGGACACTCGGGGCACCGAACCAGTGAGTTCCACCATCGACCGCCTCAAGGCCGTTCAGCGGCGCGGTCTGACCGTCCAGCTTGCCGGCAATGCCAAGGCGGGTGAGCAGCCGCCAACTGCCTGTCACTATTGCGAAATTCCGAGTATCCGCGCGTGCGGTAGCGGCTGGATCGCGTGCGTCGATCAGGGTTGTATCAATTCCCGCCTTCGCCAGGGCGAGGGCCAGCGCAGCTCCGGTTGGGCCTGCGCCGATAATAGCAATCTCTGTGTCGGGTGCGCTCATACTGACTGCTTGTAAGTTCGCGCGTGAATCTGGTCCATAGTTGACCCGTAAACGGGCGTTTGGGTCGCAGGGTGCACGTTTTTTGGTCAGAGCCGCGACCACATTATGACGCCGACTTAATGCCTCTGGTCGATTGTGGGGCATCTCCGCTTAGGTGTGCCAGTCATACCAATCAATGGGAGAAGGGCATGAGTAGTTTGGTTAAAGGGGCAATGCGAGGCGCGGTATTACTTCCGCTCGCAGCCTTGGGGGCCTTGGGAGCCTCAGCACAGGATGCATCAGCGGTCAGCGCCTATGTGGACAACAGCTATCTGTTCCTCATCGGCGGTCTCATCGTGATGTTCATGGCGGCAGGTTTCTGCATGCTGGAAGCGGGCCTCGTCCGCAAGAAGAACGCCGCAATGCAGTCGATGAAGAACGTCGCACTGTTTTCAGTGGCTGGCATCATGGTCTGGCTGGTTGGCTATAATATGGCTTATCCGGCTGAAACGATCGGTGGCTGGATCGGTATTCCAAGCTTCATCTGGTCACCTGAAGAGAGCCTCGACACTGGCTACGCGGCTTCATCCGACTGGTTCTTCCAGATGGTGTTCGTCGCAACGGCGGCCTCGATTGTGTCCGGTACGGTCGCAGAACGCGTCAAGCTCTGGCCATTCCTGATCTTCACCGCATTCCTGACCGCGTTCATCTATCCGATCGTGGCATCCTGGGAATGGGGCGGCGGCGCGCTGGACAGCCAGTTCGCATTCTCCGACTTCGCTGGTTCCACGCTGGTCCACTCGACCGGTGGCTGGGCTGCGCTTGTCGGTGCTATCATCATCGGGCCGCGTATCGGCAAATTCGTCAACGGACAGGTTCACCCGATGCCGGGTTCGAACATCCCGCTGGCGGCACTGGGGACATTCATCCTGTGGTTCGGCTGGTTCGGCTTCAACGGCGCTTCGCAGCTCGCTGCTGGCACGTTCGATGACATCAATGCGGTCGCGAACATCTTCGCCAACACCAATATGGCGGCTTGCGGCGGCGTCCTCGGGGCAATGATCCTCACGGCGATCCTCTACAAGGGTAAAGTTGATGCAACGATGGCGTTCAATGGGGCCATCGGTGGTCTGGTGTCGATCACGGCTGAGCCGCTCGCACCATCCATGGGCCTGTCGGTCCTGATCGGTGCAATCGGCGGCGTGCTCGTCGTGCTGACCGTTCCGCTCCTCGACAAGCTGAAGATCGACGATGTCGTCGGCGCCATCCCGGCTCACCTTGTGTGCGGCATCTGGGGCACGATGATCGTCCCACTGTCCTATGCAAACAACATCGGCCTTAATGAAGCTGGCAATCCGAGCTATCTCGGTCAGTTCGTCGGCGTTCTCGCTACAGGTATCTTCGTATCGATCGCTTCGGCCATCGTATGGTTTGCGCTCAAGGCCACGCTTGGTCTGCGCCCCACCGAAGAAGACGAAATTGCAGGCATGGACAAAGCCGAAGTTGGCCTCGAGGCCTATCCGGAATTTGGCTAAGCCTCCACCGGTTCGCTTTCTCTCGGAAGCGTTTCCTCCCAGACTTCCCCGGCCAGGCAACTGGCCGGGGATTTTTTTATGTCTTTTACAGTCGTCAGGGCGCCATGTTTGCCCGGTGTTAAGGCGGAGCGGGCAATTTACCTGAAAATCGCGAATGATGGTGGACCCCGACATGGCAAATACAATTGCTCACAGCCCGACAGCACGCGACGCCTCCGATCCGGTCTGGCGCATCCTGACCGGCACTGCGGCTTTCGCGATCGGCGTGTTCATTTGCGGTAGCGTGGGGTCCTACAAGTCGACCGACCCGAGCTGGAATGCGGCAACGGGCATGGAAATCCAGAACCTGTTCGGCGGTACGGGCGCGATCCTGGCTGACCTTGCCCTGCAGACATTCGGCTTCGCGGCGTGGATGGCCGGGCTCGCACTGATGGTTGGCGGCGCGATGCGCACCGTGCTCATTGGCGCCCCAAAAATAAGACGCTGGTTCTATGGCGCCGGCTTTGTCCTGGTCCTGTCCGGTACGCTAGCTGCCTTTCCAGTGCCCGCATCGTGGCCGCTATGGACCGGGCTTGGCGGCATGTTTGGTGATTTTATCTATGATCTGGCCGTTGTCCCGTTCAAGGCGCTTCTCATGCCTGTGCCGGATATATTGGCCGGACTTTTTCTTGGTGCGATTTCCCTGTTACTGGCGTTTACAGCGCTCGGCTTTCGCCGCGGGGACGCCCGCCTGCTGCAGGATGCGGCATCTTCTTCCGGTCGGCGTGCGGCTCGTAGCGCCGGTACGTTTGGCGGCCGGATCGGGCGCAGCCTGTCGGGTGTCTTCACCAAGCGCGAAACGGCGGAGCCGATGGATGCTGACGCCTATTATGCAGAAGAGGCACCTGCGGTTTCCCAGCGGCGCGCCGAAGCGCCGGCTCCGGTGGATGACGACGAGATCTTCAATGATGATGCCGAGGACAGCCTGCCGGTCGCTGCGACCAAGCCCAAGCTGACGCCCGCCAAAGCGCCGCCCGAGCCCCGCGAGCAGCCGAGTGTGCGCAAGCGTTCCCGGCGCGGGACAACGAAACTGCCGGACCTTGATCTTCTCGAAGTGCCTCCGTCGCGGCGTGGCTCAGTCGATGAGGACGGGCTTCTGGCCCAGGCGAACCGCCTCTCCGAAGTCCTGCGCGAGTTTGGTGTGCGCGGACGCATCAAGGAAGTGCGCCCCGGCCCTGTCGTTACACTGTTCGAGCTTGAGCCAGCAGCGGGCGTGAAGTCAGCGCGGGTCATCTCGCTCGCCGATGATATTGCCCGTTCGATGAGCGCTGTTTCTGCCCGTGTCGCGGTTATCCCGGGCAAGAATGCCATCGGTATCGAACTTCCGAATGAAGAGCGTGAAACGGTTTATTTCCGGTCGCTTCTGTCCTCGACGGCGTACACCGCTTCCAAGGCGTCACTGCCGATGGCGCTCGGCGAGGATATTGGCGGCACCCCGACGGTCGTCGACCTCGCCAAGATGCCTCACCTGCTCATCGCCGGGACGACAGGTTCGGGTAAGTCAGTGGGCGTCAATGCGATGATCCTGTCGCTCATCTACAGGCTGACACCCGAACAGTGCCGTTTCATCATGATCGACCCGAAGATGCTGGAGCTTTCGATCTATGAAGGCATTCCGCACCTGCTTGCGCCGGTTGTGACCGATCCGAAAAAGGCCGTGAACGCGCTGCAGTGGGCCGTCCGTGAAATGGAAACCCGCTATGAGCTGATGTCGAAGGCCGGGGTTCGTAACCTTGCGGGCTTCAACCAGAAGGCCAGCCAGTACCGTCAGCGCGGCGACCAGATGACCCGCAAGGTTCAGACCGGTTATGACGACAATGGCAAGCCGATCCACGACACTGAAGTCCTGCCGCTTGATCATATTCCGAACATTGTCGTCGTGATTGACGAAATGGCAGATTTGATGATGGTCGCGGGCAAGGAAATCGAGGGCTGCATCCAGCGTCTCGCCCAGATGGCGCGGGCAGCGGGCATCCACCTGATTACAGCGACCCAGCGTCCATCGGTCGATGTGATCACCGGTACGATCAAGGCCAACTTCCCGACGCGCATCTCCTATATGGTCACGACCAAGATCGACTCGCGCACCATTCTCGGTGAGCAGGGCGCAGAACAGCTGCTCGGTATGGGCGACCTTCTGTATCAGGCCGCCGGTGTGAAAACCAAGCGCTTGCATGGGCCGTTTGTTTCCGATGAAGAAGTCGAAACCGTTGTGGCCTGGCTGCGCGAACAGGGTGAGCCGGACTATAATGAAGACATTCTCGAAGAACCGGACGAAGGCGGCACCGGCAGCGCCATCATGGATGCGATGCTGGGTGTGTCGACCGGCGATGGCGACGATGACCTTTATGCGCAGGCAATGGCGATCGTTATCCGCGACAAGCGAGCCTCGACATCCTACCTGCAGCGGCGCCTGAAGGTCGGCTATAACAAGGCGGCAACGCTGGTCGAGCGACTTGAGGAGAATGGTGTCATCTCCGGGCCCAACCATGCCGGCAAGCGTGAAATCCTCGCACGTAATGAAGCAAGCGAGTAGGGCGCTGGACGAGGTGGCCTCGTCCTGGCGAAAGGCGAGACGAAGCGCACACTGAACACGAGGCAACGAAACGGGGCGGAAATACCTTTTTTCAGCCCTGTTTTCAGTCCCATGCGTTGCTTATCTCTTCCGTGCCAATACAGGAGGACGATATGACGTCTCTACTGACACCTTTTACCGCGCTGCTCTTCATGGGCAGCAGTCCACTCGCATTTCAGGCGGATTATTCCTTTGCGGCGCCGACCGCGCCGCCAGCCTGGCTGATTGTTGAAGCGGGCCAATCGGCGCCCGCCGCGATCGAAGTGCAGGCTGATGTTTCCGCAGACACCGATTTGCAGACTGCGCAGGCTGAGGCCGCTGATATCCAGCCGCCGCAAACTGTTGCAGCGCCAACGCCTGCTGCCGTCTCTGGTGACATAAGCGAGAGTCAACGGATTGATATCCTGAGAGCTGCTGCAGCCTCCCTGTCTGAAGCTGTCACCGCCAAGGGCCGCTTTACGCAGGTCGGCCCGGACGGATCTGTCACACAGGGTGATTTCGCCCTTCGCCGCCCCGGCCGTATGCGGTTCGACTATGATGATCCGACGCCAATCCTGATCGTATCGGACGGGTCGACGGTTGCGATGGAAGATAGTGACCTTGAAACGGTTGACCGCGTGCCGCTGGCCTCGACGCCGCTTGGGCTGATCCTCGATGATGAGCTCAACTTCGAGACAGAAGCCCGTGTCACGGATGTGCGTCGCAGTGATAACGAAGTGTCGGTGACAATCGAAGACCGTTCAGGCGAGTCCGAAGGCCAACTGACGCTGTATTTCGATGCGTCGACCTATGAACTGCTAAGCTGGCGCGCCGTGGATGCGAACCGTCAGGTCACCCGTGTGGCGCTGCAGGACATCGAGACAAATGTCTCTGTTGATCCGCGTCTCTTCCGGCTGGAAGACCCGGCTGATGACGATGGTGAGCGCTAGGCGCACGACGTGACCCAAATATAAAAAGACCCCCGTGACCGGAAAGTCGCGGGGGTTTTTCTTTTTTGTTGTCCGGCCAGGGTCAGTGATTCGCAAGATGCCCGGCGTCGTTACCCCAGAGCTGTTCAAGGCGCGCGTCACGGCGGCAGCCCTGCCGGTAGAACTTATACTTGATCGGCGTCGTGCGGTAATAATTCTGGTGATAGTCCTCCGCCGGCCAGAAGGCCTCGGCATCAATGACCTTCGTCACCACCGGACCTGGCAGCACACCGGAGGCGTTGATGCTGTCTATTTCGTTTTCAGCCGTCTCGCGTTGCTCTTGCGAATTAACGAAAAGCGCCGTGCGATAGCTGTCGCCCTTGTCGCAGAACTGTCCGCGCGCATCTGTCGGGTCGATCGTGTGGAAGAAGTAGTCGACCAGCTCGTCATACGAGACCTTGTCCGGGTCGTAGCTGATCTTCACCGCTTCATAGTGGCCAGTGTCGCCTGCCACGACCTGACGATAGGTCGGCTCTTCTACCGTTCCGCCCGTATAGCCGGAAATCGTCGAGACCACGCCGTCAATCTTGTCAAAGTCGGCTTCGACACACCAGAAGCAGCCACCGGCAAAAACCGCTGTCGACAGCGTCGAGGTCGGTGCCGGGTCTTCCGGCATCTGGTCAGCCATCGCATTCCAGAAAAATCCGGTCGCAATGGCAACGCCGCCAGCGATCAGCGCGATTGTTGTGGTTTGAGACTGTTTCATTGTTCGTCGATACCCGGCTTGATTAGGACAGGCATATGGAAGTGGCCCCCGGAAATTTCGAGGGATATAACGCAGACCTCACGGAATGGTGAATCCACCAGCCTTTGGGTTAACTTACCAGATTCTTACAAAAAGATCAGCTCGCGAGCCGTTCCATTTCGGCTTCGGAAAGCTCGGAATTGTCGTAAACGTTCTGGACGTCGTCCAGATCGTCTAGAATATCCAGCAATTTCATCAGTGTATCGGCTGCGTCGCCTTCGACGGGCACATTGTTCTGGGGTTTCCAGATGAGGCGAGTGGATTTGGCTTCCACGTCTGCGAACTTGCCTTCGAGGCTTGAGGCGACATCCATCAGGTCTTCGCGCTCTGTGTAGATCCAGTGGCTGTCATCGTCGCTTTCGACATCCGTAGCGCCCGCTTCGATGGCGGCTTCCATGACCGTCATTTCGTCGCCAGCTTCAGCGGGGTACTCAATCTCGCCGACCTGTTCGAAGCCGAAGGACACCGAGCCCGTTTCGCCAAGATTGCCGCCATTCTTGGAGAAGGCCGAGCGAATTTCGCTCGCCGCGCGGTTCTTGTTGTCGGTCGACGCCTCCACGATGATGCCGACACCGCCGGGACCAAAGCCTTCATAGCGGATTTCAAGATACTCTTCGCCGCCGCCGCCCTGGCCCTTGTCGACGGCGCGCTTGATGTTGTCCTTTGGCATGGACTGGCCACGCGCATTGTTGATTGCGAGGCGCAGGCGCGGGTTCGCATCCGGGTCAGGACCACCAAGTTTGGACGCAATGGTGATTTCCTTGGACAGGCGCGCAAACAGGGCAGCGCGCTTCTTGTCCTGGGCACCCTTGCGGTGCTGAATATTGGCCCATTTGGAATGTCCGGCCATGTCATACCTCTTTTGGTCGCAAACGCTTGTGTTGAAGCTTGCCGCTGATCTAACCGAGCAACTGTGGATTTAAAAGATATGGATGCAGACTTTCAGTTTGTAACAGGAAGATATTAACGCCGCGCGCCTAAACCTTAAGGTCTGGAATGGGAGACGGGCATGGACCTTTTGAGGCTGACCGAACGAATCTTTGAACTTGATGGTGGCCATCAGGCGTTTGATTTCGGACCCTTCGAAATTCGATCTGCGTTTCAGCCGATCTACTCGATCAATAATAATGCCGGTATGCTGTACGGTGTCGAAGCCTTGGCGCGCCCCCTTTTCAAGGGCAAGCCGATTGAGCCAATGGACTTCTTTACGCGCCTGTCTGACCGAGACCGTTTCGTGGCTGACTGGGCGTGCCTCTGTCTTCACATCGCCAATACGGCTGCCTGGCAGCTTGGAAATACCCGCCTTTTCGTCAACCTGAATCCGGGTTCCTGCCGTTATACTGACCAGATGCTGAGCGGTCTCGATACGTATGCGCGCCTCGTGGCCGAGCAGGGGCTTTCTGCGTCAAAGGTCGTGTTCGAGATCACCGAAGAGCGCAATGACGACAAGGAAGCCTTGTCGACGATCGTTGAAAAACTGAAATCACTCGGCTTCCAGATCGCGATTGACGATTTTGGTGTTGGCAGTTCGGACCTGCTGCGCGTCATCGAACTCAAACCGGATATCATCAAGGTCGATGCGGGCTGGTTCCGCAGCATGATGGATTCTGAAGACAGCCGCCAGTTCGCGCATTCGATCATCCTGAAGCTTCACGAGGTTGGTTCGCATCTCCTGTTCGAAGGGGTGGAAACGCCGAGGGAACTGCACTGGGCCCGGGAATGCGCAGGCTCACTGATCCAGGGCTGGCTGTTCGGCAAGGCGACCCATATGGGCGCGGCAACACAGGCGCAAAAAGTCGCCATTCCGGCAACGGACATCCCGGAAAAGAAAAGCGCCTAGTCGACCGACGGAATGCTGGCTGAAAGCCGGCCGCCGATCCGGATCGGTTCAATGCGGGTCGCGTAACCGGTTTTGTCATCGGTCTCGACAAAAACACCGCACAAAGTGCCCTCGCCCAGCGCAGGCGCGTAACGGTCGCCCGGCAGTTGGGTCGCGAAGCGGTTGATCGAGTTCTCTTTTTTCATGCCGATGACGCTGTCATAGTCGCCGCACATGCCAGCATCTGTCTGGTAAGCAGTGCCATTTTCCAGGATCATCAGGTCAGCGGTGGGCACGTGGGTGTGACTGCCGACAACAAGGCTCGCGCGGCCATCACAATAGTGGCCCATGGCCATCTTTTCGCTGGTTGCTTCGCAGTGCATGTCCACAATCAGCGCATCCACGGCCACACCGAGCGGCATATTGTCGAGCGCGCTGTCCGCATGGGCGAAAGCGTTTTCGAGTTGTTGTTTCATGAAAACGCTCCCCTGCAACTGGACGACGCCGACGCGGCGGCCATCGGGCAGGACATAGACATTCGCGCCCTTGCCGGGGGCCTGCGCGGCTTCTGGATAGTTCAGCGGACGCAGCAGGCGCGGTTCACGCTGGATGTACGTCATCGCTTCGCGCTGGTCCCAGGCATGGTCGCCAAGCGTCAGGCAATCTGCGCCTGCATTGAAGAATTCAGTGGCGATCGATTCTGTCAGGCCAAACCCGCCAGCGGCATTCTCGCCATTCACGATAACGAAATCGAGCGCCAGCTTGCGGCGCAGCTCAGGCAAATGGTCGGTCACTGCCGCCCGGCCGGGCTTTCCGACCACGTCTCCAAAATAGGCAAGTCTCATGAGGTGCAGGATATGCGCTTGCTTGTGCCAAAAGAAAAGGCGCGCCGGTCAGTTTCCGGCGCGCCCCGATTTCAAGCCGATAGGCCGGCTTAGTTTTTGTGCGTTGCCGAGAAGCCGAGATAGTCTTTCGTCAGCATGCTCGGATCTTCCATCTCTGACAGGGTTGCCATCGAGAGCGGTTCATCCGGATTGAGCTTCAGGGTCAGCGTGCCAGGATCGGTGATGAAAGCTGAAACGGCAGACGCCAGCTCCGTCACGATTTCCATGTCGACGCCGCTGCCCTGGGCCATCATTGGGGCCATGCTCATCATGGCCGCAACCTGGCTGCGCATCTGCTCAGGATCTTCGCCAGACTGGGTGGCAATGGCATTGAACACACGGTCAACGAGGCTGTCATCAGCGATAGCGAGCTCGAAATTGTAGAAGTCGAGTTCGCCGAGCGCAGCCTGGAAGGCGGCCGGATCGGGCTCTGCACCTTCGGAGAGCTGTTCGATATCGAAGCTTTGAGCAGCGGCCTTGCTATAGGCCGAGTAGCCGGCAAGCTTGCCACCGAAGGAGAACTTCGCGCCGTCAACCAGCTCGAGGTAATTGTCCTTGGCCGCAAACGTCACCGTATCAGTGTCGGGATCGTAGGTGCTGACACCTGCGCCCTTCAATTCGATGCTTTCATAGCCGATCATGCTCAGGCCCCGGGCCAGAGATGCCCCGGCTTCGCCGCCATCTGCGTCTGCATCAAGCGTCATCGAAAACGGTTGCGTCGTGTATTTGACCGGCTTGCCATCCGAATTGCGCTCTAGCGAAACGTCGAGGGATGGCATCTTGAAGCTGGCACCAGCCGCATCGACGGCGAAGCTGTCGAGCGCGATCTTGTCGTAACCGGGATCCATCGGCTCGTCATACAGTGTGTTGACGAGCGCCTGGGTCATCGCTTCCTCGTCACCGATATTGCCCTGGATGGCATCAATGAAAGCAAGGTCCAGGCCCGACATGGACAGCGAACCGAGGCTCATGTTCACAGGCACGTCGTCATCTGCGCTGACGAAATTGAATTTGAGGTCACTGAGCATCGCGCGGGCGGCTTTCTGGTCAACCAGATCGCGCACCTCAAAACTGTCGATGGAGAACGTCCCGTCGCCATCGGAGTCAGAAATGTTCGCAGCGACATCCTTGATGGTCCACGCGTCAAAGCCGACCTGGGCTGCAGTCGGGAAGGCGGCAGGTCCGGCGGTCCCGAGAGATGCGGCCAGCCAGGCGGCCAGTTCCGGTGTCGGATTGATGAGTTCGATGGAGCCGACCTTGACTTCGCCTTCTTCCATTTCGGCATCCGCGATGGAAATGTCGCTGAGGCTCATCTTGGAGAAGGACGCCTTGCCATCAACCATGTCGAGGCCATCAAACACAAGCGAGCCAGCCTTAACGCTGGTGTCTTCATCGCCTGGCAAGGTGAGATTGGTGAAGGTGGCTTTGGCACCGTCGACGGATTTTTCAGCGTATTGAACGCTGCCGTCACCCGAATTGGTCAGCGACATCGCCGAGATGACCGCATCTGCTTCGGCCGGATCGCCGGAGCGCAGCGAGATTTCACCGAGCGGCTCGTCCCCGGAGCCGGTTTTTCCTGATTGGTCGCACGCAGAGAGCATTGCGACAGCGGCTACGCCGCACAGCAAGTATTTCATGTTTAGGGTTCCCCTTAACTGTGTCCAAAGGCTAGATTTGATTGCGCCGTGAGTCGAGCATTATCATGATTGTCGATAAACACCAGACAATGACCCTTACCTCGTCCTGCGGAGTGGAAGTCCCCGTGCGGATTGAAGTCAATCCGCGGGCTAAACGCCTGATTTTAAGGCTTGATGAACAGAACCGGTCAGCTGTGGCAATCGCGCCCTCGCGGCGCCTTGTGCCGGATGCCGCGCGGTTTGCCGCTGACAGGATTGAATGGATCGTGACGCGCCTGAACAGCCTGCCGCCACTTGTGACGATGCACAGCGGCGACATGTTTCCGCTGCGGGGGCGCGATTGTCTCGTCAGCCTCGAAGGGCCGGGCAGGCGGGCCAGCCTTGTCGATGGTGATCCACAGATACTTTCCCTGCCGGGAGACCCGGAAACCATTGGTCGCCGCGCAGAACGATTTCTCAGGAAGCTCGCAAAGGACGACCTGACCAAAGCGGTCGAACAGTATTGTGCGGTCCTCGGCGTCGATGCGCGACGGGTCTCTGTGAAGGATACGCGGTCACGTTGGGGCTCCTGCACATCGGATGGCCGTCTCGCCTTCTCCTGGCGGCTGATCCTGGCGCCGCCCGAAGTGCTGGACTACGTCGCCGCGCATGAATGCGCGCATCTACTGGAAATGAACCACAGTTCGCGTTTCTGGGCGCATGTCGCGGTCTGCCGGCCGGGCTGGAAACGCGAACGCGCCTGGCTGAAACGCCATGGCTCCGGGCTTCATGCCGTGTCGGTCTAGGCTTTTGCGGGCTGTGTCGGGGCGGCTGTCTTGTCGCCCGTCGCGGGCTCTTCTGGTTTGCCCTGCGTTGAAGGCTGCTGGTCTGGCGCAAAGCTGATGATCGTTGCGCCTTCACCGCCGCGGGCTTCGCGGCTTGGGCCGAGCAGGACCAGCGTGCCATCCGGGCGGATCTCGGCCACAAGGTCACCCTTCGGGCGCTCGGCAAGGAACTGTTCCAGCGTGTACTTGTCGGTCAGGCGTGTGCGCGAGAATGTCCAGCCGCGATACTGGTCACGGATCAGCCCGTCATAGGTGCGTCCGCGCCGGATCAGCGTGCGGCCTCGCGCAGCAGAGCCAACCGTCTTGTCGTCAACTTCATCACCTTCGGACAGCGACAGCTGGTAGACGCGGTGACGTCCGACTTCCGGGGCGAACTGGTTGCAGACCAGTGCATTGTGCGAATCGTTTGTCGACAGCGCCACAACGGTTGCGAAGCGGGCATGGTCCAGCTTGATCTCGGCGTCCTCAGACAGGACTTCGCCAAGGAAAGTATCAAGGCCGGACTCGCGTGCAGGCCGCAGGCGCCTGTAATTGCTGTCAGCGACGATGACATCGATCTTGCTGGCCTTGAGGGCTTTGGCAAATTCAACGCTCCAGGAGTTGGCGCCGACCAGCAGCACGCCGGGCTTTTCAGCACGCGCGAGCCCCAGTCGCCGGGCGAGTGGGCCAATCGTGAAGCCGTGAAGCACCACAGTGGTAAACACCATCGCAAAGGCAAGTGGCACGATCTGATCGGCACCGGAGAAGTAAAAGCGGCCTTCGCGGGAGAGGTCGACCAATAGTGAGCCGAACAGGCCGGAGACCGCGACCGCCACAATACCGCGTGGAGCGATCCAGCCGAGTAGCAGGGCCTCCTTGCGGCTGAGGGTGCCGGCTGTCGCAATCCAGACGGCGAGCGGACGCACGATGAACAGCATGCTCAGCAGGAATAGCAGCGTGTTCAGGTTCAGCGCCTGACGGATGATCGTCGGTGTGAGGTCGGCTGTCAGGATGACGAAGACGCCTGACACAAGCAGGACGGCGATATCTTCCTTGAACTTCCGCAGTTCCGAAAGGTCGGCAAGGCGGGAATTGGCGAGCGTCATGCCATAGGCGGTGACAGCGACCAGGCCTGTCTCGTGCTCGATTTCTTCAGCGAGGGCATAACAGAGAATGATGGAGGCAAAGATCAGCGGTGCCTTGAGGTATTCAGGCGTCCAGCCGGCGCGGAAGGCCCGGGCCATCCCCATGCCGAACATGATGCCGAGAACAATACCGATGCCTGCGGCGAGCAGGATCCACATGCCTGCCCACAGGGTCGAATCACCCTGCGAGGCCACGCGAATGATCTCGTAGGCTGCAACTGCGAACAGGGCACCGATCGGATCGTTGACGATGCCTTCCCATTTCAGGAACTGCGCTGGCCTGCCGGAGAGTTTCGACTGACGCAGGAGCGGCATGATCACCGTCGGACCGGTGACAACCATGACGCCGGCAAAGACGATGGCACTGGCCCAGTCCAGCCCGGCTGCATAGCGCGCAGCAAAAGAGCCGAGCAACCAGGCGAGTGGGCCGCCAAAGAACACCATTCGCCGCACGGCAGCACCCGCGTCACGCAGGTTCTCGAATTTCAGGATGAGGCCGCCTTCAAACAGGATGACAGCAACGGAAAGGGAAACGATCGGCCGCAGCAGGTCTCCAAAGGTCGCCGAAGGGCTGAGCAGGGGATCGCCGAAGAGGATTTGCCAGAGCGGGCCGGCCGCCATGCCAGCAAGCGCCATCAGGACGATGGCTGGTGCCTGCAGGCGCCAGGCGAGCCATTGGGCACCCAGCCCCAGCGCACCGATCAGGGCGCAGGCGAAGATCAGGCTATCAGAGCCTGCAGCAGCAAGGAGGATGTTCAGATCAGGCATGTGTGTCTGTCGCTGGTCTGTCTATTCAGACTTTGGCGCCATCGGTCTCGCGCGAGAATTCAAACCCAATCTCACGGCTACCGTATTCCCCTTTTTGATAGTGATCAATCTGCGTCTGGAACCAGTTCAGTACGTGATTATACACATATTCAAACAAGCGGCTTGAGTCATCTTCTGTTAGGGGGAGCGACAGCGAAAATGACTCGCCGCCCTGAATATCGAGCACAAAATGCTCGCCGATCTTCTGGCCTTGCATGGTAACACGGATCCAGTCGGTCTGCTTTGTCACGCGGACGGCGAGCCCGAACGCGATCGGTCCGAGCGGGCGAAAACCCTTTGGGGGTACGGAAAACGCCTGGTCGCCGTAAATTTTCGGTTCGAATTCGCCCTGCGGCGGAACAAGCTGCACGCAGACGCCGTCAGTCGCGTCGATATAGTCACAAAGCCCTGAGCGAACGGCCTCGGCCATCTGCCGGACACGCGCATAATTCTCTGCGGCCAGATCCTGATAGGTCTGTACGGTCGCTATGAGGTCGTCGAATCGCGACATTCGGGCTCCGGTCGCCATTATTGGTGCGCTCACACCTAGTGCGTTGAGGGTTGAAAAACCAGACGGCGAGTCAGTTTCCCGTGAAAAATCAGGCCGTACGGCTGCGCGGCGCAGCTGGCAAGGTCGCGACAGTGGCGAGAGCGGTGTCGAGCTCTTCAAGCGTTGGGCGAAGGTGAACCGGAAGGCTTGCCCGGCCCAGTTCGACTGCTGTGGCTGGCGCGATGCCCGAATCATAAGCTGAGACCATTGTTCGTATGGTCTCAAGATATTGCATCTCCTCGTCGACGATCTGGCCGAAGCGCGCTGCCATCGGCCCGACCAGGCCGTAAGCGAGGAACACGCCGAGAAACGTACCGAGCAGAGCCGTTGCAATCATTGGCCCCAGAACTTCGGGGGACTGGTCGACCATGCTCATGGTCTTGATGATGCCAAGGACGGCGGCGACAATTCCGAGGGCCGGAAGTGCATCGGCCAGTGTGTTCAGGGCCGTTACGGCGCGGTGCCGGCCATTTGCTGTCGCCGCTATCGCATCCTGCAAGTGCGTTTCGACGGGGGATTTGCCCCCCGGATTAAGAGACATCAGCCGGAAGCTGTCAGCAATCAGGTTGCGGGCCGGTTCGTCGGCCAGCAAGCGTGGGCGGTTCAGAAAGACTGGCGAGGTCTCGGGCGCTTCGATATCGGCCTCGATCGCAATAATCCCGCCCCGCCGCGCCCGCCGCATCAGCTCATGCATGCCGGTGAGGAGGTCAGAATAGTCCTGCTTGACCCATTTTGCGCCGGTCAGCGCCTTGCCGAGGCCGCGCACAGCATCGCGGGCCACTTGCGGTGAATTGCCGATAAGCAGGGTGCCAATGGCCGCGCCGCCTATCAGGGCGAGCTCAAAGGGCAGGGCCTCGGCAATAGCCGGACTACCGCTGAAAATCAGCGCGCCGATAATGACGATAAAGACGACCAGGAGGCCGAGAATCTGGGTCATGCAGGCTCCAGCTGACGTACGATCTGCAGATTATGGCTCAACAGGATTTAAATATCCTTGCCAGCAGGTGACGTGGTGGAAGCCAGTGTTGCTGTTCTTGACGTGCTTGATCTTTTCCGGCGACGGGCCGATGACAGGGCATGACGTCGCCAAAGCCTGACCAGCTGGGAAAAGACAGGCCGGACCGCCGAGGCGCGTTCCGGCTTTTATTCTTTGCGCTGCTTGCAGTGGGAGCCGGCAATACAATGCTGGTCAGCGCGATCCTGCCACCCCTCTCACGTGATCTCGGCTTGCCTGACTGGATGGCGGGCGCAATTTTTTCCCTGTCAGCTGCGCTCTGGGCAATCACCTCGTCTTTCTGGGGCCGCAAGAGCAACGATTGGGGCCGGCGGCCCGTCGCGGCGCTGGGCATGCTTGGTTTTTCCGTTTCAATGCTGTTGTTCGGTACGAGTGCGGCGCTCGCCATGTCCGGGCATCTTCAGGGCTCGCTGGTGATTTTCATCTGCCTGCTGAGCTCACGCACCTTGTTCGGGATGTTCGGATCGGGAACAAACCCTGCGGCCCAGGCCTATATCGCAGACCGCACGAGCCGTGCGAAACGGACCGAGGAAATCGCGTCACTGACGTCGGGGTTCAGCTTTGGCGCGGTGGCCGGACCTGCCTTTGCCGCCGCCGCAGGGGCCGTATTCGGATTGCTGACACCGGTTTTCATGATCAGCGCGGCCGCCGCGGTGCTGTCCTTCCTGATCTATACGCGACTGCCTGAGAAGTCTGCGCCGAAGAAAGAGGTCGGCCTGAAGAAGGGCCAGAAGCGTGAGGGTGACGGGCTCTGGCGCGATCCACGCGTGTTTCCCTTCCTGGTTTTTGCCGTCTCTCTGTCTATCGTCACCGGTGTCCTGACGCAGACTTTTGCGTTTGCCATCATGGACAAGCTGTCGCTGTCCGGCGCCATGGCCATGCAGTTCACCGGGCCTGCCTATACAGTCGGCGCGGCGGGCACGCTGATCTCGCAACTGGTCATCATTCCGCGCCTCAAGATGACCAACCGGACGTTGATGGTGGTCGGCGCTCTTTCCTTGTCACTGGGGGCTTTCCTGATCGTGCCGACCCGGGAATTTGCGGTGCTGGTACTCGCACAGTTCTTTGTGGGGATAGGGCAGGGACTCGCGCGGCCGGGCTTTTCTAGTGGCGCTTCACTGGCCGTCGGTTCGACTTTGCAGGGCAATGTGGCCGGTCTTGTCATATCGGCGAATGGCATGGGCTTTATCGTCAGCCCGTTCTTTGGGCCGTGGATGTATGAAAACGTCCACCCCTATGCGCCTTTCCTCGGCGCAGGCGTCATGTTGCTGTTCATGGCGGGCTTCGCCCGGAAAGTCTTCCCGGCCAATCAGGTCATGGAAGACGATCCGGACGAACCGCCAGAGATCTACGACTAACTGCCGAGTGCAGCCAGCACAGCGCTTAGCGCCGGTTTGGACGGATATCCGTCCGCTACCATGCCATTGGCCTTCTGGAAGCGCTGCAAGGAAGCGCGCGTGCCCGTGCCTGCAATCCCGTCGACGACACCAGCTTCAAACCCAAGCGTGTTGAGCGCTTGCTGTAGCTGTTTCACTTCCTGGTTGTTGAGACGCGGAATTTCCGTCGGCCATGCCGCGACCGGTCCGTACTTGCCCTGAAGGCCATCAGACAGGAGGCCGACAGCGAGCGCATAGGAGTTCGAGCGATTGTACGTCTTGAACACATCGAAATTCTTGAACAGGAGGTATTTTGGCCCGGTTGCGCCGGCAGGCAGCCAGAGCTCGGCAAAGCTTGCATCGGATACTTCGAAGGGCCCGCCTCGGATCGGCGATATGCCCTGTGCTTTCCATGTCGACATGCGGCGTTCATTGCCGTCAGCCAGTGACCAGTCAAAATTGCCCGGCGCGAGAACCTCGATGCCCCAAGGCTCATCGAAGACAAATCCGGACTGCGACAGGTAATTGGCCGCTGATGCAAGGGCGTCAGGCGCGCTTGACCAGATATCGGCCTTGCCGTCGCGTTCGAAATCTTGCGCGTAAGCGAGGTATGTCGTTGGCATGAACTGTGTCTGTCCCATCGCGCCGGCCCAGCCTGAGCCGAGCTGGGCACGGTCCGCGAAACCGCTTTCGACAATCTTCATGAGGGCGATGATCTGGCTTTCGGCAAAGCTGCGCCTGCGTCCTTCGACAGCCATGTTGGAGAGCGTGTTGGCAGCGTCATAGTTGCCAATGTAGGATCCGAAATTCGTCTCCATGGCCCAGATCGCGCTGACAGCCTCGCGGTTAACGCCATATGTCTGCTCAATCACGTCAAACACGGGCGCCAGCTCCATGAGTTTGACCTGGCCGGTTTCAAACCGGCTGGTTGTCACGGCGGTGCGCAGGTAGTCCCAGACCGGTTTTGCGAATTCTGCCTGGTCGGCAACGCCGGTGCCGGCAACATTCACGTCCTCGCTGAGATAAAGTTCAAGCGGGGATATCCCTTCGAGGAGGGAATAGATGACGGCAGGGTTTCGGCCCTGCGATTGTGCGCGGGCGGTGAAATCATCGCGCCAGATATCCATGTCGCGATTGCCAGAGGGCGTATAGGGACCGGTCGGACCAGCAATCGGCGCAGACTCAGGCGTGCCAACCGGATCTCCCGGCGGTTCTGCGACCGGGGTGGTAGGGCTGACTGTACCATTGCCTGGGCTGGTTGCCTGGGGCGTTGCTGCACAGGCGCCGATCAGCGCGCTGAGCGCAGCCGCGAAGACCCAGCGTTGCGGCCTAGATTTCATCATCGTCATTCCAGTTATCCCTATTACCGTAACGGTGTATGTGTGGCGTTGACTCTCATCTGTCCATTATGTATCCACCCGCCCTTACGAGTTTCCAAAGATCGCAGGGCCGTCCCCATGAAAGTCAAATCATCTCTTAAAGCCCTGAAGCTGCGCCATCGCGATTGCAAGGTCGTGCGCCGCCGGGGCCGTGTGTTCGTCATCAACAAGACCAATCCTCGTTTTAAAGCAAAACAGGCTTAAGCAGAAGGTGTACGCACATGGCGCGGCTGGAGATCTCCCGGCCCGTGTCTGAGCGCATCATCCTGTTTGATTTGGGCAATGTTGTGGTGGACTGGCAACCGGTCCGCCTGTACCGCAAGATTTTTCCCACCGATGCTGAGGCCGAGCGCTTTTGCGCCGATGTCTGTAACATGGCGTGGCATGTCGAGCATGATCGTGGCCGGTCATTTGCCGACGGTGCGGCGCGGCTGAAAACCGATTTTCCCGAATATTCAAATGAAATCGATGCCTGGCGCGGGCGCTGGTTTGAAATGTTCGATGGCTATGTCGATGGCGTCCCGCCGCTGATGGCCCGTCTCGAAGAGGCCGGGCACCCTCTTTATGGATTGTCCAACATGTCCGCCGAGGTCTGGCCTGAAACAATTGAACGTTTCCCGATGATCAAGCTGCTGCGCGACGTGATCGTCTCGGGCGAGGAAGGCCTTATCAAACCCGACCCGGAAATCTACGCCCTGACACTGCAGCGGCTCGGCAATCCTGCGGCATCGGATGTGTTCTTTATCGATGACAGCCTGAAGAATATTGAAGCGGCGAGCGCGCTCGGGTTCTCCACCCATCACTTTACCGACGCAATAGCGCTGGAAAAGGCGCTGGTGCATGAGGGCTTTCTTTAGGCCCTGCCGCCTGATTGCCGCTATTGGGCCTTGCCGGAACCATCAAGTGCCCCATACTTTGCATCATGTTCAAAGCTTTCGCCTTTGCCGGATTTCTCATGGTCAGCGGGCCAGCTTTTGGTCCGTCGGACGAAATGTTCGACGAATTGCAGAAGGCCCCGACTGAAGAAGAAGCTACATCTGTTGCGCTCGACATCTGGGCAGCCTGGATGGAAAGCGGCTCTGCGGCGGCGGATCTCGTCATGGAGCGTGCTGTCACGGCGCAGGCCAATGATGAGCTTGACCTGGCCCGCAACCTGTATGACCGCGTCATCTCCATCCAGCCTGAGTATGCCGAAGCCTATAATCGACGCGCATCCGTCTTCCTGTTGCAGGAGCAGATGGGTGAAGCCCTGCGCGACGTGAATGAGGCCTTGCGTCTTGAGCCACGGCATTTTGGTGCCTGGACTGGCCTTGGCCGCGTCATGGAGGAGCTCGGGGCGAGAGATGAAGCGCTTGTCGCTTACCGCGAAGCACTCAAGATCCACCCGACACTTGGGCCAGCCAAGAGCGCGGAAGCGCGGCTGATGAAGGAAGAAAACGGGCAGGGGCTTTGAAACTGCTGTCCATTGCCATCCTGATTATCGCCTTTGGCGCGGGCCTCAGCGCCTGTGTGAGCAGCGCGATCTATACCAATCGCGTGGAAGACACATATCCGCCGCTCGGAGACATGGTCGATGTGAACGGCGCGCCCGTGCATGTCATTACGGTGGGCCAGGGCGGCCCCGTTGTCCTGATGATCCATGGGGCTTCGGCAAATGCGCGTGAATTTACCTTTACGCTGGCACCGAGGCTTGATGCTGACCATCGCATCCTGATGCCAGACAGGCCGGGACACGGTTATTCTGGCCGCCCGGAAGGGTCGGAGCAGCTTGGCGTGCAGGCCGCCCAGATGGCAGGTGCGCTCAAGGCGCTCGCTCCCGGTGAAAAGGCGGTCGTGGTCGGGCATTCATTTGGCGGTGCTGTCGCGCTTCGTCTTGCGCTCGACTATCCGGACCTCGTGAAAGGCCTCGTCCTGCTATCACCTGTCACACATGACTGGGGCGGCGGCGGCGAAGCCTGGTATAACCGGGTTGCTGGCCCACCGGTCATCGGGCCGATCTTTTCGCAATTTGCGCCGCTTGTCGGGCCTTCGGTGGCCAAGGGCGGGATTGATGGGGTGTTCAGCCCGAATGACGCTCCAGACGGCTACTATGAAGATTCAGGCCTCGGGCTGCTCTTCCGTCCGCCTGAGTTCCGGGCAAATGCCGACGACATGAACGTGCTGCGCGCGCAGCTGGCTGCGCAACAGGACAGGTATCCGGAAATAGATGTTCCGGTAATCCTGTTCTCCGGGTCAAAAGACACGGTGATCAATCCGTCGCTTCACGCCGGAAAGATCAAGCACCAGATTGCGGACTTCACCCTCGTCCCGCTAGCCGATAGCGGCCACATGCCTCACCATGATCATGGGGCAGAGGTGGCCGACGCCATTGCCCGGCTTGCCGGCCAGACGGATGGCCAGGTGGACGACTAGTTTTCCCGTGACAGGAGCCCGCTGGCGCGCCCCATGACGTGGAAGATCTCGTTCTGCTCAATCGTACCCCGAATGAGCTCGGCGCCCGGGCCGCTGGCATAGACAGGTACGTCTTCACCGGCATGGGTTTCAGAGCCGGAGAAGATCAGAGTCTGCTGGTGGAAATCCTTGTCGGTCGTATCGACGTTTGTGAGGTCTTCACGTACGCAGGTCTCGGCGCCCGGCTTGCACCCGGTTGAGCCATTGGCATAGCTGAGCGTCGTGTAAGGCTTTCCGTCATCGGCGCGGGCCATGCCGCCGGGGCCGTAGGCGACCTTGCCAAGGATGTCGTTGCCGCGGGCCGGATAGCCAGCAATGGTCATTGTGTGTGAGTGGTCAGCGGTGACGATGATCAGGGTTTCCGACGCGTCCGTCATTTCCAGAGCAGCGGCAACCGCTTCATCCAGTGCCGCCGTATCAGCCAGCGCGCGCGCTGCATTGGTGGCGTGGTGGCCATGATCGATCCGCCCGCCTTCGACAAGCAGCACATAGCCGTCTTCACTACGCGACAGCCGCGTAATCGCAGCCTTGGTGAGTTCGCTCAGGGTTGGCTCGCCAGCTTCGTCTTCCGCCCGGTCGAGCGTGTATTTCATGTGAGATGGCTCAAAGAGGCCCATGACCTTGGTGTCACTATCAAAATTCGCTGCGTCGAAACCGGCCTGGTCGAAGATGAAGGTGTGGTCTGGCTTGCTTGTCCAGCCATCAATGAGGTTCTGCCCATCAATACGCCGCCCGGCTGGTTCTCCGGTTTCCGGATCGGCAATGCTTGCCGGCATGAAAGACCCGCGTCCGCCGCCGAGAACGACTTCGAAGCCGTCACCAGCCGGCCATTCGATCAGCTGGCGCGCAATATCCTTGCAGCCGCTATCGCCAACTTCGGTGTCATCTTCCCAGTCACGGCTGGCGCTTTCTGAATAGGTCGCTGCTGGCGTCGCATGGGTGATGCGAGCCGTGGACACGATACCTGTTGAAAGGCCGGCGGCTTCGGCGATCTCGAAAATCGAGTCAGTACCCTGTCCTTCGACCGAGGCGCAATTGCCATAGGCAACGCCGGACCGAAGGCCGAGCGTGCGAGACAGGGTCTTGACGCCGCTCATCATAGCCGTGGCTGTCGATGCGCTGTCTGCGACCTGGGCGTCATGGCTGTAGGTCTTGGAGAAAGCTGAATAGGGCAGGCTTTCCATGGCGAGCCTATAGCTCTCGCCGTCAAGCCCGAGCTGTTGCCCGGCATAGATGCGTCCGGCCGTGACAGTGGATATGCCCATGCCATCACCGACAAAGAGAATGACGTTCCTGGCCTTTGGCTTAAACGCATCTCCAGCGCGTTCATCAACTCGGGCGGCGGCGGCAACATAATAGTCATCGCTGGCCTGCTGCGGCGATGCCGATGTTCTTTCCATCCCAACCGCCGGTGCGGTCTCGGTCTGACTTGCTGAAGCAACACAGGCGGCGAGGCTGAGCGCGCCAGCGAGCGAAAAGAAAATGATGCGCATGGGGGTCTCCGTGGATTTCGATGGGTCGTGGGTCATTCGGCGCTCTTAACCGTCTCTTGTAACGCTTTTGATTCAGGGCGCGTTTTAGCGCGGCGAATACCGCCCTGCGAGAGCCAGATCCCAAACAGGATGAGCGCGGCACCCGCGCCCTGCAGACCGGTCAATGGCTCCTCGAACAGCTGCCACGATATGGCAGCGGCAACGACAGGCTGGATCAGGACGACGATGCCGGCAACTGCTGCTGGCGTACGTCCAAGGCCTGCGATGATCAGCCCTTGTCCGCCGACCTGTGCGGCAAGCGCGAGGAATGCCGGCGCTGCAAAGCCGGAGAGTGTATCGGGTATGAAGCTTTCACCCGAAGCGAATACAATCACGCCAGCGACGCAGGCTTCCACGACGGTCAGCCAGAAAATCACGTCCATCGCGCCGAGTCGGTTTCGCGCAAGTTTCGAGCACAGCATATATCCCGCGACAAGGCAGGCGGCCCCAAGCGCCAGAAGGTCACCCCTGATGTCTGTCTTGCCGCCAGTTTCACCGCCGAGCGAAAGCGCGGCCGCTCCGGTCACCGCGACAAGAACCGCGATGAACCAGATTTTTGTGGGTTTTTCCTTCAGGAAAAGCCATGCGGCAAAGCCGACGCAGATATTCCCAAGATTCACGATGAAGGTCGCATTGGCGACGGTGGTCAGCGTCAGGCCCCAATGCCAGAGCGCAATGTCCAGTGCGAAAAACGTCCCGGCCATGACGACGTAGCGATTGATCCGGGCTGGCATGCGCCGCTCAATCCCGATGAGCAGGATAAACAGCATCGGTATGGCAAAGGTATAGCGCCAGAAGGCAATTGCCTGCGGCCCCATGGAATCGAGCCCCATCCGCAGGCCGATCGGCGCGAGACCAATCAGCATGCCGCCGCAAAGCAGCAACAATGGACCTATCCAGGCGCGCGCTGGCGGCGGGGTCAGCTGTAACTCTGTCATCTAAACCCCGGCCATCGCTCGAATCTGATCCGGCGATAACCCTTCCGACCGCAAGCTCGCAAGGCTTTTTGACTTGAAGCGTTTTGCGAGACGCTTGCCATCCGGCCCCATCACCAGCTTGTGATGGGTATAGACCGGCTGCGGCCAGCCCATCAGTGCCTGTATCAGGACATGGATATGAGCGGCGTCCGCAAGGTCCTCGCCGCGGATGACATGTGTGACGCCCTGCAATGCGTCGTCATGCGTCGCGGCGACATGGTAGGCAATCGGCGCGTCCTTGCGGGTGAGATTGATGTCGCCATGGAGATCTGGCCGGGCTTTTACGACATCACGATTACCTTCTGTTGACACCACATCAAAAGATAACTGGTCGTAACCGGGGCCCAGATAGCTGCGACACCTGTCCAGGCAGAGGCGCCAGACAAATGGGACGCGTTCAGACAGGCGCATGGCTTCGCTGGCCGGGTCGAGGGGCTGACCAATGAAAGGCGCATCCGGCGGAAGGCGGGAGGCGGCCTGTTCTTCGGCAATTTCGCGGCGGGTGCGGAAACACCGATAGGTCAGGCCGAGCCCGGTCAGTCGCTCGACGACCTTGAGGTAGTCTGTAACATGGTCTGACTGGACACGGACGTCACCGCTCCACTCCAGTCCAAGCCAGGCAAGATCCTCGAAAATTGCGTCTGTATATTCCGGCTTGCAGCGGCCGGGATCAATATCTTCAATCCGCAGGAGAACCTTGCCGCCAGCGCGTTCGGCAGCTTTCCAGACATGGAAGGCGGAGGCCACATGGCCGAGATGCAGAAGCCCTGTGGGGGAAGGCGCGAAGCGGGTGATGAATTCAGTCACCCGCCCGCTCTAGCAGAGGTCTCAGGCGCTGACACCTGTCGGCATCGGGCACGACACGCCTGTGCCGCCAATCCCGCAATAACCATTGGGATTCTTGGCAAGGTATTGCTGATGGTAATCCTCAGCGTGGTAAAATTTGTCCAGCCTGTCGATCTCGGTCGTGATCTGGCCGCGGCCCGCTGCATTCAGGGCTTTCTGATAGGTGTCGCGCGTCGCCGCAGCGATCTTTTCCTGTTCTTCAGTGGTTGTGAAGATGGCTGAACGGTATTGGGAGCCGACATCATTTCCCTGACGCATGCCCTGCGTCGGATCATGGCCCTCCCAGAACAGTTTCATGAGGTCGGCCGCTGTAACCTTGGCCGGATCGTAGACAACCCGGACGACTTCCGTGTGTCCGGTCTGGCCTGTGCAGGTTTCTTCATAGGTCGGGTTCGGGGTTTCGCCGCCTGCATAGCCAGCTTGCGTCGCCCATACGCCTTCGGTTTGCCAGAAGATGCGCTCGACACCCCAGAAGCAGCCCATGCCGAAGATGATCTCCTCAAAGCCTTCAGGCGTCGGGGCGGTCAGGTCCACGCCGTTCACAAAATGGGTGGGAGCGGTCGGGATTGGCTGGCCGCGTCCGGGCAGTGCTTCGCCTTTTGCAGGCATCGCGGCGGGTTTTTTCGTAAAGAACATTGCGTTCGTCCTTTCAATTTCCTGACGGTGATATGGGGTGTGTGCAGTTGTCAGACAATCTCAGGCTTGCTTATGCCTACACCCTTCCATTATAGACGCGCCCTTACGGTGAGGTGGCCGAGTGGTCGAAGGCGCACGCCTGGAAAGTGTGTAGGCTAGCAATAGTCTCCAGGGTTCGAATCCCTGTCTCACCGCCAGACTTCCAGAAATGAAGCGCTTAGCGTATCCGCCGGATCGGCTCGGACCCGTCCCAGCCCTCTGACACCTTGCGGATATGGGCGAATGTCTTGCCCTTGGTGCCGCTGATATCGGAGATTTCGACGATCGTGCCGGGGTGCGCTTCGGTGTCGAAATAGGCAAACCGGCCTTTCTCACCACCAATGCAGCCCTCATGTCCGACCTTGTAACCAAGCGAGAGCGCCTTGTCGTAGAGGCCCTGATAATTCTCGGTCCAGTAGGACATATGCTGCAGGCCTTCGTGACCTGCATCGAGAAATTCCCTGTACATGGACGGGGCTTTATTGCGCTGCTGGATCAGTTCGATCTGCAGATCACCGGAATTGGCAAGCGCGATGGACATCTTCACGTCGGACACCTCCCCGCGATGCCTGAACCAGTCGGTCTGCACGTCTTCGATATAGAACCATGGGCCGACGCCCATCACATCGATCCAGTGCTGCATGGCAGCTTCGATATCACGCACAACATAGCCGTTCTGGCAGACCTTGCCAAAGATACGGCTCATCTGGCCGGCTCATAGATATCGCGCAGTTCGCGTTTCAGCACCTTGCCGATAGCGCTACGGGGCAGGTCATCGGTGACGATGAAATCCGCGATCCGCTGCGTTTTGCCAAGCTGGTTGTTGGCCCATTCGCGTATTTCGGCGCCTGTCGCCTTCGCGCCCTTTGTCAGCACGGCGAAAGCCACCGGTGTTTCACCCCAGTCGCGTGATGGCACACCGACCACGGCGACATCGGCAACGTCTTCGTGCTTGCGCAGGAGAAGCTCGATGTCACTTGGATAGATGTTGAAGCCGCCGGAGATGATCATGTCCTTCTTGCGGTCCATCAGCGTGATGAAGCCGTCTTCATCAAAGCGGCCGACATCGCCTGTGCGTATGAAACGCGTCCCTTCGGGTGAATACCACTCGGTCTCGGCGGTCTTCTGTGGCTGGTTGTGATAGCCATTCATGATCGAGCTTGATGACCCGACAATCTCGCCGGTCTGGCCGGGTGGTAGCTCGATGCCTGCTTCATCGATGATCCGGATGTCATGCTCCGGCATGGGCTGGCCGACCGTGTGAAGTTTGTCCGGGTGTTCGTGGGCGACCAGCATGCAGCTGCCCCCACCTTCGGTCATGCCGTAATATTCGACAAGGCCGCCGGGCCAGCGTTTCAGCACCTCGGCTTTCAGCTCGGCCGGGAATGGCGCGCTGGTGCAGAATTTTATTTCGAAGCTTGAGAGATCGTAGTCGTCAAAGTCCTCGAAATCCATCAGGCGCTGGTATTGAACCGGCACCAGCATGGCGTGTGTGGCTCTCCACTTTTCCGCCAGCTTCAGGAAATTTTCGGTGTTGAACTTCTCCATCAGGACCGCCGTGCCGCCGCCCGCGAGCGTCGGAATGAAGCTCACCAGCGTCGTATTGGAGTAGAGCGGCGTTGAGAGGACGGTGATCGCGTCCGGGCCATGACCCGGTGGATCATTGGGGCTGCAGTGGCCCCAGCGCATCTTGTATGACTGGACGATGCCCTTGGGTGTGCCGGTAGTGCCGGACGAATAGATGATATTGAAGCCAAGATCCGGGTCGATTTCCACTGGCGCCGGTTTGGCACCTGGCTCGCCAAGAAACGAGGTCACACTGTCGTCGCCGGTCAGATCCATGCGCAGGACCTTGACCGGCAAGTCTGGCAGAAAGGCCTCGAGCGCGCCGTATGAAGCCTCATCCACCAGGAACAGGCGTGCGCCGCTATCTTCAAGCATGCGGGCAAGCGCCTCTGGCGTTGAGGAGGGGGCAAGTGGCGCGACGGTTAGCCCGGCGCGAAGCGTGCCAATGAAGCCGACGACGTATTCAATGCTGGTCAGCCCGCAGATTGCGACCGACCCACCCGCCTCATAACCGCCTTGCTGTAGCGCCACGGCGAACCGGTTCGCCAGATCGTCAAGTTCGGCGTACGAGATCTCCCGCGTGCCATGCACAAGCGCCAGGTGCTGCGGTCTGGCGGCTGCATGAAGCGTGATGAGATCTGACAGGGTGCCAAAGTCCCGCGTCACATAATCTGAAATCGCCTGGCTCATTGTGCACTCCTCCATCTACATTTTATTGCTCTTGAAGGCTGTAGCGCCGTCCGGTGGGGAGTGCAATTTGGGTTTCCCGGTGTCGGGTCGGCGTTCCGTTCACCGCAACCCCTGCGATGAGACAGTCTACCGTCTTCCTTTCTTGACAATCTCCCGGCGTCACAGCAGGTCTCGGCGCATGGCAAAAGTGAAGATCTGCGGCCTTCAGGATGAGGCAATGGTGCGCGTGGCAGCTGAGGCTGGCGCGGACTGGGTTGGGTTTGTGCTGGCGCCGAAAAGCCCGCGCAATGTTCTCGGAGATGGCGCCGGCGCGTTCGACCGCGTTGTCGACCTGATGTTTGCCGCGTCGGACATGGATATCCGGTGCGCTGTGTTGCTGGCTAACGCGAATGAGCAGTTGCTGAACGGTTTGATCGAGGCGGCAATGCCTGATGTGATCCAGCTTCACGGGCGTGAAACGCCGGATTTTGTATCGAAGCTGCGCTATCAGGTCCCTGATGAGGTTGAAATCTGGAAAGCGTTTGGCGTTGAGGCTGCCGAGGATCTTGAAGCAGTGTTCGACTATCCGGATGCCGACCGCCTGTTGCTTGATGCCAGGCCGCCGAAGAATGCCGATCGCGCGGGCGGGCATGGCCATACATTTGACTGGTCGATCCTGGAAGACTGGGATGCGCCGAAACCGTGGCTCCTCGCAGGTGGCCTGACGCCGGGAAATGTCGAAGAGGCGATCACTGCGACCGGTGCGCCCGCTGTGGATGTCTCCTCTGGCGTGGAGCGGGCGAGGGGCGTAAAGGATGAGGATCTGATCAGGGACTTTATTGCTGCGGCGAAATCAGCCGACTAGGACTGGACGCATGGACAAGAGAAATACCTGGGACCAGTGGCCGGACGAAAAGGGCCGCTTTGGCGAATTCGGCGGCCGCTATGTCGCTGAAACGCTGATGCCGCTTGTGCTTGAGCTTGAGGACGAATATCGCGCGGCCAAGCAGGATGAAGCCTTCAAGGCCCAGATGGATGACCTCTGGACCCATTATGTCGGCCGGCCGTCCCCGCTCTACCACGCCGAACGCATTTCTGAGCATTTCGGCGGCCCGAAAATCTATTTCAAACGCGACGAGCTCAATCATACAGGCGCGCATAAGATCAATAATTGCCTTGGCCAGGTCCTGCTTGCCATGCGGATGGGCAAGACGCGTATCATCGCCGAGACCGGGGCAGGCCAGCACGGCGTTGCAACCGCGACTGTCTGTGCGCGGTTTGGCCTGAAATGTGTCGTCTTCATGGGCGCGACCGATGTCGAGCGCCAGAAACCGAACGTCTTCCGCATGAAGCTGCTCGGTGCTGAAATCGTCCCTGTGTCTTCAGGCACGGGCACGCTGAAAGATGCGATGAACGAGGCGCTGCGCGACTGGGTCACGAATATCCACGATACTTTCTATTGCATTGGCACGGCGGCTGGCCCGCACCCTTACCCTGAGCTGGTGCGAGACTTCCAATCCGTCATCGGCAAGGAAGCCCGGCGTCAGATCATGGACCGTGAAGGCCGTCTGCCGGACGCCGTCATGGCCTGTATCGGCGGCGGGTCGAATGCCATCGGCCTGTTCCATCCCTTTATCGAAGATGAAGGCGTCCGCCTGATCGGCGTTGAAGCTTCAGGACACGGTATCGAAACCGGTCAGCACGCCGCCGCGCTGAATGGCGGCAAGCCCGGTATTCTGCATGGCAACAAGACATACCTTCTGCAAACCGCTGATGGCCAGATCATCGACGCCCACTCGATTTCAGCTGGTCTCGACTATCCCGGTATCGGCCCGGAGCATGCCTTCCTGCGTGACACCGGCCGCGCGGAATACCTGACCTGTACCGACAAGGAGGCGCTTGAAGCCTTCAAGCTCTGCACCCGCCTTGAGGGCATCATTCCTGCGCTTGAGCCGGCCCACGCCATCGCGCGTCTCGGTGATGTCTGCGACGGCATGGGCAAGGATGACCTGCTCATCATGAATCTCTGCGGCCGCGGCGACAAGGATATCTTCTCGGTGGCCGAGCATCTGGGGATGGACATCTAGGTCATGACCGAAGCGCTTCTTATCCGGATAACCTGCCCGTCCATGGATGTGGCGCACAAGATCGCTGACATGGCGGTTGAGCGCCGGCTGGCGGCCTGCGCCAATATCGAGGGGCCAGTGGCCTCGACCTATCTGTGGAAGGGTGTCGTCGAGCAGGCATTTGAGCATGTCCTTTGGCTAAAAACGGTGTCGGCCTGCTGGACCACCCTCGAATCGCTGGTGAATGAGCTTCACCCCTATGACGTTCCTGCGATGGTCGCGTTGCCGTGCGCCAAGGTGCCGGGTGCTTTTGCCGAATGGCTTGAGGAGAACACTCAGAGCTCCGCCAAGACCTGATCGTCATCCCGGCTCGTTGTCGCGCCAGTCAACAGCTGTTAGCGTCCCCGAAGTTTGTGGGAGGACGTTTAATGACAAGCCTGAAATTCGCGATTGTATTGGCGGCGGGAATAGGATCACTCGCGGCGTGTGAAACAGCCAGCCCGCCAGGGCCTGCTCCAGCAGCGTCCACAGCGGCGAAGGCTGGCGTCCAGACTTTGGAGGCGGGGGCCATCTGGGATAATGTCCATGCCCAAACCGTCTGTCCCGCATTGGCTGCGAAGGCTGGCGGCCAGTGGACAGGTGGGTGGTGGACAACCGTGCCGAACACAATGTCGGTCTGCGAGGTTGACTTTGCTTCGCTGGACGGCGGCTCCAACGACCTCGTTGCAGATTATACCGGCCCCACCCGTTTCAACTTCGAAAAGGACTCAGCGGTTCTGAACGCCGAAGCGAAGGCGCATTTATCGGATTTGGCCACAACACTGCAACGAGACGTCCGGCGCATTCGGATTGAAGGTCATGTCCGAAGAGGAGGTGACCGCTATGAGGCGATGGCGCTCGGAGAAGAACGAGCGAATGTGGTTGCTCAATTTCTGAAATCGAAGGGCGTTGACTCCGGTTTGGTGGAAGTCGTTTCGTATGGCAGCGAAAAACCCGCCGAATTGGGCGACCACGAATATGCGCATCGGGCCAATGATCACGTGGAAGTTAAGTTCTAGCTGTTCTGTCTGCATGAACCGACGGCTTGATTTTGGGGCTACGAACCTTATCCCGGTCAAATCAGACATAATCGGCGGAAGCTCATGACAATTGCCCGTATTACGGCGCGCTTCGACAAGGTGCGCGTAGAAGGCCGTGCGGCCCTGGTAACCTATCTGATGGCTGGCGACCCAGACGTTGAGACCAGCTATGAGGCCTTGTGTGCGCTGCGCGACAATGGCGCTGACATTATCGAACTTGGCGCGCCTTTCACCGATCCGATGGCCGATGGGCCGGCGATCCAGATGGCCGGACAGCGCAGCCTGAAAGCTGGCACGACGTTGAGCCACGTTCTCGCGCTGGCGGCACGGTTTCGCGAAGATGACAGCGAAACGCCTCTTATCCTGATGGGATACGCTAATCCGGTCTTCCATATGGGTTATGAGCGTTTTGCCGACGAGGCCGCGAAAGCCGGAATTGACGGGACGATTCTCGTCGACCTGCCGCCAGAAGAAGACCACGAACTGCGTCAAGCATATGAAAAGCATGGTCTTTCCGTTATCCGCCTTGCGACGCCGACAACGCATGAAAAGCGCATGGCGAAGGTTGCAGAAGGGGCGTCCGGCTTCCTCTATTATGTGGCTGTGGCTGGTGTAACGGGTGCAGGTTCGGCCGATCCGGAGGATATTCGTGCGGGGGTCGATATGGCGCGCCGCATATCGGGATTGCCGGTCTGCGTCGGTTTCGGTGTGAAAACCGGGGAACAAGCTGCTGCAATGGCCGCTATTGCAGATGGGGTTGTCGTAGGCTCTGCTTTCGTGGATCATGTGCGCTTGTCTCTTGAGTCGGGCGCGCCGGGCGATATAGCCGGGCGTATGGGTGGGCTGGCGAAAGAGTTATCATCGGCGCTGAAGCGCACAGCGTGAACAGTACGGACCAGATCAGGGAGTCCCGCTGAATGAATTGGCTTACAAATTTCCGCACGCCGGGTTTGAAAACCTTCCTGTCGCCGAAAAAGGACACACCAGATAATCTCTGGGTAAAGTGTCCGGTCAGCGGCGAGCTTGTTTATCGATCCGATCTTGAAGAAAGCTGGTACGTGACACCGGCTGGTGCGCATCTGCGAATCTCGCCGCGCCGCCGCTTCCGCCTGTTCTTTGATGAAGAGCGCTGGGAGCCTATCCCGCTGCCGCCCGTCACGGCTGACCCGCTGAAGTTCAAGGACGACAAGCCTTATCCATCGCGCCTCAAGGCCGCCAAATCCAAGATTGCCGGCCGCGAGAAGGACGAAAGCCCGGAAGCCAGCCCGCCTATCGCACAGGATGATTGCATGGCGGCGGCATTTGGCCGGGTGAACGGCAAGCCGACCGTTATCCTCGTCCAGGACTTCGCCTTCATGGGCGGGTCGCTCGGCATGGCGGCTGGTGAAGCGTTCATTGCGGCGGCGCAGATGGCTGTCGCGCGCAAGGCGGCATTTGTCGTCTGCACAGCTTCCGGCGGTGCCCGGATGCAGGAGGGCACGCTGTCCCTCATGCAGATGCCGCGAACGACACTGGCGATCAGTGAAGTGCGCGATGCCGGGCTCCCCTATCTTGTGGTGTTGACCGATCCGACATCGGGCGGCGTGTCGGCTTCTTATGCGATGCTTGGCGATGTTCATATTGCTGAGCCCGGTGCCATGATTGCGTTTTCCGGCCCGCGTGTCATCGAGCAGACAATTCGCGAAAAGCTGCCCGATGGTTTCCAGCGTTCGGAATTCCTGCGCGAGAAAGGCCAGGTCGACATTGTCTGCGACCGGCGAGAGCTGAAAGCCACGATTGGCCGCCTGCTGACGCATCTCCTGCCGAAGCGCGCTTCGGAATCAACGTCTATCGGGCCGGTCAAGGCACCCTCCGCGGATGTTCCGGCTGACCCGCCGAAAGGCAAGAAAGCTTGAGCGAAACCAGGCGGGCCGTCGAGGCGGCGCTGCAGCGGCTCGATCGGTTCAAGCCGAAAGACCGTGTCCTGACGCTGGACAGGCTGACTGTCCTGCTCGAGGCGCTTGGGAACCCCGAACGAAAACTTCCCCCCACGATCCATGTCGCCGGGACGAATGGCAAAGGCTCGGTGACCGCTTTCATGAGGGCCATGGCCGAAGCTGCTGGCCTTGACGCACATGTCTTCACCTCGCCGCATCTGGTGCGCTTCAATGAGCGGATCCGTCTCAATGGAACGCTGATTTCCGATGAGGGGCTGCTCGACATACTTATGCGCGTGGAAAAGGCCCTTGAGGGCCGCGACATTACCTTCTTCGAGGCCACGCAGGCGGCTGCTTTTCTTGCCTTTTCCGAAATCCCGGCGGATCTCCTCATCCTCGAAGTTGGCCTTGGCGGCCGGTTCGATGCGTCCAATGTCATCCCCGGAAATGCCGTCTCCGTGTTCACGCCGATTGACCTCGATCACCAGCAATTCCTCGGAAATACCATCACCAAAATTGCCCGCGACAAGGCAGGAATCCTGAAGCCCGGATGCCGGGCGGTTTCAGCGATCCAGTTGCCGGAAGCGCGTGCGCAGCTGCTTGCCGAAGCGGATGAGCTGGACGTGCATGTTTCCTTTCTCACGCCTGACGAGATTGGCGCCGTCCGGGGGCCGCTGAGCCTTTCCGGTGCGCACCAGTTTTCCAATGCTGCGCTGGCCGCAAAAGCCCTTGAGTGCTGGGGCCATGAGGCGATCACCCCTGAAGCCATCCAGCGCGGCGGCGTCACCGCGAAATGGCCAGCGCGGATGCAGCGCCTGTCTGATGGCCCGGTTCCCCGGCTGGCAGGTGGCTTGCCCGTCTGGCTGGACGGGGGCCACAATCCCCATGCGGCGCGGGCGCTGGCGAGCGTTCTGGACTCGCTTGATGCAGAGGCCGGCGAGCGGCGAACCATGCTGGTTTCGGCGATGCTCGCCAACAAGGATGCGGCGGGCTTCTTTGGGGCGCTGGCGCGGCCGGGACTGCAGGTCTTCACCACTGAAATCGCCCACGGACACGACAGTTTCAGCGCAGAAGACCTCGCGGCTGAAGCCAGAAAAGCCGGCGTCGAGGCCAGTCCTCAGCCAGGTTTCAGCGCGGCCATCCAGGCGGCGGCAAATGCGGGCGCCGGACGCATCCTGATTTGCGGCTCATTATATCTCGCGGGCGAAGTGCTTGAGCTGAACGAGGAATTGCCGGACTAGAGATTGTGCGCTTTCTGCGCCGTCGTTCGGTCAGGCGTGAACGCCTGCGTCCGCAAACCCTGCCGGATTTGCGGGACTTGACCGAAAATTTCCCCCGATCTCAACCAGAATCATACCAGCCAGCAAGCGCGGCGTTGACCTTTTGCGGCAGGATGCCGGCGATGAGAGCGAGGGCGTAGGGCATTCGGTCGCGTCGTGTTTCCGGCCAGCACCAGGGCTTTGGCTCGCCGGCCCTGCGCAGCCGATCGAGCCGCCGCGCCATGTGACGAGCTGCGCGCGACGGGTCTTCGAGGAGTGCAGTGAGGGTACGCCAGCGGTGCAGTAGCGGTGCAATTTTAATCGGGCGTGGACGCGGGTGCTCGGCCCGGTTTGCGCAAGTGTCGAGAAAGCCCGCATTGTAGCGCTCAGCCTTGAAATAGGCGAAGCCACGGGCAGACGGCATCCGCATACGCTCGCGCGCCGGGGCGGGCGTGCGTTCGGCCAGCGGGGCGAGCTCAACCTCGAAAGACAGCAGGACAAGCAGGCGGCGCACCATGCGTTCGGTGAGCGCCAGGCTGGCACGCAGGCGCAGCGCAGCGGTGCGGGTAATGGTGCCCGGCGCCAGATGCAGGTTCACCCGCGCGGCCGCCTCAGCCACGGCGGCCGACACCGCGCCAAACCCCTCCCGCAAGAACCCGCTCATCTGGATCATGGGCCGGAGTATGGGTGTGGGGGTTATCCGGTAGGAATTTTATCGAGACTCGACTCAGTGATGCGACTCATCCAATGATAGATTAATTATGAACAAAAGGAATACAGAATGAGTGATGTTAAACTTATGATGCTGAAGCCCGACCTAGTGAACAATAAGTGCAACATAGCATTTCAACTGCCGTCGAAAGCTGCGGTTCACATTCATGGTCTGACTTGCAACCCGCCAGGCGATCAAAAGGAATCTGAGCTACGCAAGCTTGCGATTGAGGCAGCGATAAGCGCGTTGAAGGAGGTGATTGACAACCCGCCAGCGTGAACAGGTCAGTCCGAATTAGGCTACAGCTTTGACCGCAAGCGTGTCTGACAAAAGTTCAAACAGCCTGTGGGCGGCCTCAAGCGATACGGCTTTGGCAATAACTTCGATCCCCAGATGTGGGTGCGCTTCATCGTACTCATAGACAAAGTATCCGTACTCGCCACCAAGGCCTTTCGCGCCTGAAGATTTGTAGGTTTGGCCGGACAAAGGGGAAATGCACAGAACTCGGGAGCCGCCAACTCTCGTCGATAGGAAAACATCATCCATGCCGACTTCCTCTCAAAAATATTCGTACCGCAAAAACCCGCAGGTCTCTGCAAGCCAAATGGCGGAGTACATAGCAGCCTCTCCTACGCGTCAGCGCGCAATACGTCGAGACGCCAGATTCCCAAAGACGTCCGTAGTCGCACAGTATAAACCTGCGCGTGAAGGATTGATTGATTTTCTTGATGACGCAAGCCGGAGTTTGAACCATCTAGCTACAGCTACAAACCGACAGGAGCGTCGAGAGAACACGTCGGGCGTTTCGGACTGGGTGAAAAGAGATAGTCGGCTTTCGATCGAAGCGATTGAAGCCTTTCAAAGGTCATACAATCAATTGGGCTTCGCGGCTCTGGATTTTGAAGCATTGCCAAAGAGGCAGCCGCATTTGGAGATTTGGCCAACAAAGGTTTCAGTTAACTTGGATTTGCTTGTGCGGTCGCGGCAAAAAGATGGAAACGATAAAGTGGGCGGTGTCATATTTCTTTTCTCGAAAGGAGAAGCGTCAAGCAGAAAGAGGATTGATCAAAGCAAGAATGTCGCGGGCTTGATCCTGACCTACTGCAGCCACCTTATGGGTGGATATGGTGAGGCCGACCCTAAATTGTGTCTTGCCGTTGATGTGTTTTCTGGAATTGCACATACACCTCCGGGTTCGTTCTCGAGAGGCGCGCGCCAGATGGAAATTTGCAGCCGAGACATAGCTGACCTCTGGAATAGAACCCCTCCGCCGGATGACTATGACGGCCCGCCAGTATCGTGATTGTCAAACCCTTTTTGCGCCTGTTTGATCGACGCGCTACTCATTCTATAAGTAGGCGACACATGAGGGCGTCATCCCGGCCGTAGCATAGCGGAGGGCCGGGACCCAGTTGTGTTTACCTGCGGCAGGTGATGGTCCCGGATAGCGCCTCTGGCGCTTCCGGGATGACAGGGCAGGGGTTGGTTCTGTCGAGAGGAAGTAAGGCGCGCTCCCTTCTCCCGTGATCGGGAGAGGGGAAGGTTCCTAAGCGTTCTTGATCGTCAGGCCGCCGTCTACGGGGATGTGGACGCCGTTGAGGAAGCTCGCGGCCGGGAGGACGACCGAGAGCGTCATGTTGGCGACTTCTTCGGGGATGCCATAGCGCCTCAGGGGCACGCGGCGTTTGGCGTAGATGGTCTTGTGTTCTTCGGAGATGCCGGCCGTGATGCCGGTGCGAATCGGGCCGGGGCAGATGCAGTTGACGGTGATGTCGGCTTCATCGCGGCCAAGATCTGTAGCGAGGCCGCGCGTCAGGCCGATCACGCCATGTTTGGCGGCGACATAGGGGCTGTTGCCGGGGGTCGCGCCAAGGCCCTCGGTCGAGGCGACATTGACGATGCGGCCAAAGCCGGCCTTGCGCATATAGGGCAGGGCGGCGCGAATGGCGCGCTGGTGGCTGGTCAGCATCACATTGATGGACGGGCCCCAGCTGTCTTCATAGGACTCTTCAGCAACATCAGCCGGGATGGCAAAGCCGGCATTGTTGACGAGGATTTCCAGCCCACCGAAATGCGCTGCCGCTTCGTCCACGACGCGCTTGATGGTGGCGGCGTCGGAAACGTCCATCGCCCAGCCCCGGACATTCTCGAAGCCAGCATCCTTGATTTCCTGGACCACCTTGTCGACGGCGTCCTGTTTGAGGTCCGTCACGGCGACATTTGCGCCTTCATGGGCGAAGAGGTGCGCGGTGGCGCGGCCCATGCCGGAAGCGGCACCTGTGACGAGGGCGGTCTTGCCTGCGATCGAGCGGGAAAGGGGCTGGTACGGCTCCATGGGTGTGTCCTCCGGATGGTGTGTTGTTTTGCCCAAGGAATAGGCCCGCGGGCCGGGCGAGTCGATGGGTGACGGAGGGGGAGCCACGGGGGCGGCGAAGCCCATCGGCAAAGAAAAAGCCCGCCGCGGCGGACCGGGCGGGCTTCAAGCTTGGGTTCGAAAAGCGGACTTAGGCGCTTTCCTTGATCCATTCTGCGATGCGCTGTTTCGACATCGCGCCGAGATGGGTCGCGGTGACCTTGCCATCCTTGAAAATCATCAGCGTCGGCAAGCCGCGTACGCCGAATTTGGATGGGGCAATCGGGTTCTCGTCGACATTGATCTTGGCGACCTTCACCTTGCCGGCCAGCTCTTCAGCGACGGCTTCGAGGTGGGGCGACATCTGTTTGCACGGGCCACACCATTCGGCCCAGAAGTCCACAATCACCGGCGTGCTGCCAGCAATAGCGGCATCGAAATCATCATCAGTAATATTTTCGGCGGCCATGAGTGCCTCCTTCTTTCGTTCTTGAGCCTTATAGATAGGGTGTCTCAGGATTCTTCAAACGCTGCCAGCTAAACGGTCGCGTGAGTTCTGCAATAGGGTTTCGCTGAGATCGAACAGTTTCGGGCCGTCGGTATAGAGCAGTCCGACGCGCACCTTTCGGCCTTTCCAGGCCTTTTCGAGCACGAGCTGGTAGGCCGCCATCTGTAACAGGTATGAGGGATCGACGGCTTCGGCACTGGTCGGGGCGGGACGGTCTGTCTTGTAGTCAATGACGAGGATTTCACTGTCCGTGACAAGCAGACGGTCCACCCTGCCATTGATGATGATATCTTCGCCATCTTTTCTGATCTTGCCGACAATTGCAGCTTCGGACCGTCCGCCCGGGGCGAAAACGGCTGCAAAGGCAGGTTCGTTGAGGGCGGCAAGGGTCACTGACAGGATTTCGGCCTGCGAAGACGCGTCCAGCTCTGCATGGCGGGCGAGCCAGGCTTCAGCGGCAGGCTTGCGTTCAGCTTCGGGCAGGTCAGGCAGGTATTGCAGCAGCATGTGGATGAGGCGGCCCCGCTGAAGGGCTGCGGCGCGGGCCTTGCCGAACGGTTTGGCGACCGGCGCTGTGTCGGTCAGCAGGCGGCTTGGCGCGGTGATGCGCCGGGTGGGGCCACTTTCTGTCGCCGGTGCATAGGCCCAGCCCGGAGCGTTCGCCGTTCCAATATCTGCGGCAATGGCTTTGCCCAGCGGCGGGAGCACTTCGCCATAGGTCAGCGTGTCGCCGTCGTCTTCCTCACCGGTAAGCCCGAGCATGGCTGTGCGGCAGAGCGCATACCAGGAGTCGGCGGCGTATCCGGCTTGCGTCTTTGCGCCATGGAATGCCCCGCCAATGATGAGCCTGTCCTGCGCACGGGTCAGGGCGACATAGAGCAGGCGCCGGGATTCGCGGGCCTGAGCTGCGGACCGCTGCTGGCGAAGGCTGGCAATGACCGGCGGGTCGTCCGCTTTTCTGGCGCTATAGACGGGTATTTCGCCATCCACCATGAACAGCCCCGCCTTGTCGGCCTGCTCGCCAGCCGTCGTGTCGGGCAGGATCACAATGGGCGCTTGCAGGCCCTTGGCACCGTGCACTGTCATTACGCGAATTTCGCCATCGGCCTCGGCAAGGTCACGTTTGAGCTGGCTCGTATCGCTCTCGATTTCGGCGAGGAAAGCCTGCAGGCTGGCCGCTTCGCCCATGTCGAAGCCGAACGCGCGGCCAAGCAGGGCGTTGACCGGGTCGCGGGCTGGCTCGCCAAGGCGCTGGATGAGTTTGTCGAAGCCTGAGAGACCGTCGGACCCGCGCGTTGCCAGGACCTGCATCATGAGGTCGAAAGCGGGCATATGCCGGGCATCCAGAAGCGACTGGCAGAAAGCTTTTGCGTTGGCGAAGCGCGGCTCTGTGCTGGCGCCGAGCCGCTGCCATAGAGGTTCACCCTTGCCACGGCCATTCGCGAGCTGGAACAGCTCATTGTCGTCATCCACAAGTCCACAGAACGGGCCGCGCAGGATCTCCGCAAGTGTCAGGTCATCGTCCGGAAACAGCGCAAAACGTATCAGGTTCAGGCAGTCCTGCACGCCGATATGATCAAGCAGGACGAGGCGGTCGGCGCCGGCGACAGGCAGATGTTCGGCTTTCAGGGCGCGGATCAGGGCTTCAAACAGCACGCCGCGCTTGCGGACGAGAATCAGGAAATCATCTGCTCGGGCGGGTCGCTTTGTCCATTTGCGTTTGCCGTCCGGTTGCGGCTTTTCTTCCCAGACCGGATCACCGCGTGCGATCATGCTGGCGATCTCGCTGGCAATGCGCCGCGCCAGCCGGTTTTTCGGTGAGCTTTCGGAAATATGGTCGAGCGGTGCGTCCCACGGATCACCTTCCTCGGCATCGATATGCGCTTCGATGGGCCAGAGGTCGACCCGGCCCGGCTGGTCGTCGCGGCGGGCGACATGTGCCAGCCTGTCGGCTTCATCAGGCGGCATTTGCGAAAACGGATCGCCGTCAAACCCATCCTGGTTGAAAACGGCATCGACATAGGCGAGCACTTGCGGCGTCGAGCGGAAGGACATGGTCATGTCCGGCATGTTGGCCCGGCCGTGCAGATTGTGCTCGGCTTCGGCAAAGGCCTGCTTTTCGCGCAGGAACTGCTCGGGATCAGCGCCTTGGAAAGAGTAGATCGACTGCTTCTTGTCGCCGACCGTGAATTGCGTACGTGGATCGATGCTGCGCTCGGCCCCCATGCCGGCCCTGAATTCAGCGACCAGCGCATTGATAAGCACCCACTGGTCCGGGCTGGTGTCCTGCGCTTCATCAAGCAGGATATGGGTCAGGCCGCCATCAAGCTTGTAGAGCACCCATTCGGCCACACCGTCCTCGGTCAGCAAGGTTTTCGTGTGCTGGATGAGATCATCGAAATCGAGGGCTGCGCGACGGGCCTTTCCGGCTTCATAGCCTTCAAGGACGGGCAGTCCGACGTCGAGCAAGGCGGCTGTGCGTTCATAGGCGCGCCGGGCAATGAGCTTTTTGAGGACGTTGCGGACCCGGAAGACTTCCGAGCCGTCGCCATCCTTCATCTGGAACAGCCCGGCAAGGCCCGGCACGCCCTTGGCGGCCCCGGCCGTGTACGGATTACTGGCGCGAAAATCGCCGTCGGCTTTCAGGAAAATGCTGCAGCAGGCATCCCAGCGATCCGCGTCAGCTGCGCCCGAAAGCAGGCATTCCAGCGCGCCAAACAGCTTGTCATCAGATGCACCGCGCTTTGGAAGATCGTTCAGGCCGGCAAGACAGGCGCGCAGCTCTGCGATCGGCAGGGCGCTGCCCACCGCCTCGGCGATGATCTCGTCCACGGTCTCGTTCGGGGCATCGAGCACGTCCTTGAGGCTGGCTTGCAGGGCAGCCCTGTCCTGACCAGTAAGTTTTGAGCGGTGAGCGCGCAGGCTGGAAAGGACGACAGAGGCCCCGAGCCCGCCACCGGCCTCAGACAGGGTGCCGAGGGCGTCCGGTGCCATTCTGTCGGCTTCGAGTATCTCATCCTTCAGGCTGTCGGACCAAATCCGGTCGGCATCCCGATCCTCGATCTCGCCAAAGCCGGGGGACACACCGGCCTCCAGCGGAAAGCGGCGCAGGATACGCGAACAGAAGGCGTGGATCGTCTCGATCCTTAGGCCGCCGGGGGTTTCCAAGGCGCGGGCAAAGAGGGCCCGCGCGGCCTGCAGGTCTTCGTGGGAATAGCTTTCAGGTGCGCGCTGTTCGAGCTTGGCCAGTTCGCTGCGCAAGTCATGGTCGCGGGCGACCGACCAGCTGCCGAGCGTCTTGAACAGGCGGCCAAGCATCTCGTTCGCCGCGGCCTTGGTATAGGTGACGCAGAGAATCGTGTCCGGGTCGGCGCCCTTTCGTCCGTCGGCGCGGCGCAGCAGCAGCCGGGCAACACGATCGATCAAGACCTTTGTCTTGCCGGACCCGGCATGTGCCTCGACCCAGGCCGACTGTTCCGGCAGCGCTGCATCCGCCTGTGCCTTCTGTGCGGCGCTGTAGGCTTGCTGGTGGTTAAGGGCGTCAGTCATCACCGTCACCTGCGGCCCACTCGTCTCGGCGGGCAAGACGGGCATAGTCAGAGCCATATTTCGCCCATTTCGGGCGGGGCATGCTGATATAGGGGTGGTCGGGATCAGCGAATTTTTCGACCAGTCTGAGAAAGCCTTCGCGCGTCTCGTCGATAATCTCCTGGAGCGGCTTTTCAGGGTGTTTCGAGCCTGACTGGTCGCCAATATTTCGGACGGCGAACCTGGTGCCGAACTGGACATAGGTCAGGGCGCTGACGGGCGCAGCAACGACGCCATTGCCCCGAAAGCCATCTTCTGCGGCAATGATCGCCTGGAGTGGCATTTGCGGGTTGAGGCCTGTGCGCACTTCGCCTTCGCCGGGCGGGGCGCCGGACTTGAAATCGAGGATGGCGAGAGTGCCGTCCTGGTGTTTCTCGATGCGATCGGCTGTGGCGGTCAGCGTGAACTCTCCCTGGCCGGGCACGGGAAACGCATGCTTGCCGAATATCTCCGTCTTGGGTGCACCTGCGATCAGGTGCAGGCGTTCGGCCCGCCAGGCGAGGTACTCGCCCGCAACCTTGCGGCGCGAGGCGACGGCGCCAAGGATGATCTCTTCGGCTTCGCCGGCGTCGCGCAGTTCGGTTTCGAGCATGGAGACGAGCTGGTCGGCGGATTTTTCCACGCCGGCGTCCTCGAACTTTTCAAGTGCAGCATGGATGGCCGTGCCGCGTGGCCGCGCATCGACCGGCATGTCGAGCGGGTCGAGCGTGTAGAGCCCCAAAACGTATTGGGCATAGATCGCGTACGGGTCGCGTTGCAGCGTTTCGATCCGGGTGACCGAGAGCTGGTGGGGGCGCTTGTCGACAGACGGGCTGGGGCGCGGTTCTGCCGTATAGCTGTCCGGCAGGGATGGTGGCCGTTTCAGGGCTTTCAGCCAGATGCGGGGGTCGCGCCCTGTAGCAGGCTCAAGCGCGGCTTTCGCGCCCTCATCTCCAAGCGCCCCCCGCGCCAGCGTGTTCAGCCGCCAGAGCCAGCGCGAAGCGACCGCCGGGGCATCCTCGCGGCGCTTGGCCGAGAGGAGCGTTACATTCGGAGCGGCGGCGAGCTGGGCGAAGTCATGCGCCGACAAACCGATCCTCTCATCAGGGTCGCTGAGGCCGATCTGCTTGCGAAAGCTGCGCGGCAGGAAGGCGTCGGCGGGCGGCTGGGCCGGCCAGACGCCCTCATTGAGGCCAGCAAGAATGAGACGGTCGGCGCTCTGAAGGCGCGCTTCAAGTGGGCCCCAGATGGAGAGGCGCGGATGTTCGCCGCCCGGTCCGCGCACGGATATTGTCGAGACAAAAGCCTTGAACAGCTCGGACCATGTTTCCGGCGTGGTCGGCACGAGGCTTTCGCAGACCAGCGCGAAATCACGCAGGGCATTTGAAAGGGCCGCGCCGTCTTCGCCTGCCCATGGCAAGGGCGCCGCACCAAGTTCGCCCATCAGCTCGCTGACGGCTTCGAGATAGGCCTGGCCCGTCGCAACTTCGTCCGGACCGGGAATATTTGCGTCCTCAAACAGGGCCTGCAGCCTGCGCGTGATCTTGTGGGCAGCTTCAGTATGCCCGGCCCTCAGCCCCGAACGCGTGGCGTGGGCGGCATCACCGGAGAGGCGGTCGATATGGGTCTCGAGGCTCTGCCAGTCATCCCAGCGACGCGGACCCCTGAGGAAGAAGCGCTCGAAGGCGGCAAGATCATGGGGAAACCGCACCTGCGCGTGTTTGAGGACAGAGAGCATCGCAACGGGATGGGTGGGATCAGCGGTCCACGCCATGACAAGCGCAGCGAGGCTGCCGGCAGGTGTCTGCAACAGCGGCATCCCGCCGGATGGCGCGATATCGATTTGCCATTGTTTGAGGATGGCCGCCGTGCGGCGGGCAAGCCCGGCATCCGGCGTGATCAGGGCGGCGCGCTTATCATCAGTTTCAAGCGTCTCGCGCAGCAGGAGCGCCGCGCACCAGGCTTCATCATTTTCATCAGCCGCTTCGACCAGGGTGAGGCCGGAAAAGCCGTCAGCTGCAAACTGTTGCGGCGTCTGTGTGCCGGCAAGCTCATCGAGCCGGTCAAGCCAGCCTGATGTGTCGACAGCCGGGGCAAGGGCTTCGTGAATGAGGGCGCGCCGGGCGCTGGCCTGTGGGGTGTCTTCGATATCCGGCCAGTCGGCGACCTCATCCGGCTGGTAGCCGAGATCAAGGAGCGTGCGGGCGAGCGCATATTGCGGGTGGTTCGGCGTGTCCGCGATACGCGCCCATGCCGCCGGGGCGACGCCTCGGTCAAGGCCGGGCAGGACGATCAGGCTACGCGGCAGGGTGAGCGCGGCTTTCATCAGTGTGCGACCGGTCGGGTCCGCGCCGGTCGAGCCGGCTATGATGATGTCGCCCCTTGGTGGCACCTCCCGCCAGCTTTGCGCCATTGCCTCGGCTGCTGCGAGGCGCCGGGCATAGGGGTCCATGCGGGTATTCTTCTCAAGGTCTTCCGGCCACTGGGTGATGATAATATCGAGGAAATCGATGGATTTCTGCCAGTGCGCGGCGAGCTGGCGATCCTCAACGAGGCTTTCCAGCTGGCTCCAATCCACATCACCCGAAAGCGCGGCCTGATCGAGCAGCCGGGCAAGTTCGCGGGCCGCCGAGAGGGCCGAAGCTGCCGGGATCGGCTTGCCTTGCCTGTCATAGAATGCGCCGACCAGCCGCGCGAGACGGCCAAGTCGCCCAGCTGGCGAGACCGCAGGCGGCAAGTCGGCCAACGCAGATTCGGCGCCGGGCGGCGGCTCGTCTGTCTCGAGATCGCCGAGGGGCCTGATCTCGGGCATCAGGATCGAGGTTTCGCCTGCCGCGTCGAACAGGGCAAGCGCAAGGGCGCGGGCCGAGCGGCGGTTGGGCACGTAGATCAGGTCATCGGCCATCGCGTCCGGCGTTCTGGCAAGGTCCTTTTCAGCCGCCAGTGCCCGGGCGAGTTCGCGCAGGAAGTTCGCGCCGGGTGGAATGGAACGCAGCTTTGGCGTGCCGGGGACAATGAGGCCCGGACCGGTCACTTGCCGAAACACTTCAGCCAGAATTCGGCATCCTTGAGCGCCTGTGGGTCTCCGACGTGTAGCCAGAACCGGTCCAGCGGGACGCCGTGCATGCGTTTGTTGGGCAGCAGGTCTGACCAGATGCGGAAGGCCGAAAAAGGTTCTACAGGCTGGGCCGCGTAGAGCGCGGGGTTCACAATGCGAAGGCCGGCATAGGCCCATGGCGCTTCAGCGGCATCGCCGCGATGGGAAATCGCGCCGCCGCTTTCGAGGAAGAAGTCGCCTGCCCCACCAAAGCCGAGGCAGCGTTCCTTGTCTGCGAGCAGCAGGATCTCATCCATCTTTGACGGGAAGTAGGCATCGGCGAGGGTGACCAGCGGTTCGCCGTCGCAAGGCGACCAGAACGCGTCCGTATTGACAACAAAAGTCGGGTCCTTGCCGAGAAAGGGCGCCGCCTTGGCCAGGGCACCGCCTGTTTCGAGCACTTGTTCACGCTCATCGGAGAAAATCACCTCGACGCCGCCAATGCCCCTCGCATGCGCTTCGATCTGGTCGGCGTGCCAATGGGTGTTAACCACAAGGCGTTTGACGCCAGCCTCGATCAACGGGTCCAGTTGCCAGTCCATCAGCCGTTTGGCGGCCACTTCGAGGAGCGGCTTGGCTGTCGTGTCGGTCAGCGGTCGCATGCGCGTGCCAAGGCCGGCGGCGAGGATCATCGCAGTATGGGGGACGGTGCTCAATTGGCTTCCTCGAAGATGAAGGGCGCGGTATCGCGCACGAAAGCGGCCATGCCTGCGGCAGACGGATGTTCAAGATTGCGGGCGAGCAGCATTTTCTGGCGTGGCAGGAAATCATTGTAGCGGGCCTTGCCATCACGCGCGATCAGGCGGGCAAAGATGCCCACAATCCTCAGGGCGTTGAGCGTCCCGATAATGGCGAGGCGTTCGAGGAAGTCGGCTTCGGCCTTGCCGGTCTTGTCGAGATAGGTGGCAATGGCGGTGGATTGGGCGACGGGTGACACAGGCCGGCGGGCATCCTGGACCAGCATCGCCATGTCCCATGCATCCCAGCCGATCACAGCGTCCTGGAAATCCAGAAGGCCGATGCGGGCCTTGCCGTCGCGATCTGGCAGCCAGATGAGATTTTCGGCATGATAGTCGCGCAGGGTGAGTTCGCGCGGGAAGTCACGGGCGCGGTCAATCAGGGCGGCGAGTTCGCGCTCCCAGCGGACATGATCAGCGTCTGTAAGGCGCATCCGCGTATCGAGCTGCGGGAACCAGTTGGCAAACAGGCTGGCATTCACATTCAGGGCGAGGTCATCGAAATCGAGGATCGGCCAGTCGCAGCCGAGCCCGTGCAGCTGGTGCGGGGTTTCGAGGGCGTGCAGATCTGCCAGTGCCGAGGCCGCGGCAGTGTAGAGCGTAACTTCGTCCGCGCCTTTTTCGATGAGGCGGGCAAATTCCCTCATCGTGCCGAAATCTTCGATGATGGCGAGTCCAACCGAGGCGTCGCCAGCATAGATGTCGGGCGCGCTGAACCCGTTGGATTTGAGCCAGCCGCCAATCGCGGCAAAAGCCTCAACGCGTGAGGCAGCCAGTCGCGACTGCTTGTTCCAACCGCCAGCCAGGCGCTCGGCATTGGACATGGCCGGCGTGCACGGATCATCCTCGACGCGCGGCGCATCCATTAGCAAGGCTGTTGAACCGTCAGCCCGACTGAGACGGCCATATCGGCGCGTTGAAGCATCCTGTCCCAACCAGTCGAGGCGCGCATCTGCCCAGCCGGCTTCGGCCAGGAAGGCGTCTATCTGGAGCTGTCTGTCTGCGTCAAATCCCATGCAATCGAGCCTGCCAGTCTTCGCCGCGCGGTTCCAGCCTCGCGGTACGCCCTTCCTCTGTCTGTTCAAGCGTCAGATCAAGGCGCCATTGCGGCAAATGCGGCCCGGCATTGCCCGGCCATTCAATCAGGGACAGCCCGTCCATGGTCTCACCCCAGCCAAGCTCAAGGACTTCATCGGGTGTGTCCAGCCGGTAAAGGTCGAAATGGAAGATCGAATAGCCCGGCCCGTCATAGGTCTGCACCAGCGTGTAGGTCGGGCTGGGTACTTCGGTTTCCTGCCCGGCGAGAGCAGAGATAAGTGACCGGCAGAACGTCGTCTTTCCGGCGCCGAGGCCGCCATGTAGCGCGATGACATCTCCGGCTTGCAGGTGCGGGGCGAGGCGGCGCGCGATGCGGTCTGTGGCAGCCTCATCAGCGAGATGGAATTCCAGCGCGTCCATTACAGCGTTCCAAGCGTCTGCTCTATGGCGGCAAAAAGCGCCTCTGCCGGCTCGCACCCGACGGAAAGACGGACATAGCCTTCGGGCACCGCATCGCCCCAGCGGGCGCGGCGTTCAGCGCTGGTCTGGATGCCGCCAAAGCTTGTCGCAGCGAAGATGGCAGGACAATCTGTGATGAATTTTTCGGCCGTGGCTTCGTCCGCAAAGGTCACGCCGATCACAAAGCCGGGCTTTGCCATCTGGATGGAGGCGACCTTGAAGGACGGGTCATTGGCGAGACCCGGATAGCGCACCGCTTGTACCGCCTTGTGGCTGTAAAAGAGATTGGCGAGCGAGGCCGCGCTTTCGCACATGCGGGCGAGGCGAAGCTCCAGCGTCATCAGGCCGCGATAGGCGAGATAGGCTTCGGCGGGGCCGGGCGTGCTGCCGGAAAGTTTGCGCCAGTTTCGAACCCGCTCCATCAGGGCAGCATCGCGGCTTGAGACATGGCCGAACAGCACATCGGAATGACCGGCGAGTGCCTTGGTGTCCGACGACACAGTGATATCTGCACCTAGGCCAAGCGTGCCCTGCAGGAGCGGCGTCGCCGTGGTGTTGTCAACGCAGACAAGGCCACCGGCGGCATGGGTACGCCTCGCAATGGTCGCGATGTCGCAGACGTCGAGGCCGGGATTTGATGGCGTTTCGATCCAGACAAGATCATAGCCATCCACTGGATGCTCCGTCATGTCTGCTGTCGGGATTTCGGTTGTTTCGATGCCATGCTGGTTGAAGAACTCATCCAGCAGTACACGAACCGTATAATAGCCGTCCGATGGGAGCAGGACTTTCGCAGCCGGCTTCAGGCAGGCCATCAAGGCAGCGGTGACAGCTGCCATGCCGGACGGGAAGCAGATCGTCTCGGCATCTTCCAGCGCGCCTATTGCGGCCTCTACGCTTTTCCAGGTGGGGTTGTCGAAGCGGCCATAGGGGAAGGCATGATCCGGCGCTCCCGGCAGGGCATATTTCGCGGCATTGACGATGGGCGGCGTAAGGCTCTCGCCCTTTCCGAGCTCGGCAGCACGGCCGTGTAGAAGGTCCATCATGCGTCGGTCGGGGGAGTTCTGGTCAGCCATGATCCATCCTGTAACAGGCTTTCGCATGCGGCGAGATAGCCCATTGGTCAAGACTGCAGGCTTTCCTTAATGCCGCTGCGCTGTTATCGCGCGAGGGAATGACTTGAAAATTCGTGACGCCTGCGTCATGAAAAGCATCAATATGGGAGGAGTACAGGTTTGGACCTGTCGCGTTCTGAAAACATCGTGGTGATTGGCGCTGGCCAGGCCGGAGCGCAGGCGATCGCGTCGCTGCGCCAGTTCGGCTATGAGGGCCACATCACGCTCGTCGGTGATGAGACAGCGCTGCCCTATCAGCGCCCACCCTTGTCCAAGGCCTACATGAAAGGGGAGCTTGGCGAAGACCGGCTCTATTTCAAACCGGCCTCGTGGTATGAAGACCAAAAGGTCGAGACCTTGCTGTCCCAGCGCGTCGAAGCGATAGACCGCTCGGCCCGCGAAGTGCGCCTCGAACACGGCGGTTGCCTGCCTTATGACGCCCTTATCATCGCGACAGGGTCACGCCCGCGTGCCCTGCCGGTTGAAGGTGCCACCCTGCAGAATGTTTTCGATTTGCGCGGCCTGTCTGATGTTGAGCATATCCAGCCCAGGATGATCCCCGGCAAAAAGCTGGTTATTATCGGGGCTGGCTATATCGGGCTGGAAGCAGCGGCCGTGGCGAGCCAGCTTGGCCTCAAGGTGACAGTGCTGGAAATGGCTGAACGTGTTCTCGAGCGCGTTACGAGCCCGGTCATCAGCACGTTCTACCAGGACCTGCATGCTGAGCACGGCGTTGATATCCGGCTGGGCGCTCGGCTGAAATCACTCAAGGGTGCGGACGGCAAGGTCAGCCATGCGGTGATGGCTGATGGCGAGGAAATCGAAGCTGATATCGTGCTCACCGGGATTGGCATTGTGCCGAACATCGAGCTTGCGCATGACGCCGGCCTTGCTTGCGGGAACGGTATCTGTGTCGACGAGGACGCCCGGACCAATGATCCCCGCGTGTTTGCCGCTGGTGATTGCACGCTGCGTCCGCTTGCCCACTATGCCCGCACAGGCAGGCTGGAGAGCGTCCACAATGCGATCGAGCAGGGCAAGCTGGCCGCGGCCGCCATTGTCGGCAAGCCACGGCCGACCATTGACTGCCCGTGGTTCTGGTCTGACCAGTATGACATCAAGCTGCAGATCGCGGGCCTTTCGATGGGTCATGACCAGATCATTGTGCGCGGCGATCCTGCCGAGAAGAAATTCGCGGCCTTCTACCTCAAGGCCGGACGCCTGATTGCTGCCGATGCGGTGAACAGCGCGCCAGAATTCATCGTATCGAAAAAACTCATCATGTCTGGCGCAGTTGTTGCGCCTGACAGGTTGGGCGATACATCCATCAGCATGAAAGAGATTGCGGCCGAAGCCGCCTGAGGAGACTGACAGAATATGCCCACGATTATTTACGTAGACCATGAAGGCGCCGAACGCCCGATCGAGGCCAAGAATGGCGAGACGGTGATGGAAACCGCGATCAAGAATTCGATACCGGGCATTGATGCCGATTGCGGCGGTGCCTGTGCCTGCGCGACCTGCCATGTCTATGTCGACCAGACTTTCATGGAAAAGGTCGGGACACCTGAAGAAATGGAGCAGTCGATGCTCGATTTCGCAGAGAATGTGCAGGAAAATTCGCGCCTGTCCTGCCAGATTACCATTTCTGATGATCTTGATGGGCTGAAGGTGACGACGCCGGAAAGCCAGCACTAAGTGCTCTATAGCGAGCTTATTGCCGGTCTCAAGCGTGGGACGGCGGGCCGGATCGAGGCAACCATACCGGACGGATGGATGCAGGGCCGCACGACATATGGTGGCCTGACGGCGGCGCTTTGCCTGGAATCGGCCAATGAACTGGTCAGTGACATGCCGGTCCGCGCGGCTCAGGTGGCCTTTATCGGCCCTGTTGGTGGCGATGTCGTGATCTCACCGAGCATCCTGCGCCGCGGGAAATCCTCGGCTTTCGTGAATGTTGACCTGGTCAGTGAAGACGGCGTCATGGCGCGCTGTATCTTCACATACGGTGCGAAACGCCCCTCCAGGCTCGACCAGCCTTCGCGCGGCTGTCCCGAAATTGCAGCGCCGGATGAGTGTCCTTCCTTTTTCGGTGAGCGTCGGCCGACCTTTGCGAACCATTTCAATATCCGGCTGGCTGCAGGCGCGCCGCCCCTGAGCGGGGCTGAGCATGGCGACATGACGCTTTGGCTACGCCACAAGGATCAGGGCGCGCTGTGGACGCCGTCGACGCTGCTGTCGCTAGCGGACGCGCCGCCACCAGCCGCCATGTCGATGATGACAGAGCCGGCCCCCATCAGCTCAATGACCTGGATGGCAGAATTCCTGACCGACGAGATCACGACGACCGAAGGCTGGTTCATGGCCCATCACGAGTCGCAAGCGACCAGGCACGGCTATTCCAGCCAGTCCATGCGCCTATGGAACCGGTCTGGCGATCCCGTCATGATCGGCCGTCAGACGGTGGCGGTGTTCGGCTAGTTGCCGAACTGGCCGAGCCTGGCGAAAGCATCCAGTAGCGGCGCGTAGTCTTCGGGCTGCTTTTCATATTGAAGGCGTCTGTCAGGTGCGAGCGCCCAGGAATGCGCGCTCCGCGTCCAGATATCGGCGACAGGATCCAACCAGCCGGGCTCGTCCAGCGTTCCGCCCCTGAGGCTGAGGACGGGGCGGTCTGGAACATGTCCCTGCACGATGCGTGTTCCGCATTTGCCGCAAAATAGGCCGTAGCGCCGGGCACCAACCTCTGACTCCCATTCATACCGGGCGGTTACGCCAGACGTTAGCGCGAAGGACTCTGCCGAGATCCCGACAGAGACGTTGAAGGCGCTCGCAGAAATTTTCTGGCAGACCGAACAGTGGCAATTATAGACCATGAAAGGCGCTGAGCGGATTTCATATCTTATCTGGCCACATTGGCAGCCGCCTTTGAGAGGCAGGTCAGACATGTCACATCTCCTCCATCGTGTGGACGACAATGTTAACATGAATACTGAATAATGCAATTATTATTCAGTCGCGGGGCAAGCACCCAAAAAAAGCGGTCACGGCGCCTCGTCAACCGACAGCCGGGCTATTTCTTTTTGTATTGGGGGCTGGCTGGTGCCAGACTAGTGGACGATCGCGGCCTTGAGGTCGGTCAGGTAATCGACCTGTGCTTCAAGTGCGCCATGATGCGGGCCGTCCTTGCCTTCGGCGAGGAGCTTTGACCTGGCCGCTTCGAGGTCGGCATCAACTTTTCCGGCGTCGATCGAACCGAGATCAACCGCTTCTTCGGCGAGAATGGTCAGGCCCTCTGGCGTGACGTCCGCAAACCCACCGCGCACAAACAGGCGCATCTTGGTGGTTTCGCCGTCGAGGACACGCACGACACCGTTCTTCAAGGTGGTCATGAAGGGCGCATGGTTCACGAGAACACCGAACTCGCCTTCGGAGCCGGGTGCAATGACATGGTCGACCTCGCCGGAGAAAAGCTCCTTGGCGGGTGAAACGAGGGAAAAGTGAAGCTTGTCAGCCATGAGCGCCGTCCGATTTCATATTGCTGTCCGTCTCAATACTAGGCTCAGCGCCAATGTCCACCGGGACGTGCTGTCGCGGTACAGCCATTGGGCTTTTCGGAAATGTATCGCCTATTCCGGCTCGCAGGTATCGATCAGATTGTCGACCACATCAAGCAGGGTGCTCGGCATGCCGGCATAGCCGGTAAAGCGCAGTTCGCCTCTGGCTCCGCCATTGATCGAGAAGACGCTGACATCAAGCCAGGGCGAATGCGGGATGGAGGATTCGATCCTGGCGCGCCTGTTGAAGCCCTCGATCTGGAAACCGCTGAGTGGGATGGACTGTATCGCATCGAGCGCGGCCGGAAACATGTCGCAGGTGCGGCTTGTAAACAGGCGTGAGCGCAGCACCGGGGCGGTCTTCAGCTCACCAGAGCTCTGGTAGCCAGACCAGTCGATCTTTTCGCGCGTGAAGTCGACGTCTTTGGGGATTTTGATCGAGTCCAGATAGTCGGCGGCGCGCTGGGCGTCGAATGCCTCGCCCATCCATGTGAGCGCCTTTTCGCGGGCATCATGCAGGTCGATGACACGCAGCTGCCAGTAGCAGAGTTCGGCTATCTCCGCCTCAGACAGCGTCGCACGACCTGTAGAATAAAGCGCGCCTTCGGGTTTCTCGCAGACTTCCTCGATGCCGCCCGACGAACCGTGATAAGGCCAGTCGCCCTTCACGCTGAACGACATGACCCGGATACCGTTATCGAGCGCGACCACGGTGTCATCAAGTTCGGTGCGAAGCTTCAGGCCGTCAGCGGCCTCACGCGCGGTCCATCCGGTAAAATTACGATACATGTAGGCGGTGTTGTAGCCGTTGATGGTTTCCGGTGTGTCGTCTGCCAGCTGTGGCGGCGGCGGTGGCGGCGCAGCGATTGCGGCCGAGACGAGTGTGAGAGCGGCCGCAAGGATGGCGAGCGGGCGAAAAATCATCGGTGATAGCCCCAAATGAAAACAGCCGCATCGTTTCCGACGCGGCTGTTGAAATCAATACTGATTTTGAAGGCGCCTATGCGTCTTCCATCATTTTTTCGGCTTTCTTCATGGCCATGTCCATGTTGCCGACCATGTAGAAGGCCTGCTCTGGAAGGTGGTCATACTCACCGGCGATAAGATCCTTGAAGCCCTTGATCGTGTCTTCGAGCTTGACCTGCTCACCTGGCGAACCGGTGAAGACTTCGGCCACGTCGAATGGCTGTGACAGGAAGCGCTCGACCTTACGGGCGCGGGCCACGACAAGTTTGTCTTCTTCCGACAGCTCGTCCATGCCGAGAATGGCGATAATGTCCTGCAGTTCCTTGTAGCGCTGCAGGATTTCCTGCACGCCGCGGGCAACCTCGTAATGCTCTTCGCCGACGATCATCGGGTCGAGGATACGGGACGTGGAATCGAGCGGATCAACGGCCGGATAGATGCCTTTTTCGGCGATCGAGCGGTTGAGCGTCGTGGTGGCGTCAAGGTGAGCGAACGAAGTGGCTGGCGCAGGGTCGGTAAGGTCATCTGCGGGCACGTAAACGGCCTGGATCGAGGTGATCGAGCCCTTGTTCGTTGAAGTAATACGCTCCTGAAGCTGGCCCATTTCGGTGGCCAGTGTCGGCTGGTAGCCCACAGCGGATGGGATACGGCCAAGCAGGGCGGACACTTCGGAGCCGGCTTGCGTGAAGCGGAAGATGTTGTCGACGAAGAACAGAACGTCCTTGCCTTCCTGGTCACGGAAATACTCAGCTTGTGCGAGACCGGTCAGGGCAACACGGGCACGCGCGCCTGGAGGCTCGTTCATCTGGCCGTAGACCAGCGTCACGCGGCTGTCGCCTTCGAGGTTGATAACCTTGGAATCGATCATTTCGTAATAGAGATCGTTCCCTTCACGGGTCCGCTCGCCCACGCCGGCAAAGACCGAATAGCCGCCGAACAGTTTGGCGATGTTGTTGATCAGCTCCTGGATCAGAACCGTCTTGCCCACGCCGGCACCGCCGAACAGGCCGATCTTGCCGCCCTTTGCGTATGGGCAGAGAAGGTCGATGACCTTGATGCCGGTGACGAGGATTTCGGACTCTGTGGACTGGTCGACGAATTCCGGGGCCGGCGCGTGGATCGGCGCGCGCTGCTTGGTATTGACCGGGCCACGCTCATCAATCGGCTCACCGATGACGTTCATGATACGGCCGAGTGTTTCCGGGCCGACAGGCACCTGGATCGGCTCGCCAAGGTCGGTAACCGGATGGCCGCGGACGAGACCTTCAGTGGAGTCCATGGCGATCGTGCGGACGGTGTTCTCGCCGAGGTGCTGGGCGACCTCAAGGACGAGGCGGTTGCCATTATTGTCAGTCTCTAGCGCGTTGAGAATGTCGGGCAGGTGGCCGTCGAACTCGACATCGACAACAGCGCCGATGACCTGTGCGATTTTGCCGGTGGCGGTCTTGCTGCTCATGCGGGGCGTCTCCTTGGGAGCGGGTGTTGCTTTAGGCGTCTGGGCCGGCTTTGTCGTTGCCGCCGGCTTGGGGGCTGATTCGGTTTTGGAGGCTGCAGCGATGGCTGGGGCGACGTCGGAAATCGACACACCCGACTTGGCATCTGCCGCGGCCGGTTTGCACACGCCGCATGGCCGCGTGTCCTTTTGTTTCAGGGCTTTGGCGCTTTTCTCGGCTTCCGGGAAGCTCGCAAAAGGGCCGTGCCATTTGTCGTCATCATTGGACTGGTCGCCGCCGACGCCCTGTCCATCATTGCAATAGCGGCAGGACGCCGTGTGGATCCGCGCGCGCTTATTGCCGAAATTCTCATATACCCAGAAATTCATCGCGTTCTCCTACAGGGCCTCCGCACCGGAGATGATCTCGATCAGCTCCTTGGTGATCTGGGCCTGACGCGCCCGGTTATATTGCAGGGACAGATCGTCGATCATGTCGCCAGCGTTGCGGGTCGCATTGTCCATCGCCGTCATTCGCGACGCCTGTTCGCCTGCAGCGCTTTCGAGCATCGCGGAAATAATCTGCGTGTTGATATAACGGGGCAGGAGCGTCTCGAGAATTTCTTCCTGAGATGGCTCGTAAATATAGATGGCGCCCTTGAGGTCGATCACCGGCGCGTCGTCTGGCGCCTTGGCGGGGATCAGTTGCTGGGCGACGGGCACCTGGCTGAGCACGTTCTTGAACTGGCTGTAGACCAGTGTTGCGACATCGAATTCCTCGTCCGCAAAGCGTGCAGTGATGTCCTTGCCGAGGCCGATGCCAGCTTCGGTGTAATCATTGCCCTTGATGTCAGAGAGGTCGACATGGCCGATGAAGAACTGGCCGTAATCGCGCTTCAGCTGCTCACGGCCCTTTTTACCGACCGTCAGGATTTTGACGGTCTTGCCGGCTGTAACAACCTCACGGATGAGGCGGCGGGCTTCCTTGACGACATAGGTGTTGAAGCCACCAGCCAGGCCACGCTCTGATGTCATCACGACGATGAGGTGGGTGTCTTCCTTACCCGTGCCGGACAGGAGCTTGGGGCCACCTGCGCTGTCGCCCATGGAGCTGGCGAGGTTGGCCACGACGGCGGACATGCGCTGGGCATAGGGCCGCGAGGCCGAAGCGGCATCTTGCGCGCGCTTCAGCTTTGCAGCGGCCACCATCTGCATGGCTTTTGTGATCTTCCGCGTGGATTTCACGCTGGCGATCCGGTTTTTCAGATCCTTGAGGCTGGGCATTGCTCAGCTCCTGATAGCGTAAAAGTCTTAGGCGAAGGCCTTGGTGAAATCTTCGAGCGTTGATTTGATCTCGGCTTCGATCTCGTCGGTCACAGCCTTTTCCTTGCGGATCTTGGCCAGCAGGTCCTTCTTGGCACCGCGAAGGTGGGCAAGGAGTTCGCGTTCAAAGCGGGTAACCTGGCGCGTGTCGACATTATCGAGATACCCACGCGTACCAGCATAGATCACGACAACCTGTTCTTCCATCTGCAGCGGCGAGAATTGTGGCTGCTTCAGGAGTTCGGTCAGGCGGGCACCGCGGTTCAGCATGCGCTGGGTGGCGGCATCAAGATCGGACCCGAATTTCGCAAAGGCGGCCATTTCGCGGTACTGGGCAAGTTCACCCTTCATCGAACCGGCGACTTTCTTCATGGCTTTCGTCTGGGCGGCAGAGCCCACACGCGACACCGACAGGCCGACGTTCACAGCTGGGCGGATGCCCTGATAGAACAGGTCTGTTTCGAGGAAGATCTGACCATCGGTGATCGAGATCACGTTCGTCGGAATATAGGCCGACACGTCGTTGGCCTGCGTTTCAATGATCGGCAGGGCCGTTAGCGAGCCTGAGCCATGATTTTCGTTCAGCTTGGCAGCGCGCTCAAGAAGACGCGAGTGAAGGTAGAACACGTCACCCGGATAGGCTTCACGGCCCGGTGGGCGACGAAGCAGCAGGGACATCTGGCGGTACGCCACAGCCTGTTTGGAAAGGTCATCATAGATGATCAGGGCGTGCATGCCATTGTCGCGGAACCATTCGCCGATCGTGCAGCCGGTGAACGGCGCAAGATACTGGAGCGGGGCCGGCTCGGAGGCCGTTGCAGCAATGATCACGGTGTATTCAAGGGCACCGCGCTCTTCGAGCGTCTTGACGACCTGGGCCACGGTGGACCGCTTCTGGCCGATCGCGACATAGACGCAGAACAGCTTTTCGCTCTCATCCTTGGCCGCGTCATTGACCTGCTTCTGGTTCAGGATGGTGTCGATGCAGATTGCGGTCTTGCCGGTCTGGCGGTCACCAATGATCAGCTCGCGCTGGCCACGGCCAACCGGGATCATCGCGTCGATGGCCTTGAGGCCGGTCATCATCGGCTCATGAACCGATTTACGCGGCAGGATGCCGGGAGCTTTGACGTCGACACGATTACGCGAGGCAACATCCGTCAGAGGGCCTTTGCCATCGATCGGCTCACCCAGCGGGTTCACGACGCGGCCGAGAAGACCCTTGCCGACAGGAGCAGCAACGATTTCGTTGGTCCGCTTGACGTTGTCGCCTTCCTTGATGCCGCGGTCATCGCCGAAGATCACGACGCCGACATTGTCAGCTTCGAGGTTGAGGGCCATGCCCTTGATGCCGCCGTCGAATTCGACGGTTTCACCGGCCTGGACGTTGTCGAGGCCATAGACGCGGGCGATACCGTCACCGACGGACAGGACCTGTCCAACGTCGGAGACTTCAGCCTCGACACCAAAGTTTTCGATCTGGGATTTCAGAATGCCTGAAATTTCTGCAGCGCTGATGTCCATCGAGCCTCTAAGCTCCCTTCATGGCGGTGTTCATACGTTCAAGTTTCGAGGCGACACTGGCGTCGATCAGGGTTGATCCAACGCGCAGCTGAATGCCGCCAATGAGGCCGGGAACGACCTCGGTTTCGAGTTCGACATCGCTGCCTACAGCTTTTGCCAGAACAGCTTCAAGCTTCTGGCGCTGTTCAGCGGTCATTTCTTCGGCAGTTCGCGCAATCGCACGCTTCACGCCGCGATGCTTTGCGTAGAGCTCGTCAAAATGGCCAGCGGCATCGACGGCTTCGTCGGCACGGCCATTCCCGGCCATCGTTGCAAGGAAGTTCGAAACGAACTGACCGAGACCGGCCTTGCTGGCGATGGCGACGAGCGCTCTTGATTTTTCCTCGCGGGAGAAAGCTGGCGAATCGAGCAGCCGGGTCAGATCCTCGCTGCCATTTGCCATAGCGGCAAAAGCTTTGAGATCCTTGTCGACAACTTCGAGCGCGCCTTTTTCTTCGGCAAGATCGAACAACGCGCTGGCATAGCGCCGCGCGGTTTCATTAGCAGGGGAGGCGGAAGATGCGGCCAAGACCTTTTTCCGTCTGTTAGGGGCGGATGCCCGGAGAGTGAAACACATGTGTATGGGCTGGCGGCGATAGCCCCAACCCAAGGCTTGGCAGGGCGCTTAGCACTTCGTTTCGAGGCTGACAACATGGCCGCAGCGGTAGAGTTGCGACCGATTGGCACGTTCGCCGCCTAAAGGAAGGAATACGGATCGATATCTGCAGAGACGCGAACCGCCGATGGCAGTTTCATGGCGCTGAGCCAGGCGGTCATGTAGGCGGAAAGATCGACTTCGCGCGGGCTGGTGACGAGGAAGCGGATACGGTGGCGTCCGCGCAGGATGGAAATGGGCGCAGGCGCAGGTCCGTACACCGTAACCCCCTCACCATTCGGCGCTGCAGCCCCGGCAATTTTGCCTGCCTCCCTGATCATGTCCGGCGATGGCGCAGAGATGATCAGCGATGCCATGCGGCCAAAGGGGGGCAGCATCAATTCGGCCCGCACGTCCCGTTCGATCTGCAGGAAACCATCGCGATCGCCCGCTGCCAGCGCGATCATTGCCGGATTGTCTGGTCCATAGGTCTGGATCAATGCGCGGCCAGGGCGTTCAGCGCGGCCGGCACGGCCTGCGACCTGGCTGAGCAGCTGATAGGTGCGTTCACCGGCGCGAAGGTCTCCGCCTTTCATGCCGCTATCGGCGTCAACAACGCCAACCAGGGTGAGATTCGGGAAATTATGGCCCTTGGCGACGATCTGCGTGCCGATCAGGACGTCAATTTCCCCAGCCGCCATCCTGTCCACGATGCCGCGTGTCGCATCGCCGCTAATGGCGGTGTCGGATGAAAAAATTTCAATGCGGGCCTGCGGGATGAGGGTGCGAACTTCTTCAGCAACACGCTCAACGCCCGGCCCGACACCCATGAGCGAGTCCTTGGCGCCGCACATCGGGCATTTTTCCGGCTTTGGCATCGACCAGCCCGTGAGGTGACAGACGAGGCGATTGGTATAGCGATGCTCTGTCAGCCAGCTTTCGGTGGCCGGGCTTTTCAGCCGCTCACCGCAGGCCTTGCAGATGACGAGCGGGGCATAGCCGCGCCGATTGAGGAAGAGGAGGGACTGCTCGCCCACTTCCAGCGTTTCGACCAGGGCCCGCGACAGGACCGGCGAGAGCCAGTTGCCTTTCTCTGGCGGGTTGGAGCGCAAATCGACAAGGTCGACATCTGGCAGCCTCGCCGCGCCAGGGCGCGCCGAGAGCTTTAACCGCTTGTAGCGGCCCTGCTCGGCGTTCACCATCGTCTCCAGTGCAGGCGTGGCCGAGGCGAGAATGATGGCGGCATCTTCAAGTTTGGCGCGCATCACGCCCATGTCGCGGGCATGATAGGTGACGCCGTCTTCCTGCTTGAAGGAGGTGTCGTGCTCCTCGTCGATGATGAGCAGTTTCAGGTTTCGGAAGGGCAGGAAGAGGGCTGAACGCGCGCCGATCACGATGCGGGCGCGGCCATGGGCCGTCTCGCGCCAGGTGCGGCGGCGCTCTGCATCCGAGAGGCCTGAATGCCAGGGGGCTGGCGGCGCGCCGAAGCGGGCTTCGAAGCGCGACAGGACGGCCTGCGTCAGGGCAATCTCGGGTAACAGGACGAGGACCTGCGCATCGTCTGCCTTGGAGAGCGCTTCTGCAATAGCTTCGAAATAGACCTCGGTCTTGCCGGAACCGGTGATGCCATCGAGCAGAAAAGGCTGGAACCCGCCTTCTGCGATCGCCGCGCGAAGCTGCGTGCCCGCTTCAAGCTGCTCGCGGGTAAGATGGTCCCCGACGCCGAAATCGGTCGGCTGGATGTAAGGCGCATCGGTTTCGATCTCACGGGCCGCAAGAGAGCCTACATCGACAAGCCCCTTCACGACGCCTGCGGACACGCCGGCCTGCCGGGCAAGCTCTGCGGCACTGGCGGGGCCCGTGTCTTTCGCCGCATCCAGCACTTTCACGCGGGCATCTGTCATCCGGTTCGAGCGGAAACCGGTTGGCGCGTACACAGTCTGTGTCGGCGATGGCCTGAGCCCGCCTCTGGCCCGCAGGACCATGGCAAGGACATGGCCGGGACGGGCGACATTGTATCTTGCCGCGAAGACGATGAAGCGTCGCATCGCTTCGGGCATCGGTGGCACGGGGAAGACATCGAGTATGGGTTTCAGCTCGCGCTCATCATCCTCTTTCCGGTCAACAATGTCCCAAACCACCCCGGTGCGCTCTGTCTTGGCGAGCGGGGCGCGGACATAGCTGCCGGGCGCGACATCCATGCCGTCCGGAATGGCATAGTCGAACGGCTCTGGCAGTGGGAGCGGGAAGAGGATGCGGGCGAGTTTCATCTGTGGGACGGGTTTAGAGCGCGAAGGTGATTCCGTCACCATCGCGGCGCGCTTGGCGCTGCGTCACGATTGACGGGCGGAGCGTGGGTGGCAGGTTCTTTTCAAAATATAGAAGACCGGAGGAATTGATGAGCAATATTCTGAAGATCGAAACCGAGGGCCATGTCAGCGTGCTGACACTGAACCGGCCCGAAGCGATGAACTCGCTCGATTATCCGCTCTATATGGCACTGGAAGATGCGATCCGCGGGAGCGAGGCGCGCTGTATAGTCATCACGGGCGCGGGGGAGCGCGCCTTCTGCTCCGGCGATGACGTCAAGCAGATCCTGTCCAAGGGCGCACCGTCTACGCCGGAAATGGCAGAGCGTGCCAGGGCAACGGGAGGCCTCACTCCGGCCGCCGATGCGCTGCTTCACACTGATATTCCGGTCATTGCGGCGGTTAACGGCTATGCGCTTGGCTGGGGCGCGGAGCTTGCCATCATGGCGGACATTCGGGTGATGGCGGAAACAGCGAAGTTCGGGGAAATTTTCGTGACGCGTGGGCTGTGTTGTGATGCGCCCGGGCTCGGCCGGCTGGCGCAGCTGGTCGGGCGCGAGCAGGCGAGCGAGTTGCTGTTCACCGGTGAGATCATCGATGCGGCCCGGGCCAAGGAGATCGGTCTCGTCTCACGTGTCGTGCCACAGGCCGAACTCCTGTCGACAGCGCTTGGCATTGCGCAAAGGATCGCTGCCAATCCGCCACAGGCTGTAAGGGCGCTGAAAGCCGGGCTACGCCGCACGCTGGACCCTGACTGGCGCGACACGGGCAAGTGGGCGATCACGGAAATTCGCCGTCTGATGCAAACCGAGGATGCAAAAGAAAGCGCGGCGGCGTTCATCGAGAAGCGTGCGCCGGTATTCACGGGGCGGTAGCATATGTCGGCTTCGTGGTTCGACTTCGCTCACCATGAAGATTTTAGGTCCGTTACGACAGAGCCCTTATTCTGTGCGACGCAGAAGGACGATGGCCGACGCGTGAGCGTCACCATTATCCCCCCCTTAAGACCTGTGGCTGACACTTGGCCCGCGATGGAAATCCTTTCAGCCTTTCTTGACTATGTCGGCCGCGAACGCCGTCTCGCCGACAATACGGTCGAGGCATATGGCCATGACCTGTCGAGCTTTTTCGGATTTCTCGAAACTCATCTTGGTGAGCAGGTTGGTATCAAGCTTTTTCGCCATCTTCATGCGAGCGATATTCGCGCCTTCCTGGCCAAACGGCGACGCGACGGGCTGTCGGACGCCTCGATTGCGCGTGTGCTGTCGGCCATCAAGACCTTCTACCACTGGCTCGACCATCATCACGGCATCGAGAACCCGGAAATTGCCTTCCTGCAGGGGCCTAAACGTGGGGCGCGCCTGCCGCGACCCGTGTCTGTGTCTGCGGCGCGGGACATGATTGAAACGGCTGAAGCCTTTGCCGAAGAGCCATGGGTTGCTGCCCGCGATGTCGCCGTGCTGACGCTGCTCTATGGCGGTGGCTTGCGGATTTCGGAGGGGCTTGGCCTTAATGGCGATGTGCGCCCGGCGCCTGAACGGCTGCGGATTACCGGCAAGGGCGGCAAGGTCCGGATTGTGCCGCTGATCCCGGCAGTGCGCGAAGCCATGAACGAATATGCGCGGCTTTGCCCGTGGCGGATCGGCAAGGACACACCATTCTTCTATGGCGTGCGTGGCAAGCGGTTGCAGCCAGCCATCGTGCAGAAGGGTGTACAGGTCCTGCGTGGCTCGCTCGGCCTGCCAGAAACAGCGACGCCCCACGCACTTCGCCATGCCTTTGCGACGCACCTGCTTGCCCACGGCGCGGACTTGCGCGCCATCCAGACCCTGCTCGGCCATGCCAGCCTGTCGACAACGCAGGTCTATACAGGTGTCGATTCCGAGCGGCTGAGGGCTGTGCATTCGGCGGCGCACCCGCGGGCCTGAAACGAAATGATGGCTCATCGGTTAGTTAGGTATGCCGACATCGAACGAGCTTGCTGAAAACCGGACAGACCTTGCCGAGAACCGGACGGATTTTGCCGAAGACAGGACCATGCTGGCAAATGAGCGGACGTTCGCCGGCTGGATACGCACGGGGGTCGCGTCTGCCGTGCTCGGTCTCGGTTTTCAGGCGATTTTCAGGGCGACTGAGCCCACATGGCTGGCCCGGCTTGGGGCGAGCGTGTTCGTCGTTATCGCGCTCGCCGTATTCTTTCTGGCTTACAGGAAGTCGTGCAAAGTCGTGAAACAGATGGAGTCTCATTCTGCCGAGCCTCTCAGCCATATCGAGTATCGCTGGATCGCGAGCCTGTTTGGGGCCGGTACCCTGATCCTCGGCGTTCTGCTCTGGATCATTTAATCTGGGTGCCGGATTGACAGCCAAGCTGGCGCACTGAACAAGCGCGCGATGCTTGCCTGGATCCCCATCACAATAGCGGCCGCCTTCCTGCAGAACCTGCGGTCAATGTTGCAGAAGAAGCTGCGCGACCGCCTCAGCGTGTGGGGCGCGACCTCGGCGCGCTTTATCTTTGCGGCGCCTCTGGCTGTGCTGGTCGCCGGACTGCTGGTATGTGCCTTTCCCGGCGAAGCGGATGTCTGGAATGCGCGTTTCTGGCCGATGATGCTTATGGGCGGCCTCGCGCAGATCGTCGCGACCGGCTTCATGATCCACCTCTTTTCCTTTCGCAATTTCGCCGTCGGCACGGCCTTCACCAAGACCGAGGCCGTACAAACGGCACTGTTCAGCCTTGTCGTCCTGGGCGAAGCGGTGAGCCTGCTGGCTTTTGGCAGCATCCTGGTGGGGCTCGCCGGCATCCTGCTGATTTCCTGGCCAGAAAGGTCGGCTGGACGCGGTTTCCCGTTTGATGCCCGGTTGCTGTATGGCCTTGGGTCCGGCGCGCTGTTCGGGTTGTCAGCGGTTTGTTACCGGGGCGCATCCCTGTCTTTGGGGGATGGGCCAGCGATCGTGCGGGCCAGTGTGACGCTGGCGATTGTGCTGGTCTTCCAGAGCCTTGTCATGCTGGCCTGGCTGCGGGTGAGAGAGGCTGGTGAGCTTGGCCGCGTTTTCCGCGAATGGCGGATCACCGGCCTTGTTGGCCTTGTCGGAATGCTGGCGTCGCTCGGCTGGTTCACGGCGATGACACTGGAAAACGCTGCCTATGTCAGGGCCGTCGGGCAGGTGGAGATCATCTTCACTATTGCGGCGTCATATTTTTTCTTCCGCGAAAAGATCACCGCGCGGGAATTTGCCGGCCTCGCCGTGCTGACGGCAGGTATTCTCGGGCTGATCCTCGTCGCGTGAGGTCTATTTCTTCGTGAACGCGGCGATCCGCTCCTGCATGTCAGGGCCGACGCCTTCATTCTCGGTGATTTCCCATTGCAGGCCGGCATCGAGCGCGTCCATGTCAGTGGCCTCCAGCAGGCGCTTGTTGGCCTTATGGCTAAACGGCGAGTTGGCGAGGATCTGGCGGGCGAAGCTTTCCAGTTCCGTTTCGAAGGTCTCGTCTGCGAACACAGCTTCGCACAGGCCGATGCGCAGCGCGTCATCAGCGCGCACCGTTTCAGCCGTAAACATCAGGCGTTTAGCGGTGGCGATACCAACGCGGCGGGGCAAACGCTGGCTCATGCCCCAGATTGGGGTCAGCGCCCATTTGGCATGTGTGTCGGCGAATTTGGCTGATTGCGCCGCGAGGATGAAATCGGCGGCCAGCGCCACTTCCAGTGCGCCGGTATAGCAATGGCCATGCACCGCTGCGATGACCGGCTTGGGCAGTTTTTCCATCATGCGCAGGGTTTCCGAATGCCAGCCGCGGGAGGGGACTTTCTCTCCTGTGGCAATGTCCGCCAGATCATGACCGGCGGAGAAGCATTTTCCCGCACCGCGCAGGATGACACAGCCAATGCTGTCATCGGTTTGCAGGTCGATGATATGGTCCCGCAATTGCTGGAAGACACCCACGGTCAGCGCGTTCAGCTTGTCCGGCCGGTTGATGGTCAGCCAGCACAGGCCATTGTCATTAATCCGCAGAACGAGGTCACTCATTGACTGTCTCCCTTTGTTTCAGGTGAGACTAACCACGCGACGTTCCGGTGCAATTGGTGACGCGTGGTCAGTCGCGCTTCTTGTCATGCGCCTTCATTCCGAAGCGCTTTGAGAAAATGCCATCGAGCCAGCGTTTGGGCAGCCGGGTCGGTATAATCCAGTTGGTCAGCTTGTTCGGCACCGGCGCGTAGCGGGCCTTCGGGCTGCTGCTCGTCAGCGCCTTTTCGATTGTCTCGCCAATGATTTTCGGATCGAGTCCGTCGCGCCCGCCCTGTAGCATCGTGTCTGCAAACTTCTGGATAGGTTCGGCCCACACCGTATTTGCGTAGGGCTGGTTCCTGTTCATGTCCTCCGCCTTGTCCCATATCGGCGTCTTCACCGAACCGGGGCCGATCGCGATCGCGTCGATCCCGTAGATGATGAGCTCGCGGCGAAAACTGTCGGTGATGGCTTCGACGGCATGTTTCGTCGCAGCATAGGCGCCCAGGAATGGCGACGAGAGACGCCCGCCGACACTGGTGATATTCACGATGCGCCCGGGCTTGCCCTCGCGGGTCTCGTTCATGCCGAGCAAGGGCAGGAAGTTTTGCGTATTACGCATCAGGCCAAAGACATTGATCTCAAAATGCTGTTCGAACTGGTCCATCGGCTGGACGGGCAGGGGCCCCATACTGGCGATACCGGCATTATTGACGAGGCCGTCCAGTGTCTTGCCGCCAAGAGCTTTCGACACGGTCTGGACCGCCGCCTTGATCTGATCCGGCTTGGCGACATCGAGTATGATCGGTTGGATATTGGCATTCGCCTGCTTCAGCGGGTCGCCATCGGAATGTTTGCGCACACCGGCAAAAACCTTCCAGCCCTTGCTGGCGAGATGTTCGGCGGCAGCCCGGCCGATGCCGGTTGATGCGCCCGTGATGACGACGGTTTTCATGTCTTGCGTGCTCCATCCATTTGCGGACGCTAATGTCCGTTATTGTCGCTCAGGAGTCCAGATAAGACGGAACTGTTCGAAGACGATGTCTTCGTCTTCGCTGAACCTGTTACCTTCGCAGGCACATTCGCGCTGGTAATAGGCAAGATGTGCACGATGCCAGTAGCCGAGCGACTTGTCGCCCTCACCTTCTATGTAGGCGAAATCTTCAGTCGCCGTGTTGAAGGGCGCGATATCAACGACAGTGGTTTCGATGATACAAGAAGGTAGGCCCATACCATCGAGGACCAGCGAAAGGTCACCGCCTCTGGGCGGGCGCATGCCTGCTTTCTGGTAGAAAGCCAGCCTCGTCGCCGTCGCTTGCTTGGTGCCGGCCAGAACGAGGCCCAGTAGGTCATTGGCGAGCGCCGGGGTGTCACCGAAGGCGAAGACGTCATAGGGCTCTGCCATTGTCCCGGTCTCATGCTTGAAGCGCGCCCAGGTGGCGGCTTGCTCAGGCGTCATCACGGCCGCCCTTGATCACCCGGAAGGTGGGGCGTTTCGGGACGGGTGCGTCCGGCGCATGTTTCAGTTTCAGCTCACTGCCACGGATTACGCCGAGCGGTGGTTTTGCCGGGTTCGGGTCGGGCGGTGGAGGCGCGTCTTCCTCAACATCCTCGTCCAGTTGCCGGACACGAGGGCTAAAGCCCGGCTTTTTCTTCGCGCCGAGCGGCTTGCGGGTTTTGAACCCGCCGCCCTTGCCGCGCGCCTTCTTGTCTATCTCTTTCAGCTTGCGGGTCTGCAGCGCGGACATCGGCTCTTCAAGATTGCCTTTTTCCGGGTCAGCGAAAGCCGAACCATACGTCTCGATCCTCGCCTCAACCTCTTCCAGGAATTCCTTTTCCCAGTCAGACAGCTCCGGGCCTTCGCCGCGCGCGGCAAGGTCTGCCGCCTTGCGCAGTTTGCGCAGGGCCTTGCGTTTCTTGGTCTCATCAATGTCGCGTGGCATGATCGCGCTGAAATTAAAGCTGTTCGGACAAAACACAAATCGGCCGGAACAGCAGCGCGGCATGGGCATTGGATTCGGCGACATGATCAGGACAGATTGCTGCATTGCCGGGGGCGGCCCGGCCGGGATCATGCTCGGCTACCTCCTGGCGCGCCAGGGACTCGATGTCGTCATGATGGAGAAGCATGCAGACTTCTTCCGCGACTTTCGCGGCGATACCGTGCACCCATCCACCATGCAGGTGCTACATGAGCTTGGCCTGCTGGAAAAATTCCTTGAGCGACCGCATCAGAAGACCGAGCGGATCGGAGTGAATTTCTCCGGTAAACTCTATGAGATGGTGGATTTCAGGCATCTGCCGACCGTCGCCAGATATGTCGCCTTCATGCCGCAATGGGAATTTCTCGATTTCCTGGCCGATGAGGCGAGCGCCTATACCGGTTTCAGGCTGATGAGGTCGACCCATGCCGATGAGCTGATCATCGAGGCCGGGAAGGTGTGCGGTGTCCGGGCAAGCGGTGATAGTGGGCAAATCGAGGTGCGTGCCTCCCTGACGGTGGCATGCGACGGGCGCGAATCGACGTTGCGGCCGCAATCTGGGCTGGCGCTGACAGAGAAAGGCGCGCCCATTGATGTGCTCTGGTTCAGCCTGCCGCGTGAGCGCCATCACGATGCCAACCAGTCACTCGGCTATATCGCGCCCGGCGGCTTTCTCGTCACGATCAACCGCGACACCTACTGGCAGTGCGCCTTTGTCATCGAGAAGAATGGCAATGCGCGCATTCGCGCAGCCGGGCTTCAGGCGTTCAGGGCGAAGATTGCTGAGCTTGCGCCGCATCTTGCCGATGCAGCTTGCTCGATTGAAAGCTGGGATGGCGTGAAATTGCTGAGTGTGCAGGTCAGCCGGCTGGAGACATGGTGGCGCACGGGTTTCCTGGCCATCGGGGATGCCGCCCATGCGATGTCACCGGTCGGCGGTGTGGGGATCAATCTCGCCTTGCAGGACGCGGTGGCCGCCGCGCGCATCCTGCACCGGCCGCTTTCCACCGGGGCGCTGACGGACGCCGTGCTCGAAGCGGTACAGGCGCGGCGCCACCTGCCGGCAAAATTGACGCAGGCCGCGCAGATCTTCGCGCACGAAAACCTCCTGCTGCCGGCGATCTCTGCGAAGACAAGGCTGCGGGTGCCGCTGTTGATCAGGGCGCTGGATGCCGTGCCACTGTTGAGGCGGCTGCCCGCGCGGGCCATCGGGCTGGGGCCGCGCCCCGAGCACTGGCCCAAAAGCCTGAAACCGGTTGACCGTGACTAGATTTCGCCGAGCGCTATGAGATAGGTTTCCAGCACCGCTTCAGCTTCTTCGCGGGCCTGCTTGTCCTGTTTGCGGATGCGGACGACCTGGCGAAGTGCCTTCACATCATAGCCCATGGACTTGGCTTCGGCGAAGACGTCCTTGATTTGGTCAGCGACTTCTTTTTTTTCTTCTTCGAGACGCTCGATGCGCTCAATGGTGAGGCGCAGCTTTTCCTTGGCGGCTTCTGTAAGTTTGGGATCGTTTCCGTCCATGGGTCCATGCTCCGGTTAACCTTGTCGACGCCGCGCGTTCTAGTGGCTTGTGGATGGAATGGCGACCCTGAATGCCAGCTTGCGCTCGAAGAACCTCAAGATTTCCACACGCATTTGTGTTTCGACGGGTGAAAACATCGACCTATATCAAGCCCATGACCCAAACGACTTCAAGATTTTCGCGCCGCAACCTCCTTATGGGGGGGGTGGCTGGCACCATTCTCGCCGCCTGCACCAATGGTAAGGGACAGGCCGAAGAGGCAGTGGCCGCCGAGGCCGACTATTCAGACACTGAATGGCGTGCGCTCAGCGAAGCCGATTGGCGCGAGCGCCTCGAACCGGCAGCATTCGGTGTGTTGCGCAAGGAAGATACCGAACGTGCCCATTCCTCACCGCTCAATGCGGAGAAGCGTGAAGGTGTATTCCACTGCAAGGGCTGCGACCTGCCACTGTTCAAATCCGAGGCGAAGTATGAGAGCGGAACGGGTTGGCCAAGTTTTTCAAGCTTCATTGAAGGTAGTCTCGCGACCAAGCCGGATAACAAGCTCTGGATGCAGCGCACGGAATATCACTGCGCCCGCTGTCTCGGTCACCAGGGGCACGTCTTCAATGACGGCCCCGCGCCGACCGGCAAACGCTATTGCAATAACGGCGTCGCGCTAATCTTTAAACCAGCTTAATTTGAGGCCCAGGCGGCGTCCTGCTACTATGCCCTGCATGGACGAACGAGACACATTGCACGCATGGTGGCGGGCTATCCCGTCTGAAGAGCGGCCTGGACTGAGGGTGCTTTTTGGACTTCTGCTGATCGTCATGACACTGGCGTCACTGGCGGTGCTATCGCCTTATGTCAGCTGACTGAGGCCACCCAAGGCTATCCGCCAAACGTTGTTCCGTCACCTTCTTCATCCGTGAGGATGGTGTTCGGATTGTTTGGGTCCTTGTGTTCATAGCCGCGCTGGTCAGGGTCCATGAACAAATCCATCTGGCGCGGGTCCGTGTGTGTCTTGCGGCGTGCCTTACGCGTGCGACCATGGCGGAAATAAAGATCGTCCGTATGGTCTTCGGCAGGTTTTTTCTTTGCCGGGACTTTCGGCTTTTCCGGTGCGGGTGCTTTGGCCTTGGCCTTCGTTTTGGCCGGAGCTTTTCCGAGTTTCCAGTATGTGACGGCAAGAACAGGCTTTCCGTCGGCATCCTCATAGGTCTGGATGAAGCCTTTCGCCTCACCGGATTCGGCCTGTTTCATCAGCGCTGCCAGATCCGCGCCAGGCGGTTTCAGCCACTCGGTCTCAAGTGACAGAACCGGCGTGTCGCCAGCGACTTCCTCAGCTTCATAGCGCGTACGCGCCGCCATATTGATGCCCTTCAGGGCATCTTCTGCGGTCGCGGCAAGAGGATAGGCAAGACTCATAGGCGCTCAGCTAGGCATTCAGGCGGTTCGCGTCCAGATGGCGGCGGCATCAGGACGGTTGCGAGAGAAGATCGCTGGCGACAGGCTCAGCGCCAAAATTCAGCCGGTTTGCCGCAAGGCGTGCAAAACGCAGCGTGACGGCCTTGCGGCGTGCTGCCGCCAGAGGCGTCTCGCCCGGCTCACGCAGGATGGCGCCGCCAAAGCCATCGGCAACGATCAGTCCGGTCTCTTCAGGGATAAGGGCCTGCGGGAAACCATGCCCGACCGCGAAATAGAAACGGTCGCAGAAGGGCCGGTAATCAGGCCATTTGGCATCGGAGCGAAAATCGGCGACCGAACTTTTGACTTCCACAATGGTAATCTTGCCGGCCGGGTCTATCGCGGCAATGTCGGCGCGTCTGCCATTGGCCAGGGTCATTTCTGTGACGCCAGCAAGATTCAGGTCTGCAAACAGGCGTAGTACGCCGCGGCAGATATCGCTCGCACATGGGTTGAGGTGATCATCGGCCATCACCGTCTCCAGACTATAAGTTCCTGATTTGTTCGAAACTGTCATCGCGCGGCGGCGGGAGTCAAGAAAAAAGCCCCGGCTGCTGGACCGGGGCTTTTCGGATTATGTGTCAGGCTGGCTAGTCTCGCGAGGCGAGGAGCATCAGCACGAAGCGGAACATGTTCACGAACATGATGAAGAAGTTGAGAGCACCCCAATTCGTCATCACGGCCATGCCGCGCTGGTTGCCAGCGAGCTGGTAATAGCCTTCTTTCAGCTCCTGCGTCTGCCACGCGACGAGGACCGCCGAGAGCAGGGCGAAGCCGCCGGAAATCAGCCATTCCATGCCACTGGATGGCTCCATGATGCCGAGCATCGGAAGGAACATGTAGATCACGGAAACGGCCAGCAGGGCCCAGATCGCCATGATGGCAAAGCTGCCAATGGCGGACAGGTCACGCTTGGTCGTATAGCCCCACAGCGTAAGGGCGCCGAATGCGGACGATGTGATCAGGAACGCCTTGGCGATGGTGCCATAGGTGAGCGCCTGTTTGATGCCGCCGGCCGTTTGTGACGTCATACCACTGGAAGCCATGTAGAAATACACGCCGAGACCGAGGCCGATAAAGACCACGATCGCCCAGTACAGGATGGCTGAACCGAGCGGCGATGGGTTCTTCATGAAGAACATCGAGCCGAAGATCAGCGCAATCGGTGCAAACGCCACGACGTAATAAAGCGGCGTCCCGAAGATCAGGTTTGTGAGCGGCTCCCAGGTCCCGGCCAGGAAGGCCAGCACACCGGAGAGCGCGATGCCCCAGGTCAGTTTCGTGTAGACGCCGAGCATGAAGGACCGCAGGCCTTGGTCAATGCTCGCATCCATGGACCTGCCGCGGGCGACAGATGGATTGAAATTGTTCATTTATCCCTCTTTCGAAAGGCCGGCATGAAAGCCATGCCGATTACCGATAATATGTGGGAAAACCCCCTCCAGTTCAAGGAAAACCGGTTGTCATTGCAGTAATAGGCTTTCTATCCTGATCAGCTGTTAACAAAGGGAATCTGGATGCCGGATAAAAAGCGCAAACTCGGAACAACGGAGCTTGAAGTCACGGCCTGTTGCCTTGGCACGATGACATGGGGCCAGCAGAATACAGAGGAAGAGGGCCACGCCCAGATGGACTACGCTGTCGAACGGGGTATCAACTTTTTCGACACGGCGGAAATGTATGCCGTGCCGCCGAAGCCCGAGACGCAGGGATCAACTGAAAAGATCATCGGAAGCTGGTTCAGGAAGACCGGCAAGCGCAAGGATATCATCCTCGCCAGCAAGATCAGCGGCCGCTCGCCCATGACATGGACGCGGGATGGCGACGTTGGCATGACGCGCCAGACGAAAGACCAGGTCGACCAGGCGGTTGAAAAGAGCCTGAAGCGTCTGCAGACCGACTATATCGACCTCTACCAGCTGCACTGGCCCGACCGGCCTGTCGGCATGTTCGGCAACAAGGCCGATGCCGACACCTACAAGGTCGATTATGAACCGTTCGAAGAAATCCTGTCGCATCTCGATGCGCATGTGAAAGCCGGGCGTATCCGTCATATCGGTCTGTCGAATGAAAATTCGTATGGTGTGATGCGTTTCATCGCTGAGAGTGACCGGGCCAGCTTGCCGCGCATCCAGTCGATCCAGAATGCCTATAGTCTCGTCAACCGGACATTCGAGGGCGACCTTGAGGAGTGTTGCGTGCGTGAAGGCGTCAGCCTGCTGGCCTATTCACCGCTCGCCCAGGGCTATCTGACGGGCAAGTATCGCGGCGGTGCCCTGCCCGCCGGTTCGCGCAAGCAATTGTTCGAGAGGCTACAACGTTATGAGAAGCCGGGCGCCGAAGCGGCGATCAATGGCTATGTCGATCTTGCGGCCAAATATGGCGTCGACCCGGCGCAGTTTGCACTGCGTTTTTGCGACACCCGTCACTTCATGGGGTCCACAATCATAGGTGCTACAAGTCTGGATCAACTCAAGACGTGTATTGACGCATTTGAACTCGACTGGACCGAAGAAATGGAAGCTGACGTAAATGGTCTGCACTTGCGTCAACCGTCACCATGCCCGTGAACAAAAAGGTTTGTTTGACTTTCTCTTGAGCTGGCGGCAGCATGCTTGATGCTGTCGTAACGGCAGCAGAGGGGTGAACGCAACTCGAAGGGGATACAACCTATGGCAGACGCATCAGCTTACGCTGACAACATCAAAAAATACGCAAAAGGGTATAATCAGAAGGCCGCCGAAAAGATTGTCGGTCATCTGGGAATTGCTCTCAGAAATCGCGATTCTTCGCTGGTTTCCTGCTCCGATGAAGGCGAACTTCAGCGTGTTCGGGAAAAATTTTGCCGCAGCAAGCTCGGTCTGGCGCAGTCGAATACCGACATTGATGCCGCAATCGGCAAGATCTGCGAAAAGCTGAAACCAGAAGGCGGCAACAAGTCCCGTGTGACCTTCTATTACCTGCTGGCAGAGCATTTCAGCAAGCTGGATGAACTCGCAGGATAAGTTTCCGAACGGCAGATCCGGAACAGATTTGGAAAAGCCCGGTCTTGATGGCCGGGCTTTTTCTGTTTGAGTAGAGCCATGATAACACTGTTTGCAGCCCTTCCTGTTCCCGACGACATAGCCGCGCGCCTGTTGCCGCTGCAGACGGGCCTGGATGGGGCGCGATGGCGCGAGCGGGGGCATTTTCACATCACGCTTGCCTATTTCGGCGACATGGAAGAACCGGACGCTCGCGAGCTGGACGGCGAAATCGGTAATCTCGCCTGCCCGCAATTCGATCTCAGGATCGAGGGTGTTGGCTGGTTTGGCCGCAAGGAGCCGCATTCGGTCTTTGCCACGGTGAAGCGCACGCCCGAGATGGACCAGTTGTCAAAAGACTGCCGGGCCGTTGGCCGCCGGCTTGGCCTGAAGCCGGATGAAAAGCCGTTCAAGCCGCACATCACGCTCGCCTATCTCAATGATGTGCCGCTCGCATCGGCAATGGCGTGGTCCGAGCGCTGGCAGGTCTTGCGTGCCGGTCCGTGGACGGCCGACCAGTTCCACCTCTTTGAAAGCATCCCGCGTGTCGGGAAGAAGAGTGTGTATGAACCGGTCGCGGACTATCCGCTGGGGTGAGCGCGTCGGCTTTGGCTGAAGGGAGACGCAGCCTTGAGCCCGTCTCATGTGAGCGGCAAAGCCGCGATACGGAAACAAGCTTTTGAGGCCCCTGCCGGGGCATTCACTTCGTAAAATCAGTCCACCGGACTGATTTTTGGCCCGCAGGGCCACCCGAAGTGAATGGTGCCGCTTAGGTGACTTGAACACCTGACCCCCGCATTACGAATGCGATGCTCTACCAGCTGAGCTAAAGCGGCCTGCCATTTCGAGAGCGCTTCCTTACCGTTTGGCGCCCTCAGTCGCAAGCCCGGTTTTCATCTCTGCTTCAGTCTTCTTCTTGGTCGGACACATAGTCTAGTGGCGGCGAGGCCAGGGGCGATGGGTTGCCCGCCTCTGCCGCAATCGGTGCTGACCTGCCCGAAGGCTGAGCTAGTGGCGAAACGCGCCGGGCTGGGGCAGGCAGTGCAATGTGGCGACCCGCTTCGAGTTCGCGGCCATACGCTTCATAGCGCGGATGCACCAGCGTTCCGGCATCGCCAAAGGCATAGACGAGGCGCGCCCAATCACGCCGTGAATAATCAAAAGCCGACCCGTTCGGATCAATGTCCGACCATTCAGCTTCGCGCGAGGCGGTTGCCGCCATGCGGCCCCAGCGATTGGATTCCTTGTCGTCGCCATAGCCGCGCAGGGCCTGTTCGAGCAGGAGGCACAGCCGCGCGGTCGGATTTTCTTCGACGAGCAGGGCGAGCGACCTGATGGCTGTCATCCAGTCGCGGCTCGACATGGCGATTTCGGCCTTGAGGATCCGGCTTTCGCGGGCCTCGGGATTGGCCGCAGCGAGGGCTTCAAGCCGGGCCAGTTGCGTTTTTGGCGTGTCGGCCTGGTCGAGACGGCGGCAAAGCTGAGAGAGGGCAGGGTGCGGGTTGGCTTTCCAGCCAAGTTCCAGCACGCCCTGGGCGGCCTTGACCTTGCCATCAATCATAAGGTGCCGGGCACCATGCCATGCAGCCGGCGGGAAGGTGGGTGCAGACCGGATTGCGTCGGCCAGCAGGCGCTGCGCGTCGCGGCGTTCGGCATTTGGCAGGCCGCAGGCGAGCGCTGTGTAGAGGACGGCCCGGCGCCGGCGCAGGCTGTCCCCCTTGATGGCACCGCGCTTCTCGCCAATCGCCAGCGTGTCGAGCGCTTCCTGCCAGTGGCCGCGCGCAACCTGGCTGTCGAACAGGGCATTGAATGGCCAGTCGGCATCAGCACGAAGCTCCAGCGCTTCACGCGCGCGCGCCTCGGCCGAAATCGTATCACCGCGCTCGGAAGCGGCCGTCGCTGCCCCGCGTAAGCCTGCGAGGTGGCCGCCGGGCAGGCGGGCAAGCTGTCCCCAGGCGCGTTCAGCGCCGGACCAGTCATCCGATATTTCGGCGGTGCGCGCTTCCAGCAGGAGTTTCAACCGCTCATCCTCGCCATGCTTGGCGGCCTTGCTGGCATACTTCCGCGCTGAACGGACATCCCCGGCTTCTGCTGCGAGCAACCCATCCGCCAGCGCCTTGTTGGCGGACCTCGTTTTTGAGGCTTCGCGTGCCCGGGAAAATTTTGACGGCATACGGATGAGGCCTGTCAGCGCACCCCACACAAGCGCCAGTGCGCCGCCAATCAGCAGCACGGCGAGCACGGCGACGACCAGTTTCAGCTCGATCGCCGTTTCCGGGCCGAGGGTGATCAGTACGCTGCCCGGCAGCCGCGCCACCCACAGGACGGCCAGCCCTGCCAGGACGATCAGGAGGATGACGAGGAAAAGTACAATCATTTCGTGCGGGGCCTGTCCCCAGAATTAAGGGCCGTTTTGGTCAATGTGCTTATGTTCACATGTAAGGTGTTAAGCTTGAGGAAACTACAAGGTTTCAAGGCTGCACAACGAACCGGGCAAAAAGAAGATGCATTGGCAGCTGCGGCTGGTGCATCCCGGCGCGTCTGCGGTCGATTGCCTGGCGAGATGGCTATTGGCCAGCCGCGATCAGTTTGAGACGCATATCCTCCAAAGCGCCTTCCAGCCGTGCGCGCCGCCGCGCATCGGCCAGCCATGTCTGGAAGATGGGTTTGGTTTCATCCGGCAAGGCTTCGACAGCATCGATCGCAATGGAAAGGTCGTCGCGTGCAAGGGCAGCTTCCGCATCGACAAGCCGATCGGCAGTCTCGCCTCCACTTTCCGTCCGGCGCACGCTGACGGAATCCCCGAATACCGTATTCATCCAGCCCTTTCCGCTCCCGTCAGCTGCGCCGCGAGACGTTGCCTGCTTGCGTAGCTCGCGGAACTGGGACCGCAATTCTGCAAGCGGCGGAATACCGATCTGGGAGAGGCTGGCCAGCGCCTGGACATCGCGGTCGTCCGGGCGCGCATCCTGCAATTGCCGGAACTCGGCTTCGAACGGTTCGCCGCGCGCCGCGGTCGCTTCAATGGCGGCAAGCGCGAGGGAGGCTGTAACAACTTGCTGCGATGACCGGCCAAGTTCCGTCGCATCGGTCCGGATCGTCTCGATCTGGTTTGCAAACTCGGTCTGGGTGAAGGCGAGCTCTCCTAGATCGGTCTTGATCGAGGCCAGCTCTGTGCGGATGTCGACAAGCTGTGCGCTATCAACGTCGCCGCCGGAATTACGGGCCGAGGCGAGTGCGCTCTCGATCGCTTCGATACGGGCCGGGTCAATCGCATTGTCCTCGGCAGTGGCCAGGTCTGCCAGCTGCTGTTCAATCGCGGCAATGCGTGTGTCGAACACCGTGGCGGCATCAGCGTCCAGTGTGGTTGGCGTTTCAGCCGGCGCAGGCTCAATCGCTGCAACTTCGGTTTCGAGGCGGGCAATTTCACTGTCCACACGGTCGATCATGCCTTCGACCTGGGCTGACAGTTCGCCGACCCGTGCCTGCACTGCCGCATGGGTTTCGCGCAGGTCCGCCACAGAAGCCGATGACGGCGTCGGGACGAGATTCTGCTTTAGCAGGCCAGAAGACCAGAGCGAGACAGCGAGGCTGCCGAGGGCAATCAGGCAGACAAAGGTAAGCGAGACCCAGCCGGGCCCACCGGATTTGGCTGGCGTCTCATGGGTCGACTCGATCTGCTTTGTATCGTCCGCAGGTTCGAACTCTGCGTCGATGGGGTCAGAAGCGTGGGTCGGACGGTCGCTCATAAAGTCTACCTCTTGCGCGCTCCCCAGCCGCCTTGATGTGACTGTGCCACGATCAGCCCGCTTCGAGTACCCTTTGCAGCAGGCCCAGCAAATGGTCCTCGTCAGGATGGCTGGCTATCGAAATGGCACCTGTCCCGGCATTGCCGAGGGGCGCCGCAGCCTGAGCGGAAATCGCAACAAATCTCGTATTCGAAAGATCGAGCGATTTTGCAAGCCCGGCAAGCGCTTCAGCGCCTTTTGCCGAATGGACAAGGCAGGTGACCGGCGCGCCGGAGCTGATGGCGTCGACGGCGTCGGCGCTGAGTGATGCGGCCGGGCGGGCTTCGTAGAGCGGGACGAAGGTGAGATCAAAGCCCTGCTCAGACAGCGCGGCTTTTACAACGCCTCGAGCCGCCGAATTGGCAATGTGAAGCAATGATTTCGGCGTGTCTTGCGTCCAGTGATGAGCAATGAAATGGGCAAGATCGTGCGCGTCGCCGGATGACTGGTGAACCGGTGAAAAGCCCTGGCGGACCGCTTCGGAGGCTGTGGACGGGCCAACGCACCAGACGGGCAGGGTGCGGTCGTCGCTCGCCTCGGCAAAAAAGCGCACGCCATTGGCGCTGGTGAAGACCAGGCCGGAATACCCTGAAAGAGACGGCAGGGCTTCGTCGCGGGCGGTCAGCCTGAGCGCGGGCGAGACGACAGGCGTCAGGCCAAGCGCCTTGAGACGTGCGGCCGTCTCTGAGGCTCCCGGCTCGGCCCGGATGACAAGGACGCGTGTGTCAGCCATCTTCAAATGAAGGCAGTTCGCCGCCAGCCGCGGCCCGGATGTGTTTGCCCGCATTCTGTCCCAGTGCGGCGAGCTCTTCAGCGCTTGCATCGGACTGTGCGATGCCTTTTTCGGCCCATCTCGCAGAGCCGTCGGGTTTCAGGACTTCGCCGTCGAACTTCCAGACATCGTCTTCCAGGCGCGCATGCCCGCCCATGGCGGTTCGGCAAGAGCCGTCCAACTCGACCAGGAAGGCGCGCTCAGCAGTGGCAGCGAGCCGGGTTTCAGCGTGGTCGAGCGCTCTGACCAGGTCAACAAGGCCAGCATCCATATCGGCCGGGCGCGCCGCGACCGTAATAATGCCCTGTCCGGCTGCCGGGATCATGTCTTCAACGGGGATGGGCTTGGCAATATGCGCCATGCCCAGCCGTTCAAGGCCGGACATGGCGAGATAAGTTCCGTCGGCGAGGCCATCTTCCAGTTTCTTCAGGCGGGTTTGCACATTGCCGCGAAACGTCACGATCTTGAGATCGGGCCGCAGCGCCAGTGTCTGGGATTCGCGGCGCAGGCTGGCGGTGCCGACCGTTGCGCCCTTTGGAAGGTCTTTCGGGCTCTTGAGACCGGATGTCGTGATAAAGCCGTCACGCGGGTCCTCGCGCTTCGGGAAAGCCAGCAGCTCCTGCCCATCGGGGATGGCACCGGGCACATCCTTCAGGCTGTGAACGGCAAGGTCGCAGCGGCCTTCGTCAACGGCGCGGTCAATCTCGCGGGTGAACAGGCCTTTGCCGCCAGCATTGATCAGGCGCTCGGTTGTCAGCTTGTCACCGCCGGTCGTGAAAGTGACGATCTCGCACTCGACGCTGCCTTCACCCAGGCGTTCAAGCTCCGCAGCGACCTGTCGTGCCTGCACCAGCGCGAGCGGGGAGCCGCGCGTTCCGATCCTGAGTTTTAGCTTCGGCGCCTTGATTGACGGCATAAATGCCTCCTGCCTGTCGAACTTTCGCCCTGCTATAGAGTCAGAAGACACCATGCAACAGAGCCAGCCTGCGGCAACTGGCGCGCCCGGTGCGGGCGGAATTTTAACAATCCGCGTCTAATCCATGGTGGTCATGATACGTTTTCTCTTTCTCACAGCTTTCATGCTGACCGCCTGCAGCCCGGGTGAGCCCGCCGCAGAAGCCGAAAATACTGCCCCGGTCCTTGCACCGGCCACACCCATCGAGCGCTGCATGAATCTCGGCGGGGGCCTCGAAGCGCCGAATGAGGGCGAGTGGGGCTATACGGTGCGCAAGGAAGACTTGCAGCGTCTTGCCGATGCTGGCTTCGATACCGTGCGTCTGCCGATCAAATGGAGCGGGCATGCCGAAGCGAATGTGCCGTACACTATCGATCCGGCCTTCATGGCCCGGATCAGGGAAATCGTTGGCTGGGCCGATGAGGCGGGTCTGCAGGTCATCGTCAATGTGCACCACTATAATGAGCTGATGAAAAAGCCGGATGCGCACCGCGAACGGCTCGGCGCGCTCTGGACGCAGATATCCGATGCCTTCGAAGGCGCGCCGGACACGGTTTTCTTTGAACTGATCAATGAGCCGAATGACCGGATGACGGTACGCAAGACGGACGCCGTCAATCGCGAGCTCCTGTCCATCGTGCGGGAGAAGCATCCCGATCGCTGGGTTGTTGTCGGCAGCGCCGGATGGGGCGGGCTGGATGCGCTGCTCAAGAGCCGTCCACCGCAGGATGACAGGATCATCCTGACCTTCCATTCCTACGAGCCCTATGCCTTCACGCATCAGGGTGCCTTCTTCGCTGATCCACCACCGCCGGTCGGGCCACGCTGGGGCACACGCGATGACATTGCCGAGATGCGGCTCGGCGCGACCCTCGCGGCAAAGTTCGCCATTGAACAGGGCCACCCGATGCTGCTCGGTGAGTTCGGTGTGTATGAGGAAATCCCGCTCGACCAGCGCGTGACATGGACGCGAACCATGCGGGAACTGGCCGAAGAACGCCGGATCGGCTGGTGTTACTGGGACTACGCGACCACGTTCAAGGCCTACAACATGGAGCGTGAAACCTGGATCCGCTCGATCCTGTCGGCGCTGATCGACGACTGACGGGCCGGTCTTTCCTGCGGCACGCCAAACGCTTAAGTGAGCGCCATGACACGTGTGACCGTCCTCGGCATTGAAACGAGCTGTGATGAGACAGCTGCTGCGATCCTTCGCCTGGAAGACGGCAAGACCACAATCCTGTCGGAAATTGTCCGCAGCCAGATCGAAGAGCATGCGCCTTATGGCGGCGTCGTACCGGAAATCGCGGCGCGGGCGCATGCCGATGTCGCCGACAAGGTGGTCGCTGCGGCGATCAGGGACAGTGGACTGAGCCTCCAGGCAATAGATGGGATTGCCGCAACCTCAGGGCCGGGGCTGATCGGCGGGGTCATGGTCGGCATGATGACGGGCAAGGCGATCGCACTGGCCACGGGCAAGCCATTCATTCCGGTCAATCATCTTGAGGGCCATGCGCTAAGCCCGCGCCTCGCAAGCGATTGCCCCTTTCCCTACCTGCTCCTGCTGGTCTCGGGCGGGCACTGCCAGTTCATCGAAGTGAAGGGCCTTGGCGACTACACGCGTCTTGGCACGACGATCGACGATGCGGCGGGCGAGGCCTTTGACAAGCTGGCCAAATTGCTGGGCCTCGGCTTTCCGGGCGGCCCGGCAGTCGAGCGCACCGCGATGGGCGGCAATCCCGGTCGCTACAAACTCCCCCGGCCATTGCTTGACAGGGCCGGTCTCGACATGAGCTTTGCCGGCCTCAAGACGGCGGCGGCCCGGATCATTGAGGCGGGTTCGCTGGACGAGCAGGACAAGGCTGATCTCTGCGCAAGCTATCAGGCCGCGATTGCCGATTGCCTGTCGGCGCGGGCTGGCCGGGCCCTGGATGGATTTAGGGGCGGCAAAGATGGAAAGCGGCTTGTCGTGGCTGGCGGCGTGGCTGCCAATACGGCGATACGTCAGGCCCTTGAAGCGGTAGCCGAAGCAAATGGCGCGGTGCTGATTGCGCCGCCGCTGAAGCACTGCACGGACAATGCGGCCATGATTGCGCTGGCTGGCGCCGAGCGCCTGGTCGAGGGCAGTGTGCCCTCAGAGGCGATGACATTTTCCTCGCGCCCGCGCTGGCCACTCGACGAGCAGAGTGCGGCGACCAATCCTGTCTATGGCGGCGGCAAACGCGGCGCAAAGGCCTAGGCTGCAAGCACCTTCAATAGCCGCTCTGCCTGCTCCTTGCTGAAGCCGTCGCGCAATGGAGCGCGCATGATCAGCAAATTGTGCCAGGCCGGCGAGACCAGCAGGTTGACCGCTTCATCAAGATCGTAATCGCGGCGCACTTTTTTCTTCGCGGCAAGTTCGGCAAGGATGAGCCGCAGCGGCGCGCGTACATTCGACTTCATCCATGTGCGCCACGTTTCACCGGCTTCCTTTTCGTCGGCGGCCGCCATTAGCGCGCCGCGCAGGACGGCGTGGCCATTTCCGGTCCGGGTCGCGACTTCGAAGGGCAGGACAAGTGCGGCGATCCGCTCGACCGGATCAGGGCCTGAGGCTGGCGCGGGTTGCAGCATCGTCGTGGCCGCTTCCATGCACATGTTACCCGTCGCGGGCCACCAGCGGTAAATCGTCTGCTTGGAGGCGTGCGCGGAGCGGGCCACACCATCTACGCTGAACTTGCGCCAACCATTGGTCGTCAGCTCTTCGCGTGTGGCGTCAAGAATTGCGGCGCGCGAGGCTTCGCTGCGACGCGGCCCCTGGCGACGGCGGGTCGCTTTCTTTTTGGGTTTTGCCTCTGCGTCGGCCATTCTGGACTCCGTAAACCGTCTTGTTCAGAGCACGATTGCACCAACATCTTTGCAAATTGGTTGACGGAAGTGAACGGGTCGTCTCGTGCGACGTTGCGAAAATCGTCAAGACTGTCTATTTCGGGCGCAAATCGGACCAGTATGGAGCCAGTATGAGAACGCCAGAAGAGCTGAAACAGGGCTATCGCGACTTTCGCAAAGGGACCTACCTTGAGCAGGCCAAGCTTTATGAAGAGCTGGGCCGCGGTCAGGACCCGGACATCATGATCATCGCCTGCGCCGACAGCCGTGCCGAGCCGGCGGACATCTTCAATGCCGCGCCGGGCCAGCTCTTTGTCGTCCGCAACGTTGCCAACCTGGTGCCGCCATATGATCCAGGCGGTGGCTTGCACGGCGTCAGTGCCGCGCTGGAATTTGCGGTCACCGCCCTGAAAGTGAAGCATATCCTCATTATGGGGCATGGCGGGTGTGGCGGCGTGCAGGCGTCCCTGTCGGCAGCGAATGACAAGCCGGTCGGACATTTCATTGCCCCATGGGTCAGCTTGCTCGATGAGGCGCGGGACGGCGTGCTCGCGAAACAGCCAGCCGACGCGCAGAGAGAGCTGGAATTTGCCGGTATTGGCACGTCACTCAAGAATTTGATGACGTTTCCCTTCGTCGAAGAGCGGATCAAATCCGGCGACCTGCAACTTCATGGTGCGTGGTTTGCCATTGCGCATGGTGAGCTGCACTGGCGCGATGAGACGAGCGGTGAGTTCTCGGTCGTCGAGCCCTAGGGCCGGCTCGTCGCCCACACGGCAAAGGCGGCAGACCCAACCATCAGGGCCGCTGCGCCGACATTGAACCAGCGCGTAAACGTCGGATTGGCAAAGCTCCGCGCCATCCGGTCCGCTGCGATCGCATACACGGCAAGGCCGACCATCTCTGTGAAGGTGATCGTCGCCATGGCGATGGCGACCTGGATGAAAAGCGGCCGCGTGGCATCGAAATAACCGGGAAGCAACGCACCGAAAAAAACCAGGGCGTTGGGATTCGCAAGCTGCAATGCGACGCCCTTGCCGAACAGGGCGCGCCGTTTTGGCATGGCTTCTCGTGACAGGCGCAAATCACGCGGTTTTGCACGGACCAGCCCGTATCCAAGCCATATGATGAAGGCCAGTCCGGCAAGCTTCAGGCCGAGAAACGCTTGCGGGAACTGGCTGGCAATGGCGGCGGCCCCGCCAGCAGCGAGGCCAATCCACACGAAATTGGCGGTTGAAACACCGATCGCCGGCAGCATGGAGGGCTGGAAGCCGTATCGCAGCGACGAGGACACGACCAGCATCACGGCTGGTCCGGGTGTCAGGCCGCCCGCAAGGAACAAGCCGATCAGGGCAAGCCAGACACTGAATTCCAAATCGGCTTACCTTTCAGGCCTAGCTGCCCTCGGCCTTGAAACGATCTACAGACGCCTGAATCAGTTCGCGTGCCTTGTCGACGCCCTCCCAGCCCTGGATCTTGACCCACTTGTTGGGCTCCAGATCCTTGTAATGGGCAAAGAAGTGCTCGATCCTGTCGCACAGTGTGTCAGGTACGTCCGTGTAATTGTGGATCTTGTCATAGTAACGCGTCAGCTTCTGGTGCGGAACAGCGAGGATTTTCTCGTCTTCGCCGCCATCATCTTCCATCAGCAGCACACCAATCGGGCGTGCGCGAACCACCGCTCCGGGGAACAGCGCGCGCTGTCCAACGACCATGACGTCGATCGGGTCGCCATCAAGGCTCAGCGTGTGCGGGACGAAGCCATAATTACAAGGATAGCGCATCGAGGTATAGAGATACCGGTCGACGAACATGGCGCCAGACGCCTTGTCGATTTCGTATTTGATTGGCTCCCCGCCCAGCGGGACTTCGATCAGAACGTTGACGTCGTCAGGCGGATTAAGCCCTGTTGCGATTTTCGAGAGATCCATTTTGGCCCCGGTTTTGGTTTTGGCATCAAGACGCGCTGCAGTGCACAAGCCATGCCAAGGCGTCAAGGGGGAAGGGTGCGCATCATGTTTGGAGTCTGCCGGCTTTCGACTTAAGACAGAGGCCGTGTAGAGAAGAGGCTCGTTTGCTCGTGTTCCGTATCATTTGCGCTGGTCTGACCGGTTTTGTCCTGCTTGTCCCTGTTGGCGCTGCCGAGACGTTGCGAAGCGCAGCAGAGCGTACCGCAGCGTGTCTCGAGATTACAGATTCAAATGAGCGACTGGCTTGCCTTGAAACCTCTGCCACCGCTTTGTCCGGAATATTGAAGGAGGCTCAGGACACGGCGCCTGTTGCAGCGCCTGTGACTGCCGCAGCCGTACCTGACACGCCTGAGTGGGCCGCCCCGCCAGAGCCTGAACCTGAGCCTGAAAGCGATGACGAAAAGTCGGGGCCGATCTGGGCGAGGGTTTTCGGCGGCGACAAGAAAGATGGGTCCACGGTCGACAGCGTCAGCATTTCTGTCACGCGTATCCTGCGAAATTCCACGGGTCGGCATTTCTTCCTGACAGCGGACGGGCAGGAATGGGAGCAAACCTCTCGCGAACCGGTCAATCCGCCAAAGGGCCTGCCGGCAGCGGCAACAATCGAGGAAACGATGCTGGGCAGCCCACTTCTCACCTTCGACGATGGGCCGACCGGTGCCTACAGGGTGCGCCGCGTCAAATAGGCAAACCCAGCGGCCTAGCGCGTCAGGCCGAAGTTGAAACTGATGGAGATGCGGGCATCGTCATGTCGGCTCGGCATCACTTCGTGGCGCAGCCAGCTTTCCCACATCAGGATATCACCTGCTGACGGCGAGACATATATGAAGCGCTTTGCGTCGTCCGGAGCGTCTTCCTTCAGTGCCGGCGCTGCCATCATCATCGCAAGGCGCGGGTCTTCGAAACGCAGGTCGCCCGACCCTTCAGGCATACTGATATAGACCGTACCGGAAATGACGCTGCCCGGATGGATGTGACCGGAATGGCTTCCATCCTCGCCAAGTATGTTGACCCAGATGGCGTCGAGCCGCAGGTCGGATGCTGCGACGTCCCAATGCAGGGATTCTGCAAATCGTGCGGCATGTTCATGCAACAGCTTCGCCAGCGTGCCGAAGGCCGGCGCGCGTGTGGGCAGGTCGTCGAGCGAGGCATAAGAGGTGTAGCCGGGATATCCCTTTTCCTCACACCAGGCATGGCCGGCTTCATCACCGTCCTCGATCATCCAGACAGCCTGTTCCAGCTCATCCAGCAGGCTGTCGTCCTGCAGTGATGTTTCGTAGATCCGGGTCAGGAAAAGTGCGCGCATGGTCATGCCGGGCTTCTAGCTAGCCGTGCAGCGGACGGGAAGCCATGTTCAACCGCCATTTTTCGATTCATGTGTCGCTGAACGATACACTTCTCCGCAATCCGGGGCGATTGCCGCCAAATCGGGAGAAGTGCATGCTGTCACGCGCGTATGCAGCTATTGCGCTGGCTTCACGAATTTCAGCGTCATCCGGTCGGACTCGCCGATTGCCAGATAGCTGTCAGCGTCAAAGCCCTCGGGTGTATTTCCGTCACGGTCTGCGGTCCGCGAGACTGGCGGCAGGGTCCAGACACCGAAGGGATGATCTGCAGTGTCAGCCGGATTGGCGTTGATCTCGCTTGAGCCTTCAAACTCGAAACCGGCAGCGGCCGCCAGCGCTTTGACATAATCCTCGTGCACATAGCCGGTCGGCGCGGCTGTGTCCTGCTCTGCCGATGAGGGCAGGCGGTGTTCGACCACGCCCAGCACGCCGCCCGGTTTCAGGACGCGATAGGCTTCATTGAAAAACTTGTCTGCATGGTCGCCGGACATCCAGTTGTGCAGGTTGCGGAATGTCAGCACAGCATCGACGCTGTCTGGCTCACCCATCGGGTCTGCGTCGCCATCATAGATGACATACTGGAATTCACCGAATGTCTCCGGGTTTGCGGCATAGTTTGCCTTGTAGGTCTCGATGACTTCTGCGGACCGTTCAGAGCGGTCCGGGCTGAACGTCGCGGCAACGAATTGCCCGCCATTGGCGTGCAACCACGGCGCTAGAATATTGGTGTACCAGCCGCCGCCGGGCCAGATCTCAACGACAGTGTCGTCGCCTTCAATGCCAAAGAATTCAATGGTTTCTACAGGGTGGCGATAAGCGTCGCGGGCTTTTTCCTCATCGGTCCGCCAGCTGCCTGCGAGGGCTGTTTCAAGCGAGTACCCAGCCTCTTCAGCAGGTGCGGTTTCGGTCGCTGCCGTTTCGGCCGGCGGCTGAGGCGCGGATGGCGTGTCGCTGACCTCCGTCTCATTTCCGCAGGCGGCGAGGGCGAGTGTCAGCAGGCTTGCGCCAAGAATACGCTTCATCTTCTTCTCCTTCAGAGTTCTTGAACATCAGAACTTCCTACCCAAATACACGATGTCGCGGCGCTGCCAAGCGGGCCGCGACCGGCAGTCTGCCGGTGCCGATGAACGGGCCGGAGTAACAGATGAGCCGCAAAATGATGATCCGGCGACCGCCGGATACAGTTGCCTAGAGAGGACTGTAAGTCATGAGTACGATTGATTTGACCCCCCTGTACCGCACCATGGTTGGCTTTGACCGTATGGCCAACATGATCGATTCGGCGAGCCGGATGGACGGCACACAGGGCTATCCCCCTTATAATATTGAGCGTGTCGCCGATGATGCCTTCGCGATCGAGATTGCGGCGGCAGGATTTTCCGAGGACGATCTTGAGATCGAAACCAAGGACAATCTGCTGACGGTGGCTGGCAAGAAGAGCCAGGATGCAGACGGCGAACAGCGCCAATACCTGCATCGCGGCATTGCTGAACGCGGATTCCTGCGCCGTTTCCAGCTTGCCGATCACGTGATCGTGACCGGTGCGAGCCTCAAGAACGGCCTGCTTCGTATCGACTTGGTGCGTGAGCTGCCGGAAGCCAAGAAGCCACGCAAGATCGAAATTGGCACCAGCTCGGAACCGAAGAGCAAGCCGAAACTGATCGAAAGCGGCAAGAAGGAAGCTTCCGCCGCCTAAGCGCAGACGCGCTTGCGACACACGGAACCCCGGGCCGGATGGTCCGGGGTTTTATTTTTGGGGTTTCTCGAAGAACCCGGTCGCGCCGCTCTTGCTGAGGAAGCTGCTGAGCGCGTCCTGATCGGACAGGCGGCGCACCGCCTTCTGGACCGATTTAAACGATGTCGCCGCATAGCGCTGCGTGACCTGCTCGAACGACTTCTTCTCGATCTTCACGTCCATCCGGTCATTCTTGCCCATGTTCGCGTCGAGATTGGCTGCAGCCCACGGTAGGTAGGTGACAGCAATTTCGTCGCGGAAAAGCGGCAGTAGGGTTGGTTCAAGCTCCTCAAGTGATTTGAATGGTGCGCCAGCCTTCGGCGCATCCATGAATTCGCACCAGGCAGTCACGAAAGGTGCCTTGTTCCGCAGCCATTCACCCGGTGTCGGGTCGAGCAGCATTTGCGACAGCTGGCCGGCGAGGGCAAAATCGGCCACGGATGGACGGCCGCCAAAAACAAACAGATTGTTTTCCAGGTGCGCATTCAGAAGTGTCGCGAAACGCTCAAACGAGGTTTTCAGCGTTTTCTCATTCTTGCGCTCGACGCCGACGAGCGGCAGGCGCTCACGCATCCGCTTGGCAATCTGGTCACACGTCTTTTTCTTCGCGCGGGGCGGCTTGTCGTCAAAGAGCTGCATCATCGTGCGCTCGGCGGCGGCATCGCGGTCTGGCTTCTGGCCCCAACGCTGCTGGAACATCGCCTTGTTCAGCCACTCATCGGCATAGTCCTCAAGAATGAGGGCAAGCACGGCGCAGGCCGGATCGTCCGGCACGCAGCTTGGCTCGGCATGGTCATTCTCGACACAGGACAGGATGTCGGTCGAGTCCTGGTTGGGGGCGCGTTTTGGCGACACGAGCAATGGCACAGTCGGTACCTGTGCGAAGGACTGGAACTCCTGTTCGGTCGCGGACGAGCGCCCGACCCATTCGAAATCCACGCCCTTATATTTCAGGAAGGCGCGCACCTTCAGGGAATAAGGGGAGGTGTCGGCGCCGAACAAACGGTATGCAGTCATGTCGGTGTCCTTGCAGAAGCTGAAGGCGGGTCTTAGGCGAAGCTGCTTTTGCTGCCAAGTCGTGTTTGACGGTTGGAGGCGGCTGCAATACTCAACCTGCATGTGAAACATCGAGGTGAGAGCGAATTGAAACGGGCTTTGCACGTCTATGCCGCGACTGTCCGATCCCGGCGCTATTCCACTTTGTTGCAGGGGGCACGCCATGTCTGAGCCGCATGCCTTCCTGGCCTATTGTGACAAGCTCTTCACCCCGTCGGAGAGTTTCATACCACGCGGCTACTCATCATTTTCAAAGCTCAGGCCCATCTATATCGGCCATGAGTTGAAAGGCCCGATCCCGGACGGTGCCGAGGTTATTGAGCTTGGACCGCTGCATGGGCCGGGCGGTGAGGCGGCCTTCAAGCAGCTCGGCAGCATTTCAGCCAAGCTTGAACAGACGCTGCGTGAGGTGAAACCCGTCGCCCTGCATGCCAGTTTTGGCAAATCGGGCGCCTACGCCCTGCCGATCGCCAGAAAGCTCGGTCTGCCGATGGCGGTGACCTATTATGGTGGCGACGCCACGAAGACGACGAATACCAAGGACAGTTTCATCCGCGTCTATAATCGCCGCCGCGCGAAAATGTGGCGAGACATAGAGCTCATCCTGCCCTGCTCGACCTTCATCCGGGATGAGCTGGTCGCCAAGGGCGCGCCTGAAGACAAGCTGGTTGTTCATCATAATACGGCTGATCCGGCACGTTTTTCGCCGGGCAAGAAAAAGGACCTTGTCGTGTTCGCCGGGCGCTGGACCGAGAAGAAGGGCATCGACACGCTGATCGCGGCGCTCGCCCGTCTTGGCGAGGAGCTTGAAGGCTGGACAGTGCGACTGATCGGTGATGGCGAGCTGAAAGAGGCGCTGGTGAAAGAGCTCGAACAGGCCGGTGTCGAGGTGGAGCTTCCCGGCTGGGTGCCGGCTGATGACATGCCGAAGCATTGGGCTGAAGCCCGGATCGCCGTGGTCCCATCGAAACGCGCCAAATCAGGCGACGCGGAAGGCCTGCCGCTGGTCTGTATCGAGGCGATGCTGTCTGGCTGTGCGCTGGCGGCGACACGTCATGCGGGGATTACCGAGTGCGTGAAGGATGGCGAGACCGGTTATCTCGTGGATGAAGGCGATGAGGCAGCGCTGGCGGACCGGCTTGCGCGGATGCTGACGGACAAGGCGCGCACCGCAAAAATGGGCGAGGCCGGCCGGGAGTTTGCCCTGGCCGATTTCAATCTGCAGGAACAGAGCCGCAAGCTGGAAGGCTACCTGCTGGACCTCGCGGCCAAGGCCGGCAAACTCTAGTCTGTTTCGCTCTTTCGCGGGTCGGACTGGTCAGCCCAGCCTTCGGCGTCGTGGATGGTGACGAACCCCGTCTGGAAATGCACTTCCGGGACGTCTTTCAGCGTAAACGGCACGAAAAAAGTCGTGGTCTTGCCGGACGTTTCGATTTCCAGCAGGTCACCCGCGCCGAAATTCTGGACCGATTTAATCGCCCCGACCTGCTCACCATGTTCATCGCAGGCTTTGAGGCCGATCAGGTCCTCGACATAGAATTCGTCGTCTTCAGGGGGCGGAAGGGCGCTGCGCCTGACGTATAAGCGCGTGCCCTTCAGTCCATCCCATTCCTCTTTCTGACGGGCGGTTTTCGGTGTGACGATGAAATGGTCGGAACCCGGCTTCAGCTTTTGCGCTTCGAGCAGGATATCGCCAGCTTCGGAGAGGAGCGGCCCGAGATCGAACAGCGCATGCGGATCATCGGTGAAGCTTTTCACGCGGACATCGCCGCGAACGCCGTGCGCACCCGCAAGGGCACCCACAACGATCAGCCTGTCAGGATTGGAACGGTTTGGCATGAAGGGCTTCCTAGCCCCCGGACAGAGTGGCGGGAAGCCCCTCAATGTGGCGATGTTCAGCGGCGACCATAATCGCGGCCATAGTCGCGATCATACCCGTAGCCCCGGCCTGCGGGGCGGATAGACGTAATATTGTCGTTCAGGCGCACATAGCCCAGTTCCGATGTCGAGGCGGTGATGATCTGGCAGCGGCCACGGAAATCAGGGTCCGTACACACTTCCCATGCACCATTCTGCACGGCGATGGAGGATACCGAATCGTTGAACTTCAACGGATTCAGGTGGGCGACGGCACCGTTCAGCGGCAGGGCATTGCCGCGAAAGTCCGGATCCTTGAACAGCACGACCGGGGCGTTGTAATTAGTGCCATATCGACGGTCGCCACCGCGCCTGTAATCCCTGCCACGATCATAGCGCCCGCCATAATTGGCAGCGACAGGACGGATCGAGGTAATCTTGTCGTTGAGGCGGATATCATTCAGGCGGTCTTCGCCATAGGAAATGATCTCGCAGCGACCGCGGAAATTCGGGTCCGTACAGACTTCCCAGGATCCGCCGCGAACGCGGATGGACGACGCCTTGTCATTGAAGCGGTATCGGTTGAGATGCGTGATCGCACCATCCACACGCAGGGACTGGCCGCTGAAATCCGGATTGGCATAAACGATGGCAGAGCCGCCGCCACGCGTGTTGTGGCCATACTGTGCCATGGCCGGCAGGGTGAGCGCGGTAGATAGCGCAAGCGAAAGTCCTAATGCTTTCAAGGGTCTCATAACGGGTCTCCTGTTTCGACTACCCTGCCTTTCTACCAAATCGTGGCTGAACGCAGCGCAACCTGTCTTTCAGGAAAGAAAGATGAAAGCCGGCAGGCCGGTTCCGAAACATTAAGAATCGTTATTCTGCCGCATCCATCAGTGATCGCATCCTGTCGATCCACGCGATCCAGGCCTTGCGCCCTTCATCCGTCAGGAAAATGCGGGTCTGCGGCCGCTTGCCGACGAAGCGCTTTTCCTGGGAGACATAGCCGGCTTCCTCAAGCTTTTTCAGGTGCGTCGAAAGATTGCCATCCGTCGCACCGACCTTGTCTCTCAGCTCGCCGAAGACGGCAGGGCTGACCGAGGACAGGTAAGCCATGACGCCGAGGCGCAACCGGCCATGGATGACATCATCAATGTCGGTGTGGTCGAAGGGATTGTCGTCAGACATGGGCATCCCCTAGACTGTCGTGGACGGTTCGTCTCGCACCATAAGTATGCCGGGCAACAGGACCGTCAGCGCTGCAGTGATGCCAGCTACCAGGTAGAGCTCAGCCTGGTCAACGAGAAGGCAGGTGACCCCGACAGAGCCTATTGCCGCATAGCCGGCGATCACCAGCCAGCGGGTGTTCGACATCAGGCCACTGACCAGCTGGGATATGCCGTATACGCCAAGCACAAGCGGAATTGACCATGCGAACCCGCTTGAGGGGGCGCCGTCCATGTAGGATTTGGCGGTTACGCCCGCAAAGAAGGAGAACAGAACGAAACCAGATGCCATCCAGACATTGGCCGATACCCGATTGCCGGCCGAAGAGGCGCCCGGCTTGTCGGCGGGAAAGAGGCGGCCGAGCAGGAAATAGCCGCCAAGCCCGACGACGATGAAACCTGTCCAGAGGATAGGCAGCGCAACCGGTGTCAGTCCTGCAACGCCTGTCCAGATGGCGTAGTGGCCGAAATAGGCTGCTGTTACGAGAGCGCCCCACCAGACCAGGAAACGCCCGCCGAGCAGGGGCGCTGAAGCGCCGGACTCAGCAATTTCACGCACATAAGCGAGATCATCAGAATATTGCGTTGCCATTCGTATTCTCCAATAACTTTGAAATACAAAGTACATGGAAATAGAAAACTGTCAAATGACCTGGTGAGCCAGACCGTGTGTCGTGGGGTTTGAGTTCAGGCAGCCGCCGTCAGAGCATTGCGTGCCACATCGCGGACATAGGCACCGCGCAGGTCACGCGATGGCTCAAGTCCGGAAATCAGGCCTGTCGCGCTTTCGGTCTTGCCGAGGATCAGCATGCCGCTGTCTGTCAGCTGGCGGGCCAGATTGAGCAGCGCCTGAGATCTCGGTGCGTCGCCCATATCCGAAATGACGTTCCGGCAGAAAATGACATCGAACAGGCCAAGCCCGCCAGCATCCTTCAGGATGTTGTGCGGACGTACGCCGACACGGCCACCAATGACGCCAGAGATCTGCCAGGCTCCTGTGTCGAGCCGCGTGAAATTCTCGAGCAGGCGGTGGATGGAAAGGCCCTTCTGCACGTCAAAATGGCCGAACTGGCCAGTGCGAGCGACTGAGAGGGACTTCTCGCAGATGTCAGTCGTCAGGATTTCAACGTTGATGCCTTTCAGCGCCTCATGGGTCGATTCCTCGAGCAGGATGCCCAGCGAATATGCTTCCTGTCCGGTTGAGCCGCCGGCGCACCATATCCGCAGAGTATTATCCGTTGCGGATGGCGCCATCATCGGCAGGACATGGCTGACCACGCGCTCCAGCAGTGTCCGCTCGCTAAAGAAACCTGTTGTCTTGTTGGTGAGTGCGGCGACGGTCTCGGCGCTCAATCGGGCATTTGGCCTTGCTTTCAGGCAGGCGACCAGTTCCTCGACTTCTGAAAAGCCTTCGCGGCGCAGGATGGCGCCAAGGCGCGCTTCGATAAGATAGGAGCGGGTAGGTGGGATCAGCTGTCCGGATTCCGCCAGGGCGAGATCCGCGATCTCTCGATAAACTGTCTCATCCATGTCCGGTCAGCCCGCTCAAGCTTTTTCAGTCTTTCAGGCGTTAATAAAAACACGCCCGGGGTTAACAATTTGCTTTAGACGAGACCGACTTCTGCAAATTTGCTCTCGATTATGTCCGCGTCGAACGGCTTCATGATGAATTCATTCGCGCCGGAACGCATCGCCTCTCCGATATGTTCCGCATCATTTTCTGTGGAACAGAACACCACGACCGGCTTGGTACCGCCCGGTTCGCGGCGCAGGGCGCGCAGGAAATCGAGCCCGTTCATGACAGGCATGTTCCAGTCGAGAAGAATGGCATCCGGCATGGCCTGGCGGCAGGTATTCAGCGCATCAGCGCCATCTCCAGCTTCCAGAACATCGAATTTCAGATCCTGAACGATCCGCCCAGCCACTTTACGCACGACCCGAGAGTCATCGACAATCAGACAAGATTTCATAGCGTCACCCCGATTAGGCACATAGACCGATTTTCTGCCTGAATCCAGTTAATGCGAAGTTTAGGTCCGTCCAATTTGGGGGGTGCTAAGAAGAGGATTCAGCCTTCAGCGCTCAATCCTGTTGCCAGTAATACGATTTCGCCGTCGCGATGTTCGACGTCGAGTTTGCCGCCAAGCCCTTCGGCAATGATGCGTGTGAATAGGGGCTGTACGGTCCGCGCAGACCAGCCATCCTGAGGCTCAACGCCGAGTATCGCATCAGATGTGTCATCCCGCAGTTTGCAGCGCTCGCCGGCTGCCGTGACGCTCATGCCGAGGCCTTCAGTCTGGTTGCGGACCTTGACTGCGATTGTGCCTCCGCGCGGCAGGCAGTCGACGGCCAGCATCACCATGTTCATGATCAGCCGCGCATGCGAAAAACTGAGATGCTCTGTCTCGATATCCCAGGAGACTTCGGGCTGCTTGTTATTGGTTTCAACGAAGCGTTCAGTGATCTGCTTGGCTTCGTGGATATCGGCAGCGCCTTTTGAAAGGCCGGCAGAGCCGAAGGCATAGCGCAGGAATTTGAGCTTCGAGGCCGCGCTTTCGGCACCGTCGTGCAGCAGTTTTTCGGCCTGCGCCCGCATTTCCGATTCCTGCGGCTCATCCATGAAATCGAGCGCATTGGTAATAGAAGATACGGATGAAACGAGGTCGTGGCAGATCCGCGAAGCGATATAGGCGGATAGGTGTGCAGGATCGATCGTCGCTTGCATGGCTTGGCCCCTCTGGTCGCGAAGCGAATGCTAGATGATTCGCATTCGCCTTGCCTGCCTTATTGCGGCTGATTTGTCACCCGTCGAGGTCTTCCGGACGCTCAAGATCATCATGCCCGCGCCTGGCGCTGTAGAAAAGCAGCCAGAAAAGCCCGCCAGAGAGCAGGAGGCTGGCGCCAGCGCCCAGGGCGTAGGCAATCCAGCCATGCAGGCTCATGGTCACGCCCATATCCGTCCACATGCCGAGGACGGCCCAGCCCGTGATCACCACGCCTATGAAGGCGGCGAGAGCAACGAGGAGGGTGGTCCGGGTCATTCGCGCAGCTTATTTCTTTTTCCAGCTGCCGCTTGCATCCATGATGTACCCGCCGGGGCTGGTCTGGGCGATGAGCTTTTCGCCGGTCACGCGCGCCACTTCCTCAGGAGTAGTGCCTGTCTGCCGGGCGAGGTCGTCATATGCGGCCCGGCGCTTGTTGTTGATGTCCTGAACGCGGCGCATGAGCGAGGCGTCAGCGCCGCCATCGACGATGCCGAGATAGCCATCAATGCGTTCGCCAACGACGCCCTGTGCCTTGGCTGCGTCGATCTGCGGATCGCCAGCTGAGGCTGGCGCGGCGAGTGAAAATGCGGCGCCCGCAACGAGCGCGGCAGTCAGGATGATGCGGATGAGCTGTTTCATGGAGTTTCCTCGTGAATCTAGAATATATCCGGATTGGACGTGATCAGGTCTTCGACTTCGCGGTCGAGCTTGATACGGACTTCCTGGTCAATCTTCACATTGAGGTTGATGGTAATGGGTTCTGTCGGGGCCTGAACCCTCACAGTTGGCGTGCAGGCGGCCACAAGGGCGGTCACCGCGCCAGCGAGGAGGATTGTACGGGGCAGATCGTTGTTTTTCATATCGCTCTCAGTGTGCGCCATTCGGGCTGAACGTCAATTGAACAGGTATTTAGGCATTATTCAGGCGCGTCGCCCGTTTCCTCAACCTCTGTACTTTCTTTTACCGCTTCCGTCAGCCAGTCGCTTGAGCTCAGGCTCTGGCCGGCCCGGATAAGTTTCATCAGTTTGGAGTCCAGCCCGATATTGAAGGCAAAGGGGGCGCCATTCATCACCTTGGGCGAATTGCCGACCAGGCGCAGCGTAATCAGGATGTCACCGCTGAGATTCCCGTCCGCGCCGAGCTGCAGCACGGTGAAACGGAAGTCACGCAATGCGTTGAACGCCATGCTGACGCGGTCATCGGCCTGCGAGGCGGCATCTGCGACATCGCCATTATAGGCAATGGTGCCGCCATCTTCATCGGCCTGCAGCGTGGCATTCCGGATAAAGGCATTCGGGCCGACAATCTCGACCGGGAAGTCGCCGGACACGGTGCCTTTAGCCTGTACGTCCGGCAGTTTGAAAATTCCGATCAGCTCGGTCAGCTCGATTGCGTTCGCCCGGATCGGAATAATGTCGCTGGTGCCGGCAATCGTCCATTCCGTTCGTCCTACGACCAGCTCACCGCCCGCAAATGGCCAGCGTGCCCGCTCGATCACGGCTTCACGGCCATTGGTCAGCTGGAAGACGATCAGGCCGTCCTTCAGGGGAATACCGGGATTGATTTCGCCAAGCTGGACTTCCTGGCCGGGCGGTGTCGTCAGCGACAGGATATCGCTGAACTCTATTCGCCCGTTCACGCCATTGACGGCCCCGACCCTCACCGTATCGAACCCGAAATCACGCACATCGACCCAACCAGTGCCGGACGGGGTTCCGCCATCAAGCTCAATCGTCGCACTGGCCGTCATCAGGCCGCGCGCATTCGAAAGGAAGCCGCGCACCCGGTCGCTAAGGGCCGTTGGCTGGAAGCCGCGCGGCGTGAAGGCCAGTTCCTGCGAAGTGATGCTGGCTTCGCCATCGAGGGTCACGAGGTTGAGGCTCATCGACACGTCGGCGATGGTCCGCCCGGCCGTCGCCGTGGTGATCGGGCCGCTCAGCGTCATCAGGCCGTCGCCAAATTCGGCTGAAAGGTCTCCGATAAGCGGCACGTAAAGCGGATCTTCAGCCCGGTCGCGGACTTCCACCCTGTAGGCTTTTGCGGTCCCTTCAAGGCCTGACGGTGCGAGCTTTGCGGAAAAATCGACGCGCTCCACATTTATGTCTGCGGGTACGAGAGACCCCGCGAACTCCGTAGCACCTATGGCGGCTGTCAGGGTTGCGGGCTTTGTCGAGATGAAGCCGAGTTTCGGAGATGCAGCGGAGATTTGCAGCGTCTTCTCACCGATGGTGAGCGGCAGGCCCATTCGGTTCGCCGTCGCATCCAGGCGAACGCGCTGGCCGGCTGACCAGTCGAGGACGGCGTCATCCAGTGTCAGGACGCCTGATGTATCAGTGCTGGTGAAGGGCAGGGCAATATCATCGACATCGACAGTCCCGACCACGTCCTTGCCGGACCGCCGCACCACGCGGCCATCGCGGGGGCAGAGCTGGAGTTTGACGGCATCAATCTCGAGCCCGCTGTCACTATGTATGCCATCCGTATCGAGGCCGAGGCATTTCGTCTTGTAGGTCTGCACGCGCAGGCCTGTGCCAAGTACAGCGTCCACGCCGCCAAAGAGACGGGTTTCGGCGAAAGTCATGCCATAAAGCGGCCCATCAAGGCGCATCTCACCGACCGTCTGGACCCTGGGTTGCCCTTCAATCCGTTCAAAGTTCAACTCGTTCAGCGTTGCGGCTATGCTCAAGCCATCGACACGCCATGGGGCCAGCGCCACACCGCCCGCCTCCGCCCGGATATCCCCGCCAGCGATGTGTGCCAGTTCAAGGTCGGCGGCCAGTTTCGGCATACCCGGCCCGGCAAGCGTGACGACGCCGCTGGCTTCGATAGTATCATCCGCAATATTGATGGCCGGACGCGTGTCGTGTGGCTCGATCCCCAGCGCTGCGCCATTCGCAGATTTTGCATTCAGGGCTGTTGTCGTCACCAACGACCAGCCGCCGCCCTTGGGCTGGCGAAAGCTGAAACCGGCACCGGTCGAGAAATTGGCCAGTGCCTTTCCAAGCCCGGACCGCAAGGCTGCCAGGTGCGCATCCATTGGTGGGCCTGACACAAGCCCGGACAGGAGCGAGCGGCGGAAGTCCTCAGGCAGGCTGGCGCCCTCGACAACCAGGTCACCATCGGCGCGAATGTCGGAGAGATCATTGCTGATCTCTGCACTGCCGCTGAGCGTCGTTTTCTCCGCTCGCATTTCAGTGCGTGACAGGCCTGCTGCCTTCAGGGCGTAATCAACAGACATTGCGGTAGGTGTGGTCCGGCTGGCATTCATGGTGACAGACAGTGTGCCGGAAGTGATGTCCTGCCATTGCAGCGCGTCCGCCGTTCCGGACAGTGCGGCAGATTGGATACGGCCAATCAATCCGTCGTCAGCGTCTTTCTTTGCGATAGCAAGACTGAGATTTCCGTCCAGTTTCGCCATGTCCAGTCTCAGGCCTGCACGCGCGAGAAGGCCGATTTCGGCCGTCCAGTTCACAGTGGGCCGCAATGAGTCCGCCATGCTGGCGGTGAGGCGGATATCCTGCGCGGACACGGTTTCAAATCGTGCCTCGGCGAGGTCAAACTCCGCATCACCGTCAATTTTCACGCCGACAAGGGAAAGGTCGACGACGCCCTTGCGCAGGACAAGACGGTTGTCCCCGGTCTGGAGTTCGGCCGGTTCAATCTCGGCATGAAGCTCGGCCTGGAATGGCAGCTGCCCGCTGAGCCGGCCCGTCATGGCCAGGGGGCCAGCCGGGGTTGCGAGCTCGATACGTGCATCCTCAATGCGCACCTGCGGCAATTCACCTGAGCCGCCGCCACCACCGCCAAGCTTCTCAAGACCGCCGAAACTGGTACTGCCATCAGCACCATAGCGGCCGCGGACAATCGGTCCGGACAATTCAACAAGGTCGATACGAGGCGTGAAAAGCCCCGGCCAGCTCAGCTCTATCTGCGCATGTTCGGCTTCAAACGGTATCTCTCCGCTTGCCGATGAGATCTTCAATCCGTCAACGCTCGCGCGGCCGAGCGACAATCCAGAGACGCTGAGTTCACAGGTCAGGGCTTGTGATCTGCACCAGTTTTTCGCCAGGGACACGGCAACCGGCTTGCGGAAAATCCACACGCCAAGCCCGGCAAGGACAATGGTCAACAAGACCAGGCCCAGCCAAAACTTCCATGATCGCCATGTCAAAAGGCGGCTTGCCATGTCCCAACCTGCCTGAAAATTAAGGTTCTGCGCTGCATATTGAGGCAGTCTTCGACTTGCGCACCCCCCTAATGAGAAATTAAGACGGTTCTGGGCCGGATTGATTAAAGCTTTCGTTGTAGATTAAGCGAATGCCTTTCAACCGACAGGGGCAAGATCTTGATTTTACCAGACGTGTAGGACACGCTGGAACCCAGGAGGCCTGCTTGTTGAATATCCAGCTATCTCGCGGCATGACCAGTTTGACCTTGCTTGGCGCTGCTTCGGCCGCGGCTTGCGTCACAACGCTATACTTCGTTGGACAGGCCCGAGTGGCTGAGGCCCAGACACCGCATCCTGTACAGCTCGCGACGCCGCTTGCGACAACCGTCCTTTCGGCAGAGGAATTTGCCGACAGTCCTGCGGCCTTTGCCCGCGACGGGACGCTGAAATCCCGCGAGACGCTGATCGGGCTTGTCACGGAGATGGGCGCGAATTCATCAGACGCCGCAAACTCGCTCAAGGCGCTCTATGACGCTGAACTGGTTGATCCGCGCCGCGTGCGCGCCGGTCTTAGGGTAAATGCGAACTTCCAGGGTGACACGGAAGAAGACGCACGGCTCGTGTCGCTGTCCTTCTCGAATGAAGCCGGCAAGCAGATCCTGTCAAAGCGCATGTCTGACGGCAACTTCATGCCTGTGGTCCTGACAGCCCATACCATGCCTGAGGTGCGCACCGTATCCGGTACCATTACGACAAGCATTTACGAATCGGCCCTCGCGCAAGGCGCGCATGATCAACAGGTCGTCGATTATGCCAGCATCCTTGGCTATGATGTCGATTTCCAGCGCGATATCCATCCGGGTGACAAGTTCGAAATCGTTTACGAAGAAATGGTCGATGAGCGCGGTAACCGCGTCCGCTCAGGTGACGTCCTCTATGCTTCGTTGAATGGCCGGACGCTCGACAAGGGATATTACCGTTTCACGCCGGACGATGATGGCGAGCCTGATTACTTTGACCGCAATGGCGAGAGCGCGACCCGCTTCCTGATGAAGACGCCGATCAATGGCGCGCGCCTGTCATCGACTTTCGGTTATCGCCGCCACCCCATTTCGGGCTACAACAAGCTGCACAAGGGCACAGACTTCGCGGCCCGGACAGGCACCCCGGTCTACGCTGCCGGCCACGGCACAGTCGAGCGGTCCAGCCGTTATGGTGGATATGGCAACTATGTCCGTATCCAGCATGCCAATGGCTATGAGACGGCTTATGCCCACCTGTCGAAATACGGCCCCGGCATTCGCGCCGGCAAGCGCGTGCGTCAGGGTGATATCATCGGCTATGTCGGCTCAACTGGCGCTTCGACGGGGCCGCATCTTCATTATGAAGTCCTGGTAAAGGGCCAGCAGGTCAATGCGATGGCGCTGAAACTGCCGACCGGTCGCAAACTCGCGGAAACGCCGGACATCCTCGAGGCGTTCACCGAAACCCGTGATGAGATCGATGCGCAGCGTTTCTCGGCTGAAGCGCCCGAAGGTGGCCTGATCATGTCGAGCTACGAGGCCCCGCCCGCACCCTGATGCAGGTCGTCAACGTCAGCTCGCGCTTTGTCATCCAGACATGAAAAAAGCTCCAGCTGGTGAAAGCTGGAGCTTTTATATTTTGTGTCGCCTGAGCGTCTAGTTTGCAGCGGCAAGCTGAATGCGCGGCGAGGTGGTCTCAACAAAGAATTCTGAAGACGCATATTGAGCCGTCAGTTCCGGGCTCGAAATGCTTTCAACGGCCTGGAACAGGATGTCCTGTGCGCAGACTTTGTCGACCGTCAGGCCTACAGTGACCATGGACACGCTGCGGCAAAGCCGTTTGGCTTGCGATTCAAGGCCATCGAGAACTTCGGCGGCACCGGCTTCGGTGGTCAGAAGTTCCTTGTTGTAGGTCAGCGTTGCGTCGATCTGTTTGTAATCATCGGCATATGCCGCACCACCAAAGATCGAGAGTGCGAATAGAATGGAGGAAACGCGCTTCATGAGAAGAACCTTCTTTTATGTTGCGCGGGTCATTGCCCGCCCCTGAGCCCCGCTTTTCGCAGGTGCAGCATATCTTCTCGCAAATGCAACAAAATGTAATCGCATATTTGTGCAGCGCACCCATGCAATAAAACATATCGAAGAATATTCAGCCCCGGCAGGGTCTTGCCGGGGCTGAAATAATTGTTGATGCCTAGTTCAGGGCTGCCGCGCCCTTGGCAAAATCATTGGGCACGCCGTTAATTGACAGTGAGCCGCCCTCAACATCGACCTTGATGGTGCTGCTGTCGGCGACCTTTCCTTCCAGGACAAGCCGGGCCAACGGGTCCTGCAACTCCTTCTGGATCACCCGTTTCAGGGGCCGGGCACCGTAGACGGGGTCATATCCGCGATCCGCGAGCCAGGTCCGGGCCGCGTCGGTCAGCTCCACGCTGATCTTGCGATCTGCCAGCAGGGCTGACAGGCGCTGCATCTGGATATCGACGACATGATCGATCTCGGCGCGGCCGAGCCGTTTGAAGAAAACGATCTCATCGATCCGGTTAATGAATTCGGGCCGGAAGTGTCCGCGTACGGCTGCCATCACGCTGTCCCTCTGGGCGTCGCTGATCTCACCGGCATCACCGCTGGCAAGCGCATCGGCGCCGAGGTTTGAAGTCATGATGATAATCGTGTTGCGGAAATCGACCGTGCGGCCATGGCCATCTGTCAGCCGGCCATCATCAAGCACCTGTAGCAGCGTGTTGAAGAGGTCCGGATGGGCCTTCTCGACCTCGTCGAAAAGCACGACCTGGTAAGGCCGCCGCCTAACGGCTTCGGTCAGGACGCCGCCTTCCTCATAGCCGACATAGCCTGGAGGCGCACCGATCAGGCGGGCGACAGAATGCTTTTCCTGGAATTCCGACATGTCGAGCCGGAGCACGGCACTGTCATCGTCGAACATGAACTCCGCCAGCGCCTTGGTCAATTCGGTCTTGCCAACCCCGGTCGGGCCGATGAAGAGGAAAGAGCCGATCGGGCGTTGCGGGTCCTGCAGGCCGGCACGCGCGCGGCGCACGGCGTTGGATACGGCGCCCAGCGCTTCTTCCTGCCCCACAACGCGGGCACGCAAGGCATCTTCCATCCGCAACAGCTTGTCGCGTTCGCCCTCCATCATCTTGTCGACCGGAATGCCAGTCCACTTCGACACGACAGCCGCGATATTCTCCGGCCGAACAACTTCAGAGACGAGCCCGGTGTCGGAGCTGCTATCGTCGCTTTCAGAGGTCTCCACCGCAGAAATCCGGGCCTCAAGCTCGGGAATGACGGCGTATTTCAGCTCTGAAGCACGGGAGAGGTCACCACTACGCTGGGCTTCAGCCATTTCGGCATGGGCCCGGTCCAGTTCTTCCTTGGCGGATGCGGCGCCTTTCAGCTTGTCCTTTTCGGCGGCCCAGGCCGTCGAAATATCGTCAGACTGGCCCTGAAGGTCGTCAATCTCGGTTTCGATGGCTTCGAGCCGGTCGCGGGAGGCCTGGTCCTTTTCCTTCTTCAAGGCTTCGGCTTCGATCTTCAGCTGCAGCAGCCGCCGGTCGATCTCGTCCAGCTCTTCTGGCTTGGAGTCGACCTGCATCCGCAAACGGGATGCGGCCTCGTCCATCAGGTCGATGGCCTTGTCAGGCAGGAAGCGGTCAGTGATGTAGCGGTTCGACAGGGTTGCAGCCGATACAATAGCTGCATCCGAAATCCGGATCCCGTGATGCGACTCATAGCGCCCCTTGAGGCCCCGAAGAATGGAAACAGTGTCCTGCACGGTGGGCTCGTCAACATAGACGGCCATGAAACGCCGCGCGAGTGCCGGGTCGCCCTCAACATATTTACGGTACTCATCCAGCGTAGTCGCGCCAACACAATGCAGCTCACCGCGGGCGAGCGCCGGCTTGAGCAGGTTTGACGCGTCCATGGCGCCATCGGCCTTGCCGGCCCCGACCAGGGTGTGCATCTCGTCAATGAAAAGAATGACGCCGCCCTCGGCCTGTTCAATCTCCTTGATGACGGCTTTCAGCCGCTCCTCGAATTCGCCGCGAAACTTCGCCCCGGCGATCAGGGCGCCCATGTCGAGAGCAAGCAGTCGCTTGTCCTTCAGGCTCTCGGGCACATCGCCATTGATGATGCGAAGCGCGAGGCCTTCTGCGATAGCTGTCTTGCCGACGCCAGGCTCCCCGATCAGGACTGGATTGTTCTTGGAGCGACGCGCGAGCACCTGCATGGCCCGGCGAATTTCTTCATCGCGTCCAATAACCGGATCCAGCTTGCCGGACCGCGCATCAGCCGTGAGGTCGCGCGTATATTTCTTCAGCGCTTCATAGCCTTCTTCGGCGTTCTCGGTGTCCGCCGTGCGGCCCTGGCGCAGCTGGGCAACAGCCGCTTCGATACCAGCCTTGTCGGCGCCGCCAGCTTTCAAAGCTTCAGCCGCTTTGGAACCGGCCAGACCGGCAAGGGCGACAAGCAGGCGTTCAGCGGTGACATAGGTGTCGCCAGCCGCCTTGGCCGAAGCCTCCGCGTCAGCAAAGAGTTTCGCGGTTTTCTGGTCAAGCCGCAAACCGGCATCGCCGCCCGACACGCTCGGTATGGCGCGGATCGCTTCGTCGGTTTTCTGGACGACAAGTTCCGGCTTGCCGCCGGCCGCGCGGATAAGGTTGACCGCAAGACGGTCACGATCATCAAGCAGCGCCTTCAGGACATGCTCAGGCAGGAAAAGTTGGTGACCGGCAGCAAGCGCTGCAGTCTGGGCGGACTGGAGCACGCTTCGGGCGCGCTCTGTATAAGTGTCAAAATTCATTCTCTATCCCCTTTCAAAGGCAGATTCAGTCGTTTGCCAGGCTGGATCAGAAATAATGCATCCAGCCTGGTATGCGGTCGGGCCCCGCTCAGCAGCGACCCGTTCGAAAGAGATATGGGAACATGTCAGGACGCCCGCAAGGCAAAGCCTCCGGGCACGTGCACTGCGTCTTGAGCGACCGACTAGCGGATGGGGATAAGTCCGGTTTCTTCAGGATCGCCGAGCATGGTGACGAGGGCTGTGCGCAGTTTGCCGAGCGCCTGATGCTCAATCTGCCGGACACGCTCCTTGGAAATGCCGAGCCGTTTGCCAAGGACTTCGAGTGTCACCGTATCGTCTGTCAGACGACGCTCGCGGATGATCAGGTTTTCCCGGTCAGTCAGCGATTTCAGGGCTTCGGCGATCCAAACCTTCCGGCGCTGGCTGTCACGGCTCTCCATGACGCGGTCCTCGGTCGGCTCGCCCTCATCTTCGAGCAGGTCCTGCCATTGCGCTTCGCTGTCGGTGGCCAGCGGCGCATTAAGTGAGCGGTCAGAGGCTGATAGCCGCGACGCCATGCTTTCAACGTCCCGCTCCGGTACGCCGAGATGGGTGGCAATCCATGCGCGATTTTCCGGCGTCATGATACCGTCACCCGTATCATCGATCTTGGCGCGCAGGCGCTTCAAGTTGAAGAAAAGCGATTTTTGCGCTGCCGTTGTCCCGGTGCGTACGATCGACCAGTTGCGCAGGACGAAATCCTGAATCGAGGACCGTATCCACCAGGAGGCATAGGTCGAGAAACGTACTTCGCGATCCGGGTCAAAACGTGCGGCTGCCTGCATCAGGCCGACATTGCCCTCCTGCACAAGATCGGACAGGGCGAGGCCGTAGTGACGAAACTTCGAGGCCATCGAAATGACGAGACGCATATAGGCGCCCGTCAGCTCGTGAAGGGCCTTTTCATCTTTTGCATCCCGCCAGCGCAGGGCGAGATCCATCTCATGCTCCTGGCTGAGCATGGGCTTCTTCATGGCAGTCCTGACAAATCTGCGGTCGGCGTTGTCGGATGTCATGGAAATGGCCATTCTTCGCTCCTTCGATGCAGATTCTTCGGCATTTACCTTTATTTACGAATGACCCTGCCGGTCGGTTCACATTTTTTCGCCATATTCTGCAACTGTGCGCAGCTCAAAGAAAAAGCCCCGCCGTTTCCGGCAGGGCTTTGATCTGTTTTTGCAAAGTCTGGTTGTAAGACTTAAGCCGCCTTCTTCTTGGCGAGCGAGCTCGCGAGGCGCTCCATGGCGGTGTCATGGTCTGTGTTCTCGACAGCGGCGAGTTCACGGGCCATCCGGTCCAGAGCGCTTTCATAGAGCTGGCGCTCTGAATAGGATTGTTCCGGCTGGTCTTCGCCGCGGTGAAGGTCGCGCACGACTTCCGCGATCGAGATCAGGTCACCTGAATTGATTTTCGCTTCGTATTCCTGCGCGCGGCGCGACCACATGGTGCGCTTGATGCGGGCCTTGCCGCCAAGCGTCTTGAGTGCGTCATCAACAAGTTTCGAGCCAGCCAGGGCACGCATGCCCGAAGCTTCGGCGCGATTGGTCGGGACGCGAAGGATCATCTTGTCCTGATCGAAAGAGACGACATACACTTCAAGCGACATTCCAGCGACGGTCTGTTTTTCGATCGCCGTGACTTCCCCGACCCCGTGGGCCGGGTAGACGACCGATTGCCCAACTCCGAATGAGAGTTCCTGAATATCACCCTGTGCTTCTTTTGCCATGTGTTTGAGAGCCTTTCCACGCAACAAGAGCCTACGCACTCCGGTGACAATTGCAGTCGGTCCGGAGATGTCAGCAGGCTCCCTCAAAAGTTTGAACGTTAATATATATCAGAAAAGCGACTATTTCACAACTGCCGCGTGACGCTGACTATTCTTCAATCACCTTCGCCCGGTTTCGGGCTGAAATATTTGGCAAGTTTGTCAGTCTCTTGCGCAAACTTTTCACGGTCAGCAGGCGGCTCTTTCATCCGGGTGATATTTGGCCACGTCTTGGCGTACTCAGTATTCAGCGTCAGCCACTTGGAGTCCGGGTCATCCTCAGTGTCGGGCTTGATCGCCTCGACCGGGCATTCAGGCTCACATACGCCGCAATCGATGCACTCATCCGGGTGAATGACGAGCATGTTCTCGCCTTCGTAGAAGCAATCGACAGGGCAGACTTCGACACAGTCCATGTATTTGCAGCGAATGCAGGCGTCGACAACGATATAGGTCATGCAGGGTCCGGACGTTTATGCAGGGTTCGAGCGCTGCATTTGGTGGACAGAAAGCCCTATGTCAATCGCTGTGGCTGGCGCGATTCAGCGCGGCGGCGGGCCTGGGCCCTGCGAATGTCGTCGACATGCAGCAGGCTGGCGACGTGCCGGATAAAGGCTTCCTCGAACTTGCAGGCGGCGCCATCGGCCATCGAGACGAGGTACAGACCCTCAATGACCTTCACGCGATCAAGCAGTGGCAGCTTCTTCACATGCTGCGTAAATTCATGCGCGCCGGTGGAATCTTCGGCCAGCTCCTCGCCCTGCGCCAGAACAGCATCGACCCGCTCGGCATCAAGGCCGAGACTGTCGAGAAGGATTTCCGCGATCTGGTCACTTTCGAGATTGGCATAGACGCCGTCGACCAGGGCAGCCTCAACAAGCAGGGCCGCTGCGGCGACCTGTGGGTCGAGATCCCGCTTCACCGGTTCCGTGCGCCCGCCGAACAGTCGCTTCAATCCTTCAAGCATTCGTGTCTCCCTGCTCGTCTGTCGTAACCTGCTCGTAAAGCAGGCGGGCTTCTTCGGCCGGTCCGCGACGTGTGCCGAAATCGACAACTCGTACTGTAACTATTTGTGACCGCAGCGGAACACTTACAATATCCCCAAGGGCGAGACGGGTTCCCGGCTTGGAGACTTTTCGTGTTTCACCGGCGCGCGACAGGCGAACTCCGCGCTTGGTAACGAAGGTCGTTGCGATGCCCCGCGTCTTGAAAAACCGCGCACGCCACAACCAGACATCGAGTCGAATGGCGTCGTCTATGTAGAGGGCTCCGTGGGCGGTGTCTGCGGCGTATCGGGCGTCGATGGGGCCGGTTTCGGATCAGCCTGGGCAGCCTCGTTTGACGCCCCGGTTTCAGCGCTTGTTCCAGCCTGTTTCGGTGCGGCTGCATCTGGCCGTGCCGCTGGTTTTTTCTTCTTCTTTTTCTTCGGCTTTGGCGCTGGCGGCGGCGGCAACAGGCTGGCGAGCGCGGCGAAGGGGCTGTCCGGGTCCGGCTGGCGCGGTGCTGGGCGGTGACCGCCGCCGGGACGGCCCTTATTTGGTCGTCCGCCCCCCGGCTTTCCGCGAGCTGGGCGGTCTTCCTGCTTGCCCTGGGTTGGCTTGCTGCGAGCTAGGCGATTGCCACGTGTGGGCCCGTCATTGCGATGGCGCGACAGGAAGCGCCAGAGCGTCACAGCACCGGTTTCAGGGTCTTTCTCGGCGGGTGCCAGTCCGAAGCCCTTGACGATGGCCGGGAATTCCTCACCCGGGCAGGAAACAACCGAGGCAAGCTCTGCCGGTAGCGCGAAGACCGGCTTGTCGGCTTCCTTGCGCCGCTTGGAAATTTCCCAGCCAAGGCGCTCAGCGAGATCGGCGCGAACGGCGCGGGCGCCAAACCGCAAATAGCCTTGTGAATTGAGTTCGGCTTCAGCCCATTCGACGTCCAGCGGGAAAGAGCCAGCCCCTTCAGGCGCGACACGGCGGCTTTCACCGGTCTGGGTGGCCTGCAATATCGCGATGAGGCGCTGGGCTGCCGGCTTCTGCGCGTCGGGTATATGGGCGGCGACGCGGCCTGTGCGCAGGCCAGCCGCTTTCATAGCCTCGCGTTGTTCCTTGGTGACGTGCGCTGGTGGGCTTTCTTCACGCAGGTCGATAGATGCGCCACTTTCCAGCAGGCGGAAGGCGAGCCCCCGCGCCATGCCTTCCAGTTCCTTGCCCGTCTCACCGGTTTTCAGTTTCGCGTGGGTTGGCAGCAGGCGCATCATCTCCGCGCCAAGCCACTCCTGGATACGCTTCAGTGCCGCGTCCTTGCGATGGGCTTCAGCGTCATCTGCGCCGATCAGCTCCACGCGTGGTGCGAGCCAGTCTGGACCCGCCAGCAGGCGCGCGATTTCGGCGTCCTTCCAGGTGATTGTACCGGCATCGGTCAGGGCGAAGGCTTCGGCCGGCGCGCCTGTAATCTCGCCGAGCCGTTCGGCCATGATCGGGCCGAGCGCAGTCACGGCGGCGCTGCGCACAGCCTTGCCTTCGAGCGTCTGCGCCGTCGAGGCCGGCTCGAAGTGCAGGCCGACAAGCTTGCCGACCACATGGCCTTCCACGGTTACGTTTCCATCTTCGGACAATTCGGTCACGAGCAGGTCTTCCCTTTTGAGGCCGGCGAGCAGGGCCGTCGTTCTTCTGTCAACAAAGCGCAATGTGAGCGCGACGTGAAGGGCATCTGACAATCTGTCTTCAATTTCACGCGTTCTCTCACGCCAATAGGACGGGTTTTCGAGCCAGTCCTCGCGGTGGGCGGCATAGGTCCATGTGCGGATCATGGCAAGCCGGTGCTGCAAGCTGGCAATGTCGGGCACGTTGGCTTCGAGATTGTCGAGGCGTTTCGCCATGGCTGTATCGCCAAGCCGGGCATCCGGGTCAGACAACGTCGCGGCAAGACCCAGCACGAGGCGTCCATGCCCGTCATGGCCTGCTTTCCGGAAGTCTGGCAGGCGTGCAAGATCCCAGAGGCGGCGCACTTTCCGGTCACCCCGGACATCCGGACCGATATCGCCGTCTTCCGCCATTCTTCGCAGCACCCATTCGTCCAGTGCGTGCGGGTTCTGGCGCAGTGCCGGGTGGCCGGATGGCCGCGCCAGGCTCGCGATCAGCGTCTTGATCGAGCGGAAATCGAGATCGGAGTTTCGCCATTGCAGCTCATCCACCGTGTCGAAGCGATTATTCTCGATTGCGTGGACGAGGTCGTCCTCGAAGGGGGGGCAGTCGCCTGTTTCGCCAAATTCGCCATCGGTGCGGAACCGCCCGGCGCGCCCGGCGATCTGTCCGCATTCAGCCGATGACAGCCAGCGGGTGCGGCGCCCATCAAATTTCGAACGGGCGGCAAAGGCGATCCGGTCGACATCGAGGTTCAGTCCCATGCCGATCGCATCTGTTGCCACGAGATAGTCGACCTCGCCGGACTGGTAGAGATCGACCTGGGCATTCCGGGTCCGCGGGCTGAGGGCGCCCATGACGATTGCCGCGCCGCCCTTCTGGCGCTTCAGCAACTCGCCAATCGCGTAGACCTGCTCAGTCGAGAAAGCGACGACGGCTGTGCGTTTGGGCAGCTTGGTTATTTTTGCCGGACCAGCATAATGCAGCTGCGAGAAACGCTCTCTCGTATTCGTGTCGACGTCGAGGTCGAGGTCACGCAGCACGCTGCGCATCGTCTCGGCGCCAAGCAACATTGTCTCAGCCGTGCCGCGTGCCTTCAGGATACGGTCGGTGAAAACATGCCCGCGATCATTGTCCTCGGCGAGCTGGATTTCATCGACAGCGAGGAATTCGACGCGTTTGTGCACCGGCATGGATTCCACGGTGCAAATCCAGTAGCGGGCGTTTGGCGGTTCGATCCGTTCTTCGCCAGTGATCAGTGCGACAGCTTTCTCGCCCTTGGCCTTGACGACGCGGTCATAGACTTCTCGTGCAAGCAAGCGCAGCGGCAGGCCGATCATGCCGGTGCCATGGCCCATCATCCGCTCAATGGCGTAATGTGTCTTGCCGGTATTTGTCGGGCCGAGGACGGCCTTCAGGGTGCCCATATCACTGCACCTGCCAGATATTGGGGGGAAGCTTCAAGCGATGTGGCGTTCAATCGGCCGTCGGGCAAGGTTCAGGTGCATCCATGACCTCGCCTTCGTACTGATCTATCCAGGCCTGGGTACGCGGCAGCGGGTCAAATCCGGAGGCGCGATAAAGCACAAGCCGGCGAACAATCGGACAGCCATTTGCCCGCTTGCCAAGGTCTACGCTGATTTCACCGACTTTTTCGAAGCTTTCAAAGTCGCCTGCGATGGCGGGCCGACGATTGGGCCGATAGCTGGCAACAAGAACATCATCGTCGAGATCGTCGGTCAGGGGGCGCTGCTCAGCGAAACTGTGCGCGCCTTCATTGTAGCGCCAGAGCAGGAGCGGCGCGTCGATGCGGTCCTTCAGGTAGAAGTCGAGACCGTGCCAGATTTCCCGCTCATCTGTGAGAATTGCCGTTGGCGGTTCAATTTCGGCTGAGAAGGCGACGAGCTTGTCTGACAGGGCGTCCCAGCCGCGTGTGCGCTTCAGGGCATTGTCGAGATCAAGTGGACCGGACAGCAAGCCAGGAGCCGTGACCGCAGCCGTCATTACAAGCCCGAGAATGCCGTGCAGTGTGAGCCCAGCCCAGAACAGGCCTTCCGGCTTGAACCTCGATAGAAAGGCAAACACCATTATGCCAAAGGCGACGGCGAGCCCGGTCATGATACGTGCCGATAGCGTGAAGTCCGGCGCAAGGATAAAGCCAAGGGCAGATAGACCGGCAATCCAGTACCATAGCGCCTTGTTGGTACGTGCCCTGAGGAAGAGGATCGCGATCAGGATCGATCCGGCAGGATAAGCCGTGGCGGCCCAGTTCGCATGGGCCCGCGACAGGATGGACTGGCCGAAGATGATAATCAGCACCGGGATGATGAAGCACATCAGCCAGATCTCCCGCCGGGCGGCCTCGCCCTCGACGGTCCGGCGCATGAAGAGTATGCCGCCGACAAGCCCCAGGAAGCTGACCGGGCCGAACACGCCCATCTGGTCGGCAATGAATTTCAGGGCGTTTTCCGGGTTGAACAGGTCGCCGCCAAGATTGGCATTATCGACCGTGTGGCCAACCGTGGCGAAATCATGCGCTGCGTTCCAGGCTAGATGGGGCGAAATCACCAGCAGCGCGATCAGCAGGGCAGCCGCCCCCTTGAGGCTGCACAGGCCCTGCCGTGTCGGCCGGTCCGCTATCAGCGTCAGCGCGATGCCGATCGCGAAGTAGACCATGGCATATTTGGCGAGGAAGCCGGCTCCCAGCGCAAACCCGAAGCCGAGATACCCTGCCCAGCCCGCATCGCCGTCTCGGATGCGCCAGAACAGGAAGAGGGCAAGACACCAGATCGGCAGGAGGACGCCATCGGTCGACAGGACCGTGGAGGACAGGAAGACCGCGGGCATCAGCGCATAGCCGATCGCGGCCATCATCCCGACGCGAGGCCCGGCCATTTTCCGTCCAAGCAGGAACAGGCAGGCGGCGGCAATCGTATGCAGGAAGGGGGCTGGAAGCCTGACCGCCCAGGCGGAATCACCGAAGGTCGATGTCGACGCGTGGATCAACCAGGCAATCAGCGGTGGTTTTGAGTAATAGCCCCACTCAAGTGTCTGCCCCCAGCGCCAATATTGCGCCTCGTCTGCATAGAGCTCCAGCGGCGAGACCAGAACGCCGGTCAGCCGCACCGCCAAAAGACCAATGAGAATCAGTCCTGTAAGGCGTGCAAATGCAGTATCTTTGCTGACGCTGTGAACCATCCTGTCTGCTGCTAACGCGGGCGCGCCAGCTTGACCAGCCTTGCTTAACAAGTGTGGCTTTTTTGCAATCGTTTTTAACTGCATGCTGCACTGCACTGAAGAGTAACAGGACTGTCACAAAAGTGTCGCGGCCCTCTAATAGAGGCGCGATCAATTGGCTTTGGCAAGTTTGATGGTGGCCGGAGCCGTCCAACCGAAGAGGGGTTTCTTCATGTCCAACTGGAAGCTATTTTCGAGCGTTGCGGCCGCATCGCTTTTCACAGCGGCGATCGTCGCGCCTGCTGACGCACAAGTCACGTCAGCTGGTGTTCGCGGCGAAGTCGTCTCGCCAGCCGGTGAGCCGGTATCAGGTGCGACAGTCAGCGTCATCGATACACGGACCGGCGCAACCAGAACGTCGACAACCAGCGCAAGCGGCCAGTTCCAGTCGCGCGGCCTGAATGTTGGTGGCCCTTACGCGGTCGAGATTTCGGCCCCCGGCTTCCAGACGACCCGCATTACGGACGTTTACCTGCAGCTTGGCGAAGTCGCTGACCTGAACCTCACTTTCGCCGACGCCTCGGCCATCGACTCCGCGGATGAGCGCCGCCTCGACGCCGTGACGGTTTCTGCGACCTCCGGTTCCATCGTCCAGACGGCCATCGGCCCGTCGGCAACCTTCTCCCTGGAAGACATCCAGGAAGCCCCTGCAATCAACCGCGACCTGAAGGACATCGTCCGTCTCGACCCGCGCGTCTACCTTGACGAGTCCTTCAACGACTCCATCCAGTGTGCCGGCGCACACCCACGCTTCAACTCGCTGACGGTTGACGGCATCGGCCTGAATGACGGTTTCGGCCTGAACTCGAACGGCTACCCGACCCAGCAAATGCCATTCCCGTTCGACGCCATCCAGAACGTCTCGGTTGAGCTGGCGCCATTTGATGTCGAATATGGTTCGTTCACGGCCTGTAACATCAACGCTGTGACCAAGGCCGGTACCAACGAATTCCACGGCTCAGCCTTCTACGACTATGGCGACGACTCGCTGGTCGGCGACAAGACCGAAGGCCAGGACTTCACCGCCGCGCCTTTCGAAGAGAAACGCTACGGCTTCACGCTCGGTGGACCGATCTGGAAGGATAAACTTTTCTTCTTCGGCGCATATGAGAAGTTCGAAGGCCCAGGTTCCGACATTGACCGGATCCCTGAAGGCAATTCCGGCTCGGGCACGGTCGTCAACGGCTTCACCCAGGCTGAGTATGAAGACATTCTGGACATCGCCCAGAACATCTACGGCTACAATCCAGGCGGCATCCCGGCCACGGTCGGCACCGAAGACGAGAAATACCTGCTCCGTCTCGACTGGAACATCACCAACAACCACCGCGCATCCTTCACCTACAACTACAATGAAGGCCTCAGCCTTTCAGAGTCGGATGGCGATGCGAACGAGTTTGAATTCTCCAACCACCTCTACAATCGTGGTGCAGAGCTGAAGGCCTATTCTGGCCAGGTCTTCTCTGACTGGACGAACAATTTCTCGACCGAACTTCGTTATTCCTACAATGACGTGACCTTCCTGCAGCAATCTGTTGGCGGCACTGATTTCGGTGAATTCCAGATCACTGACTCCAATACTGAAGCCGTCGATGGCACCAACCAGCGCAACGTCATCTATCTTGGTGCTGATGACTCCCGTCACGCCAACGAGCTGAAGTACACGGTTGCCAACTACAAGGCCCTCGGCCGCTACGCCTTTGGCGATCACAACTTCACCTTCGGTGGTGAGCGTCTTGAATATGACGTGTTCAACCTCTTTGTTCAGGAAGCTGAAGGCGAGTTCCGTTTCGACTCGATCGAAGATTTCCGCAACGGCCTTCCAAGCCGCGTGATCTATGAGAGCGCCGCTGGCACGAACAATGCCGACGATGGTGCGGCATCCTTCAAGTATGAAGTCAACACGCTCTACGCCCAGGATGAATGGTCCGGCCCGAACGGCCTGACGGTTACCGCCGGCCTGCGTTACGACTTCTACACTTCGGACAGCGTGCCGAACCGGAACCAGGACTTCCAGAACCAGTACGGTTTCTCGAATGATGAGAACATGGATGGGCGCGACCTGCTCATGCCACGTCTCGGCTTCACCTGGGACTACATGCCAGACCTGTCGCTGCGCGGCGGTGTTGGCCTGTACTCCGGTGGTAACCCGAACGTCTGGATTTCGAACAACTACTCCAACAATGGCGTAACCCTGTTCGAAGCCAACCTGTTTGCAGACGATTTCGCCCCAGGTGAAAGCCTCTTCACCATCCCGATCGCGGCGGATGAAGGTGGCCAGGGCCGTCCCGGCTTCGGTGTTCCGCAGTCACTGTTCGACCAGGTTGCTAACGGCTCCGTCAGCGGTCCGGTCAATGCGCTTGACCCGAACTTCAAGATTCCGTCGGAATGGAAATATGCGGCTGGTTTCACCTACAACTTCGACAGCCCTTACCTCGGTAATGGCTATCGCCTGAACGGTGACATCCTGTACTCCCGCGTCAACCAGGCTGCCCTCACCAAGGCAATCTCGCTCACCCAGCTCGGTACCGCGCCTGATGGCCGCCCGATCTATGACGAGAACACGGATGACTTCCTGCTGACGAACACTGATGAAGGCTCCACATTCGTTGCCTCCTTCGCGATCGATAACAGCTTCGACACCGCCATTGGTGATATCGACTGGTCAATCGGTTACGCCTACACGGATGCTGAAGACGTCAACCCGATGACCTCTTCGGTTGCGTTCTCCAACTGGTCGAACGTTGCGGTTGTTGATCCCAACAACCCATCGCTGGGTACGTCGAACTATGAAATCCCGCACCGGATCACGGCTCGCGTGAGCTGGGAAAAGGAATTCTTCGGCGAATACGCAACCCGGGCAACGCTGTTCGGCCAGGCCTTCCAGGCTCGTCCGTTCTCGTTCACCTATGCCGGTGCATCGCCATTCGGGGACGACACGTTCGGCCGCGCTCTGGTCTATGTACCGACGGATGGTTCAACCGACCCGCTCATCAACTACGCTGCGTCCGATGTCGATTGGCAGGCTTTCTTCCGCTACACCGACTCTTATGATCTCGGCCGCGGATCGATTGCTGAGCGTAACTCGGGTGAAGGCCAGTGGAACAATCGTTTCGACCTGCGCATCGAGCAGGAACTGCCAGGCGCACTCCGCGGCCACGAGACCAAGGTCTTCGCGACAATGGAGAATGTCGGCAACTTCCTGAACGACGAGTGGGGCGCCTACTATCAGTCCGGTTTCCCGCAGACCACGGAAATCGTGTCTGCCGAGATCGACGAGACAACCGGTCAGTACATCTACAGCGGATTTGACGCTGCAGACCCTGAGCGCAAGACCAACTCCCTGTCTGTCTGGGCAGTGCGCGTTGGCGTGAAGTACGACTTCTAAGCCGCCAGAAGCGACTTGAACAAAACTCCGGAAGGGCGGCTCCATGAGGGCCGCCCTTTCTCTTTGCGCCAGGGTATGGCAAATCGCGGCGCATGAGCGATACGACAATTACCTACACCCCGCCGGAATGGGCCCCGCAGTCTGCTGTCTGGGTTGGCTGGCCGCATCTGAAGGATGCCTGGGCTGGCGACTATGAAGGCGCGCAGCGCGAGATTGCAGCTTTGGTAAAGGCCCTTGCGCCGGTCGTACGGGTCAAGCTGGTCATCGGTGCGCCGCATTCGCGGGCCGAGGCGGCCGACCTGATCGGTGACCTGGCGGAGCTGCATGACGCGCCCATGGGTGACATCTGGCTGCGCGATATCGGACCGGTCTTCCTGAAATACCGTAACCGGCTGGAAGGCGTGGCCTTCACGTTCAATGGCTGGGGCGGCAAGTACGAACTGGAAGGCGACACCGAAACGGCTGCGGCGCTATGCCGGCTTGAAGGCCACCCGATGAAACGCCTCGACTTCGTGCTGGAAGGCGGCGCGGTGGAGCAGGACGGCGAAGGTAATCTGATCACAACGCGCCAGTGCGTGCTGAACCCTAACCGTAATCCCGGCTGGACCCGCGATAGTGCAGAAGAGAGCCTGAAACTGGCTTTCAACCTCGACCGGGTCATCTGGCTGGGCGATGGCCTGAAAGGCGACCACACGGACGGGCATGTCGATAATATCGCCCGCTTTATCGGGCCGGGACACGTGCTGTGCCAGACACCATCCGGCACTGATGATCCGAATGCGGACATTCTTCGCGAAATCGAGGACGAGTTGCGTTCAGCCGAGCTGCAAGTGTCCACCATCCCGTCGCCGGGCCTCATCAAAGACGAAGACGGAGAGCCTGTTCCGGCCAGTCATATGAACTTCCTGATCTCGAATGGCCGCGTCATCCTGCCCATTTACGAAGACGTGCATTCAAAGCTGGCTCTGGCGGAATTGCAGGCCCTGATGCCAGAGCATGAAGTCATTGCCTTGCCGGCGACCCATATCCTGACAGGGGGCGGCAGCTTCCACTGCATGACCCAACAAGTCCCTGCGATCGAAGGAGACCTGCCATGAGCCGTACACTGAAGGTTGCTGCCTTGCAGGCCTCGCTCAGCCAGGACATGCAGGCCAATATCGACAAGATGAAAGGCCTGATCCGCCAGGCTGCCGCTGAGGGCGCGGAGATTATCCTGCCATCAGAGCTCTTCTGCGACCACTATTTCTGCAAGGTCCAGGACGAGAAATTCTTTGCGACCGCCTATCCATGGGAAGAGCATCCCGCCGTCACACAGCTTGAGCCGCTGGCAAAAGAGCTTGGCGTCGTGATCCCGGTTTCGATCTATGAAAAGGATGGGCCGGAATACTACAATTCAATCGTCATCATCGATGCGGACGGCACGCCGCTTGGCGTCTACCGCAAGAGCCATATTCCCGACGGCCCCGGCTATATGGAGAAGTTCTATTTCCGCCCGGGCAATACGGGTTTTCGCGTCTGGGACACGATGAAAGGCCGGATTGGCGTTGGCATCTGCTGGGACCAGTGGTTCCCCGAAGCTGCCCGTGCAATGGCGCTGCTTGGAGCTGACATCCTGTTCTATCCGACCGCGATCGGCTCAGAGCCGCATGATGAAAGCCTCGATACGGCGGCGCGCTGGCGCCGGGCCATGCAGGGCCATGCCGTCTCGAATGTGATCCCAGTCGTTGCTGCCAATCGCACCGGTGATGAAAACGGTCAGGTCTTCTACGGGACGAGTTTCATCGCTGATCATTCCGGGGAAATCGTCTCGGAACTGGGGCGCGATGAGGAGGGTGTGATCACCGCCGAGTTCGATCTTGATTTCCTTGACCGGCACCGCGCGGCCTGGGGCTTCTTCCGCGACCGACGGACAGATCTTTACGACATCCTCGAATAGAAAAGGGCCGGTCAGTAAACCGGCCCTCATCCACATCGCAGCCTTGCGTATGGGCCTAGTGTACGGCGCCGTTCGAGGCGAATTTCTGTGCCTGTTCGATCCACTGTTCACGGGCGACGCGTCCCTTGAAGGCAAGAAAGTCATCGACCCATTTGGCTTCCGGGTCCTGCCATGAAGCGATCTGGCGGAAGTGATAGATGCCGAGATCGTTGAGCGTCTTGGAGAGCTTCGGGCCAACACCCTTGATGCGGGTGAGGTCATCTGCGTCACCTTCCGGCGCATCCAGTCCGAGCGGACGGCGCAGCGCATCGACTGGAGCGCCGCCAGTATATTTCGCCATATCGAACAGGTTCGAATAGTCGAACTCTCCGCCCGCGCGCCGCATCTGGTCAAACCAGTCAGTGATCACGCCGCCGGGGACGGTCTGCGGCCAGCGCATCCAGCTTGGCATCGCTTCGATGACCTTTGCTGTGTTCTCCCAGTGCTGCAGATTAAGGTCCGCCAGCTTGCGGAAAATGTCGCGCGTCATGTCTTCCGGGTCGCCCTTTTCGGCGTCCGGGCGCATCGACATGACGTTCTCAAGCCACGCAGCGCCTGCACTGCGACTGAAATCAGTCCAGGCCGATACAGACTCGGTCCAGAGTTCAAGCGGGTTCAGTTTTGCCTCAGCGGTGGTCATATAGGCGCTCCTTTGAGCTAATGCTGCACTGCAACATAGCCAGTATTGAGCGTACTTTCAAGTCTTTTTGCTGGCGACAGGCGGCAGGGCGGGTGCGGCGCAACAATCAATGATTGGGCCGCTGCTCGCAAAGCGCTGTAAAGTTGGATGTCCGTGCACGCCTTATTAACGCCAAAGGCAAAGCATCTTATGGGAGTTGAAGGACTGCCATGCCGAACGAAAAGATCCTCTCCAGCCGCTTGATGCCCGTGCCTGACAAGGGCCGTGTCCTTGTCTTCGATTCCGGCATGGGCGGGCTGACTGTTGCGCGAGAGATCATGGCACGCGCGCCGGGCATTGCTGTCGATTATGCGGCCGATACCGGTTTTTTCCCGTACGGCGACAAATCCGACGCTGCACTGAGGGCACGCCTGCCCGAGATCGCTGCCCGCCTTGTCGAACAGGCCCAGCCGGATGTCTTCGTGATCGCGTGCAACACGGCCAGTACGCTTGCGCTCGACGAGGTGCGCGCGAAATTGTCCATCCCCGTCATCGGGACGGTTCCGGCGATCAAGCCTGCCGCAGCTGAAAGCCGGTCGGGCGTCATCGGCCTGCTGGCAACACCTGGCACGATCCGGCGGCAGTATACGGCTGACCTGATCAGGGAGTTTGCCGCGAACCTGACCGTTATCCTGCATGGCAGCATCGAGCTTGTGCGCCTTGCAGAGGCGCATGCGGCTGGCGAGCCGTTCGATCCGGCTGGCTTCCGGGCGGCACAGCAGCCGATCTTCCAGGCTGAAGGCGGCGAGCGTGTGGACACGATCGTCCTTGCCTGCACGCATTTTCCGCTGGTCCGTGAACAATTGTCCGAAGCCGCGCCGCGGCCTGTAAGCTACATAGACTCAGGTGCTGCGATTGCGCGGCAGACCTTACGCGTGCTGGCCCGCGAGATGGAGGGCAGGCCGGGCAACCAGGGGGCGGGTGGCCGCGTCTTCCTGACAGCGGACCCGGCGGCCAGCCAGCGTCTCGTCACTGTCGCGCGCAAGTTCGGATTTCCCGATGCCGTATCGCTGCAAGATCGCGGGCATGAAGAAAGTCGCTTCGCACGCATCTGACTGTCACAAAACTTCGATAAACGGGCCTTCAATAATCTGAAGAGGCTCAAATGCGCACGATTTTCGCTCTTTGCAGCATCGCCGTCCTGCTTGCAGGCTGTGGCCCGCAAACTGATCTGTCTGAGATAGATGCGACGGCTGGCAGCTTGCCGGTTTTCTCCGCATCGCCGGACGAAAAGATCAAGATTGTCGGCTCCTCGACCGTGGCACCTTTCTCGACGACGGTGGCCGAGCAGTTTGGTGCGATCTCCGAATTCCCGACCCCGATCGTGGAAACGACCGGGACAGGCGGCGGCTTCAAGGCGTTCTGCGATGGCATCGGGCCAGACAGTCCATCCATCGCGAACGCGTCACGTCCGATCAAGGCATCCGAGGCGGAGCTGTGCAGGCAGGCCGGCGTGACAGAGATTGTCGAAGTAAAGATCGGCTCTGACGGTATCGTGCTCGCCAATGCCAAGGGCTCGCCGGAGCTTGATCTCTCAAAGGCCGAGATCTATCTCGCGCTAGCCGCTGAAGTGCCCGATGGCAACGGTGGTTTCATGGCCAATCCATACCAGACCTGGAATGATGTCGCAGACCATCTGCCCGATATGCCGATCCTGGTGTCTGGCCCGCCGCCAACTTCGGGCACGCGTGATGCTTTTGCAGAACTCGCCCTTGAAGGCGGGGCCGAAGAAATTGCTGAGCTGGCCGCGCTGAAAGAGCAGGATGCGGACGCTTTCGTGAAAAAGGCGACGACCATTCGCAATGACGGCAAGTGGATCGATTCCGGTGAGAATGACACCGCCATCGTCCAGACCCTCATGAAGAATCCCGACAGTATCGGCGTGATGGGCTACTCATTCCTCGAGCAGAATCTCGACCGTTTGAAGGGCGCACATATCGAAGGTCACGACCCGACCTTTGAAGAGATATCAAGCGGCGAATACGGCATTTCCCGGTCAATGTTCTTCTATGTGAAGAAGCAAAATGTGAACCTCGTGCCCGGCATTGAGGATTTCATACTCGAGTTCACGCAGGAGGATGCGTGGGGGCCGACAGGCTATCTCATCGAGAAAGGCCTGATCCCGCTACAGGAAGACGAGCGTGCAAAGGTGCGCGAGAATGCGCTTGCGCTTGCGGTTATGGGCGCAGGGTCCGGGACAGCTCACTAGTCGTCCACAGCCGGGTGGCGAGGCGAGTCGACTGTCGTCAGGACAATCAGGCCGAGCACAAACAGGATGCCAATCGCGCTCATGCCGACGCGTTGGTCACCAGACCATGACGTGAACAGCTCGACCAGGAGTGGGCCAAGCCAGACGGTCACAGTGCCAGCAATGGCATAAAGGCCGAAAAACTCTCCGACGCGCTCTTTCGGGGCGAGATGGACCAGCAGTGTACGGCTGGAGGAGATGCTTGCGGTGGCCGTGACGGCGATGAACGCCGCCGAGCTGAGATAGACGACATCTGACAGCGTGTTGAACACAGGCCCATCCCAGAGCTGAACGTTCGGGATCAATCCGTAGAAGATGGATTGCGGCGAGATCGACAGCTGGAAGACCAGCGTGGCGATCATCCCTGTAATCTCCAGCATCAGGGCCCGTTTCGGGCCGAGCAAGCCGTCAAGCCAGCCGCCTACGATGCCGCCGCCAAAGGCGAACAGCGACGCCAGGATCGCATAGGCCGACAGCTCAACCACGTTCCATTGCAGGTAAAGGCCGATAAAGACACCGCCAAGCGCCAGCAGGGCCTGCATGCCATCGGCATAAAGCATCCGTGCGCCAAGGTATTTCAGGATGTTCTTGTTGTCGGACGCATTTCGCAGGGTTCGGGCGAGACCGGCGGTGCCGTTGCGGATCGCGACAAACCAGTTCGCGCCCTTCGTGCCGCCATCTTCGGCGTAGAGAAAGAATGGAATACTGAAGACCGCCAGCCACACCGCGCAGATCGGCCCGACGAGGCGCTGGTGTTCGCCATTGAGGACATTGACCCCGAACAGGGGCTGGCTGACTGGCCAGCTCATCAGGGCCGGCATGGCGAAGGCAAAGACGATGAAGGCCATGATGATCGCGCCAGCCAGGTTGCCGAGACCAAGCCCCAGCCCGGAAATCGCAGGCAGGGAACTCGGCCGGCCATTCGCGTTCAGCATCGAATTATGGGTGACTTCTGAATAAGTGTAGCAGATTGCGGCAATGATGAGCGCGGACATGCCCATCCAGATCGGCATGCCGCTGCCATCCGGCTTGATCCACCAAAGCGAGAACGACATCACGCAGAGCAGGCCGAGAAAGACGGCGAGAAGAGGCTTGCGCCGGCCGCCGCGATCAAGGGCGGCGCCAAGGATGGGGGCGGTAAAGGCCGCTACGAAGCCGGCATATTTCACCAGTGACGAAATCGTCGCCTGGCCTTCGGCGTTTGCAACCTTGCGCGCCGCTTCGGGGTCCAGTCCTGCCAGTTCGCCGCTTGCCAGCATGTTGTTGCCGATGATCCCCGCAAAATACGGGGCAAACAGGTAGATGATGACGAGAATGTAGTAGGGGTTGCGCGCCCATTCGAACAGGGCCCAGGCAAAGCCTCGCCTGTCGAGCGCGCCGCCGAGATCAATTCGCGGTTCGACAATCTGTTCGGCGGGTGCCGGCGTGACCTGGCTCATCCTGATACCTCCCTTGGGGCGGGCGCTCTTACCGGCGCTCTCGCCCTGAACCTCCATCAAAAATGCATGGAGGGGAAGTGGATCGTTTCATTTACGCCGCGTCACTCGAGTAAATTACCCCGGATCTTCTCGCGTTTGGCCGTATCCACACCAAGGACACTTTCCATGTACGCATCGAGGGATCCGGACTTGCTTTCCATGGATGCGATCGCGGCCTCGAGAAATTGGCGTTCGACGCCGAGAAAGGGCAGGAAGACCGCGTCGTCATAATCCTTTTCCAGCATGGAATTGAAATAATCGCGGGCCTCTGGCAGGCGGTCGACAACACTCGCGGCCTGGTTGGTCAGGTCGTAATCAGCAAAAATATCATCCAGCGAGACGCCAAGCGCATGATGCGTCAGGGCGCAGAGAATGCCGGTCCTGTCCTTGCCCGCCGCGCAGTTTACGAGGGCGGCTTCATCATCAGGCAGGGTCGCCAGATGGTCGAACCAGGCCGTATAGGTCTCGACGAGCGCCGGACGGTAAGGCGCCTCGACATAATAGTCGCGCATCCAGCCCTTGGAGGATTCAGCGTCCACAGCGACCTGTTTGAGAAAATTGATATGCGGCGCGTCAACTTCGCGTCCGAGCTCTGAATAGAGCTGCTTCACACCGCGCACCGGCCATTTATCGCCGTGTCTTTCACGCTCATCGGGGCGGCGAAGGTCAGCCTGGACCGTGATGTTGAGCAATTCGATCCCGGCAAGATCGGTATCGGTCGCTTCGCCGAAATGGGCCGAGCGAAAGAGTTTGCCGTGCTTCAGCTGGGCGTTGTCCGCGCCTTCATAACCACCGAAATCGCGAAAATTCCGCACGCCTTCAAACGGTTTGATCCTGTCCTGCATATCTGTCTGCCTTTATGCCTGCCTCGTCCGGCATGAGCTAAGGCGTTCACCTTTGTGCGTCCACCCGCACCCTAGCGGAAAGGCGGTTCGTCGAAGGCGCGCAGCTTGCGCGAATGCAGGGCTGCTCCGCCATCGCGGGCGAGCCGTTCGAGTGTCTCGATACCGATACGGATATGTTCGCCAATCGCGCGCTCATAGAAACGGTTGGCCGCGCCCGGCAGCTTGATCTCGCCATGCAGCGGCTTGTCGGACACGCAGAGCAGCACGCCATACGGCACACGCAGGCGATAGCCATTGGCGGCAATCGTCGCACTTTCCATGTCGATGCCGATGGCGCGTGATTGGTTGAAGCGCCGGGCCTGCTCGGTGAAACGAAGCTCCCAGTTGCGATCATCTGTCGTGACCACGGTGCCGGTGCGCAGCCGCCTTTTTAGCGCATCGCCCTTTTCACCGGTCACATCGGCGGCCGCCTGTTGCAGCGCGATCTGCACTTCGGCGATCGGCGGAACAGGAATATCAGGCGGAAGAACACCGTCGAGGACATGGTCATCGCGTAGATAGGCGTGAGCAAGAACGTAGTCGCCAATCTGCTGGCTATGACGCAGGCCGCCGCAATGACCCACCATCAGCCAGCATTCCGGGCGCAGGACAGCAAGGTGGTCGGTAATCGTCTTGGCGTTGGAGGGGCCGACGCCGATATTTACCAGCGTGATGCCCGTGCGGTCTTCAGCCATGAGGTGGTAGGCAGGCATCTGGAAGCGCCTCCACGGCGCCGCATCGATGGCCGATTTGGCGTCCGGTGTCTTGCCATCCACGACAAGCCCGCCCGCCACTGACAGGCCCGTATAACGAGAGCCCGACTGCAGCTGTTCGACACCCCAGTCACAGAAGGCATCGACATAGCGGTGATAGTTGGTGAACAGCACATAGCGCTGCATATGCTCGACCGGCGTGCCTGTATAATGCGCAAGGCGCTTCAGTGAAAAATCAGTCCGCGGGCCATCAAACAGCGCAAGCGGGCGGGTCGAGCCGGGCTCGTAAAGCTCGCCATCAGCCACTTCGTCTCCAATATGGCTGAGCTTTGGCGATGGAAACCATCTTGCGAGCTCTGCAGGGCTGACCTCGTCAAGGCCGCCCGCATCGGCCTGGTCCCAGACATAGGCATACGGAATTTCGGATCCAGACGGTTTGACTTCGACCTCGACCGGATAATCTCGCATCAGCGGTCGCAGCTGCTCCAGCAGGTAGGGGCGGAAATAATCTGGCCGGGTGACGGTCGACATGTACGTGCCGGCTTCCGACATCTTGCCGAAGGCGCGCGAAATGGGCGGCGGCGGGCCTTCCGGATCGTATCGGATGATCAGGGCGGGGTAACAGAAAGACCGCGCGGCCCGTAATTCCGGCGCAGGGGGTGTTCCGTCTTTCAGGTAAAGTTCAAGGCTCGACGTCAGCGCCGTGACAGTCTCATTGTAGAGCTGTTCGAGCGCGTCCGCGACTTTTTCAGGTGTATCCAGTTTCGACATGCCTTCCGTTGCCGCAAACAGCTTGGCGCGTCAATTGCGGTCGGAAGCGATGGTGTAGATGATCGGGCCTTCACCGTCTTCAGCCCCGGTGGTCAGCGGAATGAGCCAGTTGGGAATGCGCCCCGCCTCAAGATCTGCGGCAAGGCCTTGGGGCGAACGCTTCGCATAGGTTTCCAGCTCACTCAGGCCGCGGCAATAGAGCAGGTGCGTGGCGCCTGTCATGGCGATCTTGGCGCGGGCCGTTTCCGACGAGCCACCAAACACTGAGAGCGTCATTTCAATCGAGGACGGGTTACGGTGATAGGGAGCGGCGCTTGCATAGTGGCGCGTGTGATAGATCAGCGGTGCACCGAGGTCGATCGGCGTGAACACGATCATGCGCGGCGCTGCGGCGATTGGCCGGAAGCTCGCCTTTGACCTGCAGTCAGCCGCGGGGGCGTCGTCTGCAGGCGCGGGGAGCACGGCGCGTGGCAGCGTCCAGCCGGCAGGTGTGACGGCGAGCACGCCAGCAAAAAGTGCAAGCGCGGTTTTCGCGCCGCGGTCGGCAAGCCATCGGCGGACCAGCGCGCCGCAGGCCCATCCGGCTGCCACCGAAGACATGGCATGGGCCAGCGATATGCCGCGCAGCTGCCAGGTGGCAATCAGGAAGGCGACGACAGTGACGGCGAGCAACGCGCCGCGCGGAAATTTCTGTCCGGGCAGACTGGTGATGAGGGCGATCACTGCCGCGACAAGCCCGGCGAAGGCAAACCCGTAATAATAGAGCGCCAGCGACACATTGTCCGCGAAGACAGCAGGCATGGTGCGTGCCTCTGAGACCACGCTGAGCCAGCCGGACTGCACATCGCCGGAGAGGCGGGCATACGGGTCACCTAGGCAGCCAGGATTGATCAAGATAAAGCTTGCAGCCGTCAGCCCGCCAGCAATGCCCATGGCCACGATGCGCGTTTTCCAGTCTGGCGCAGACGGCATGATGGTCGCGATGGTGAACAGGCCTGCACCGGCAACCAGCATCGCCACGAAATGCGACTGTCCGAACGCGTCGCAAACCTGCCTCTGCCCCCCGGCGCCGGGTGCGTCGAAGACGTAAGTGATGAGGGCCGCAACCACGAGGGTCGCGCCGAAAATGCGAAGCCTTCCCGCCTCGATCCCACCGCGCACGATCCACGCCATGCCGAACCCGGCAATGACCAGCCCGACAACCGGCAGGTTCTCGATTGCGATGGTCAGCATTGTCGCCACAGACAGGCCGGCTACGATCGCTGAACGGGCCGTCCGTCCGGGCGAGATGAGACAGGCCAGCGAGGTCAATGAGAGCGCAATGCCCAGCCCGTGATGGTCAATCCGCCCCGGCATGAAATTGATCAGCGAGGCTGACAGGCAAAACACCAGCAATCCTGCAATCTGGCCGCTCAAGGGCACGGCAAGCCGGCGCAGGCATACCGTCAGAGCCGCCAGCACCCAGCCCAGCTGGAATAAAGGCCATGAAATAATGGCGATGCTTTCGGCCACTTCCCTCCCGATGAGGGGCTGCAACATGAAGACCACCGCCGCGAGGAACAGGTCCGGCACGCGGGACCAGTGCATCGCGCCGCCTTCCGGCGTCAGCAGGCGCTTCTGGCTGACATCATACCAGCCCTGACCGGCGATCAGGTCGCGCACCTGCTGCATGCGCATCATGTCGTCGCTACCAAGCAGATCGCCGCCAAGCGCTGGGCCAGCTTGCAAGCCAGCATAAGCCAGAATCGCACAACCGACCAGGAACAGGGGCCATACCGGCGTCTGCGATCGTGGCTGAATCGTCGTCATCAAATATCCCGTTCTGACGGCCAGGACGTAACCAGCCGTTCACTTCAGCCTGTTATGCCCTGATTGTGGTTACTGAAAGGCTGACTGGATGGTTCGTGTATTCCCCGAGGTAATTCAGGCCGGTCAACAGGTTGAACCGGCCGTGGCGCGTGTCGCCGTGACGTTGCCCTGCTACAATGAGGCCGCAACGATTGCGAACGTGATCGAGAGCTTCAGGACGGCCCTTCCCGAGGCCGACATCTATGTCTTCGACAATAACTCCACAGACGGCACGGCTGACATTGCGCGCCGCGCGGGTGCCATTGTCCGCACCGAGACCCGTCAGGGAAAAGGCCATGTCGTGCGCCGCATCTTCGCCGATGTGGAAGCCGACATCTATGTCATGGCTGACGGCGACGGCACCTATGATGCCTCGCTCGCGCCAACGCTTGTCGAGCTGCTGAAGCGTAATCATGTCGACATGGTCGTCGGCACACGCGCCGATGTAACGAGGGATGCGGGGCGCGGCGGACATGCCTTTGGCAACAAGATTTTCAACAAGCTTTTCAACGCCATGTTCGGACGTCAGTTTACGGACATCTTTTCAGGTTATCGTGTTTTCACGCGCCGTTTCGTGAAATCCTTTCCGGCAGTCTCCGGTGGATTCGAGATCGAAACAGAAATGTCGGTCCATTCCTGCCAGCTTGGCATACCGACACTTGAGCGCCCGACGCCTTATGGTGTGCGGCCAGAAGACTCAGCCTCCAAATTGCGCACCTTCCGTGATGGCTTCCGGATCCTTGGCATGTTCGTCATGCTGGCCAAGGAGACGCGCCCAGCTGCCTTCTTCGGGGCTATCGGCCTGATATTCAGCTGCCTCGCTCTCGCGCTCGCGACGCCGGTGATGATGACCTATATCCAGACCGGTCTCGTGCCTCGGCTGCCAACCGCAATCCTGTCTACGGGCCTCATTATCATTGGAACGGTAACCGCTGTGTGCGGCCTCATTCTCGACAGCCTTGCCCGCGCGCGGGTCGAAGCAAAACGTTCTGTCTTCCTCAGCTTTCCGGCGGAAGACTGGACAAAGTGACGAGCCGTAGCCCCATCTCGAAGGCAGCCCGCTTCCTTCTTGTCGGCGGGCTGGGTTTTATCGTCGATGCCGGCATGCTGGCCCTACTGGTTGCGAATGGAACCGGGCCTTTTACGGCGCGGATCGTCTCTATCCTGCTGGCGATGCTGGTCACCTGGCGGCTCAATCGCTCTATGACCTTCGGAGCGAGCCATGATGGGCAATTGCGCGAAGTCGGCCGCTATATCGGTGTGGCAGCGACAGTCGCAGCACTGAACTATGCGATTTATGCGGGCATACTGGTCGTCATGCCGACCTGCCCACCCGTTCTCGCAACCGCCATCGCGACAGGCCTGTGCACGATCGCCTCTTTCTTTGGATACGGGAAATTCGCCTTCCGCGCCTCCTAGAGCCCGGTTACATGCAGGACCAGGAAGGCAATGCCGTAGACCTGCAAGGCAATAAGCGCGAGCCCGGCGCCGAGCGCAATGAAGAAGCGGCCCCAGTGGCTGCCCTGGCTTAGCGCGCATAGACCCGCCCCGAACCCGCCTATGGTCGTCGACAAGGTCAGCGGCTCGAGCGCGCCCAGACCGACAACGGAATCCAGCACGTAAATGAGCAGGGGTGCACACAGCAGGGCGGCTCCCAGTAACAGAAACGTATGGCGCATCATTGTCATCGCCAGATAATACGCATGACCTGCCTGAAGGCTCCACCTTCCAGTGCCGCCCCGCTGGCGAATACACCAGATCATGTGCCGGGCTGCAGGCAGGTGCTCTCACACCGCGAAGCCGTGAAAGTCTGGACAGTCTTGCCGACTATCGGCAAAAATGGGGCAAATCAGTTCTGAGGGGAATACAATGCCGAAAAAATCCATCCTGCTGGGAGGGGCGGCTTTCCTGGCGCTTGCCATCACAGCCTGTTCGCCATCCGATACCGAGCCGAAGCCGGCCCCCGAAACGCAGGCAACTGACCCGTCCGGTTCGCCTGCTGCTGACGAGATAAGCGTCACCGACGCGGAGCTTGAGGGCAATCCCTTCATGGCTGACTGGAACACGCCTTATGGCGTGCCGCCTTTTGCGGATATTAACGATGAGGATTACCTGCCCGCGATCAAGAAGGGCCTTCTCGACCTGCGGGTGGAAATAGACGACATCGCCTCGAACGAAGCGCCGGCCACGTTTGAAAACACCATCGTCGCGCTGGACCAGACCGGCTCGCTGCTTGACCGCGCACTGCGCGTCTTCGGTAACATTACCGGCACCGACACGAACGATAATCTGCGCGAACTGGAAGGTGTCATCTATCCTATGGTGACGCGTGAGACCGATGCCATCATCTTCAATGATCCGCTCTGGCAGCGTGTGAAGGCCGTCTATGAGGCGCGCGATACGCTCGGCCTCGACGAACAGGACGCCCGACTGCTGGAGCTGACACACCGCCAGTTCACGCGAGCCGGCGCTGATCTGCCGGAGGATGTGAAAGACCAGGTTTCCGATATCAATTCGCAGGTCTCCTCGCTGACAACGAAGTTTGGCCAGAACCTGCTGCGCTCAACCAAGGCATTCCGCATAGAGGTGACCGATGAGGACGCGCTTGTGGGCCTCTCCCAGGACTTCAAGGACGCCATCCGCATGGACGACGACGAGGACAAGTGGCTGCTAACCGTGGACCGGTCTGTCTACGAGACGTTCATGACGCAGTCGGAAAATCGCGACCTGCGCAAGAAGATGTTCGATGGCTACCGCTTGCGCGCCTCTGAAGGTGAGTTCGACAATGGGCCGATCGCGATCGAGATCGCCCAGCTGCGCGCCAAGCGGGCGGGGCTTATGGGCTATCCGAATCATGCCGCCTATGTCCTAGAAACCAATATGGCGAAAACGCCTGAAGGGGCCGAGGAATTCCTGCTGCGCGTCTGGCGTCCGGGACTTGCCCGCGCCAAGGAAGAGCGCGCCGACATGCAGGCCATGATCGGCGAGGCATTCACCTTCGAGGGCCAGGACTGGTGGCACTATTCCGAAAAGGTGCGCGAGGAGAAATATGCCTTCGACGACAATGTCCTGAAGCCATATTTCGAGCTTGGCGCGGTCCAGCGCGGCGCGTTTGATGTCGCCAGCCGTCTCTTCGATATCGAGATTACACCGGTCGATGTGGCGGGCTGGAATCCCGTTGTGAATGCGTTTGACGTCAAGGATAGCGAGACCGGTGAGCATCTGGGACTGTTCATGTCCGACATGTATGCCCGCGACTCCAAACGCGGCGGTGCCTGGATGAGCACCTATCGCGGTTCGTCGGATATTGATGGCAACAGGGTCCGCCCGATCGTGACCAACAATCTCAACCTGATCCAGCCGCCCGAAGGCCAGCCGACGCTGATGCGCTTTGATGAGGTCGAGACACTGTATCATGAGTTCGGACATGGTTTGCACGGCCTGCTGACGCAGATCCGTTACAGCAATTTTTCCGGTGTCGACGGCCCGCGGGATTATACTGAATTCCCGGCGCAGATCCTTGAGCACTGGGCTGGTGCGCCGGAAGTCCTGCAGGAGTTCGCCCGGCATCATGAGACCGGTGAGCCGATCCCGATGGAGCTCGTCGACAAGATGCGCGAGGCTTCAACCTTCAATCAGGGCTTCAAGACGACAGAATATATTGCCGCTTCGCTGCTTGATCTGAACTGGCACATGCTGTCCTATGATGAGGCGATGGCGATTACTGATGCGCGTGAATTCGAAGAATCCGTGCTCGCGAAATATGGTGCAATTCCGGAGATCGAGCCGCGCTACCGCTCCAACTATTTCAGTCATATCTTCGCGGGGGGCTATTCGGCCGGCTATTATGCCTATCTCTGGTCCGAAATCCTGGATGCCGACGGCTTCGAAGCGTTCAGGGAAGCGGGCGACATTTACGATCCCGAGACAGCGGCCCGCCTGAAGCGCTGGGTCTATGAGTCCGGCGGCCTGCGTGAAGCCGACGAGCTTTACCGTAATTTCCGTGGTTCTGACCCGACCATTGAGCCACTCCTGAAAAATCGCGGTTTCGAGACGACAGAGCAGGGCGACGGCTAAAGGCCTGTTCTGACTTACTAAAAAGAAGCCTCCCGGACCGGTGTCCGGGAGGCTTATTCTATGGCCTGACTCCTCGGCATGAAATTAACCAATAGGGCCAATTAACCGCTTGTCCGTCTTCTCTGCTTGGGCGTCGATAATCCGGCTATTTTTCGTGATCTTGATTCTAGGCAGATGGTGCTCGCGCTCAATGGAGCCGAGCCAAAGCTCTGTCGGCGCCCCAATTACCTTAAAGACCCTTACCTGCGCGCGCGTGCTGCCAGGAACCCGTTCTTTGGGACCTGTACTCATGAGGCTGGCAGCATAGGATAGAAAACTTCGCCTGCGGGCGGTGTGCGCCTGCCGTATCAGAGGCTTGACTGTGTGCTAGTCCCTTATCCGGGCCACGAAGTCGGTACGGCGTGGACGCAGGTAAAACTCGTCACTCAGCGTCTTCTTGGTGGTGAACAGGTAGCCGAGCGTGGACTCATAGTCGTATTCGACTTCGGCAAAGATCACTGAGCCGTTATCCGGAACAAGGTCTTTCGGCACAACCATCACTTCATCTTCTTCATACGGGTCGAGGTTCTGGCTATCGCTCCAGGCGACCCGTACCGTGCCATCATCATCATATAGGCTTGAGATGCGCAGACGCGCGCCGCCAATCGGATTGGGCTGAAAAATCATGCGGCTGGCTTCGATGATGTCTTCAAGATCATCATCCGTCACAGTCGAGGCGCGGGCGACGAGGTCGCCGAGCGTCGCGGCAGAGCTTGTCACCTTGCGGTCGAGCACCATCATGAAGGAGAGCTCGATACAGCCGCAATAGATCAGCACCATCAGCGGGGCGATCAGGGCGAATTCGACCGCCGAAATACCGCCTTCGGCATTTCGAAGCGTCAGGAACCTGCGAAAATATTGCATCATGGCTCAGCTCCCGAACGGCTCATTGCGGAAGACAACTGTCGCCTGCAGAAGCCGCCTGTTGTCACTCATATTTGCAAGCGGCGCACTCAGGATCGGCGTCATCAGCTTCCATTTGTAGAAAGCCCTCACGACGACAATGTCGCTGGCTTCGCCGGGGTCGAATTCGAAACCGGTGGTATCAAGTTCACCATCATCATCGATCGGGTTCGGATTGCCTGTCGTCGCAAAGCTGTCAAACGTCTTCACATCGAGCTCGATCTTGCCCTTGCACTCGAACATCTCGAAAATTTCTGCGCAGACGATGTCTTCGAATGCGTCACGGTTAAACTCTTCTCCGCTCTGAAGCTCGCCGGTGCGGATGCCACGCGCCGCCTCATTGAGACCATGTTCGAGAACCGAAGACATGATGAAAATCACGCAGATTTCGAGCAGCCCGAAGATAAGGAAAAAGAATGGAGTTGCGATCATCGCGAACTCCACCGCGGCTAGTCCGCGATTGTCCTCAGCCCAGTTTTTGAACTTCTCAAGATAAATTGGCGCCAAGACGCCTGGAAAGATCATTCCGCTCATAATCACTCCGGCGCGTCTGAATGCGCGCTCCCTGTCATGGTCAGGGTTAACAGGTCTCCGTTTCAACGCCGTTCAATCGATCTGTGAAATTTGATATATTTCTCAGAACTCTAGCAGTGTGCGTCGTTCAGCCTGCGGCGTCTGCCTTTACCTCGCCAACTTCTGTCGCCACATAGGGGGTGTAGGGCCATTCAAGGTATCTCTCATGAGCCATAATCCCGTCAGGCCATGGCGCTCCATAGATCGCAGGCCGTCCCGCAAGATTCGTGTCGGCCACGTCGAAGTAGGCGGCGACGCCCCAATCGCCGTACAGACCATGACGAACACGCCGACCGAGGACGCGAAAGCGACCATCGGCCAGATCACGCGTGCTGCCGAAGCTGGCGCGGACATTGTGCGTGTGTCCTGTCCAACCCCGGAGTCGACGGCGGCGATGAAGGAAATCTGCCGCGAAAGCCCGGTACCCATCGTGGCCGATATCCATTTTCACTATAAGCGCGGAATAGAAGCGGCTGATGCAGGTGCGGCGTGCCTGCGCGTAAACCCCGGCAATATTGGCAGTCCCGACCGTGTTCGCGAAGTGGTCAACGCCGCGCGCGCCAATGGCTGCTCGATCCGCATTGGCGTGAATGGCGGCTCGCTTGAGCGGCACCTGCTGGAAAAATATGGTGAACCATGCCCCGATGCGATGGTCGAAAGCGCGCTCGACCATGCGCGTATTCTGGATGATCTCGGCTTTCACGACTACAAGATTTCGGTGAAGGCGTCTGACATGTTCCTGACGGTGGCGGCCTATCAGAAACTTGCCGAGGCGACCGATGCGCCGCTACATCTTGGCATTACCGAAGCGGGCGGTCTGCGCACCGGCACGGTGAAGTCAGCTATCGGAATGGGAAACCTGCTCTGGATGGGGATTGGCGACACAATCCGCGTCTCGCTTTCGGCTGACCCTGTCGAGGAAGTCAAAGTCGGCTTCGAGATGCTGAAATCCCTCGGCCTGCGCACGCGCGGTGTGAACATCGTCGCCTGCCCAAGCTGTGCGCGTCAGGGGTTTGACGTCATCAAGACAGTCGAGATCCTTGAAGACCGGCTTGCCCACATCACTGAGCCGATCTCACTTTCGATTATTGGTTGCGTGGTCAACGGCCCCGGCGAAGCCGCGTTGACCGAGCTCGGCTTTACGGGCGGCGGCAAGGAAAGCGGCATGATGTATGTGTCCGGCCGCGCCGACCATAAAGTGTCCAATGCAGATATGGTCGAACACATCGTCCAGCAGGTCGAGCAAAAGGCCGAACGCCTGCGTGCCCAACGCGAAGCTGAGGCAGTTGCGGCGGAGTAGCCAGCCTCAGGGGTTGCCGCAATACGCCTCGTCGACCAGTGCCGTTGCTTGCGCATGTGTCTCGGCAGACGGTGCGAGGCGGCGGATGAGTGCCAGGCCCGGCCCATCCATCTCGACTATTTCCTGCCCCTCTCCGACTTCGCCGGGCGGCTGGCCCCGCGGATAGACGATTACGCCCCTGAACGCGCTGCCCTCGCGCAGGCTGGCGACAAAAACATTGTTGGTGCGGCCGTCGAAAACTGACAGTGAGCCGTAGGTCTGCGATGTTGGCGCACTGAGTAGGACCGGCCCATCAGACGTATCAAATCGGCAGAGCGCATAAGCGAGGTCTGGTGATGGCCTGACGACAGTCTGCGTCTGAGGCGTCATGCGTTCGGCAGCGTTCCATCCATTTAGAGGTACGCCGCGTTCGGCCATTCTGGATTGGGCCGTCGCCATGATCCGGGCCGGAATCGCGTTAAGCACAGCGAGGTGCGCCGCGATTGCGGTTGCAGAAAAAACTAGCAGGGCGACAAGCCAGCGCATCAGGCATCCCCCTTGCAGCCTAGCCGCTCTATCGAAGGCGGCTGGAGCACGGCACCCGGGTCTTCCAGAAGGAGGGCGTTCGGCAGATATAATCTGAGCGTCAGGTCGAAAACGCCACCCGCGTGGCTCGATACCCATTGTCGCTCAGGCGTATCGCCCCGCTCGGCGCTGACCACAAATGACCAGGCATCCGGTTCGCCAAGCTCAGCTGCGTCAGTTGCATCAAAGGAGAGCGCGCCATCCTCATTCATCGGCAGGCGGCTATCTGCGTCATACAGCGTGATCGACCACCATTCGGCCGGAAACCGGCCGCCGGCGACGCGATAAGAGCAGGCTTCTCTGAGTGGCTGGCCTCCACCATCGACATCGCGCGTGAAATAGACCGCCTCTTCCTTGCGCAGCGCCAGAAGACCATGCCGGGCAATCCGGGCACGTACATAGGGGTTGGCGGCCTGCGACCCGATCGACCAGTCGCTTTGCCATGCATCTATATTGACGCCATTGCCCAAGCTGGGACCACCCGGCAGCAAACCACCCATCCAGAGCGCCGACATGGCACCGGTCGCTAGGCCGACTATCGCGGCGGGAAGAATGAGGACGAGCCATCGCATCGCCATACCCTATCGCTGGTGAGGTTTCGTAGAAAGTATCAATCGATATCCCGGCTATGCGGGCTCACAATCAAGTGAAAAGAAACAAATGTGGCTGTCCCCGGCGACGCAGCTTGCTATGACCTTCCGCTGGCAGGAGGACTTCGATGGGATTTGCACTGAACCTTTTGGGCTGGCTGGTGAAACTTGCTGTGCTGGCCGCGATCCTTCTTGTCATGTCGAGTTGCACCATGCTGGGCCTCAACTATGCGAGCCTCGAGACCGACAACAAGCCCGAAGCCGTGCCGCCCATCACCGCCAGCTCACTGGCCGAATGGGAAGCTGGACGCGACAGCCTGGTCAGAACCTTCGATGAATACATATATGGCCCCTGGCCAGACGGGCTCGGGGTTGAGCTTGTCGAGCGCCGTATGGTGGACGAGGCGTTCGCTGGCGGCACCGGCACGCTGGAAGACCTTGCGATCCGCATCGGAGATGGCGAAGGCGCGCAGGTATTTCATGTCGCTCTGGCCATTCCGGATGTAAGCGCCCCGGCCCCGCTCATTATCAGCCAGACCTTTGGCGGCAATTGTGGCGCCTTCCCCGGCGCCGCCATTACCGGCACGGATGGCCAGAACTGCGCAACAAGCGGCAGCGACATGCCGGGCTGGGTCCCGCGTATCTTTGGCGAATATATCGCGCTCGTGCCCATCGAGCAGTATTTCGAGCGCGGCTATGCCTATGCGACCTGGCAGGCCAGCGACCTCGTTCCTGACGAGACCGCATCCGCAAGGCAGGTCATGGCCGGCCTCACGACTGGCGACAGTCCGGCCCCGACCGGTACGATCGCAGCCTGGGGTTATGGCTTCTCGGCAATTATCGACGTTCTGGAAAATGACCCTCGCCTCGACCAGGACCGGATCGCCGCGCTTGGCCATTCGAGACATGCCAAATCTGCCATGGAAGCCGCCGTGCACGACCGGCGCATCAGCGCTGTCGTCGCGCATCAGTCAGGCTTTGGCGGGGCGGCTTCGTCACGCTCCAGATCAGGCGAAACGGTCGACCGGATGATCAATGGCGCCCGCGCGTTCCTCATCATGAAGCTGGAAGGCTATCCGCACTGGTTCGATCCGACTTATGCAGACTATGCCGACCACACAGAAAACCTTCCCGTCGACCAGCACCAGTTTATTGGCCTCGTCGCCCCGACACCGCTTTTCCTCGGCAATGGGCGGCGCGATGTCTGGTCAGACCCGAACTCGACCTATCGGATGGCCGTGGCCGCCGACAAGGTCTATGAGCTCTACGACACCGAAGGGTTGAACCAGAAGGGTATGCAGGATTTCGCGCCCGGCGCGCCGCTGAGCTATTATATCCGCCCCGGCGGCCATAGCATTGTGCAGCGGGACATCACCGCCTTCATGGATTTCCTTGATAACGCCATGCCGCAACGGAACCGCGTGCCGATGGAAGCAAATGCCGTTAGCGTCTCTCCAAACAACTAGCTGGGAGGCTACCAGATGCCATTTCAAACCGAAGACTTGCTGCCCGTTCTCGCCCTTATCGTGTGGACGCTGATCATCTTTGTCTGGATGTATGCGACGCGCCTGCCGGCCTTTTCCAAGGCCGGGATCAACCCGGACGATGCCCGCCATCCGGACGCGGGCTACAATGCGAAGATCCCGCCAAACGTCCGCTCGGTCGCTGACAATTACAACCACCTGCATGAACAGCCGACCATCTTCTATGCGCTCGTCTTCTTTGCGGCCCTCACAGGCGGCGGCGACAATTTCTTCATGTATCTTGCCTGGGCCTATGTCGGGCTGCGCATCGTTCACTCGCTGGTGCAGATCCTCTCGGCGAAGGTTGCGCAGCGCTTTCTTGTCTTCGCGCTCAGCACGCTGGTGCTGATGGTAATGGCTGGCAAGGAAGTGGTCCGTATCCTTACCAATCCCGTGATTGCCGGCTGAACTGAAGGAAGGCGCGGCTGGGTTCTTCCCCCGCCCGCCAATCCGGTTTAGAGGCGTGGCATGGCAAACATTCCCATGTCCCGTCTCGAACAGGTCATTGACCGTTTCGACGAAGTTGAAGCCCGCATGGGCTCGACCACCGACAGCGACGAAATCGTTGCGCTGTCGGTTGAGCATTCCGAGCTGAAACCTGTTGCCGACAAGGCCCGCGCGCTGGTTGACCTGAAAGCGCAGCTCAAAGACGCCGAAACGATGATGAACGGCCCCGACAAGGAGATGGCCGAACTCGCCTCGGAAGAATATTACGAGATCAAGGAACAGCTGCCGGCTCTGGAAAAAGCCGTACAGCTGCTGCTGATCCCGAAAGATGTGGATGACAAGGCCAACGTCGTGCTGGAGGTGCGCGCCGGCACTGGCGGCGACGAAGCGGCGCTGTTCGCGGGCAATCTCTTCCGCATGTATTCACGCTATGCCCAGCTGCAGGGCTGGAAAGTCGATATCGTCTCCATGTCGGAAGGCGATGTTGGCGGCTATAAGGAAGTCATTGCGAATCTTGAAGGCGACGGCGTCTTCGGCCGGCTGAAATGGGAAAGCGGCGTTCACCGCGTCCAGCGTGTGCCGGAAACCGAAAGCGGCGGGCGGGTGCATACCTCGGCTGCGACCGTGGCGGTGTTGCCTGCGCCCGAAAACATCGAGATCGAGGTTCGCCAGGAAGATATCCGCATCGACACGATGCGCTCCTCCGGGGCGGGCGGCCAGCACGTCAACACCACCGACTCTGCGGTGCGGATCACGCACCTGCCGACCGGGATCGTCACGACCAGCTCTGAAAAGTCCCAGCATGTGAACCGCGACAAGGCGATGGAGCAGCTGAAGATCCGCCTGTATGAGCGGGAACGCGCCGAAAAGGATGCGGCCCGTGCAGAGGCCCGCTCAGAGCAGATCGGCTCGGGCGACCGCTCACAGAAAGTGCGAACCTATAATTATCCGGAAAACCGCGTCAGTGACCATCGCATCAACCTGACGCTCTACTCGCTCGACAAGATCATCACGGGCGACAAGCTGGAAGACGTCATCACCGCCCTGATCGCCGAAGACCAGGCCCGCAAGCTCTCTGCCATGGACGAAGATGCATGAAGCCCGGACCCTCAAGGCGCTGCTCACCGTAGCATCGCGCAGGCTGAAGGGCGCTGGCGTGAGCAGTCCCTGGCGCGAGGCGCGCCACCTGATGCAGCATGTCTGCAAAATGACCTCGGCGGACATCATCCGGGAGGAAGATACCGAGATGTCCGATCATGACCGCGAGAACTATTTCGACCTGATCGAACGGCGCGCCGCCAGCGAACCGTATGAATACCTGACAGGCGAAGCGCATTTTTACGGCTTGGATTTTCACTGCTCCCACGCGACGCTCATCCCCCGCGCAGACAGTGAAATCGTGGTTGATGAAGCGCTGGCCCGTCTGCCGCTGGGGCGGGACGCCATCGTCGCCGATCTCGGGACCGGTACGGGTTGCCTCCTGATCGCCTTGTTGAAATCCCAGCCGGGCCTTGCCGGGATAGGGATCGAGCAGTCCCCTGACGCAGCGGACATTGCCCGCCGCAATCTCGCGCGCCACAGCCTTGAAGGGCGCGCCAGGATCGACACGATGAGCTGGGCAGACTGGGATGGCTGGTCGAGCGTTGACCTCGTCATTTCAAATCCGCCCTATATCGCGAGCGACATCATCGGCACGCTGGACACAAGCGTTAAGGCGTTCGAACCACATGAGGCCCTGGATGGCGGCGCGGATGGCCTGTCCGCCTACAGATCGATTGTGAACCTCGCACGTCAGCACATGAAACCCGGCGCCTGGCTTGTCTTCGAGATCGGTTTTGACCAGCGGGAAGCTGTAACAGCCTTGCTGCAACAGGCCGGTTTTGGCTCAATTTCCTGTGGACAGGACCATGGCCAGCGTGACCGTGTTGTCTGTGCGCGACAATGAAGCGCAGCAAAGGGCTTGGCGAAGCGGCAAATGCACGCTACATCGGAAGTCGGGCAGGCGGCCACCCCAACAGGTAGCCCCGCCGGGAGCAAGCGAAACATCACTGAGTTTTTCCCGACCGGGATGTAGCGCGATTGGTCTGGTGTACAGACATGACGGGATCAGGAATCTAGCGTATGCAACGCAAGCGCGGACGTGGACGCCGTACAGGTGGAAACAACAATAGCAGCAACAATCCGAACCGGCACTATGAGAGCACCGGCCCGGACGTGAAGATCCGTGGGTCGGCACAACAGATTCTCGACAAGTACCAGCAATATGCACGGGACGCGCTGACCGCTGGTGACCGGGTGAAGGCAGAAGCGCACTTTCAGCACGCAGAACACTATGCGCGCATCGTGGCCTCCTTCCAGAAGGATAAACCAAAGAACAATCGCGACGACGATGACAATTCGTCGGATGACGACAATGACTCCGACGATAACAACACGTCGAATTCCAGGTCTGACGACAACAAGTCCGACAATGACAGGAATGAGCGGAACGATAATTCAGACAATAATAATGATGGCGGCGAGAAGAAGCCGCGCCGCAGCCGCAAGCCGAAGCCTGACGCGAAGAATGGCGACGATCCGATGCGGGTCATTGGCAGCGATGACAATGATGACAACAAGGACGCGGCGAATGACGATGCTCAGTCATCTGACGAGCAGGAAGAGCCAAAGCCGCGCCGGCGCACTTATCGCAAGAAGGCCGACGCCTCTTCCGGCGAAACAGACGGTATAATGTCGACGCTGGCCCGTGGCCGCTCCGAGCCGAAACCAGATAGCACGGATGCCGAGAAAAGCAGTTCGAAGGAAGCGGCCGAGTAAGCGCTGCCTTGATGACCACGCACAAATAATCAGGGGCGCCCGTCAGGACGCCCCTTTTTGATTCTCCGGCCAACCCGCAGCGAGGTTGCGCCCGCCGCTATTCAGCGGCGACGTGCTTGCGCTGCTTGTCGAAGTTTGCCCAGACACCGCCATCGCCGTGCCAGTCGCCCGAGGTTGCGCCTTTGGAATATTCGGTGGCGCGGGCTTCGAAGAAGTTGGCGTGCTCAACCCCGTTCAGGATTTCGGTAAGCCATGGCAGCGGGTGCTTCTCGACGCCATAGATCGGGTCGAGCTTGAGCTGGCCCATGCGCCAGTCGGCGATGTAGCGGATGTAATTCTTGATGTCCTGCGGGGTCATGCCCTGCACCTCGCCGGCCTCGAAGGCGAGATCGATGAACTTGTCTTCGAGCTTCACCACCGTCTGGCAGCAATCGGCGATATCGTCCTTCACGGACTTGGTCAGCGCGCCGGTTTCTTCCGCGAACGTATGGAACATCTTCATCATGCCTTCGCAGTGCAGCGACTCGTCGCGCACTGACCAGGACACGATCTGCCCCATGCCCTTCATCTTGTTGAAGCGCGGGAAATTCATCAGCATGGCGAAGGACGCAAAGAGCTGCAGCCCCTCTGTAAAGCCGCCGAACACGGCCATCGAAGTCAGGATATCCTTGTCTGTACCGACGCCGAACTGGCCGAGATAGTCATGCTTGGCGGCCATCTCCTCATATTCCATGAAGGCACCGAATTCCGAATCCGGCATGCCGATGGTCTCAAGCAGCAGGGCATAAGCGGCGATGTGCACTGTTTCCATGTTTGAGAAGGAAGCCAGCATCATGCGCACTTCAACCGGCTTGAAGAGCGGCATGTAGTTTTCCATGTAATTGGCACCGACCTCGACATCCGACTGCGTGAAGAAGCGGAAAATCTGCGTCAGCAGGTTGCGCTCCTTTTCGGTCAGCTTGTTCGACCAGTCCTTGCAGTCCTCGCCGAGTGGGACTTCTTCCGGGAGCCAGTGAACCTGCTGCTGGATTTTCCAGAAATCATACGCCCATGGATAGCGGAAAGGCTTGTAGGCCTTGCTTGGCTTGAGGAGGCCTGGGATCTGAATAATTCCGTCTGCCATGATTTTCGCCCTTCCGGTTCATCAGCACCACATATAGTGCCAAATTCGTCACCAGCCCGCAAGATATATCCTGCGTCCGGTTAACAAAATCCACAGCGAATGACCGGCCTGTGGATTAATAGGCGATTGAAATCGACACGGCCCCGAATTTTTGGGGTCCGTCCTGGCGTTTGAACTCTTCGGTGCGATGCACATAGGTAAAGGCGACCTGCACATTGCTGATATGGACCGCAGCGCCGGCCTGCATGTCGCCGACCAGCTTGTTACGATTGTCCACGCGGGGGCCATCCCGGAATGCCGTGCCATCAAGGAACATGTCACGCAGGATGAAACGCCCGTCGAGACCGGCAAACAGGTAGGCACCAAGCGGCTGTTCCGGTGAGAATGTGCCCGCCCCGCTCAGGGCCGGGCGGATGCGCGGCGGCCCGAAATCCGATTCGAGATCCCAACCGATACGCCCGACAAGGCCTGTCCCGGCATAGGTGCGCACATTCCCGAGCGCCCCGCCCGTATAAGCGCCAAAGTCCGTCTCCAGACCCAGCGGAAGACTTGGCCCGTCAAACAGCGCCATCCGCTGCGCGACAATCTCGATGCCCGGCTCGTCCTTGAGCTGATAGTCCCAGCCCTGCGGCTGATCCTCATCGATCAGGGCGTGCCACTCATCCTGTACGAAACGGCCACCGGCCGACGGGCCGACAATGCCGAGATTGACCTGCAGGATGTCCTGGATGTGGTCGTCGGACGCCACGGCCGTGCCGGACACATAGAGCCAGCCGGCATAGGGCCGGTCAGTAGGGTCAGGTACGCGGGTCGAGATGTCTTCAGGCGTGAAGATGGCATGGGATAATGCCAGGCCCTGACGCAGGTCCTTGCGCTCAAGATCGATGAAAGGGAGTTTTTTCGCCGCCCATCGGAGCGCGGGTGTAACGCGGTTGGCTGGCGAGACCCGTTCGATGCGGATACCGTTCGAATAGTTGCGGTCCGTTCCGCCAAACATGTCATTCTCGGATGTCACCGACCAGACACCGCGATTCAGCGGCTTGTCCGCTTCGGCCGCATCGGCAGGCTGTTGCGACACCGCCGCTAAAGGGCTCGCCAGACAAAGTGTGGCAGCCGCGGCTAATCCGGCGGCCCGATTGGAAAAAAGCATGGAACAGACACCCGTTGAACGTGCCGTGGGTATATCGCGGTGCGGCGCAAAAGGTCAGCTTACAATACAGAGAGGGGTGGTGACCATTTTGTGGCAGGGCCACGCTGCAGCAACCCGCTTGTGCGATCAGCGGCGGATTGTGAAGCTCACGCCGGCAAAATCCTCGTTCTCGCTGCCATTGGCAACACGGTCACGATAGGACACTTCCCGGCGAATATAGCTGAGAGACAGCTGGCCACCGCCACGCGCCAGGGAAACACCCGCCTGGAGGTCACCAACGGTTACCTGGTCGCGAAGCGCCATCCTGTTGGTGAAATTGCGGTCTTCGTCAGGGGCATAGACAAGCGCTTCGCCATCAGCGGCAGCGAAAAGATACCAGCTGCCATCGTCTTCAGTTTCCTTGCCGCGCTGGTCAAAATTCTGACCGATGCGGATTTCACCACCGAAGCTGCGTTGCTTGAAGTTGCCATCCTTGCTGAGGCTCATACGCGGTACAACGCCGACATCGAAGCCGAGCCCTGTGTTTGCGTCAGGGGCCGAAAACGTGACTTCAGCATCGAAATCTCGCGTCGAGCGAGCCGGGTTGAGGATATTTGCAATGTTCCGCCGGGTCTCGAAATCGACAACGCCCGGGGAATTCGATGAGCGCAAGCTGTCAAAGCGGTGAGAGGCGTCAAACTCGAAAGCGAAAGGCGACGAAGAGGACTGTCCGAGTACAGGATCAATCGAGATGTCTGGAGTCGTTGTCGTCTGGCCCTGCTTGAATGAAAAATTGGAAGACGTACTGATCAGGGGCGGCTGTTGAGAGCCGGCCGGGACAATGGAACGGGGCGTTTCATAGCGGTTCACTGGCGCATGCATGCGCAGTTCCGGCACCTGTTCGCAGCCCTGACAAGCCAACAAACCTAGAGTGGCAATTGTAAGCGACATATCCCGTGCGACGCCTTTCATGGACCCCTGAACTCCCTGAAAACTGCAAGAAGGGTCCGACTTATGATTTAACTTACCATGAAGACGCGGCGCTTCCGAGTCTCCTGAGCAAGAATTAATGTTCAATATGCATAGCTATAATTCCAGATTTGGTCATTGGTTCCCGCCGAGCGCATTTTTAGGCGAATCAATTGCGGCAGGGGCGCATCTGGCATCAGGCCGGGCCGGGCCGGGCCGGGCCTTTTCAGAGAATAATTTGCCAAACTGAATGTTGCCGAAGCGTAGTTCGAGGTCTACGCAGGATGCGTCATTCATCGCTTCTGAGGGGACGTCATGACCAGAATTTTCTCGCTTGTTTCAATGCTCGGCTTCGGCCTTATCGGCGCGTGCGCCACGTCCAGCCCGGAGAAACTCGAAGATATCGAAGCCCGCGCCCTGGCGGCCTGCCCGGCCGCGATCGAGCGGTCAAACGCCGCCGGAGATTATGATTACAGCCTGGGTGCCTGCGAATGCATCGCCCAGCGTATCACCACCCCGCTCTGGTCCGATGAAGCCTCCTCATACTCTGGCGAGCCCATGCCGATCAAGGATGCAAGGATCATCGCAAAAGCGATCCGGCAGGGTGAAACGCTCGGCTCGGCGATGGATGCAGCCCTGACCGAGCTCTCCGTGAAATCTGCGAACTCCGTCAATACGTGTTTCGCCAAGTCCTGACCTGCCTGGCCCCAGCCTTGGTCTGCATGGCCGGGGCCGCTGCCGATCCTGCCGACGAGCTTGCCGCGGAAATCAGTGTGGACCTTGAGCCGGGCGACCTTGTCTTCAAGGGCGCGAGTACGGCGCTCTGGACACAGCTCGCTGCGGGCTGGTCGGTCGGTGACAAACGCTGGGGCCATGTCGGGATCGTGATATCCGTGCCGCCGGACAGGGCATCCGAGGCCATTGTCGTGCATGCCGACACCGGCACGAGCGGTCCGGCACCGGGCGAAGAAATCGGCGAGGTTCGGGCTGTCCCGCTCTCGGCATATCTCGGCGATGTCGACCAGGTTGGTCTCTTCCGGCTTGAGCTCGACGATACCGGGACATCCCGAATGATCGCCTATGCCAGCGCCGTAGCCGCTGCCCATACGCCATTTGATCGCGGCTATTCGCTCGATAGCGCCAATAATCTCTACTGCACCGAACTGGTCTGGCGCGCGATGTCAGAGGCGCTGGGCCACGACGCCATCCCGCAGAAAAGCCATCGCATGGGCCGCACCTATGTCGCCCTGTCGGATATTTCCCGGCACCCGCTGGCGACAGAAGTACGGGTGATCGGACGTACGGCGGACCCTAACAGCAATCTCTCTCTTGCGCCGGAAACCGCATCTGTTACTCAATAACAATATGCGCAGCGTGCCCTCGTCCCTCACGGTCAAATGCCTTGTGGTTGCCCTCTTCATGTGGGTGCAGGGCGCCGCGCTGTTCGATGCGGCCGCGCATGGCGAGCAACCGCATGATCACTATGGCATTTCCTGCGACCTGCATGCGGTCGCGGCTGAAGTGGCGCCGCTGCCACTCACGCCTGAACTGCCGGGACCACCACGCGCTTTTACGCTTACCGAGCAGCCAAGCCTCGATTTTCGCCCATGGAGCCGCCCACCCGGCCGTGCGCCCCCGCCGCGAAGTCCGCCTGCCTTTTCTCAATAGACGCTGAACCGCGCGGCGCTACTGGCACCGGGCGACCTCCCTATTGATCGAAGGTCTTTTCAAACATGAAACCCCAAACTGTCCGCCGCCTTGCTGCGGTAACCCTGCTCATGGGCACAAGCCCGCTTGCCATCGCCCAGTCCAATACCGGCGATAGCCCTGAAACCCTCTCCACCATTATCGTCACCGGTGTCGGCCCGAGCCGTGACACTGACGAGATGATCGGAAACGCCAGCGCCGTCAGCCGCGATGATATCGTCCAGACACTTCAAGCTTCGCTCGGCAATACGCTGGACAGCCAGCCCGGCGTCTCCACGACGCATTTCGGGCAGGCGGCGAGCCGCCCTGTTCTGCGGGGGCTGGGCGCCGAACGCGTACTGGTGCTCACCAATGGCATCGGCGTGATTGATGCCTCTGCTGCTTCGCCAGACCATCAGGTCGCCTCTGACGGCATAGATGCCGAAAAGATCGAGATCCTGCGCGGGCCGGCCGCGCTGGCCTATGGCGGGCAGGCAATTGGCGGTGTCGTCAATGTGATTGACGGGCTGATTGTCGAAGCGTTGCTAGATGAAGCCATGTCCGGCGAGGCGTATGGCGCGCTCAACAGCGTGAATGATGGCCCGGAAGGCGCTGCCAAAGGCAAGTTTGTTGCTGGACCGTTCGTCCTTTCCCTTTCGGCCAGCGCCCGCGACTTTGAAGATTATGACATTCCGGGCTTTGCCGAATCAGCCCGCCTGCGCGCGGCTGAGGAAGCCGAAGGCGGCGAAGAAGAGGAAGGCCATGAGGAAGTCCGCGACACGCTGGAAAATTCCTTTGCCGAAACAGGTTCGCTTGCCGCTGGTCTCTCCTGGGTCGGTGACGACGCTTTTGCCGGGGTCGCCGTGCGCCAGCAGACTTCGACCTATGGCCTTCCCGGTCATGAACATCATGAAGAAGAAGGCGGCACCGATGAGGGCGAGGCGCATGAGGAAGAGCTACCCTTTATCGACCTTGAGCAGACGCGTGTCGATTTGCGGGGCGGTTTCCGGCTCGACATGGGACCTTTCACCGATGTCGCCGCGACGGCGGCGTTCGCAGATTATGAACACACCGAGTTCGAAGCCCCCGGAGAGCCGGGCACGCGCTATGAAAGCGACGGGCATGAAGCCCGCGTTGAAGTTGGCACCGATCTGGCGGGCTTTGATGGCGCAGTCGGTGTCCAGATGCTCGACAAGACGCTTGATGCGTTTGGTGATGAGGCCTTCATCACCAGGACCGATACAACATCGACAGGTATCTTCACCTACCAGACACGCGAATGGGATGGCGGCTTCGGTGTGGAAGGCGGGGTGCGTTATGACGGTGTCGAGCTCGACAATGCGACCTTTGGAAAGAAGACGTTCGACCTCCTGTCCGGCTCGCTCGGCCTGCACCAGCACTGGGATAGCGGATGGTTTATCGGTGGTCAGGTGAGCTGGACTGAACGTGCCCCGAATGAAAGTGAACTCTTTGCCGATGGTGCCCACCTCGCCACCAGCCAGTACGAGGTCGGCGACCTCTCGCTGGACAAGGAGCGCGGGCTGAACCTTGAAGGCACCTTGCGCTGGCGCGGCGACGGGGTCGGCATCGGCGCGAACCTCTTCCATGCCGAGTTTGACGGCTTCATCTACCTGACACCGGGCACCACGCTGGACGGCGGCATTGTCACCGATACAGTCGATGGCCTGCCTGTCTATCTCTTCCGCCAGGAAGATGCATCGTTTACCGGCGGCGAAGTCTATGCCGACTTTTCAGCTGAGAATGGCCCACTGGGCGCTGACTGGACCGGCAAGGCGAGCATGGATTTTGTCTTCGCCGAACTGGACAGCGGCAGCCATGTGCCGCTCATTCCGCCACTGACGCTCAATGCTTCCCTTGATGGCGACTGGGGCCTCTGGTCCGCCGGGGCGAGCCTCACTGTGGCGGATGACCAGGATGATACGGGCGACGGCGAACTGCCGACGGATGGATATACGACGCTGGACCTGCGCACCGGGCTGTCGCTGGCGCAGATGGGCATCGGGCGTGATGGGACAGAACTGTTCCTTGAAGCCCGCAATGTGACCGATGAGGAGGTGCGTTATGCGACCTCGGTCCTGAAGGACACCGTGCCTGCGCCAAGGCGCAATATTCGCGGCGGCTTAAGGCTGGTATTCTGACGCCGCTGAAGGCCCTTCTCTTCCCGTGAAGAGGAGAGGGGCTTTCAGGCCACAGTCGCGAATTTTTTTATCCCTTGCCTTGCGACCGTCGTAACTCGCCCGTAAACAGCAAATTCCCCGCGCTCATAGCGCCCTAAACGGACCGAAGAAAGGAGACTTCGAATGACCCATTGCGTGAGCAAGATTACGATCGTCGGTTACCGTTCTCCCGGTCCGGATTTTCTGGCATCTGCGCGAGGCTGAAACCCAGCTGAGCTGAAGTGATGCGTCATCCGTGACGCAAGGAGCGGTGGTCTGCCAGCGCTTCCCGCTATCCATTTCAAATCATCCAGGTTCCCATGAAACCGTTCAAATGGCTGGCGCGCGGCGCCGGCAAACCCGCTCTGCGTGGCCGAAAGGCTGCGCGGCAACCCAACCCGCAAAAGGACCGCGCTGCGGTACGAAAATCACTGTCGTCACATATTTCGAAGCATGTGCTCCGAGACATCGGCGGAGAGGATTAGAGCAATCACCATCGCCCCGACCTGATGCTTTCCAGCCCCCTGACGGCAGGCACGTTAAAAAACCCCGGCTCCGAGAAGCCGGGGTTTTCCATTTCATCCCCTCGCCAGGCCTATTGGCAGGCAAGACACTCGTCATAATCTGTCTGCGGCAGCTCCATGCCTTCGACCTTTTCCTTGTCGGCTGAGCCGGCAAATCCTGCGCGCTGCACTGATTTGGAGCGACAATAGTAGAGCGATTTCAGGCCTTTCTCCCAAGCCGTCCAGTGCAGCATGTGGAGGTCCCACTTGTTGATGTCGGCCGGCAGGAAGACGTTGAGTGACTGGCTCTGGCAGATATAGGGCGTGCGGTCGGCGGCAAGCTCGATGATCCAGCGCTGGTCAAGCTCGAAAGCCGTCTTGAAGACACCTTTTTCATGCTCATCCAGACCGTCGATGTGCTGCACCGAGCCCTCATATTCGAGGATCGAGGTCCAGGTCTCTTCGGTGTTGAGGCCTTTTGATTCAAGAACGCGTTCAAGCTGCGGGTTTTTCACCGTGAAGGAGCCGGACAGCGTCTTGTGCGTGTAGACATTGGCCGGGATCGGTTCGATGCCGGCGCTCGTGCCGCCGCAGATGATCGAGATTGATGCGGTTGGAGCAACAGCCATCTTGTGGCTGAAGCGGGCCATCATACCGGCATCACGCGCATCCTCGCAGGGGCCGCGCTCCTTGGCGAGCTTGACCGACGCCTGATCGGCGCCCGCGCGGATATGCTTGAACATCTTCTCGTTCCACACCTTCGCCATCGCGCTTTCCATCGGCACGTTCATGGTCTGGAGGAAGGAATGGAAGCCCATCAGGCCGAGACCGACAGAGCGTTCCCGCTTGGCGGAGTAGACAGCGCGGGCCATCTCGTCCGGGGCGCGCTCGATGAAGTCTTCCAGCACATTATCGAGGAAACGGAACACGTCCTCAAGGAAGCGCTCATCCTTGGACCATTCGAGGTATTTCTCGGCATTGACCGAGGACAGGCAGCAAACGGCCGTGCGGTCTTCGCCATTATGGTCGACCCCGGTTGGCAGGGTGATTTCCGAGCAGAGGTTCGACTGGTGGACC
>CAZKXJ010000002.1:0-256638 GCA_964556825.1 uncultured Hyphomonas sp. | reverse complement strand
ATGGTCGACCCCGGTTGGCAGGGTGATTTCCGAGCAGAGGTTCGACTGGTGGACCTTGAGGCCCAGCTTGCGCTGGTGCGCTGGCATGGCGTTGTTCACCGTGTCCGTGAACAGCAGGTATGGCTCACCGGTCTGGATCCGCAGCTCAAGAATTTTCTGCCAGATCTTGCGGGCATTCACCGTGCGGAGCACTTCACCTGATTTCGGGCTGCGCAGGCCGAAATCCGCGTCAGAACGCACGGCTTCCATGAACTCGTCAGTGATGTTGATGCCGTGGTGAAGGTTGAGGGACTTGCGGTTGAAGTCACCCGAGGCCTTCCGGATTTCCAGGAATTCTTCGATTTCCGGGTGGTGGACATCAAGGTAGCAGGCCGCAGAGCCGCGACGCAGCGAGCCTTGAGAAATGGCCAGCGTCAGTGAGTCCATCACGCGGATGAACGGGATAATGCCGGAGGTCTGCCCGTTCTGGCCGACCTTCTCGCCGATCGAGCGGACATGGCCCCAATAGGTGCCGATGCCGCCACCGTTTGACGCGAGCCAGACATTCTCGGTCCAGGTCTCGACGATGTCGTCCAGCGAATCACCAACCTGGTTCAGGAAGCAGGAAATGGGCAGGCCGCGATCCGCGCCGCCATTTGACAGGACAGGCGTCGCCGGCATGAACCAGAGATTCGACATATAGTCATAGATACGCTGGGCGTGGTCCTGGTCATCTGCGAACGCCTTGGACACGCGGGCGAACATATCCTGATAGGACTCGCCATCCAGCAGGTAACGGTCTTCAAGCGTTTTCTTGCCGAATTCAGTCAGATTGGCATCACGCGACGGGTCGATCTTGATCTCGATATTCGAGACGACCTTCAGATCCGGCTTCATCTGCCCTTTGGGTTTGCCCCGGCGCAGGGCGGCTTTCGTAGACGTGGCAGCATTGCTCGCAGACATGGTCATAACCTCTTAGATCGGCCGATAACATATAGGGATCTAGCCCCTGAAGCGCCACATGCGGTGCCTCAGCCCTTCCCCAATACTAGATATAGTGGTCCCAAGGTTAATGCTTGGTCAATGGCCATATCAGGAGATTCCGCACCTAACCCGTGGAAAACCGGTAAACGAAAAGTTAACACGCACGGCCCATGCCCGCCACGACTGGATTTCAGCCGTGCACAGATTTTCGGCCACCTGTGGATGGAGTCAGTAAAAAAATTTCTGAGGTCTGTTCCACAATGTGCGCTTCATCGGGAATCGATGCGAATCGGTTTGTGAGATGCCCTGACCGGTCACCGGGCCGGCTGTAAAAGACACAACATATAGGGTCTGATGCTTCAGTGCCCGCACAAGGCAGGCCAGGCGTCCTTATGGCAGGATCGGTTGGCCGCCAAAGCTGTCAGCATAGTCCGATTTCAGAAGGCCTTCGAACGTCTCGTAGGCGATCCCGAGCTGATAGACACCTTCAGCGTAGGCGCCGACTTCGTAAGGCGCGAAATGATAGACCAGCCCGCCTGCCTTGGCTGGTTCGCTGGACGGTGCGATGGTGAACCCCTCAAACACGGCCGGGTTGTCCTCGAAAGCGGGCGTAACCCAAGTCTCGATCATTTCCTTCTGGTTCATGCCGCTGCCTTCAAGGCGTTTGCGCTTGGCCTGTGTCAGCTCCGCTTTCAGCGCCTCGCGCATCGCTGCGCGTGCATCTTCCACATCCTCGAACAGGTCTTCAAACACGATCCGCGAATTGGTCTCGCGGTCCCAGTTGAGGACATCGAAGCTGACATTCGGATGTGCGCCGCCCGAATAGACAGCATATTTGCCAACAAAGCCGGCGAGGCGTCCTTCACTCGGGCCGACGTCGGTCCAGTTCACATCCAGCAAATGGGGGCGAAATTCAAATCCCTTATCGGCCGCCATCTCCCGGTCAGCCTTTGCGCTGGCGATGAAATCTTCAGTGCCGGCATTCGCCTTTGCGCGGATTTCCTCGGCAAGCTCGGGACTGAGCGCGTCGATATTTTCCGGCAGGCTGATGTCGATGGATGCCGCTTCGCTGCCACTGACGACAGCAATGCCCCGGCCCGGATTGGAGAAAGGCGCATCGCCCTTTTCGGCCGGCTGGGGCAGTTCAGAAATCCGCGTGGGCTCAGATGAGTCCGAGAATTCGGCGCCGCAAGCAGACAACGCCGCCATCAGGGCAGGCACAATAATTATAGAACGCCCCATGGAACCCTCAGTGGCAAGTAAGGAGCCGTTTATAGACTCAAAAGTTCCGGATCACCACCTTGCGCTGTAATATTGATGGTTAATACGCGCTCCGCCGCAAAACGCAGCATATAATGTGGCCCACCAGCCTTCGGCCCTGTCCCTGAAAGGCCTTCCCCGCCAAAAGGCTGGACGCCGACAACAGCACCCGTCATGGACCGGTTCACATAAGTGTTACCGGCCTGCACAGCAGTGCAGACCCTGGCGGCAAAGCTCTCCAGCCTTGAATGAACGCCCAGGGTCAGCCCGTACCCTTTTGATTCGAGCGCAGCCCCGACTTCCGCGATATTGTCCGGGTCGTAGCGCAGGATATGCAGGACAGGCCCAAACGTCTCTTTTTCGATCTGGTCCAGCGAACTGAGCTCAACGATGGCCGGGCCGAAAAAATACCCCCCCTCAGGTGCCTCGGCCTGCTTGATCAGTGTGGCCTCCGATGACATCCGGGCGAGATAATCTGTCAGCGTCTTGTGGGCCTCCGCGTCGATCACCGGGCCGATATCGGTTTCAGCCCGGCCCGGATGCCCGAGCGACAGTTCATCCATTGCGCCTTTCAGCCCGTCAATCAGCAGATCTGCCGTGTCATTCGGCAGGAAGAGAATACGAAGCGCCGAACACCGCTGGCCAGCAGATCCGAAGGCAGACACCAGGACATCGTCGACGACCTGCTCCCTCAAGGCTGTCGTGTCGACAAACATGCCGTTGAGGCCGCCCGTCTCCGCAATCAGCGGAATGATCGGGCCGTCCCGCTCGGCAAGCGTCCTGTTGATCAGGCGCGCCGTATCTGTCCCGCCGGTGAAGCATACACCGGAGACGCGAAGGTCGCGGGTCAGGGCCGCGCCAACCGTTTCGCCCCGGCCTGGCAGGAGGTGCAGCGCATCGACAGGCAAGCCGGCCTCATGAAACAGGCGAACTGCTTCAAAGGCGATAAGCGGGGTCTGTTCGGCCGGTTTTGCCAGCACCGTATTGCCCGCACCGAGGGCCGCCGTGATCTGGCCCGTGAAAATGGCCAGCGGGAAATTCCATGGCGAGATACACGCAAAGACGCCGCGGCCATGCAGGGAGATATGATTGGTTTCCCCTGCCGGACCGGGCAGGCGCGTGCGCCCTTCAAACTTCTCCTCGACCTGCACAGCGTAGAAGCGGCAAAAATCGACCGCCTCACGCACTTCGGCAATACCGTCTCCGAACGTCTTGCCGCCTTCCTGCGCCATCAGGGCGATCAGCCGGTCCATATTGCTTTCGAGCGCATTACCCATGGCGGTAAGGATGCGGGCGCGCCTTGCCCCGCCAAGGCCATCCCATTCCGGCTGGAAGGCCGATGCGGCGCGCAGGGCCAGCTCGACATCATCCGGCGTCGCTTCAAGCACGGTGCCGAGTTTGCGCGACAGGTCAAAAGGTGGGGAAACCGGCGTGCCGCCTTTGGTTTTCGGTTTGCCCGAGATGATCGGCCCGGCCGCGAGCGAGGCCCCGCTCTCAAGCCTGGAAACATGCTGCTCCAGCACATCGCGCTCACTCGCCTGACTGAGGTCAACGCCGATGGAATTCTTGCGCATCGGCCCGTAAATGCGCGGCGGCGTGGGGATACGCGGATGGCGGCGCGGGCCAGCTTCGACCTTGGCGATCGGGTCTTCCACGACCTTCTCGACCGGCACATCCGGGTCAAGAAAGGAGTGAACGAAACTCGTATTCGCGCCGTTTTCCAGCAAACGCCGCACAAGGTATGGGAGCAGATCCTTGTGCGCGCCGACCGGCGCATAGATCCGGACCTGGCCGCCCTTTTCAGCCGCGCCATATAGCGGCTCACCCATGCCGTGCAGGCGTTGGAATTCGTAATTGGTGACACCCTCAGCCTCCGCCATCATCAGGATGGTCGCAAGCGAGTGTGCATTATGCGTTGCAAATTGTGGGTAGAGACGCGGGCTCGCCATGAGCAAGGCATGGGCGCAGGAAATGTAATTGAGGTCCGTGCCCTGCTTCGTCGTGAAGACGGGGAAATTCACCATGCCGTCTTCCTGGGCATGCTTGATCTCAGTGTCCCAATACGCGCCTTTCACCAGACGCACCATGAGACGCATGCCGGTTTCGCCGGACAGGGCAGACAGGCGTTCAATCACCTTGTGGGCGCGTTTCTGGTAAGCCTGCACGGCCAGGCCAAGACCACTCCAGCCCTGCAGCGAAGTCTCACGCATTAACCGCTCCAGCAGCTTGAGCGAGATGACCAGCCTGTGGGCTTCCTCAGCATCAAGACAGAGATTGATGTTCGCGCTGGCCGCCTGTTCGCACAGCGCCAGCAGTTTTGGATAAAGCTCCGCCATGACGCGCGCTTCATTGACGGCCTCATAGCGTGGGTGCAGCGCCGACAATTTGACTGAGATGCCATTCTTGTCTTCTGGCGACCGGGAGGCGTCGCCATCGGCGCCAACGGCCTCGATCGCATCGGCATAGGACTTGAAATAACGCTCGGCATCTTCGGCGGTCCGGGCTCCTTCGCCCAGCATGTCGAAGCTGAAATTGGCTGCCTCGCCATCCTTCACCATGCGGCGGCCACGTTTGAGGGCTTCCTTGACGGTCCGCCCGAGGACGAACTGTTCGCCCATGATCCGCATGGCCTGCATCATCGCCGCGCGGATCACCGGTTCACCGCTCTCGCGCACAAGATTCTGGATGAAGGTGGACGGGCCTTTCCTGGCATCATCGGGCGTGCCGATCACTTTGCCCGTCAGCATCAGCCCCCAGGTTGAGGCGTTGACCAGCCAGCTGTCCGACTGGCCCTTATGGGCGCCCCAGTTGCCGGACCGGATCTTCTCGGCAATCAGGTCATCGCGGGTTTCGGCGTCCGGCACGCGCAGCAGGGCTTCAGCAAGACACATCAGCGCCAGTCCTTCGGAGTTGGACAAGCCAAACTCCTCGAGGAAACTTTCCATCATGCCTTTGGGGCGGCCGGCAGCACGGGCGAGCTGCACCAGCTCGCGTCCACGCCGAACGGCGGCTGCACGCGCACGCTCATCCAGTGGCAGTTGCTCGAGAATTTCAGCGACGAGCGCCTCTTCATCGGTGAACTTCGCCGCGTCGAGACTGTCCCAGCCGGTTGATGTGTGTGTTTGTGTATCTGGCATTATCTGGCTCCGTTTCGGAAACTCCTGCAATATCGTTCCATTTACAACTGTCCAGCGGGTTTACGCCTGCCCGAATGCGCCTAAAAGTGTCGCGAGATTGCCGCTGAGGAGACTGAATGCGCATCATGCTTATCACAGACGCCTGGGAACCTCAGGTGAATGGCGTCGTCCGGACATTGAAGCGCGTTATCGCCGAGTGCGAAGCCATGGGGCATGAATGGGAAATTGTCTCGCCAGCTGACGGTTTCATGACCGTGCCGCTGCCGACCTATAGCGAAATCAAGCTCGCCCTGTTTGCCCGCAGTCAGATTACCGACCGGTTCGAGCACTTCCAGCCCGATGCGGTGCACATTGCGACAGAAGGCACGCTTGGACTGGCCGGCCGCGCGATGTGCCTGAAGGAAAAACATCCCTTCTCGACATCTTACCACACACGCTTTCCTGAATATGTGTCGGCCCGCTTCCCGGTGCCGACAGCTTGGGGCTATGGCTTTGTGCGCTGGTTCCACAAATATTCCGGCAAGGTCATGGTTGCGACGCCCTCCATGCGCCAGGAGCTGGAAGCGCACAATTTCCACAATGTCGTGTCGTGGACGCGCGGCGTTGATACAGAACTGTTTGATCCCTCGCGGCGCATTGAAGAAGGCCAGCCCGGCGACCCGTTTGAGGGGTTGGAGCGGCCGATTTTCCTGAATGTCGGCCGGGTCGCTGTAGAGAAGAATATCGAGACATTTGTAGAACTCGACCTGCCGGGGACCAAGGTCATTGTCGGCGAAGGCCCGCAATTGCAGGAGCTGAAAAAGCGCTATCCGGATGTCAAATTCCTCGGGGCGCGTTTCAATGAGGATCTCGCGACCTGTTTTGCCAGCGCTGATGTGTTCTGCTTTCCAAGCGTCACCGACACATTCGGCCTGGTTATCCTCGAAGCCATGGCAGCCGGCACCCCTGTGGCCGCGCATGATGCGCCCGGCCCGCGCGACATTATTCCGGGCTCCAATGCCGGCATTATAGGCGAGGATCTGAAACAGGCCTGCCTCGACAGCCTGAAGCTGAACCGGGAGACTGTGCGCAAATATGCAGAGGGCTATAGCTGGCGGGCCTGCGCGGAAGCCTTCATCGAGAATCTCGATACCCTGCCTGTGCCCGAGCGAAAGCGTTTCTGGCAAAAAATCCGCCTGCGCCGTCGCAAGAAAAAGCCACCGCTTGGCCCATCGGCGTGAGAGCAGACTTTAACTTGTGGTCTACAAGTTGCGTTGACCGCGAATGGCAGAGCTGGCTGCGATCTACTGGATCGGTACTGAGGTGGCCGGGCTGATTTCCGGCAGCATGTGCTCGGCGAGCAGGCAACGCTGCATCGCGCCCCTCTGGGCGGTGTCGGGATTGGCCAGATAGGCCCTCAGGCCAAGTTCGGCCGCGGCCCGGATGTCCGCCTGCGTGACCGGCTCACTGGTCCGGGCCAGCACACGGCGGGTATGGCAGCGATAAAGGCGCACGAAGCGCAACTGGGCAGCGTCTTCACCTGCGCGCAACCGGTGAAAGGCGTTGAGCTGGCGCTCTGAGGTGACTTTCAGCGCCGCGGGCCAGCCGGCCCCGTCAGGACGTGCAATCCAGAGGTCGGAGATATTGGTGTCCGGGTCCGTGCGTTTGAAATGGATGCCGATCAGTTCGCCGCCATCGGCGTCCCGCACTTCAATCTCCGCGAGGCCGCGCCGCTCGATGCGGCTGATCCAGTGATCAATGGCCTCGTCGCGCAATTTGCTGGCCCGCTCCGTTTCGCCGAGGGCTGAACGAACAGCCGCATGCAGGAAAAGTGTCTCGACATCGGTAACATAGCCTGCCGCATCGAAATGAGCGGCGGCCCCGGCGACATCCTTGTCATAGGCGGCGGACTGGCCGGCAATCCGGTGCGCCTCGGCCACTTCCGGCCGGTCAGGACACGCTTCGATGAAGGCTTCACTGACACCGCGGACATAGGCCGGCGTCGCTTCTTCTGTGGGATCGTCGAGTGACATCTGCCAGGCAGCAACATCCGACAGGCCGCAGGCAGGTATGTCGGCCAATGCGAAACGCATTAGCCCGCTATGGGTCGAAACAAGTGAAACGATAAGCGCGCCGAGATATCTGAAGAGACGCTTTTTCATGGCTGCACCTGCTGGTTACCTTTTGATAACCAAGCCTTTGCAAGTGCAATGCCGGAATGAATGCTGTCAGGCGTTGAGCCGCTGTATTGTCCAGAACACGCCGATCACACCGATCGCCAGTGAGACTGGAATGACGACCATGGGCCGGTAGAGATCCATGCGCGAGGCCTGTTTCAGCACACCCCTGAAGTAGAGAGAGGCGGCAAAGGCCAGGCCGACAACGGCAATCTGTCCAATTTCGACGCCGATATTGAAGCCGATCAGCGCGCTCCAGAATTGGCCCTGTGGCAGGCCAAGCTCTCCGAAGAAGCCCGCAAAGCCCATGCCGTGGATCAGGCCGAAGCCGAAGACGAGGATCGGCCTCAGCCGTGTCATCCGCCCGAACAGGATGTTCTCGAAGGCGGCAAATGCAATCGTGGCGGCGATCAAAGGCTCTACGATAGAGGCCTGCGGCGCGAATACACCCGCCGCGACAAGCCCCAGCGTCAGCGTATGCGCCACGGTGAAACATGAAACCTGTATCAGCAGCGGTTTGACGCGCGGCGAGGCGAGGAAGATCGCCAGGATAAACAGGATATGGTCATAGCCGCCCGGCAGGATGTGGCGCACGCCGATCGACACATAAGTAAAGAAGGTCGAGGTGCCGGAGCGCTCGAAGTCGATGGTCTGGGTCTCGGTGTACTGTGTGAGCTGGACCTGCTCTTGCGCAGCTGTCCCGACCGGGTCGGCGCTATTCAGCCTGGCAAGCTCGCGGCAGAGTTGCGGGTCCAGTCCGCCGCCGGGCGTGCAGAACTCGTCTTCGGGATGGGCGGAGGCCAGCGGCTGGAACATGCTCCACGCTGCAAGCAGCAGGAGAAGGACGGCCAGCGCCTTGCGCCAGCTGTTGTCCTGTCTTGTCTCAGGTGCGGTGATACTCATGGTCAGGCCCCTCGCCGGGCAGGTGCGGCACCGGCAACTCGTTCATGATTTCACCATCGTCGATCGAGTGGTCGTCATGGTGAACCGGCAACATGACCAGCAGCAGTGCTGCGGCTGCCCCCAAGGCGACGGCGCTGAGGCCCCGAACTGGCTGCATCTCCTTGAGCGGGGCCATGAGCGGCCCGGTCGCGACAAAGATGAGAAGCCCCGCAGAGACCGCAAACAGCGATCCGATGGTCTCTGGTTCCAGCCCATACATGAACGGCCCGGCGACAATGACGCCGAGCGGAGTGGTGGCTGCTGCTGCCAGGAAGGCGAACCAGAACGCTTTGACATTGCTGACACCATACCGGCGCAGAATTGCGAAAGCGATAACGCCCTCCGGAAATTCATGCAGTGTCAGGCCGACCGCAGCATAAACGCCAGAAGCGAAACTGGCGGCAAACGTCACCGCATAGATCACACCATCGAGGAAGGAATGAACCGCGATGGCAATAATTGGTGTCAGCGCTTCCTGCGGCGAGGTCACGCCCTCCTTCTCGGGGAAGACCGCCTTGACCAGATTGTTGAGCAGCAGGCCGGCAAAGAAACCTGTCGCCAGCCAGACCGGCGCCATGGGCGAGAAGTGAAATGCTTCGGGTATGATGTGCAGGAAAGCCAGCGTCGTCAGCATCCCGGCGGCGGCCAGTCCGAACAGCGACGCATTGCGTTCGCTCCACGGCGCGCGTTGCGCAACGAGGACGAGGCCGATCGTCGTGAAAAAGGCGGCGATCAGCCCGAAGAATAACGGTGCCTGCAGGGACGACCACATTAACGATTTGCCTTGCCGGTGTAGCGCTGCAAGAACAGCTATAGGATTGGAAGGACCGATTGCCCCGTTTGAGACGTTATAGTATCTCAATTTGGCAATTGCGAACGATTTTTCCGTTTGGGCTCAGGCCTGCGACGAGCAGCCCGCCCGCGACCAGGAGATGGTGTCATGCGTTTTATTACCGGCCTGCCTGTCATGGCCCTCGCGGCGGCGGCTTTGCTGTCTGCCTGTGAACCCGCAGACGAGGCCCCGACCAAGACGATGTTGCCACCGGAAAATTCAGCCGCCGGACCCACCGCGCCTGCTGCCAGCGAAACCCCTGCCGAAGCCGGCGAGGCAGAGGGTACCCGTCTGCAAGCCCATGTGCACGGCGAAGCGACGCTCGCGGCGGCACTGGACGGCGACCAGCTGACCTTCACCTTCGAGGCACCGCTGATGAGCATGGCGGGCTTCGAACATGAGCCGGAGACGGACGCCGAAACCGAAACACTGAACGCACTGAAGGACGCCTTTGTCGTTCCGGGCAACATGGTGTCGGTGAACCGGTCTGCCGGTTGCCTCCCCCTGATGACGACGGCAGGCACGCATATGTCCGGCGGTCACGGCGCGCTTGAGGTCGAGCATGTCTACACCTGCGACAATCCGGGTGAGATCAGCAGTATCGACTTCCTGATGATGGGGGACTATCCGGCCCTTGAGGAGATTGATGCGGTGTTCGTTTCGCAGTCCAGCCAGGCGGCCAGTGCGCTGACGCCCGGTGATTCCACGCTTGAGGTTCGCTGATCTGTTGACCGCTGACCCGGCCATAAGGATCAGGGATCTCCGCTTTGCCTGGGCTTCCGGTCCGGCGCTCCTGGATATACCGTCATTTGACCTCGGCGCGTCCGAGCGCCTGTTCCTGCGCGGGCCAAGCGGATCGGGCAAGTCGACGCTGCTCGGCCTTGTCGCCGGCGTGCTTGAGCCGCAATCGGGCACAGTCGAGGTGCTGGGCGAAGACATGGCGGCTCTGTCGGGGCCAAGGCGTGATGCCCTGCGCGCCGACAGGCTCGGCGTGATCTTCCAGATGTTCAATCTCGTGCCTTATCTCTCGGTCATCCAGAACGTGACCCTGCCATGCCGTTTCTCCAGGGCGCGGCGCGAAGCTGTTGCAGGTATTGGAGGTCCGGTCGCTGAAGCCCGCCGGCTTCTGGCCCGTCTCGGCCTTACCGATGAAGGGTTGCTGGCCCGCGCCGTGACAGAGCTTTCAGTCGGCCAGCAGCAGCGTGTCGCCGTGGCGCGCGCGCTGATTGGCGGGCCGAAAATCCTCATCGCGGACGAACCGACCTCTGCCCTCGATGCCGATGCGCGCGACCAGTTCATCGGCCTCCTGAATGAAGAAGCGGCGCGCTCCTCGGCCGCGCTTCTCTTCGTCAGCCACGACGCCTCACTCGCCGGCCATTTTGATCGCAGCGTTGACCTTGCAGACCTTAATAATGCGCGGGTGACAGCATGATCGGTTCGTCCATTCTCGGCCTGGCCTGGCGCAGCCTGATGAACCGGCGGGGCTCGGCCCTGTTGACCATTCTCGCCGTGGCGCTGTCGGTCGCGCTTTTCCTCGGGGTCGACAAGGCCCGTCACGGCGCGCGGGCTGGGTTCGACAATACGATATCGGGGACAGACCTGATCGTCGGCGCGCCGACGGGGCAGATCAATTTGCTGCTCTATTCGGTTTTCCGTCTGGGCAATGCGACAGCCGAGATGACCTGGCCGACCTATGAAGAGATCGCCGCGCGCAGCGATGTGGCCTGGACTGTGCCTATATCGCTTGGCGATAGCCATCGCGGCTTCCGCGTCCTCGGCACCAATAATGCCTATTTCGAGCACTACAAATATGGTGGCAACAACGCGCTCACGCTTTCGAAGGGTGAGCGTTTCGATGACATTTTCGAAGCGGTGATTGGCGCGAAAGTGGCGCGCGACCTTGGCTATGATCTCGGCAGTGAAATCGTCCTGACGCATGGGCTCGGCGCAGGGGGGCTCAGCGATCATGACAAACGCCCCTTTATCGTGACCGGGATCCTCGAGCCAACGGGCACCCCCGTCGACCAGACCATCCACATCTCATTGCAAAGCATGACAGCGATCCATGTCGGCTGGGAGTCCGGCACGCGAAACCCGCTCGCCGATACGATTACGGAAGACATGATCCGGAACTTTGACCTGACCCCGAAGACGATCACAGCCGTTTTCCTGGGGCTTGAGCGGCGCGGCACCATCCTGACAACGCAGCGTGCCCTCAACACTAAGGGCGGCGAACCGCTGCTGGCCATCATTCCCGGCGTCGCGTTGGCGGAGCTGTGGCAGGTCACCGGCGTGGTTGAGCGCGCATTGATCGCTGTGTCTGTCTTCGTCATTGCTGTCGGGCTGGTCTCTGTCCTGACCAGCATCCTGACGAGCCTGAATGAAAGACGCCGTGAAATGTCCATCCTCAGGGCCACAGGGGCACGGCCTGGGCACATCTTCTTCCTGATGGTTGCCGAGGCAGGACTGGTCGGCCTGATCGGCTCAGCTGTGGGGGTTGTGCTTGTGCAGGCCGGGTTGGCGCTGGCCGGGCCTGTGCTTTCGAATGCCTATGGCGTGTCCCTGGCCGGGCTCGGCCTCTCGCCTATAGATGGCTGGACGGTTCTCGCCGTGACGTTCGCCTCACTCCTCATCGGCACGATCCCGGCCGTGACGGCGCTGCGGCGCTCGCTGGCGGACGGGCTGACAGTGAAGCTTTGATGCGGATGCGAAATACGACTGGATGTAACGCCATGCAGTGGCTAAATTGGTTGGATGAAAACACGTCTCGCCTGCACCAGCGCCTTCGTCCTGTTCGCCTTCGCCGCCTGCAGCGGTGAAACGCCCATAGATACGGCCAATGCCGAAGCTGCGCCGCAGGCTGACGGTGAAGCCATCCTGACAAAGGATGAAACCTCGACGGAGCCGCAGGTCGGGGACCGTATCCCAGAACCTGAAAAAGATGAGAGCAGCCTTGCCAAAGCTGGTGCCGAATTCAATTCGCTGGCCGAACGCGGCGTAACCGAAATCGGCTGGGAAGAACTGATGCCGGAGGGCGAGGAAGACCGTCTCGCCGAAATGTACCAGGCGCAGATGGCAATGCTGTATTCAGGCGCTGGCGTGGCTGAAGGGTCTGCCGGCGACCAGGCTGTGCAGATCGGCACGTTCAACACGGTAAAAGCGATTGGTGACGTGCCGGCCGATGGCATGAAAATCCGTCTGCCGGGCTACACGGTGCCTTTTGAATACGGCGCCGATGCGCAGATCACCGAATTCCTGCTCGTTCCGTATTATGGCGCCTGCCTGCACGCGCCGCCGCCGCCGCCCAACCAGACTGTCTTCGTTCAGACCGACGAGGAGCTGCGCCTGAAGGATCTTTCCCAGGCCGTCTGGATTGAAGGCATCCTGCGGACGAAAACCCAGACATCCGATCTTGCCGACGCGGCCTATACGATCGAGATGACGGGCTGGGAAAAGTACGAATACTAGCGCGGACCAGTTCCGGTTTCCGGCAAAGAAAAAGGGCGGAGCCAAAAAGGCACCGCCCGGAAACGCGACTAAATCTACTGAAGAGGTTTGTCGCCCGAAATCGTTAAAAGATTACGACTGTTTGGCCAGCAGGTTGCGAATTTCTTCGAGCAGCACTTCCTGGCGCGGTGGTGCAGGCACTTCGGCTGGCGCTTCTTCCTTCTTTTCCATCATCCGGTTCATGCCCTTGATGATCATGAACATCACAAAAGCGACGATGATGAAGGAAATGACGGCGGCAATGAAGGCGCCGAGTTCGACCACGGCTGCTTCCTTGACGACTTCACCGGCCGCATCCACTTCGGCTGGAGATATTGTGTAGGAAATCGACGCGAGGTCGATCCCACCCATGATAGGCGACAGGATCGGCAGAAACACGCCCTGGATAAAGGCCGTGACGACTGTCGCGAATGCGCCGCCCATGACAAAGCCGACTGCCATGTCGACCAGATTGCCCTTCATGGCAAACTCTTTGAACTCTTTAAGCATTTTCCCCTCCTGACTGGGACCCGGCCTGACCTGACCGCAGGTTAACCATCCGCTGGTTCATCATTTGCGTCAATATAAGGCGCTGTCAGATAGGGCCGCTTTATCGGGCTTCAGGGTCTGCGCCGCCATTCACGCGGGCGCGCAACTCCTTGCCGGGGCGGAAGAAGGGCACCGACTTTCCGGCCACCGTCACCTTTTCACCGGTGCGTGGGTTTCGCCCGATCCGGGGTTTGCGTTCGCGGACGGAGAAGGCTCCAAAGCCTCTCAGTTCCACCCGGTCGCCATTGGCAAGGGCTTCTGAAATTTCATCCAGAATAACAGCTACAATCTTCTCAAGATCGTCATGCTTGAGATGGCTGTATTCAGCGGCGAGACGGGCGATGAGTTCTGACCTGAGCATAGCTTTGAATATAAACGAAATTTGGGGCGGAAACCAGTGGCTCCGCCCCAAACATTAGCTTGCTTTTCTGTCATAATTGGCTGAATCAGCCGCTTTTTATGACTTTATTCTGCGTCGTCGTCCGATTCGTCGGATTTCTTGGCGGCTGCCTTCTTCTTGGCAGGTGCCTTTTTCGCAGGCTTTTCAGCCGTTTCAGCGTCTGCTTCAGCTTCGTCCGCGGTCGCGTCTTCAGCGTCGTCAGCTTCTGCTTTCGGCTTGGCCTTGGCTTTTGCCTTTGGCTTTTCTTCTGCTTCTGGCGTGTCTGACGTTGCCAGCGCTGCGCCGAGGATATCACCGAGCGAAGCACCGCTGTCTGCAGAACCGTACTGCTTCACGGCTTCCTGCTCTTCGGAGATTTCGAGCGCCTTGATGGACACGGACACGCGGCGGGCCGCCTTGTCCATCTGTGTCACCTTGGCGTCGACCTTGTCACCGACCGAGAAACGCTCAGGGCGCTGTTCGGAACGGTCACGCGAGAGGTCCGAACGACGCACGAAGGCTGTCATCGGCGGCTCGCCGAACTGGACTTCGATACCGCCCGAGGTGACTTCCGTCACCGTGCAGGTCACGATTTCACCGCGGCGGGTGGCCACGTCGGTCATCGGATCGCCGGAAAGCTGCTTGATGCCGAGCGAAATGCGTTCCTTCTCGGTGTCGACGTCGAGCACTTTCGCGCGGACAACATCGCCCTTGTTGAAGTTGGCAATCGCCTGCTCGCCGGACACATCCCACGAAATATCGTTGATGTGGACCATGCCGTCGAGTTCCGGGCCGAGACCGATGAAGAGACCGAATTCCGTGATGCCACGAACTTCGCCTTCGACTTCGGTGCCGGTCGGGTGCTCTGCCATGAAGGCCGACCATGGATTGTCCTGGGTCTGCTTCAGGCCGAGCGAGATGCGGCGCTTCTCGGAGTCTACGTCGAGCACTTCGACCATGACTTCCTGCGAGGTCGACACGATCTTGCCGGGATGGACGTTCTTCTTGGTCCAGCTCATTTCGGAAACGTGGATCAGGCCTTCAACGCCGTCTTCCAGCTCAACGAAGGCACCGTAATCGGTGATGTTCGTGACCTGGCCAGTCAGACGCGTGCCAATCATGTACTTGCTCTCGACGCCTTCCCAAGGATCGGCTTCGAGTTGCTTCATGCCGAGCGAGATGCGCTGGGTGTCCTGGTTGATCTTGATGATCTGGACATTGACCGTATCGCCAACATTGACGACCTGGCTCGGATGGTTGATCCGCTTCCAGCTCATGTCGGTGACGTGCAGCAGGCCGTCGATGCCGCCGAGATCCACGAACGCACCATAATCGGTGATGTTCTTGACGACGCCTTCGCGGACATCGCCTTCGGTCATGGCTTCAACGATTTCAGCGCGCTGTTCTGCGCGGCTCTCTTCAAGGATCGCGCGGCGCGAGACAACGATGTTGCCGCGTGGGCGGTCGAGCTTGAGGATCGCGAATGGCTGGACTTCGCCCATCAGCGGGCCAACGTCGCGGACCGGACGAATATCGACCTGCGACCCTGGAAGGAACGCGTTCACGCCGCCAAGATCGACGGTGAAACCGCCTTTGACGCGGCCGACGATTGCGCCTTTGACCGGCTCATCCTTGTTGTGGCTGTCTTCGAGCTTGATCCAGCTCTCTTCGCGGCGTGCCTTGTCGCGCGAGAGAACGGCTTCGCCCATCAGGTTTTCGATACGGTCGAGGTAGACTTCGACAATATCGCCTGGCTTTGGCTGCTCGTCTTCGAGCAGGAATTCCTTGACCGGTACGCGGCCTTCGACCTTGAGGCCGACATCGAGGATCAGGCTGTCGCCGGTAATGGCGACGACCGTGGCAGGGACCACGCGGCCTTCCTGCAGGGTTGTGGCGCCTGTCGACTCTTCGAACATGCTTGCGAAGTCGTCGGCGCTCGGGTTCATGGTTTCAGTTGACATAGTTTCTCCAGGACTGACGAACGGGGGTTCGCGCGCCGAGCGGGATTGCCGGCGTCTACACGCTGTCAGGTATGATCGGATCGGGCAGAGGCGGGTTTTTGGATTTGAAGCCGAATGGACTTCAGAACCTGCTACTCGGGGCGGGCCAATATCTCGTCGACGGCAGCCCGTGCCTTATCCACAGCCGCGTCTATAGTCAGATCAGTCGTATCTATCAAGACTGAGTCTGCGGCCCGTTTCATGGGGGCATCCTTGCGCCCGGCATCACGGGCATCCCGGTCGCGTAATTGCTGCGTCAGGTCGGCCAGGCTTATCGTATCGCCAAGGCCGTGAAGTTCGCGGTGACGGCGTTCCGCGCGGACCTCGAGATCCGCGTCGATCCAGAGTTTCACATCTGCATGCGGGCAGACCACGGTGCCAATGTCGCGTCCATCCAGAACGGCGCCCGGTGCCTGGTTTGCAAAGGCACGCTGCAGGTCAAGCAATGCAGCGCGGACCTCCGGCACAGCGGCAACCTTCGAGGCGGCAACCCCGGCTTCGGCGGTGCGCAATTCAGCTTCTTCAAAGTCATTGAGGTCCAGCCGGCTTGCCACGCTGGCAAGGGCGGCCGCATCGTCGAACGCAACCTGCTGCTTGAGTGCAGCAACACCGGTGGCGCGGTAGAGCCGGCCAGTATCCATATAGGGCAGGCCGAACCAGGCGGCGATGCGCCGGGCAATCGTGCCTTTGCCAGAGGCGAGGGTTCCGTCAATCGCAATGATCATGGCAAGGGGTGATGATCGAACGGCCTTGCGCCGTCAAGCGTGTCCTGCCACTGGCAATGTGTGAGCAAGAGGAGGATGTGATGATCGACGGGATTTGCGCCGAAAGGCTCTGGGTCTGCGAAGCGATGCGGCGCATCCAGGCCGATTTCAATCGCTCGGCCGATACCCATCTCATCAAGGTCGACCTGCCAGCCTTCCAGGAGCAGACGCTGTACCTGAAAGACGAGTCGATCCACCCGTCCGGCAGCCTCAAGCACCGGCTCGCCCGATCACTCTATCTCTACGGGCTTTGCAATGGCCGGATAGGGCCAGACACCGTCATCGTTGAAAGCTCCTCGGGGTCAACCGCGGTTTCCGAAGCCTATTTCGCGAAAATCCTCGGCCTTCGTTTCATTGCGGTCGTTCCCAGAGGCACCGCGCAGAGCAAGCTGGACCAGATACGCTTTTATGGCGGCGAGACGCGCGCTGTCGAAGCTGCGGACATCTACCGGGAAGCCGAACGCACCGCCGAAGAGCTTGGCGGATATTATATGGACCAGTTCACCTTTGCCGAACGCGCGACCGACTGGCGCGGCAACAATAATATTGCCGAGAGCCTGTTTGCACAGCTCCAGCTGGAAGAGCACAGCCTGCCCGAATGGGTCGTGATGAGCGCCGGCACGGGTGGCACCTCGGCCACGATCGGGCGCTATATCCGCTATCGCGGAGACCTGTCCGCCAAGACCCGGCTATGCGTCGCCGATCCTGAAAACTCCGTCTTTTACGATCATTTCGTGTCGCGCGACCCGGCCTTGCGGATCGCCACCCGTTCCCGCATCGAGGGGATTGGCCGCCCGCGCGTCGAGGCTTCTTTCCAGCCGCAGGTCATCGACCGGATGATGCAGGTCGCCGATGCGGCCTCGATTGCAACGATCCACTGGCTCGAAGGGATACTTGGCCGCAAATGTGGTGGCTCAACCGGCACCAATGTCTGGGCCTGCCTGCACCTGATGGCTGAAATGCGCGAGGCCGGACGGACGGGCAGCGTTGTGACGCTGATCTGTGATGGTGGCGAGCGCTATCTCGACACTTATTATGACGATGCTTGGCTGCAGGCGCAGGGCCTCGACATTTCCGCGCCGCTGGCCTGGGTCAAAAGACTGACCACTTAGACGCTTATTGCTTGTCCCAGCAGAAAATGCGGTGCAGCGCCCTGTGCACGGGCTGGGGCACGTAATTATCGATCTCGTCTTCGGGGATCGGCGTGCCGAAATCAGAACCGTTATCCCAGTAATAGCGGCCATTTTCGCAATTCAGCGTAATGACCCCTGAAAACTCGACCGTCTTGCCTTCACCGCGAATGGTCAGGTGCGGGGATGGCTCCATTCGCATCAGGTAGCCGGTCCAGAAATTCGAATAGACGCCTTCAATCGGGTCTTCATACAGGAAGACGCCATCCTGATAGGCGCTGAGGGCCTGGTTGCGTTCTTCTTCCAGTTTCGAGCTGACGCTTGCGATGGAGGATTGCACATCAGTGATCTGCTCTGTCGTCGCTTCAGCTTCCTGCCGGTCGATTGAAAATCCAGCGACGGATACGCCAAAACCCAGCAAGCCAACAATGGCGAGAAACCCCGTGGCCAAGGGGTGCTGACCAATCGTCTCCAGGATCGAGCGGAATGCCCGTCCAACCTGGCGGACAGGCTCGCGTTTTCTGGTCGTCATGTTCAATGTGTCCCCGCCGCCACTCAACCGTAACCAAAGCGCGCCGACATCGAAGCGTCAAGACAGGTTTCGGCCCAGCCCCGGTTCATACTTCAAGCCTTGCGAATATCCGCGCCCAGCTCCGCCATATGCGCCATGAAATCCGGATAGGATGTGGCGATCATGGCCGCATCGTCGATGGAAACCGGTTTCTGGCTGGCCGTGCCCATGATCAGGGCGGACATGGCGATGCGATGGTCATGATGGGTCTCGACCAGGCCGCCGCCGGGCGGTGGGCCGCCGCAGCCCTGCACCGTGAAGCCGTCTTCGTGTTCTTCGACCTCGACGCCGTTTACCCTCAGCATGGCGACCACTGCGGCGATCCGGTCACTTTCCTTCACGCGGAGCTCCTCGGCGCCTGTCACGGTCGTTTCGCCCTCTGCAAAGGCGGCGATCACGGCGAGTATCGGAAATTCGTCAATCATAGACGCGACGAGATGCTCGGGAATGGCCCGGCCTTTCAGCGCGCTTGAGCTTGCCTGCAGGTCGATCAGGCGCTCGCCGGCTGCCTCGTCCATTTCCTCGGCGCCAAGGTCCGCGCCCATCAGCGCAGCGGCGCGGAAAAAGCCGTCGCGTGTCTCGTTCGACATGACGCTCTCAATCACAACGCCGCCTGAAGGTGAAATCAGCGCTGCCGCGACAAGGAAGGCCGCCGAGGACGGATCACCCGGAATGCTGGTATCGACGGCCTGCAATTTCTGCCCGCCCGTGATCGAGACGATATTCGCCGTTCCGTCTCCTGCTTTCACGTCAACATCCACACCAAAGCCACGCAACATGCGTTCAGTATGGTCGCGGGTGGGGCGGGATTCGGTAACGGTCGTGGTGCCAAGGGCGTTTAGCCCGGCAAGCAGGATGCAGGATTTGACCTGCGCGGAGGCATGTGCCGGCTCGAACTCGATCGGTGTCAGCGCTCTGGAGCCATGGAGGCGGAGCGGCAGCATGCCCCGTCCATCATGTTCGAATTGGGCGCCCATGCGTTCCAGCGGGTCGATCACCCGTTTCATGGGGCGTCTTGAAAGGCTGGCATCGCCAATCATCTCCACATCAACCGGATAGCCCGCCATCAGCCCCATCATCAGGCGAGCGCCTGTGCCCGAATTGCCGAAATCGGCCGGCGCTGCAGGAGAGGACAGCCCGGCCTTGCCGGTGCCGGTGATTGTCCAGCGCCCACCGCCCTTCCGGACAGTCTCTGCCCCGAGCGCCGACATGGCTTTCGCGGTATTGATGACATCCTCTCCTTCGAGCAGGCCGGAGATGTCAGAGGTGCCATAGGCGACTCCTGCGAACATCAGCGCCCGGTGAGAGCATGACTTGTCGCCCGGCGCGCGAATGGCGCCTTGCAGACGTTGAACGGGATAAGATGTCCAGGCCAGGGCGGCCTCCTCTGCACAAGCTGGTGAAAAGCGCTTTGACAGGGGCGGGCGTTTCTGGCAAGCGCCCCCCCATCATTTCATTCAGGCTTGGAGACCCGACACATGGCCGATTCCGATCTTGGGACGAAGCAGATTTGTCCAAATTGCGAAGCCAAGTTCTATGACCTGAACAAGCGTCCTGCCGTTTGCCCGAAGTGCAAGACCGAGTTCGACCCTGAAGACGACGAAGTTCGTTCGACAAGTGCCAAGCTGAAAGCCAAGCGCGCCAAGAGCGCCGTGCCCGTCGACGACGATGAGGACGATCTCGAGGAAGAAGAGAACAAGAAAAAGAAAAAGAAGAAAAAGTCCGCCGCCCGCGACGATGATGACGATGTCGATGACAGCGACGATGACGAGGAGGAAGACGACGAGGACGATGAGGAAGAAGATGATGAGTCTTCCCGCGAACTCGGCGCTGATGCTGACGAAGTCGTGCTGGAAGGCGGCGATGAGGATGAAGACGAGGAAGCTGCGCCCGGCAAGGTGCCAGCCGGCTTTACCGAAGACGGCCTCGACGATGATGACGATGACGAAGTTGCCCTCGACGATGACGATGACGACGATGAGGACTTCGACCTTGAAGATGTCGACCTCGACGACGTTCTGGACGACGATGACGACGACGATTCCGACGATATCGACGAGGAAGAAGGCGACGACGACAAGAAAGGCTGATAAATAGACTTGATCGAAAGGTCAGGACTTTATATCCCACGCCTTCCTGAAATGGGGCCTTAGCTCAGCTGGGAGAGCGCCTGCATGGCATGCAGGAGGTCAGCGGTTCGATCCCGCTAGGCTCCACCATTCATTTCGGATGGCCCTTCAGGCCAAAAATCAGTCCGGTTGGCTGATCTTACGAAATGAATGCCCCGGCAGGGGCCTGAGGGTTGACCCCGTATCGTCACTTCGCTCTGCGATGGACCGCGCGCAGCACTGCGTCGCCCGTAAAGGGTGTGCTGCCCTGCGGTCTGGAACGCGGCCTGCCGGACCTGCGTTTCCTCCTGTGAAAAGGAGCAATCGCCATGACCCATACGCTTACCCTGCAATCGGTTGAAACCGTCACGCCGGATGTCAATCGCTACCGCTTCGACAAGCCAGACGGTCTCGGCGTACAGCCTGGCCAGGCGCTCGACATTTGCCTCGACCGGGACGGTTGGCGCGATGAAAAGCGGCCGTTCACGCCGACCAGCCTGCCATCCGACGGCTATGTCGAATTCACCATCAAATCCTATCCCGAGCATGACGGCGTCACCGAGCAGATCGGCAAGCTGCAGCCGGGCGACAGGATCCTTGCCGATGCACCGTGGGGCGCAATCAGCGATCAGGGCACGGGCTGGTTCATCGCGGGCGGCGCAGGCGTGACACCCTTCATCGCGATCCTGCGCAAGCGTCTGGAAGACAAGGGCACGCTGGAAGGGTGCGAACTGATCTTCTCCAACAGCACTGAAGCCGACATCATCAACTGGCACGAGTTTGAGCACATGCCGGGCCTGAAGACATATTTCACGGTTACGGATGAAAAGTCGCCAGGCGTGCACAAGGGTAAGATCGACAAGGCGCTGCTCGAAAAGCATGTCAAACCCGGCAAGGGCAAATGCTATATTTGCGGCCCCGATGCGATGCTGGACGACATGTCGGCCATCCTCAGGGATATCGGCGTCGCAGATGAGGATATCATCACCGAGGAATTCGATTAGGCCACTGGGCGCTCAGTCGTGACTTCAGATGAACATATATTCATTTCCAGTGGTTCGATCACGCGCAAGTGAGCAAATGCCTTATTCTGGCCTGCACTTCGGCTTGAACCCGGCATTTTGAGACACCAAATTCAATAATGACACGATACCCGGCGGCAAGAGGAGCTGCCGCTTACGGGGCTCCTGCCGGGATTGAGTGTCGTGGCCCTGTCTTGAAAGGAAGGAGCATGCCATGACGACAGAACTTGCAAGCAATGCTGTGAAACTGTTCTCGGCCAAGGATCTCGTCTATGTCCGCCGCATCGCGGAAAACGAGCTTGAAGGCCTGCCACAGGAAGCGCTGGAAACGGTCCATGACCGCGATTCGCTCTTCGTGCTGGCCAATGGAGAAGGCGAACAGCTCGCCATTGTCGAAGGCCGTGACGCTGCGTTTGCAGCCGCGCGAGCCCACGAAATGCGTCCCGTGAGCGTGCACTAGACACGCGCAGGGGCCCGGAAACGGGGCAAGAGACTGAGAGAAATGGAAAAAGCCCGGCAGCGATGCCGGGCTTTTTTGATGCTCAAAGGATTGCGGGAATAACCCGGTCCGGCGGCCTGTGGCCGTCTGCGAACGTCTTGATGTTGATAATGACCTTCTCGCCCATCTCGATGCGGCCTTCCACGGTGGCTGAGCCCATATGCGGCAGCAGGATGACATTTGGCAGTCCGCGCAGTTCCGGGTTCACCACCGGTTCGCGCTCGAATACGTCGAGGCCGGCACCGGCGATCTTGCCCGCTTTCAGGGCGCGGGCGAGGGCGGCTTCATCAATCACTTCGCCGCGCGCGGTATTCACTACGAAGGCGTCCTTCTTGATCAGCTCGATGCGGCGGGCATTCAACAGGTGAAACGTCGCTGGCGTATGCGGGCAATTGACCGAGATGATATCCATGCGGGCGAGCATCTGGTCGAGGCTTTCCCAATAGGTCGCACCGAGTTCTTCAGTGATCTGGCGGTTCACCGGCTTGCGATTATGATAATGAATCTGCAGGCCGAATGCGCGGGCGCGGCGGGCAACAGCCTGGCCGATACGTCCCATGCCGATAATGCCGAGACGCTTGCCAGCCAGGCGGCGGCCGAGCATCCATGTCGGCGCCCAGCCATCGAACTTGCCGGCGGCCAGCAGCTCGATGCCTTCATGCAGGCGGCGCGGCACGCCAAGGATCAGCGCCATGGTGACATCAGCTGTATCGTCGGTGAGGACGCCCGGCGTATTGGTGATGGTAATGCCGCGCTGGACGGCGCTCTCGATATCGAGATTGTCGACGCCGGCGCCAAATTGCGCGATGTGGCGCAGCTGCGGCCCGGCCTGGGCGAGCAGGCGGCCGTCTATCCGGTCAGTTACCGTTGGCACCAGAACGTCGGCACGCTTCACCGAATCGATCAGACGTGCATCCGAAAAGGGCACGTCGGTCTCGTTCAACTCAGTGTCGAACAATTCCTTCAGTCTTATTTCGACAGGGTCGGGCAGCCGCCGTGTGACGATAACCTTCAGCCGCTTTGCGGTCATGGACGTTTCCTTTCCTGAAAAAGCGAATAGCAGAGCATTCCCGCCTCGCCAATGCGCAAGCCCGAAAGCTTTACGCGTGATTCACACGCATGCGCGATATTGGCGGTATGAAAACCCTCGCTTGCTCTTTTTATCTGGCCCGCTCTTTTTCTATGGCCTGCCTTATCCTGACTATGTCGGCCTTTGCAACGGCGTCTGCTGATCCTGAGCCTGTGAAAATCAGCCAGTTCTCCGGAAAGCCTGTGCCGCGTTTTGAATCGCTACGTTATTCTGCGGTTCACGGCCGCAAGGGCCCGTCAAAGGATCATGAAATCGCCTGGCGCTATGAACGACAGGGCATGCCGGTGCTGATCGTCAAGGAAACGAGGGACTGGCGGCAGGTGCGTGATGCCGATGGCGATGAAGTGTGGGTCCAGTCCCGCATGCTTGAGGATGACCGCCACATTGTCCTGCTTACCAAGTCGATCCTGCGCAAGCGACCGAATGAGCTGTCGCGAGGCATTGCTTCGCTGCAGGAAGGCGTGATTGCGCAATTGCAGGCCTGCGAGGACGGCTGGTGCGAGATCAAGGCCGACAAGTTCAAGGGCTGGGTCGAACAATCAGCCCTTTGGGGGGTCGAAACCCGCACCGGCGGTCTCTAGCGCCCGTATCTCCGACAATCCTGCAGGGCTGCTGCCCGCGCGGTTTGCTTGACAAGCCGGCTTCAGGCAGGCTCATGCCCTGTTTTCGTAATTACGGCAGAGGTCAGGATTCGGCATGAGCGGACCCCACGATTTTCACACTCCGAAGTCTTCCTATTCAAAGGAAGACCTTCTCGTCTCAGGACATGGCAAGCTGTTCGGCCCCGGCAATGCGCAACTGCCGATCCCGCCCATGCTGATGATGGACCGCATCACCGAGATCACGCTTGATGGTGGCCAGTTCGGTAAGGGCAGCGTCATAGGCGAACTCGACATCACGCCAGACCTCTGGTTCTTCCAGTGCCACTTCCCGGGCGATCCGGTGATGCCGGGCTGTCTCGGCCTCGATGCGATGTGGCAGGCCGTCGGCTACTGGCTTGGCTGGTCTGGCTCACCCGGTAAAGGCCGCGCCCTCGGCGTTGGCGAGGTGAAGTTCACGGGCGAGATCACGCCGGACAAGAAGCTCGTCAAATATGTGATCGACATGAAGCGCGTGCGCCGTGGCAAGCTCAATCTCGGTATCGCCGATGGCCGCGTCTATGTCGACGATGAGCATGTCTATACAGCGCTCGACATGAAGGTCGGCCTGAAGAATGTCCTGGCCGGCGAAACGGGCATGCCCTGAGCAGGTCAGCGAGGGCCGGCTCTGGCCGGTCCATATGCCTGCCGACGGCGCCGCTTGACGACGCGGCCGCCCGCGCCTAGCCCGGATACATAGAGTGAAAACGACAAGGGAATGACCATGGCTGACGACTGGAACATGCCATCAGGTGACCTGATGAAGGGCAAGCGCGGCATCGTGATGGGGGTTGCGAACCAGAACTCGATTGCCTGGGGTATCTCGAAACAACTGGCTGCCCAGGGCGCTGAAATCGCCTTCACCTATCAGGGCGAGAGCCTTGAGCGACGTGTGCGCCCGCTGGTCGAGAGCATCGGCATGGATTTCATGATACCGGCCGACGTAACCGACGATGAAAGCATGGACGCCGCCTTCAAGGCCGTGAAAGACAAATGGGGCAAGATCGACTTCCTCGTCCACTCCATCGCCTTTGCCGGCAAGGATGAGCTGCAGGGCTCGATGGTCGCGAACACCACGCGCGAGGGTTTCCGCCGCGCCATGGACATTTCGGTCTATTCCTTCATCGATTGCGCGCGCCGCGGCGCGGAGCTGATGCCGTCAAAGGAAGAGGGCGGCGGCTCAATCATCTGCATGACCTATCTCGGCGCTGAACGCGTCGTTCCGTCCTATAATGTCATGGGCGTCGCCAAGGCCGCGCTCGAAGCCTCGACGCGGTACGCCGCGCGCGATCTCGGGCCGCAGGGCATCCGCGTCAATGCGATCTCTGCCGGGGCGATGCGCACGCTGTCGCTGGCCGGTATTCGCGGCGGCAAGTCGCTGATGGGGACGGGCCGCGACATGTCCCTGCTGAAGGAAGACACGCGTATGGAAGGCGTTGCCGGCGCGGCGCTCTACCTGCTCTCCGACATCGGCCACTCGGTTGCCGGCGAAGTCCTCCACGTCGATGCGGGCTTCCATGTCGTCGGCGTGCCGGAGCTGCCGGAGGAGTAGGGTGAAACGTGCAATTCTGGTTGGGTTGGCATTGGCTGCGGCCGCCCCTGCTCAAGCCGACACATTGGTCAATTTCGTACATCTGACCTGCGTCCCCGAAGCCAATTACTTCGAGCTGACAACGCCTTCGCTTTACAATGTCGTTGGCCACGGAGACGAATCGGTACGCGAGGCGGAGCGGACAGCGCTCGCACGCCAGTCTTTTCTCACGGTCGATCAACTTGAGGCCGAGGGATTTGTCTGTCGGCTGCCGCAAGGAACCGTGATTGTTGAGCTTACCGAGAGACGGCCAACGCATGGTGGGCGATGCGGCGCTGCGCAATTTGCGCGTGCGCGCGTCACGCTCGATGATGAGCAATTCTTTGATTTCACGATAGGTGCGGCGCTCGATCAGATGGGAGGAGAGTGCGGCGCGAATACCTATTCGCGCATTCAGCTAAGCCTTTCAGTCACTCAGAAATGCGTTGCTCTTGTCGGGTTTGATGAAGGGCTATCACCGCCCGATGCCGTTGGACTTCCACCCGATGAAGGCGACGAACTGACATTCGATTGCACCGATCAGATGCGCCAGGCGAACGGGCAGTGACATGAAGCGCCGAACCGCCTCCTGCCGCTGCGGCCAGCTCACAGTGACCTGCGAAGGTGAGCCCGTCCGCGTCTCCATCTGCCATTGCTTTGCCTGCCAGCAACGATCCGGCAGCGCCTTTGCCGTGCAGGCGCGCTGGCCGGATGAGCAGGTGCATGTCGAAGGCGAGACGAAAACCTGGGTGCGCACTGCCGACAGCGGCAACAAGGCGACCTATCGTTTCTGTCCCGCATGCGGGGCGACCATGGCTTATGCCATCGAGAAATGGCCCGGCGTCATCGCCGTACCGGTCGGCAATTTCACCGACCTCGATTTTCCCGTCCCGAAATTCTCCGTCTACGAAGACCGTAAACATGCGTGGGTCGAGATTCTGGGGGAGGGTGTTGACCACACCACCTCTACAAATGCTGCGCGAAAGCCCGGCCTGGACCTGCTCGGCAAGCGGTAGACAAAGTTCCTATATTCCCCTGGCAGGCGGTGCCCGTGACCACGGCAATCCTTCCGCTGAAATCCTTCACGATATTTCCTCCTGTTATTTTTTTTGCATCTTACGCGCTTCCAGGACGCGCCCATAGTCATAACGGAGAGGAAAGTCGGCTTCGGCCAGTTACGTCCGGGGCGCGGCGAGCAGAGACGGGAGGGCGGCCAATGGGGCTTCGGACTGGCGCAGTCTCGAAAGGATCAGGGCTCCTTCAATCGCCGCAAGGGCCAAGTCGGCTTTCGAACGGGCGTCTGCTTCGGCGAACCCATCATCGCGATAGACCCGGCAGATCACATCAATCCAGCTTTCATGGACGCGTTGTCCTGCCCGGCTGATCGCTTCGTTCTGCGGTGTGCATTCAAGCAGGATGGTTGTGATCGGGCTGCCGGAAGAAAACATGCCTTCGCGCATCCATCGCCCGAGTGTCGTGCAGTAATCTGACAGGAAATCATGGGGCGTTTCGGTCCGGCTCGCCGCTGCGCGCAGTTCAACCAGAATCAGCTCGCCCGCGCGTTCTATTGCGGCTTCGGCAAGCGCTTCCTTCCCACCCGGGAAATAGTGATAAAGCGACCCCTTCGGCGCACCAGCCTCGGTGATGACCTGCTGAACACCTGTGGCGGCATATCCTTGCCGGCGGAACAGCCGCATGGCCGTGTCGACAATACTGGTCTTGTGCTGTGATGCGCGTCCGATGGTGAGGCCCTCATTCTGTCATAGGCGTTCTTGCCCTTGAGGCAGGATTGACACAGAGCGTGTCTCAAATCAAATTATAATGACCGGTCTAAAAAGGAGCATGCGATATGGCGCATCAATTTGATATTCATGACGAGCTGGGGTGGCTGACCCTGGATGATGGCAAGGTCAACGCGCTGGATACGCAGACCTTGAAAATGATCCGGGCCGTATTCGAAGAAGCCACCGCGAAATCGCTGCCCGTCATCCTGAAGGGACGCGAGGGGCTGTTTTCGGCCGGCTTCGACCTGAAGGGGTTCTCTGGAGACGAGGCGACAGCCCTTACCCAGTTACAGGCCGGTGTCGACGCGATCATGGCCATTCTTGAACACCCGCTGCCTGTCGTCACGGTCTGCACCGGACATGCTTATCCGATGGGCGCTTTCCTGATGATGGCCTCCGACATCCGTATCGGGGTCGATGGGCCGTACCGGATAGGGCTGAATGAAACGGCTATCAACATGGCCGTCCCGGACTTCGCGCTGGCCCTTGCAAGGCATCGCCTCGGCCCGTCAGCCATCACCAACATCAGTGTGGCCCGTATGCATAGCCCGGCCGAAGCCATGCGGGCGGGCTTTCTTGATTATCTGTGTGAACCGAAGACACTGGAAGCCTGTCTCAATACCCAGCTCGCAACAGTGAAAGCACTCAACACATCAGCCTTCGCGTCGACAAAGTCCAGACTTAATCGAGGCGTGATTCTGGATGTCCGTGGCGCAGGCCTGCCACGCCGGAGGGTCGCAGCCTAGCTTGCGCGGGGCGGCACTACGTCAATGCGAGGGCCGGAGAAGTGCATATAGGTGCAGCTATTCTTCGTCGGCCCCGGTTTTTCACCGCGCACCGTAAACGCATATGTGCCTGCCGCATCTTTCGGCAGACGCCCGGTGCCTTCGCCGCGGGCCGGCAGGTCATTGACCTTGCCATCCTTGCGCAGGGCAAGGCCCGACCATGTCCAGCCTTCAAGTTCGGCTGGTTGCTCGACAAGGCTGCCAGCTTCAAGCTGCGTGGGCACGGCGGTGAGGAATGAGCCATCCTGCTTCACGAACAGTTCGGTCAGCCACACCCCATCCGGCTTCCTGACGACGCCGACAGCCAGATGTGTCACATCATTGGCCAGGATCGCCTTGCGGTGGCCGGGGCTGTCCATCAGCCCGTCATGCAGGCTGCGCACGACAGTCTCCGGATCGTAATGACCTTTGATCGCGGCAATATTCTCGCGCTGGACGCTCGACAGGAGGGTGCGGTCAAATGCAGTGATCCGGCGCAGGGGCATACGCTCATCCGGCGCCATATGGGCGAAGAAGTCATTCGCCGCCATATCGAGGCTGTGCCAGCGGGCGGCGTCTTGCAACTCAGTCCGGATCTTGAGTTCCGCGAGCCCGTTTTCGCGGCGCTCATGATTGATGAGGCGCGCAAATTCGGTCTCGAACGCCTCGTCCCAGTTATAGCCTTCAGGAATGACGGCGAGGCAGGCCTGACCGTTCTCGACATAGGTCGGCAGGTCGACCGCGCGGGCGTCCATTGAAAGATTACAGTCCGCCAAAGCGGGGCCTGCCAGCAGGGCAGCCAGGGCCGCCGGGATGAGAAATTTTCCCCTCATGACGGGGATTATAGCCGAATTCCGGTTTACAGCACACCAGCCGCTTGCAGGCGCGAAAGGACGGGTGCCAGCATCCGGTCGATCGCCTCCTCGCCGGGACATACCTTGCCATAGGCCGGCAGCCCCTCATCGGCGATGACGAGATCAGCCTCGAACTTGGACGGAAAGGTAAAGCGATAATGGGCCGCGCGCACTGTATCGAGATAGTGCTGCAAGACGTTCTGCACGGTACGTCCGCGTTCAATCACGTCGCGGCGCAGCCGACGGGCCAGACGCAGATCGTCCGGTGTGTCGACATAGATCGACAGGTCGACCAGCGGGAACAGGTCAGGCACGGACAGCGCATGAATGCCCTCCAGAATGATGATCGGCGCCGGATTGACGCGATGCGTCTTCTTCGGATTGCGATCATGCTTGTCGAAATCATAGACCGGCTGGTCGATATACTGGCCGGATTTCAGCGCCGCGAGATCGTTGACGAGATGCTTGGTGTCCTTGGAGGCCGGATCGTCATAATTGGCGGCCGCGATGATCTTCGCGCGCTGCTCGGGCGTTTCGCACGGGCCGTAATGACGCATCGGCCAGTAATAGCCATCCTCATGGAAAATGACCGCCTTTTCCGGCGTCAGCTTGTCGATCAGGGCGTCAGCGAGCGTTGACTTGCCGGAGCCCGAGCCGCCGGACATGGCGATGAGGTATGAGGTTTCTGTGGACATGCAACGGATTTAGACGCTTCCAGCCGGGCTTGGAACCCGCTTCGCCCATCTTTCGCTGCAAATGCAAAAGGGCGCCCCGAAAGGCGCCCTCAAGCGTGTCGTCCATCCCCTCCCTTGCGGGAAACCGTGGACCTATTGCCGCGAGACCAGAGGCCCCTTCAGCACATAAGTGTCTGCATCAAGCTCGACCAGGAAATCGAGATAGGCCGTTTCGACCGTGCCGAGGCTGTCTGCATTCATCCGCATCAAGCTGCTGCCAGCGACACGATTGCCGCTCTCATCGGTGAGGTTCCAGCCAGCTGTACGAAACAGGCGCTCATTGATTTTGGGCCGGAAGCTGGTTGCGTCCGCCAGGGCCAAAGGGAGCGGCGAGTCCAGTTCGCCATCGACGGTCGTCAGCATCTGCACGACATAGAGCTGGTCGCCAGAGCGTGCGACGCCGAGGCCGGTATCGGTAAAGGTGTCACGCGTCAGGTTCTTCCGATTGGCCGCATCAGCACGGATCATCTCGTAAACCTCGTCAGCGGAAGCATCGGCCTTCATCACGACGACGTTCGCGCCTGTCGCGCCGGCCAGGACCTGACGGTCTATGGCGCGCATCCGGTAGACGTGGCCGCGGCCTTCAAGGTCGGAATGGCCGGCATAATTACGTGCGGCCATGTCGAGCGCATGGGCGCGGGCCGCCTTGTCGAGAGAGGCGCGGCGCTCAAGGGCGTCAGTGCCTTTCTGGCTGCGGGCCTCATTGGTCAGCGCGAAGATGGCATCTTCCGTGTCGGCGGCGAACGCATCGCTGCTTGCCAGACAGGCGTCAACCTCACCGACATAAGCTGTCAGCGTGTCGCCATAGCCATCACTGAGGTCACAGGCCGCCTCGGCTTGTGCTGCGAGTGCGCCGCCAGCTGCCGCCAAAGCCAGCAGGGAAGCGGTGCGAAGTGTGTCATAAAACCGTAACATTCCACATCATTTGAAATGTGACAGTAATGTGTCAATGAAAAAAATGCGCTGCAGCGCAATATAAATTTCGTCCGCTTACGGACGGAGTCTGAAATTATACGGGTTTTTACCTGTTTCCGGATCGGGTCCGAAAGGAAATGGCCGGGTCCGGAATGGCCCTGTCAGGGGCGGATAGGGCCGGGGCGGGCTACATGCAGATGCCAGCGGCCGCATCGGCCTGCATTTTCCGGAATTGCTCGTCGCCATAGGCCTTCGCCTCGTCATAGCCAACGATGTTCAATTCTGCGGTTTCGGCAATCACGGCATTGTCGGTGGCAAGCCGGATCTGGAACGGCGTCTTGCCGTCAAGATCACTGAACAGGGGCCCGGTCTGCTCAGGTTTGGCGATGGCAAAGGCGTTGATGAGGTTACCTGATATCTGACGGGTCACGCCGGCCAGTGGCACATGTGAGACAGGCTCTCCATGCGACAAGACCAGGATCAGGCGTTTGCCCTGGCTTTCCAGATACTGGTCGACGCCCACGCGTGGCTCGCCTTGCGAGACCGGATAGTCGCTGCGGAAGTAGACATTGCCATCATTGAAAAGCGACAGCTTCAAATCGCCATAGCGGTCGAAGACGTCAAACCCCCAATTCGGGTCGAGCGACCGGAAATCCACCTTGATCCCGTCGACGACATACATGCGCAGATAGACATTGATCGTATAGCTCTTGGAGCCGCCGCTGACTTCAATCTCCCAGTCGGGAAAGGTTTTCTCGAACGAGCAGAATGTCGACGAGGTGTCTTCCTCGGCAGAAGCGCTCGACACGGCGAGCAGCGCAGCGAGTGCAGCAAGTCGAAGTCTGGTCATGGCGTCGCTGTGGCGTGTCCCCGATCCTGCGGAAGCTAGCGCCGCACGATCTGTCTGACCACAACAAAAAAAGCCACCCGGTGAGGGCGGCCTTCTCTTGTCTTGGTCTGGTTCGGTAGCGGTCGCCTATTCGGCGTCTGCCGCTTCCTTGTCCTTGCCAGTGTCCTGGTCGACGGCTTTCATCGACAGGCGAACCTTGCCGCGATCGTCGAAGCCCATCAGCTTGACCCAGATGGAGTCGCCTTCCTTGACGAGGTCCTTCGGGTGGTTGATGCGCTCATCGGCCATTTGCGAGACGTGCACGAGGCCGTCCTTCGGGCCGAAGAAGTTCACGAAGGCACCGAAGTCCTTGATCGAAACGACCTTGCCTTCATAGATTTCGCCGACTTCCGGCTCAGCCGTCAGTTCGCGGATCCGCTTCTTGGCCGCATCGATTGAGGCGCGGTCGAGGGCGGAAATCTGGATCGTGCCATCGTCTTCGACATTGAGCTTGGCGCCCGTCGTATCGACGATATCGCGGATCACCTTGCCGCCGGAACCGATCACGTCACGGATCTTGTCGACCGGGATGTTCACGATTTCCATTTGCGGTGCGTTTTCGGACAGTTCGCCGCGGGCAGCGCCAAGGGCCTTGTTCATCTCACCGAGAATATGAGCGCGGCCGCCTTTGGCCTGCTCAAGCGCGGTTTTCATGATGTCCTTGGTGATGCCGGCAATCTTGATGTCCATCTGGAGCGAGGTGATCCCCATCTCCGTGCCGGCCACCTTGAAGTCCATGTCACCGAGATGGTCTTCGTCGCCGAGGATGTCGGACAGGACAGCTACGCCGTCAGCTTCCTTGATCAGGCCCATTGCGATGCCCGATACAGGCCGGGTGATCGGCACACCGGCATCCATCATGGCAAGGGCGCCGCCACAGACCGTCGCCATCGAGGACGAGCCGTTGGACTCGGTGATCTCGGAGACAAGACGGATCGTGTAAGGGAACTCTTCAGGCTTTGGCAAGACAGCCTGAAGCGCGCGCCAGGCGAGCTTGCCGTGTCCGGTTTCACGCCGTGACGTCCCGCCCATCCGGCCGGTTTCACCGACGGAGTAAGGTGGGAAGTTATAGTGAAGCATGAACTTCTCTTTGTGCGTACCGTCCAGGCCGTCGATGAACTGCTCATCGTCGGACGTGCCGAGCGTTGCGACACAGATCGCCTGCGTTTCACCGCGGGTGAACAGGGCAGAGCCGTGCGTGCGTGGCAGGAAGCCAGCTTCGGCGAGGATCGGGCGAACCTGGTCCAGCGACCGGCCATCAATCCGCTTGCCGGTCTTGATGATGTCACCGCGAACGACAGCCGCTTCGGCTTTCTTGAAGGCCGACTTGAAGACCTGGCCGTCCATGCCGGACTTCTCTTCCGTTGCGACGAGCGCTTCGGCAGCCTTGTCGCGGGCAGCGCCCACAGCCGCCTGGCGGTCCAGCTTCTCGGTGATCTTGTATGCGTCGGAAAGGTCCGCGCCGACCATGTCCTGGATCTGCTTGAGTTCGGCAGACAGGTCTTCGCCTTCGAAGTCGAACGGCTCCTTGGCGGCTTTCTCGGCGAGCTTGATGATCGCGTCGATCACAGGCTGCATCGCTTCGTGGCCGGCCATGACAGCGCCGAGCATGACATCTTCGGAAAGTTCCTTGGCCTGCGACTCGACCATCATCACGGCGTCATTGGTGCCGGCGACGACGAGGTCCAGGTCAGACTCTGCAAGGTCGTCTGTGGTCGGGTTGATCAGGTACTGGCCATCCTTGTAACCGACGCGGGCGGCGCCGATCGGACCCATGAACGGTGCGCCGGACAGCACGAGGGCAGCGGATGCGCCGATCATGCCGAGAATGTCGGGATCGTTTTCAAGATCATAGGAAATCGCGGTCAGGACGACTTGCACTTCATTCTTGAAGCCGTCGACGAAAAGCGGGCGGATTGGCCGGTCGATAAGGCGCGACGTCAGCGTCTCTTTTTCCGTCGGGCGGCCTTCACGCTTGAAGAAGCCACCTGGGATGCGGCCTGAAGCGTAATATTTTTCCATATAGTTGACCGTGAGCGGGAAGAAGTCCTGCCCCGGCTTGGCTTCCTTGCGGAAGGTTGCTGTGGCGAGCACGGTGGTATCACCGTAGGTCACGAGGACGGAGCCATCAGCCTGACGAGCGACACGGCCCGTCTCTATCGTCAGCGTGCGGCCAGCCCATTCCAGCGACACGGTTTGCTTGTCAAACATGTTCATTCTTTCTTTCACATACGAAAAGCCCGCCGCAGACCCCATGTCCGGGCGGGCTGTCTGGTGGGGTGCCTAGCGGCGTATCCCCAGCTCTGAGATGAGGGCGGTATAGCGCGCCTCATTCTTCCTCTTCAGGTAGTCGAGGAGTTTCCGGCGCGTGGCGACCAGGTTAAGCAGGCCGCGGCGCGAATGGTGGTCTTTCTTGTTGGTCTGGAAATGCTCGGTCAGGTTTTCGATCCGCGTTGTAAGGATCGCAACCTGCACTTCCGGAGACCCGGTATCGCCGTCTGCCTGGGCGAATTTCTTGATCAGTTCAGCTTTTTTTTCTGCCGTGATCGACATCGTGAATACTCTCTTCGTTCTGGCCTCAGGGAGGCCGTTTCAGCTATACCCTGTTTTCGAGGGTGGTTCCTTGGGGAGGGCACCGGAAACTGCCAGCCAGGATGTCGTCCAGCCAGCGGGAGCCCGGAAGCTCGCCTCAAGGTCGCGCACATTGCATATATGGCCACCAAAGGAAAGGGGCGGGATGCAATCTTCGTGGGCGGGGTTTCGCGTTCCGTCCACCCGGTTTACGCCCGATGCTGCAAGCGTGAAAGCAGGTATGATGAGCCGTCTCTTCGAGGAACTCGACTATCAGGTGACACCGATTGGGGCCGTCAGCCTCAGGCGGCGACGCATCCTGTCGCTTGATACAGACGTGTTTGAAGTGCTGCTCGGCGACGAGCACCTGATGTCGAGCCTGTTCACTGCCTCGGAAATCGCACTGGCAAGGCTTGGCCTCGCCGCACTTGGCGAAGCGCCGGATGAAGGTTGGGATATTGTCGTTGGCGGCCTCGGCCTTGGCTATACGGCTGCCGCTGTCCTCGAAGACCCGAAAGTCGCGCGCCTCGAAGTTGTCGACTTCCTCGCGCCCGTCATCGAATGGCACGAACAGCGTCTCGTCCCGCTCGACCCGCCGCTGCTCGATGACCCGCGCTGCACATTGCGGCAGGCCGATTTCTTTGAACTGGCGGCCTCAGGCAATGGATTTGGCTGCGCGAAGGACGCCATCCTGATCGACATCGACCATACACCGGACTGGTTGCTCGATGCGCGTAGCGGCAGCTTCTATAGCGAAGATGGCCTGCAAAAGCTTGCCCGCCATCTGAAGCCCGGCGGCGTCATGGGCCTGTGGTCGGATGCGATAGAAGACGAAGCGTTCACGGCCCGTATGGCCAATGTGTTCGAGGCCGCCTGGTCCGAGCCCGTCACCTTCCACAATCCGCTACAGGACAAGCCGTTTACACAGAGCGTCTACCTGGCGCGCAAGGCCCGCTAGGCACCAGACCTGGATGTTCTGCGCATCACCACGATGAGGAATGGCAAGGCGCTGCCGGTGTACCTGCCACTCCAGGCGGGCCACCGGGCAAGCACGATCAGGAACCCGCCAACGCCGATGAGCGGCGAGGCCAGCACCGCCTTACTAATCGGTGTGAAGTCAAGCAGGGCATGTCCCGCACAAGTAAAACCCGCGCCACTGACGAGCGGCGCGGGTTTTGTCCTTTGGCGATGAAAACCCGGTAACGCCTAGGCGTCGACCTCTTCCAGCGTCGGATAATCGGTATAGCCCTTCGCGCCGCCGCCATAGAATGTGTCGCTGTCCGGCGTGTTGAGCGGGGCGTCTTTCTTCAGGCGCTCCACAAGGTCCGGATTGGCGATGTAGGGCTTGCCGAAGGAGACGAGGTCCGCCTTGCCATCTGCGACATGGCTGATCGCGAGCTCCCGGGTGAAACCGTTATTTGCGATGTAAAGCCCGGTGAAATGCTTGCGCAGCTCGGCGAGCCCATCTTCGGGTGCATCGCGTTCACCGCCGGTCTGGCCTTCAATGATCTCGATGAAGCCAAGCCCGGCCTCTTCAGCGACCTGGTAGGCGCGGGTAAACAGGGCGACCGGATCGCTGTCCTGCACATCATTGGCCTCTGAGTACGGGCCAAAGCGGACACCGACCTTCTTCGCATCCCAGACGCTGTTCAGCACCTCAAGGACCTCTTTCAGAAGGCGCGTCCGGTTCTCGATGGAGCCGCCATACTTGTCGGTGCGCTTGTTGGAGCCATCGCGCAGGAACTGGTCGATCAGGTAGCCATTTGCGCCATGCAGCTCGATCGCATCGAACCCGGCCTTTTTCGCATTCTCGGCGGCGAGGCGATAGTCCCCAAGCAGGCGCGGGATCTCGTCGGTCTCAAGTGCGCGGGGTTCGGATGTCGGCACGAAGCCTTCGCCGTCATAGGTGCGGGCCTTGGCGGCAATCGGGGAGGGTGCGACCGGCTTCTGTCCGCCCGGTTGCAGCGAGGTATGGGAGATGCGTCCGACATGCCAGAGCTGCAGCGCGATCCGCCCGCCCCGGCGATGCACGGCATCCGTGACGAGCTTCCAGCCCTGCACCTGCTCTTCGCTATAGATGCCCGGCGTGAAGGCATACCCCTTGCCTTCCGGCGAGATCTGCGTCGCCTCGGTGATGATAAGGCCGGCACTGGCGCGCTGCTCATAGTATTTTGCGTTCAGCGCATGCGGCACGTCGCCGTCATGCTCGGCCCGGTTGCGGGTCAGTGGTGACATCACCACGCGATTGGAGAGCGTCAGGTCGCCCAGCTGGACGGGTTCGAAAATCTTGTCGGTCATGGAAAATATCCTTCTTCCGTTTCGCCAGACCAGATGGGAAAGCCCGGCCGCGTTCAAAGCCTCTGCCTGAGGAAAAGCGCCCGCATAACAGATGTTCCCGCCATGCATGAATACGCAGGCCCCCGGCCTTGAAAATTGCCGTTGGCGAGCGCTGAAACCGCTGCTATCGCTACAGCATTCAGACAGGTGAATCCGATGAAAACAAAGTTCCTGGCCGCCGCTGCGGCGCTGCTCGTGGTGACAGGCTGCGAGACCATGTTCGAGCCCATCATGCTCCAGCGCGAGGTAATTTTCGATGAGCAGGGCCTCTATGTTTATGGCGATCTCGAAGAGTCATTCGAGGGGGATCGCTACTGGAATTTCTGGGCGTCCAACAGCAATGCCTTCCCGGTCTGTGTCGGCCTCACGCTGAGCGCAGACTCCCGCACCAGTGGACACGCCTTTGACGGCATCCATCTCGTCGGTCCCGGCGCGATGGTCGGGGTTGGCTATGTGTATGAGCCCGCCAGTTTTGCTGTCGAATCGGACATCTGGACGCCCGACGATTCCGGCAATTGCTGAGCCGGCCTAGACCTGGAACACCCGCATCGGCTGGAAGCGTCCGGCCCTGATCTCGCCCATGGCGACCGCCATGTCATCGTGCATGGCCAGCGCGAGACGGTCTTCCGGGTCGGGGTTTTTCTCCTCGCGCCAGCGCTCCACGACATGGGGCAGCAGCATGATCTCGCGGCCCTGTCGCAGGTCTGCGGCATCCTCGGCGCTGATCTCCACATCCGGCACATCGTCCAACACCGCCTCGATCGGCGCGAGCGTCTTCAGCAGGTCGTCGCGGCTCTCCATGGCTTCAAGCTCGGCCAGTGCCACGGCGGCGCCCTCATGCATTACCCCGACACGGATGCGACGCAGCTGCGAGACATGCGCCTCGGCCCCAAGCGCGGCGGCAAGATCGCGCGCCATCGCCCGCACATAGAACCCCTTGCCGGAGCGGACATGGATCACGGAATGGTCGGCGTCCGGCATGTCCAGCAGCCGCGCCTCATGCACGAAGACGGTGCGGGACGGGATCTCGAACTCCTCCCCATCGCGGGCAAGGTCATAGGCGCGGGCCCCATCCACCTTGATCGCGGAGAATTTCGGCGGGATCTGGTCAATCTCGCCCTCGAAGGCTTCCAGCGCATCCTCAATGGCATCGCGGTCCGGGCGCACATCCGACGTGGCGATGACTTCGCCTTCAGCATCGAGCGTCGCGGTGCTCTTGCCCCACTCGATCGTGAAGACATATTCCTTGTCGGCGTCCATCGCCCACTGAACGGTCTTGGTCGCCTCGCCGAAGGCGATCGGCAGGATGCCATCGGCCAGCGGGTCCAGCGTGCCGCCATGCCCAACCTTCTGCGCATTGAACAGGCGCTTCAATATCCCCACCACCTGGGTTGAAGTGACATCGACCGGTTTGTCGACATTGAGCCAGCCATGCACGGGCAGGCCTTTGCGTTTACGTGCCAAATTTTCCTCCATCGGGCCGGCGGCCAGCGGTTCGGACGCTGCCGGGTCTCGAAATGTCTGAGATGCGACGAAGCGCTAGTCGGCAGAGGCGCGCGCGTCAACTGCACCATGTGCCGCCGGAACATTGTGCACCCTTGCGGATTGTATCCGTCGAATGGACCGCATGCTGAAAATCCTGATCTTGAGCGCCGCCCTGCTGGGGCTGGCCAGCTTTGCGCATGCGCAGGACGAAGCCGCCCCCGTCCCTGATGAGCCGATTGCGGCCACGCAGGTTGATGACGCCGCCATCAAGGCGCGCCTCACTGACATCTTCACGGAAATTGGCGGGCTCGACGATATTGAAATCGGCGTGCGCGCCGGGGTTGTCTCCCTCACCGGGGAAGTCGCAAGCCAGGAAGATGCCGCCCGCGCCACCAATATCGCCTCCCGCCTCGACGGGGTCGTCACGGTCGAGGAGAAGTTGCAGCGCAACCTTTCAGTGGACCAGTCCATCAGCCCGGCCATCGCCAATCTCAGGAGCAGTCTCAAGCGCGGCTGGGAGGCATTGCCGCTTGTCGGGCTGGCGATTGTCGTCTTCCTCGTCATCGCGGTGCTGGGACATTTGCTGGGCAGCTGGACGGCGCTCTGGCGGCGCCTGACGCCCAACCCGTTCCTTGCCGAGCTCGTCGGGCAGGCGGTACGCTTTGTTGCGATCATTATCGGCCTTGTCAGCGCGCTGAACCTTCTGGGCGCAACCGCGCTGATGGGGGCAATCCTTGGCGGGGCAGGCGTTATCGGTCTCGCCATCGGGTTTGCCGTGCGCGATACGGTGGAGAACTACATCTCCTCCATCATGCTCAGCCTGCGACAGCCCTTTCGCGCCAATGACCACGTCCTGATCAATGAACACGAAGGCAAGGTCGTGCGGCTCACCTCGCGGGCGACGATATTGATGACGCTCGACGGCAATCACCTTCGCGTGCCCAATTCGACCGTCTTCAAGGGTATCATCCTCAACTATACCAGCAATCCGGAGCGCCGCTTTGAATTCGAGCTTGGCGTTGATGCCAATGACGACCCGGTCGCCGCGATGGCGACAGGGTTGGCCGCCATGTCGACGCTGGATTTCGTCCTCGATGAACCAAAACCCGACGCCCATATTGTCAGCGTCGGGGACAGCAATATCGTGATCCGGTTCCTCGGCTGGGTGAACCAGTCTGAGGCGGAATTCGCCAAGGCGCGCAGCCTCGCCATCCGGGCCGCAAAGGATGCGCTGGAAGAAGACGGCTTCACCCTGCCGGAACCGATCTATCGCCTGCGCTTCGATCAGGGCGTCCCGACGCTCCCGGCTGGCGGCGCTTCGGTGACCACTGGGCCACCTGCCAAACCGAAACCCGATACCGTCCGTCCGAAAGCGGACACATCGGAGGCTGCCGCGGACATCATGGATGTGCGCCCTGACGATCACATAACGGAAAAGGTCGAGGAAGAACGCGCCCAGACCGGCGAAAAGGACTTGCTGGATAGCGGGCGGCCTGTGGAGTAAGATCGGGAGCCGCGTTCGCGGCTCCCGACAATTTACTGTCAACGATTGTGACAGGCGTTTGAGCAATAATAGCAGCCATCCACGTTAGTGTAGTACTGCTTAGCTTTTTGTACGGCCGTATTGCAGTAGAAATGGTCGCCGAGATCGGTCCGACTGGCAACTAATCTCAACCACGCGCAATCACTGCGGTGAACTTCATGTTCGCCCGTCGGTTGGGCGTTATCGTTAACGAAATAGGTGGCCATAAGCTGGCTCCTTTGTAGGAGCTGGCCTTGACGCCATCTGGAAAATCGATTCTACCAGATGATTCGCGGTGCGACTTGGCCAGCATGGTTAAAGTTGTACTGTACATCCGGAGTGTTCGAGCACTCCGGATGTAAACTTTGTCTATATAGAGTACTCGGTCAATGGGTTGTACGCAAGATGTTGCGCATATTCCACAGATGGTGACTTGCCTGTGGATAAACTGTATTGACATTCGATATAGGCGCCATCTGTTCTATTGGCCGTAGGCGAAGAGAATGTTTGATAGGATGTGTCTAACGTGACAAGGCACCGAATCTATTCCATGGCTTTTGCGGCGGTGTACCCCGCCTACATCGCCAAGGCCGAGAAGAAAGGCCGCACGAAGACCGAGGTCGACGAGATCATTTTCTGGCTGACAGGCCATGATGAAAAGAGCTTCGCGAAAGCCCTCGAGAACAGGACCGACATGGAAACCTTCTTCGCTGAGGCCCCGGCCATGAACCCGGATCGCGACCTCATCAAAGGCGTCGTCTGCGGCGTGCGTGTCGAAGAGGTCGAGGAAGAGACGATGCGGGAGATCCGCTATCTCGACAAGCTCATCGACGAACTCGCCAGGGGCAAGGCGATGGAAAAGATACTAAGGGTGCCGGCCCCTGCGAAATAGGGCGCAGGCCCTCTGCGGTTGCCCGGCCTAGGACTTCAGCTTTGAGCGGAGCGAGCGTGCAACATCGAACATGATGGGCGGCACGAAGGAGCGCATCAGGGCGCGTTTGCGGGTGTCGGCGCTGCCGGGCAGGAAGCTGATATAGTTTCGTTCCACCGCTTCCAGGTCAGCCGTCCAGTAATAGACAGAGATGGATTTGCGCGTCCGGTCGGCCGGGCAGGTCAGCGGGTCGGGAAACCCATGCGGCGTGCGGGCCGTCGTTGGGAAGATCACGGCGCGGTTGAAGAGCGGCGCCACGCTAGCGCCCGCCTTCAGCGTGTCGGGGTCGGCAAGGTCGAGATGGCCGCCCCAGGCGTCGTCCCAGTCATGATTGAGATAGACGATCAGGTTCAGGCGCCGGGCGAGGGGCAGGCTCGGATGATGTGTCCAGTCAGCGTGCAAATTCAGCCAGCCACCCCGGTACGTCTCGTGCAGGCCAGCGCCGTGGAACATCGGGTCCCAGACAAGGTCAGGGATGCCGGTGATATATTGCAACTGCTCGATGAAGGGCTCTGAGCACAGCTGCAGGAACAGCAGCTGGGTGAGCGGCGAGAGGTTGGAGATGCCGCGCGAAGTCTGCTTGATCTCGTGGATATTGTCGTATTTCAGCCAGTCGCGATGACCTTCCCGGGGGAAATCTGCAATCACGCGATCGAGCGTGCCGGCGTCGAACAGGCCATCCATGACCACGTGAGGATAGGGCTGGCCGGCGGCGTAATCGGCGCGGAATTTCTCGCGCTGCGCTGTCAGGCGCGCCAGCGGGGACGTCAGCTGATCTGCCGCATCAGGCCAAGCGCCTGCTTCGTGCCGGGACAGGTGAGCGCCCTGCATATCTGATAAGCCCTGCATCAGCTGATCCACACTTTACTATAGATGAATTTAAATCATTACATATTGTAATATCTTATAAAAAAATCCCGATTTGTCAATGTTTCCGATCTGCAACGATTTTCCCGCCGGGGAGGATTAGGCAAGCATCAAACCTGTTGAACTGATCATAGGCTTTGCTTATGCGGGCGGATGAAATCAGGCGCGGCCCCCTGACGGGACCGCCTTCGGCAAAACGGCCGCCGCTTGGGCTGGCCCTGAATGGACAAGGCATGACGGACGACACCGCGGACACACAGCGTTTACAGGGCGAGAACAAGGATATGTTGCTCGCCAACACCTTTCTCGAAATCGTGGCCGCCGGCACCTTCATGGGGGCGGCAGAGCGGCTCGGCCTGTCACAGGCGGCGGTCAGCATGCGCGTGCAGGCGCTTGAGGTGCAGGTCGGGTGCGCCCTGTTCACCCGCGGGCGCGGCGGCGCAAGGCTGACGCCCGGTGGCCACATCTTCCATCGCTGTGCAACAACCATGAAACAGGCCTGGAACCAGACCCTGCTCGAGCTCGCCCTGCCACAGGGCTATGAAGGCCGCGTCCGGCTGGGGGGCCACTATTCGCTCTGGCGCAACTTCCTGATGCGCTGGACGATCTGGATGCGCGAGAACGCCCCTGCCTTTGCTGTCCATGCCGACGCGCACAGCGACGAAATGCTGATGCGCCTGCTCGGCGATGGCACGCTCGATATCGGCGTGACGTTTGCCCCGCACCAGCTCGCAGATTGTGTCGTCGAGCGCCTGTTCGCCGAAGAGCTGGTTCTTGTCTCAGCTGACAGGGCCTCGCGCGGTGTTGCGGATGCCAGCTATTTCTTCATCGACTGGGGGCCGGAATTCCGCAAGTTCCACTTCGCCAATTATTCCGAAACCGCCCGGCCGGGCGTGCAGAGCAATCTCGGGGCCTTCGCGGTGGAATTCGTGCTGCGCGGCGGCGGATCGGCCTACCTGCCCATGCCGGTTGTCGAACCATATCTCGGTCAGGGCCAGCTGCACCTGCTGGAGCATGCCCCGCGCTTTGAAACCCCGATCTATGCCGTCTACCGCGAACAGGGCACCACGGACGCCGTCCACAAGGCGCTCGATGGGCTGCGCGCCCTGGCTCGCACCTAGGCCCTGCGTCCAGTTTTTGGAAATCGGGCAAATATCATTAGAACCGGGATTGGTTCGCCGCAGACAGCAGACGTAAAGGACGCCGAAATGATCAAGGCAATATTGGGATCAGTGGCCGCAGGCATGACGCTGGCAGCGTGCACGCAAACCCCGCCGCCCGAGACGCCAGCAGACGCGTCGCCCATCGACACTGCAAACATGTCCGACATCGTCAGGACGCTTGCTTCCGACGCGTTCCAGGGCCGTGCGCCCGGTACGGAAGGCGAAACAAAAACCGTCGATTACCTGATTGAACGTTTCGACGCGATTGGCCTCGAACCGGGCGGCCGCAATGGCGCCTGGACTGACACGGTCACGCTAAGTCATTCGCGCATCACCGGCGTCAACGCCCTCAATGTGAGCAGCGGCGATGAAACCATCGACATGCAGCAGGGCGTCGACATCGAGATCAGCTCGGCCAATGCCCGCAGCAACATCACAGTCGACGGTGCACCTGTTGTCTTCGTCGGCTTCGGTGCCAGCGCGCCTGAACGCGGATGGGATGATTTCGGTGATGTGGATCTTACCGGCAAGGTCGCGCTGTTCCTCGTCAATGATCCCGATTTCGGCGTTCCCGAAGACCACCCCACAGCCGGCCTGTTTGGCGGTCGCCGCATGACCTATTACGGGCGCTGGGCTTACAAGTTCGAAGAGGCTGCCCGCCGCGGCGCCGTTGCGGCGCTCGTCATCCATGAGACAAAAGCGGCCGGCTATGGCTGGAATGTCGCCTCGTCCTCACCGGGCGAGAATTATGCCGTGGCCGGCAATGACGGGACAAAACCGTCCGTAGATTTGCAGGGCTGGCTGCATGAAGACATGGCGAAACAATGGGTCCAGCAGGCCGGTTACGACCTCGACGAGCTGCGCACCGCCGCCCGCAAGACAGATTTTGCCGCCTTCCCGCTGGGTGACCTCGCCTTCAATACAGACCTCGACCTCTCGGTTGAGACCGCTGAAAGCCAGAATGTTCTCGGCAAGATTACCGGCACCACCCGCCCGGATGAGACGATCATGCTGTCCGGCCACTGGGATGCCTATGGCGTCGGTGAGCCCGACGCGCAGGGCCGCACCGTCATGCCGGGCGCCAATGATGACGCGCTCGGCCTTGCCGGCATCATGGAAGTAGCCCGCAACCTGAAAGCCGGCCCCGCGCCAGAACGTACCGTCGTCTTCGCCGCATGGACGGCTGAGGAAAGCGGGCTTCTGGGCTCTGAAGCCTATGCCCAGGACCCGATCTATCCGCTCGAGACAACGGTTGCCAATTTCACCCTCGACATCCTGCAGACGGCCGGCCTCGCCCGTGACGTGATCCAGGTCGGCGAAGGCCAGAGCACGCTGGAGGAACGCATGGCAAGAACAGCCGCGAAACAGGGCCGCACCGTCTCTCCTGAAGGGCTGCCTGAGAATGGCCTGTTCTACCGGGCTGACCATTTCTCGCTCGCGCGCCGTGGTGTTCCGGTTCTCCTGATCATGGGAATTTCGGGTGGCTCAGATCTCGTCGAGGGCGGCCGCGAAGCCGGGGACGCTTGGGTCAAAGGCTATATCGACAACCGCTACCACAACCAGAACGACATCTGGGACCCGAACTGGGATCTCGCCGGCGCCGCGCAGGATGTGGAGCTGATCCTCGACATGACCCGCGACCTCGCCAGTTCGAACGACTGGCCAGAGCTGAAGACCACTTCGGAATTCAAGGATCTGAGAGACGCCAGCGCCGCAGCGCGGGAGTGAGGTTTGAGCCTTGTCGATATGACGACAGAACTGGTCTCAAACAGTGACCAGAGGCTCAATGTTTGAGACATCTACCTCGTCGCCGGTCTTGAGCAGATCGTAATTCATCTGGAGGTTCATCCAGAACTCGACACTGGTGCCGAAGGCGCGGGAGAGGCGCTTGGCCGTATCGATTGTCACCGATGTTTCCTCTTTGATCAGTCGCTCAATCCGCGTGCGCGGCACTTTGATATGCTTCGCCAGGCGTCCGGCGCTGATGCCCATCTCGTCAAGGAATTCATGTTTGAGAATTTCACCGGGATGGACCGGCACTTGAAGCGTAACCATAGCTATTTTCCTCTCAGTGATAATCCACGATCTCTACTTCTTCAGGACCATTGCCAGACCAGATGAAACAGATCCGCCATTGCTGGTTGATACGGATTGAATGTTGCCCTGCGCGATTGCCCTTTAGGGCTTCAAGACGGTTGGCGGGCGGCACCCGAAGGTCATCCAGCACATAAGCGGCCTGAAGCATCGCGACCTTGCGGACTGCCACTTTAAACAGGTTGGCCGGGAAGCCCTTGCCCGGCTTGCCAGTAAGAACCTGTTGGATCAGATCGCCCCTGGTGCTCTGTATCATGACTTATATGTATCACGTTGTGATACAAAATCAAGCGAGAAAATCCGGGTTGTGAATGTGAGATGCGATGCGGGTTGAAAGGGGGAAGTCCTGCTTTCCTCCGACACCTTCAAACCCCGTCCCATACTGCCTTGATCATGGACGAGGCATTTCGCACCCGACTGTACACGGCCGAGACGATGGGCTGGCAGCGCGCCGCTGAGCTGGTGGCGCTGATTGGTGCACTCTGGTGTACTGATAGTGTACCGCCCGTGCACCATGAGTGTACCCTGAAACGGGGGATGTGGCGCGCCGGCCTGCGTCTTGTGCGGCTGGCCGAGGCGATGGTGCGGCGATTGCTGTTCCTGCTGGCAGCGCAATTGCCGCCGCCCCGCAATCGCACCGGCAAGGCAGGCGAAACCCCTGTACCAGATCCATATGGACCGCGCAGCGGCGAGACCGGCTCAATCAATGAGAGAACTCCGAGCTTCCGCCTGTTCGAACATGTGCCGAGCCTTGAGCAGATGTTCGCTGATGTGCCGCCAGCGGTCCGTCAGCACGCGTTCGCCCCTTTGCGCGATGCGGGCGAGGATGTGCTTGCCGCCGGGCTGCTACGACGTCTCAGTGCGTTACAGGGGGTGCTCGATGCGCGCAGGCAGGCCGCGCGGCGATTGCAGCGCTGGCTGTCAGCGCGGCGGGGCGAGGGGCTGGTGCACAATCTCCGGCCTGGCTGGCCGTCCGGTGTCAGCCGGTCGAGCGGAATGGATGGCAGCCGGGTGAGTGAGATGTCGCGGCTGGTGCGATGCCTCGCACAAGGCCCGCCCGGACAGGGCGTCTGCGCCTGACCTGTTTACCAATGGTTTACCCTCCACTGCGTCGCATTGGCGGGGCTTTCCGGCTGGAGTGGAACGGAGTGTTCCATGTGTTGGGGTGATTTTCGGGGTCATCATCCTTCGACAGGATGAGACGAGGATGGATAAGGCAACTGGTCAGGCCATATAAACAGATATCATCCTGAACGTGTCCAAGGAGGGCCGGCGCCTCTGCGCCTAGTCCAGGTCGCGTTTCACTTCCGGCCGGTTGAACAGCGATTCCATGTAATTGGCGTCGTCATAGGAATGGTCAGCGATGAAGTGCAGGTCGGGCGTGAATTTCATCTCGATCTGCTTGCCGAGACGCCCGCGAATATAGGCCGAGGCCCGGTTCAGCGCCTTGGCGAGCTTGTCCTGCGCGGCCGGATCGCTCACGCCGAGGGGGCTGCAGAAGACATGTGCATGGCGAAGGTCTGGCGAGGTTCGCACTTCGCCGATGGTGACATTGATGCCCTGCAGTTCCGGGTCGCGGAACTCCTCGCGCATCAGGATGTCGGTGAGGGCATGACGGACCAGCTCCCCGGCACGCAGCTGGCGCTGGGAGGGTTCATTCGCGCTGACTTCACTGCGCTTCCTGTTGCGGGCCATGACTGGAGAATCCTTCTTTGAGCCGCGCCTTGAAGGCCTTGGCGGCGGCCTTGTCCTTGCCGAACCAGCGGTCCGGGATAAGCAGCGGATCAGCACCCCGGAAGGTGATCAGCGTGTAGCGGCGCGCGTCCTTGACCGAGCTGACCGCTGGCCAGCCAATGCGGGTCTCGACCGCGCCCCGACGGATGTGGAGGCCGGTGGGCAGAAGGTCAATGGCTGTTTCACTGTCGAGCTCAGCCCCGCGGCCATTCCCGCCGCGATACGACCAGCGAAGGAAGATGAGATACCAGCAGATCCCGGCCATCGCCGCCACAATGGAAGAGATCATCACGATCCAGTATTGCGAGATGCCCGCACTGTCGATCATCGCCCGCGTCACCAGTGCTACCCCGGCCGAGATCACCGGCGCGGTCACCCCAGCATAGTACAGTGCCGTTGGCCCGATATGCGAGGAGCGCGTCTGGCTGACGAGGCGTTTTAGGTCCTTGTCCGTCAGCTGCCCGGCCACACCATAAGGCGGCGGCGATGCAGCCGCGTCATTGGCGGCGGAGAGAGAGGCGGTCGCGGTCAGCATGATTGAAGAGACAGAAGCACACTAAGCTTAACCGCAAATGGAAAAAGCCGGGAAATCCCCGGCTTTCTCTGTCGTGCTATAAAAGGGCTGGACCGGCAGGCTAGTCGAGCTTGCGCTCGATCATCTCGATCTCGAAGCACTCGATCTTGTCGCCCTGGCGAATGTCTTCGTAGCGCTCGAACGCCATGCCACACTCCATGCCGGACGTGACTTCGGCCACTTCGTCCTTGAAGCGCTTCAGCGTCTTAAGCTTGCCTTCGTGGATGACGACATCGTCGCGCAGCAGGCGCACGCCGCAGCCGCGTTTCACGGTGCCTTCGGTCACCTTACAGCCGGCAACCTTGCCTGCCTTGGTGATGTTGAAGACTTCCAGGATGTCGGCATAGCCAATGAAGCTCTCGCGCTTCTCGGGGGCCAGCATACCGGACAGCGTATCTTTCACGTCGTCGATCAGATTGTAGATCACCGAATAGTAGCGAATCTCCACGCCTTCCTTCTCGGCCAGCTCACGTGCCTGCTTGTTGGCGCGAACGTTGAACGCGAAGACCGGTGCACCGGACGATTTGGCAAGCAGGATATCGCTTTCCGAAATACCGCCCGCAGCGCCGTAGATGACGTTTGCGCGGACTTCATCGGTCGAGATATTTGCCAGCGATTGCGTGATCGCTTCGACCGAACCCTGCACGTCCGCCTTCACGACGATCGGCAGCTCGGAAACTTCCTTGCTGTCCTTCAGGTTGTTCATCAGCGATTCGAGCGATGCCCGCGCCGATGTAACGCCCTGCTTCTGACGCTCCATGCGCTGGCGATATTCCGTGATCTCGCGGGCGCGAGCTTCGGTATCGACCACATTGAACATGTCGCCAGGTTCTGGTGCGCCATCAAGGCCGAGCACTTCGACCGGAACGGCCGGACCGGCATCTTTCAGTTGCTGGCCGCGCTCATTGATCAGCGCGCGGACCTTGCCCCACTGCTTGCCGGCAACAACGATCTCGCCGCGCTTCAGCGTGCCGCGATTGACCAGCACGGTCGCAACCGGGCCACGGCCCTTGTCGAGCTGGGCTTCGACCACGATGCCATCGGCTTCGCGGTTCGGATTGGCTTTCAGTTCAAGGATCTCAGCCTGGAGCGAGATGGCCTCGTTGAGCTCTTCGAGCCCGGTTTTCTCAAGTGCGGAGACTTTAACCGCCTGCACTTCACCGCCCATCGCCTCGACCTGGATGTCGTGCTGGAGAAGTTCAGTCAGGACGTTGTCCGGATTGGCATCCGGCTTGTCGCACTTGTTGACCGCAACGATAATTGGCGCTTCAGCCGCCTTGGCGTGTTTGATCGCCTCAATCGTCTGGGGCATGATGCCGTCATCTGCGGCGACTACGAGAATCACGATGTCCGTGACGTTCGCACCGCGCGCCCGCATGGCGGAGAAGGCGGCATGGCCCGGCGTGTCTAGGAAGGTGATCTTGTCGCCGGATTTCAGCTGGACCTGATAGGCACCGATATGCTGGGTGATGCCACCGGCTTCGCCAGCGACAACATCGGTTTCGCGCAGCGCATCAAGCAGCGAAGTCTTGCCGTGATCGACATGGCCCATGACCGTTACGATCGGGGCACGCGGCTTCAGGTCTTTCTCGTCATCGACCGTGCCTTCAAGGCCGATCTCGACGTCCGCTTCCGAAACGCGTTTAACAGTGTGACCGAATTCCTCGGCAATCAGCTCGGCTGTGTCGGCGTCCACGATATCGTTGGCGCGCATCATCTCGCCCTGCCGGATCATGAATTTGACCACGTCAGCGACGCGCTCATTCATGCGTTGGGCAAGATCCTGGAGGGTGATCGTTTCCGGGAGTGTGACTTCGCGGGAAACCTTTTCGTTCTGCTCGTCACCCGACTGGCGACGTTCGCGTTCGCGTTCACGAGCGCGGCGTACAGATGCGAGCGAGCGTTGACGGTCACCGTCATCACCAAGTGCGCTTGCAATGGTCAGTTTGCCACGGCGGCGTTTGGCATCGCCGCCCCGGCCCCGGCCACCGCCGCCTTCATTAAAGTCACGGTCTGCACCGCCACCCTTGCGGGATTTCTTGCTGCGAGTCTGCGCAGCTTCAGCTGCGGCAATATCAGGTTCGCTTGCAACATCAGCGCTTGGCGCACGGCTTCCGCGGGCGTCAGCGGCCGGTTCCGATTTCTTCTTCGTCGCCTCGGCAGCTTCACGGGCCTTGCGCTCTTCTTCTTCAGCCTTGCGCCGGGCTTCAGCTTCCTCGCGTTCCTTGTCTTCCTGGACCTTGCGCTCCTGCTCGGACAGCAGGCGTTCGCGGGCCGCTTCCTGGCGCTTGGCCTCGACTTCGCGGGTCTTTTCGGCTTCCCGGCGTTGCAGCAGCACTTTCTGGCGCGCAATCAGTTCCTGCTCGGTAATACCAAGTTTCTTCGCGGCTTCCGCCAGCTTTGACTTCTGGTTCTGGGCTGCACTGCCTGACTGTGCGGGTGCGTTCGCGGGCGCATCCTTGCCAGCGCCTGGTCCGACCACGCGCCGCTTCTTTGTCTGGACGATGACCTGCTTGGAGCGGCCATGACTAAAGCTCTGCTTGACCGTGCCGCTTGATCCGCGGGACACCGTCAGAGGCTTGCGTCCACCAGAGTTGCCGTTGTCTTTCGTATCGCTCATGCGACTCCATATACCTACGTGTTTGCCGGCCGCGGCCTGTCCGCCACCGTTATGTTCATTCCCGACTGCGACCAGAAAACCAGTCTCGTTCCGGTGCTGCCCTAAACCCCGTCAGCCGCTCATAGGCTGTTTCAAACGAGTCCGACAGCGGGCCTGTCTGAAGCAGGGCGTGTATCACACGCCCCCTGCCAAAGGCCATGCCCAATTCAGCAGACGTCAGCGCGCCTGCTGTTCTGGGTGTCTCATACATCGCCTTTGCAAGAAAATGAACCTTGTTACGGCCATCTTCGCTGCCATCGCTTGCTTCAAGCAGAAAGCCCGGCGCGTCTTTCCTTAGATAGGCACGAACCTGATCAAATCCAATGACGACTTCACCTGCCTTGCGCGCAAGGCCCAAAAGACCTGTGCAGCGGCGGGTAAGCTGTTGTTCGATCAGGCTCAGCGTATCCGGATGCGCCGCCGTCTTTTCCTTGAATGCACGGGAGAAAGCGCCGGTCTTGATGGCCTTCTCGACCGATTGCCGGTCGGCTTTCACCCAGGCGCCGCGCCCCGGCAGCTTGGCAGCCACATCAGGAACAGCCTCCCCGTCCGGCGAACGGACAAAGCGGATCAGCTGATCCTGCGGCAGGCTCTCACGGGAAGCGGCGCACTGGCGGAGAGGTCCGCCAGTGCTGATGTCGTCGGACGCCTTCAGGCGCCGTGCGGGCTCATTCTTTTGGATCGGCATCATCGCCGTCCTCTGCTGCAACTTCCTGAGCAGCAAGTGCATCCAGGTCGAATATGAGTTCCTCTTCGGCAAGTTCCTCGGCCTGTTCGGTCGCCTTGCCGATCTCACCGAGTGCAGCGAGCGCCCGTTCTTCTTCGCTGAGGCCGGCTTCAACACCAGCCGCTTCGGCGGCCATGTCGGCCTCGAGCTTGTCGAGCGCTTCCTGCTCAACCCAGCCAGCGGCGACGCGGGCACGCATGATGAAGAGCTGGGCCTCATCCTTGCGCATCTCACCTTTCTTCAGGATGCCTTCCTGGAAGACAGGCTTGCCGTCCGGGCCAGGCTCACGCCAGCCCGTAATGTCGTCAGGCACGAGACCGGCGACATCCTCGACGGATTTCACATCGTTCTCGCCAAACTTCACAGCGAAGCCGACATTCATGCCGGCGAGGGCCATCATCTCGTCTTCGACGCCCAGTTCCTTGCGGCGCGCATCCTGTTCAGCGGACAGCTTCTCAAGGTATTCGCGGGCGCGCTCCTGGATCTCGGCGGCGACTTCAAGGTCGAAGCCATCGATGGTGATGAAGTCTTCAGGCGCGACATAAGCGATCTCCTCGACCGTCTCGAAGCCTTCGGACGCGAGCAGCTGGGCCAGCGTTTCGTCTGCATCGAGCGCTGCCATGAAGAGGTCAGTGCGCATCTGGAAGTCACGCTGGTAACGCTCGGAATCGGCGGTCTCGGTGACAAGGTCGATCTGCCAGCCGGTCAGCTGTGACGCAAGACGGACGTTCTGCCCCCGGCGGCCAATGGCCAGCGGGAACTGGTCATCCGCAACCACGACTTCGACGCGTTGCTCATCCTCGTCGAGCACAACTTTCGACACTTCGGCCGGTTGTAGTGCGTTCACGATGAAGGTCGCGCCGTCATAATTCCACGGAATGATATCGATTTTCTCGCCAGAGAGTTCGCCGACAACAGCCTGGACGCGGGCGCCCCGCATACCGACACAAGCGCCGACCGGATCAATCGAGCTATCATTCGAGATAACACCGATCTTGGCGCGCGAGCCGGCATCACGGGCACAGGCACGGATTTCGATGACGCCGTCATAGACTTCCGGCACTTCCTGCGCGAACAACTTGACCATGAAGTCAGGGTGGGCGCGTGACAGGAAGATCTGCGGGCCCTTCATTTCGCGCGACACCTTGTAAAGATAGGCGCGGACGCGGTCATTCGGCTGGAAGTTCTCGCGCGGGATGCCGTCATTGCGGCGGATAATGCCTTCAGCGCGGCCAAGGTCCACGATCACATGTCCATATTCGACGCGCTTGACGATGCCGTTGATGATCTCGCCGACACGATCCTTGTATTCACCATACTGGCGCTCACGCTCGGCATCACGCACCTTCTGCATGATCACCTGCTTGGCGGTCTGCGCTGCGACACGGCCAAAATCAAAGGGCGGGAGCTCCTCGGTGATTTCACCACCGATTTCGAGGTCTGCGTCGATCTTCTTCGCGTCCGTGAGCGAGAGCTGCTGCGCCGGATCCTCGACCTCATCGTCCGCCACAACGGTCTGGACGCGCCACAGGGTCTGCTCGCCGGTCTCGCCGTCGATCCGGGCACGGATGTCATGCTCCTGACCGTAGCGCGACTTGGCAGCTTTCTCGATCGCTTCCTGCATGGCTTCGATGACGATCGACTTGTCGATTGCCTTTTCTTCAGCGACCGCCTTGGCGATCTGAAGGATTTCGAGCCGGTTGGCCGATACGCCCACTGCACTCATCTCGTTGCTCCATCTTCTTCTTCATTATTGTCATCGTCTTCGGTCTCATCGACTTCGAGACCGGAAAAATTCTCGTCGTCCGGCTGGGGCGGCAGGCCACCAGCGGCCTTGGCGGCGTCAATCAGCGCGTCTGTCAGGACGAGGCTCGCCTTCGTCATCTCATGGACCTGGGCGACAAGTTCGCTCTCATCGTCCAGTTCTATCGCTACGCCGTTTTCGTCTTCCCTTTGTATCACACCCTGGAAGCGACGGCGCCCATTGATCGGCATCGCCAGTTCAACTTTTGCCAGGTGTCCGGTCCAGCGGCCGAAATCGCCTTCACGGGTCAGCGGCCGGTCAATACCGGGTGTCGACACTTCGAGCCGGTAGGCGTCGCTGATCGGGTCGGCAGCTTCGAGCACAGGAGACATCGCGTGAGACAGGTCTGCGCAATCCTCGACACTGGTCGGTGCCCCGCCGGCTCTTTCGGTCATCACTTGCAGGGTCGGCCGGCGCCCGCCCATCAGGCGCACGCGAACAATCTCCAGGCCAAGCCCCTCAGCGAGCGGCTCGATCAGTGCGAGAATGGTCTTTTCCTGTTGCGTGAGTGCGATCACGGCGTTTTGTCTCCGGACAAAAGAAAGCGGCGGACCCGTTTCCGGACCCGCCGCCGATATTTTTCGACTTGCCGCCTAGATAATCTTCCAGGCCGCTTTTGTCTAGAGAAGTTTCAGGTCCACGGCTGATGTCTTGCCGCGGCGTTCGTCAGTGTGCAGTTCGTATTCGATCGCCTGATCTTCTGCGAGGGTGCGCATGCCCGAACGTTCAACAGCAGAAATGTGCACGAAAACATCCGTACCACCGGCGTCTGGCTTGATGAAGCCGAAGCCTTTTTGGTCGTTGAACCATTTAACTTTTCCGGTTGCCATACTGGCTACTCCGTTATTTCGCCTCGTGCCAGACCCACACCATGTGGGCGGTCGCGAAGGGTTTCGAAAAACGGGGGAAGTGAAGTCAGGGCCGTCGGTCTGACGGGGTCTTGCATTCAGACCGACCGTATATTCGATATCCTCTTATACTTGAGAATGCAGGCAACCTCAATGGAGATAACGGCGGGCTGTGTGGCGCCTGTTAGCAAGTGAACAAACGTGTTGCGGTCAATGCCGCCGGCGTCAGAGCTTTTTCAGGTCATAGAAAACCGGTGCTATGTCGCCGAGATTTTTTGTTTCGTATCGGGTGCGCACATGATCGGCTGGCGGTGTGCGCCAGTCATCGGCCCGCTCAGCCAGCCATTCGAAGGCCGGATGGGCCGTGAAACGCTCCAGCGCTTCGTCGGCATAAGCGCGGACATCGGTGGCAAAACGAAGCCGGGCACCGGGTTTCATGACGCGGGCCATCGCATTCAGGAAGTCAGGCTGGATGATGCGGCGTTTATGATGCTTCTTTTTCGGCCAGGGATCGGGAAACAGGATGAAGACCCTGTCGAGGCACGCATCGGGCAGGGCGGTGACAAGGTCACGCGCGTCCTCATCCCATATCCTGAGATTGGAAAGCCCCTTGGTCTCTATGTCAGACAGGCATTTGGCGATGCCTTCCACGAAGACCTCACTGGCCATAAGCCCGATGTGAGGTGCCAGTTCAGCCTGCGTGCTCGCATGTTCGCCGCCGCCAAAACCGATCTCCAGCCAGACCGGCCTGTCTGGGCCGTGAAACAGGGACTGGGGGTCCAGCGGGCCATTGTCTGGCAGGCTGATTCGCAATTTGGGCAACAGATTATCAACCAAACCCTGTTGTCTGGGCGAGAGGGGGCGACCGCCCGTCCGGCCATAGGAGCGAATAGGTGCGTGATGGGGAGATGACATTGGCTGGTAAACCGCCATTTGACGAAGGAAAACAGGATCAGGCTGGCGATTTTGGAAGATACCGCGTCGATTGGAAAGTCTGGGCTGCTTGGTTGGCTGTGTTTTTCCTGTTCTCTGCCGTGGCACCGCGGGATGCGCATTTCGATGCGGCCCATTACCATCTTCACAATGGCTGGTCATTCTGGTCCGGACGGCTTGATCAGGATCTTGCGCCAGCCGAACTGCATACATTCCTGAACCCGTTCCACAGCGCGATTGTCTGGCTTCTGGTCAGCAATTTGCCGGGCCCGTTGGCCATAGGGCTCCTTGGGCTCGTCCAGGCGATGATCCTTCCGGCGCTCTATGCATTGCTTGCGAGACTGGCTTTTCACCTGAAAGCTGACGTATCGCCGATCCTGCTGGTCGTTGTCGCATTCGTCTGTTTTGCAAGCCAGCCCATGTTGCTGATGCTGTCGAGTATCCTCAATGACCATTGGGGGGCTTTGGCGTTTGTGGTCGGTCTCGTCCTTTTGTTCCCGCCCGAGCGGTCTGCGCCCAGCCTCAGGTCGCTGGCGATTGCGTCGGGCCTGATCGGACTAACCTTCGGCATGAAGTTGACGAACGCCGTCTATGTCGCCGGGTTTGCTGCCGCTGCGCTGGCAATCCTTCCGGGCGCGACTGTGCGGCTCAGAGGCGTTGCGGTTTGCGCAATGGTTGGACTGGGAGCTGCGATGCTCTCGGGCGGCTGGTGGGCTTGGGAAATGTATGAGCGATTTGGAAACCCCATATTTCCCAATCTCAACAGCCTGTTTGATTCCCCGCTAGGGCCGGACGGTGCATTCCGGGATGAGAAATTCCTGCCGGAAAGCTTCTGGGAGGGAGTTGTGCGGCCTATCTTCTTCAGCTTTGATGCCAGCCCTATTAACGAGCAACCGACGCGCGATTTTCGCCTGCTCGTTGGATATGTTGCTTCGTTTGCTATTCTAACCTTGTCAGCTCTTGCCTGGTGGAAAGGCAGGGCCGACCATCGGCATCGCATCCTCTGCGCCCTTTCTGCATGCTTCCTCCTGACCTTCACGGCCTGGACATTGATGTTCTCTATTCAGCGGTATGCGATGGGACTCTACATCATTGGCCCCGTCCTGCTTATGGGCGTGCTGTGGCTGCTTTGGCCAGTCAAGTTGAGCAGGCAAGCGCCGAGGCTGGCAGTGCTTGCGTTAATGGGGGCGCTCCTTGTTTCCACCAGTTTTGAGCGCTTGCGCCGCGTGCCCTGGAAGAGCGTATCAGAGAAATATGTATGGACTGAGCTGCCGGAGGGTGTCGATGTAACCGGCTCCATCGTCATTATGTCTTCATTCTATCCAACAGCTTTCACGGCGCCTGCGTTTGCCGATGCCCATCTGATAACGCATGGCGATGCAAGACCCTGGAGCCGGCCGGCATTGGAAAATTACCGGCCACAGATCAAAGAAGCGATCAGCCAGTCGGACCGGCAGGTTTTCGCTGTCATGTTCTTTGGCCAAGAGTCCGGTGAGGACGCGCTCAACCGGCTTGCTGACGACTATGGTCTCGAGGCTTCACTATCAGCCTGCTCTCCAATGCAAACCGCGTTTGATAGTGGCGGCACCTATTGGCAACTCTGCGCTCTTTCCCGACGCGACTGACGCCGGCTTTTCCATCATGGTTCGTCAGAATTTAAGCTTTCCGAGATAGTCGTACTGGTGAGGATGACCCCGGTAACTGGCCATGATTATCATCGATCCCCTACCAGCGGCTGACGGATCCAGGATCGACTGGTTCCTTAAGTCCAGAAGCCTGTTCGCTGCGGGAGTCTGCGTTCTCGTCTATGCGATCGCGGCCTGGCTATTGTCGCCAGCGGCATTCGCGGCGTTCCTCAAACACTACGCTCGGGAAATCAGTTTCTACCTCCCTCTCCTTATTTTTCCTGTCTGTCTCATCGGCATGTTCGTGCGCCGGCAGACTACCTTTTCTACAAATTCCAGCCATCTTATTGGCCGCCTGCAGGCAGTGATCCTCTTGACGATCGGGCTGTTGCTCGTCTTCTCGGCTTTCACGACATTTAAGTTCAAGATCCCGGACATCGTGCCATTCTATGCGGACCGCTGGGCTGCGGATCTCGACGCATTCCTGCATGGGCGGGATACCTGGCAGCTCGCGCATGCGGTCTGGCCCGAGGCGTGGAGCGGTTTCATTGAGCTAAGCTATAGCTGGGTCTGGCTTTGTTATTGGTTTGGCACCCCGGTCTTCGTGCTGCTCTGGATGCCGCGCAATCGGGTCAAACTGTATCTTTGGTCGCTGTTGCTGACCTTCATTATTTGCGGAACGCTTCTGGCGACGCTGTATTCGTCTGTCGGCCCGATCTTCTATGCTGAATTCCTGCACGACGCCCGTTATGCCGGGCTGACAGACAGCTTGGAGGCGCTGCAGATGGAGTCGGTGCGAAATTATGCTGGTTATCTATTAGCAAGTTATCGCGACCAGAAAACCGTTATGGGAACAGGTATTTCTGCCATTCCAAGCATGCACGTTGCGGTGGTAACGTTGAATGCGTGGCTGTTTTCGTCGATAAACCGTTGGGCAGGCTCGATTGCCTGGGCCTTCTGCATCCTGATACTGTTCAGTTCGGTTTATACGGGCTGGCACTATGCCGTTGATGGCTACATGTCACTGCTTGCTGTAACGACGATTTGGTTCGCTGTCCGCCGAGTGCATCTCGCCCAGACAGTAAAACCGAAGACACGCTCGACGGGCTTGCAGGTCAGCAAGGTTTGACAGGCGTGCCTTCGTCGCGAGGCGGTTCCTAGCCAGCAAGATCCTTGAGGCTTTCGACCAGGTCGAGGCGTTCCCAGGAAAAGCCGCCTTCATTGTCTGGTGCACGTCCGAAGTGACCATAGGCAGCGGTACGCGCAAAGATTGGACGGTTCAGGCCCAGCGTTGTGCGGATGCCGCGCGGGCTGAGATCCATCACTTCCATGAGACGCTTTTCCAGTGCCCGCTCATCAGTGTTCGCCGTATCATGGAGGTTGACGTTGATCGACAGCGGTTTTGCCACGCCGATGGCGTAAGACAGCTGCAGCGTGCAGCGCTTGGCGAGGCCAGCGGCGACGACATTCTTGGCAAGGTAGCGCGACGCATAGGCCGCCGAGCGGTCAACCTTGGTCGGGTCCTTGCCGGAGAACGCGCCGCCACCATGCGGGGCTGAGCCGCCATACGTGTCGACGATGATCTTGCGGCCGGTCAGGCCGGCGTCGCCGTCCGGGCCACCGATCACGAAATTGCCGGTTGGGTTGACGTAGAAATTCTCTTCGCTCGGGAACCAGCCCTCTGGCAGGATACCGGCCACGATCGGACGAACCAGTTCGCGGATGTCGGCGGCGGAATAGCCGTCAGTGTGCTGCGTAGAGACAACGACCGCATCGACACCGACGGGCAATCCATCTCGGTACGCCATGGTCACCTGGCTTTTCGCATCAGGCTGGAATTCCGGGCGTTCACCAGAATGTCGAAGCTCAGCCATCCGTTTCAGGATGCGGTGCGAAAAGGAAATCGGTGCCGGCATGTACTCGTCGGTCTCGTCGCTGGCATAGCCGAACATGATGCCCTGGTCGCCTGCACCTTCCTCAGTGTAGGTGCCTGTGCCTTCATCAACCCCTGCGGCAATATCAATCGACTGACCGTGGAGCCAGTTGTCCAGCTTCAGGTTTTCCCAGTGGAATCCATCCTGCTCATAACCGATGTCGCGCACGGCATTGCGGACAACGGATTCGACCATGTCCGGTGTGATCGTGTCTGGCCCGCGCATCTCACCGAGCAGCGCGACCTGGTTCGTGGTCGCTGCAGTTTCACAGGCGACACGCACCCGCGAAGGATCAAAGCCCGCTTTTAGTGCTTCACGGAAATACAGGTCAACGACCTCATCGGAAATACGGTCACATACCTTATCAGGATGGCCCTCGGAAACGCTTTCGCTCGTGAAAAGAAAATCTGCAGAGGTCAAATCGGGATCCAGTTTTGTCTGATTTGTGTAAGTACAAACCCGAATAGTGATTTCGGGTCGGTTCGGCTAGTCGTCATCATTGTTATTGCCTGCTCGGGCCGCCGCTTTAATGGTCGCGAGAAAGGACTTGCGCAAGATTTCATCATCAATTTTCTGAAAGGCTGAAATCAGCTCCATGGCTTCATGATCCATCTGGGGGAGCGGGCCTGGCTCCGAGTCTTCAGCGAGGTGAGTATTTGGCAGGCTGAGATAGTCCTCTGCGCCATCGTAAAAATAGAGGACCGGGACATCGAGAACCGTCGACAATTCGTACAGACGGCCAGCTGAAATCCGGTTGATGCCCTTTTCGTATTTCTGGACCTGCTGGAAGGTCAGACTGAGCTTTTCGCCAAGCTGTTCCTGCGTCAGGCGTAATTCCCGCCGCCGCCAGCGAAGGCGCTGACCCACGAGTTGGTCAATCTTGCTTGGCAGTTTGCTGTCAGACATGAGTTCGGCCCGCCCGGTACGCTACGAATAAGAGGGTCTAGCGTCGCCAGGCGAAGAAGGCCAGTACACTGAATGCCACGAGAGTCAGCCAGAACATTGCCGGGCCATATCGCTGGAAGGGCGTTTTCGGCAGGGCTGCAGGCAAAGGTGTCCGCACGACGGATGATAGCCAGCCATCTGGGTCTCCGGCGACACGCTGACCACGCGCGGTTTCCCGGCCCATTCCGTCAATCATGGCGGTGGCTCCGCGGCTCGCCACGCGGGCCATGGGCAGGCCAGACTCGATTGAGCGGTAGCGGTTTTGCGCATAATGCTGGGCTGGCCCCATACCCCGGCCAAACCAGGCATCATTTGAAATCGTCACGATCCATTTGGCGTCGTCACGCTGCGGCTCGGCAGTCCGGGTGATTTCAGGAAACAGCGCTTCATAGCAGATCAGCGCAACGAAAGGGGGAAGGTCACCGGGGAACAATACGGTTGCTTCGCTGCCCGGTTCGAAGCCGCTGCGGGCAAGCTGCTGCATGGCGCCGGGTAGTATGCCGGCCATCTGCTGACCAAACGGAATGATCTCGGCAGCCGGGAGTTCGCCAAACGGCACGAGCCTGAACTTGTCATAGAGTGCGATCAGCTCAGCGCGCCCGCTTTCGGTTTGCAGCACGGCGAGACTGTTGTGATAGACGCCGTCGCGCCCTTCAAAGCTGCGCCGCGTCGAACCGACGATCAGCGTGCGGTCGCCGAGATAGGCCGAGATGACATCAAGCGCATAATTGTTCGCGAAGAGATCGAAAGGCAACGCGCCTTCCGGCCAGATCACGATATCGTTCGGGTCGCTTTCGATGTCGCGCAGGAAGCCGCCATAGCGCGCCAGCACTTCATCGCCCGTGCCCGCATATTTGGCTGCTTGCGGGACGCCTGCATCCATGAGGACAACTGTTTCCTCGCTCATGGCGGGCGGATCAGCGAGGCGTTGCGCGCCCCACGCCCAGCCGAAGCCGACAAGGATAACCGCCGCGAGGACCGGTAAGGCGCGTCCAACGACGCCGCGGGCGTCTCGCGTATCGACCATGGCGGCCGGGGCGGCTGCAATGAACAGGGTAATCAGCGTCAGCCAGTAGACGCCGCCAATCGCGGCCGCCTGTGAAAGCGCGCCGCCGGGCGCCCAGGTCGTGCCGAAGATATTCCATGGAAAGCCGCCGAAAAGATGCCCACGCACCAGTTCCGCCAGCGCCATGAAAACCGAGAACATGAAGATGCGGGAGGGCGATGCTGACCAGAATGCCCCGGCAAGCGCCGTCGCACATCCCCAGATCAGCGCCATGCCGCCGGGTAATGCGATGAGCGGCATCCAGATGAAGACCGCATGTTTTTCAGGTTCAATCAGGAAAGGCGCAGCGGTCCAGTACATGCCCACCAGGAAGAAGCCATATCCGAACGCCCAGCCGCGCATGAAGAGCGCCCGGCCCCAGCGAATATCGCCGCGGGCGCCATCCATCATCCAGATCAGGCCGGTAACGGAGACAACCAAAGCGGGGCTCAGGTGGAAGGGAGCGAAAGCGAGGGCGGCAAACGCCCCTAGTAGCGCGGCAAAGCCGAGCGCCGTCCACCCCCTCAGCTTGGCGAGGGCTTCGTGCAGGGGGCCAAGAGCCGTAAAGCCGTGGCTGCGGATAGGTTCACTCAAACCACACCATCCTTGGGCAGGTCACGCACGACCAGCCGCTCGATCCGGCGCGCGTCGCCGTCAAGAATTTCAATGTCGGCACCCGCAGGATGGCGCAGGACTTCTCCGCGCAACGGCACCTTGCCAGCCAGCGCAAAGGCTAGCCCGCCCAGCGTGTCGACCTCAACGTCAAGATCCGGAATGTCGAGTTTAACACCCGTCTTTTCCATGAAATCCGAAATCTCCATACGCGCATCAGCTTCCCAGGCATGGCGTCCGCGACGGACGACCATTGCTGGTTCCTCATCGTGTTCGTCCTCGATCTCGCCGACGATTTCTTCCATCAGGTCTTCCAGCGATACGAGGCCATCCGTGCCGCCATACTCGTCTACAACGAGCGCCATGTGAATCCGGCTCGACTGCATTTTCACAAGAAGATCAGCAAGCTTCATGGAGGCGGGGACAAACAGGACATCCCGGCGCAGGCGCTCAAGCGGGCGGTCGAGACCGTCGCCGCCGCGCGCAATCTCGCCGACCACATCCTTGATGTGCACGAGGCCGATCGGATCATCGAGGGACTCCCGGTAAACCGGCAGGCGCGAATGGGGTTCTTCGGCGTAGAGCTTGATCAGGGCCGGAAGGTCGGTGGACATTTCAACGCCCACGATTTCCGCGCGCGGCACCATCACGTCTGCGACGCGGCCTTCTTCGAATTCGGCGAGGCGAAGCCGCAATTGTTGCGGCGTGTGGCGCGATGGCGTTTCTTCCACCGGCACCGGTTCAGCTTCTGGAATGCGCCGCCTGCCAAATTTGAAAAATCGCGGGCGGCGCCGTCTCTCTCGGTCGGAACTGTCGGTCATTTCCCTTACACTCAGGCCTTCAGCGAATATGGATCAGCGATACCGAGGCTGGCAAGCGCCCCGATCTCAAGCCCTTCCATTTCGCGGGCTTCATTCTCTTCCATATGGTCATAGCCAAGCAGATGAAGATAGCCGTGAAGCAGAAGATGCATCAGATGGTCGGACAGCGTGATATTTCGCGCACGGGCATCGGTGGCCGCGATGCCCAGTCCCACCGCGATGTCGCCAAGGAACGGGGCTTCCATTTCGTCGGCAGGAAAGGACAGGACATCGGTTGGTTTGTCCTTGCCACGCCAGTCCCGGTTGAGTTGCTGCATTTCGGCGTCATCGGTCAGCAGAAGCGCAAGTTCGCCTGCTTTGCCGGTCACCCTGAACCCCGCGCCTAGCGCCGTGTTGCAGACCGTTTCGATGTCTTTAATGGCGTCGCTCCAGCCAGCCTCTTCTACTCGAAGGTCCAGTGTGATGCTCATTTGCTGGCCTCGGCATCCTTGTCATAGGCGCGGATGATGCGCGCGACCAGGGCATGGCGGCGAACATCGGCCGCAGTGAATTCCACCCGGCCTGAGCCTTCCACGCCATCGAGAATGCGCAGGGCGTGCGCCAGCCCCGAAGGCGTTTTCGGCGGCAGGTCGACCTGGCCCGGATCGCCAGTGACGACCATGCGGCTGTCACGGCCGAGCCGGGTCAGCACCATCTTGGTCTGGCCGACCGTGGCATTCTGGGCCTCATCCATGATGACAAAGGCGTTCTTCAGCGTCCGGCCACGCATGAAAGCGAGCGGGGCGACTTCAATGATCTTCTTTTCGCGCATCCGCTCGACATGGTCGGCGCCAAGCACCTCGTTCAGCGCATCCCAGATCGGCCGTAGATAGGGCTCGACCTTCTCTTCAAGATCGCCGGGCAGGAAGCCGAGATTCTCGCCGGCCTCGACAGCGGGCCGCGTGATGATGAGGCGTTCCTTGGTCTTCTTGCGAAGTTCGGCAGCGCCTGCGGCCACGGCGAGAAACGTCTTGCCGGTGCCGGCCGGGCCGACACCAAATACAAGGTCGGTGCCGGGCTTGGTGAGCAGGTCGATATATTTCGCCTGCATCCGGGTTTGCGGCATGACCGGTACGCGAAGGCCAGACAGGGAGCCATAGCTTTCAGCCGGCGCCCGCGCCTGGTCGATTGCGCCTTCAAAGGCGTCCTCGCCTGCGTCCGGGTTGGATTTCAGCATACGTTCAAACGCCGCCAGCGCCGCTTCAGCATTGGCAACGGCGTCAGCAGAGCCGGTGAGGCGGACACTGCCGCCCTGACTTTCTGCATCGAGCTTGCCATCGATCAGTGCCATTTCGAGCTTCATCAGATTGCGGTGTTGTGGTCCGCAGATCGCTGGCAGCTGGGCCGGGTTTTCAGGTGTGTAGAGGCGTGTGATGGTGCCTTTCAACTCACGCGACCTCCATGGACGCGACATACTCGCCGGTTAGCGAGTTCTGGCTGGAGCCAACAATCTTCACGTCAACAATCTGGCCAGCGGTCGAGGCGGGCGCATCGAAATGCACGGCCTGTTGCCACGGACTACGGCCGTGCATCTGGCCTTCAATTCGGCCTTTGCCGGTGACCAGGACCTGTATGGTGCGGCCGACCTTGGACGCATTGAAAGCGGCCTGCTGCTCCCAGAGCAGTTTCTGGAGTGCATGCAATCGTTCTGTCGCAACATCATCGGGCACATGGCCGAACATGTCAGCGGCAGGCGTGCCGGGGCGCGGCGAATACTTGAAAGAATAGGCGATGGCATAGCCGACTTCGCGCACCAGGTTCATCGTGTCCTCGAAATCCTGGTCGCTCTCGCCCGGAAAGCCGACGATGAAATCACTCGCGAGCGCAATATCCGGCTGCACCTCTTTCAGCTTTCGCATGATGTTGAGGTAATGCTCAGCCGTATGTCCGCGATTCATCGCTTTGAGGATGCGGTCGGAGCCGGACTGAACCGGCAGGTGCATGAAGGGCATCATGGCTGGCGTATCACCGTGCGCCGCGATCAGGTCGTCATCCATGTCGCGCGGGTGGCTGGTCGAATAGCGAATACGGTCAATTCCGCCAATTTTTGCAAGATGGCGAGCCAGCTGGCCAAGGCCCCACTCCTTGCCGCCATCGAGGCGCGGCGGCGCGCCATGCCAGGCATTGACGTTCTGGCCGAGCAGGCTGATTTCGCGCACGCCCTGCGAGGCGAGATTGCGGGCTTCCATGACAATATCATCGACCGGGCGTGAGAGCTCCGCGCCGCGCGTATAGGGCACGACACAGAAGGTGCAGAACTTGTCGCAGCCTTCCTGGACCGAGAGGAATGCCGCCGGGCCATCTGCCTCGCGCGTTTTCGGCAAGGCGTCGAATTTCTCCAGCGTCTCGAATTCTGTTTCCAGCCGGTCACCTGTCGCGCGGCTGGCACGCGCCACCATTTCCGGCAGCTTGTGATAGGCCTGCGGGCCGAGCACCAGGTCGACAGCGGGTTGGCGGCGCATGATTTCTGCGCCTTCCGCCTGCGCCACGCAGCCAGCAACGGCAATCGTCATCTTGCCGCCTGCGGCGGTTTTCATCTTTTTCAGCTGGCCGAGTTCTGAATAGACCTTCTCGGTCGCCTTTTCGCGAATGTGGCAGGTATTCAGCACCACGAGGTCGGCATCCTCTGGCGTCTCGACAGGTTGATAGCCAAGCGGGCGCAATACGTCCCGCATGCGTTCACTGTCATACACATTCATCTGGCAGCCATACGTCTTGATGAAAAGACGCTTCGGCTCGGATCGCGAAGTCTGGGTGGTCATCCGCGCGCTTATGACTCAAAACCGGCTTTTGGGCCAGCCTTCGTGAACGTCTTGTTCAGTCAGCTCTTCTTGAGAGGCACGCCGTAAAGTTCCAGCCGGTGATCAACCAGCCTGTAGCCGAGCCGCTCAGCGATCTCGATCTGCAGCTTTTCGATTTCCTCGGAATGGAATTCGACCACTTCGCCCGACTTGATATCGATCAGATGGTCATGATGCTCGTCCGGCACTTCTTCAAAGCGGGCCCGGCCATCACGAAATTCGTGGCGCTCGATGATGCCGCTTTCTTCGAACAGCTTGACCGTCCGGTAGACCGTCGCGAGCGAGATCGAGCTATCGAGCGCGTTGGCGCGGCGGTGGAGTTCTTCGGCGTCCGGATGGTCGTCAGCCGAGGACAGAACGCGCGCAATGATGCGGCGCTGTTCAGTCATTCTGAGGCCTTTTTCGGCGCAGAGTTTTTCAAGACGGTCCATGGTCGATGTCATGCCTCCGATTTACCTGTGTGTCCAGCAATGCTGCGTGACATCAAGATGGCATCCACGCGGCTGGCACTGGTGCGCTGATAGTAGCCCTTTCTGTGTCCGTCGACCAGAAATCCGCAGGACTTGTAGAACGCAATCGCGGCTTCATTGTCTGCGGCGACATCCAGAAGCAGCCGGTCCATGCCATACGGGCCGAGCAAGGCGCACAGTCGTGCCATCAAGGTGCGGGCATATCCGCGCCGCCGAAGCCCGGCATCGACCGCCATGCTCAGTATCTCCGCGTCGGGCGGCGTTTTCTGGACAATGATCATGCCTGAGAGCAGGTCGTCGTCTTCAATTCCGATCGCCAGCGTCGATGCAAGGGCCAGGCTGTCGCGAAACGCCCAGGCTGACCACGCTTCGCCCGGTTCAAAACACGCTGCATGAAGGCGGGCAGCGGCCGCAGCATCGTCTTTCGAGAGAAGCCTGACCGCGGGTGACACGCTCAAGGCTTGCGTCCCCCGGGCAGGGCGGCGTCGGGACTGCGCACATAGACCGGGCTTGCGGATGAGCCATCGGTGTCGGCTGTGGCGGCGATCAACGCCGCACGGGCTGCGGTCGGCTCCGCCTCGTGGGGGGACAGGTCCGGCAGTGCAACTGACAGGGCTTGCAGGCCAGTACCGAAGACGAAGTGCGGATGAGCACCGAGATCATCTACAAGCGTGTCCAGCGACAGTTCTTCCGCGGGGGCTGTAGCAGCGCCGGTGCGAAAGCGCTGGGCCCAGTATGATATGTCGGGCGGCCGCCGCTTGGCCGGCAGCAGGACGATGGCCGAGCCCTGCTGGCCGGCAGGCAATGCGGCTTCGAGCGCATTGATGCCGATGCAGGGTATGTTCAGCGCAAGCGCCAGCCCGCGCGCAAACGACACGCCGACACGGACGCCTGTGAAGCTTCCGGGGCCGGTGACAACGCCGATGCGCTGCAGGTCAGTTATGGCAAAGCCGGCTTCGGCGACAGCCGCTTCCACCAGTCCGGGCAGGCGTGCATCCTGGCCGCGCATCATCGCTTCGAGGTGCGAAACCAGTACCACGTCATCCCTGACGAGTGCGACGTCGCAGGCTGGCCCTGACGTATTGATTCCCAAGGTCAGCATTGCACTGCCTGCCTGCTAGAGGATCTGGCAGGCTTCGTCGAAGGCCAGCCGCGGGCTCCGGGCGAAGATGGTGCTCTCATCGCCATAGCCCAGCGAGCAAAGGAAATTTGAACGCCATTGCTTGGTTTCTTCCTTGTTCGAGAAGAACTCCATATCGACACCGTCTTGGCTAAAGCCTGACATAGGTCCACAATCAAGACCCAGAGCGCGTGCGGCGAGCATGAGGTAGCCTCCCTGCAGTGTTCCGTTGCGGTCAGCCGTATCCTTGCGTTTGTCCTTGTCCTCGAACCAGTCCTTGGCCCCCGGATTATGCGGGAAGAGTTGCGGGATTTTCTCGTGGAACATCATGTCTGTCGCGATGATGCAGACCCATGGTGCGGCCATTGTCTTGGGGCGGTTCTGCTCTGACAGGTGCGGGGCGAGGCGCTGCTTGCCTTCCTCCGAGTGAATGAACACAAAGCGGGCCGGCGAACAGTTTGCACTCGTCGCGCCAAGCTTGGTTAGGTCATAGACGGCACGGATCAGGGTTTCCGGTACATCCTTGTCCAGCCAGCCATTATAGGTGCGCGCCGAGCGCCAGATCGTGTCGAGCGCATAATCGTTTACCGGATCGGACATTCAACAAACTCCTTGGTCGATAAGTTACAGCGCCGCTTCAACGGCATTCACTTCAGGAACATACGCCTTCAGCATGTTCTCGATGCCCTGTTTGAGCGTCATTGTCGACGAAGGGCAACCGGCGCAGGCTCCGCGCATGGCGAGGTGGACGATCCCCGTATCTGCATCGAAGCGCTGGAAAGTGATGTCGCCGCCATCCTGCGCGACCGCCGGGCGGACGCGTGTTTCAATCAATTCCAGAATTTCGGTCACGATCTCGGCGGTATCGCCTTCATAATCGTCCGCAGTCGTCGCGTTGGCATCTGTCTGGACTGGCGCAGTGCCGTCATGGATGACCGGCATGCCGGCGACATAGTGATCCATGATTGCGGCCAGTACCATGGGCCGGATGTGTTTCCAGTCGGACGCCTCATCCTTGGAAACCGACAGGAAGTCGCGTCCGAGAAATACGCGCGTGACGCCGTTTACCTGGAAGACAGTCTGGGCAAGCGGACTGGTTCCAGCCTCGGACTCACTGGCGAAATCGAACGGTCCGGCATTGCCGGCAACGATTTCGCCCGGCAGGAATTTGATCGTATCGGGATTAGGGGTCGGTTCGGTCTGGATAAACATGGTGCAGCTGGCCTCCGCTAGCAAGCTGCTCAGATGGACGGTTTGACGCTCTCTTTCAAGCGCCGCCCCGCTCAGGAGTCAGTTTGTTCTTCTGCCGCATCACTTGCTTCAGCCGCTGCAGCGGCTGCCTGCAGGGCCTGACGCTCTGCGATGAGAGCGGCTGCGAGCTCTTTTGTCTGATCGCTGGCCTGGCCGATATAGAAGGCCATCATGGCGATATGATCGGCCATTAGGCGGGCATCACCGGCCTGGCTGGACACAAAGATCGGGTTCAGTTCGCCGGCCCGGCGCCAGCTTGCTTCAAGCTGGTCGAGGCGCTGCTGCACGGTTTCACTTAGCGCGATATCAGGTTCGCTCATCAGGGTGGCGGCAAGGAGCTGGCTTGCGACATGTGCACGGGCGCGGGCCTGGAAAAACAGTTCCACATCGGCTTTTGAGGCCGGCCAGCCATCACGCGTCCCGATGCGGCTAACCAGCGCTTCGCGAGAGGTATCCGCCCAGCTTGTCAGCAGCGCGAGTTCGTCGAGGAGGTCATCAAGGCCGGACGGTGCAGTGGCGAGGTCGCGCTCAAGGCGGCCTTCATAGCGGGCCAGCGCTTCGGCGGCGGCAGAGAGACGCGGTGTCTGGCTGAGGTCTGCTTCAGGCTTCAGGAGACGGGCGGCGGCAGAAAGATCGGGGTCTGGGGTGCCGTCGGCAGTCTGTGATTTCTGGGCCGTGAGACGGGTGAATTCACTGAGGGAGGTCGACACCGCCTCCTGCCAAGCGGGCAGGCCGGTAAGGCGTGCCTGAGGATGCCAGCCGGGCTTGTCGGCTGCCCAGCCCGGGCCTTCGAGCTCGCGGCCGATCAGCATCACGGTGACCCCGGTTTCCGGCGACGTCCATGGTGTTTCACCTGAAAGGATAATCGGATCGTCAGTAATCTCATGTGAAGCGACGATCATCGCGGGGTAAATGCAGACCAGCGCGATGACGGCGAGGATCTGGATCGTGCGGACAATGCGGCGCCACCAGAGCGAGGCGGAATGCATGAGCGGAGAAGGTTCAGCTTCTTCAAGATACTGAGCCGGAAGGTCTGTGCCGATCAGGGTGACCGCGGGGCCTTCCCGGCGTGGTGGAACGGGAAGCTTCTCCACATTGCTCATGAGTTTGCTCTTCTCCTGGATGTGCCCCGAGCTGCCACTCTTGGCCGGGCCCATTCGGTTATCAAGTCGTTAACACATTAAACTTCCGAAATTGCTTCGCATGCGCTGCAATTTACGCACCAGACGGCAGCAGGGACGGACAGGCCTATTGCAGGCCAGCTTCCTCTTCACTGATGAAGCCTTCCGTGATCTCCGGCATTTCCTCACCTTCAGGCAGTGAGCGCGCTGCGGATGCAACGCCGATATTTGCCTCGATCTTGCGTCCGATGCCGTCCTCGCGTGCCTCATAGGCGGAGACGAGGGAGGTGTAGGGCGGGACATGTACCCAGCCATCCTCGGCCGTGTTCTGGAGCAATTCGAAGTGCAGATGGAAAGTCGTTGGTGTGCCGCCAAAGTCATTCGACACGAAACCGAGCGTCTGTCCCTTGGTCACCGTATCGCCCTGGGACACTCGGAGGTTTCGCATGTTCATGTGCATGTACTTATAGATCCGGGGGCCGGACCGCTGGGTCACAGTATAGGTGCCAATGGACTGGATAATGCCATCTTCGGTCGCGACCACTTCATACATCGCACGCTCGGATGCTGGCGTCCGCCGCAGCGTATTGCAGCCCTCAGATGTGCCGACGCGGATATCCTGCCCCTGATGGATTTTGCTGACCGGGCAGAAGGGGGAGTTGCGATTGGAGGACCGGGTCTCGCAGAAATTATCGTGCCAGGGGTATTCGTAATTGCGTGGGTCGCACTGGTCTCCGCCGCCCACACCGCCGCCAAATCCCCAGACCTGCGATTGCAGATAGGCCGGGGCTGACTTGATCGGAAAGCGCATATCTGGCGCAAAGACAACCTCGCGCTCAAGGCTGCCCGAGCCGGAGCCGGACACCAGCTGGCCTGGCTCGACATAGCTGAAAACAACGACAGGTTCCGGTTCAGGCTCTACTGGTTCGGGTTCAACGGGTTGTGGATCCGTATCGACCACATCGACGGGATCTGTGTCGGGGACATCCGGATTATCCGCGGGGTTGTCCGTTTCTGGATCAACCGGGTCCGTCTCTACTGCATCAGGGTCGACGGCATCCGTTGTTTCTGTATCCGGGGTGTTGCCCGGCTGAGGGATGTCCGTATCGGTATCCGGCGTCTCGGTAGGGTCGGTGACCGGTAAGGTGTCTTCTTCGGTATCGCCGGGGATTTCATCGACGGGCGCAACATCTGGCGTGTCCGCGTCATCATACGGGTCATCGACCGGCTCAGCAGGTGGGGGCGGTCCGGGCGCACCCTCCGGTATATCCACCGGTTTTTGCGTCTCGCGGCCATCTCCTGGATACCGCACGGCATCGCAGGCTGAAAGCATGATTACCGCGCCCGCAAGCGCTCCCCACCAGATCTTCATCATTGCGTTCCCGATATCACGATTTCTTCGGCGACTGCGAGCGCCTCATCTTCAGTGATGCAGCTATTGCCTTCCTCACCCGAGCCCAGGCACTCGAACTCAATCATGTAACCGGCACCATAGCGTGAGAATGACACCATCGCCCCGGTCGTCGTCTCGGAGTATTTCATGTCGCCAGTAGTATTGTTCTCAAGGCTTGGCACGTCTGTCACTTCATTCGTCCCGTTTACAATCAGATTGTAATCCTTGTTCGGAAATACGGCGAAATATCCGTCGCTGACGGGGCGAAATTGAGGCTGTGGCCCGTCTGACGAGCTGGCGGCGCGGACTGGCCTGCTGGGCAGGAGGACAGGTACAGGCGGCGCGGACGCCCCGCTTTGCACGCTGAAACTGTTATCATCGTTGTCTGAGGGCCGTGACGCAAAGTCCCGGCGGGCCGCTTCCCAGTCGATCTCGGCCTTGCCGGTTGCAGACGCTGTACGAACCGGCGAGTCGTCTTCTGTTTCAGGCGGCGCTTCAGGCGTTTCCGGAACCGGGTCAGTCGTCTCGGTTTCACCAAGCTCAGCAGGCGGCACGGGTGTATCGGTATCGCCTTTGCCATACTCAACCTCTCCGCACCCGGCCAGCAAAGCAGCTGATGCCGCGAGCGCGACAAATCCGAATGGCGTTTTCATGGTCTCAGCCTCCCTTGCTGGGTTTTGCGGAATAATCTGGCTCAACATAGGCGACATTGTCCATCGCCTCTATAGCAGCCATTGTGTCGTTGAGGGTGCGCGATCCCGATCCCGTCAGGACCAGTTCGCCGGAATAGCTTGCGCGCTCCAGGGTCAGGCCATCGAGGGCCGATTTGCCAGCAGCCCATTCGCGAAAGCGCGCGCGACTGCTTTCCGGATCCTTGCGAAATGTCTTTCCGATTTCGTCCAGTACGGGCTCGCCGTCAAACTTTACGATCAGGGCAAACTCTGGCGCTGCCTGTGCCGTTGACTGAACTGAGAACCGCTCTTCACCTTGTTGCGTCGCAGCAGCAGGCGCTGTGTGAACAGCGTCTCTGGAGGTCGTCGCCGAGGTGAAGGACAAGGCGCCGTCAGGGCCGTCATTATTGTCCGCGAGCCAGGCCATCCCGCACGCGGCGCACAGGAATACGCCTATGACGGCAATACCGATCTGCCCGCCATACTGCGTCTTGGTGCTGGTCTCTTCGGGTTCGTTCACGCCGTTATCTCATTCTGTCAAATCGATATTCGACATGTTCAACATACCAGCCCCACAAGGCCGCCTGCACATGCCGTCCGAGCCTTCTATCGGCTCTGCTGCAGGGTATTGAACGCATGGGCCGGCGCATTGTTCTTGCGTACGAGGTGTCAGGGCCCCCAGGAGCACGTCCGCCAGCGAGCTGCCCGAGAGGTCAGGACGCTTGCTTTTGATCAGGGCGAGGGCTGCGGAAACGTGTGGGGCAGCCATGCTGGTACCCTGTTCATACGCATAGAAGCAGTCGCCAATGGTGTCATTGGTGACAGGGTCGATACAGCCATGCGCTGTCTTGGTCGACAGGATGCCATCCGGGCGGCCATCGCCATTGTCATCCCGGGTGAGATCGCCGCCGGGCGCCAGCAAATCGACTTCCGCCCCATAATTGGAATAGGGCGCGATCAAGCCGCGCGCATCACCGGCGGCGACGGAAATGACATTGTCGCACCCGCCTGGCGCATAGAATTCGGTCGAGACCTTGTCGTTACCGGCAGCGGCCACGACAATTACGCCGCGTTCTGTCACAGCATTGATGGCATCCTGCATTGAGGCGGGGCACAGGCGGAACAGGCCGATCGACAGGTTGATGATGTCGGCGGGGTTGTCGTTCCAGACCTCATTGCCAAGCTCGTCATATTCCGGGATCAGGCCACCCGCCCAGCGAATGCCGTCATTGATGTCCGACAAACGGCCACCGCATTTGCCGAGGGCGCGAACCGGCACGATTTTCACATTCCATGCGCCGCCCGCGACGCCATTGGCATTGTTCGTAACCGCGGCGCCAACAGTACCTGCGACGTGCGTGCCGTGATAGGTGTTCTCGAAGACGAATTCTTCGGGGCATTCATCACCGGGATCATTCGGATCGGAATCCCGGCTGTCGCCATCATTGGCCATGGCGATATCGGTTACCATGTCCCAACCGGGTGCGACGTTCGGGGAATTGCGGATATCCGGATGATCCATCTCCAGCCCGGTATCCACCACCGCGACAACGACGTCTGCAGAACCTTGCGTCGCCTGGGCGGTCCAGAAGTCGATGAAGCCTGCGCCGCCCTCGATCTTGCCGTCACCGGTGCCCTGCGAGAGGAAATTCCACTGCAGGCCCCAGAGCGGGTCATTGGGTGTCAACGTAGCGGCGGTAACAGGCCCCTGATTTTTGGGTCGCCTGACAAACTGGTTCTGGTAGACCCAGTCCTTCTCGACATACTCAAACTCGCCGCTCCGCTGCAGGTCCTGGATGACACAGATGGTTGCAAGCGTTGGATCTTCTGAAATCTGTTCATCGGTGAGATTGTCGGGGCAGGTGAGATCCGTATCTTCCACGATCCAAGGCGTGTCATCGTCGCCTTCACCGCCATAGCGGGTCGGCTTCATGGCGCGGGAACCGATCTCGATCACCATCTGGCCTGAGCGCGAGCGCTGGATATTGGCCGAGAGGCCATAGCGCTGGGCGCTGTCGATCATTGCGGATTCCGCTGTAACCTGTGCGGTCATGGCATCCTGGCGCATGACGAGCCGGCGCTCAGCCGATTTCATCGGGATCTGGACCGGCGCTGAGGGCGGAGCAGCCATAGGGGCCTCTTCCCCGGCGGCCCCGTCAGCGCCTTCGGGCACCGAAAGTGAACGCGAAGGTTCAGGCGCCATCTGATAGTCCCTGAAACCGCGCGAGTCGCTGATTGGCGCGCGAGGCAGTGACCGGTAAGCCTGTTGCTGGCTGGCCTTGGGGTCGATCGTGATCGTCCTGCGCCGTTTCACGGTGCGCTCTACGCTCAGCGGAGCGGATGACGACACCGACCGGGACGGGTTTTCCATCTCCTGCAGGTCTTCATCATTGGGAACGACAATGACTGCATCAGCTTCATCGCCGGCGACATAGGCCTCGTAATCGTCAATCGACGGGCCTTCAAAAATTTCGGCCACTTCGGCGACCGTATCAGGCTGGGCGATGTTGCGAGGCTTGGCGACAATCGAGCCGACAACGAATTTACGGGCGCCGAGTGAGGCGGTCTGCACGGGAGAGCTTTCTTCCAGCTTCCCGGCAAAGGCGCGCGCTTCCACGGGGGCCGCTTCAAGGGCAGTTGGACCGCCAGGGCCCGCGCCGCCGCTGAGCTGTTCAAGTACGCCATCGCCGATCTGCTGTAGCCGGTCGATACGTTCGTCAGCCTGATCGCAGGCCGCGAGCGCAAGTCCAAGGCCGACCAAGAGAAGACCGGACACGAATTTTGTTCGGATTGTCATCTTAAAGCTATCCCCGTCGCTCTATGCCACCCCAACTAAGTGCATGATAAGCAGATGTTAACCAAAAGACGAGGACCGAGCACGAACTGCCTGGTGATTTCCGCGTCCTGCGTGTTCAGAGGGCACCAAGTGCCGTTCCCACGACTTCGCCAGCATCGCGGATTGCGTCGCGCGCCGGTATCGAAACGGCCGTCAGATTCATGAATCCGTGGACCATGCCAGGATGTTCGCGGATCGTGACTGGTACCCCATGGGCAGCCAGTTTAGATGCATACGCGCGGCCCTCATCCTTCAGCGGATCCCAGCCGCAAAGCACCATATGGGCCGGGGGCAGTCCGCGAAAATCCTCGTCCGGCGCAAAGAGCGGCGAGACCTTGCGATCCATCCGGTCGGCGTGGACATGAATATAGGAGTCGCGGAAATAATCGAACAGGTTTGGCGAGATGAAGAAGCCCTCCTGCAAGGTCAGCTTCTTGGTCCTGATATCGGCGAACTGGACCAGTGGGTAGAGCAAGAGCTGGAAGGCGGGCTGTGGGCCGCCTGTCCGGTTCATTTCCTGCGCGAGGAATGCCGAGAGGTTTCCGCCTGCGCTGTCGCCAGCAATACAAATGCGTTCCGGATCGATCTTCAGCAGGTCGACGCGCTTTGTGGCCCATTCCCAGACTGCAACGGCGTCATCATGCGCTGCCGGAAAGGGGTTTTCAGGGGCCAGCCTGTAATCAACAGACAGCACGCGGCAGCGAGAGCCTGCGGCGAGACGGCGGCAGATCATATCATGGCTGTCGAGATCACCCAGCACGAACCCGCCACCATGGAAAAAGACAATGCCGGGTCCGGGACCGATGCCCGCCCCGAGCGGTGTGTAGAGACGTCCCTTCAGTGCACCGTCTGCGCCATCGACAGGCAGTGTGGAAATGTCTGCGAGCTCAGGGGCATCGCGTTCAACTGACCGGCTCGCGCGATAAAAGCTCTGGCGCAGCCTGTCGGTCGACTGAGCCCAGTCCAGCCCGGTGAAATCCGGGAGCCTGAAGCGCTCCATGAAGGATTTGATCGTATCGTCGAGCATCATACCCCACCCATAAACTCAGCTTGGGTATATGGATAGGTGGAATGACTGGCGAAATTTGGGCAGCGATGGCGCTTTTAGAAGGCGCCGAAACGTCTGAGCGAACGCTCGGCCTCGCCGCTGGAAACCTGCCGCATCATCTCGGCCCACAAGCGTCCCTTGGTGGCCTCCGGCATGGCGTCGACCTGGCCGATAATCCGGGTCCCGAGGTCGCAGAAATTGATCGTCTCCAGCGCCGCATCCATCTGTGACCTGCTGCTGCCTTCCAGCGTCATCAGCTTCATGATTTGCGGATCGGCCATTATTGAAAAGGCAAAGCGTTGAACCGCCTGCTCGTCAGCATTGGTCATCGCGCCATGATTGACCGGATTGGCCCGGGCGTCGCGAATGGCATCGAGGATGATCCCGTTGAATTCCAGTCCGAAATTATAGAGGCCCGCGCCGTGTCCCACCCGGTCAAACGCTGCGGCATAGAGTTGCTGGTCTGAAAGACCGGCAAAGGCCTTGAGGTCTGTTCCCTTGCAATAGGGTGCGCCGGAGCGTGACAGGTCCTGTAGGGCTTCGCTGCTGAGGTCGAGCAATGCATTGAAGTGCTTTACATCTGCGCGGCCCAGCCGTCCAAAGCTGCCGGTGATATCTTCGGTACCAGCGCGTAGCACCAGGAGGCCGAGTTCGACCTTGTTGGCGTCGCGTGCATTGGCTTTCCTGATGTCATGCTCGAGGTCTCTGGCAGCCGAGGGAAATGTCGCCTGTAACTTGCCAAGATATTCGCGGGTCGCGTCGTCCTCAAACGAGGCGAGCAGCGCCTGATCGACTTGCGCATCCACGACGCCGGGCACGGCTTTCTTGCCCGGACCGGTCAGGTCAGGGAAGAAAAGGATGCCAGCGAACAGGGCCGCAACAAGCACGAGTGTGCCGAGCCCAAAGACCAGCCCGCCGCCCGACGCCTGGTCATCCTTGCGTGCATCATACATCGAGCTGCTCCGGCTTAACCCTTAACCCAGGTTAAAAAGCGCGAAATCCCTGAAAAAAAGTTATCAGGGCTCGATCACGCCCTGTGCCAGCGGGTCCGCATACAGGTTTTGCACCAGCTCATCTCGCCTGTCGATGACGCACCTCTGGTTGACATACCCCTTGTCGGTGATCTCGCCCGCATCGATGGAGGGTGGCTCTGTCATCACCGTGAAACGCTTCACCCGGCGAGATGAACCTTTCTCGTGGGCATTGTAGGCGCGGACTTTCTCTGTCAGTTCACCGTTCAGTCGCATGAAGGCTTTCATCATGTCGCCCTCAGCCTGTTTGACATAGGATTCGAAGGTTGCCTGCGAGGGCCAGAACAGCGCGCCGATGAAATCCTTGTCCTGGCCGGCAATTACAGCATCGAAGACAAGCGGTGAGCAGGCGGCAACAAGGTCGGGGCGCAGCGTGCCGACAGACACCCATGTGCCCGAGGACAGCTTGAAATCTTCCCCGACGCGGCCGTCAAAGATGATGCCCTTGTTCGGCTCGTTCTCATCGACCATGCGGGCCGCATCGCCGAGCTTGTAGAAGCCTTCCTCGTCGAAGACGTCCCTGTTTTTCTCCGGCATGCCGCGATAGCCCTGCATCACGCTTGGGCCTTTGACGCGCACTTCGAGTTTTGCGCCATTTGGTACCAGCTTCAGGGTCATGCCGGGCAGGGGCAGGCCGATCAGGCCGACGCGCTCGACTTCCCAGTGCACCACGGTGATGCCCTGCGTCTCTGTCGCCCCATACATGGTGACGATCGGAATACGCTTGCCGGTCGCGCGGATCGAGAGCTGTTGCAGGCGTTCATAAAGATCGTCCGACAGCGTCTCGCCGCCATAGCCGATGGACTTCATGTTCTTGAAAAAGGCGTGAAGCAGCTTGTCGTCCTGCTCCATCGCATCAGCCAGCATGGACAGCGCGATCGGCGCGGTGCCGAAGGTCGACGGGCTGACATCGTAAATATTGCGAATGGTCTCGCCAAAGAGTTGCGGTGTTGGTTTGCCGCCGTCGATCCAGAAGGTCGCGCCGTTCCAGAGCGCCCCATTGAAGTTTACATTGGAGCCGGAAATATGGTTCCAGGGCAACCAGTCGAGAACGTTGTGGACCTCGTCGGGATCATAATCGGGATCGCGTGAATTGTCGCGCAGGCCCTCCTGGCCCGAAATCATCGAGCACATCGCGCCCTGCGTTGTCGGTACAGGCTTCGGCATACCCGTCGACCCTGAGGTGAACAGATATTTGGCGATGCTCTCATCCGTCAGTTTCGACATGGCCTTGCCAACCGCAGGCGTCGGCTGCGTGCTTGCCAGTTCGTCAAAGGACTGGATCTCATTCGTCGCGCCGGACTTGGCAAAGACGGTGCAGCCATGCTCGCCAAGCGCGCCCAGCGCGTTCTTGAACGTCTCGACATCCTGCACAAAAATAACTTTGGGTTCGACCGCTTCAAAGCAATGCTTCAATTTGTTGAAGTCGCTCGACATGGTCGAATAGGGCACCGAGATCGGCGCGGCGGGCGCCCCGATTTTCTGCGCGGCGACGATGATCAGCGCGCTTTCAATCGTGTTGCCAGACAGGATCATGACCGGGGCATCCGGCCCGGCGCCCATATCGAGGAAAGCCTGCGCCAGGGCATCGGTTTTGGCTTTGCCCTCGCCATAGGTCAGCACCCGCCACGCATCGGTGTCGGGGTCGCGCTGTTTCAGCCAGGGGCGGTCTGGATGTTCGGCGGCGCGCTCGTCAAGGCAGTGCGGGATCGTCTTCGGGCGGTCGCCCGGCGCCTGGCGCGGCGTCAGGTAAATCGTGCCATCTGGTTTTCGAACCATCTCGATATCAGGTTCTTTTTGCGGCAAGGGCCTGAAGGGCGGTAGCGCCTGTCCGTCAGCCATGTCTTCCTCCGAATTGTGTTTTGATTATCTGCATGCACAGTATACGCGGCGATTATCCTGCCAAGTGAGACAAGATCATGACCTCGCGGAACTACATGCTTCAACCTATCGGATTTGCTAGGTCAGAGCGAGCCCAACCGCCTCGGCCAAACGGTCTGCCCCTCTATCCTGAGCGGCCCGATGCCATTGTCGGCACCTCTGTCATCACCAATGACCCGCGCTCGTCCTTCGACTTCGCTCAGGATGAGCGCTCAGCGGCGTTTCCCTTTGTCAGAAGGTGGAAACGGCCTTTTTCGTGGATAGCGGGTGCAGTCCGGGATTTTGCCAGCGCTTTCAGCTCGGCCCAGTCACTGCGCATGAACGCCTCTTTCTTTGCACGTGACCAGCCTTTTAGCTGGCGCTCGAAATTCACCATGTCCGTCGGGTCTTCAAAGGTGCAGCTCCAAAGCAGGTCGACCGGGCGATACCGGTAAGTGTAAGCCCGTTTATCCATCCCCGCATTGTGTTCAAAAACACGGCTGTCCACATCCTGACCGCGATGAGAGCCCACATAATAGGCCCCGTTCGAACATCGCAGGATATAGACAAAGAACCGCATGACCTCTCAATCGCGCTCATCCTGAGCGAAGTCGAAGGACGGGTGCGCCAGGCACAACACTACAGGCATCACCCGACACGCCGTTCCACGCCTTCCCAGTACGGTTCGCGCAGTTCGCGCCGCAGAATCTTGCCGGACGGATTGCGCGGCAGGGCGCCGACGAAATCAACTGATTTCGGGCATTTATAGCTCGCAATCTTTTCCTTGGCCCACGCTATGATCGAGGCCGTATCCGGTTCATGGCCGTCTTTCAGCACGACGATGGCTTTCACTTCCTCGCCCCATTTCTCACTCGGAATGCCGATCACCGCGACATCGGCAATGGACGGATGCCCGAACAGGGCATTCTCGACTTCGGCCGGATAGATGTTCTCGCCGCCAGACACGATCATGTCCTTGATGCGGTCATGGATATAAAGGAAGCCATCCTCGTCAAAATAGCCTGCATCGCCCGTATGGAAGAAGCCATTGGCCAGCGCCTTTTCCGTGGCGTCTGCGCGATTCCAGTAGCCCTTCATCACGAAGGCGTCGCGAATGACGATTTCGCCAACCTCGCCTTGCGGCAGAGGCTTGTCGTTTTCATCCACCACGCGCACCACGGAGCCGGGATAGGGCACCCCGCAGGAGCGCAGCTTGCCCCAGGCCGGGTCATGCGCTTCTGGTGGCAAATAGGTGCCAAGGCCCACCGTCTCCGTGAGGCCATAGAGCTGGCTGAATTTCGCACCAAAGAGATCGACAGCCCGTTTCAGGAGGTCTTCTGCGATGGGTGACGCGCCGTAGGAGATAGTTTTCAGGGAAGAGAAGTCACGTTCATCAACGCCGGGCAACTGCGACAACATCAAGATGACAGCCGGTACCCAAAAAGCGTGCGCAATCCTGTGCTCTTCAACCAGGTCGATGATCGTCGCAGGGTCAATTTCCCGCAGGATGACGGTCTGGGCGCCCTGCGCCGATGCGAGTATGCCAATGTTGCAACCAGCCACATGAAACAGCGGCATGGCGTTCATCACTGCGTCACCTTCGTCATAAGCGGCCCAGTCCAGCTTGGAAGCTTCCCGGAACACGGCATTGTAATTGGCATTGGTGAGCATCACGCCTTTAGGCAGGCCGGTCGTGCCGGAGGTGTAAAGCTGGATGACATCGTCATCATCCCTCGTCTTGAGGCCAGGTGCCTGCGCGTTCTGGCGGTCGCGCCAGGCTTTATAGGCGGGCCAGGTGTCATGCCCGCCATCAATGGCGATGATTTGCGTCAGGTCGGGGCATTCAGACACGATCTGCGAAGCGACCTCGTAAAATTCGCTTGCGACGAACAGCACCTTCGCCTTGCTGTCAGACAGGATGAACTGCATTTCCGGCGGCGCGAGGCGGTTGTTTATGCCCGTCATTGCCGTGCGCGACTTCGCGCAACCAAAGAGCATCTCGTAATAGACGCCCATATTCTTGCCGAGATAGGCGACGCGGTCATTTGGACCGCAGCCCAGCGCGACCAGCCCGTTGGCGACCTGGTTGGCCCGTGCATCGAGTTCGGCAAAGGTGGTGGTGTCCCCTTCAAACCAGATCGCAGCCTCGTCTGCGAGCCGCTTTCCCTGAACGCGGGGAATATCAGCGAGATGTGGCATGGCAACGGGGTCGAGCATGATCTAGGCTTCCTCTTGAGCTTCTCTGTATATGGTTTAACCGCATGAAGGCGGTTTCCAAGGGCGGGGCAAGCCCTCAGAAATCATAGGGCACCAGAAAAAAGGGCAACACCTCAATCATGGCCGGACCACAAACCATTATCCTGCATCACTATGAGCGCTCGCCTTTTTCGGAAAAAGTACGACTTGCCCTCCGCATGAAAAATCTTGGCTGGGCGTCGGTCGAAATTCCTAACATCATGCCCAAGCCGTTGCTGATGCCGCTGACGGGGGGGTATCGAAAAACGCCGGTCATGCAGATCGGTGCGGACATTTTCCTCGATTCAACGATGATCCTGCGCGCCCTCGAAGAACGGTTCCCGATCCCCGGTATCGTACTACCGGGCCACGAAGGCCTCTCCTCAATGGTCGCATCGTGGTGCGATGGAAAATGGTTCCAGACGAGTGTCGGCGTGATTTTCGGCGCGCTCGGCGACCAGGTACCCGAAGACTTCAAGAAGGATCGCGAAAAGCTGTCAGGCCGCCCGTTTGACACTGCAGCCATGGCGGCTGCGGCGCCCATGTTGAGAGACCAGTGGCGCGCCCAGCTGATGTGGATTGAAGAGCGGCTCGCCGGTGGTCATGGCGCCGGCGCGGGAAGCTGGCTGATCGGCATGAAGCCAGGCCTGGTCGACGTTCACGCCTACATGAACCCCTGGTTTGTGGAGAAGAATATTCCAGACTTCCTCGAAACCTGTTTCAAGTCGGCGCCGCGTACGCGGGACTGGTATGGCCGGATGAAGGAAATCGAGGGTCAGGATGTTGAGAACATCTCAGGGGAAGACGCCTTGCAGATCGCCCGGGACAGTGCGCCGCGCCTGAAGGCGGCCAAGACGGTTGATGAGCTACAGGAATTCGAACCCGGTGAGCGTGTCGCGGTTGCCCCCGACGATTATGGTCGCGACTGGGTCGAGGGTGATATTGTCATTGCGACGGCTGAACGCATCATCCTGCACCATCATGACGAGCAGGCAGAAACACTGAACCTGCACTTCCCACGCACTGGTTTCATGGTCCGCCGGATCTAGCCGGAGGTCTCAGGACTGATGGCCTGAATAGGACTCCTCGGTGATGATCTCGTCGCTCACCTGCCGGGCGAGCGCATCCTGCTTGCCCATCAGCTCCTTTTTCTTCCAGTCCCCCTTGGCGATGATGGCAATCGTGATCAGCGCGACCGTCACATAGGTCACAGGGAAAGCCCACCATATGCCCTCAAGCCCAAGCGGTGTGTGCTTCGAGAGGATGTAGGCCAACGGGAATTGAATGACCCATTGGGACACAATGGTCAGCATCATCGTGATCACCATATTGCCGGAGGCCCGCAGCACGCCGGTCAGGGCAAACTGTACGCCGAGCATGCCCCAGGCGAGCGACATGGTGCGCAGGAAGCCGGCGCCGGTCGCGATCACGGCCTCATCGCCCGGTACGAAGAAGGCAATGAAATGCGGCGCGAAGGCAAAGACGATCAGGCCGAGAGCCGTCAGGGTGCAGAAGGACACAACCGCCCCAAGCCGGCCGATCTGTTCAGCGCGCTGTACTTGTCCGGCCCCGATATTCTGCCCGACAAGTGTAGAGATCGCCATAGACAGGCCCATGGCGGGGATCATCACTACCTGGATCATGTTTGAGCCAACACCGTACGAGGCGATGGCCATTGTTCCGAAGCTCGCGATCAGGAAGGTCATGACGATCAGGCCGAAGGCGCGAGCCGACATCTCGATGGATGCGGGCAGGCCAAGGAAGAAGGCCTTCCTGATAAAGGCAGGGTCCGGTTTGAAATCCTTCAGCGAGACATGAATGCCGAACCTGCCCCCAAACAGGACCATGAGCCCGATCAGCGCCGCAAGGCTCTGGGTTGCAAGGGTTGCGAGTGCGGCACCCATCACACCCATGCCGGGAAAGATGCCCCATCCGAAAATGAATAGCGGATCTAGGAAAAAGTTCAGGATTACGGTGCCAAGCACAATATAAATTGGCAATGTCGTTTCTCCGACACCGCGCATGACCGACTGGAACATGATGAAGGTGAAGCTGAAGACAAGGCCCACAAAAGCGACATGCATGAAGCCCTGCGCGCCGATAAAGACCTCTTCCGTGACACCCATCATGTGTAGCAGCTGCGGCGTCAGGACAAAGCCGATGGTGCCCAGTACCAGCGATGACAGTACAACCATCAACATGGTCTGGCCCGCAACATGATTAACCATGTCCTGCTTACCGGCCCCAAAATACTGGGCGATCAGGATCGAGCCGGCGATGCCGAGCCCCGAGCCTATTGCGATGGTCAGAAAGATGACGGGGAAGGATATCGACACGGCAGCAATCGCCGCATCGCCAAGACGACCGACCCAGAATGCATCGATCAGCTGATAAGCCGACTGCAGCACATTCGCGGTGATGATCGGCACTGCCAGCATCAGGAGGGATCGCAGGATCGGTCCCTTGAGCAGCGCGGCAGCGCGTTCGTCCTGTGTCATATCAGACTGTCCCGGTCAGCATGGCCGGCTCTATCCGGGTCAGGCCACTTCAGTCGTCATCGCAACGAAGACATCTTCCAGGTTCGGCTGGTCGGTCGAAAGATCTGCAACGCCGATCCCGGCATCCCGCACCTTTTCGAGCAGGCGGCCAATCCCGGTCTCGCTGCTGCGATAGGTGATCTTGAGGTCGCCGTTTGGAAGCAGGCTGACATCGAGATCTTTCAGGCTCGGTGGAATGACCGAAACCGTTTCGCGGGGTGTGACCTTGAGAATGCGCTGGTCGAGGCGTGACAGAAGCTTCGGTGTCGGCTCGCAGGCGATGATATCGCCGTGATTGACGATGGCAATTTCGTCGCAGAGCTCCTCGGCTTCTTCAAGGTAGTGGGTCGTCAGGATGATCGTTGTGCCCTCATCATGAAGGCGGCGGACATATTGCCAGAGCGAACGACGCAGCTCGACATCGACACCAGCTGTCGGCTCGTCGAGAATCAGGACTGGTGGATTGTGGACCAGGGCCTTGGCGATCATCACCCGGCGTTTCATCCCACCCGAAAGCTGCCGGACATATGCATCGCGCTTGTCGAGCAGGCCAACCGCTTCGAGAATTTCGGCGGTGCGGCGCTCACGCTTGGGAACGCCGTAAAACCCGGCCTGAAGCTCGAGGGCTTCCTCGGGGGTGAAGAAGGGGTCCATCGTGATTTCCTGGTTCACGACCCCGATGGCAGCCCGGCTGGCGCGCGGATGCTGGTCTATGTCCATGTCCCAGATCCGGGCGGAGCCGCCCGTCTTCGTTACGAGGCCTGCAAGGATATTGATAAAAGTGGACTTGCCAGCGCCATTCGGACCGAGCAGGCCAAAAATGTGCCCACGCGGTATTTTCAGATCGATGCTTTTCAGCGCGCGCTTCTCCGGCATCTTTCCGGATGCGGCATAGACTTTCTCAAGCCCTGTGACTTCGATGGCGTAATCTGGTGCGGTCATGGAGCCTCCATTTGCCGGCCTCGCCGGTGAGTCTGGCCGGGTATATAGGGCTGATAAGTCCAGACCTGAACCATCGTCTTGTGTTTTTTGCTGGCGGTCAGGGCAGGATCGGCGTTGGCAATCTTTGATGACGTGCAACGACCATATGAAAATAAGCTTATGGTTTATGAAGAAGAGATGATGCCGTCACTCAGCTCAAAATGAATATTTTCAAGCATTCTCGGGTCACATACGTAGTAATTACAGGGAATTTGCGGGAAACAGGCCGGCGAACAGCGCGCGACAGTAGAGCATTAAGATTAAAATTGATCACCTTCTAATATTAACTATGATCACACGGCTTAATATCAAGCATAATAAGTATAAAAGCAGTGGTTAATCGTTAAAATCAATGGTTTTTGACCAAAGTTGAAGAAATTAAACTTGCCGGGGGAGTCAACTTTAGAGGTTCACGCTGGGGAAAGCATTGAAATCAAAGAAAAAAATTAGGTTAATTCCCGATTAATAAACTTCTTGATTCTGATTCTTAACGCTTTATTAATATGCCGAGACAGGTCGGGGGTGACGCACAAGCCTTTGGCCCCCAATCGGTATTTCTGATTGTGGTGGGTGTCAGAAGTGCAACAAACTGAACCAAGCTTCGGAGAAACTTATGAAAAAGCTTATTCTTGCGTCCGCAGCGGCAACCGCATTTCTTGCGATGCCGGCGATGGCTGATACGGCAGAAACCGCATTCGATATCACGACCAACGTTGCTGAAACCTGCACCATTGACGGTGCAGCTGCTCAGGCCATGACCGTATCCGTCGTCGACGCGGCTGGAGAAGGCTCGCTTCTGCTCGACGGCAACTCCTCCACTCAGCCACGTATCTGGGTGAGCTGCAATTACGGCACGACCATCACGGTTGCGGGCACTGAGCTCGTCAACAGCGACGGCGAGGCTGCTGCTCTGGCCGATCCAGACGACTTCACCAACAAGATTGCTTATGTGATCAAGCTTGAAAGCGGCAGCGCTGGTGGCTCGATCCCGCAGGTCGGCTTCACAACGAAGAACGGCCCTGCAACCTCCACGAAATCAACGGCTGGTGCTTTCCACGAGAATGCAAAGCTGAACGTTGTCATCCCACGTGGCGACAATCCTAAGCGTCCGGTCGCCGGCGACTATGTCGCAACAACGACGATCACGCTCGGTGCTATCTAATTAGCGCTTGAACGATCTAATGCGAAAAGGGGGAGGGAAATCTCCCCCTTTTTTGTCTGAGGCGCTGTAAGGCCGGGTTTGCGAGCGGGGCTGTCTGGAGGGACGAAATGTTTCAAAAATTTGTGTTTGCCATTGCGGCGCTATTCATCGCAGCGAGTTTGCCATCTGCAAATGCTGCCCAGGTTTCGCCGATGGTGGTCACAGTGACGCCAAGCGGCAGCGGGTCGATCGCGAGGCTGGAACTTTCCAATCCGGCTGATGTGGAATTCCCTGTCGAGGTTCGCATGTTCGCTGGTGAAATCAGCGAAGCAGGAGAGCTCGAACTTATTCCTGCAGACGAAGATTTCCTGGTCTTTCCGGCGCAGCGCATTGTCGAGCCGAATTCCCAGCAGGTTTTCCGCGTGCAGTTCGTTGGAGAGCCTGAGCTGGCGGCTTCGCGCGTCTATTACGCTGCGATCCGGCAGATCCCCGTTGAGTTTGAGCCGGGCGTATCGCAGGTCCAGGTCGTCGTGAACTTCAATGTCCTCGTCAATGTCGTTCCCTCTGGTGTCGCCCCTCGCCCACAAGCTGAAATCGTCGGCTTTGAAACGCGCGAAGAGGTCAACGGTGCAAATGTTCGCGTATACAATGCGGGCAACGGAACGCTGATGGCTGGTGCGACAGCGTGGGAGCTTCGTGGAAACGCTGCCGACGGGACGCAATCCTCCCGGCGTCTCGCGCCCGATGAGGCGTCCCGGATCTTTGGTGTGGGCGTCGTTGCGCCTGGCAAGGCCCGCCTGTTCTTTGTCCCTCTTGATCCAGCTCTGGTGCCGGAAAGCGTTGAGCTCGTGCCGCTCGGCTGATTAGTAGTTTGGAGTTAGATTTTGCGGGGTTTTAGTCAGGCCTGCCTCTGCGTCCTGTTTGCCGGGATGGTGCGAGCGCCTGCGGTGCAGGCCCAGTCCGCGCGGGACGTCGCCGGTCAGCCTGACAAGGTTGAGCTGACGGTTCCCCTGATCTGGCGCGGCCGAATCCTCAATGAAGTGTTCGTGCGGCTGGACCAGCACGGCAATTTCGAAATCGACTCCGCATCCTTCTCAAACCAGTTGCGGCCCGTCCTGAACTATGAGGGCCGGCAGGTGCTGGAGGCAGCTTTATCCGGCAGGGATTATGTCGATGCTGACACGCTGAAGCAGTTTGGCATCCTGGTTTCATTCGATATGGGGCGGTTGTCGCTCGTTCTGGACGCAATTGATCCAGTCCTCATTCCGTCCGAACGCCTGGTGAGCGCCGCACAGCGCGAGCAGGCACAACCGACCCTCGAGCCAGCCGGTTTCAGTGCATATCTCAACGCCAATGCTGCCGCCACTTACCGGGAAGGGTCGGATATGCGCCCTCCGGAAATCTTTCTCGATGGGGCGATGCGCTTCGGGGGTGTTGTGCTCGAATATGAGGGTCTCTTCTCTGAGCTGGCGAGTGATGAGTACAGCTTCAGCCGCCAGTCCCTGCGCGGCGTCTACGATCAGCCTGAAGCCTTTCGGCGGTTCAGCATAGGTGACTTGCAGGTGCCCGGTTCGCAGCTGGTAAACTCGCCCTTCATCGGTGGAATTTCGGTTCAGAAGTCTCGCCGGCTGTTTGATCCGTTCTATGCCCCCGGAACATTCTCTGGACGTCAGGTTACAATCAGCAGTCCGTCGACGCTGGACATCCTCATCAATGGGGCACCTTACCAGTCGCTCGAATTGCAGCCGGGGCGATATGACCTTGATGACCTGCCGATTGAATACGGCTCAAACAATGTCGAGCTTGTCGTGCGGGATGCGGCCGGCCGGATATCTGTTTCCGATTTCAGCCTCTTCTTTGATCCTGTCGAGCTTCTGGCAGGCGAAGACGAATATATGGCCGCTTTTGGCTATGTGGCGGACGGGATCAGTTTCGAGCCAGACTATTCTGATGAGCTCGCCTTCGTTGCAGACTATCGTCGGGCCCTGAATGGCTCCTTCCTGCTGGGCGGCGGCGTGCAGATCTCCGATGCGGTCCAGGTTGCGTCTGCTGAAATGCAGATTGTGCCGCAAGTCATTCCCGGCAGCCTGCGGCTCTCGGCGGCGACCAGCAATAGCGAAGAGGCCAGCGGTTTTGCGGCCTTTGGCGGGTATCGCTGGTATGGGGGTGATACGGCCGGACGGAAATCAGCGTCCGTGACGGTGGATTACCGTGGCGCCAATTTTGAATCCGTCGGCGACCTCGCATCGCTGGACAGCGAGCAGCTCACGATCAACGCAACTTACTCACAGGGTTTGTCGGACCGGACCTTCGTGACCCTCGGCGGCAACTATCTCAATACAGGCCTGCAGGACTCGCGCTATTCTGCCTATGCTGACGTGACGCACAGGCTGACACCGGCGCTGGGGCTCAAGGCGGGTGTCGAGTACGGAACGGATAGTCAGTTTGGCAACGAGTTCGGCGTCCGGCTGGGGCTGACAATGGCGTTCGCCGGCCGGCAAAGGGCTGACCTGAATTATCAAAGCCGGCGCAATTATGCGCGCGCCTCGGTTTCCAAGGCGCGGGAAGATGAGATTGGCGCGTTCGGTTACTCCCTGGCCGTTCAGCAGGTGCAGGATGATCAGAGTATCGATGGTGCGATCGATTATCTCGGAAACCGGTTTGATTCGCGTTTGTCGCTGATATCGCAAGGGCCGAACATTTCAGAAATCGGTGAAAGCCAGACGGCGCGATTCCAGTTCGGGACTTCGTTTGCATTTGCCGACGGTGGTTTCGGGATCGGGCGACCGATCCGCGATTCCTTTGCGGTCCTCAATCCGCATCGCACGATGGAATCTGACCTGATTGCCGGGCGCAGTCTTGCTGGCGGATCATATGAGGCTTCAAGCGGCTTGTTCGGCGGCGCCGTGCTCAACCGGTTGAATTCATATAACGCCCAGGAGTTTCAGTATGATCTGAAGTCCGGTGAGGCAGGCTATGATATCGGCGCCGGCGTGGAGCGGGTGTTCCCGCCCTACAAGAGCGGCTATTCGCATCAGGTCGGCAGTGACCGTTTCGTCAGCGCTGTCGGATTCCTTTATATCGGTGAAGAGATCGGCTCGCTCATGACCGGGCGCATCACTGAGATTGATGATGATGGTTTCGAGCCGCAGCCCTTCTTTACGAATAGTAGTGGCCGGTTCGGTATAATCGGGCTGGCACCCGGCAAGCATTACCGTGTAAAACTGGCAAATGGCGCCGAATTTGAAATCAGCGTGCCTGCCGATAATTCGGGTTTGCTGCGGCTCGGGAATATCGCTACCGAAAGCGGGGATGAGGGCTTATAGTCATGCTTATGAATCAGATGTTTCGATATGGTGGACTGGCTGCGTTGCTTGGCGCGCTGCCTTTTGCTGCGCAGGCACAGGGTTGCGACCTGGAGTTTTCGGAGAACAGCTACTCTCTGAATGTCATTGCGACTGACATCGAGAACAATTCTGCGATTGTTGAAAGCCTGCCTGTCAATGTCCGGTCAGACCGGGAGGGCGGGTGCAGTGGAACGATACGTGTATCATTCGCGGATGGTCCGCCAGAGGCGGGCATGCCCGAATTTGAGCTACGCGGGCCAGCGAAGCAGGAGCTCTCGATCCTGCCATCCGAATCGTCCGGCGCGTCGCTACGCTCGGACATTCTGCTTTCAAACATTCCGGACACGCAGTCGGGGCGAAATACGAAATTTGACGTTATCGTTCCGACCGAGTGGGGGCTGAAGGCGGGGTCATATTCGACACAGCTCACGCTCTCCCTCTACGACGAGGTCGAGACGCTGACTGACAGGGCGACCGTCAATCTTTCGATTACCGTTCCGCCCGCGGTCTCGTTGCGCATCGTCGGTGCCGTTGGTGGCAAGGATGGCGGCAATGCCAAGGTCGATCTTGGCACCCTGCTGGAAGGCAGCGAAACACGCTCCCCGCCATTTGGGCTGACTGTGCTGAGCACGTCAGCATATGGCGTGTCGTTCAGGTCTGAGCATCTTGGGGAGCTCGTATCGACGACCACGACAGATACGATCAGATATAACCTGTTCTACAAGGGGCAGCCGGTTGCGCTTGGTGGCGGCTCCATCTTCGTCGAAAACTCGCACACATCGGCAGCGGGCGACATGTTCCCACTCTCGGTCGTCGTGCCAAGACAGGGCATCATCGAGGCGGGTCGCTATAGCGATCGCGTAACGGTCACGGTCTCTTCAATATAGGCAGGCGACCCTGGTGGTCAGATCGGCGTAACGCTGAGATTGATTGCGAGAGGCTGTTGCAACTGCTTGCCGTCGACAATCACATTGATCCGCTCATGCGAGGCGCCGTAGCGCGTTGTCACATTCGTGAGGCCGGTGGCCTGTAGCGGGACATTTTGCCCGCCATAGCTCAGTTCAGCAGTTTCCTGATCCGTCAGCGAGCGATGGGACGCCAGGATGGAATAGCCTTGTCCGCCATTGCAGCTTTCGATGACGGTGGTCTGAAAGGAATTATTGCCCTCTGGCACCTCGATCGTAGCAGCCGAAATCACGCAAACCTGCGGAACGTGTGCCCGGATGACGATGTTGGCTGATGATTCGGCGTTCGCGGTGATTGGCGCGCAAACAGCAAAGCCACCTGCGATCATAGCGCTATATATGGCTCTCAAGAGGCTTCTCCCAACCGGCTTGGTCCCTTCATATATTGATAGGGATTAAGGAACGATTTCAATTGGGGTGAGAAGTTTTCAGACTGGTTATGCACTGTTAAATCGCCCGAGGCGATCAGCTACCACCAGCCAGTTTCAGGTCAAGTGACGTCGAAGCTTTGTAACACTTGGCCGATGACCAGATCAGAAGTTGTTTGTGACGATTACTTCGCGTCCGGGGCCTGCACCATCTGCGATTCCTTTTGCATGGTCTGCGCGCGCTTGAAGGCCGGACGGTCACGCAGGCGATTAAGATAGGCCTTTGTCGTCGGTGTGATGCAATTCTCAAGTGGCGGCAGCACGCTTGCCAACAGGATGGCATAACCGATGGCAATGTCGGCCATCGTAAACCGGTCAGCGGCCATGAACATGGAATGTTCGAGCCGGCGCTCTACCGCCATCAAGCGGCCGGCAAACCACATCCGGTAATCGTCGGCGACCTGGGGCTGGCGTCGGGCTTTCGGCTCGAGCATTTCATAGCGCAGCACCAGCGTCTGCGGGAATGTCAGCGTTGCATCGGAAAAATACATCCAGTTGAGATAAGTGCCATAATCGGCCTCGTCCGGACGCACGATCATGTCCGTGCCCTGCGCGTGTTGGCCAAGGTATTCGCATATGGCAGTCGATTCAGTCATCTTAGTCTCGCCATCCACGAAAAGCGGGATCGTGCCGAGCGGGTTCAGCTCCATATACGGCTTGTAGTGGACGCGCGGCGGGAACGGCATGACGACCAGCTCATACTCCATCTCCAGCTCTTCCAGCGCCCAGAGTGGGCGGAATGAGCGGGCATTGCGGCAATGATACAGGGTGGGTTTCATTTCGTACGCTCCATGGGCGGCACTCCATGCGCCTTATGCGATTGACGCAGGGACTGGTCAAAGTCTAGTTATGCACCAGATTTGAGGCGGGCAACGCTGTCATCGGGGAAGCTTTCATATGTCCACGACACCACTTCCAGACGCACCGGAAACCATTGTGACGCCAGAGCACCGCGTCGCATGCGACGGCGGCAACGGTCCGCTCGGCCATCCGATCGTGTTCTATGAGATGGGCGATGATGACATGGTGGAATGCGGCTATTGTGATCGCCGCTTCGTGCTCAAGGGCGGACGTTTCGACACATCTGCCGAAAGCTGAGCGCGCCAGCTGACGGGGCACTGCCCGGTGGGGCAGGCGCACAATCATTTCGATTTCAGCTAGTGACGCAGGCGGCTCACGCCTCCGGCGGCCCGTTCCGTCTTTGCTTGCGGTCTCGTCTCCAGATCGAGAAGATCTTCGGGCCGTCGAGAAGGTAGCGCTTGACCATGCGCTGTGGTTCGCTGGTCAGCCTGTGCAGCCATTCCAGCCGCGTCCGGCGCATCCATTCCGGTGCGCGTCTCGTCTTGCCGGTCAGGAAATCGAGGCTGGCTCCGCAGCAGACGCCAACCCCCTGGACATTGCCATGATCGCGCGCGGCAATCGCGACCATCTCCTGCTGGGGCGAGCCGACGCACAGGAAGTGGAAGCGCGCGGGGTTGTCTGCCATGAACTTTGCGGCGCGGCGTATGGCGTCCGGGTTCTTGCGCAGCCCCATGGGCGCATCGTGCCAGCGCACGTCCGACAGGCCGAACCGGGCTTTCAGGGCTGTGATCTCGCTCGCGGTACAGCCGATCACGACCACTGGCTCATCCTGGTCAATTTCCTTCGAAAACAGGGATTGTACGACATCTGCGCCGGGTGAGGCCGGCAGGTGCAGCCCGTCCCATTTGGCGAGGAGCTCGAGAATGCGGCTGTCATTCAGGATCAGGCCGGAGGTGTCATAGAGCGGACGCAGGCCCGGCTCGCGCGACAGGCGGACCATATGGTCAACATTCGGCGTCACGACATACCAGAAATTATCGCTGCCAAGCGCATTAGCGGCGATATGGCGGGCCGCCTGCCGTGTGGCCATCGCCTGGAAAGGCAGGCCAAGAAAGGGAATGGCGCCTTCGCGCTCAGCCGGTGCGGTCATCGTATCATCAAGTGTGATCTGGGAGCCCTGCATAGTGATCTCCTTTGCAGGTTTAGCCTAAGAAAATACTTCTAAGACTGATTTTCAGACGCCGGTTTGCCCGGCTTTTTTCCGTAATCGTGTTTTTTCAGCAGGCCGCGAAACTGGTGATAGGTGAGCCCCAGCGCCTCGGCAGCTTTTCCCTGATGCCCATCATGTGCCGCAAGGGCGGCATCGATCAAGGCGGTTTCAAAAAGTTTAGCCTGGTCTTCGAATGGAATGCCGAGTGTCGGTTTCGGCAGGGTAGGGCGAGGGGCGGAAGATGGGGGCTCTGGCGGCCCGTTCAAGACCGAAGGCGGCCGGAAAGGCGACTCGAACGGATCAAGGGCATCAGCCTCAAAACGGATGGCCTCACCTGTTGGCTGGGCAAGCGCCCGGGCTGTAACCCGCTGAGCGAAATTCCTCAGCTCCCGTACATTGCCGGGCCATGGATGGTTTTCGATCGCGGTGATGGCCGAGGGGGCAAAGCCAGGAAAATCTTCAAGCATCTCGCGCGCCATGCGTCGGGCAAAGAAATCTGCCAGCAGCGTCGCATCGCCCTTGCGCGCCCGCAGGGGTGGCAAGGTGATCACATCAAAGGCCAGACGGTCGAGCAGGTCAGCGCGGAACTGGCCAGCCCGTACGGCCGATGGCAGGTCAATATTGGTCGCGGCCACCACACGCACATCGGTCGACAGGACTTTCTCTCCGCCGAGCCTCTGGAATTCGCCATACTCGATCACGCGCAGCAGTTTTTCCTGCACGCGCTGGGATGCCGTGGCGATCTCATCCAGGAAGATGGACCCGGCATTGGCGAGTTCGAACCGCCCGATCCGGCGCTCGGTCGCGCCCGTGAACGCACCTCGTTCGTGGCCGAAGAGCTCTGAGTCCAGCAGGTCATCGGACAGGGCTGCGCAGTTGACCTTCACATAGGGCCCCTCCCAGCGGCGCGACAGGAAGTGCAGCCGTTCGGCGATTAGCTCCTTGCCTGTGCCGCGCTCGCCGATGACCAGTGCAGGGCGGTCAAGTGGGGCGAGCCGCGAAACATGTTCGAGGGCCGAAAGCCATTCCGGTGCCTCGCCGACAATCTGGGGAGTTTGACCAAGCATGAGGTTAAAATAGCTAATTCAAAGGCTAAATCAACTAAATAAAATGGCGAAAATGACCAATTATAAATAGTTAGCCATGCGCGATCAAAAAATAAATCATATAAAAACAATGCATTAAATGGTTACGACGAAACTGGCACGGTCCTTGAAATACATCTGGCATTACAGGCGATGGGCGTCGCCACAATGAAGGACCAGAAAAGAAATGACCGACCATTCTTATGACACCCGCTACCAGGAAGCCCGCGAAGGCTCAGGCCGTTTTGGCCGCTGGCTCGCATCACGTCCCGCCGAGTGCTGGATGTTCTTCGCAGCCGGTGTCTTCCTCGGCGGCTTCTTTTTCTAGGGCCTGTAAGAGCTCCCCGTCTCCTCCCAGACATCCGAGTATGAAAGGATAAAAATCATGGGACTATTCTCCCGCCTCGGCGACATCATCAACTCCAACATCAATGCGATGCTGGACGGTGCAGAAAACCCCGAGAAAATCGCACGCCTGATCATTCAGGAAATGGAAGACACGCTGGTCGAGGTTCGCACCTCCGCCGCCCGCGCCATGGCCGACAAGAAGGAAATGGAACGCGAGATCGACTATTATTCCACCGTCCGTGACGACTGGGACCGCAAGGCCGGTGTCGCCATCGACAAGGGCCGCGAAGATCTCGCTCGCGGTGCCCTGATCGCCAAGCAGAAAGCGGATGGTGAAATTGATCGTCGCAAGCATGCAATGGTGGCAGCCGAAGAAGCCTTCGAAAAGCATCAGGACGATCTGGCAAAGCTGCAGGCCAAGCTCGACGAGGCCAAGGCCAAGCATCGTGCGCTGATGATGCGCCGCGAAGCTGCCGAGCAACGCATCCGCATGCGCTCGCAGACCTATGACGGCAAGGTCGATGAGGCCCTGGCACGTTATGCCAATGTCGAACGCAAGGTCGACGAGATGGAAGCCTATGCTGACACGATCCGTGGCCGTGAGCCTTCGCTTGAAGCCGAATTTGCGGCCCTGGAGCAGGACGAGGCAATCGAGAAGGAACTTGAAGCCCTCAAGAAGTCGCGGGCCAAGCCATCTGCCAAGCCTTCTAAAGCCAAGGATAGCGAGGCCTAGACCATGATTGTTTCACTGATTGTGCTTACGGCTATCCTGTCTGTTATTATCGTGCCCGGACTGATCCTCCAGAACATGGAAGACCGGGCAGAAACTGAGAAAGGTTAGCTATGGACGAAGGCATTATCGTCGCGATTGTCGCAATTGCCGCAATCTTCGTCGTCTTCCCCGGCATGGTGTTCCACTACATCACCCTCTGGCGGAAACAGAAGACACTCGAACCCGACGATGAGCGTATGCTCGAAGATCTCTGGCGCTCCGCGAAAGTCATGGAGCGCCGCATCGAGACCCTGGAGCAGCTTGTCGACACCCATCCGGAAGACGGTCCCCCGGCATCGCGCCGGCCCCGTTCCCCGCTAGACCGTTAGGAGTCATCTGAATGACCTATTCTTCTCATCATCACCGCAACCGCGAACGTGGCGGGCGTGACGAGGACATGTTTTCCTCGCCAAACCCCCGGCGCCTCTACCGCTCACGAAATGATCGGGTCTGGGCCGGGGTCTGCGGCGGCATCGGCGAACGCTTTGGCTGGGATCCGATTATCGTCCGGCTGCTCGCAGTCGCTTCATTTTTCCTGTTCGCAGGCCCGCTGGTCTTCATCGCCTATATCGTGATGATCATGCTGGTCCCGAAAGCGCCGAAGGGCCGTGGCCCCCTGGCGCCGGAAGAAGAAGCTTTCTGGCGCGGCGTGTCCGACCGGCCGAAGACGACCTATTCGGGTCTGAAATATTCCTTCATGGACCTCGAAGACCGTCTTCAGAACCTTGAACGTAATGTCACCTCGGATGAATGGCGCCTGCGCCGCGAATTCCGCAATCTCGAAAAGAACTGAACATGTCGGCGCTCATCCTTTCCATGCCGGACCGGCAGTTACAAAGGCCAGAGGCCGAGATCATAAACTTTCCAGCTCAGGGGAATACCGAAATGTCTAGCAAACAACTTCAGGCAAGTGGGTGGGTCGCATTTACCGCAGCCTGCACGATGCTGGCCATCACAGCCATCGCCAGCTTCTCAGGCGGCCTCCATGTCGAGGCAGGCGGCGTCCACATGACGATGCAGGCCTCCCTGGAGAAGGGTGTGCAGCTTATCTTCGCTGCTGCGACCTGATCCTCACTGGCTGCGCTTCAGGTCCCGCAGGATCTGACGCATCGGCGATACCGCCTGCAGCGCACTTTCACTCGCCGGCGCAGGCTCCCCGAGGAGCTGCGCCGCGAGGATCTCCCCGGCCCAAGGTGCCCATGTAAAGCCGCGAGAGCCGAGACCTCCGGATATGTAGAGCCCTTCGACAAGCGGCGCATCCGCCCTGACCTTCTGGCCATGTCTTACCCCGTCAAATATCTCCACGGCCCGTCCATGCTCCGGCACCGCACCAATCAGTGGCAGGCGGTCCGGCGTTGTCGCGCGAACGCCCGTGCGGCTTGTGATGACTGAGGATTTTGCGTCCTGCCGCCAATAGGGGGCGAGCCGCTCCAGCGCCGCCATGTTTTCGGCGCGTGCCGCATCAGACGCAGCAACATCGCCGTCGCTCCAGGCCTCGAAGGTCGCCCCCCAGAGCCGGTCATGGCCTGATGCCAGCGCATAATGGCCGCTGGCAATGGCAGATGGCGGTGCGTCGAGAGCCGAGCTGGCGCACTCGACCTGTCCCTGCCGCCCGATAACATTCACCCATGGCAGCAGCTTGCAGAGCGTATGGCCGGCCGCGAGGAGCGTGGGCGTTCCGTCCTGCATATCAGCGAGTTCGAACTGCCGGCCATAAGTCACCTTGATGCCATCCATCAGCGAAGCGATCAGCCGGCGAGGTTCGAGGATCAACGTCCCTTTGTGCAGCTGGCCGCCGCCCGCAAGCGCTTCGAGGTTTTCAAGTCCGAGCGGCGGGTCGGCCAGCACCTTCCCGATACGGTCGGCTTCGCGTTCATCCTTGGGTCTTTGGGCCACCTCAGTCTCGACCACGCCGGGCCTGCCTGAATAGAAACGCCGCGCCGCCAGATAGGCATCGATCAGCAGGCGCGCCTGATCAGTGTCACCTGCATCAAGACGCGGCATCACCAGCGCCAGCCTGTTGCCACTCGCCTGACCGGCGGGGGCGGACATGGCTTCAATGACCTCGACATCCATGCCCCGGTCGCTCAGCACGCGCGCAGCGCATGCCCCGGCAATCCCCGCCCCGATGACCCTGACGCGGTCGACAGGAGGCTCATATGGCCGCAAGCCATACATGTCCGGCACCGTCTCTTCAGGCCCGGGGAATTTCACCTCAAGCCGTTCGCGCTTGAAGGCAAAGCCCGGCACCTTTGCGACCTCGAAACCGGCCTCGCCAAGACCCCGTCGTACGGCCCCCGCGACGGTAAATGTCGACAGGATGGCCCCTCGCGAACATCTTGCGCGAAGCTCAGGCCAGAGCGCTGCATCCCACATCTCGCTATTCTTTGCTGGCGAGAAGCCATCGAGAAACCAGGCATCGGCTTTCAGTCGCGATTGCGGCAGGGCGGTCGAGATTTCGCCAAGATGAAGCGTCAGGCTGACCCCATCTTCCGGCCAGACTATACGCTGCACGCCCTTTGCCCTTTCGGGCCAGGCCGCAACCAGTTTTGCCGGCAGGTCACCGAGGTCTGGCCATGCGGACAGCGCGCGTGCCGCATCCGCTGCGTCGAGGGGAAAGCCTTCGAAGCTGACAAAGTGCAACCAGGCGCCGGGCAGGGGGCGGTGCACGCGCCAGGCCTGCCATGCAGCAAGAAAATTGAGCCCTGTTCCAAAGCCGAGTTCGCCAATGGTGAAATTGTCCCGGCCTGCCCAGCGTTCCGGAAGCCCGCAGCCTTTCAGGAAAACTGTCCGGCTTTCTTCCAGCCCGTCATGGCGGGAGAAATAGACATCGCCCACACGGTCATCGACCGGCGTTCCATCGTCCTTCCAGCCAAGATTCGGGCGCGGTGGCAATCTGCTCATCGAAGCGACCTAGCATGCTGGATGAATTTTGCGAGACCACGGAACCGCCATGCCGGCGGACAGGTTGATTCTGCGGGACTGGGATATCGCAGACAAAGGAACATCAAATGAGTAACGATAAAGTCGAAGGCACCGCAAAACAGGCCGAAGGCAAGGCCAAGGAAGTTGCAGGCGTCGTCACCGGCAATCGCAAGCTGGAAGCCGAAGGCAAGGTGAAACAGGCTGAAGGCGCTGGCCAGAAGGCAGTTGGCAAGGTGAAGGATGAGCTGAAAGACGACAAGAAGCGCAAATAGGCTTCCTGCCCCGGCCTTGAAGCAACGGCCGGGCTCACAACATGTATGCCTGGCGCGCGGCCCGTCCCTACGTACCGCGCGCAAATTTTTGGCCCGGCAGATATGGAAATCCTCACATGGCTGAATTCGAGATTACGCGTGAAGATGGCGCTTCTGGTGGACGCTACGTCGCCAGTGTTGACGGTCATGAGGCAGAGATGACCTATTCAAATGCAGGCGCGAGCCTGATCATCATTGACCATACAGGCGTGCCCGACGCGCTTCGCGGCAAGGGCGTTGGCGAGAAGCTGGTCTTTCGCGCCGTTGAGGATGCCCGCAAGGACGGCAAGAAGATCATGCCGCTCTGTCCTTTTGCCCGCGCGCAGATCGAGAAACACAAGGACTGGCAGGACGTATTGCAATGACGGATCTCACCCTGAAGGACGATGGCACGGAACTCACAGCAGATGTCGAGGGCAAGGAACTTGTCATCCGGTATGGCTGGGCCAGTGACGGCGTGATGCGTGTCGACTTTGTCGGCGTGCCGTCTGAATTTGGCGGCCGCGGCCTTGGCACGAAACTCGTTGGCAAGCTTGTCGAGAAAGCCCGGGCCGACGATTTCAAGCTTGTCCCGGTCTGCGGCTTTGCCCGCGTGCAGTTACAGCGACATCCAGAGTGGCAAGACGTTCTGGCTTGAGCCATGTTCGGGTCATGACAAAACCGTTCTGGCAGACCAAACGCCTCCCTGAGATGACGCCGTCCGAGTGGGAATCCCTGTGCGACGGGTGCGCGAAATGCTGCCTCCTCAAGCTGGAAGACGAGGATTCTGGCGACGTTGCCTATACACGTCTGCACTGCCGCCTGCTGGATGACGGACTTTGCCGTTGTTCGGACTATGAGAACCGCAAGGCAAAAGTGCCCGACTGTGTGATCCTGACGCCGAAATCAGTTTCTGAAATCAAGTGGATGCCTGAAAGCTGTGCCTATCGCCGGGTCCATGAGGGGCGCGGGCTGGCGGACTGGCATCATCTTGTCTGCGGCGACCGCAACCGTATTCACGATGTCGGCAAATCGATCATGGGGCAGACCGTGAGCGAGGATACGGTCCTCGAAGAAGACCAGATTGACTGGATTATCGACTGGGACGGCAATCCGCCCTGATGTTCGGTAGTGATCGGAGCGGAGAATATCCGCCCCCACAGCGCCCCCTGTATAACCCCTCCCACCTCATCTCCAGGCAGGGCGGTCCGGACCGGCCGGGTGGAGATGTGGGGCGAGGGTGACCGGGACTGCCGGCAGGGATTAACGGTCCTGCCAATGGCGGTTGGCGCTATCACTTTGCTCTTGCAGGCGACGGCTCGTCTGCCTGTGGCCTCTGGGCGGCTTGCGCAAAACGAGCAGGCAATATCTCTCGCGGGCGCGTCTGGAACAGGCGCTCTATCGCTGGCCGAAAGGCCGGCATTATCTCAGCGTCCATTCAAGACGCGCCCGGCCCTGTCATTCAGGGCGAGATGTGTAACGCCAGCGGTCGCCCGCATGGCGGTTTTTGTGCTGGGTGCGGTGGAGCCGATCACCCCGGACCTGTTTCGGCGTCCCAGGCCATCGAAGTCTACAAGCGCGGCATGAGATCCCTGCCTTCGCAGGGATGGTCGGGAAGGAGATAGCTCCGGGTTTGAGCCGGATGCCTTAAGGCCCTTCGATTTCGTGGCCCTTGTCGCGAAGCATGGTGATGACGCTGTCCGGCCCGGCAAGGTGGCCGGCGCCGACGGCGATGAAGACTGTGCCCGGCTCATCCAGCATGGCTTCGATCTGTGGAACCCAGGAGGTGTTCCGGTCAAGGAACAAGGCATCATAGATACCTTCGCCGCCGCTTGTGTCCGGGTTTGCCACGAGGATGCCGAGCCCTTTCACATCGCCGTCCGCCCACTCTTCGATGACCTGGTCGAGCATCGTCGTGGTGTCTTCCAGCGTCAGCGCCGTTTCATACAGGTATTCAGCCTGTACCGGCTCTGGCAGCGTATCAAAGATGCTGGCCTGAACCGAGGCTGTCTCGAGGAAGCCAAAGGATTTTCCGTCCTCACGTGCTTCGGCGATAAGCTTCTGCTCGACGCCCGAATTGGGGTCAAATCCATCCTGCTGAAGCTTGATGACCGAGAGGTTCACCGCGACCATCCACGGCTCCATCGGGTCAAGCGCAGCCATTGGAATGCCAAGCGGCTGGAGGGCGTCTGTCAGGACGGCAAGATCGCCTTCGCTGATTTCATTGCTCAATGTGCGGCCGTCGCCATACATGCCTCTGGACATGAAATCACGGGCCATGGCCTGCTTGCCGGCGTCGCTTTCCATGTCGAGCTCGAGGACCAGCGTGTCGGCACTGTCAAAGGCTGCTTCGAATTCCGGCGTGCGCCATTCAACGTCCGGACGCAGGATGTGGACCGTGCCGAACATGTAGATCGTCGTGTCCTCATCCGCGAGTGTCCATAAGGCAGGCGAGCCGTTGCCTTCGGTTTTACGCGCGTCGGCGAGGGCGGCTTCGTACTCTTCGAGGATCTCTGCGCGTTCGCGGCGAACCTCGGCCGGTTGCTCTTCTGTTGCAGCCGCTTCGGTTTCAGGGGCGCTAGCCTCGTCAGGTGTGGCCGGCGCATCGCCGGACGGTCCGCACGCAGACAGGAAGAGCGCGCAAGCGACAGCGGACACGCCTGAAAATTTGCCTGAGAGTTTGAACGGTTGCAGCATAAAGGAGGCTCCTGGAAGAAATTAGCAATATGCAGTCTGGCACAGGGACGGCATCTGCAAAAGACGAAACGGCGTGCGGCGAAGAGATTGCGTGCATGGCCGGCTTCGCTTAGAGGGATGGCGAACGCACCTATAGCTCAGCTGGATAGAGCGCTGCCCTCCGAAGGCAGATGTCAACAGGGTAGGTGAAAAAGAGGAGACGAAAAAGGCCTATAGGAACAAGGATTTGCGAGACTCTCGTTCTGATCCTTCAACTCGCGAAAAATTCACGTAAGCACTGCGTAAGCAGTTGCGACACGGTAAGCACCCATAGCTCAGCTGGATAGAGCGTCGCCCTCCGAAGGCGAAGGCCCCAGGTTCGAATCCTGGTGGGTGCGCCATTTTCTCCATATGTTTCATAGCGTTGAATCTCCCACGTCCGAGCGACGCAGCTTTCGGACGACGCATTGCGCTCACTAAGCTTCGTGCTGGGCGAAGCGTTCACCTTCGCTCGATAACTGCTCCGATGAACTAAATTCCTCCATTACTCAAATCGCTAATGCTCCCTGCAGGGCACTGACGCCAGACATTGTTTGTCCGCCAACGCACTTACTTGGAAGCTTATGTACTTTTGGGATCGGACGCTAAATTTGCCTTGGCCAAGTTCGACGTCGAATCGGGGGTTCCTGAAAGACTTGCGCAGGCTCAAAGCGCGGGCACCTACCCATAACTGGAAGACTGAAGGGCTTTCAGTCGGTGTCCCACTTGAACAATTGCGTCGAGTGCCGGGATCAACTCAAGACCCAAGGGCGTTAGCTCATACTCCGTCGATGGTGGCGAGGTCCGCCTCACGTGACGAATGAGCACGCCCCTTTCTTCCAGTTCCGACAAGCGAGCCGAAAGCACTTTGGCCGAAATGGGCGGGATATCGGCCCGAAGCTCACTGAAACGCCGGGGGCCGGCGCGCAGCGACCAGATCACATTCGGCGCCCAAGCCCCCGCGATCACCGCCATGCATTCCGTCAGCATGCAGGGCTCCGGCGGTTCGGGGCTTCGATTGCGCCTCATCTTGAGAGCCATGGCGGTTACCAAGTTTCCGTTGAGTAAGTCAATTATTGAGGTAACCATTGGTTATCATGTTGTCAATGGAAACCGAAACCGTCATCTACCCTCGTATCGAACACCATAGGAGATCGATACACCATGAAACTGTTCTACAAGCCTGGTGCCTGCTCGCTGGCGAGTCACCTCATTTTGCATGAGATCGGACGTTCGTTCGAAATCGAGCTCGTTGACACCGTGAGCGGACAAACAGCCAACGGGAACGACTATCGGAAGATTAATCCCAAGGGTTATGTGCCAGCGCTACAACTTGATGACGGTCAAGTCCTCACAGAGGGGCCAGCGATATTGCAGTACCTGGCTGATGGCGCGACAACCGCCGAGCTCGCGCCGAAGATCGGAACATTCGCGCGCGCACGTATGCTCGAACAACTTACCTTCGTTTCCTCCGAACTGCACAAGGCATTCGGACCTTTATTTCGTGATGATTCGACCGAACCGGAAAAGTCTGCGGCGCGAGAGGCCGTGGCGAAGAAATTCGATCATGTCGAAGCTTCGCTCGCGGATGGCGAGAAGCATCAGATGGAAGAGTCGTTTACTATCGCTGATGCCTACCTCTTCGTCGTTGCGAACTGGGCGAATTTCACGGGTATCGATCTGGCGAGATGGCCAAGGCTTTCTGCGTTTGTGTCCCGCGTCTTCGATCGACCCGCAGCCCAAGCTGCCATGCGCGCGGAAGGATTGATCCAATGACGTCCGAGGATCACATAGCGGTGTCCAGGCTGATGAAGTCGTATTTTGAAGGGCTGCATCACGCCGACAGCACCGCGCTGCGCCGCGTCTTTCACCCGCATCTCGCATATGTCTGCGCGACCGAAGGTGACGAACTTTACCTCGATCTCGATAGCTATATGGCCCGCGTCGACAAACGCGAGCCACCTGCAAAGCAGGGCGAGCCGCGCGACGAAGCCGTGCTGGAGATCGCATTTGGAGGCGACCGGCTGGCCCGCGTAACGGCGCGGATGCGCATGATGGGCCGGGACTATCTAGATTTTCTGACCCTTATCCGGGACGGCACCGAATGGCGGATCGTCACGAAAGTCTTCACATACATCTCACGCAAGGATTGAACAATGCCGTACGTCAATATCAAGGTCACCCGCGAAGGCGGACCGGATGGCAATGGACCGTCATCCGAGGAGAAAGCGCAGCTCATAAAGGGTGTAACGGACCTCTTGAGCGAGGTTCTGGGAAAAAGCCCCGCCACGACAGTGGTAGTGATTGATGAGATGGAACTGGAGAACTGGGGAATTGGTGGCCTGCCAGTCCCGGAGTTCCGGAAGCAGACGAGATGAAGACACGTCTGACCGAGCGCCTCGATATCGTCCATCCCCTGATCCAGGCGCCCATGGCTTTTGCTGCGGGCGGGGCCTTGGCCAAGGCTGTGTCCGACGCCGGGGCGCTCGGTATGATCGGCGGCGGCTATGGCGATGCGGCGTGGATCGATGAGCAGTTCGCCATCGCCAACGGAAGTCGCGTCGGTTGCGGCTTCATCACATGGGCGCTGGCGAGACAACCAGAATTGCTTGATCAAGCGCTTGAGCTCGGCGCAGCGGCCATTTTCCTATCCTTCGGCGATCCAGCGACCTTTTCAGAAAAGGTGAGAAAGGCCGGCGTTCCGCTTGTATGCCAAGTCCAGACCCTTCGAGACGCCAAGCGTGCAATCGAAGTGGGGGCCGATGTTATCGTCGCGCAAGGGGCTGAAGCCGGCGGACATGGCGAAACACGTGGTACTATGGCGCTTGTTCCTGAGATTGCGGATGAAATTGCGCGAACGGGTAGCGCGGCTGCGTTATGCGCTGCGGGCGGAATAGCGGACGGTCGTGGTTTGGCTGCCTCCTTGATGCTCGGCGCAGACGGCGTAGTCGTGGGCACGCGATTTTGGGCGACTGCAGAAGCTCTCGCGCATCGGAAAATCATGGCGGCCGCAATTGGCGCTGATGGCGACGCGACATTACGCACCCGCGTCGTTGATATCGCGCGCAAAATCGAATGGTCAGAGCGCTACACAGGGCGCGTCCTGTCTAACGAGTTCGTCCAGCGTTGGCATGGTCGCGAAGATCAACTTCAGGCAGTGATCGAGCATGAAGTCGCATCTTGGGCTCATGCGCAGGAATCGGGAGATGCAACAATTGCAGCGCCGTTCGTCGGTGAGGCGATAGGACTTGTTCACGACACGCCCGGAGCTGCGGATATCGTAAAATCACTCATCGTGAGGGCAAAGCAATTGCTAACACGCTTTGACAACTTAGAGGTCTAGCGCGCGACAAGCGTTGCGGCGAACAGCACGACAATGACTGATATCTCAGATTTGCAGACCCTACGCGGTGTCGAAATCCGCCACTTGCGTTACTTCATTGGCGCAGTTGAAAACGGAAGTCTTCGTCGTGCAAGCATTGCCTTGAAGGTGCAGGAATCGACAATAAGCCGCGCAGTTCGTGATCTTGAGGATAGGCTCGGCGCCTCGCTTTTTCATCGACAGGTCGGCGGAGTTTGTTTGACAATTGCTGGCGAGCACTTTTTGAAACGTACACGGATCATCCTTCAGCAACTCGAGGATGGCGTTCGAGATGTTTCGGCGGTCGGACGTTGTGAGGTAGGTCGGATCAAGGTCGGTATTTTCTCATCGATTGCTTCGGGATTTCTCGCGAACTTGCTGCGAACCTATGGAAGCAACTATGCTACCGTCATGATCGACCTCATCGATGGCAATCCGACTGAACATGTCTCAGCGGTACGACGGCTTGGTTTGGATGTGGCGTTCATCACCGGAATACAACGGTGGCGTGACTGTGAGACTACAGCTCTGTGGTCTGAACGGGTCTTTGTCGCACTACCTGATGATCACGTATTGGCCGCCAATAGCGAGCTCGACTGGTCGGATTTGATCGATGCACGGTTCATTGTCGGCGAAGCAACGTCTGGCAAAGAAATTCATAAATACCTAGTGCAGCGGTTCGCTTGTCTCGGCTGTCATCCTGAGATCGTGGTTCAGCGGATCGGTCGGGACAATCTCCTGTCGCTGGTGGCGGCGGGACGCGGGCTCACGATCGTTAGCGAGGCGATGACAGTAGCGCGGCTCCCTGGTGTTTCTTATCGTCCGATGGCCGGCGAAGTTATTCCTTATAGTGCGGTCTGGTCTCAGCGGAACGATAATCCAGCACTCCGCCGTTTGCTGAGCATGGCGCGTCAGATGTCATGCACCGCTGCTTCGTGATGGGCCATCAACGCGCGGTGTGACGCGACGGCCGCTGTCTTTGCGCGCCTTTGCAAATCCCCGATCCGTCGCCATGAAGCGCGCCAACATGGGCGCGATAAGTTTGGCCGGTTCATTCTTCTGTCCGGTTTCACGAGCCAGAGCGTCAGCATAGGCAACGAGATCGCGATGGATGTCGGCGGGCAGTTCGATGTTCAGTTTGACGGGTTTGTCGTCGGGAATTGTCCCGAGTTTCAGCTTGGTCATGCTTCAGCTCCGGTAGGGTTCGAGAATGAGATCGCGGGTGACCATCACGCGCACCGGGAAGCCCGGTCGAACGGTCAGGGTCGGCGGAATTGAAATCTGACGGCGGACAATTTCGTCGCCGGCGCGGCCGACGGTATCCTGTGTCCCCTCACGAATGGCGCGCGCGATATCGTCATCATCGTCGGCGCCAAGCTCCACCCCGATATTCAGGAAGGTGGCGAGCCCGGCCGCCATGAACAGACGTCCCCAATGATGATCGACGCCATCTTCGAGCCCGGCGTAGCCGGCTTCGTCGGCGCCGGGCTGGCGTTCAAGAGTGATGGAGCGGCCGTTGGGCAGAATCAGCCGGGTCCAGGCAAAGAGCACCCGGCTCTGCCCGAAGGCGACGCGGCTGTCATACTCGCCGATGAGGCGCGAGCCTTGCGGGATCAGCAGGAAACGCCCGGTCGGACTGTCATAGACATGGGATGTCACCTGGGCGGTAATCTGGCCGGGAAGATCGGAGCGCAGGCCGGTAATAAGCGCCGCCGGAATGACCGCGCCGGCCTGGACGACATAGGGGCTCGGCGGATCGGTAGGCCGGTCAGTACTCGTCGTGCGGCGATCGGCAGGTTCGTCGAGAAACGCCTCGCGCCGTTCCGTCGCGTCCGGCGCGGCGGAAGCCGTATTGGCGGGAAAGAATGACTCGGCGGTGGGCGGAGCGGCAGCCACTTGCGTGGTTGGCGATGGTTCCCGAACGGTGGTGTTGGCATCGGCGAAGAGTTGGCTGAGGCGAGCCGCTTCCATTTCCTGGGCGCGGCGCTGTTCCTCAGGATCGGCGACCGGGGTGGTGACAACTGGTGAGGGGACCGGCTCGCCGCGCTGCTGAGCCGACAGGATCGGCCGTCCGAGCTCGCCAGGCAGTGGCGGGCCGAGCTGCGGCACATCCGTGTAATCCGCCGGGAGGCGCGACAGGCCTTCGGCTTCCTGAATGCGCTCTGTGGAATAGAGCTCTTGCGGACCATCGACAGGTTCGCGGTCCTGCAGCGCAACGATCAGGATGGCCCCGAGCCCAAGACCGCCTACCGTTCCCAGAACCATGAGCGTCCGGCGTGAGAGCCGCATCACACGCGGTGGATCGGCGCGCAGTCTCAGCGACTCCGCGATGTCCTTCCCGTCTTCGATCTCCGGCCGTTTCTCGGTTTTCTCGCTCATTCGCGACCTCCACTGGAGGAACGGCGTGCGGTTACGGCCTGCCGCACGCCATCGGTGCGGACGATCCGTACCCGCTTCTGTTCGTCGCCGAGGCGCAGCTCGGCGGCGGCGAAGAGCCGGTCGACGATCATGTAGTTGCGGCGGATGCGGTAGTTGACGAGTTGGCCTTCGCCTTCGGGCCCAATGACAAAAAGTGGCGGCATCTCGCCCTGACCGATTCCGCGCGGAAACTCGATGAAGACCTGCCGCCCGTCATCGAAGGCGCGCCGCGGCCGCCAGGGCGCGCGGTCGCCTTCGATCCGGTAGCGGAAGCGCAGAGAGTCGAGCGCGACGTCGCGTTCGATCGGCAGAGCAGCCTCAGCCTCGGCGTTACGGCGTCTGAGGGCGATCAGCGCGTCCTCGGCATAGGTCCAGGAGACCGACGCCATATAGGCGGACGGATTCGCCCTCAGTTCGAGATGATAGGTCCGCCGATCCGTATTGATGACGAGATTGGTCTGAAGATCGGGCCGTGTCGGTTTGACGAGGATATGGATGCGCTGGGAAGCGCCCGAGCCGCTCTGCGTATCGCCGATAATCCAGCGTGCCGTGTCGCCGGCGGCGATGGGACCGGAGCCGGTCAGCTTCTCGCCAGGCTGAAGCGCGATGTCGGTGATCTGGCCTGGCGAGGTATAGACCTGATAAAGCGCACCCTCGCTATACGGATAGAGCTGGACGGCATTGATGAAACCGTCGCGCACCGGCTCCATTCGGGCGGCGGCGTTCGCCTCGGTCACGCGTTCGGCAGGATCGGTGGGCTCCGGCTCGCCCTCTTCGCCATCAACAGGCTTGAGCTGTCCCGGAAGGGGCAGTGGTTCGGTTCGCTCGACGATCCGCACCGGACGTTCCGGTTCCGGGAGAAGCGTCGCTTCGATGGCGGGATCGTCATAGGCGATTTCGGGCGGCTTGAAGGTCGCGCATCCCGACAAGGTGGTGGCGGCCAAAAGGACGGCGATGGAGGCTTTGCGAGGCGAACGTGTTCTTGTCATTGGGCAGTCTCCCGGGACCAGTTGATGGCGTTGACGAAAATGCCGAGCGGGTTCTTGCGCAGGCGCGCGGCGTCGCGCGGCTGTTGCAGGACGATGGTGAGAATGGCGGTCCAGCGCTCGGTCGCAGCGAGTTGCCCGTTCGTGTAACGGCGCTCGATCCAGGCAATGCGGAAACTGCTCTCCGAAGCGCGGATGACGCTTGAGACCTCAACCGAGATCTGCGTTTCGCCGACCTCGGCGAAGGGGTCGTTCACGCGGGCATAGTCGTTGAGGGCGACCGCCCCTCTGTCGGTGGTGAAGTCATAGGCGCGCAGCCAGTTCTGGCGCAGCACGATCGGATCGGCGGGGATCTGGCGCACATTCTCGATGAAACGCGACAGGTGATAGGCGATCTGCGGGTCTGTCGGGCGGTAGTCTGCGGTTGCGGGCGCTACGGCTTGCGCCGCGCCGAGCCGGTCCACTTCGACGACATAGGGCGTGATCGTCCCTTGCGTGGATTGCCACGTCAGGGCCGCGCTGAGCCCCGCCGACAGCAGCAGGCACCCGAACGCCATCAGCCGCCAGTTCCTGGCCTGGACGCGCGCCGAACCGATGCGTTCATCCCAGGCCTGGGCGGCTTTCTGATAGGGCGTGCCGGGCTCGGGGGTCTTGGAATAGCGAACGCTCGGGCGACGGAACATCATGATTTCTCCGAAAGGCTGACAGCGGTCCCGCCACCGCCATGGTCGCCGGAGCGAACGACATGGGCGGCGGTGGCGGCGCCGTGATGAAGGGTTTGCTGGTGTTTCATGCGGCGGGCCCAGGCGGGCGGCCCGCTTGGTGATCCTGGCGCGGACGCCGACCTTTCGGGGGCGTTGGTGAACCTGCCGCCGGTGGCTTCGAATGCTGCACGCGAACCGGACCGGTAGCTCTCGCTCATGGAACGACGAAGCGGACTTGTCGCGGCGCCGACACCGGCTTGTCCGACACTGGCTATGCCTGCCGCGACACCGGGAGCGCCGCCGCCAGCGGCCGTGCTTCCCATGTGGTAGGCGGTCGATGCCCCGCCGGCGAGCGCCGCGGTTCCACGGACCCCTGCGCCTGCCGCGCCGGCGGCGAGCTTTGCGCCCGCCACGCCACCCATTGCCATGCCGCCTGCGGCGAGACCGGTTCCGACCGCGGCGCCAGCGCCGAGCTGTGGTCCGCCTGAGACGATCCCGTTGGCGATACCCGGACCGAAAATGCCGAGCGCCAGCATGGAGAGCGCGGCGAGTACGATCGCCATGGCGTCCTCGATGGTCGGCTCGCCCGTAAAGCCAGCGGTGAACTCGCCGAAGATGGTCGAGCCGATGCCGACGATCACGGCGAGCACCAGCACCTTGACGCCTGACGAGATCACGAGCCCCAGCACGCGCTCGGCCATGAAGGCGGTCTTGTTGAAGAGCCCGAAGGGCACGAGGATGAAGCCGGCCAATGTCGCCAGCTTGAACTCGATCAGGGTGACGAAGAGCTGGATCGCGAGAATGAAGAAGGAGAGGAGAACGACGAGCCAGGCGAACAGCAGGATCGAGATCTGGAGGAAGTTCTCGAAGAAGGAGACGAAGCCCATCAACTCGGCGATCGAGGCGAGGATGGGTCGCCCGGCCTCAAGGCCAATTTCGGCGATGCGGCCGGGCTGGAGAAGCTCGGTGGCGCTCAAGGCTCCGCCCGAGGCGATGAGACCCAGCCCCGCGAAGCTTTCGAAAACGATGCGGGCGAGCGTGTTCCAGTTACCGATAATGTAGGCGAAGACGCCGACGAAGAGCGTCTTCTTGATAAGTCTGGCGAGAATGTCGTCGTCGGCGCCCCAGGCCCAGAACAGCGCGGCGAGTGTCACATCAATGACGATCAGCGTGGTCGCGAGGAAGGCGACGTCGCCTCCGAGCAGGCCGAAGCCGGAGTCGATGTAGGAGGTAAAGACCTGCAGGAACCGATCGATGACGCCAACGCCGTCCATGCCCTATTCCTTCTCGGAATTGTCGCCGGGAAGACCAAGAAAGCGGCGGCGATGCTCGGCCCAAGCGGCGCGGCAGGCTGTATCGGTGTCCAGATCTTCCGGCGTCATCGTCCGGCACCGCGCCAGCTCTTCCTGCAATGGATCGTCGCCCACCGACGGCTCCACCGGCGCTTCCGGAGCGGCATTGTTCGCCAACTCGATGGCTGCGAAGAGTGCCGCGAGCGCGCCGAGGCCGAAGGCGATGAGCCGTAGGATCTGGTCGGGGGAGCCTCGCATCGCGCCTTACCGGAACATGGTGACGGTGGTCGGTGCGTAGCCGCTTCCATAGTCGAGGAAGCGATCGAGGTTCTCGCGGGCCTGAGCCTCGGCGGAAGCCCTTCGGGCTGCGTCCAGCGCCTGCGCGCGGTTCTGCGCGGCGATGGCGGCGGTCAAATCCGTCATCTGCTGACTTTGCAGCGCGAGAAGCTGATTGCCGGCCTGTGTCGCCTGCAGGGCGCCGGTCGCGCTCTGGCTCTGGGAGACAAGATTGCTGAGCTCGGCGCGCGTTCCTTCGATATTGTCGACGACGCCCGCCTGAACCTTCAGGGCGTCCTCGTATCCGGCAACAGAGGTGCGCCAGCGCGCCTCGGCATTGGCGATCATGTCGGCAAAATCGCCGTTCGCGGCCGCCTCGCCATACTGTTCGTTGAACGCGGTTTCGATCTCGGAGACCTGATAGGCGATGTTCTGCGCCTCGTTCAGGAGATCCTGGGTGCGGGCGATCGTGTTCTGAAGCTGGGTGAGCGAGGAATGTGGCAGGCTCGCGAGATTGCGCGCCTGATTGATCAGCATCTGCGCTTCGTTCTGAAGCTGCTTGATCTGGTTGTTGATCTGTTCGAGCGTCCGCGCGGCGGTCAGCACGTTTTCGGCGTAATTCGACGGATCGAAAACGATGTCGCCAAAGCCGAACAGCGCATGGGCCGGTTGCACCGGCGCGAAGGCGATAGCGCCGGTCATCATGAGGGCGGCGAGTTTCTTACGCATGTGTATTCTCCTTGCTTTGAGGTGAAGAATCTGGATCGGGGACCGGGCCGAGCAGTTCGACGGCCCAGTCGAGTCCGAGCCGGGCGAGCCAGGCGGCGGCGAAGCCGTCCGGCCTGTGTTCGGCGAGGATGTCGGTGATGGCGGCCTGGTCGGATTTGGAGGATGCCGCGGTGAACGCGAGCGCGACCTCGCCGAGGCCGAGCGAGAAGAGCCGGTTGCCCCGCCGCGACTGGCAGTAATAGTCACGCTTCGGCATGGCCCGCGCGACGATCTCGATCTGGCGTTCGTTAAGACCGAAGCGGCGATAAATATCGGCAATCTGCGGCTCGAAGGCGCGTTCGTTCGGCAGGAAGATCCGTGTGGGGCAACTTTCGACGATGGCTGGCGCGATGGCGGAATTGTCGATATCGGCGAGCGACTGGGTGGCGAAGAGGACGAAGGCGTTCTTCTTTCTCAGCGTCTTCAGCCATTCACGGAGCTGACCGCCGAAGGTGCCGTCATCGAGCGCGAGCCAGCCTTCGTCGACGATGATCAGGCCCGGACGCCCGTCGAGGCGCTCCTCGATCCGATGAAACAGATAGGCGAGCACGGCGGGCGTCGCGGCCGATCCGATCAGCCCTTCGGTCTCGAAGGCCTGGAAATCGGCTGTTCCCAGTTCCTCCGTCTCGGCGTCCAGCAACCGTCCGAAGGGGCCGCCAAGACAGAACGGCGCCAGCGCCTGTTTGAGTTCGGTCGACTGCAACAGGACCGACAAGCCTGTCAGGGTGCGTTCCTCGACGGGCGCCGAGGCGAGCGAGGTTAGCGCCGACCAGAGATGATCCCGTGCCACCGGATCGACAGTGACGCCTTCGCGAGCGATCAGGCCGGACAACCAGTCCTGCGCCCAAGCGCGCTCGCTCGTCTCGTCGATATTGCGGAGCGGCTGGAGTTGGACGGCTGCCTCATTCTCAGACAACGCTCCGGCGAGATCCTGCCAGTCGCCCCCGCAGGCAACCGTCGCGCAGCGGATCGAACCCCCGAAATCGAAGGCAAAAACCTGCGCGCCGGCATAGCGGCGGAACTGCAGCGCCATCAGCGCCAGGAGCACCGACTTGCCCGAACCGGTGGGACCGACGACCAGCGTATGGCCGACATCACCGACATGAGGTGAAAAGCGGAACGGTGTCGACCCTTCCGTCTCGGCGTAAAACAGCGGCGGGCCGCCCAGATGATCGTTGCGCGCCGGCCCCGCCCAGATCGCCGAGATCGGGATCATGTGGACGAGATTGAGGGTCGAGACCGGCGGCTGGCGAACATTCGCGTAGAGGTGGCCGGGCAGCGAACCGAGCCAGGCTTCGATGGCGTTGACAGTTTCCGGCATGCAGGTGAAATCGCGGCCCTGTATGACCTTCTCGGCCGCCTTCAGCTTGGCGTCGGCGACCGCTTCGTCCTCGTCCCAGACCGTCAGCGTGGCGGTAACATAGGCGGCGCCCGCCATGTCCGCGCCGAGCTCCTGCAAAGCTTCGTCAGCGTCGGCGGCCTTGTTCGATGCATCGGAATCAAGCAGCGTCGAGGCCTCGTTGGTCATCACCTCCTTCAGGATAGCGGCGATGGATTTGCGCTTGGCGAACCACTGTCGGCGAATGCGGGTGAGGAGCCTGGTCGCGTCTGTCTTGTCGAGGCAGACGGCGCGCGACACCCAGCGATATTCGAAGGCCTGAGCGTTGAGTTCGTCGAGCAGGCCTGGCCATGTGGCGGTCGGGAACCCGGTGATGGTCAGCGTACGGAGATGATCATCACCCAGCTTCGGCGCCAACCCGCCGACAAGCGCACTGTCGGCCAGGAGCGCGTCGAGATGCATCGGCGTTTCCGGGACGCGCACGCGCTGGCGCCGGGTTGAAACCGTCGAATGGAGATAGGTCAGCGTCTCCTCGTCGGAGAGCCAGACCGCTTCCGGCATGAAGCCATCCAGAAGGTCGAGCAGACGATCCGTGCGCGCGGTAAAGCTTGCGACATGCTCCTGCGGGTTCAGACCCTTCTCCGGCGCGTCCTCATAGAGCCAGCGCCCGGCGCGGCTGGCATCGTCCGCTGGCGGCATCCAGGCGAAGGTCAGGAAATAGGCGCTCTCGAAATGGCTCGATGCTTCTTCGAACTGCGCCCGTCGTTCCGCATCGACCAGAGCCGAAACAGGATCGGGAAATTGCGAGAGCGGATAGTCCCGGGCGGGCAGTCGTTGCGCTTCGACGAAGACAGCCCAGCCGGAGCCGAGCCGGCGCAGGGCGTTGTTCAGCCTTCCCGAGACGGCGACGAGCTCCGCAGGCGTTGCGGAGTCGAGGTCAGGTCCCCGAAACCGCGCGATGCGCTGCAGGCTGCCGTCCTTGTTGAGGATGATGCCCGGCCCGATCAGCGCTGCCCAGGGCAGGAAGTCGGCGAGCAGCGAGGTTTTGGAGCGGTATTCGGCAAGGCGCATCATCGCTCAGACTCCGAACCAGGTTGGAAAACGAAGATGCCGCCGGGCGACGTCGACGATCTGGGCGTCATGCTTGGCAGCCCAGACGGCGAGCAGATGGCCGACGAGCCAGAGCGCGATCCCGACCACCCAGAGCCTGAGCCCAAGGCCGACTGCGGCCGCGAGCGTGCCGTTGGCGATGGCGATCGCACGCGGCGCGCCGCCGAGCAGGATCGGCTCGACCAGCGCGCGGTGAACCGGTGCATGAAAACCAGGGATTTCGGCCGCGCCTTCCATCAAATCAGCGCTCCGCCGCCGAAGGAGAAGAAGGACAGGAAGAAGCTCGACGCAGCGAAAGCGATCGACAGGCCAAAGACGATCTGCACCAGCCGGCGGAACCCGCCCGAGGAGTCGCCGAAAGCGAGCGTCAGACCAGTTATGATGATGATGATCACCGCAACGATCTTGGCGACCGGTCCTTCGATCGATTCCAGGATCGATTGGAGCGGCGCCTCCCAGGGCATGCCCGACCCGGCTGCATGGGCGGGCGCAGCAAGCAGAACGCCGACGGCGAGGGCCGTCGCATAGAGTGGCCAGCGTGGGTAAAGAATGGTGGTTCTGGTCATGAATGGTCTCCTGTCTGGGGGTGAAGAAGGGGCTGGAGCCGATAGTCGCCGGTCGCATCGAGGCGTTCGACGCGGGCGAGTTCGGACAACCGCCGCGCCGATCCGCGGCCCGAGAGGACGGCGATCAGGTCGATCGTCTCGGCGATCATCGCGCGCGGCACAGTGACGACGGCTTCCTGGATGAGTTGTTCGAGGCGGCGCAGCGTGCCGAGTGCCGAGCCGGCATGGATCGTGCCGATGCCGCCCGGGTGGCCGGTGCCCCAAGCCTTCAGAAGATCGAGCGCTTCGGCGCCGCGCACCTCGCCGATGGGAATGCGGTCGGGCCGCAGGCGAAGCGAGGAACGAACGAGGTCGGAAAGCGACGCGACGCCATCCTTGGTCCGCAGCGCGACAAGGTTCGGCGTCAGGCATTGGAGTTCGCGCGTGTCCTCGATCAGAACGACGCGATCCGCGGATTTGGCGACTTCCGCCAGCAGTGCGTTTGTGAGCGTCGTCTTGCCGGTCGAGGTGCCGCCGGCGACGAGGATGTTGGCACGCGTTGTGATGGCCTCGCGCAATGCCGTCGCCGCATTGTCCGGCATGATCCCGGCGGCGATATAGTCTTCAAGCGTGAAGACGGCGACCGCTGGCTTGCGGATGGAGAAGACAGGTGCAGCGACGACCGGCGGCAGCAAGCCTTCGAACCGCTCGCCTGTTCCAGGTAGCTCCGCAGACACGCGCGGGGCGCCGGCATGGACTTCTGCGCCGACATGGTGAGCGACCAAACGGACGATGCGCTCACCGTCAGCGGCTGATAGTTCTTCGCCCGTATCGGCGAGCCCCTCGCTCAGCCGGTCGACCCATAGACGCCCGTCAGGATTGAGCATCACCTCGACGACGCCCGGGTCCGCAAGCCAGGTGGCGACATGCGGCCCGAGCGCCGTGCGAAGCATGCGGGAGCCGCGTTCGATCGCTTCGGTTCTGAAAGGTTGGTCGGTCATTCGCGGCCCCGCAATTCTTTACGGGGCTCATCAAGAAGACCGTTAATGGGTCAGCAGCAACAGTGTTGTGGGCGTAGTAGTAGAAGGGCGTGTGAAGGCAGGAAAATGCGTAGGTAGCAGGATTGGAACACGGTCGGCTGTTCGGACTTTGCTGTTGCTTGTTTCGGTGACCCCAACGGCAGATTTAGCGAACCAGCGCAAAGCACCAAGAAGGTTGACAATGTAAAACGATCGTTTTACATTTGCACCATGAAAATAAGAAATCGTATCATCACTGCGGCGGAGACCGCTTTCGACCATTGCGGATTTACCGCTACGGGCATGGACCGTCTCACGGAGACTGCCAATGTCTCAAGCCGAACGCTCTACAAGCATCTTGGCAACAAGAACGCACTTATCGTTGCAGCTCTGGAACATCGCCGCCGACGTTTTTTCGCACAGCTCGATGTCCAAAGCGTGGATGCACTTTTCGCAGCCTTGCTCGACTGGACCGAAGCCGAAGGTGCGCGGGGCTGCCTTTTCTTGCGCGCGACTGGCGAGACGGGTGGGGAAGTTCCCGAGATTTCAGACGCGGTTACTGCCTACAGGACTGACCTGCGCGATTTGATCGAACGTCTTGTCGTGGCGGAGACCGGAAGCACCCACGAGACCGATACTATTCTGGTTCTCTTCGAAGGAGCCGTCACGGCTGCCTGCTATCGCGGCACTCAGGCCATCGCAGCGGCACGAACGGCTGCCGCTGTCGTGTTGAAACAGCCGCGACAACCTCAATAAGGATCACCGAAATGCGATTGCTCACTGTCTTTGCTCATCCCTTTCGGGACAAATATCCCTCAACTGTCATGGAGGCCTTTCACGCCCCCCTCCGCGAAGTAAAATGCGAGATTGATGTTCTAGATTTGCACCGGGAAGGCTTCGATCCGCGTTTCACCGAGGAGGACCATGCCCATTTTTGGGGCGGGCCCATCCCACCTGAGATCACCGCGGCACACGAGCGAGTAAACAAGGCTGACAGATTGGCGTTTATCTTCCCGGTCTATTGGTGGGGCATGCCCGCCTTGATGAAAGGTTGGATCGAGCGTGTCTTTACCATCGGATGGGCCTATCAGTTTGGCGACGGCGTTGATGATCGGGGAAAGGGTGCAAAATCTTCGCTCTTGGACAACAAACCAACTACCTTGATCGGCATAGCCGGATCGAAACAACAGACTTATGAAAGATATGGCTATGATGCCGCGATGCGCACCCAAATTGAGGTGGGCACATTCGCCTATTGCGGGATCAAAGATATCGAAAGCCATCTGATCTTTGATGTGGAAGGGGATCATAACGCAGACAAGCGTGATGCCGGATTGGTCATGGCCCGCGGGATTGCCGAGGAATTCATTGCTCCGGATCGTTTGGCAAGGGATGCCAAGGCTGATCACTTGCTCAAAAGGGCGAGTTGAAATGCAGGCTCAGGTCATGAACGCAGTTCTACTGATCGGTCATGGAGGCGTTGAGAAGCTCCAATTCCGTACGGATGTGCCTATTCCAGAACCCAAACCCGATGAGGTTCTTATTCGCGTAACCGCAGCGGGGGTGAACAACACGGATATCAACACACGCCTCGGCTGGTATTCAAAGTCGGTTACTGGGGCGACCCACGCAGATTCCGTGACAACATCTAACGAAGACGCCGGGTGGTCAGATACGCCCATCACCTTCCCACGCATTCAAGGGGCAGATGTCTGCGGTCACATCGTTGAGGTGGGGACGGATGTTGATACTGCACGCATCGGACAACGTGTTCTGATCCGCAATATGCTGCGCAGCTATGTGGACTGTCGGTCTTTCGAGTGCTGGACATTGGGCAGCGAATGCGATGGCGGGTTTGCTGATTACGTGGTGGCCCCCGCGCGTGAGGTATACGTGGTCGAATGCGATTGGTCGGACGCAGCCTTGGCGGCTGTGCCCTGCGCCTATTCGACCGCCGAAAACATGCTGACACGCGCTGGAGCCGGAGCGGAGCGCTTGCTGATCACAGGCGCTTCGGGTGGTGTGGGGTCGGCTGCAATTCAGCTCGCCAAACGCCGTGGAGCGCATGTGACTGCCTTGGCGAGTAATGATAAGACCGCAGCTGTCCAATCCCTGGGAGCCGATGTAGTCCTTGATCGCAGAGACCACCCAACAGACAAGATCGGCCAAGGACAAATCGACGTGGTCGTCGATCTCGTGGGCGGCGGGGCCGTGCAATCTCTCCTTGAAACGCTAAAGCGCGGCGGGCGCTACGCCATTGCCGGTGCCATTGCCGGGCCGCTTGCGGAAATCGATCTGCGCACAATCTATCTGAAGGATATTTCGGTCCTAGGGTGCACGTTCCAGGAAGACGGAGTTTTTGCAAACCTGATCCGCTACATCGAAAGAGGCGAGATTGATGCGCCCGAGCCGAAACTCTACCCGCTCAAGAAAATCGCACAGGCTCAACAGGATTTCATGCGAAAGGCACATACAGGGAAGATTGTGTTGGTCCCGTGAGGTAATCTCCGTAGATTATCGACTGCGAAAGCAGCCGTTTGCAGCTCCGCGGCAACTTTTTAAGAAGGGTCCAAAGCCGTCATTGCTCAGATCGGAGACCTGCAATGTCCTCCGATACTTCCTTCACCAGCGAGTTCCCCTTGGCAAGACGCCGGCCGAGCGTCTCCACAAAACCCTCATAGCGCTCACGCCCCTTAGCCTGCGCCGCGTCGCGCTTCGTGTCGGGCAGCGGGGGAGTCGTCGTGAGCCAGAACCGGACGAAGAGCGCCAGCGCTTCGGTGGTAATGGTCTGGTTGCGCTCCAGGCGTTCGACGGCGCGGGTCAGGCGATCGAGACGCCTGGTGATGGCGGCCTCGCGCTGGTCAGCGGCATCCGGCGATAGATAAGAGGCGAGCGCCGCCTCCACGACTTGCGATTTGGAAACCTTTCGGCGTGCTGCCAACGCTTCGAGCTCCGCTGTCAGCGATGGGTCGAAATACACATTGAGCCGGTCCTTCTTCATGGCGGGCCTCAAAGCTCGATGCCGTCATCGGGATCGAGCGAGGCCTGGCGCGCGATGCTTTTAAACCGCCCCTGCATCTGCCGGGCACGCTGCGCATCATCATCCGGCTCATCATCAAGACCTGCGAATTCCTCCCGTGCCGGCACCGTTCGTTCCGGAGCGATGTCTTCATGCTCGGGCAGTTCCGGTTCGCGACGGATGCCACCGTCACTGTCTTCACCCGCATCGCCGGAAGTCTTCTTCCTAGAGTCGGGTGCAGCGATGGACGCCCGGCCGTTCCAATCATCCGTTTGCGGTTTGTCGGACGCGGCGCGATCGGCAACCAGGTGCGGCGGTTTGACGATGCGTGACTTGAACTGCGGGTCGGCATAGTAACGCGCCTTCTTCCCCCGGATTGGCGGTGCGCCGGAGACGAGCACGATCTCGTCGTCCGGCGGCAATTGCATGATCTCGCCGGGGGTCAGCAGAGCGCGAGCCGTCTCCTGCCGCGAGACCATGAGGTGGCCGAGCCAGGGCGACAATCTGTGTCCGGCATAGTTCTTCATCGCCCGCATCTCGGTCGCCATGCCGAGGGCGTCAGAAACGCGCTTCGCGGTGCGCTCGTCATTGGTCGCGAAACTCACCCGGACATGGCAGTTGTCGAGGATGGCATTGTTCTGGCCATAGGCTTTCTCGATCTGATTGAGGGACTGGGCGATGAGGAATGCCTTGAGCCCATAGCCCGCCATGAAGGCGAGCTGGCTTTCGAAGAAATCGAGCCGACCGAGCGCTGGAAACTCGTCGAGCATCAGCAACAGGCGATGGCGCCTGCGATCGGTGTTCAGCTTTTCGGTCAGTCTGCGCCCGATCTGATTGAGCACGAGCCGGACCAGCGGCTTGGTGCGGCTGATGTCGGAGGGCGGCACAACGAGATAGAGCGTCGTCGGCCGTGTTCCGAAAACAAGATCCTCGATCCGCCAATCGCAGCGGCTGGTGACCCTGGCGACGACCGGGTCACGATAAAGACTGAGGAAACTCATTGCGGTCGACAGAACGCCCGAGCGTTCGTTCTCGGCCTTGTTGAGCAGCTCGCGCGCTGCTTGCGCCACGACCGGGTGCGGTCGGTCGCCGAGATGGGGCGTACGCATCATGGCCGCAAGCGTCGACTCGACCGGTCGTCCTGGATCGGAGAGCAAGGCGGCGACGCCGGCGAGCGTCTTGTCGGCCTCGGCATAGAGGACATGCAGGATCGCGCCGACAAGCAGCGAATGGCTTGTCTTCTCCCAATGGTTCCGGCGTTCGAGCAGGCCTTCGGGATCGACCAGGATATCGGCGATGTTCTGAACGTCGCGCACCTCGCTGTCGCCGCGCCGGACTTCGAGTAGCGGATTGTAGGCCGCGCTCTTCGCGTCGGTCGGATCGAACAGGAGGGTGCGGGAAAAGCGCGATCGCCAGCCGGCCGTGAGGTCCCAGTTTTCGCCCTTGATGTCATGGACGATAGCCGAGCCCGGCCAGGTCAACAGGCTCGGCACGACAAGCCCGACGCCCTTGCCGGAGCGGGTCGGTGCAAAACACAGGACATGCTCGGGACCGTCGTGACGGAGATAGCGGTTCTCGAAACGGCCGAGCACCACGCCGTCCTGGGCGAGCAGACCGGACGATTCAACGTCTTTGCGCTCCGCCCATCGTGCCGAGCCATAGGTGGTCACGTCCCGCGCCTCGCGAGCGCGCAGGACGGAGAGGAAGATGGCGACGGCGATCGCGGCGATCCCGCCGCTGCCGGCAATGATTGCGCCTTCAACGAAAACCCGCGGCGCGTAGGCGTCGTAGAAATACCACCAGCCGAAGAAGCTCCAGGGCGGATAGATCGGCCAGCCGAGAACGTCCGTCATCGGCGCGCCGAGTTGCGGCTGAAAGCCGAGACGCCATGCGGTCCACTGGGTCGCGGCCCAGATGAAGCTGAGCGCGACCAGCGTGACGATGATGATCTGGCCCCAGAGGATTCTGGCAGCCTGTGTCTGCTGGGTCTTGATCGGCATATCTTCTCCTTCCGGTGCAGCGCTCAGAGGCTGAGGCCCCGCTTGCGGCCGAGGCTCCAGTCGATCCCGCCGCCGGGCGTCATCGTCCCCGACACGCTTTGGCTGAGGTGGCGTTCGAGCTGGGGCTTCCAGGGGACGAGTTCGAAGCCGAGGCCGTCATCGATCATGGCGAAACGGCCCGAGGCGAGGTCGAGGCGCTGGCGATAGGTTCCGGCGATGCGCTCGCCTTCTGCGGGTTTGCGGCGCGGCAGGCCCGTCTCGGCTACGATCTTCGCCGCTGTCGCGTCGAGCTCTCGGTCGCGCAGCGTCTTCAGAAGATCGCGGGCGAAGGTGATGCGCCGACCGTTCCTGGTCGCCAGTCCTTCGGCGACGAGATGATCGCCACGTCGGTCCAGTGCCTCGCGAACTTCGGCGCCGAAACCGTCCATGCTGAGCGGCGCGTGATCCCTGGCCAGTTGCAGGCGGTCGAGCCAGGTCGCGCCGTTGGCGCCGATCTGGTTTTCGAGGTTGAGATCGGAGCGTCCGACCAGGGCCATGCGCTGGCGGTCGCTGTCGCCTGAACGCCAGACCCGCGTTTCGACAATGCCGCCTTCGGGCGTGTCGCCTGCGGCGTCGAGATCATGGAACCGCAGATGATGCACCCGGCCGTCGACAGCGTCGATCACGGCATAGGATTCGCCCCTCAGTTCATCATGAAGGCCGCGTTCGACCAGTCGACCGAGCACGGGAGTGTCCGGCGCAGCCTCGATCGCGAAGTCCGTTTGTGCGCGGCTAGGTCCGCTCGCCATGGCCCGATGCATGGTCTTGATGATGTCGCCACGCTCGGCAAGATCGCGCAGCGTCTGTTCTGCGCCAGGCTTCAGCGACCAGACCGCGGGGTCGAGCCTGTCCGCGAGACCGAGCCGTTCCAGTGTCTGCGCGCGGCCGATCAGCAGACTGCGCAATTCCGGATCGCGCGGTTCCGGCGAACCGGGTCGCAGATCGGCGACGCCGGCGCCGTCATCGGTGAGGCCCTGGAGCGCGCGGTCGAGGCCCGTCCAACGCTCTGCCGTGACCTCGGCCTGAAGCCCCGCGGCAATTTCGCGTTCACTGCGCGGCCCCAGCTCCAGCTCGACCAATTTCTCGGCGCGGCCGCGAAGACCCCGGCTGATATAGTCGCGAGAGATGACGAGGTCTTTTCCGTTCTCGGCACGGCCGCGCACCAGTATGTGCACATGCGGGTTGTCGGTGTTCCAATGATCGACGCCGATCCAGTCGAGGCCGGTGCCGAGATCGCGCTCGGCCTGTTTCATCAGGTCGCGCGTGAAAGCGCGGATATCTTCGAGGCGGTCGGCGTCTTCGGGCGAGACGATAAAGCGGAAATGATGCCGATCGTCTTCGCATTGCCCGGCGAAGGCACGATCATCAATGCCGTCCGCGTCGGCACTGAACATACCGGCTTCACGGCCGTCGCGCGTCACGCCCTCACGCTTGAGATAGGCGATATGCTTGGCGAGCGGCGCGGAGCGAAAGCGTGCACCGCGATGGCGGACGACGCGCGCCTTGACGACGACGCGTCGCTGCGTGCGGGACAGCCCGCGCGCCGCAGCGGTGAAACGTCCGCGGCCGAATTGTGAGCTTCGTCCGCGCGCCTTCGAACCGCCCAGCTTGTATCCGGTGTATCCGGCCTTGCGGGCGGCGCCCATGACCTGGCCGACGAAGCTCTGCGCCTTCCGGGCGCTTGTCCCCTTATTGCGGATACGGCCGGGCCGGATGCGCATGTCATTGTCGCGGTCGGTCATGACAAGGTGCCCGTTTGAAAGAGCGCGGCACGGTGAAACTCGTGTGAAAACAAGTGGTTAGATCGTGGGGCGGCACTGTGCCCCTCGCCGCGGCGGGCGAAATTTCGAACAACAACAACGACATAGCGCGCATCGGTGCTGCGCCTTTTATCTCGCCCTCCCGTCGTTGTTGCGCCGTCCGTCTCCGCCCTCCGTGCCGGGAACACACTGAAACGCGACGGACCGCGCTGGAATGCGATCAGCGATCTCATTGCTGATCCCCGGTTCGATTTGGCGCGAAGAGGCTGTCCGAAGCACCGGATGTGTGCGGAGGATAAACGCCTGAACCGCCGCTCGGGCGCGTTGCATCGGCAGAGTCTTGTCGGTCGGCATGCGCGGCGAAGAGTGGCGCCATGCGCCAGTCCATGACCATGACAGCGCTCTGCTGTTGTGGTTCTGCTGCATCCGGAAGACCGATAAGTGGTTCGAGCGCCGCCACATAGGCGCGGGTCTCACGGGGTAGCGGGCGGCCGGTCGCCAGGTGCTCGGCATAGCGCGTCGGTCCGGCGTTGTAGGCAGCGAGAAAGCCCGGCGACCCGAAGCGGTCATGCAGTTCGCGCAGGTAAGCGGCACCCGCTAGAATATTGTCGCGCGGATCGAACGGATTGCGCCCCAGACCGTAACGCGCGCGCAACTCATCCCACGTACCGGGCATGATCTGCATCAGCCCCATGGCGCCTTTTGGGCTGACGGCGCGCGCATCCCCGGCGCTTTCTGCGCGCATGACGGCGGCGACCCAGTGCGCCGGGATGCCGAACCGCTGCGCAGCTTCGGCGATATAGGCCGCATGGGGATTGCTGTGTGGCGCCGTCCCGGAGGGTGCGGTTTCTGCAGACACGCCGGTGGAAAAAACCACGCCGGAGAGCAGGCCGCAGAGGACGAGCCTCGCCATCAGTGCGCAGAGCTGAGACGGTTTAGCCGCGGTCATCGCGCTTCTCGGGGCGCTTTGCGGGACGGTTCCAATGCAGCGCCCAATGTCCGTCCTCGGCATCCGTCTCGAAGAGATTGGCGCGGATCGGAAAAGCGAATGTCGGATCGTCGATTTGCAAAGAGAGGTATTCGCCGGCCTTCTCGCCGGTGCGTTTCCAGCCGGCACCGATCTCCGGCCCATCATCACCACCATGATGGATGCGATAGTCGGGCGCGTTCTCGCTGTCCGACGGCGCTGCCGGGACGAGGGTGAGTTCGCGGTAGAGAATGAGCGTGTGAAGCCGACCGACAAAGCCGGTTTCCGTGCGCGTGAATAGGCCGATCTGAGCCATGGGAGGGTTCCTTTCATTTGCGGTCGGAAGAATCTGGAGGGGCGTCGGCGCGGCGCTCGGCGCGCCAGACATAGCGGCCATCGCCTTGGTTCTTGGTGAGTATCGGGATGGCGCGGCCGATCACGGCGTTCGCCGGGAGCGCGCCGAAATAGCGACCGTCGAGACTGTCGGGATGGCTCGGATTCAGGAGGAATAGTTCCGTCTCGGCGACGATATGGCATCCCTGCCATACGGGCAGATCGCGTCCGAAGCGGTCGCTTGGTTGCGCCTGCGCCATGGTAATGTCGCCGACCGTGACGACGGCGCCGTCACGACAAATGCGCTGTCCGGGAAGCGCAACGATGTGCTTGAGGAGCGGTACGCCGTCGGGCAGGTAGCCGCGCTCGTCGAGATAGATCGCAAGCGATTTCGGAGGATCGACAACGACCAGATCGCCGACAGAAAGATCGTCGTCCGAACCGACGGCGTACAGCCCGATCGGCGCACTCGCGGAGACGTTCCAGATCAGCTTCGGACTGACATGGACGAAGACCAGTCCGCCGATCGCGAGCGCCGAGAAACAGGTCGACATGACGTAACCGAGCCGGGTCATGATACGCTCCCCGCCGTGGCAGTGCGCTGTGTCTGTGGATCGGGCGGACAGGTCTGGCGCAGAAGCCATGCGCGGTGTTGAGTGGCTGTGTAGGAGCGCGGCCCCAAGCCTGCAGACAGCCTGTTATGAACGTGGCGCCAGTAGTCCGGCGCGGCGTCCGCCGGGTCGATGCCGAGGGCTTCGATTTCATCGACGATCTGGAGAACCCGTTCGACCTTGGGCCAGCCGGACAGGCGCAGCAAACTGTCGCCGCCGGGTGTCACATACGGAACGGTCGCGTAGGGCTCGCCCGGTCGGGGCGCACGCAGAATGTCGATCCGGCTTATCGCCGTGCCGAAGTCATTTGCCTGCCATCGGACGAAGGCAAAGACAGCGCCGGGATCGAATGCGGCGGTGCTGCGACTGCGGCTCTGAATCGTACTCCGCACGATTCGGCCGAAGCGAATCCAGTGCTCGATCCGCTTCTCGATCCAGACGAGTTCGACAGTGGCGCCGCCGCTCATGAGCGGGCCTTCCGCACATAGGCGGGTGAGATCGCGGCATGCCGCTTGGCGGGCGGAACCTCTTGGCCCGTGTCATCCGAGGTTGAATGCTTCTCACCGCGGCTGACCCAGGCCTGCAGATCCTCGATCGCATAGACCACACGCCCGCCGATCTTCGAATAGCGCGGCCCCGTGCCATAGGTGCGGTGCTTTTCGAGGGTTCTGCCCGACAGGCCGAGAAAACGGGCCGCCTCGGGTGTTCTCAGATAGCGTGGGGGAAGTCCGGCATTGGGGTCTGGCATGGGTCGCGTCTCCGGTTAGGCCGTCCCGCTGCAGGATGCGCGGGACTGTCGGAGACGAGAAAAGCGTGAGATGACCCCCTGGAGGGATGACGATCAGCGTACAGCGAAAACGTCACCCCCTAAACTACGGCAGTAAATGACGCTGCAGCGGGCTCGATCAGAACGGGATTTCATCATCCAGATTGGCGGCCGGTGTCTGCCGCGAGGCTTCTATGCGCTCGATGAATGCAAGCGAGGCGAGGACACAATCGATGATGAATTGCGCTTCGGAAACCTCAAGTAGCTCATTGTCGTGCGCGAAGGAGCGCTTGTTGCGCGCTTGGTTCAGACCGTCGAAGAGCTTGTGCTGAACGCGGAGTGTCGGCAGGGCGAACTCGCTGACGGCGCCTTCATCACGTAAGGCCTTGCCGTATGCGCCGAATATGGCGTCGAGCGGAGTCTTTGCATCGACGACCTGGTCCCGCGATGCCAGCAGATCGCGGAAGCGTTTGACGCAATAGGTATGCACACGATCCAGTGCGACATCCGGTTTTTCCGCTACAAGATCGGCGGCGATGGACGCACGTAGTTTGGGCAGCGTGGTGTCGCGCGAGAAGTCCTTGAACGCGTCGTCGAGGTTCAGCGTAGACGCATTTTCAAGCTCATTCGTGAACTGCTCAAGCCATGCTTTCAGGCGCTCTTCTTTCGCGGCGTCCGCATCCACATAGCCATCGAGACTGCAACGATACGCCCACAAGACGCGAAGAACCTGAGCGACGAGGCGCGGTTCAGCGACCTCGACAAAGCCTCTGAGTGTTTTGCCCTTGCTCGCGCCTTCGACCTGGAAGCGTTCTTGGAATATCTGGATGTCGAAATTTTCCTCAAACCACTCGGCCATGGTTCGGTCGGAAAAGTCGAGAACGTAGCCGCCGCCACTATGAAATATCTGGTCAAAGACAGCTCGTTGCTGAGACGGCAGCCGGCGCGTGCGTCCGATAATCCTGGGAAGGTTGGAATCAAGGTCTTGCGAAGGCTGAGTCATCCGATGAACATACCGAAAACCTTCCGTGGCGCACAGTCACTGTGAAGTATTGGCGGCCTCAGCGGCCTTTGCCCTGAAGAAGTTGGCGATAACCGCGATCGATCATCATCCGCCCGTAAGTAGCCAGCCGCGCAACCTGCGCCTTGAGCGAACTGGTCTTCCACGGTTCGGCGGCGACGCGATCAGCGCCGAAGAAGGCCGTGGCAATGGCACGATAGCTGGCGCCGCTCTGGCGTCCGTCGATCGTGCGGAGGGCGCGTTTCAGTCGCTCGCGCCGATGTGGCGTAATCGGCGGATCTGAGTCGCGCTCGATAAGTTGGCGATACAGTCTGTCAGCGGCAGCAAGCCGAACGGGCCAGGCGTCATCGAGAGGAAGCAGGAGACCTACAGGCCGATCATCGACCAGATTACCGACAAGATTGACGCCGTTCTCCAATCGCATCCACGACAGTCCGTCGTCGCCCGTTTCGCGATCTGTGATGCTGTCGGGAGGAATGGCGGCGGTCAGGCCGATGTCGGGCAGAGACGCGATCAGGTGAACCACTGCGGGTGCAGCGGAAGGCAGCCAGAAGACCGGGGCGCCAAGTGCGTTGAGCTCCGGGTCTACCGGGAAATCGCAACCCCCAATCGGCTGGAGCGCCGCCGCCCTCCTGCATCATGTCGTAGTCTTTGCGATAATGCGTGTTCCGCCGAAGGCACTCCCAGGCAAGCCCCGAGATGTCGAGCTGATCGAAATGATCATATTGGTGATCGTCGCGCCAGTCGGCCGGCATGGCGAACTTCTCCCAATCACACGCCGAAATGTTGGACGGCGTCAGCTAGTTGGGATGTTTCGCCGTAAATCGGCGGGTGCATAGTACGGGCACAAGCATCGTGCGATGCGTACAGTGCATCGCTACCGCCTATTCCAGGGGAAGACCGTTCCTGAGAATGTCCCGATATCCTTGTTCGGTCATCCAACGCGCGCGGGACAGGTGGCTGTCGTGCACACGGCGGGCCCGCTCCGGCTCCGCCCTCGCGTCGATGCCAAGCAAGACCGGCGACACCTCTTCCAGCGATGCTCCGGCGTCATTGGCGTCGAGAAGTCGCATGTAAAGCTTGAGGTGATCGCGATCATAGACGGTCACGGCCGCATCGTTCGGCGGGGCATCTGCGATCGTAAGCGGGGTGGCGGGCATCGGCGTCCTGGCGAGTGTGGCACAATTGTTAATGAACCGGAAACCATGACGCATGCAAGCGCCGGCCGGTTGAAATGCCACCGGTGCGACGACTGCGGTGCGCTTCGGTCGGCATGTCGTCCGCGTATTATAATACGTCGCATCAAAATACGCGATCCGCATTTTACTTGCGGATGGATATTCGTGACGTTTTTGGAAAGAATCTCAAGCACTACCGGATGAAAATCGGCATCAGCCAGGACGCGCTGGCGGCCAAAATGGGCGTTGATCGCGCCCATGTGAGTTCGATGGAGCGCGGCCAGCAGAACGTGACCATCATCACCCTTTGGCATGCGGCGCTCGCGCTTGACGTGAAGCCGGCTGCACTTCTCGACGATCAGGCTCAGGATTAGAATTAGAGGCGCCCCGCCCGCTGAGCGGGGCGCCGGAAGCGTCAGTCGCCGTTCTGGCGGCGGGACCGCGACCAGATGAGACTGAAGCTCTCTTCGCCCTCGATGACGGTGTCGTCGAAGAGGTTGGCGTAGATCGGCGCGGTGAAGCTTGGATCGTCGAGCTTGAGGCTCAGATAGTCGCGACCTTCGTTCGAGCGTTTGGACCAAGCGGCGCCGATTTCGACGCGGCCTACGAAGACGCGGTGCGAGGGAGCGTTGTCGTTAGATGACCCCTCTTCAGGGACGATGCGGACGTTCTTCGCCTGAACATTCAGGGTGACGATCTCGCCGACGAACTCGTTGCCGGTCTTCTTGAAGGTTCCGATGGTGGCCATGTCAGTTCTCCTTTTGGCTTTCGAGCCCGCGCCCATCGCGGCCTCGATGGCGATCGGCACGGCCGGGGCGACCGCCGACGCAGTCCTTGCGACCCGCAGCGCAAGCGGAGGACAGCGGAGACGGAGTTTCTTGTTCCGCGAGGAATGGGCGAAGCCCAGGGGACGAAAGTCCGGCTCCGCCGTTGCGGCCAAGGGGGTCGAGGCATCAGCCGATCCCGGCCAGATCAGTCCATGAGAGGCTGAGACGGGCGTGGGGGAGGTTCAGGAGACCTGTAGAAAGTCGCCTGCGAATACCGATAAACGCCGGCAATATGTTTTGAAGGGTGGTCGCCCGCATTGGGCCAAGAGAAGAATGACGTCATCCGGGAGAGGGCAGATCGACAAGGCTGTGACCTGTCGTCGTCCGACGCGGCGCCCGATCGGCCCCCGCTGCCAGCGCACGAATTCGGCCACAGGACTCTCTAGCGAACCCGGTGCACGCGCGGCCAATTTCAGTCGATAAGCTGACAACTGGACGGAGCGGTTGGGAAAGGAGCTATGCGGACGAAGCTGACTTTAACTCCGCGAAGATCAATGGCCGCATTTAATGGGGGCATATTTAGAGAAAGCACCTCGGGTGGGAACTGGGCCTCCGAGTCGAAAGTCACTTTCCCTTTTGGTCCATTTAAAGTCCCCACTTCGGGGAACCATTTCAATCGGCAGGACTTCATCCCAACGACAGAACAGCCCAAGAATTTGAAAAAGGAGGGCGTCAAAATTTCTTGGCGCAATGAGCCCCACTGGCAGTGAAGGTTAGGACAGTAGTCGACAAACCGAGACCAGCGCGTCTTAATGATGCTGTAGGGAGAGCAAAATGACACCAAAGGCATCGCATGCTGATATTGTGATGGAGGCAACGCAGTCGACATCGGCTGCGGCAAAGTCGCGGGTTGCTGCGAGTTGGCACCGTTCTGTCATTAAGCATGGACTGGACCCTGATGAGCATCGGGCACCTGACCGAACAGAGCAAAAAAGTCTGCAATTCAGGATGGAGACGCTCGAAAAATTCATGACCGTCGCGAGCCCGCGTTTGGACGCGCTTTTCTCTCTGGTCGGGCAATCGGGTTGCGCGGTTTTCCTGACCGATACAGATGGCATCATCCTAGATCAACGTCTCTCTGATGCTGACGCTATGGCATTTGAAGGTTGGGGCCTCACAACCGGTGCCGACTGGAGTGAAGAGAAAGAAGGCACGAACGGCATTGGGACCTGTCTGACCGAGCAACGTCATGTAATCATTCATCAAGACGAGCATTTCTATACGCGCAACACAGGCATGAGTTGCATCGACGCGCCGATCTACGGCAGCAACGGTCAACTTGTGGCGGCGCTTGATTTATCATCCGCGCGTGCAGATCAAACGGAGGCCTTCAATCGCCTGATCGCGGCCCAAGTGGCCCAAACCGCACGCGCGATTGAAGCCGCGAATTTCAGGGCCGCCTTTTCATCCGCGCGGATCATTGTGGCCGAGAGCGACAACGCCGAGGCCTCAACGCTACTTGCCATTGACGAAAGTGATTTGGTGATAGGGGCCACCCGCGAGGCCCGCCGTGTCTTTGGGCTGCAACGGACGGGTGATTTAGTCGCGCGCCCTGCAACAGACATACTGGGACGTGAAGATGGCCCTACAGGATTTGAGAAGGCCGAAAAGGCCGCTGTGATTCGTGCGTTGGCACGGGCCGGAAACAACGTATCGCAGGCCGCGCGCCAGCTTGGGATCGGTCGTGCGACGCTTTATCGGCGGATGAAGCGGCTTGGACTTGAAGATAGTTAGGGGAAACTGTCTCATTGGTGAGACACCTTTAATCCCGCGACACCTTCCTGCCACAAGACGTGGCGCACGACGCAAGTCACACTCTTTGTAATCCGGGAGGAGAAGCCGGATAACAATGGAGGATTTCAAATGAACGATATGACCCACACCGAGGCAGGCACATATGTGTCGCCGTTTAAGCTGCGCTACGACAACTATATCGGCGGCGCGTTTGTGCCACCCGTCAATGGCAAATACTTCGAAAACGTGACGCCCATTACCGGTGGCTTGATCAACGAATGCGCCCGCTCTGACGCGGCGGATATTGAGCTCGCACTTGATGCAGCCCACGCTGCCAAAGACGCTTGGGGCAAAACATCTGCCACGCATCGCGCGAATATTTTGCTTAAAATTGCGGACCGGATCGAAGAGAACCTAGAACTCTTGGCCACTGCCGAAACATGGGACAACGGCAAGCCGATCCGCGAAACGATGAACGCAGACGTGCCACTTTGCGCCGATCACTTCCGCTATTTTGCAGGTGTTTTGCGCGCGCAAGAAGGCAACATGAGCGAGATCGATAACGACACCGTCGCCTATCACTACCACGAGCCCTTGGGCGTTGTCGGCCAGATCATTCCTTGGAACTTTTCTTTGCTGATGGCGGCATGGAAACTGGCCCCTGCTTTGGCTGCGGGCAACTGCGTCGTAATGAAACCAGCCGAACAAACGCCTGCCGCGATCATGGTCTTTGCAGAACTAATCAACGATTTGTTGCCAGCCGGCACATTAAATATCGTCAACGGCTTTGGCGGAGAAGTCGGCGCAGCACTTGCCAGTTCCTCGCGCATTGCAAAAATCGCCTTCACTGGGTCCACCGTCACGGGACGCAAAATCATGGAAGCGGCGACCAAGAACCTGATCCCCGTCACGCTTGAACTGGGTGGCAAGTCGCCAAACATCTTCTTTTCTGACGTGATGGCAAAGGATGATGCGTTCTTGGACAAGGCCGTCGAAGGCTTCGTTCTGTTCGCCTTCAACCAAGGCGAAGTCTGCACCTGCCCTTCACGTGCGCTGATCCAAGAGGACATCTACGAAGAGTTCATCGCGCGCTGCATCAAACGCGTCGCTGCGATCAAGCACGGCGACCCTCGCGACCCCGAGACCATGGTCGGTGCACAAGTCAGCAAGGCCCAACACGACAAGATCATGGGCTATTTCACGATCGGTCGCGAAGAAGGCGCCGAAGTGCTGGCTGGTGGTGGTTCAGCGCGGTTCAACGGTGAATTGTCAGGCGGGAACTACATCCAACCGACGATCCTCAAGGGTCACAACAAGATGCGGGTTTTCCAAGAGGAAATTTTTGGGCCCGTCGTGTCGGTAACGACGTTCAAGGATGAAGCCGAAGCTTTGGAAATCGCGAACGACACGATGTATGGCCTCGGCGCTGGCGTTTGGTCGCGTGACATGAACACCTGCTACCGCTTTGGGCGTGCCATCGAGGCTGGCCGCGTGTGGGTGAACAACTATCACGCCTATCCAGCCCACGCAGCGTTTGGCGGCTATAAGCAATCGGGCATTGGCCGTGAAAACCACAAGATGATGCTGGACCACTACCAGCAAACCAAGAACTTGTTGGTGAGTTATAGCCCCAATAAGTTGGGCTTCTTCTAAATACTTCGAAAGGCGGCCTTTGCAAATACATGCAAAGGCCGCATCGCAGACCTCGTCAGTTCAAGCTTTGTAGCTATTCCATGAATTCCAATTGAAAACCTTGCTCTGGCAGCGTGTCAGTCATTCAAGGTATTTCTGTTAACCTAATTGACCGCTCTACCTACCGATCGAGAAACGCTCTCAGAATTTAGTCTATTGCTCCGCTTTGGGCTGGAATTTCGGGGCACGATTTCCTTGTTTCCCTTATCAAGATTTAAGCCGCTCCTCAGGTGTTCGGTTCATTCGGCACATTTCATAACCTTTAACCTAGGTTCACTCGAAGTCGGAAATTGCAACTGCTACTTTCAGTTTTCCGATTGCGGACATTCGCGGCAATGCAGAAAATCGGTAAAGAGGGCTCAGTCCTGCCGACCGCTGCGGGAACCATGAAGGCCTGGTCTTGATTGGCGAACGGCAATAGCCGCACGCCAACTTCGTTCAGATGTCGATCCGTTCAGCAATGCTTAGCGCATCTTCCAGCTCAACGCCCAGATAACGCACTGTGCTATCGACCTTCGTATGGCCTAACAAAAGTTGTACGGCGCGGAGGTTCCCCGTCTTGCGGTAAATCTCCGCAGCTTTGGTTCGGCGCATCGAGTGTGTTCCGTATCCGCTGGGTTCCAGGCCAATCGCTGTAACCCAGTCACGAACAAGTCGACCATATTGACGTGTTGAGATATGCGGGCGGTCGTGGAAACGGCTCGGAAACATGAACCGGCACCCGATCATCTCAGGAGATCGCACCCACGCAATGACGGTATCTCTTGTGTTTTCAGTGATTTCGAACTGAACGGGTTTCTTGGTTTTACTCTGGACTATTGAAACGCGTTCGCGAACGCGGTCATCTTTGACCAAATCGGCCACGGCGAGTTTTACCAGATCACAGCCGCGCAGCTTGCTATCAATCGCAACGTTGAACAGCGCAAGGTCACGAAGATAACCCGAAAGTTCAAGCCGCGCCCGGATGGCCCACACTTGTTTGGGAAGAAGGGGACGTTTTTGGCCGATGATCCGACCCTTGTTCCAGGCTTTGTGTTTTGGGGTAACTGCAGGAAGTTGCACTCTTGGCATAATATGCCCTCCAATCCTCCCTCCAAACCCAGACATCAGCACAGCGCTCACGAAGAGAATATAGCATCGGTTCGAACGTTCGTTTTCCGAAATCGCTAGAACGCGGTATCTCTGCCTGTGCATTCGGGCGCACAGAGCCCACTTTGACCGATGCTGCACGAAGCGCCAATGTCCGCTCTTTACAAAGCTCAGTTCCGCGAAAACTCCCGCACCAGTTCGTTTGTTTCTGAGCGAGAAGCCTGATGGCGGAAACGAAGCGCTGCCACATCTCTTGCAATTTCCATGTCGGCTACCGGAAGTGAGACGAGATTGTCATGGTCAGGGATCGACGTTTCGGGAAGGATAACGGCCCCCGAGCCTCGCCGCGCGAGCTCGACCAACCAGTCCACGCGGTTTGACCGGTATGCCGCATAGAGCGTATGACCATGGTCCGTGCACGCCCCATGCAATGCCTCTCGCATTTCACAATTTGGGCGATCCAACATGGTTGTATCTGCCAAATCAGCAAGCGATACGGCCGGCAACTCAGACAGGGGATGACCTTTCGCCACAACCACACGATAGGCCTCTTGATAGAGTGGGTCTATGCGATAAAGCTCCTCACTGACCTCTACTGTTGATATCACGAGATCAAATTCTCCCTCGCGAAGTCCCGCCAACAAAGTGTCGTTTGCGTCGACGATCAGTTCTATCTCGGCTTGCGGCACGCGTTGACGAAACCGTTCGACGGCCTCCGAGACTTTGGCATGGCCTATCGTTTCACCTATTCCGATGCTAATCGGGACTCTTTCTAGCCGCGTATGTCGGACAGCCTCGGCTTTTGCCTCCCTTGCCTCAGACTGCATACGTTCCAATCTTGGCTGCATAAGCTTACCAAGCGCTGTCAGGCGGCAGCCAGCACGATCTCGGATGAACAATGCATCGCCCAATTCGTCCTCAAGTTTTTTGATCGCCGCCGTAAGCGAGGGTTGCGATACGTTGGAAGCACTCGCGGCATGGGTGAAATTGCGATGCTCGCAAACCGCCAAAAAGTAGCGGACCTGATTCATTTCCATGACGTCCTCCTCATACGCAACCTCAACCGCGCATCAATCATAGTCAATGCCTATCGAAGTATAGGACTTCAAGATTGGAGTCATGAGGGTGGCACATGGGACAAGGGCTCATCGAAAACGAACGATGAACCCAAACTCAGGAGAAGACCAATGAAATCCATAATCCTTCACACCATCTCAGCACTCGCTTTGATTTCTGCAACAACTTCCGCAAACGCACAGGAAAACGTCATGAACGATCACACTGCCAGCTTTATCGAAATGCCCGCCGCATCCGGCCAGACCGACGCATTTGCCGAGTTTCTTGCAGGTGCTGCCCCACTGGTCGCAGAAACCGAGCCCGGCACCAAACTCTGGTTTGCTTTGCAAGCAGGCGACAGCCTAGCGATCTTCGATGTCTTTGAGGATGAAGCTGCCCGCAATGCCCATTTTTCAGGTGCTGTCGCAGGCGCACTGAATGGAAACGCAGACACATTAGTAGACGGCGGTTGGGATGCTGGAGTTGTCGCCAACATCAACAACTCGGACGTTCTGTCAGCCAAAGCACCGGTTGATCTCTACAGTGCCACAACTGCAACATATATCCGGCTCGAAGCGGCTCCAGGACAGGCCGATAATCTGGCTGCATTGTTGACGGCGGCTGGCCCGATCGTGGCCGATACAGAGCCAAAGACGCTGTTCTGGGCGGCTTTGCAGATTGACGAAAACAACTTCGCAATCTTTGACATCTTCGCCGACAACTCAGGTCGCGAGGCACACTTTGCTGGGCAGGTTGCCGGGCTTCTGAACGAAAAAGCGTCGGTTCTGGTCGAGGGCGGTTGGGACGACGGCGTGGTCGCCAACGTCAGTAACTTCGACATTCTGGCAATCAAGTAAGTAACGAGTGCCTTTATCGAGTGCCCGGCGGCCAATGGTCGCCGGGCATTTGTTGCCTCAGATACAAATTCTATTTTGCCGCGAAGAGGACATTCATTGGTGCCGTCCGGTTGGCGGTTTTGTCCGCGACCTGTAAGTTCGCCGCCTGATCCATGCTGCCACCTGCACGAATGGCCCGATGTTCTGCTGCGCGACAGCATGAAGTTTTTCGCTCATGCCGCATTTCTCCCGCTGCGAGCGCACGCAGCATAAAAACAAAATGGCCGGGTCGGGCTCGAAGCGGACCTGCGGCAGCGCGGCGGGAACGCTCGTTCGGGTTGGACTTTGGCCGTCGCTCCCGGCCCATTGTTGCCGTTCGCCAATGAGCTCTAATGCTGCGGTGCGGCCAGTCATTCCGGACTTTAGCAGGGGGCAGACTTTCACGTCGCTTGACGAGGGCCAATCTTGGAGCACTAAACATGTTTAATCTCATGTTAGGTCAATGATGTTGGCTCTTACTTGCTCTTCAATTCGTTTGCCCTGAGTAGCACTGCGTCCTACGGTTAAGCCATGTTGAATTTTCTTAGAGCGCTCTTCAAGCCGTCCTATCGGCATAATGCCAAGTCAAAGACTCACTTAGTTAAAGAAACGTCTGCCTATGTGTCAGATCGCAGCATATCTGCTTCTTCTGCGCAGCAAAAAGCACCGCAGTCTAATACGTCAACATCGGGCGCAGCATTCGATGAAGCGACCGCCCACTCGGTCATGCTGCCGCGCGTGTTGGAAGGGCCAGCATACGTTACAGACGGTGATACAATTACGATCCAAAAGACCCAAGTGCGCCTTTATGGGATAGACGCGCCTGAACTACATCACCCTACGGCAAAAAGGCGAAGTGGGCGATGGTCCATCTGTGCAAGGGACATAGTATACGCGCCGAAGTCACTGATGAAGACGATCATGGCCGGACCGTCGCAAAGTGCTTCCTTCCTGATGGTCGTGACCTATCCGAGGAAATGGTTAAGCTGGGGCTCGCTATCGACTGGCCGAAGTTCTCGGGTGGCAAATATGGTAATCTCGAAGTCACGGGCATCCGCAAGAAACTTTGGCTTGCCGATGCACGGCAGAAAGGCCGCATGCATGTCTGGGAAAAGTTTGACGCGCAAAAGAATAGACGAGGCAAGGGGGAATGAAGGAACGGCCCTTAGCTGCCGTTCGTCAGTCATTCGGTACGCTGCGTTGCGGCCCGTCTAAGCGGCCATTCGTGCCACTTGCAGCATTTTCGGAGACTGAAGGTCGGCAGTGCGGGACGAAGGGGCCGTTCAGAGGTCTGAATTCAACGGCCTCTTCAGATACCGACCTTTCACTGATTTCTTACGAATCTAAACAGTAAGTATGGGTAGTGCCCCACCAGATGGTGTAGGAGGCCGCGCGCGGAGCCTTGGGCTTAGCGCAGCGCGCGGCCGGGCTGGCGGCCACCGCACTTCTTCGTAGTTTGAGGTTGTTCAACGACCGACGACAACGAAGGAAAGCACGATGACCGAGACTATGATCGACCTTCCGGGCGTGATCGCCAAGAGCGATGACGCGGATTTTCTGCGTGAACTTATTCAGGATGCCGCGCAGCGGCTGATGGACATCGAGGTGTCCGCGGTGTGCGGCGCCGGACACGGCGAGCGCAGCTCGGAGCGAGAGAACCAGCGCAACGGCTACCGACCGCGCCAGTGGGACACCCGCGCGGGCACGATCGGCCTGAACATCCCAAAGCTGCGCAAGGGCAGTTACTTCCCGACCTTTCTTGAGCCGCGCCGGACCGCCGAGAAGGCGCTGATGGCGGTCGTCCAGGAGGCCTACATCCACGGCGTCTCGACCCGCGCCGTAGATGATCTGGTGCGTGCCATGGGACTGACGGGCACCTCGAAGAGCCAGGTGTCACGGCTCTGCGAGGAGATCGACGAACGGGTGCAGGCCTTTCTGAACCGGCCACTGGAAGGCGACTGGCCCTTCCTCTGGCTGGACGCCACCTACGTGAAGCTGCGCGAGGGCGGGCGCATCGTCTCGATGGCGGTGATAGTGGCCGTGGCGGTCAACACCGACGGGCGGCGCGAGATCCTGGGGATCACCGTCATGCCGTCCGAGGCCGAGACCTTCTGGGCCGACTTCCTGCGGTCTCTCACGCGGCGCGGGCTGCGCGGCGTGCAACTGGTCATCAGCGATGCCCATGAGGGGCTCAAAGCCGCCGCACGCAAGGTTCTCGGCGCCGGTGGCAGCGTTGTCGCGTGCATTTTCAGCGCAATCTCCTGGGCCGAGTGGGCAAGGCCAACAAGCCGGTGGTCAGCGCCGTGGTGAAGACCGTCTTCGCCGAGAAGGACCGCGACCAGGCCCATGCCCGCTGGCGCGAGGTGGCCGACAACCTTCGTGACCGGTTCCGGGATGTCGCGGAACTCATGGACGAGGCAGAGCATGACGTCCTCGCCTACATGGCCTTCCACGAGAGCCTGCGCTCGAAGTTGCACAGCACGAACCCGCTGGAGCGCGTGAACAAAGAGATCAAACGGCGGACCAATGTCGTGGGGATATTCCCCAATAGAGAGGCCGTCGTCCGCCTCGTCGGGGCGCTCATGCTGGAGCAAAACGATGAGTGGGCCGTCTCCCGCCGCTACATGCCGGTGGAAAAGCTGACGGCCATGTGTAACCATCCCGATGCAGCGACGATGATCGCCGCACAGTGAAAGAGCAACACCAGCTATGAAGAAGCAGGTGGATGTCAGTTCCTACACCATCTCCCGGGACACTACCGTAAGTATGGCTCGGGTCTGCGAAGCCGCGGCCAAGCCTCCCCCATCGTTCGGCATTGTGATCGGCGACGGTTTGCTTCATATCAGCGGTTGCTGATACCCTATTCCTTCCAAGCATTGATGGCAGGCTATGAGTTCGAAGGATAACCAAGAAAAGCGGCGCCGGAGCGGACGGCCGCTCATGATTTTGCCTATTCTTCTGTTTGGGTTGCTGGGCGTAGTCTTCTACTGGGGCCTCTGGAACAACGACGACCGGTTGCCCTCGACGCTGATCGGAAGACCAATCCCGGAATTCGCGCTCCCGCCCATCGAAGGGCGGCAGGACGGCCTAGCCTCGGCGAACCTGCAAGACCAGGTTTCTCTCGTCAACGTCTGGGCGTCGTGGTGCGTCCCCTGCCGCACGGAGAACCCGCTTCTCGTCGATCTTGCCGAAGCGGGCACCGTTCCGATCTACGGTATCAACTACAAGGACGATGCCGAGGAGGCGCTGGGTTTCCTCGAAGAGCTCGGCGATCCCTTCACCCGCATCGGCGCGGACCGATCAGGCCGCGTTGCGATAGACTGGGGCGTCTATGGAGTGCCGGAAACATACATAATCGACGCCGAGGGGCGCATTGCATACAAGCATGTCGGCCCCTTTGATCAGGCCTCGCTTGAGGAGGACATTCTGCCGGTCGTGCGCCGGTTGCAGGCTGAGAGCGACCCGTGAGGCGACGTGACGTCCTTGCCGGAGTCTTGGCGCTTGCGGCAAGCCCTGCCTCCGCCCGACCACCGATCCCTAATCACGGGACTCCGCGTGATCTCCTGTCGCCGCCTTTCGTGGATGGAGATGGACGGGATCTGACGCTGGCGGACTTCGAGGGACGTGTCGTGCTTCTGAACATTTGGGCGACTTGGTGCCCGCCTTGTCGCGAGGAGATGCCGACGCTCGACGCGCTGCAAGCGCGCCTCGGCGGATCGGATTTTCATGTTCTGCCGCTGTCGATCGATCGGGCCGGTCTCGAACCTGTGCGCCGCTTCTACCGAGAGACCGGCATTCGCAACCTCGATCTCTATATCGCGGAGGATACGCGCGCGATGCTGGCCTTGGCCGTGGTGGGTCTGCCGACAACGATTCTGATCGACCGCATTGGGCGCGAGCGGGGGCGCCTCGCAGGCCCGGCCGAATGGAACAGCCCCGAAGCCGTTGCGCAGATAAGCGCTCTTATTGACGAACGTAAGCAATAGGACATGGAAAAGCACGACGACCGCGCCAGCCGTTCCGCTCCGTGCGCACACGTGGTGGCGGTCTACCGATCAGTTTGGAGATGTGGATTTGATTGAACTTTCCGTTCTTGGACTAATGGCGGCATTGCTGGCCGGTGCCGTTTCCTTTCTGTCGCCCTGCGTGCTGCCGCTCGTGCCCGGCTACGTATCCTACGTTGCCGGACGTACGGTCACCGGCAGTGCAGCGCCTTCGAAGGGGCGGGCCGTCTGGCTCAGCTTCTGTTTCGTCCTTGGCTTCTCCACGATATTCATCGCGCTTGGGGCCTCTGCCACCGCGCTCGGTCAGACGCTGCTGCAGTGGCGCTACGAACTCAACCTCGTCGGCGGCGCGATCGTGATCCTGTTCGGTCTGTTCATGATCGGGGCAGCGCGCCTGTCGGCCATGGAGCGCGACCTGCGTTTCCATCTCGACCTGCCGGGCGGGCAACCGGTCGCCTCCTACGTGCTCGGACTCGCCTTCGGTTTCGGCTGGACACCGTGCATCGGGCCGATCCTCGGTGCCATCCTAACCGCCAGCGCGACAAGCGCGACGATTGGCGAGGGCGTCGCATTGCTTGCCGTCTACTCGGCCGGCCTTGGGATCCCGTTTCTGGTCGTCGCGGGGTTCACCGACAGTATTGCCGGCAGGCTGCGCGGCATCGGTCGTTGGGGTCGCCGCCTGCATCAGGCTGCGGGCGGCGTCATGATCCTGATGGGCCTGGCGATGATGACCGGGCGGTTGAGCGCACTGGCCTACTGGCTGCTGGACACCTTCCCTGTCCTTGCGCGGATCGGGTGAACAGATGCGACTGTACGAGAAACATATCCTCCCTCGGCTGACGCATCTGGCGATGGGCCAGGATCAACTTCTTCCCTACCGGCGCCGCGCCATCTCCGGGCTGCATGGGCGTGTGCTGGAGATCGGAATCGGCTCGGGCCTGAACATTGCGCTCTACCCCGAGGCCGTGCGCCAGATCATCGGTATTGATCCGTCGCCCGAACTCCTCTCTCGGGCCGCGCAAACCTCCCATGGACTGATGCCCGCGGCCGAGATGATCGAGGGCGTGGCCGAAGCATTGCCGCTCGAAGATCGCAGCGTCGATTGCGTCGTCGCCACCTGGACACTCTGCAGCGTTTCGGAACCGGAGAAGGCTCTCGCCGAGATCCGGCGCGTTCTCAAGCCGGATGGCGTCTTCCGCTTCGTCGAGCATGGCCTGGCGCCCGGACCCCGTATCCGGCGCTGGCAACGCTGGCTGACGCCTGTCTGGAAACACTGCGCCGGGAACTGCCATCTTGACCGCCCGACGGCCGACTTGATCGAGACAAGCGGCTTCCGCATGGAGCGGCTCTACACCGGCTACGCGACAGGTCCGAAGCCCTTTGTTTTCATGTATGAGGGACAGGCTCGCCTCTACTGAGGCAGCATAAAATCAGAACGACTTCGGCTTTCGATTTGCGTCGAATTACTGATGGCAAAGTAACCAATACTCGCCTCGAACTTTAGCAGCGAGTTCCGCGTTAACGATATGTTATGAGCAAGCAGAAGAACGATAGACAAACCAATCTGACCCGCGGCATCCGCGTCGAGATCGCGAGCCTTGTCTACAACCTCATCGAGGTTGTTGTTTCCGTCACAGTGGGACTTCTGACCGGCAGCGCGGCATTGGTGAGTTGGGGCCTCGACAGCACGGTCGAAGCCACTTCGGCCGGGACGCTGATCTGGCGTTTGAAGGGTGAGAAAGACGGTGGCGACAAGCGCACGGTCCTGCATCGCAAGAAAGTCGCACTCTATGTGGTCGCCTGTGCTTTCTGGATCGTCGTCGTGGCGATCCTCTACGAGGCGGTGTCCGCTTTCATCTCGCAGGAGGCACCGGGCTTCAATTGGTGGGGGATCGCGATCCTGTTTGTCTCTTTAGTGGTCAATCCGCTATTGGCCTGGGGCAAGTATCGCTACGGCAAGCGGCTCGATTCACCCGCCCTGAAATACGATGCCAAGGATACCATGATCTGCGAATACCAGACCATTGTGGTGTTGGCCGGAATCGGTCTGACGCAATGGATGGGCTGGTGGTGGGCCGATCCGGTCGCGGCGCTTCTGATCGTGCCCTACGTTGCGTGGGAGGCGTTCGAGGCCACGAAGGATGCGCGGTCGGTCGGGCCGGGTGAGGCCGAAGCTACTGCCGACGCCTGACGTTGCGCATGATGAACCGGTTCTGGGGCAGTGATGGCAGCTCTCCTGGGTCAAGCTCCAAATCCTGATCCGGCACATCGTAGTCGATGTCGTTCACAAGATACCTGCAAAACGCCTTCATCTGACTGATCGCGATCCATTCACCCGGGCAGCGGTGGTTCGTGTAGTGGTTGCCGCCGCCCTGTGGAATGAAGTCGTAGGGGTTTTCGGCGCGGCCCCGAAACCGTTCGGGCCGGAACTCAAGCGGCGCGTCCCACGAACGAGCGTCGGTATTCGTGCCGTAGAGGTCGAGCAGAACCCTGTACCCTTTGGGAAAGCGATATCCGCGCCACTCGAAATCGCTCTTCACTCGTGCCGCTACCGCAGGAAAGAACGGATAGAGGCGGCGGACCTCCTGCACGAAGGGTTCGAGCAGTCCGTCGTCGTTCCGCAGTTTTTCCTGCCATTCCGGATACCGGTGCAAAGCATGCGCCGCCTGAACTATGAAAACGGACACCGCCGCGGTCGGGCGCAAGACGTTCAGCAACTCCACGGCGGCGACTTTCGGGGTCAGCATCGCGCCGTCGAGATCACGCCATGTCGCAATGACATGAAGGGCGCTTTCCTGCGTCGGCTGAAGCTCGCCTTCACGCACCTGTTGAATCACCCGTGCTGACCATTTTTCCAGACGGTGACGCGCCAGTCGCGCGGCCCAATGTTTCGGGCCCATGGCACCGGCGTCCTGAAAAAGCGCTGTAAGCTGCGCCGTTCGGGTCGCCACCTCAGCTTCATCAAGCGGCACCCTGGCCCAGGCGCAGACAGCTCTTGTGAGCATTTCGCGCACTTCGTCATAGAGGACGACCTCATTCCTCGCCTCCCAGTCCGGCGCATATTTGTCCAACATGTGAAGCGACGTGCCCTGAAGCGCGGCGATCCGCTCGGTCCCCATGAGTGACATGAACATCTTCTTGCGGTGCTGGTGGGCAGCGCCGTCCAATCCCTGAACGCCGCCTTCGCCCAGCAGGGTCTTCTGTATGCGGCCCGGCATCGAGCCCGCGCGGATCAGCCGGTCTTCCCGATAGAAGGCTTCTGCCGCCGCCGCGCCGGTCATGCAGATCGTCTCTTGAAGGAGGATGCGGGTTTCGAACAGGTCTGTGTCGAGTGCGCGGCAGGTCTCCGAAATGAACCCATATGGGTTGCGCAGCAGGGCAAGTGTGCTGTCAAAGCCTTTCGCAGATGGTATGCCGAACATGGGTTACACCCCCGTTGTGTTTTCCTTGCGTTGACCCTGACCAGGCTTGTCCGTCGCAGAGCGGAAGCTGTCCCAGAACAGTAGGGCCGCGCCGCAGAAAATCGCCACATCCGCAAGATTGAAGGACGGCCAGTGGTATGTTCCGTAATGGAAATCCAGAAAGTCTGGGACGGCCTGATAACGCAGCCGGTCGAGGACATTGCCGAGTGCGCCGCCGATGATCAGACCGAGAGCGGCAGCCGTCAGCCTGTCCGGCGCGCGCCACAACCAGATCAGCAGCCATAACACGATCACGCCAGCAAGCGCGATGAGACCCCACCAAGGCACGATCCCGCCCAGCATACCGAAGCTGACCCCATCGTTCAGAACCCGCACGAGGTTAAGAAAGGGTAAAACCTCGACCCCGCTCTCGAGCGCCGGTGTGGTCAGGGCGAGCGCCTTGGTGCCCTGATCGAGACCGAGCGCTGCGATTGCGCAGAGCCCACCGAGAACGCGACCGTTCATGCCGTCGCCTTCAGATCGCCCCGCGCGTCGCGGATGATGGCCCAAGCGGAGTGCAGGAACAGTCCGGCGATACCGAAGGCGACGATAAGGTCGGGCCACGCGCTGCCCAGCCACGCCACGAGACCGGCGGCGATGACGACCGCCGCATTGCCGATAGCGTCGTTGCGCGAGAACAGCCAGACAGCCCGCATGTTCGCGTCGCCCTTGCGGAATCGCAGCAGCGGCAGAACGGAGACGACGTTCACGACAAGGGCGATCATACCGAGCAGGCCCATGAGACCTGCATCCGGCGTCGTCTGTTCGAAGACCCGGACGATGGTCGTGCCGAGGACGCCAAGACCGAGGAGCCCGAGGAAGATGCCCTGGATCAGAGCCGACCGTGCCCGCCAAGCGAGGCTCCAGCCGATGGCCAGCAGGCCGAGGAAGGTGATCGCGCCATCGCCGATGAAATCGAGCGCATCGGCCTTCACGGCCTGCGATCCGGAAATGAAACCGCCGATCATTTCGAGGACCCCGTATCCCACGTTCAGGATCACGACGATCCAGAGGGCACGGCGGTAGGCCGGGTCCTGATGGGCAGGATTCGGCGGAATGTCTTCATCGCCCTCGATCCGGTCGAAGCCATAGCCTGTCACCGCGACTGCCTTTTCGATGTCCGGCAGGCGCACTTCGGGTGCAGTCAGTGTCATGATGTGCGTCGCGGCCGACACTTTCACATCGCCGGGCGCGACCCCGGCTGCCTGTGCCGCCCGCTCGATCTGCGCGGCATCCTTGGCGCAATCCATACCGGAAACCCGGTAACGGACGGGCGGGACATCTGCCGTCGATCCGGCATTTTCGGTGTTGGCCATGGTCGCGCTATTCCTGCTAGGATGAATCGAAGAACAACATATCAGCGAGGAGTGATATGGCGCAATTGGTCGATGACCGCAAGAGCGCAACCATCGAGCGACGGGCGAAGCTGTTCCGCGGCTTCGCGGACCCGAGCCGCCTGGCCATCCTCGGTGCACTTTGCAACGAGCCATTGGCCGTTCACGAGCTCGTCGAGCGGACGGAACTATCGCAACCCAACGTCTCCAACCATCTGAGGTGCCTGCTGGAGTGCGGGCTTGTCGCCAGCGATCGCGATGGGCGTTTCATCCGCTATCGTATCAGCAGCCCGCGCATCACGGTTCTTCTGAGCGATGTGGACGCACTTCTCGACGTGGTCGCAGAGGGCGTTGAGGCGTGTAACAATTATCGTGGGGCATAAAAGGTCGAATTTTGACCGGCACACGCAGCATCGCGAACCTCAGCGCTTTGACGGCACAGCTTGCCGACAAGTAGGACATTTGGCGCGCGATAGTCCGATCCTTGAGCCTCATAACCCGAAGAGAAGACCGCCCCCCAGCCACGCGTAGGCGATCATGGCGAGCCAGAATAGCACCTTCTCGATAGCGCCGTCGCCGGTCGAGAAGGAAGAACCAGTTCTTCTGACTTTCCAGACGAGAAAGACGACCGTGAGGGCAATGAACCCTATGTTGAACCAGAAGGTATAGTCGATCTTGAAGAACTCGCGCTCAGTGACCGCGCGAACCTGATCGGCCGAGGGAAGAAGCCCGAGGGCCGCAAAGCCGTAATGCAGGAGCAGCGCCGTCGCGACGAGGACCACGAGGAAGACGCCGAGGATATAGACCGCCATGCGCCAGCCATAATATTTCGCGTTCACGCGCAGGACGGGGATCACCACAAGGTCGGAGAAGATGAAGGCCATGATGCCAGCAAAGGCCACGCCGTTGCCGTAGAGCACGGCGGCAAGCGGGATGTTCCCCATGGACCCGATGAAGGTGAAGAACGCGGCGACGGGGCCGACCAGCGCCTGTGCCAGCAGCTCGAAGAAGTTCGGATCGTCGCCGCCGATGAAAAGCCATTCGAAGAAGCGGCGCGGCACGAAGGCGGCGATAATCCCCGCGATGGTGAAGCCGACGGTCACGTCCTTCCACACCATGCCCCATTCCATGACGTAGCGCGTGGCGACCTCGCCCCAGCCTTCGCGCGACGTGGCTTTCGCTTTCCAGTCCTTGTCGGAGCTATCGGTATCGTTTTGCTGCGACTGCGCGGTTTCTCGCGCCCGTTCGATCGGCGCGAAGCCGCGGGTCAGCCGGACCACAAGCCACATGAGCAGGATCAACAGCACGCCGCCGACATACTCGCCGACCACGAATTGCCAGCCGAGGAAAATGCCGATGATGATACCCAGCTCGATCACGAGGTTGGTCGAGGCGAGAAGAAAGGCCAGCGACGGCACCAGCCCGGCCCCCTTGGCGAAGAGCGCGCGTGTTCCCGACAGCGCGGCGAAACTGCACGACGAGCTGACGAAGCCGAAGAATGTGCCCAAGGCGACCGAGCGCGGCCCTTCCGTGCCCATCGCCCGCTGCATCCGGTCGCGCGTCACGAAGACCTGGATCATCGAGGAAACGAGATAGCCGAGGCCAAACGCCCAGAACGCCGTCCAGAACAGGCCGAGCGCCGTGACCGCCGAACGGTGCCAGAGCTGAACGAAGGGCTCTTCCATCACGCGCGCCTGTCCGGCTCAGCTTCCTGCAAACAAGATGCCCAGCATCCAGAGGCCCATGCCCCTCGCCATCGATCCCATTCCGTCCATCATGTATCCATCATGTCGTTTGTTCCTTTACTGTAGCTAGGGCCGCGCCCGTTCGGGCAACGGTACAGGTGCGCGCGTCACCCAAGCGCGTCCCCATCCGTTTCACAGTAGATCCGATAAAGCGCATCGATCATATCGTGCAGACGCGGGTCGGCGATGCTGTAGTGGATCGTCTGGCTCTCGCGTCGGGTCGCAACCATGCCAGCCTCGCGCAACCGCGCGAGATGCTGGCTGAGCGCCGACTGACTCAGGGCGAGCTGGCCCTGTAGCGCACCAACCGATTGCTCTCCCTCCAGCAGGTGGCAAAGCACCATCAGCCTGTTGGCATTCGACAACAAAGCCAGTTGACCCGCCACGTCCGCCGCACGCGCTTGAAGAACCGGTAGCGAAGGCCGCTTTATATCGTCATTGACTAATTTAGACATATCTTACATTTGTCTCCGACAGAGAACGAAAACAATACAGCAAATGGAAGGACCGCATATGGGGCCGGTCGTGCCAACGGAATTCACGCCCTGGCTTTCGCTTTTCGGGGGCGTTCTGATCGGTCTCAGTGCCGTCATGGTGATGGGCCTGTTCGGCAAGATCGCGGGCATCACGGGCATCACCAAAGGTTTGACAACTGCCATTCCGGGAACCGGCGGACCCAACGACCGGGGCTGGCGCCTGTCGTTCCTGATCGGGTTGGTCGCAGCACAGGCCGATCCCGAGACCGGCAAGGCGAACGAGGCTTTGGCCGCGAAACGCGATGGCACGGGCCGTGTTCACGTTCTCTGTGCGTCCGGCGCACGCGCGGCCCTTGCCGCCGACAGCCTGCGCCAGATGGGCTATGACACCGCTGTAATCGAAGGGGGTCTGGCGGGCTGGAAAGACGCGGGTCTCCCGCTTCGGGCCTAACACCGGTGCGAGCGCTATCGCGATATTTGCTCGGCCTCGGTTGGGACGATGCAACCCTTCCAATGACGGAGTATCACTGTGAGACGCCGAAAGTTCCTTAGCCTAGCCGCAGCCTCGCTCGCAACCCCAGCACTTAATATCAGCCGGGCATGGGCCGCCGAACCCGGCGCGCCTTTGCCGATACCGGAGGTTATGGAGATCGGCCCCGGCGCAGGCAACACACTCGATGCGATACGCGGAACACGCGAGTTCACCGGAGGCGCGACGTCGGAGACCTGGGGCTACTCCCAGGATTACCTCGGACCGCTGCTGCGGTTCCGGCGCGGGCGCACCGCAAACATAAGTGTCATGAACCGTCTCGATGAACCGATCACTGCTCACTGGCACGGCATGCACGTGCCGGGCTATCTCGACGGTGGGCCGCAACTTGCTTTCGGCCCGGGCGAGACCTGGGCGCCGGAATTACCGGTCGATCACCCGGCGGCAACGCTGTTTTATCACAGCCATGTTCACGGGCGAACAGGCCCGCAGGTATATCGCGGGTTGGCGGGCATGATTGTCATCGACGACCCCGAGATCGACGATCCACTGCCGCACGACTATGGCGTGAACGATTTTCCACTCATCGTGCAGGATCGACGCTTCGATCGGTCAGGCCGCATGACCTATAGTCTTGGCATGATGGATCGGATGCATGGGTTCCAGGGGGACCAGATCCTCGTCAACGGTGTGATCCGTCCCAAGCTTACAGTTCCGGCGGGTCTGGTACGCCTGCGTATCCTGAACGCGTCGAATGCGCGCGTGTATGATTTCCGTTTCACCGACGGCAGGCAATTCCACCAGGTCGCGAGTGACGGCGGCCTTCTGGCCCGCCCTCTTGCCATGGCCAGCCTGCAACTCGACGGTGCCGAACGGGCCGAGATCGTGGTCGAATTCTCGGACCGGTCACCTGTTTCTCTTGTCTCGCGCGACATCGGGATGAATGGCGTGATGAACGGGGGCATGATGGGTGACAGGGGCGGCTCCATGATGATGGGCGATAGAGGCATGATGGGCGACCGCGGCATGATGGGGATGGATGGAAACAGTGGTGCGCCGCTCGAGATCATGTCGTTTGATGTAGGCGAAGCTGCGCCCGCCGGCCCCACCCGCCTGCCCACCTCGCTGCCTTCGGATGCGCCCGCACTCGGCGATCCGGTCCGCAGGCGCAATTTCACCCTCAACATGCACACCGGGGGCATGATGCGCGGCGGCATGATGGGTGGCGGCGGCCAGACGATGGGGATCAACGGTGCACCTTACGTCATGGATCGCATTGATGAGACCGTCCGCGCAGGCGAAACCGAGCTTTGGCGCATTAATGCCGACATGATGATGCGGCACACCTTCCACGTTCACGGGACTTCCTTTCGGGTCGTGAGTCAGAACGGGCGGCCGGTCGACTCGGCGCAGATCGGTTGGAAAGATGTTGTCCGTGTGCAGGGTCCGACCGAAATCTTGCTGAGGTTCGACAAGCTGGCTTCGGAAGAGACACCATTCATGTATCACTGCCACATCCTCGAACACGAGGATGCGGGCATGATGGGGCAGTTTACGGTCACATAACAGGACCCCACCCGCTCGACACCGGGCGTCGTCAAGAGCTTACGTCTTCTTGCGGCGTTCTATCAGGTGCCGGTGTCGCCTTGTTGAAACGCATTACGGAGTATGTCTAGACCCGAACGGAGAACACCTCGCTAAGCTGCGGGTCCGCCGAAGCGGCCGTTCAGTCGCTCGGCAGCATTCGTCAAAAAGGGCTCGAAGTATGAATTCGCTGCGATCGCTTCGAACGGCCGCTTTCAAACCGGCTGAGGTGATTCTGGCGCTGCAAGGGACGCAATGCGCAGCCATGCAGTGACACCGACAATGATCGCGCCGACGCTGGCGAAGACGAGCGTCAAAGTCTCACCTGCGCCGCCGACTTGTGAGAGACCTTTCACTGCATGGAACCCAGCAAGACCTGCCGGCAAGGCGTAAAGTGCCCCGAGCGCAAGGCGGATGATCGGTGAGCGGATCGTTGCAAAGGCCACCTGCCCGAGAACAAGAGCTGCGGCGCCGACAAACAGTGCGACAACAATGGAGCCGATCAGTCCCGCATCGCTTTCAAACGCATAGTAGCCGACGGTGATGGCGACGAAGAAGGGAAGCGCATATACGGCCAAGCTGAACAGAAGCCAGCAGAGAAAACCGAGGCCGATGACACTGAGCAATGCGGACAGGAACATGGCGGTCTCCTTGTCGAGGGAGCGCCTCCACCAACCGCCACGGCGCTTCTGGCAGTATAGCGAAGAGTAACGCGTGCCGGAACCGTCCGGCGCGCATCAGGTGATGCATATGGCGCATCACGTCGCCTGCGTTGAACTTTGCCGGGACCGGAAGTCGTAAAGCGGCACGCCGAGCTTGCGGGCCTTGTCGGCGAGATTGTCGGTGATCCCGGACCCCGGAAAGAGGATGAGTCCGATGGGCATGGCCTCGAGAAGCACGTCGTTGCGCTTGAACGGTGCGGCCTTGCCGTGGCGTTTCCAGTCCGGCTTGAAGACGATTTGCTGGCATTTGCGGGCGTCGGCCCAGCAGGCGGCGATCTTCTCGGCGCCTTTGGGCGATCCGCCATGCAGCAGCACCATGTCGGCGTGTTTGGCCATCACTCGGTCGAGCGCCTTCCAGATGGTCCGATGATCGGTGACGTCGAGCCCGCCAGAGAATGCGACGCGTGGCCCGGTTGGCAGAAGTGGTTCGATCTCCGCGCGCCGCTTCGCCGTCAGATAGTCGCGGCTGTCGATCATGGAGGCCGTCAGCGTGCGGTGGCTGATCCGCGATCCCGAGTGCGGACGCCAGGTCTGGCCAATATGGGTCTCGAAGTGATCAGCGGCGATGTCGCGCATGAGTTCGTAGGCGTTGCGCCGCTCGATCAGCGTGACGCCCTGCGCCGTCAGGGCTTCGAGTTCGACAGAGCGTACTTCGGAACCGTCCTGTTCGCGCTGCGCGCGTTTCTGGGCCTGTTCGTTGTCGTCGAGGTCGCGATCGACACGGGCCGCTGTGCGATGAAACAGGTTCGTCACGGACCAAAAAAGGTCTTCGAGGTCCGGTTCCAGCCGCGTGTCGCCCAGCGTCGCGGCGAGCGCGTCGAAGATGTCCGTCATCGCGCCCTGGAGGGCGTCGATTTCGGGTAAAGGTCTCGAATCGGGCTCGTCGGCGAAAGGCCGATAGCCGTAGAGTTGCAATTCTTCGAGCACGGCGGCGGTTGCGGAACTGGCGTGTCGTTCGATGGTCTCGGCTGTCATGGGATCGTCTCCTGTTCGGCGTGGGCCGCGCCTCTCGCGGCCTTCCCGAGCGACGGAAAAGCGGGGGCTGGCCGGGACTGCACCGCCGTTCCCGGCGGCCGGAGCCACAGGCGGAGGACGGCGGAGGCGGCGCTCTTTTGCTTCGCGATGCAAAGCCGGGCGCACACATGGTCTGTTTTGCCACGCGGAACGCGTGGGTGGGCCCGGCGGCGGAAAAGAGCGCCGCCGCAGCCGTTGCCTGCCGGGCCGGGCTCCGCTCCGTCTCGCTCCTCCCGGAAGGCCGAAGGCGTGACTCTCGGGCAAGGAGACGACGATGTAGGCGAGAGCCGCGACAGGCCTGCTCAGCTGCTCAGGGGTCGCAGGAAAGCAGCCGCGATAGATCAGCCGTGGCCAATTGCGGGCCGAGATGCGCCCGCAGGTCTTCTCGTCCGAGCTTGCGGAGATCTTCGTTGAAATCATCGCCAAGGGGAGCAAGCCGGATCGTCTCGATGCCGACGGCATCTGCGCGTTCCGTCAGTTTGTCAGCCGCCATGGCGCCTGCTTCGTCGGCGTCGGCCGCGATATAGAGACGCCGAAGCCCTGCCGGCAGGATCAGCGCGGCGAGATGGTTGGCCGATAACGCGGCGATGACCGGCAGGTCGGGTAACGCCATGCGCAGTGACAGCGTGCTTTCAAGCCCTTCGCCGGCAGTGAGAATGTCGGTCGCGATGCCGACCCGCACACCGTGCCCGAGCAGATGCCCCATCGCCTTGCGCGGTGGGTCAAGCGGGGCCTTGCGAGCCGTCGCCGGATCGAGCCAGGTGCGGTGGACGCCGGTGAGATTGCCTTGTCCGTCCGTGACCTTCGCGAGCAATGCGGGCCAAGTCTCCGACGGTGCATCTTTCGGCTGACCTTCACGCCAATAGTAGCAGCACGGATGAAATCGCAGCGCTGGCGCGCCGCCAAGCCCGGAAAGACCGCGTCGATGAAGATAGCGCTCGGCGAGCGTTCCACCGAGCGGTCTTCCCATGGCGAAGAGGCGCCGTGCAGCCTCCGGCGATCCGGTGGAGGCAACCACGCGTTCGCGAGTTGGCGGTTCAGGTCGTGGGAGGTTCAGAAAGATCCTTGCCTCATCAAGCGTCTCGCCGAAGGAACGAAGTTGGCGGGCGCCGGCAATGAGATCTAGCAGGTCACCATGTTCGCCCGTGGCGGCGTCGGTCCATTTGCCGGCAGCGCCAGGACCGTGGGTTGGTCCAGTGAGGCGAACGTAAAGACTGCGACCGGGCGTGTTCTCGATGTCGCCGACGATCCAGTAGCGGCCCTGCTTGCGGCCGTTGGAGAGGTAATGGCGGCAGACGGCCTCCGCCTCGCGGCCGAGCCGTCCTGCAATCTCGGATGCAGCGCTGTTCATTTGCGCCTCCATGCTGAGAGCAAAAAAGAAGGAGCCCGCCACAATGGGCGGGCTCCAGGGGCGGCTGCGGGAGCCGTTGGGGGGCTTGGCTCCCGGTCACTCGGCCGCAGTGGCGAAGGCGTTGCCGGTGACAGGTTCATCATCGGTGATGACGGCGGAATCGCCCATGGCCGGTTTGCCGCCGTTATCCGCCGATTGCGCTTCGCTTTCAGGGAGAGTCGGCATGCGCAGTACTTCGGGCAACCAACCGGTTCCTTCGAGAAGCTCTTCGGCCGCCGCGACCATGTCCGGTTTCTTGAGGCCGGCGATGCGGTCGGATGCTTCCGCGCCCTTCGCCTCGCGCACGGCCTCCAGAATGCGGGCCTTGGTGACGCGAGCGAGATAGCTCTCGCTGGTCGGCGCCCAGCCCGCCGCCGCCATGTCGAGCCCGAGCGCCGCCGCCAGCACGTCGGCATGGGCGAGCGCCCGCGGACGGCGGTTGTACGGTTCCTGGACGGCGTTGACGGTCATGGCGACGCAATGCGCGAACAGCGCCTCGCGGCTATCGTTGTCGAACCCGACCAGCGCCTCCCACAGATCCTCAGGCGCTTTCGGCAGCGCCCCTAGCCAGCTCGTCGTGCGATCGTCGATGCTGAGCGCGTAAGCCGTGTCGCCCAGGCCCGGCACCTGGGCGCCGAAACCGGCGCTGTGCGGGGTGACCTCGACGCAGCTATCCAGCGGATAGTGATAGAAGAGCCGGAGCGTCATCGCGTGCAGGGCGGCGAGGAACGCCGTCTGCGGATCGTTGGCGAGCGCGTCGCGAAGGGCGAGCGTGCGATGCGCCGTCAATTCCATGACGAGGCGGTCGGAGAGCGGCTTGAGGCCATCGTCTTCCTCTTCCGCCTCGTCGCTGGCGTCGGGGGGCGTAGCGTCGTCGACGTCCTCCTCGGTAGACGCGTCGATCCCATCGACCTCGTCCTGTCCGTCGGATTCGACGGAAGGTTCATCCTCGGGACGGACATAGCCGCGTTCGACACGCAGACGGCCGTCATGGCCGATGCTGACGAAGACGCCGGCCACGGCGATTTCGTCCGGCTCGAAGCGGACGGGCCGCTCCTGCAAAGCTTCCATCGCCGTTTCGATCTGGCCGAGCCGTGTGTCGACATCTTCCGGGAACTCCTCGGCGTCGGCGTATTCGTCTTCGAGCTTGTCGTATTCGGCCTCCAGCGCGTGGAAGCTCGCGATCTCGTCCTCGCTCATCGGCTCGGTCTCGCCGATGATCCGGCGCAGACCGTAGGTATGGCCGTAGGGAAAGTCCGTGCCGGTCTCGATCCATTTCCAGCCCTCGGCGCGGATCGCTTCCGCATCGGTTTCAAGCTTTTCGTCAACGAGTTTCGCAAGCAGGCCTGCATCCTGCAGCCAGCCGCCATCGTCGGACTGGAAGAGATCGCGCAGGATCACGCCGCCAGCCGCCTCATATGCGTTGAGCCCAACGAACTGCGCCCGCCGGTCGGAGGCGCGCACGGCGCCTTCGGTCAGCATGCGGCGGATCTCATAGGGCTGTTTCGCGTAAGTCCGTTTGATCGACTCCCAGACCTGTTCCTGACGCTCATGGTCGGGATTGACCGTGAAGGCCATGAGCTGGTCGAGGGTCAGTTCCTCCTCGGCGTAGGCGTCGAGGAGCGACGGCGCGATAGCGGCGAGCTTGAGCCGCTGCTTGACGACGTTCGCCGAGACGAAGAAGGCCGCCGCGATTTCCTCCTCGCTCTTGCCTTTCTCGCGCATCGCCTGGAAGGCGCAGAACTGGTCGAGCGGATGAAGCGGCGCCCGCTGAACATTCTCGGCGAGACTGTCTTCCTCGGCGAGGCCGTCCGTACGCACGATGCAGGGCACGGGCGCTGTGCGGTTCAGCCGCTTCTGCTTGACCAACAGTTCGAGCGCCCGGTAGCGGCGTCCGCCGGCCGGGATCTCGAACATGCCGGTTTCAGCGCCGGCCTCGTCCAGCACCGGCCGGACGGTGATCGAGGACAGAAGTGTGCGCCGGGCGATGTCTTCGGCCAATTCCTCGATCGAGACGCCGGCCTTGATGCGCCGGACATTGGACTGGCTCAGCACCAGCTTGTTAAAGGGGATGTCGCGCGAGGCGCTGAGGGTGATTTTCTGAGACTTGGTCATGTCAGTTCTCCGCGACGGGCTGGCCGAAAGCCTCTCTCTCGACCTTCAAACCCGTCACGAAAAACCCGGCCCGCCTCTTCCTCTTGAGGAAGCGACGGACCGGAAAGGCGGAGCGCCGGCTGAAGCTACGCTGCGCGCTCCAGCAGCTTCTTCGCCTTGCCCTCCATTTCGAGTCGGGCGTCCTGCTGCGGCTTCGACCGGGCGACGGCGGTGATGCCCTGCACGAAATCGAACACGGTCTCAGGCGGACGACCTTCCTCGGCGAGGACTGTCTCGACGATCCTGGCCGTCTCCGCCTTGGAGAAGCCCCGCTTGCGGAGGAAGTCGGTGCGGTCGTCATCACGGCGCGCGACGATCCGCTCGCGCGCCGCGCGGATACCTTCGACGAAGGGGCGCGACGAGGAATCGGCGAAGCGGGTCAGCGCCGGCGCCGCCTCGCGCGCGAAGCGGTTGGCGGCGTATTTGGAATGCCGGATGCTGATCTCCTGGAAGTCCTCAACGCCCCAGAGATTGCGGTTCTGGCAGACGGCGCGCAGATAGAAACTGGCTAGCCCAAGCGTTTTCGCGCCGACTTCGGAATTCCAGCAATAAAAGCCCCGGAAATAGAGATCCGGCGATCCGTCCGGCAGCTTGCCCGCCTCGATCGGATTCATATCGTCGACCAGGAAGAGGAAGACGTCGCGATCCGAGGCGTAGAGCGTCGTCGTGTCCTTGGTGACGTCGATCATCGGGTTGTAGACGCCGCTCGACCAGTCGAGCGTGCCGGGCACTTTCCAGCGCGTATCGCCGGTCCCGTTCCCCGCAATCTTCTGCACGGCGGCGACGAGTTCGTGGTCATAGATGCGGCCATAGTCCGGGCCGGTGACGGCACGCAGCTCCGTGCGCCCGTCCTCGGTCTCCAGCGTCTTGATCTGCTCGGCGCGGTGCGAGGTGAGCCCGTATTGCAGATTGATGCCCGCGAGCGGCGCCGGGAGCTGGCGCAGATAGGCTGCCGGTGCGCTGACCAGGCTGGCAAGCTGGCCGAAGCTCCAATGGGTCGGCGCCACTGGCGCCTCGGCGTCCGGCAGGACGAGGGCCAGGTTTTCCGGGTCGTCGCGATGCGCCTCGACGCGGATCGCGGCGCTTTCGACCGTGCGCGTGCGGCTGCGCTCGGCGCGGCCCTTCACCGCCGCGAAGAGCTCCGACAGGGACAGGTAGCGCTCGTCATCGGGCCGCGAAAACCACTCCGAGGAGACGCGGCCAATCCGCTCTCCGCGAGATACATCGACTTTGTAGCCGCCGCTCGCGTCGCGCCGGCCGTCCAGAGTTTCAAGGTTGGTCATGGGTCAATCTCCGCGACGGGCCGGCCGGGAGCCTCTCTCTCGACCTCCAAACCCGTCACGGCGAAAGCCGCCGAACTCTTACTCTCTGGCACCCACGGAAGCGGAGAACCCCGATGCTGCGGGAATTCCAGGACGCCCGCGTCAGGGATGGAAGCCCGAGAGGAGGAAGACCCATGGGGGGGCTTCCGCTTCGTCGGCAGCCCGGCCCACAGGGAGACGCCCCTCCCTAATGGTCTGGATCAGAGCCCGGCGATCAACTGAAAGGTCGCCCCGACCTGCATGGGCTCGGTGATACAAAACCTCACATGATGGGTGATAAAGTGTGAGGATATATATCGATGTCCGAGATACGCTCCCAACGCGAAGTAGCCAAGGGACCGGTCGTGTCGACGAGTTCGGCCGCGGGCGAAGGTTTTCTTCTCACAATCTTCCGCTTCGTGAGCTGTGGAGTTCCAATTGGCGACGGATCGACTTCCAACCAGCTGGCTTTAGCGGCTGCTATCTATCTCTCATTTGGCGGTTGGTGACCGAGCTCAACCGCTTTCCGACGTTGCGCTGTAGACAATGCGTTCCAGAATCGATGGAGGCGCGATGTCGGCATCTGGCGGAGATCCTCGATATGTTGTGCCCGTCGCAGTTCGACCTGGAAGAAGGAGGGGTGATGATCGATATTGAAAGCTTGGAGCTTCCAGAAGACCACCGCAGCATATTTGGGCGTCAGCTTCTTCTTTCGTCGATAGTAATCGAGTGCGCCCGAAAGGATCGGATTGTTTTCGGATCGCGCAAGCTGTTCAAGCGCGCGGATGCAGGATTCCATCTGCATTTTCTGAGTGAGCTTAGTGAGATGGCGCTTCGCTTCCGCCGGGGACAGGCGGCGTCCATCTTCCAGCACCGCGACGTCGAACTGAAGGATGCAGTGCGATCCAACCCATAGGCTTCCGTCGGTGTAGGCATTGGCGATCTCGAAATGATAACGCAGTTCCTGCTGGCCACAGAGCTGACAGGTTTCGACTGGCGCTTCGTGATCGATCGTGCTTTCTGTAAAGGACCACTCCGCAAAAGCATCAGGAAGGGTTCCGGCCACAGAGAGTGGCAGGATGCTGTCCCGGACCCGCTGGGTGTACCCGCCCATAACGCTCTCGTCCTTTAGTTAAGCTCCTTTATCTTAGCTCATCTCTTATTTAAGTGAAGGCCTTATTGCTTAAATAAGAATCGAGAGCCATAATGAGGCATGAGCGAGTCTGAACCTAACCAGCGCCTTGGTCGCCTTGTGGAAACGCCCGTCGCGGGCGAGACGGTACGGGCCTTCGTGCCGCCTCCCTTACCGCCTGTACCGACGATCGACGTGCTGGGGCTCCTAGATCGGCTCAGCTTGGCTGAGCGCGCCCTGGGAAGGCTGGACGGCATCACCATGCTGCTGCCGCGCCAGGAACTGTTTCTCTATATGTACGTCCGCAAGGAAGCGGTGCTTTCGTCGCAGATCGAGGGAACGCAATCGACGCTTTCCGATCTGCTGCGCTTTGAGACCGAAGCACAAGCTGGCCAGCCGATAGATGATATCCGCGAGGTCTCGAACTACGTCGATGCAATGATGTATGGGTTGGAACGGCTGCAGGAGCTCCCGCTGTCGCTGCGACTGATCCGCGAGATGCATGCGCGACTGCTGCAAAGCGGACGCGGCGGCACCAAGGACCCTGGGGAATTCCGGCGGTCGCAGAACTGGATCGGCGGTACACGACCAGGCAATGCGCTGTTCGTGCCGCCGCCGGTTACCGAACTGGATGATTGCCTCGGCGCGTTTGAACGCTTCATGCATGAGGACCAGTCGCGCCTCCCGGCAATCATCAAGGCCGGTCTGCTACATGTCCAGTTCGAGACCATCCACCCGTTTCTCGACGGCAATGGCCGAATAGGCCGCTTATTGGTGACGCTATACCTCTGCGTCAACGGCGTGCTGCAAAAGCCGCTCCTTTATCTCAGTCTGTTTCTCAAAACACATCGCGCTGATTACTATCGGCTGCTTCAGGAAGTGCGCGAGCACGGTCGTTGGGAAGCCTGGCTCGACTTCTTCCTTGCCGGCGTGGCTGAAACGGCGAACCAGGCGTTCGACGCCGCCACGCGGATTGTCGATCTGTTCAAGGAGGATCGCGAGCGCATCACGGCCGAAAGCGACCGCGCCGGCTCGTCGCTGCGCATCCATGAATTGTTCCAGCAGCACCCATTCCTGACTGCAAACCAACTGGTCGAGCATACCGGCCTCTCGGCACCGACGGTCAATGCGGCGCTTGCCGACCTCGAACGCTTCGGGATCCTTGAGGAGATCACAGGCCGAAAGCGAGGACGCGTTTTCAGCTACCGCGCCTATCTAACCATTCTCAGCGAGGGCACCGATCCGCTGCCCACAACTACTTGAAGAAAGGGGGCCTGTGCCATGCGGATCAGGTTTGTCGAGATCTCGAATTTCCGAAAGCTGAAAGCTACGCATTTCGACTTCGATAAAAAGACAACAATTTTGGTCGGCGCCAACAATAGCGGCAAGACCTCCGCGATGGTCGCTCTGCGCATTTTTCTCCTCTCGCCGAGCCACCTTGCACTGCGAGACGTGACGATCGCGAATTGGACCAAGTTCGACCTCTTGGGGGAGCAGTGGGAAGCGGATGCTGAATCGACTGTCGATTTTGACGCGCTCCTTCCCTCACTCGATGTCTGGCTCGACGTGCCGCTCGCCGAGATCCAGCATGTCGTTCACATATTGCCTACGCTGGATTGGTCCGGCGGCTTGCTCGGTGTGCGGCTAAAATACCATGCCAAAGACTTGGAAAAGCTAAGGGTCGAGTATCTCGCGCAACGAAACGCTGCCCGGGACGCGTCGACCACGGGCCCAAATGGCGAAGCGATAAAGATAGCGGTATGGCCTCGCAGCCTGACTGACTTCCTCGAACGGCGGTTGCGCGCGCATGTCGAACTTTCGGCTTTTCCGCTTGATCCGACCGCAGTCGAGCTGCCGGGCAAGACAGGTCTCGCGACACCTCAAACCTTGCCGGCCAGCGCTCTCGCATTCGATCAACCGCCTTTCAAGAATCTCATCAAGATCGATGAGATTGCGGCACAGCGCGACTTCGCCGATGCGGGCGGCAACGATGGTGGAGACGACAAGGGCGAGGCAACCAGCCGCCGTTTCAAGCGCCGCTTATCTGATCAGTTGCGCTCTTACTACGATCGCCATCTCGATCCCTCCAAGACCCCTTCCGACAAGGACTATGAGGCGCTTGGCGCAATCCAGGCCGCCGAACGCAGCTTTGATGCGCGACTTGAGGCCGGATTCTCCGCAGCCTTTGAAGAACTCGAAGACCTTGGGTATCCGGGCATGAGTAATCCAAAGCTGAAAATCTCGACGCTCCTTCGAGCGACGGATGGGTTGAAACACGGCTCTTCGGTACAGTATCAGGTCGCGGATCCCTCCGGTGACGGTACCAAAACCCTCAAGCTACCAGAAGACTATTCAGGTCTGGGCTACCAAAACCTGATCGCAATGGTGTTCATGCTGATGGGTTTTCGCGACGAATGGATGCGCGTCGAAAAGGCGGGCCTCCTCGAAGGTGCAGACGTGTCACACGAGATTCAGCCTCTCCATCTCGTGCTTGTCGAAGAGCCGGAAGCTCACCTTCATGCGCAAGTGCAACAAGTCTTCATCAACAAGGCTTACAACCTACTCAGAAAGCATCCCGATCTGGATACCGGGGAGAGCTACTGCACGCAGCTAATCGTCAGTACCCATTCCAGTCATGTTGCGCACGAGGCCGATTTCGCCAGCCTGCGCTATTTCCGGCGCCGCCCCGCCGTGAACCAGGATGAAACGCCCACCACGACGGTCGCCAACCTCTCTCACATTTTTGGTGACGGCGATGATACCAAGCGCTTCGTAAAGCGTTATCTCAAGGCGACCCACTGCGACCTGTTCTTCGCGGACGGAGTAATATTTGTGGAAGGCCAAGCCGAGCGCATCCTTGTTCCGCACTTCATTCGCCATCATTTCCCCGAGCTGTCTCGTCGATATGTCACGCTGCTTGAGCTCGGCGGCAGCCATGTGCACAGCTTTCGGGATCTGATCGATGCTCTTGGAATCGCGACTTTGATCATCGGCGACCTCGACGCGACTGCGGCAGTTAAGATCATAGACAAGAACGGTAAGGAAACAACGCGCTGGAAGTCGGCGCGCCCCGAGCAAGGCAAGGAGCAACAGACAGCTAACTCTGTTCTCAAGGAATGGCATCCCAAGAAGAAGCTGATCGACGAATTGGTCGCGCTCGTGCCCGAAGGGCACGTATCGGACGGGGGAGAGGACTACGACCTCTACGTCGCCTATCAGAAGCCGGTTAAAATCGAGTCCGGCGGTCAGGACGATGGCATCGTCATTCCACGAACATTCGAGGACGCCCTAATCCTGGAGAACCTCGCTACTATCGAAAATGTCGAAGGCTCTGTGACGTCGGCCAAGGTCCAAGCCATCGTTGCGCAAGGCCTTTCGGGTGATGATCTTGAAGATGAACTGTTCGAGTTGCTGAAGACCGCTGAAAAAGCAGCATTCGCACTAGATTGTCTGATGCTTGAGGACCCCACGGCCTTGAAGCCGCCGAGCTATATCGCGGCTGGACTTAAATGGTTCGAGCGGGCCGTCAGCAAAGATATTGCGGAAAGTGAACTCAAGACGGGGCAAGCCGATGGCGGAAATTGAGATCGCGCCGGCAGACTTCGATGATGGCGCCGATGCACAGATCCGAGATTGCCTGAACCCCGTCAGTCCACAGAGCTTCTTCTTGTACGCGGGCGCGGGCTCGGGAAAGACGCGCTCGCTTAAGAACGCTCTGGATAACTTCCGCAAAGATCACGGCGCAGTATTCCGACGTAGCGGGAAGAAAATCGCGGTGATCACTTACACGAATGCCGCGGCTGACGAGATCGCGGAGCGCGTCGGTGAGGATCCCTTGTTTCCAATATCGACGATCCACAGTTTTTGCTGGAAGCATATTAGAACCTACCATAGCGATATCCAAACTTGGTTGCTCACAACGCTTCCCGTCGACCTAGCAGACTTGCACGAGAAGCAAGCAAAGGGGCGCGCTGGCACGAAGGCGGCTCTCGATCGAGAACGCGCAATCGCCTCTATCACCAGACGTCTCGAATGGCTCAACACTCCCCGACGGTTCACTTACAATCCGAACGGAGACAATTTCGGCCAGGATTCACTTTCCCATGCTGAGGTGCTCAAGCTCACAGCGGCCTTCATCGAAACCAAACCATCGATGCGGGCGGTCCTCGTCAACAAGTATCCCTTCCTGCTCATCGATGAGAGCCAGGACACGAATAAGGGCCTGCTTGAAGCCTTCTTCGTGCTTGCCTCAGCGAATAAGGGCAAGTTTGCTGTGGGGCTGTTCGGGGACATGATGCAGCGGATTTTTCTTGACGGCCATCCGGAACTGGAGCGCCTGGTTCCGGAAGAATGGGCGCGTCCCGCAAAGCGAATGAACCACCGATCGCCTCAGCGCGTGGTCGCGCTCGGCAATGTGCTGCGCGCTCCGATTGATCACCAAAGCCAAGTGGCTCGCGATGATAGCGATGTCGGTTTTGTTCGCCTGTTTGTCGCCTCCAACAGCACGCCCGACAAGCCGGCGATCGAGCGGCGGGTTCAGGACCGAATGGCAGAACTTTGTGGCGATCCTGCTTGGCGAGACCAAGCCGCAGTGAAGGCGCTCACGCTTGAACACCATATGGCGGCCGCAAGGTACGGGTTCCTTGAAATGTTCAAGGCGCTTGATCGGGACTCGCGTCTATCAACCGGGCTTCGGACAGGAGAATTGGCTGGGTTGAGGCTTTTTACCGAACGTGTCGCTCCGCTTATCGCGGCTGGACATGCGAATAACGCCTTCGCGGTCATGGCCCACTTGCGTGCAGCTTCTCCTCTTCTAAAGCGGTCAGCAATTGTTGAAAGATCGATCTCGGACGATCCGCTGCAGCCCGTACGCGTAGGCGTGGATGCGTTGCTAGGGCTCGATACTAAAGGCTCGGACACAACCTTTCTCACTGTGCTTCAATGTGTGGCAGAACATGGATTGTTCGAGATTCCCGCCGCGCTGCAGCCATTTGTCGTCGATACATCGAAATCGGAAACGACTGAGTCCAATCCAGTCAGCGAGGATGCGGAGTTAGACGATGAAGAGGTGCCGGCGGAGGCGTCTCCCGAGAGCCTTGAGGCTTGGCGGGCATTTTTGGAAACTCCGTATAACCAGACGATTCCTTTCGCAGAATATGTCAGCGATCTTGGCCCGTTCGGAACCCATCAGGGCGTGAAGGGGCTTGAATTCGATCGTGTACTGGTGATTCTTGACGACAGCGACGCGCGAGGCTTTCTATTTTCTTACGATAAGTTGTTCGAAGCCAAGCCGTTGTCGGACACTGACCGAAAGCATCTTGCCGAAGGCACCGAAGGCGGCATTACACGTACGCGCCGTCTTCTATATGTTACCTGCACACGGGCGAAGAAGAGCCTAGCACTCGTCGCCTATACCGAAGCCCCAGATGCCCTCATCGCATCTGCAGTTCGCAACCAGTGGTTCTCTGAAGAGGAAATCGTTCCGCTCTGTTAATCTTGGGTGTGTGGTCATGTGGCCGGCGCCTCTTCTTCGGGTTCAGCCACGACCTCTGTAAGGCGGAACTTCTTGAGCTCTTCGGAGTACGAGTTTCGGTCGAAAATGAACAGCATTTCTGAGGGTCTTACTTCTTTGCCTTTGATATAGATGCGGCCCTCTTCCTGATCGTAGGTGATCGAGGTTGAAACATCCAAGACTTCGTTGAAGGACGCGAGTTCGAGACGTTGCTCGATGAGATCGAAGCGGAGTTTCGTCAGGGCCAGGTCGATGTTGAACTTGTTGAAGGCATGCCACAACAGACTGATGACGCTTTCAAAAATCGATACGAAGATCCGGATATCCGTTTGCGACGGCAGGTCCTGGCTGTCGTGCTGTCCATGTCCGGCAATGCCGGTACGATTGCGAATTTCCGCAAGCGCACCGACGATCCCCGAAAGGTTGCCAGCGATCCCCTCATTGTCGAAGCCGCAAGATGACAACGCCTGCTTGACCAGCTTCGGCAGCTTCAGATCATCATAGGGAATGCCGCGTTCAGATAGGATGTGTTTGCAGATGATCTCGATGACGCATTTGCAGTAGTCGATCGTCTCTGGTTCGAGACTCCCCAATGCCGCTTCCGCCTTGTCGATCGTGGTCGCCAGCCGCGTCAGCCCGAAGACTTTCTGAAAATCGTGCGCATGTTCCAGTGGCGAAATGATCACACCGAGTCATCCCCGCCTTCCGCGCTGAAAAGCGCTTTCACCTCTAGCATAGCGGTACCGACTGACATTTCTGTCAATCTGAGCTTTTCGATCTTGGGACGCCACTCGTCGTCACCACGGATGTATTGCAGAACCTGAGTAGCATCAGCTTCGATCCCCAAGGATTGAAGGTGCTCCATGGCATAGTCGACCGTTGCAAGGGTTTCCCATTCTTCATTTCGCTTGAAGCGGAAATGTTCGGCGACCCACCGGGCCGGATCTCCGAAGCCATACTTGGCGAACCAGGCCTCCATCTCCTCCGCCGCTGGTCCCGGCACATGGCCAAACCCGAAGCGACCGCGCGTCTCGCGCAGCCAGCTCTTTTGCTTCGCGATGGCGATCCCCCCGGAATACTTCATGGACGGGTTGTAAGGCCCGGCCGCCTTCTTGAGATACTCCATTTGACCGACATGCTCACCATTGTGCCGGCGTGCGAAATAGACCGCCTTCTGTAGACGGAAATTGCCGATAGGCTGGCCGCCCGCTTCAAAGAACGCTTGCACGATTGCGCCGACCAACACCGCTTCCTTGAACTTTGTATCCACTTCGGATGCGCTGGCCGAAGGCGAAAGGCTATCCGCTTCCGAAGTCCGCGCAGCGCTGGCGTTTTGCGAACCTGACTGTTCGCCCGCACCATCCTTATCAGTCTTCGAGGCAACACCTAGCGGTGCAATGTCGGCACTCTCGTTGGGGGTCCCCTCCGTGCCACCTCCATCAGGGTCCGCTTCAGTCAAAGCATGGACAAGAGAGTTCATCAGCGACGCGTTGAGCCGTTCGTTCTCCCGAACCTGTTCATCCAATTGATCGCATAACGCCATCAACCCCCTAACTGCCTCAATTGTGGCTTCCTGAGCCTTGCGATTAACAAACGGGATAGGAGTGCCTTTGACCACCGCTTGGTTAATCTTTGGCATGCTGCCTGAAGTTCCTGTCGCATTGCCTTGGAAATATCGTCGACCTGAGGGGCTTTGCAGGCAATAAACGACATACTCTGGTATCATTTGATCAGAGACCCGGATCTTCATGATAAGATCTGGATAGATAAATTCCTTGGGCGGGCCATCATAGAACACCGACATGCCAACGTAATCCAAAGAATTTGCCCTTTGAATTAATATGTCTCCGGGCTGGATCCAAAGATGACTGCTCTCGTCGAAGTCCTCATGTAGGTACTTGTATTTCGTACGGTCAAATGTCCCCTTCGTAACAGCAGAGAGCGATATAGACCGCGTACTTGTTTCATACGAGACAGGTTTAGGGGAATAGCCATTGCGAGGGCCGAACGACAAGACGTCTTCAAGCTCAACAAACTTGGGCTTTTCATCACAAAATGCCCCGGAATAAGCAAGGTCAAGTATGGCGTGCCGCAGACCCTCGATATTTTTTACATCGTCAAAAAAATCTTTGAAATTCGCGATAAGGAAGTGAAGTGCTTCCTGGACTTTCTCCGATGTTCCAGCGTCCGAAACGCACTGCAAGACGGAGGCGGCACCTGTGCGCTTTAGCCTATTTTCATCTACCTGTTGGGCCTGTAGCCGATCGCACAGCCTCATCAACTCGTCGACCTTCGCGGCAATTCGCTTCTGCTCCGCGAGAGGTGGTATCTTCAGCAGCGAATTTTCAATTTGCCCACGTCTTACATGCTGCAATCCGGCGGAACCCACGGCATCCGATATGAGGCCGGTCATAATCGCATTTACAGCCAGCCGAATGTAATGGGGATCCAAAACGGAACGGTCAAAATCCGCACGGAAAATATGTTGATTTAGAATCGCTTTTCCGCCGGACCATATATAAGCGCCGAAAGACGTCCCGGGTGTTCCTGACCAGCTCACAAGCACATCGCCGGTATCGATCAAAAACCGCTCCCTCACTTCGCCTTTGAAGCGATTAAATGGCGCGATTGGATTGTTGAGATTCTGTATTCTAACTATTTTTAGGCCGTCCTCAGCCCAATCTGTAGGTTTGAAAGCGCGACCATTCACGAGCTCGACGACATTTCCCAGCGACGTGACAAACCAACCAAGAGGTACACTCTCGGTCCAATTCTGAAAATCCGGCTGTTTTGCCTTTCCAGATCTTATTCGTTCAACAAATGACTTTGCGGTTTTATACTCTTTATTTGTAAAGTGCTCACCGTTAGATTGTGGCACCAACTTCCCCTGCACGGCCAGTTGCAGCACCAGCTCCCGTAGTTTGCTGATACCACCTGGGCCGCTGGCAAGAGCCGCGAACTGTCCGAGGAACGTCTCGATGTACATTAGGCAACCGCCAGCTTGGTGAGTGCCTCGGCGAGAGCCGCCTTAAGTTGTTCCTGCGTAGCGGCGAGTTCCTTGCGGTTCTCTTGCAAGGCGGCGAGCAGCTCCGCCGGATCCTTGTGACCTTCTTCTTTTCGGTGTGGGTTCGAAATATCAAGATTGTAGCCGTTGGCCTTGATCTCTTCGGCGCTTACCTTCCAGGCGCGATCATTCTCCTTGCGGTCAGCACGCGTCTTGACGTCGCCCCACCAAGCTTGCTCGCTGTTTTCGCCCCTGAATTCCTCGATGCGCAAAGGCTTCGTTTTGGAATAGCTTTTGTAGCCATCCGGGTAGGGGTGTTCGTAGAACCAAACCTCAGAGGTTGGGTTAAGGGCGTTGCCTTTTCCGTCCTTGTGGCATTTTTCGAAGTAAAGAAGATTCGTCTTGATGCCGGTATACGGATTGAAGACACCGTTCGGCAAGCGGACGATGGTGTGCAGGTTGCACTCCGTCATCAGCTTCTCCTTGATGCGCGTCTTGATGCCTTCTCCAAAGAGGGTGCCATCCGGCAGGACGACGGCGGCGCGGCCGCCTTCTTTCAGAAGCTCGATAATCAGCACCAGGAAGAGGTCCGCTGTCTCACGCGTCTGGAACGCCTGCGGCACATTCTTTTCGATGCCGTCTTCCTCCATGCCACCGAAGGGTGGGTTGGTGACGATGACATCGATCTTGCCCCGCCATTTGTGATCTTTCAGGGGCGTGGCTAGCGTATTGTCGTGAAGGATGTTGGTTGGCGCTTCGATGCCGTGCAGCATCATGTTGGTAACGCACAGCAAATGCGGCAGCGCCTTCTTCTCAACGCCCAACAAATTGTTCTGGACCGTCGCCCGGTCCTCGACCGTTTCGACATATCTCTCGATGCGGTGATCCATCACGTGGGCCAGAAAACCGCCCGTTCCGCACGCGGGGTCCAGCACCAATTCATCCAGTTGGGGATCGAGCATATCGACCATGAACTGGGTGACGGCACGCGGAGTGTAGAACTCGCCGGCATTGCCAGCGCTTTGGAGGTCCTTCAGAACTTGCTCGTAGACATCACCAAAGGCGTGCTTGTCGCCAGTGTTGTTGAAATCGATCTCATTGATCTTGTTGACGACCTGCCGGATCAGCGTGCCATTCTTCATGTAGTTGTAGGCATCTTCGAAAGCGGCGCGCACGACACGCGCGCGATCACGTTCCGGCCCTTCGAGCGACAGGTTCTTCAGCTTCGGAAAAAGCTGGTTGTTTATGAAGTCGAGGAGCGCATCACCGGTGATGCCTTCTGGGTCGGTGGCCCAGGCGGACCAGCGCAGATGATCTGGGATCGGGGAGTTGTAGTCATCGCTGAGGAGCATCAGCGACTCCTCCTGGTCGTCCAGAATCTTCAGGAAGAACATCCAGACCAATTGGCCGATACGCTGAGCATCGCCATCGACGCCTGCGTCCTTGCGCATGATATCCTGAATGGACTTGATCACTCCCGATACATTCGGCACGTTTTACGCTCCCTCGCGATATAGTTCGGTCTGCAGCCCCCTGACGGCAGCCTCATAAGCTGATTTGCCGCCGAAAACGCCCCTCACAATCTCGACTGGGGTGCCGATTTCATCGAATGGCTTGAGCTGTAGAACCTTGGCATTTTCCAGCGGACCGAAATCTTCGTCCGCATATTTGTCGAGAAGCGCTTCCAGCACGGCCCGCGCTTTGCCCTCGAATTTTGCAAAGTAGTTGCGTTTCTTGACCTGTTCTGCCCGCTCTCTGCGGGTCAGCGGCGGCTGGCCATAGGCAACGTGGCAGAGCAAATCGAAAGTGCTGAAAGCGTCGCCGTTTTTCACTTCGTCTCGCAGACCATCGAGCGAGACACCCAGCGACTCCAGCTCTTCGATAATCGCCTGCTTCTTTTCCGCTTCATCCCAACGACGGAGAAATTCATCGAGAGTCTTGTAGTCTTTTTGGAGCGTCTTTTTCGCGTAGGAGCGCAGTGATTCCGTGATCAGCTTGCCGTCCGGCCCGAGATATTGAACGCGCTTTGAGAGAACGCGGACTTCGACACCATCGACGTAGAACTTCCCCGGTCGGTCTTCGCCGCCGAACGGATCGCCAAGAACGCCACCATCAATTTCGGACTGTTCTTCCTCGCCAAATTTACCGACCGTCGTGGTTGACGCATCATCAATTTCGTCCGGCGGCACGGGTGGGTCGTCTGCACCCGGTTCATAGATCTGGACCGGGTCGCCGTCGAAGTCAGGATCTGCGAACAACTCTGTCGCTCGCTTGAAGTCCATGATGGTAAAATACTGTTTGCCGTGCTCCTCATCGATGCGCGTGCCACGCCCGATGATCTGCTTGAACTCGGTCATGGACTGAATTCGCTGATCCAGTACGATCAGCTTGCACGTCTTCGCATCCACACCCGTTGTCAGAAGCTTCGACGTTGTTGCGATGACCGGATAGCGCGCTTTCGGGTCGATAAAATTGTCGAGCTCCGCCTTGCCGAGCGCATCGTCACCGGTGATCCGCATAACGTAGCGGTGGTTTTCAGCCACAAGATCGGCGTTCGCATTGGCGAGCGCCTGGCGCATGCGTTCAGCGTGCTCGGTGTCCTCGCAGAACACGATGGTCTTATCGAAGCGGTTTGTGGCTTTCAGAAATTCTGTGATCTTCGAGGCGACCAATTTGGTGCGCTCATCAAGAACCAGCGTCCGGTCGAAATCCCTCTGGTTATAAATGCGGTCGTCGACTTCGTTGCCATAGCGGTCGAGTGTTCCCGCTTCCGGTCGATAGCCGGTCAGGTCTTTATCGAGGTCGTAACGGACGACCTTATATGGAGCCAGAAAGCCGTCTTCGATGCCTTGGCGGAGCGAGTAGGTGTAAACCGGTTCGCCGAAGTAATCGATGTTGGACACATCCTTCGTTTCTTTCGGCGTTGCCGTCATGCCGATTTGTGTTGCGTTCGAGAAATACTCGAGGATTTCGCGCCAAGCGGAATCGGCCGCCGCGCTCCCGCGATGGCACTCATCAATGATCACCAGATCGAAAAAATCACGCGAAAACTGCTTGTAGATGTTTGCTGCTTCGTCCGTCCCTGTGACCGCTTGATAAAGTGAAAGATAGATCTCGTAGGACTTGTCAGCTTGGCGGTTGGCGATCTTGGTCATCGCGCCACCAAAAGGTTTGAAGTCGTTCGTTTTCGTCTGATCGACGAGAATATTACGATCTGCGAGGAACAGAATCCGCTTCTTTGCACCCGCCTTCCATAGCCGCCAGATGATCTGAAACGCTGTGTAGGTCTTGCCCGTCCCGGTCGCCATGACAAGCAGCAACCGATCGCGACCTTTTGCGGTTTCCTCGATCACACGATTGACGGCCAATGTCTGATAGTAGCGTGGCGCCTTGCCGGTACCGTCATCGAAATAGTCCTGGTTGACGAGGGGGTCTTGGGCGGTCGCGATACCTTTCCAAGCCGCATAACGCTGCCAAAGTAGCTCAGGTGACGGCATTTCCTGGAGCGAGATTTCACGCTCGACGGAACCGTCCACTGCCGATCTGTCGTGCAAGAGAAGGCCTTTTCCGTTCGTCGAAAAGGCAAACGGCACGTCGATCATCTCGGCATATTCGAGCGCTTGCTGCATGCCCGCGCCGACCGAATGTGAAGCATCTTTGGCTTCAATAACAGCAATCGGGATGTTGGGTTTATGATAGAGGATATAATCCGCGCGCTTCTGCTTGCCGCGGGATGTCAGTTTACCGCGAACAACGATGCGCCCAGCTGTCAAACTCACTTCCTCGCGGATCTGGGTATGTAGGTTCCAGCCTGCAGCAGTAAGGGCGGGCGTGACAAACTTACTGCAAATGTCGCGCTCGCTAAGCCCGTCCATGCTTGTCGCCCCCGATACCTGCCGCCGGTTGGTATGTGCGCTCCTTCTGGGCACAAAGCCGCTCATACTCCTCGACGGAAACGACCACCACCACACCGCGCCCATGCTTCTCGATGCGCACTGGCTCCGCCCGGGCGGTGTCAATCATCAAGCCGAAAGCATTTTTCGCTTCCCGCGCGGACATGGTCTTCATGGCTGAATCCGTTACGCCCCGTTTAAGCCATTTAGCCTGAAATGGCTCTTTTTGCCAACATCAAAGCGGCGTTCTGAATTTCTATTTCAGGGCATCGACGAGTAGCTGATTGATCGCATTCTGCCGGGATCTTCGATCAAGCGTGTAGGTGCTTCGCCGGAACTCGACGCCTTCCAATAGTGCTTTCACGTAGCCAGACACGGTATCCGCAGCCATGATCAGCGTTGAGTCGAGCGTGTGGACATATTTGCTCGTGACGGACCCCTTGGCGTGCCCGATGAGCGCAGCGATCGTAATTTCCGTGAAGCCAAGGTCGTTTGCGATGCTCGCAAAACTGTGCCGCAGCACATGAGGCGTGACGTCCCAGAGCGACGTGTTCTTGAACAGCTTCTTCCAGCTCTGCGGGAAGTTTCCGACCGCGTTGTCGACGCCTTGGCCCGGAAAAACATAGGTCCCGGTTCTCTGCGCGCGCTCCTTCTCCAGATACTCCACGACTGGCAGGCCGACGGGGCGAACTGATGAGCCCTCCTTGCTGTCGATCAGTCGCAGGCAGCTACCCTCAAGATCGACCTCGCTCCATTTGAGATTTATGATTTCTCCGCGACGGCAGCCAGTCAGCGCGATCAGCCTGAGGATGTTGGCGTGTATGCGGTAGTGGTCGCTCTCTTGCGCCTCACAAAGAATGCCGCCCAGAACCCGATACTCGGCTTCGCTGAGCCGGCGGTCGCGGACCTGATATTTCGGTTTGCGGAGACCATGCGTCGGGTTGTGCTCAATCACGCCGGCCTCGACGGCATAAGAGAAGATTCCGCCAAGCAGACCCATTGTCCGGATGGCGGTACCGCGGCCGCCGCGGACGATGGCCTTGCCGCGAAGCTTTTCGGTTTTCATGGTTACGCGTGTCTTGCCGGCGATGATGTCCTTCATCAGATTGTTCATGTCCGGCTTGGTGATGTCCCGCACACGTCGCGTCCCGAGAAGGGGGATGATGTGCCTGCGGATACGGCCGACATCGGTGGCGATGGTGGTGTCTTTTTTGGGCCTACCGCCTTTGCCCAGGATGAGACCGGCTTCCATGTCGACGATGTACTGTTCGCAGAGCTGCTTGATGGTTAGCGCCTTGCGGTCTTCCTCTCGCTCTTCAGCGGGATCGCCGCCATGGGCGACCTGTCCGAGCAGGGCCTTGGCTTCGCGGCGCGCAGTCTCCGGGGTCCAGATACCATGAAGGCCGATCGTGTAGCGACGCGAGCGGCCACGGGACCGGTACTGGACGATGTAGCTGCGCTTACCGGAGGGATAGACGCGAAGACCGAAGCCCGGCAATTCGTCGTCCCAGACGACGTGACCTTTGCTCTGCGGCTCGACGGCTTCTACAAACCGTTTGGTCAGTTTGGTCATGCTCCCGTCCCTCGGAAGCCCCGATTTCGAGTAAGCACCACGCAAGCGCACGGGCGGAAATCAAGGCGTATTCACGGATAGAGACGTCGGAGCTCCGATTCTGAAAATCAATCCATTTCAGATAGTTAGCGTGCTCTGGCGTACCCTATCGTGCAATTCGGATAGGTCCTTAGACCAGCTCCGAAGGCAGAGGTCACAGGTTCGAATCCTGTTAGGTGCGCCATTTTTCACCTGAGTAAATTGTTGTCAGCGCGTGACCGTGTCCCGTTTCATCGGGGCGAGTTTTGCGAGGAAGCGGTTCTGCTGGCGGAAAGGCACACCTTCCTCCTGCATTGCCGCTTGCAGGATTTCGACGACAGCGCCGAATTCAGCCGAGGTCACACCATGGTCCTTGTGCACCGATGCCATGTCCCGGCCGGTATAGTCGCAGCCGCCGCCAAGAATATAGCAGAACTGTTCGTTCAATGTCCGCTCGAGCCGGACCCAGTCTGCGGCAGCAAAGACCTTCTCGGTACGTGAGTCCGTGCGCACGCCGTCGACGAAGCTTTTCACGATGCGGCCAATACCTTCCCGGCCATTGAACGCGGCAAGAAGGGCAGGGTCTGTGATCGGGTCCGCGCCGGCATTCTCATTCGAGATTTCGTAGGGATCGACCGACAGTTCGCCAGGCCGTGTGTGTGCGTCCTGCGCGAGGGCGGGCATGGCAAACAGGCTCGCAGCCAGAAGGGGGATTGCGATTTTCATGGTCTAGAATCCAAGCTGCAGGGAGAGATAGAGGCCGCGCTGGTCATCAAAGGTCGCAATCGAGCCGAGGTCAGCATAGGCGGCGGTCAGCGTGACGTTCTTGTTGAGCGCATAGGCGGCGAAAATATCAGCCCAGTCGTTTTCTTCAGCAAAGGCGAGATTATCAGGCTTGAACCGGTATTCGCCGCCAATCACGAGGCGGTGGGACAACATGTAGGCCACGGACACTTCCGGCTGGACCTGCATGTCTTCCGTACCGCCAAAGCCAAGCAGGCCGTTCTGGTTGGCGTCTGTGTAACGCAATGTCCCATTCACGAGAAGGCTTTGGGCCAGGAGCAGCTTGGTCGCGCTGGCATAGAGCTCCACGCCTTCGTCATCTTCGGCCCCGAGGGCGCCGAGCAGGTCGCCATGATCGGCGCTTTTGTAGAGCGCCCCGATAGATACCTGCGGTAACCATTTGTCCTGATCGTAAACGGCATCACCGGCCAGACGCATCTTTGCGCCGTAAATGTCCTGCCTGAAGGTGAAGCCTTGCCCTATCCCCAGCGCTGCGCCGGTATCGCCGGTATCAAATTCCTGGCGCGTATAGCTCAACTCAAACCGGTCATGAAAGCCAAGCGCCCCACCAAAGGCCTGAAGTGTGTAATCGGGCAGGTCGGTTCGTGTATAATGTGCAGTACCGCCGATCCCGCGATCTGTTTCATTGCCGGCAATGACCGCCCATGGCGTCAGTCCACCACCAGCCGCGCCGTCGATATTGGTGATACCGCGTGTCAGCAGGAGTTTGCCACCTGTCTCCAGATCGAACCCCTGAGCAGTGCCGGGCAACGCAATGAGTGCAGCCAGACCTGTCATGGCGGCAAGTGCAGAACGGTTAAGCGCGTAACGCTGAACTTGGATGTGCTGTTTCAAACTTGAGTCCCGAAGCTTTGGTGTCGGGATTTCAATTGCCAGCCAATGATTAAAACTACCGTAATCAGTTTATGACATGGGTCGCACCATGCGCGCTTCTGTTCTTCTTGCGGGTCTTCTGGCCTTTTCCTGCACCGCTCATGCGGATCGTTTGAAGGTCGTTGATGACACCGGTGCACCTGTTGCCCATGCTGTCATTACAATTGCAGGCGAGACGGATATGCCTGCGGACTTTGGCGACGCGCCGCGCCTGGTGCAGAAGGATCTGACCTTCCAGCCTTATGTTCTGGTCGTTCCGGTCGGGACGGAAGTCGAGTTTCCAAACCTCGACCGGGTGCGTCATCATGTTTACTCCTTTTCGAAGGGCAATCGTTTCGAACTTGAGCTTTACGGACGCGAAGAGCATCGCACCGTTGCGTTCAAGAAGCCCGGCACCGTGGCTGTGGGCTGCAATATTCACGATATGATGCTCGCCTATATCCGTGTCGTTGATACGCCATATGCGGCGGTGACGGATGCGGATGGCGTCGCGACCATTGAAGGGTTGCCTGCTGGCGCATCGGTCGCCATGGTCTGGCAGCCCGACATGATGGGCCTGGATGCCAAACCAGTCCCGCTTGAAGCGACCGGAGATGGTCAGGTCCTAACACTCCCGGGCCGCTTCATTGCACCGCCTGCCGGAGCCATGCGCTAGGAGCGCCGGATTTCTCCCGTGTTCAGGTTTCGCTTCCTCAAGACAAAACTGACGCTGGCCTATGGCGGGCTGCTCGGCTGTATCCTCGCAGTTATTTCGCTGGCTAGCTTTGTCGCCATCGAGAACACTGCGCGAGGCAAGATTGAAGACGAGATGCAGGCGACCTCGTCAGTGTACCGTCATCTCTGGTCGATCCGGGCTGCACAGCTTGAAGAGAGCGCTGGGGTTATCGCGAAAGATTTCGGTTTCCGTGAGGCAGTCGCGACGAATGACATCGCAACCGTGGCCTCAGCGCTCGATAATCTGGCCGGCCGTTTGGACGTTGACGCTGCAATGATTGTTCTCACCTCGGGGGACACCATTCGGGCGGGAGAAGTTGAAACCAGACGGGTTGACCCGATGATCTGGGATGCCCTGATGGCTTACGGCTCGGAGACCGGTGTCATCGAACTCGACGACGAGCCCTATCAGGTTGTTTCAGTGCCTGTCCGGGCGCCTAACCTGGTTGGTTGGGTGATGTTCGGGTCTGAGCTGGGCGCCGCCAAGATGTCGGAACTGGAAACGCTATCGTCGATCCCTCTGACCGCCACGGTCATTTTCGGGCAAGGTGACGCCGCTGCTGAATTCCGGGACAACGACACCGTGATCAGGGACTCGCTTATTCCCGGTTTCGGAGACCTGCCGGACGCACAGCTCGTCCTGCGCTATCCGCTTGCTGCGGCGATGGCCCCGTTTCGCATGATGTTGTACGCGATCCTGATCATGGCCGCCGGCGGAATTATCGCGCTGCTGACCTGCTCCTGGTTTATCTCTCGCAGCGTGACAGGCCCGATTACAAAGCTGGATCATGCCACACGGGAACTCGCGAGTGGCCGCCGGGTCAATATCGGCGTTGAGACAAATGATGAAATTGGCCGCCTCGCGGCCAGCTTTTCCCGGATGGCTGATGAGATCGAATTGCGTGAGGACAATATTCTTCGTCTGTCCCTGACGGACACCGAATCTGATCTGCCGAACAGGCGGGCACTGCAACTGACATTGAACGATCATCACGATGACGTTTCCGGGGCTGTTTACTGCGCGACCGTCAGTCCAGCCAGATTCTCGAAGATCATGGCCGTGATTGGCCAATTGGCGACAAATGACCTTATTTCCACCCTGGGCAAGCGGATTGAAGTTCAGGGCCATGTGGAGATCATCGGGCGGCTCGGCACTGACATGGTCGGACTGGTTATGCGGGCGGACAACGCAGAGCAGGCGCGTCAACGGCTTTCGGCCATCGTTGAGGCGGTCAGCGACCCGATCGAGATTAGCGGTGAGAAAGTCGATATCCAGCTCAGCGTCGGGTTTGCGCCGCACGAAAAGCTCAACCGGCTCGGCGCAATCGACCGGGCAGTCATTGCGTTGCAGCAGGGTCGGGAACGCCATGCCCCGATATTCGAGTTCGACGGTGACGTTTACGGCGATCCGAGCGGCACGCTGTCCCTGATGAGCGAAATGATCGATGGCCTGCAGGACGGCAGCGTCTACATGGCTTACCAGCCAAAAATTGACCTGCGTTCACAATCGATTGCCGGCGCCGAAGCCTTGTTGCGCTGGCAGCACCCGGTGCATGGTTTTGTCTCACCCGAAGAGTTTGTCCGCACAGCTGAAGAAACCGGCCACATCCGTCCGCTGAGCGAATGGGTTTTGCGCCAGGTCAAATCAGAGCGTCATCGTTTCAGGGATGCCGGCTTCGACATCAAAATGGCGGTGAACCTGTCCGGGCGCCTGTTGACCGATACGGAATTTCTCGACTGGTCCATTGCCTTTGTCGGGGACGAAGCTTCCAGCTACTGTTTCGAAGTGACGGAAACTGCCGTGATTGATGATCCGGCGCTGGCGCTTGCCAATATCCAGAAGCTGCGGGATGCAGGCATTGAAATCTCGATCGATGACTATGGCTCCGGCCTGTCGTCGCTATCCTACTTGAAGCAAATTCCCGCCCACGAACTGAAAATCGACAAGAGCTTTGTCATACCGTTGTCGGCCGGCTCTTCGGATGTCCTGCTCATCAAGTCGACCATCGACCTGGCGCACAGCCTCGGCATGACTGTCACCGCTGAGGGCGTCGAGAGCGCTGAAGTCCTCGCCATGCTCAGTGGAATGGGGGCTGATTCCGCGCAAGGCTATTTCATCTCCCGTCCTGTCAAACCGGATGCTGCCATCGAGTTCCTCAAGTCGTTCGTCGCGCAAGCCCCGGAGCGGACGAAAGTGCGCAAGGTCAGCTAGGCAGCTGCGCGCACGGCATCTGTCCGATACCTGAAACCGGCCAGGACAAGCAGGACAATGCTCGCCGCGTTGAAGCACAGGATGACTTTCAAGGCATCGGCAAGCGGCGCGGCGTGGCCTGCGGCGGCAAAGTAATCGCTGATCCGCCCAGCAATCCACGGGCCGCCGCCAATGCCGATAAGCGTCAGGCAGAACAGCGTGAAAGCTGCCGCCACAGAGCGCATGCGGACTTTCACCAGTTCCTGCGTCGCGGTGTAGGCGATGGACGCGTAGATCAGCCCCACGAAGCTCGGAACAATGTTCCAGACATAGGCCATCTGAACGCTTTGCGCGCTGAGCATCATGAACGCGAAAGGCAGGGCCGCCGCGCTACAGGCCGCGATGATCCAGGGCCGCCAGCGCAGGTCATTTGCCGAAAGCCTGTCGCACAGCACACCAAGCACCATGGCGCCAATCCCGCCGACACCGCCGATCAGCAGGCCAAGCGGCAGGGAAACCTGAGAAACGGTGACGTCGAATGTCCGCTGCAGATAGCTGGACGTGAAGGCAACGAAGGCGTTTGCCGAGATACAGATCATCAGGCAGCCCAGCAGTATCAGCATGTAGGATTGCTGGTTCAACATGAACTTCAGGGTTTCAAGAAAGCCCGGTGCCTCTTCGGTGGTTTCGCGTGCATCGGCAAAGCCGCGAACAGGCTCCGTGACGGTGAAGCGTAGCAGCAGCGCCAGGATAATGCCCGGTATGCCGGCAGCGAAAAAAGCGGCGCGCCACCCGAAATGGGCATAGACAAAGGCGCCGAGAATATACCCGATCATGATCCCGAAGCCGATACCGGTCGTATAGACGCCGAGCGCGAAGGCGCGATGCTGCGGTGGGTAGAGGTCGGCTATCATGCTGGTCGCGGGCGGCGTGCCCCCCGACTCACCAACCCCTACGCCCATGCGGGCGATAAACAGATGCGTGAAATTCTGGGCTAGCCCGGAGAGCGCCGTCATGCCGGACCAGACCAGCAAGGCCAGCGAGATGATATTGCGACGGTTGCCACGATCTGCCCACATGGCCACCGGAATGCCCAGCGTTGCATAGAAGGCCGCGAATGCGAGGCCAGTCAGCAGGCCGATCTGTTCGTCGCGCAAGCCAAACTCGGCCTTGATCGGTTCAATCACCGTAATCAGGATCTGCCGGTCAACATGATTGAACGTATAGACGAGGGTCAGCACGATCAGCACCCAGGTGCGACTTGAGGCAGCAGGCTTCGGCAGTGTCGATGTTGGAATTGTCATTGTTTACCAACCGGACGCCCGGCGGCATTGAAGGTGCCGTTTATCCGCAAGTGCGAACGGCACCGGTCAATCCCGGTCAAGACGTTCCGGCGCATGCCTCCCATTTAGCGCCCTGCGACCCCTGCTTTTGTAGTTTGGCGCTTGCCGCACCCATGTCGCATCGATAAGAATTTCAACAATTGTTGAAACAGATGAGGGGTGCCGTCAAGCGACAGTGTGGGCAATGAACAAAACATGCTTGGCAAAGCGCAAGGCGCAGCGCTTTGCAATCGTGATAGTTCGCTCTAATCTTTCTGCTTTCTGACGTGGCGGATACAGATGACCGAAGTCAAAGCGCGGACCTCGCGCCGAACTGCAATCCTTGATGCTGCCGAGGCGCTGTTTGCCGAACATGGCTATGATGCAGTGACTTTACGGTCCATCGCAAGCGAGGCGGGCGTTGATGTTGCGCTCGCCAATTATCATTTCGGCCGCAAGCACGAGCTTTTCGAACAGACGTTTCAGCGCCGTGCGGAACTTCTCAATAAATGGCGCCTTGATGCGCTGGACGCCTGTCTAAAGGATGCGGCGCCCGGTCCGGCGAGTGTGCGCTCGATCATTGATGCCTATTTGCGCCCCATGTTGACCGGCCCTCACCTGTCCGAACCGGGGTGGCGCAATTATTATGCGCTGGTCGGATATGTGAACTCTTCAACCATCTGGGGCGGACAGCTGATGACGAAATCGTTCGACCCGGCGATTGAGCGTTTCATAGAAGCCCTGCGCCAAACGCTGCCCGATGCAAGCGATGAAGCGATTTACTGGGGCTATCACTGCCTCTCTGGCGCGCTGACCTTGGCCTTTGCGCAGACTGGGCGCCTTGATCATCTCTCCCATGGCAAGGTCTGTTCGACGGACCTTGAGGGTGGCTTTGTCCAGATGGTCGATTTCGTGACCGCTGGCTTTGAAAAGATCTGCAACCCATAAAAAAAGCGGCGCCCCGAAAGGACGCCGCAAGGTTTGCAAGTTTCCGGGAGTTTGCTCCTAGTATTTATAATCGATGCCGAACGTGACTGTGCGAGGATCGCCGTAGAAGGCCGTCAGCGTGCCCTCGAGGCCGAGTGTAGGCGTGAAGGTTCCGTCAGGATTTACCGTGACGAAGTTGTAGCCCGCGACGATGTATTCCTCGTCTGTCAGGTTCTTGCCGTTCAGGCTGAAGCCCCAGCGCTCGTCAGCCGTTTCCCAGCGGATGCTTGCATCCCAGAGGGTGAAGGCTTCCTGGTCGAGGAACGGGTTCGGGGCTTCGAACTGGCTCGAGTCGCCGCGATATGACAGCGCCGTATTGATCAGCAGGTTGCCGCCTGCAAACGGCGTGTCATAGGCAATCCGGCCGTTGGCGGTCCAGTCTGGCGTGTTCTGGATGACGCGGTCGTCGGCGACATTGTTGCCGAATGCGTCAATGAATTCGTCGTACTGCGCGTCGAGATATCCGAGCGACCAGCCAAAATTCAGCAGGTCACCGGATCTCGCCATGTCTTCGGCAAGCGTCGCATTGCCTTCGAATTCAACGCCCCAGATCGTCGCGGCGCCGGCATTGGTTGTCACGCCGGAGAAGCTGTCACTGACGCCGTCCCCATCGGTGTCCACACCGATAGAACCGGGCACCTGCACGTCCTTATAGTCGGAGTAGAAGCCGGCGAGGCTGTAATTTACCCGGCCGCCAAGCTGGCTGGCCTTGTAGCCGACTTCATAGGAATCGACTTCTTCCGGGTCGAACTGCATGAACTCGAAGATTTCAGCGTCCGAGACGGTTCCGTCCTGATCCAGGTCAGGGGCCGCTGTCGTCTGGCCGCGGGGGTCAAACGAGCCGCCCTTGAAGCCTTGTGAGTAGGAGGCATAGACGTTGGAGTCCGGCGTTAGCTTGTAGCCGACGGCAATGCGCGGGCTGAAATCGTCGAAGTCAGCCTCGCCATTAAAGTCTGATGTCGTGGCGATGAGCGTCGGATTGCCGCCGAAGAACTCCGAGAATCCGCCGATATAGGTGCGGCGAAGAACTTGCGATGTGCGCGTATCTTCCGTGTAGCGGCCACCGATCGAAACGCTGAGCTGGTCGGTCAGATCGTATGTGAAGTCACCGAAGATGGACCAGGTTTCCGTGCCAACATCACCAAAGGTCTGGGCGTTGAGGCCCGGCAGGCCAACTGCGGCCCCGGTATTGGCCAGCAGCACATCGAAGACTGTCGAGGCATTTGCATCGAGATAGTAAAAGCCAATCAGGCCATTCAGCCGGTCGCTGGAATAGAGAAGTTGCAGTTCCTCGGAGAACTGGTCGTTCTTGTAGATCGCCGGCACATCAAGGTCAGCCTCAAATAGGGAGTCAAAGTCGATCGGGCTGGTGCTTTCATCCTCACGGTAAGCCAGGATATTCTTGATCGTCCAGTTGGAATTCAGTTCCCAATCGGCCACGAGGGAGCCGCCATAGGCTTCCACTTCCTGCGGAACGACATTGAGACCGGCCCGCGTATCGAAAACGTCATCCAGGACGGGGTAATCGAAAGGCGGAAGCTGGTCAGGGATCAGGCGGTGGCCCTGGCGCGCATTCGACTTGTCGAGCGAATAATCAGCGGCAGCGCGAAGCTGGAATGTGTCCGTGACGTCCAGTTCGGCAGATATCCGTGCGCCAAAAAGTTTCTTGTTGTAGTTCTCTTCGCCGGTGATGATGTTTTCACCGAAGCCGTCGCGATCAAACCTTGCAACAGCGGCGCCGACACGGAAGTTATCCGTGACGGGGAGTGAGGTCGTCAGGATGCCGTCGAGCTGGTTATACGAGCCGGCCCGGAGATTGAGCTCATAAGTCGGCGTATCGGACAGGCCCTTGGTCACATATTTGATCGCGCCGCCAATCGTATTGCGGCCATAGAGCGTGCCTTGTGGGCCACGCAGGACTTCAACGCGTTCGACATCATAGACATCAAGGACAGCGCCTTGCGGGCGGTTCAGGTAGACATCGTCGACATAGAGGCCGACGCCGGCCTCGAACCCTGCGACCGGATCCTGCTGTCCGACGCCGCGGATAAAGGCCGAGAGGGTCGTGTTCGTGCCACGGGAAACTTCAAGGGTCACGTTCGGTGAAATCTTTGCGACTTCCGTGAGATCGGAGACGCCGAGGTCCGCCAGAAGGTCACCATCGAAAGCGGACACGGAAACCGGCACGTCCACCAGGCTCTGTTCCCGGCGTTGCGCTGTCACGGTGACAGTGGTGAAGCGGCGCTGATTGTCGGCGCTTTCTGTATCTGCCGTGTCCTGGGCGACCGCCGGCAGAATTGGCGACATTGCCGTTGCGGCCAGCGCGGCAAGCAGGAATTTATTGGGTGTATTGCGCATTCTGATTTCCTCCCACGGGCACTAGCGGCCCTGTTTCAACAAGCGTTGAGTTCAACAGATGTTGAATTACGCGTTTTGAGGTCTGGAAGTCAATCTCCAACGAAGCGAGAATCGTGGCCTTCGGGCAACATTCTGCCAAAAAGAAGGGGAGGGCGCGGACAAGTCTTGCGCACGATTGGCTTAAAGAGCGGTTATATTTTGCGAAACATCGAGTTGGAGCGGGTACACGGAATCGAACCGAGATCCTCAGCTTGGAAGGCTGCTGCACTACCGTTGTGCTATACCCGCCCGATGTCTCGAACGTTGGCTGGATCATACCAGACAACAGAGCAGTGGTGGAGGGGACAGGATTCGAACCTGTGTACGCTATGCGGGCAGATTTACAGTCTGCTGCCTTTAACCACTCGGCCACCCCTCCAGGGCATGCCCTGCGACGCTGGATTGACGTCGCCGGAACAGGACGCCAAATGGCTGCAACAGCAGTCACCGGCGCACCGAAGCGCGCTTTATAGGGATGAAGCCTATCGCACGCAACCATGAGAAACGGCGAACTGCAGCAAGGCCTGCAACTGACCCGTCGGCCCCGGTCTGGCTGTGGGGTCAACACGCGGTCGAGGCCGCGATCAGGAATGACAATCGCGAGATCGTGCGATGTGTCGCAACCGAGAATGCTGCGCGTCGCGCCGGGTTCGATCACTTCGAGATCATGGACCCGAAATCCCTGGACAAACTTTTGCCGCCGGGAGCGGTGCATCAGGGGCTGGCGATCAAGACAAAGCCGCTCGAACCGGTCGACCTGGCTGACCTGATCGCGCGTCCGGATGCGCCAGTCCGGCTTTGCGTGCTTGACCAATTGTCCGACCCGCACAATCTCGGCGCAATCTTCCGCTCGGCCGCGGCCTTCGGCGTTGGCGGGCTTGTCCTTCAGACCCGTCATACGCCGCCCATCACGGGCGTTGTGGCGAAAGCCGCTGTCGGGGCAATCGAAACTGTGCCGGAAATCCGTGTGGTGAATATTGCCCGGGCCATCGATGCACTGGGCGATGCGGGCTACCATACGATAGGGCTGGCTGGTGAAGCACATGAATCTATCGAACAATCCGTCTCCGGTGCGGCTCGCGTGGCATTTGTGATGGGCGCAGAAGGCTCAGGCCTCAGGCCTGCCGTGGCCAAGGCCTGCGCGACGCTGGCGCGCATTCCAATGGTGCCGGGCATGGAAAGCCTTAACGTGTCCAACGCCGCTGCGATCGCCTTCTATGAGGCCATGCGTCCCAGTGAGGAAATGACATGACGAACATCCGAGAGGTCAGCGACGAGGATATCCCGCAAACCTTTCCAGTGATGTCACAGCTGCGGCCACACATTGCCGAAGTCGACTATGTCCGGTCGGTCAGGGCCGTGCTGGCGGATGGCGCGAGATTGATCGCTGCCTGGCAGGATGGACGTTGTATTGGCTGTGCAACCTTCCGTGAGGAAATCAGGCTGGCCACCGGGCACATGGTCTATGTCGACGATCTCGTGACCGATAGCGCTGCGCGGTCCAGCGGGATCGGTCAGGCGCTCCTGGCCTGGGTAGAGGCCGAAGCAAAACGTCTCGGTGCCAAAGTCCTGATCCTTGATTCCGGGACCCAGCGGGAACGCGCGCATGCTTTCTATTTTCGTGAGGGCTTCACCATCACGTCTTTCAATTTCAAGAAGCCGCTGGCCTGAGGGGTTTCAGGCAGGCACGGGTGGTTCTGAAAACCTTTTCGACGAGGCCAATACCATCTCGTCAGGCGCTTTCAGCATCTGCTCATACATTTCTTTCGGATAGGCCTGATGCGGCTTGGCCGGGTCATAGGGCGGCTGGCGGACTTTGCCGCCCTCGCCGGAATAATCGTCCGGATTGGCAAAACGCGCAGCGTCTGCCTCGCTGATGCCCACCTTGGCGAGGACTGACGGATCAATCCAGCGGGCCTGTTCAACTTCTTCGTCCGAGGTGGCGACCTCCAGCGTCAGCTGTTCTGGCCCGGCAAAATAGATCGAGCGACACATGCCATGGTCCATTGGACCGATGACATTGATGCCCTTCTTTCGGATGCGGTCCCGGATGGCCAGCAGGTCTTCGTCGCTGTCCACCTTGAAGGCGAGATGCTGCATCGTGCCGGCGGCGCTGGGGCCTGCCCCGGTGCCGGAATGGGTCTTGCCGAGTTCGACGGGGATATCCTCGACGCCCGGAAGCTGGACCAGAGAGAAATAGCAATCCTCAGCGAGATGTACGAAAGCGTGAATGCCGCCCGGCACGCCGTGCATGTCGAAAATCGCCGAGAGCTTGCAGCCAAGAACGTCGGTAAAGAATTCCAGCTGGGTTTTCATATCGCCCGTCATCACGGCGATGTGGTGAATTCCGGTAGGCTTGATCATGCGCGTATCCTCCAACAAGTCTTTGCCTGTTTCCTTGGCGTCATACTGGACCAGGCGGGCGCGATCGCCAAGATTGTCGCAGAGGCAGGACCGGGCAGGAACATGGTCTGGCCTGCTGCAGGGAGGATGAGAAATGGCGCTGACACGCGAGCCCTATCTGGTGCTGCACAAGGAAAAGTCTGCCTTCAAGGATGTCTATGGCGGCGCGGGCGAAACGGTGGTTGTCGAGTGTCAGCGGATTTACGAGGCGGGGACAAGCTCCAGATCCGTCATCGTCTTCTCGCATCCGATCGGGGGCGGCGCCTTCCTGCCGCTGGTCAATGCGCTGGCGCGCGCCGGTCATCACGTCATCTATGTAAACCCACGCTATCGTGGAAACGACACCGCTCTCATCATGGAGAAATGCATAGCCGATCTCGGCGCGGCCATTCGTCAGGCGAAAGAGCGGCTGGGTTATGAGCGGGTTATACTCGGTGGCTGGTCGGGCGGAGGATCTTTATCGCTCGTCTATCAGGACCAGGCGGAGACACCGACAATTACGCAAACGCCGGGCGGAGATCCGTTTGATATTACAGCGCTTGGCCTCGTACCGGCCGATGGCATCATGCTGCTGGCAGCGCATCTGAGCCGCGCCGTGACGCTGACCCAATGGATGGATCCTTCGATCACCGATGAGGCCCGTCCTTTTAGCCGTGACAAGTCGCTCAACATTTACGACCCGGCCTGCCCCGACCAGCCGCCATATAGCGATGCATTTGTCGCCCGCTTCCGCGCGGCGCAATTGGCCCGCAACCGGCGGATTACGGCCTGGGTCAAGGACGAGCTTGCTGCGATCCGCGCCTCCGATGAGCCCAATCGGGAGCGTTGTTTCTGCGTTCAGGGGACAATGGCCGATGTGCGCTGGACGGACCCGACCCAGGATGCGTCAGACCGCCGTCCCTATCAATGCTATCTCGGCAAGCCGTCGGTGGCGAATGACGGACCGGTCGGGCTTGCGCGGTTCACGACGCTGCGCTCATGGCTGTCGCAGTGGAGCCATGACGACACCAATGCGAACGGATATGTGAATGCGGGCCGGATTAGCTGTCCTGTCCTCGTCATCAATAATACCGCCGATCTTGCCTGTACGCCCAGTCATGCGCAGCGCCTGTTCGATGCGGTTGGCCACGACAACAAGCAGTATCACGACATCAAGGGCGCCGATCACTACTACATAGAACGGCCCGACTTGCTGCCGGAAGCTGTCGAAACCTGTTCTGCCTGGATAAAGGCGAAGGGGCTCGCCTAGCTGGCCGCTTCAGTTTATCAGGCATTACATGACACTCCACGGCCCTGTTTCTCACACCTATTTTTCGCAACGCCTGAAGCTTCACTATGTCGACTGGGGCAATCAGGATGCGCCGCCGCTGCTGCTTGTGCATGGCGGGCGTGACCATTGTCGTAGCTGGGACTGGGTGGCCGAGGAACTTCGCAAGGACTTCCATATCATTGCTCCGGACCTTCGCGGGCATGGCGACAGCGCCTGGTCGCCTGAGGGCAATTACAGCATGCAGGCTTATATATATGACCTTGCCCAGCTCATCCATCAGCTGAAGCTCGGTCCCGTGAAGATGGTCGCGCATTCGCTGGGCGGGAGCATCGCGCTGCGCTATACCGGGCTCTATCCGGAAAATGTCAGCAAGCTTGTCGCCATTGAGGGGCTGGGCCCGTCGCCGGCGATGCTTGCCGAGCGCGAAGCGACCCCGATGCAGGAGCGTATCCGCACTTTCGTGGCGGACAAACGCGCGGCGTCGGGCCGTCAGCCGCGGCGATACAATTCGCTGGAAGAAGCTTATGCGCGGATGAAGGATGAGAACAGTTTCCTGTCCGAAGAACAAGCGCGTCACCTGACCATTAATGGCATCGCGCGCAATGAGGACGGCTCCTATAGCTGGAAGTTCGACAATTATCTGCGGGTCTGGTCGCCGATCGATCTGACGCTGGACCAGCTACACCAGCTCTGGGCTTCGATTGCCTGTCCGACCCTGCTGCTCTATGGCGAGAAGAGCTGGGCCTCCAATCCGGCAGAGGATGGGCGCGACCAGTATTTCAGCAATGCCGAGGTGAAACTCTTCCCCGAGGCTGGCCACTGGCTGCACCATGACCGGTTCGAACTCTTCATGCAGACCTTGCGCGAATTTCTCTAGGTTTCGTCCGTTTCGGACAGCTGCTCGAAAGACGCACTCCAGCAGCGCCGTCCGTGTTCATTATAGGTCTTCATCGCGTCGACCATCTCTTCGAACAGGGCCGCATTCGCGAGTTCTGGCGGTAGCAGGGGATCGAAGTTGATTGACCGGATAACGGCCTGGCCAATGAGCAGCGTCTCACGTGCGGCCTGATCAGGGGTCAGCTTGTCCAGCCCGGCGAGGCTGGCGGACATCGTGCTGATAGCTTCGCGGTATGTGCGCTCCAGGTCATTGACGGACCACAGGCCTGCCCAGTCCTGTTGCCGGTCCGGCGCTGAAGAACTGGCTTGCAGGACGAGGATTTGATCATCTGCGCCGATTTCAATCAGGTCGCGTCTGTGCGCGTCGATTTCACGGGCGAGATTGGCGGGGCGCACCCAGATTGCGCCATCGACGGCGCGGTAGCCTGACAGGGCGAGCGCACGTTCCCGGGCGCGAACCTGCTTGCGGTCGGTACGGCCGAGATGATGGGTCAGGGCGACCAGCCAGTCACCGGTCCAATCCCGCGTCTTGCTGGTCACATCCTGCCATTGCTGGACGCGCCTGGTGAGCGCTTTCGCCTTTGGGCCGGCCTGGTACACACCGCGCTCCCGGCTCTCCAGCAGACCGTTCTGCTGCAGGCGTGTGATGGCGACGCGCATTGTGGAGGGTTCGATGTCGAACAGGGCGCCAGCATGGACAAGTCGTGCCACGGGCTGTTGTTCAGCCCCCACACTGCTGAGCAGGGAGAGGACAAGACCGCGTGCGGACATGTCAGACGCTTTGAGGGGGCTGAAATAATACATAGTTTGACTTAATGTGTAATTATATGTAATAAAGACCTTGTCGATCAAGCGGGAGTTGCCTCATGCCGACTTTAATGAAGCTGTCTGATGCCCTGTCAAAGGATGAACTGCGCGAGCTGCGGGAAAAGTCGGATGTGAAAGCGATGGCGACACTGGTCTGGAACTGGGGCCTCATCGTTGCGGCTTTTGCTCTTGCGATCATCTGGACCAATCCGTTCACGATCCTGCTGGGCGTCCTTGTTCTGGGCGGGCGGCAGCTGGGGCTTGGTATCATCAATCATGACTGCGCCCATCACGCCTTCTTCAAGAGCAAGACCGTTGACGATTTTGTCGGTGAATGGATCGTCGGCGCGCCGATGAATATCTCGCTGGCAGCCTATCGCGCCTATCACCTCAAACATCACAAATATGCCGGCACACCGGACGATCCGGACATTGTTTTCGTGAAGAATTATCCCGTTCCGCGAGAAAGCCTTGTGCGCAAGTTCAAGCGCGATCTTACGGGCCAGACAGGGTTTCGCGACACGCTGTTCAAGATCCGCAAGTTCCGGCTGTCGAGAAACTGGAAGTGGCTTGCCTTTCACATCATCCTGCTGGCAACCCTGACCGCAACCGGCGCGCCATGGGCTTATCTGATGTGGTGGGCCGCCGAAATCTTCATTTATCCGGCCATTGTTCGTCTGCGCCAGATCGGCGAACACGGGACAGCAATTGACCGCTCGCAACTGGATGCCCGCCTCAATACGGGCACCACGACCGCCCCGTTCTGGCAGCGTCTCTTCGTTGCGCCGAACAATGTGAACTATCACCTGGAGCATCACCTCCTGGCCAGCATTCCGCCCTACAATTTGCCCGGGCTGCACCGCAAACTGTCCGAGCGGGGGTTCTATGACGGGACAGACTGCATTTCGCGCGGTTATGGCGATGTCATCCGCCGTGCGGTCCGGCCTGGCGCCCCCGTCGCTGTCGCGGCGGAATAGAGCGCAGCACGAGCGGCCACTGGATCGGAGCGATCAGCGGCGCGAGGCATGAAATTCAGTCTGGTCTGATCGTCAGGGTGGGTGGAGCAGGGCAAGCGCAGTGCCGGCTGGGCCGAGCAGTGCACCAAGAGTGCAGCAGCGGTACAGTAGCAGTACACCTTCGATACAGTTCACGCCTTCCCGCAGACGCGCCAGGAGTACCGCCTCGAAATGCGTTTCAAGCTGGGTCCATGGCGTCCGGTTGAAATCGCGCGGCAGCTCGCCGCGTGCGCGCCGTTCGGCCTCGCTCGCATCGACGTGCGAAATCCAGATCACGCCATTACGCTCGACATGCCACATGAAGCCCTTGCGGCCTTCGGCCCTGGCGAGTGCCCTCGTTACGTCCAGTCGGCGCAGGTAATGCCACAGGACCGGCCAGAACCAGACCGGTACATGTGCATGGCATTTCAGGATCATCGGCCAATCGAGCATGCCTGGAGCATAGGCCGGGCCCGGTAGGGGGCGGAAAGACTGGAGCGGGTGAAGGGATCAAAACGAAATTAAAATTCATTTATAAACAGAATGTTATGGAATAAACGCATGCAAAACTATCTCATTATCTATACAAAAACTATCTCAATTGATTATCCGTGTTGGGAGGACTCTATCGACGCAGTTTCGATGATTCGCTTGCACATCTCTACTGTTCCAAGATCGGTTTGCATCGCTGCTAATCGGCGATATGCGCTGCGCGTCAACCGCTGCATCGATTAATGCCGGCTCACTGATCGAGCTGTGAAGTACTATCGATGAAGTATGGTGATGGGGTGCGGGGACCCGTAAGCCGACCGACGTCTTGCTTGTGCCTACGTGTAGGAGCGAGAACTCTAGAACCTACCTAAGAGATCGATTTAGCTGGGTAACTTTTCAGCAACGTCGGAAGCGAAAGTAAATCACTTCGCCTGACTAAAATATTTGCCACCTTGACCGATTATCTTGGCAACCTGGCCTTCGAAGTAAGCGAAGCGGCGGCGACCGAGCTCGTGAGCTTTATCTCGCTTTTTCTTCGGAATAGGATCACATTTGACGAGCCAGTAGAAAACAAAGTGGCCAATCGTCTCTTTCGTGACTTTTGCCTCTTTCTCCAAGCTCGCCATTCGAAGTTCAAGAACTCGCAATTCGGATACGACCCGCTGTTCCAGAGCGCGGTTCCGTTCTGGATCGAAGAAATTGCTTAGAGCTTCCTCAAGAATTTCTGTCTTGCTGCATCCGCGCATCGCGGCCGTCTGACTTAGTTGATTGTGCAGCTTTTCTTTGAGCCGAAGATTTACCCGGGGTTTCATTTTTTTGCGATCCTGGAATTAGAAGCTTTCCAACCGTCGAGAATACTTGGAGGCTTTCTGAATCAAAGTCTGAACTCCGAGCACGCGGAGCAGCTGCGTGCAATAGTATGCAATTAACTTGGTCCTTTGGTGCACACGATGTGCTGTACATGCTGAAGAACTGCCGGATTCTGTGCTCCACAACTCTATCAAAAATGCACCAAATTATCATTTAACATATAAGGTGATAGGTTCATGGTGGTGCATCAACTTGAATCTTGCAAACCTCTGTGCACCACCCGAATCCCGCAATCTTTAGGCCAGCTCCGCGTGATCGTCGCGTCATCCATCGTCAAATGTGGCGGATGCGTATCTTGCCAAATTTCCGAAGGCGCGGGGACTATACGGGCACCGGCAGCGCATATGCTGACGATCAACTCTGCATCAATTGAAAGACCAGGCCTTTCATCCTAAGCACAGCAATGACCGCACCGGGACGAGACCCGGTGCGGCCAGATGGAGGCCTGATTTGCCTGCTAGTCGCGGGCGTTCCAGAGGATCACGTGCCGGCCTTTCTTGCCCTTGACCGGGGCAAGGTTGGCGAAGATCCGGCGCGGTCCGATCTGCGGGTCGGCGAGGGTGAGCGAGACATAATCGCGCCCTGATGCCTTCGACTTGCGCATCCAGCCACCGCCGATCTCGGTCGAGGTTTCACCGGCATAGATGCGGTAGTCCGGATGGCCTTCTTCGGTCTTTTCAGCATTCTTCTCGATGCGGATTGCGGCAGAGAGATTCATCATTGCGAGGGTGCCTTCAAATCCCGACTTGGTCTCGCTGACATATCCGAGTGCGTTTGCCATGGGGGTCTCCTTTTCGTTCCTTGGCTAAGTCTCCGGGAACCCCTTGTCCCCGTCGACGCCGGACCGCCCGGACGGGCTGAGCTGGTCCTGAACCGCATGCGGGCGCAGCACCGCGGAGCACCGGACGGGCGGGGAATTTTGCTGCGCGAGGAAGGCGCGAACGCGCCGGGGAAATTTCTTCGCTGAGGGCGGTTTCATGGCCGTTCAGGCCGCGGCCAGGTCTTCAAGGCAAAGACGGGAGCAAGGTGGCCCAGGCACGCTTCAGGAAAGTAAAATCGGACCGCGTGCAAACATCCTGAAGGTGTCCATCGAGGCCTCAAGACGCGCGATTTTTCCGATGGCATTTTTCATTGGCACCCCTCAGCGTCTTTTGGTTATTGATTCAGGTGTAGTAGCTGCATGCGTTCGGGCTCAGGGTCAGAGCGACTTGATCAGCTTGGCGATGGCGGGACGTTGGGCCAGCGAGTTTTCGATTGCGTCTTTCCATTTCGGGCCAGTGCCCAAGGCTGTCTCATACGCCTCTTGAATTGCGTAGGGGCGATCTTCTGAGAGTATCCGGATGAGAACTTCCGCCTGAGCGAGGTCCTTTTGTGCCTTGCCCTGAGAACTTGCTGCGCGGCGTTGCGCCACAATGAGCTTGTGTATGGCGTATCGCTCCGGGCGCGGAATCTGCACTAAAATGCCGCTACGATAGAGGGCGACTGCAGGGATCGGTTCGGCGATCAGGAAGTTCAGAAAAGCGAGCGCCTGTGCATATACGCCGAGCGGTTCGAGCATCAGGATATCGCTCTCTTCCCTCATCCTGGGGGCCAGAAAATCCACCATCGTGCCGCCGCCCTGCATGGTCCATCTAGTCGGCCTGTTCTTGCGGTCGAGACCGGGCGCGGGCGAGAGTTTCAGTTCCTTGAATGTATCGGCCAGAGAGGGATCGACCTTGTCGTCGATCACCAGTTTGAGGTTCTCGAAGGCTGCGATATCGACGTCTTCGGTCACAGCGAGCGCTTCGGCCATACCTACGCCGAGCTCTGCGCTGTAGAGTCGGAACGCGTGCGTTCCGACCAGTGTGCCGCCAAGACGGAACGTTCCGACGCGGGCCATGGCGTTGAGGACTTTTCCTGTGTCGCGGTCAAGCGCAGGCAGGCCTGCAGCGCGAAGTTGTCCGACGAGACTGCCGCATCGTCTCTCGAACACCTTCTGGTCTTCAAGTTCTTCCTTCGCTTTCTCGATGCGCTGGCGAAGGTCGTCTGTGTCGCGTCCGATATACCGGTCAATGACGCGGTCGCCGATACGTTGCCGGGCATACCAGTAGCTTCCCTGAGCGCCCTGATCCTTCAGGAACGGCGTGCCGCCCAGATCGGAAACGGCCCTCATCTTGTGAGCTTCGAGCAGGTCCTGATAGGCGGTCTGAATAGCGAGTGGAAAGGAGGTCATGATTTGCCCTACGGAATTGAGTTTTGTGGGAGATAACAGATTTGCCCTACAAAAACTACTAACGTAGGGCAAATTACTTTGCGAGGCGAGGAAAAGGCTGCCAGGTTAAGTGCAAGCCGCCCGGTGACAGACACCGGACGGCCCCACATGCTGCTGAACAGGAGACGAATGTTCAGGCAGCATCCTGTTGCGGTTGCGGCGTCTCATCGGAAGCGTTTTCGTCCTCCGCTTCGAACAGGCCCGCGACCCGTGTCCACGCATCGGCAGGCGGTGATCCGGCCCCCTCGACAAGGCGTGTTGGTGGCACCTGCATCCAGCCCGGTCGCCAGTCGGGATTGGCCTCGCAACCCTCACCCGCGATCCGGTTTGCCAGCACCTGCTTCTGCGCCTTGCCCGTATCTTTCCGGCAGGAGTCCGCGAGCGAAGTCGTCGCGATATCAGCGATCATCGCATTGATAGCGCGCTTATCCTTGGTGAGGTCGAAGAAGACCTCGTCCGGCTTCCACGCCTCCGACAATTCCGTGCCGCAGACATGCAGGACGGCTTCGACGATGCCATTCCCGGCCTCAAGCGTGCGGGCCATGACACTCGCCAGAACAGTCAGGACTTCCTCGTCCGACATGGCCAGCAGCGCAGAGAAAAGCTCGCACAAGCGATAGTCATCCCCATTCCGGCGAAGGGCGGGATTGACGTTGAGCGCCTTGAACAGGGCGTCGGTCTGCGCGGTCGCTTCGGCCAGTGCAGCGACTGATGTACCGCCTTCCACGCTCGCCTGTGTCTCATCCTTGCGGGCGCGAAGCTCAAACGGGCGGACATCCCAGAGAGCGCTCCCAGCCATCGCATGCGCGACCATCAGGCGAAGGGCAATTGCGGGCGACGCGGCCAGGCTCGCTTGCGCGGCGGCATGTCGGTGGAGCAGGATATATTCCGCGAGTGGGCCGGACATTTCAGGACGAATTGCTGCTGGAACCGTATCGCTATCACCCTTCGAACCCTGCTGACGCTTCCGGGCCTCGGCGGAGGTCAGCTGTCCTTCGTGGAACTGGACCGTGCCATCATGGCGGATTTCGATGAAGACCTTCCCGCCATCTTCCATGGCGCACTGGACATGGTCCCAGCGATGGAAATACGCCCCGCGCTCAAGGCAGATGACATCGCTCCAGCCGTCTTCCCTGTACGCCTCGATCCGCGCGGCTATCGCGGCGGATTGCGCCTGCCAGAACTGGTCCGCATCCACGAACACGCCATGCTCGCCGAACAGGTCAGCCGTCACTTGTCCCTCATAGGTATCGAGGTCGAACAGCGCCTTCTCGGTCGTGATGGTCGCGCCGCCTGTAATCCATGCCTTGCAGGACCGGCCCATCGGGGCGCGCTCGGTTTCACTCTCGAAGAGGCGAAGCCATTCGGCCTGTTGGTCGGATGTGGCGAGCGTCAGCGCGCGGATGGTTTCGCGGTCAAGTTCGTCCTCGGCGTAGAGCTTCCGGATCGGCTCGGCGAGCGAAGCAAGCGCGAGCACACGGCGCACCAGAAGCTCGGTCACGCCGAAGAAGGTGGCGATATCTTCAATCGCCCTGCCTTCATCATTAAGGCGTTTGAACGCTTCATACTGCTCCATCTCGGTCGCGGGAAGGCGTCCGACATTCTCGATCACGGAGGCGGCAATCGCGGACGCGGCGTCCTTCTCGGTCATGATTGCGCAGGGGACCATCGGCGTCTCGCCCGTTTCCCTGGCAATCTCTTTCAGCGCAAAGAAGCGACGGCGTCCGGCGATCACGCCATAATATTTGCCCTCTCGGCGGACCAGCAGGGTTTGGCGCAAACCGCTCTCACGGATGGACGGCAGGATGTCCGACACGTCCGGCTTCTTCCTGCTGTGGCGCATGTTGAGTTTGGAAATCCGAAGCTCGTCGAGCGGGATATGTTTGAGGTCGGGCTGTGCCATGGAGGTCTCCTTTTCTGGCGGGTAAAGCGAGAGGCCCAGCGCCCATGCCGGGCCTCTCCAGTTGATCTTGGTGAAGGGAAAGCCGTCGCCGTCGCGGCTTGGTTCAGGGTCGGTTTCGCCCCAGTCATAGTCGCGGATGGTGATCAGGGGCGCTCGACCCTCGACCCAGATTTCCGCGACCTGGGCCTCCGCAATGACCAAAGTCATGCGGGGCCGAGGCCCGAGCAATTCAGTGAGGAAGCGGGCCGCGTTCATGTCGAAGCCCAGCCCTTTACAGTCTGGGTTAGGCGCGCGGCGGCGGCGCTTCCTGCGTCCAGAGCCTCCGGCAGAAGCTCGTTCGCAACCGTGGTGAGGTAGCTATTATCCGTTCCCGGATAATTGCATTCGACGCCCCAGAGGCTGGCGGCGTGATCGTCCAGTGCGATGCCGTCCCGCTCCATGGAGAGCACGATCCCGCAATAGAACCACTCACCCTTGCGCCATGCTTCCATGACGGCTTCGGCCTTGGCCTGAGCCTTGGCAAAGCGCTGGCGGAACCCGTTGCGTTCCGGCGGGGAATCGGTCCCCCGGACCGATTCCTGATCCGCCTCACCAATGAACCCCGGCGCATCCTTGTAGAGCGAAGGCCAGAACCCATCCTGTCGCTGGTCCGGTGCGTCCGGGCAATCGTCAAACACGATACGCGCGGTCACGGTGAAACCCTCGGCCTCACAGCTGATCGTATCGCCTTCGCAGGCAAATGCGTCGAAACGGGTGGTAAAGGTCATGGCGCTCACCGCGTCCAGAAGACGTGAACGTTTTCGAACCCTGTCTCGAACACCATGATGTCGCCATTAAGCTCCATGTCGCGGGCGAGCGCTGACCAGTCGATATAGTATTCGAGGGCTGCGGGGATTTCGGTCCCGGTGTCGCGGTGCAATTCCTCGGCAAAGTCGGCGAGGCTGCGATGGCAGCCTGCATAATCGTCAAAGGCAGCGCGCGCCTGCTCAAGATCGTCGCCGAAATGGCGATGGACCAGTGCGCCAAGTTTCCCACGTTCGGCGATGAAGTCCGCCAGATTGCAGACGGTCTCGAAGCTCGCATATTCCGACAGGTGCGCGCCTTCGAAGCCTTCATAATCATGGATCGACCATTCTTCGGCGTCGGGTAGCGGCGAGTCCGCCAGCATGGCGCGAACCTCGGCCATCACCTCATCAGGTGTCGTCGCGTCGATCCATCGCCCGTGCAGGCAGCGATTATTGTAGGCGGCAAGGCAGGCCACATAGATACGGGGGCGGCTCGTGGCTGTGGGGGCAGCGTCTGCCGCAAGGGGGGCTAAAGGTTGCGGTGTGGTCATGGCGTCAGTCTCGTCTCCCCGCCCAAATGTCCCTCCCGCATCAGGCGGGGGTGGGCGGCGAGAAGGCCGGCAGGCCGGACCCATTAGCCGGTTGTGCAAGGCGGAAAGGTAGGACGCCCTTGTAGCTTCAGGACGCTTTCAGTCCCGTCGCCTTGCGCCAGCGGCGGGTCCGGGCAGACCGGTCGTCCGCCCATCTCCGTCTGAGAAGGGACGTTCATGGATGCCGGAAAGGAGATGTCGTGCCGGGCACCGCTCCCTCAACCTCAGACGCGGCCCGCGAACTTATCCCTGTCTGGCAACTTCACCGGGTTCGTAGAGACCAGACAGCCCGTGACCCCTCTGCGCAGCAGTGGGAAGCGCGGGCTGGCGCGATCACCGGCGAGACACCCGCACGCCGCAGGGCTGCCCGATCAGGGCAGGCGTGGGGTCCGGAGACGAGCCGGGCCGCAGGCGCCGGGAGGCGGCAGCGAACCGCCCCCGCGATCAGCGGGGTGATCGCAGGCACAAGGCCTGATGCCATGTTTCACCAATAGGGGGTATACGGCGTATTCCAGCTTTCCCCGCCATTCGTATGCCTCAGCACCTGCCCGGCCCACCAGGACATCATCTCCACCCGCTCCGCCCAATACCGCGCCCGGTTATAGATTGACCGCACAGAACTCCCCATGCCGGCTCGCTGCGGCCCACCGCTGCCCTGCATAATCGTCCGACCCGGTTGCAATGATGGATTACCCCCCTCTTTCGAGGCCTTCTGCAATGGCTGCGAGCGCCCCGGCAACATCCGTCTTCGCCGTTCTCGGCGAGACTGACAAACGTCGAGCAATCTGGTCATAGGTCAGCCCTTCATAGCGGTGCAACCGCAAGGCCTCGCGCCGGCGCACTGGCAGGCCGGCAATCACGGCCTCGGTAATATTCAGCAATTGGGAATCCATGAGCTGGCGCTCCGGCGTCACCCCCCGCCTGCAGGCTATCTCGTCGTGCATGTCCCCGATCTCAAAGGAGGCCCGGCGCTGGCGCATGTGGCCGGATTTGAGGTGATTGACTGTGAGGTTCCGCAAGGTGGTGAAGAGCAGTTTACGAAGCTCTTCACCTGACCGGTCGTCATAGGCCCGCTGCACCGCCACAAAAGCATCCTGCACCAGGTCCTCCGCATCTGCCGTATCGCCCACACGCAAGCGCGCCAGCCGAACAAGCTGGCCATACTGGCGGGAGAAGACGGACTGCAAGGTGTCCCCGACTTCACTCGGTACTCCAGACCGGGATCGCCCTTCCGTGAACCTCGCCAGCGTTTCATGGTTCATGAGCTATCCTTCCGAAGCGGATCGCGACTGTCGGTGAATGCGGAATAATCGATATGCCGACTAATTCTCCTGAGAGAAAGATGGGCACTTCCTTTGGGTTGAGATCTAATCGGCACCTTGCACCTCTCCCAGACCATGGCCGACATCGACTCCGTAAATACATATTATAGTACATAACACTAGAATATGTAAGCGATATTCTTGTGGCATGGATATGCGGAAGCTGGTGGGCCGAAACTTTGCGCGTCTGCGCCGCGAGAAGCGCTTGACCCAAGAGGAGGTCGAGGTTCGTTCAGGTTTCAGCCAACAGTATCTGAGCGGATTGGAGCGGGGCAAGCGCAACCCGACCATCGTAACCTTGTACGAACTCTCTCAAGCCCTCGGCGTATCACATGTGGATCTGGTGATGCCGGACAAGCAGCCCCGCTTGAAAAAGTAGATGCCGAGTTAAGCGCTTGAATATTGTTGCTTCGGATTCTCAACGATTGAGGTTGAGGTAGAACGATACCTCTGCTCAAATGAGTGGTGCGAGATGGAGGATAAAATGCGAGGTTTCTCGGCTTCTGCGGGCTTGCCCCTGGCGTTCGCTGAAGCCTGTACCCGTTGACCTGACCCTTCGCGGTCCCTCAATTATTACATTCAGTTTAAACGCAACCGGATTATGGCAATGGCACACACCAGCTCCTTCAAGGCGTCCGGACAGATCTGAGCAGGATCGCCGAACGGAAGGTCTTATAGGCCCGTGCGTACGGCACCGGGTATCGACCGTAAGGTCCTCGTCAGGCAAAAAAGGGGGTCGCTGGGCCGGTGTATGACCATTCTCACCCGGTCCACCAGCAAATCTCGCAAGCACACCTCTCCAAGGGGGGGCTGTAAATAGTGTTCATTTACACACGCATTAAAATGATGTAGTGTTCGTTTAAATGAACATAGAGGTGCATATGCGTCCGGTCAGTCCATTACCAATACCCGTGCGACGGGCGCTCAGCAAGCTGGGCGGAGACATGCAGGATGCGCGCAAACGACAGCGAATCCCCACCAAGCTGATGGCCGAGCGGGCAGACATCAGCCGCACGACACTAACCAAGATTGAAAAGGGCGATCCGTCCGTCTCGCTTGGCTTGTATGCGGCAGTCCTGTTCGTTCTCGGCATGGCGCAACGAATCGCCGAGCTCGCCGATGCCCAGCACGATGCAGTCGGACGCGCCTTGGCAGAAGAAAACCTTCCGGAACGGATCCATCTTCGCTCGGGGAAACCTAGCCAGGCCGTTAATGACTGAGCGGCTTGTCCATGTACACATCGACCTGCAGGGAAGGACGTTGTTCGTCGGGCGCCTTTGGGAACATAGCCGCAAGGGAAAGACGAGCTCGTCATTCGAATACGACACGGCCTGGCTGAATCATGAACAGCGATTTGCCCTCGAACCTGCGTTGACGCTCACCAAAGGGCAGTTTCACTCGGGCGGCGACAGGGCAATTTTCGGTGCCTTTGGAGACTCTGCGCCAGACAGGTGGGGCCGCGTCCTGATGCGCAGGGCCGCCCGCCGGCGCGCCACGGCCCAAAACCAGACGACTCCGACACTCATGGAGCTCGACTATTTGCTGGGCGTGAATGATGAGTCTCGCCAGGGGGCTCTTCGGTTTTCGCTCAAGCCAGGAGGACCGTTTCTGGCGGACCCAGTCCAGAATCCCGTGCCGCCACTTGTCGAGTTGCCGAGGCTGCTGTCGGCGGCCGACAGGTTTGCCGACGATGAAGATACAGATGAAGATCTGCGCCTGCTCCTGGCGCCTGGATCCTCGCTGGGCGGGGCCCGGCCAAAGGCGTCTGTGCGTGAGCCGGATGGTGCCCTGGCAATTGCAAAGTTCCCGCACAAGAATGACGTATATCCGACCAATAGGTGGGAAGCAGTAGCGCTGACGCTTGCCGCTTCAGCCGGAATTGCGACACCCGCGTGGCGGCTGGAAGAGATCGCGGGAAAGGACGTTCTTGTCCTGCGGCGCTTTGACCGTGAAGGAAGTCACCGTATCCCCTTCCTGTCGGCCATGAGCATGATCGGCGCTACGGATAATGAGGAACGCAGCTATCTGGAGGTCGCGGATGCGTTTCGCCGGTATGGGGCGGCGGCCAAAGCCGACCGTGCGGCCCTATGGCGCCGCATTGTCTTCAACATCCTGGTCTCGAACACGGATGATCACCTTCGCAATCATGCCTTCCTCTACGCGGGCGGCGCTGGATGGCGCCTCTCTCCCGCCTACGACCTTAATCCGGTGCCGGTTGATATCAGGCCGCGCGTGCTCAGCACGCAGATCGATCTTGACGACGGCACCTGTTCCCTCGACCTGGCCAGAAGCGTGGCTGGAGAGTTTGGTATCGAGCAGAATCAGACGTGGTCCATCATCGGTGAGGTCGGCGCTGCCGTTGCCAATTGGCGGGACGTTGCGCAGGGCGTCGGACTCAAGCGCAACGAAGTCGAGAGGATGGCCAGCGCCTTCGAGCATGATGATCTCGATCAGGCGGTTCGCGGGATCTGATGCGAGGCGGGTCGATGGCGCATCGAGCGCTGGTCATCGCGGACAGAGTCTTGACGATCGACGTCGCCTCCGATCCGTAATTGCAGACCGGCCTTGAGCCGGACAATGTACCAGCTCGCGCCCGGCTGCACCGGCTTGTCGTCAATCTCACTGGTTGTTGGCGCACAATCGGCAATGATGCACCAATGGCTGGAACAATGAGAATTTCCAAAGGACCAATACGCCTCGCGCTCGCCAATCATCGGCCAGCGCGACAAGCTGCTTCGCCCAGTCCCGTTTGCGCTGGCGGCCCGGCCGCAGCCCGCCCGGGTAAGGTGGACCGGCCGGGTATGGAGTAAGCAATTGGCTTTTACCGAACAGGAATTGCGTGACGCCCATCTCATCCTCCAGCAGGTCGTCGCTTTGCACGACGAGAAGTACCTGCCGCTATTGAATATTCTCGATGGTGAATTGCACCGCCGGGAAAGCGCTGCCGCGTGGAGGGACCTGGTCGGTAAGGGCCAAAAGCTCCGAAAGGCGTGTGCTAGCCGTCGAAAGCGGCGCCCGGTTTATGCAAGCGCAATGGCAGGATAACGCCACCTATTTTCCAGTCCGCGCAGCGTCAAAGGCGCTGAAAAATTCCTTCGGCACAGCATGCGCAATCTTCAGCAATTCGTCCCGCTGATATTCCAGTGAGCCTCCGGTTCCGTATTCCGGCCGCTCATTCTTGTGCCCCATAAGGAGCATTCGAAGTTCATAGTCGATATGGCCTTCCTTCATGCGATCCTCGAAGGCATGCCGGAATGAGTAGACGACGTGCTTGTCCGTCGGAAAAAGTCCCTTTCGCCGATACCTGGCGTTCACGGCAGCGGAAAAAGAGTTGGTCTTGTCGTGATATTTCGGGAATCCTTTGGGCGCGCGCCGGGCAGCCTCCAGTGAAATTCCGACGAGAGGGATGCATCTCACAGAGGTTTGCGTCTTCACTTCGCGATCCTCTCGATCGGCGATGACGAGGTGAGGAATTGGGTCGTCGAGACGAATGTCCTCTGGGCGAAGGTTGATGATCTCGCCGGGCCGGCATCCTGTTTCGATCAGCATTAGCGGGGCGAGGAAGATTTCCTCGCTGAGATTTCCGTACCAGCCAGGAACGAGAATCTTCTCGCATACCCATTTGTCCGGGATGGGCGGATACTTCCGCGTCCCGCGGTTCCGCCGCTCCTTGAATGTCAGATTGCGGAACGGGTTCGGCCGCTCCTCTTCGCCGATATATTTGAAATAGTCGCTGTAGAGGCGGCGAATGTCGCCAAAGTGCCTGTCAGCCGTCTTCGGCTGCTTTGCCCCGGCTTCAGGATCCTCCGGCGAAACCGCGAGGTTCCAATACTCATAGAAGGAAAGGGCGTGCTCGCGAGTGATGTCTGTCATTGCCAGGTCACCAATCACTTCGACGAAGTAGCGCAGGGAAAGGTCTTTTGTGGCTTTCCAGCGCTGTTTCTGGTGGGGCGACTTCTTGACCAGGTTCGGCAAGGCAATCTTGGTCTGATAAAGCTCCATGGCCTCGCTGACTAGCACTTTCGGCGCTTCAACGCCGCCAAGAATTGCGTCGGCAATCGCCGGAACGGTCCGGCCGTCGGCTGTCGCCCTGTCGCCGACAGCGAGCGCCCGGCGGACGAGCTCATCAATCATGTTCGGGTCCGCCAGCTCATGTAGCGGGCGATAGCGGAACCCGGCCGCCAGCGCTCGCGCCTTGGCAACTTCATATCTCTTCGAGGCTGGCGCGACGTCCATAACCTGACCGGCTGCTTCAAGCCGCAGCTTCTGTTTCAAGGAATGCCAGTATTCATTGTCAGCCCGTGCGAGCGCATCCCGGCGCTCTCTGGCTTCATCCAATGACCCGGTATCCAGCGTGATGCGGATCAGCGGACCATCGTAGAAGGCGCGCAGCCTGACGGGCACCGAGCGCTGGTAGTGATACCAGCCATTGCGCTTGAGGAGATAGCGATTGGGATCATCCGACTTGGTCATCCCCATTTCTATCACAAATTATATACAAATACTATCTCAAATATCGAAAGTTGGCCAAAATATTTGAGCGGGTAATTTCATTAAATGCTTATTAAGCAGTGATATAATGAGATTTGAGTGTAGTTGTTCTGGAGCGGGTGAAGGGAATCGAACCCTCGTCGTCAGCTTGGGAAGCTGCTGCTCTACCATTGAGCTACACCCGCATCAGGTGCCTGCAGACCCATGCCATGCCGGCTTGCGGCGTCAAGCAAAATCACATCCGCGCGAGCGCATGAGTGCAGGTGCTTGCCATGCCCATTGGCGGGGCTAGTTTCCTCGCCAATGCCTCATACGACTTTGATAAGCCAGAAATTCCACGACCCGTTCGTTACGGCGAAGGGCGAAACGCGCGGCAGTGTCGACTGGCGTGGCCTGAAGACGCTGTGGCTGAACACCGGGACGCTGTGCAACATTGAATGCGTGAACTGCTATATCAAAAGCTCACCGACGAATGATGAACTGGTCTATCTGCGCCTTGCCGATGTGACGCCCTATCTCGATGAGGTGGAGGCGCTGGGCGAGGGGCCGAAAGAAATCGGGATTACCGGCGGCGAGCCATTCATGTGCCCGGATATCCTGAAGATCATGGAGGCCGTGCTGGTGCGGGGCCATTCGCTCCTGCTGCTGACCAATGCGATGCGGCCGATGATGCGTCCGCGTATTCGGGATGGATTGCTGGAGCTGAAAGCGCGCTTTGGCAAAAAGATGCTCCTGCGTGTCTCGATGGATCATTATTCGCAGGCGCTGCATGATGCCGAACGCGGCGATGGCAGTTTCGACATTGCCTGCGAGGGGCTCGCCTGGCTTGGCAGCAATGGTTTCGATGTCGCGATTGCCGGGCGACAGGCGCTGGCCGACAGTGAGGCTGAGGCGCGGGCCGGCTATGGGCGTCTGATTGCGGCTCTGGGGCTTTCGATTGATCCGGCCGATGAGAAGGCTCTGGTGCTGTTTCCGGAAATGGTAGACGGCGATAGCCCACCCGAAATCACCACGGCCTGCTGGGGTATTCTCGATGTTGATCCGGCGGACATGATGTGCGCGAGCCAGCGCATGGTGGTGCGGCGCAAGGGAGCTGGCAAGGCGACGGTCACGGCCTGCACGCTACTGGCCTATGAAGCCGGGTTCGAACTCGGTGAGACATTGCGCGAGGCGACTGACAAGCCCGTCCAGCTCAATCATGCCTGGTGTGCGAGTTTCTGCGTACTCGGCGGGGGCAGCTGTTCGGCCTGAGGCTGGTATCCAGCCTGTTCCCTCCCCGCGGACGGGGAGGGCAAGGTATCGGGCTTTGCCTATTCAGCTGCGGCCTGAGGCCGGGCCGGGTCCTGGAAGACGTCTTCTATGGACTTGCCAAAGAGCCGGGCAATGGCGAAGGCGAGGGGCAGGGACGGATCGTACTTGCCGGTTTCGATGGCGTTGACCGACTGACGCGAGACGTCGAGCTTGTCTGCCATGGCGGCCTGGCTCCAGCCCTGCTCGGCGCGCAGCTTGCGAATAATGTTTTCCATGAGCTTGCCCATCCTCAAACCGTCTTGCCGAACATCATCGGCACGCAGGCGAACAGGCCATAGGCGAGGAAGAAGGCCGGGCCGAACCAGAAGATCTCGAAATTCTCGACCACTTCAAAAAGTTGCAGGAACCCGACGATGAAGACAGCGGACATGACGACCGCGCTGCCCCGGACAAAGGCCTTCATGTGGCGCATGCGGGTATATTCGTCTGTCTCTTCCATCCAGCGCACAATGCCCCAGATCGTGGCGGCGACGGGCAGGGCCGAAGCGATCGCAATGAGCGCGGCGATCCATTGCGGCGTCGTGCCCTCATCCACATACCAGGAGCCCCCCAGGATAATGGCGACGTAAATCGCCATGGCAGGCCACAGGAGGCGGTTGTAGCGCTTCTTTGCGGCGTTGAAACCAAGCTGGGTCATGTGTGTATTTCCTATGCGTGTTGTCCAGTTTCCTTGACAATATGACAAGCGAACTTGTCATGTCAAGCGACCTTTACAAATTTTCGCATTGCGGGATTCCCGCAGCGCGTTAGGAAGACGTCAGAAATGGCTTTTGCTCCCTCTCTCGCAGTTTTCCGACATCGCGCTTACCTGCATTTCTGGACAATGCGGGTCTCCATCGCGGCTGCGCGTCAGATGGAGGCGGTCGCGATTGGCTGGCAGGTCTATAATGTGGCGCGAGACCCTGTTGGCGCTGGCGGGCTTGGCTGGGGTATTGAAGAATCGGCCCTGCTGCTTGGCTTTGTGGGCCTGGCCCAGTTCATTCCGGTCCTCCTCCTGTCGCTCGTCGGTGGGCAGGCGGCCGACCGGCTGAACCGGAAGATGATCCTGGTTGCGGCGCTGTCAGTCCGGATTGCCGTGTCATTCGCGCTCCTGTCATCGGTATTCCTGCCGGCGAGTTTTGCATTGCCCATCATTTTCGGTGTGGCTGCGACACTGGGTATGACGAATGCGTTCACGCCAGCTGCGGCCAATGCCCTGTTTCCGAAACTTGTCCCGCGGGTCGAACTTCCGACCGCGATTGCGTGGAACTCGCTCGGCTTCCAGACAGCGACCATTGTCGGCCCGGCAATAGGCGGCCTGCTCTATGCGGCGGGCGGGGCTGAAGCGGTCTATATCACCGCGATCATCCTGTCGGCCTTTGCCATCACGATGATCTCGACGGCGAAGACGCCGAAGCATGAAAAACTCTCCAATGCGCGTGGCTGGTCCATGGTGTTTGAGGGGCTTGGCTATATTCGCCGCAACAAGATCGTGCTGGGCGCAATCTCGCTCGATCTTGTTGTCGTGCTGTTTGGCGGGGCCAAGGCGCTATTGCCTGTCTTTGCGCGGGACATCCTGTTTGTCGGGTCTGTCGGGCTTGGCCTGTTGCAGGCATCCGTCGCCGTTGGCGCGGTGATTGTTGCATTCATGCTGGCGACGAGGCCGCTGGCCCGGCGGGTCGGTCCGTGGATGATGTGGGCCGTCGGGGTATATGGCGTGGCGACGCTTGTCTTCGGCCTGTCGCCCTGGTTCTGGCTGTCCTTTGCGGCACTGGCGGTGACGGGCGCGGCCGACCAGATCTCGGTCTATGTGCGGGCCTCGCTCATCCAGCTTGCGACCCCGGACGAGATGAAAGGCAGGGTCTCGTCTGTTTCCTTCATCTTCATCTCGGCTTCCAATGAGCTTGGTGAGTTCGAGAGCGGCGTTGCGGCCCGTTTCCTGGGGCCGGTGGGCGCGGTGGTACTTGGCGGCAGCATGGCCATCGTGACGGCGCTGTTATGGACGCGGCTCTTCCCCGACCTTGCAAGCGCTGACACCTTTGAAGGTGTCGAGGAGCAGAAGGTAAAAGCCGTCTGACCGTCGCCTGCTATCAATTATCTTAATCAGGCGCAGTATCCGGACGATTTCACGCAACCTCTGCTTGGGCTGGTGTGTTGAATTCCAGACTCTTCCCAAAGGCAACAACAATGCGCCATGCAGAACTCATAACTGAATTTGAAGACACCGTCCGCAAGGCTGATTTCCCCTGCGTTGGTGCAAAGAGCGCGCTTGCGCTCGGCCGGCTGGAATATTTTGTCGGTGACGGGTTCGACCGTACAACATTCGACCTGCCCCTGTACGAAGCGATCCGGCGATTCTCCAATGCGCTGGACCCGCTTGAGGCTGCGGTGCAGTCCTTCGTCGCCATTTTTGACACGCCCCGCGACCTCGACGAAACCGAATTCGAGATCTGTCTCTGGGACAAGCTGCAGTCACTCCACAATCTCGATGTTGCCTATGGCACGGAGTGGGACAAGAATGTTGACCGCGACCCGGCATCGCCGCACTTCAGCTTCAGTGTCTGCGGCACAAGTTATTTCGTTGTCGGCCTGCATCCCCATGCCAGCCGAGCGGCGCGCCGCTTCTCCATGCCGACGCTGGTGTTCAACTCACATGACCAGTTCGAAGCGCTTCGCAAGGATGGTCGCTATTCAAAATTGCAGAGCACGATCCGCAAGAAGGACATAGACCTGGAAGGCGAGATCAATCCCATGCTCGCCAATTTCGGGAATGCGTCCGAAGCTTACCAGTATAGTGGGCGTAAGCTCGATGAAGACTGGAATTGCCCATTTGTATCCAGAGAGCGTTCGTCATGAACATTGTTGAGGCGAGAAGCGCCAAAGCCTTCAGGATAAAGGCCGGACAGTTCCTGAAAGTGACCGATCCGGAAGGCCAGCAAGTGGCTGATCTTGTCGCTTTCAATGCCGATGACCATGAGGAGTTTATCTCGTCGGGCCGCAGCATTGACTATGCAAGCCGTCTGTTCCTGACCACGGGAGACACGCTCTATTCGAACCGTTCCAGGCCAATGTTCAAGATTGTTGGCGACGATGTAGGGCGCCATGATTTTACACTGACGCCATGTTCTGCTGACACGTTCCGCATCATCTATGGAGATGAAGCGCCAGCACCAGGTTGTGAAGGCAATCTTGCCAAGGTGTTGAACCCGCACGGGATATCAACGGACCGGATCCCCATCGCCTTTAACGTCTTCATGCATGTTGCCGTCGATGGCGAAAGTGGAGAAATCAAGGTCATGCCGCCGAAGAGCAAGCCGGGCGATACGATATTGCTCGAGGCCCAGATGGACCTGCTGGTGGGGCTGACGGCCTGTTCGGCCGGCCAGTCCAACAATTTTCGCTACAAGCCTATCGGGTACGATGTGATGGCGTCGGCCTAACGCCAGAAGTCTCGGCGTTTCTCGCGCATGGTTTCGGTTTCCCAGCCATCACCATTGAAGCCTAGCAATTCGTCCAGCGACCAGGACTTGTACAGCGCGATGACGTAGATGGCCCGTATGACAAAGAAGGCCGCAAAGCAGCTGCCAACGACAAGCATTGCGCGAAGTGTCTGATCGCTCATTCGTCCAACCCCTCAATTGAACCTGACGGGCAGACGCTAGGGCGGCCAATATGACCAAGGGGTTGGTCGAACCTGTTAAATTTGACCTATTCGGCAGCGATCCGGGAGATTGCCGGAGAGTGTTGCGCTCCGCGCACAATGCGGCCCGGTTTTGCCCCGGTCGGCTTGCCATCTCGGTAGATCGTCTGGCCGGCAACGATGGTCGCTGTGTAGCCTGAGGCGCGCTGCATCAGGCGGCGGCCGCCCGCCGGCAGGTCGCGGATGATCTCAGGCCGGTGCAGGGTGAGCCCGTCATAGTCAATAATGTTGAGGTCGGCGCGGTAGCCGGGCGCAAGGACGCCCCGGTCCATCAGCCCCATCCAGTGCGCGGTGTCGGCGGTCTGGCGCCTGACGATGAATTCGATCGGAAATTTGTCGCCGCGCGTGCGGTCCCGCGTCCAGTGGGTCAACATGCTGGTCGGGAAAGATCCGTCACAGATCATGCCGACATGTGCCCCGCCATCTGACAGGCCCGGTATGGTCGCGGGGCTGGACAGCATCTGGAAGGACGGGTCTAGGGAGCCTTGCGCATAGTTGAGGAAGGGCAGGTAGAGCATGCCCTGTCCATCATCCTCAAGCAGCGTGTCGAGCGCGACCTCCTCAGACGAGACGCCGCGTTCACTGGCGATGGCTTCGACCGTGCGGCTGGCGTCGGGTTCATAATCGGGGACGGCATCCAGCGTGAACATCTTGCCGAAGCTTCGCAGCATGACGGCGGCAAAAGGATTATCGGTCTGGGGTTCTTCGGACAGGAGCCTTACGCGGAAATCGGGGTCACGAAGCGCTGTGACCTGTTCGGCCAGCGGCTTGTCCTTGATGTCCCGGTAGGACGGGTGCGCGGAAAACGGGTTCATGGTGAGGTCGAGACCGAGAAGCACACCCACTGGACGGCCGCAGACCTGGGCACGCATGGGCTGGCCTTCTTCGACCGCAGTTTCGATCGCGCCGAGCAGGGTTTTCCAGCCTTCGGGGGCAAGATCGGACTGGGCAAGCGAGACTGAGAGCGGGCGGCCGGATGCTTCAACGATACGGCGCAGCATCGCCGCTTCCTTCTTCGGGTCGTCAAAGTCCGACACAAATTGCAGGACGCCTTTTCCAGCGTCCTTCAAGGCCATTGCAATGCCAGTGAGTTCGGCTTCGCTGGCCGTGAGGGTCGGCGTGGGCTGGCCGTCCGAGGTGCGGTGATTGAGGGTGCGCGATGTGGAGAAGCCGAGTGCGCCAGCTTCGACGGCGCGCCGGGCGAGACGGGCCATTTCGGCGATGTCGGCGTCTGTCGCATCTTCGCGATTGGCCCCGCGTTCGCCCATGACATAGACGCGCAGTGCTGCATGCGGGAGCTGGGCGGCGAAATCGATGTCGAATGTCTTGTCGGAGAGGCTGTCGAGATAGTCCGGAAAGCTTTCCCAGTCCCAGGGCAGGCCCTCTGTCAGCACGGGGAAGGGAATATCCTCAACACCTTCCATAAGGCGGATCAGGCGATTATGGTCTTCAGGTTTGCAAGGGGCAAAGCCGACCCCGCAATTGCCCATGACAGCGGTCGTGACGCCGTGAATGGAAGAGGGCGTAAGCGCGTCGCCCCAGGTGACCTGCCCATCATAATGGGTGTGCACGTCGACAAAGCCCGGCGTGACCAGTTCACCTTTCGCGTCAATCTCTTCGCGGCCCTTGCCCGAAATGCTGCCAATGGCGGTGATGCGGCCATCATCGATTGCGATGTCGGCGTCGCGGCCGGGTGCACCGGTACCGTCGACGACGAAGCCGTTCCGGATCACGAGATCATGGGTCATGCGGTCACTCCCTTTGCCCCGTTTGTCATGGGGTCATCTGTCCTGAAGCCTGTCTGGTGTGCAGGTTTCAGGACAGCAAGACGCGCCTGACGCGTGGGAAGTCAAATGAAGATCAGCTAACCGGGCACGACCCTGTATCAACGAAGCCGTCATCGATATCGTCAATCAGTTCACCGACGAGCGAAATGCCGGCTTCAAGGTCTGACTTGTCTTCGCCCGATGTCTGGCTGAGCATGATTTCACGCACCAGGCGGCCAACGACTTCCTCAGCGCCTTCGCCGGACTCTTCCATGCCGTCAGCCACACGCTCCATGGTGAGGCGGATCTGGCGTTGCTCGGTTTCCGGCTTTGCATCGACGTATTTGATGACGCAGTCACAGAAGCCATCGGCATCGGTGCCCATTTCGACAAAGTTCTCCTGAGCCTCAGGGTCGGTGGCAAGAACGGCGCAATCCTGCGCTAGCGGCCCACCAGCGCTATTACAGGCCGCCAATGTGAGGCCGGACAGAACGAGAAAGACAAGTGGTTTCATGATGTTATCCAAGTGTTGATGTCAGGTGTCAGAAAAGCCGCAGCCGCGCGATCTGTCCAGCCCTAAGCGAAGTGCTTTGAGAGCTTCAGGCCCTGGCCCTGATAATTGCTGGTCTTGCCGCCATAGAGCGATCCCGGCTTTGCTGCCATGTCTTCATAGACGAGCTTGGCGACAGGCTGGCCGTGTTCGAGGATGAAGGGCACATCGCGTGAGCGCACTTCCAGCACGGCGCGCGAGCCGCCTTTATTGGTGCCGAACCCCGGATCGAAGAAGCCGGCATAATGGGCACGAAACTCGCCGAGCTCAGGCGCGATCGGCGCCATCTCTGCTGCCTTGGTCCCGGCGACCTTCACGCTTTCGCGCGAGGCGAGGATGTAGAAATCCTCGGGGTTGAGCACGAGGCGGCCCTTGTGCGGAAAGAGCGGCTCCCAGAAATCGGCGACTTCGTGACGGCCAATGCCGCGCAGGTCAATCAGCCCGGCATGACGTTTGGCGCGCCAGCCGACCGGTTTGCCTTCAGGCAGGTCGAGGTCGATTGAAACTGTCTTGTCACTGGTATTCTGCGGCTTGCCACGGCGCAGGCGCAGCTGGGCCAGCCGGTCGCCGGGGCGGGCCAGGATCGAGAAGGTTCGTGGGCTGATCTCCAGCCATAGCGGCCCGGAATAGCCGGTCGGGATATCGTCGAACGCCTTGCCGCGATTGGTCACGAGCCGGGTGAACACATCGATACGGCCCGTGGACGATTTCGGGTTGGCGCGCCCGGAAATGCCGGGGGGCAGTTTCAGGTGTTCCATCAGGGGGACGAGATAGACGCAGCCGGTTTCGAGAACGGCGCCCTGGGCCGTCAGGTCGATGCGGTGCAGCTCTATACCGGGTTCCTGCAGGACGTCAGCCACGGAACGCGCACCGCCCGGCAGGAAAGAGGCCCTTATCCGATAGGCATCCTGGGCAAGGCGCAGGTCGAGGCTGGCAGGCTGGATCTGGTCGGCATCAAGGTCTTCGGTCGAGCGGATTGCGCCAGCATCGAACAGCGCTTTCAATTCCTGGTCCGGCAAAACACCGGGCAAACCATCAGCCATCACTTGATCCCTTTCAGACAAGAGGCTTATGACGGTCGGCTTGATAAGGGAAGGACCTTTGGCCATGGCAAAGCGCAATGGGGACAGTTGGAAACCGGCGACGAAACTGGTGCGCGGCGGGACCATGCGGTCACAATTCGGGGAGACGTCAGAGGCGATCTTCCTGACATCGGGTTATGCCTATGACAGCGCCGAACAGGCCGCGCGCCGCATGGCCGGCGAAGAAGAAGGCTATGTCTATTCGCGCTATGCCAATCCAACGGTCCGGATGCTGGAAGAGCGTCTTGCCCTGCTTGAAGGCGCTGAAGCGTGCCGCGTCACGGCATCAGGCATGGGGGCGATCTCCACGGCGATGATCGCGCCTGTCGGACAGGGCGACCGCGTCGTGGCGGCCAGTGCGCTGTTCGGGTCGTGCCGGGTGATCTGCCAGACAATCCTGCCGCGCTATGGCGTCGAGACAGAATTCGTACAGGGCGACAATCTGGACGCCTGGAAGAAAGCGCTGTCGAAACCGACAAAGCTGGTGCTGATCGAATCACCTTCCAACCCGTTGCTCGAAGCGGTCGATATCGCGGCGATTGCAGAGCTCGCGCATGCGGCAGGTGCAAAACTTGTCGTCGATAATGTGTTCGCGACCCCCATCCTCCAGCGCCCGCTTGATCTTGGCGCGGACGTCTCGGTTTACTCCGCAACCAAGCACATGGACGGGCAGGGCCGTGTCCTCGCCGGGGCGATTCTGGGGGCGGCTGACTGGATGGAAGAGTTCATAGACCCATGGCTGCGCCATACAGGCCCCGCGCCGTCGCCATTCAATGCATGGGTCGTGCTGAAAGGCCTTGAGACACTGGACTTGCGCGTGCGTCAGGCCTGCCGCAATGCCGTGCGGCTGGCCGATGCGATTGCCGGCCATGCCAATGTGAAAGCTGTGCGCTATCCCGGCCGAACCGACCATCCGCACCATGAGGTGCACGCCCGGCAGATGGAAGAGGGCGGTACACTGATCGCTTTTTCCGTAAAGGGTGTGCGACCGGAAGCCTTCCGTGTACTGAATGCGTTACAACTTGTGGACATTTCAAACAATTTAGGTGACACGAAATCCTTGGCTTGCCATCCGGCATCCACAACTCATCGCGCGTTGAACGAAGAAGAACGAGCCTCCATGGGGCTCGACGAAAGCTGGATTCGCCTGTCCGTCGGCCTCGAGGACGCGGGCGATATCGAAGCCGATCTTCTCGCAGCGCTTGACGCGATGTGACGAGAGGGAGACATCGGGAATGGCCGGACGACCGCCGCCACCCGTTTATGAAGCTGAAACGGCTGGCGTGAAAATACGCGTCCAGCCGCGCTTCATGCATGATGAATCCAAACCCGCTTCGAGCCAGTATGTCTGGCAATACACGGTCGAGATCGAAAACTCGTCCGAACGGACCTGGACGTTGACGATGCGCCACTGGGACATTGTCGACAGCATGGGGCGTCGACAGGTCGTGGACGGTGAAGGCGTGGTCGGCCAGCAGCCCACGCTCGAGCCCGGCAAATCCTTCCGGTATTCTTCCGGCGCGCCACTGGCAGCCCCGTCCGGCATGATGGGCGGCATGTACACAATGGTCGATGAGGACGGCAGCGAGCTTTTCGCCCGGATCCCGACCTTCTCCCTCGACAGCCCCTATGAGCGGTCCCGGCCGAGCTGAGCGGTCAATCGACATCTAAAGATTAAGATGACGTCCGCAGCTCTCGCCTGCTAGGAGGTGCGCCATGGGTTTCAGGGATTTTATTCTTCTGTTCGCGGTCTGCTTTGTCTGGGGGCTGAACCTTGTCGTGACCCGCTGGGTCGTCGCGGATGCTGCAGTGCCGCCGGTGTTTTTCGCCAGCGTACGTTTCCTGGGTATCGCACTGGTGCTCGTGCCATTCCTGTTTCCGATGCCGAAGAATATGGGGATGCTGTTCCTCATCTCGATGTGCATGGGCGGCGTGCATTTTGCTCTCTTGTTCACTGGTCTTGCCAATGCCGAAGCCAGCGCCGTCGCTGTCACCGGCCAGCTTGGCGTGCCCTTTTCGACCCTGATGAGCATGGCCTTTCTCGGCGAGACGGTCGGCTGGCGGCGCGGGCTCGGCATCATGCTCGCCTTTGCCGGGGTGACATTGATTGCGTTCGACCCCGACAGCTTCTCGGTCAGTTTCGGCCTTGTCTATGTGATCGCATCGGCCTTTGTCGGCTCGGTTGGTGGCATCCTGATGAAGCGGATGGCACCGATCAGCGCGTTGCAGTTGCAGGCCTGGCTCGGCCTGTTCAGCTTTGGGCCGCTGCTGGCTTTTTCCTTCTTTCTGGAGCAGGGGCAGGTCGATGCCTTCGTGGCAGGCGGCTGGCTTGTCTGGGGCGCGACCGCTTTTGCGGTGCTTGGCGTCAGCGTGTTCGGGCACGGGGCCTTCTATTCGTTGATCAAGAAGTATGACATTTCGCTGCTCTCGCCGCTGACCCTGATGACGCCGATCTGGGGCGTTGTGCTGGCGGTGACGCTGCTTGGTGAGCCGCTGACCCTGAGGCTCGTGGTTGGCGCGGCGATTTCCCTTGGCGGGGTGTTTGTGATTGCGGTGCGCGGTAATAAGGCTATGCCTGAAGCATCCATTACAGAAAGAGTGGCATAGACGGCATGGTGAAGATCGAGCGCAGGCCAAGTCCGAACTTTGATGACAGGCGGTTTCCTGTCGACATGCTGGTGTTGCATTATACCGGCATGAGGACCGGGCAGGATGCCCTCAACCGCATGCGGGATCCGGCCTCGGCGGTGTCTGCCCACTATATGGTTCACGAGACAGGGGAGACGGTTCTCCTCGTCGAGGAGGACAAGCGTGCCTGGCATGCCGGTGTGTCGAAATGGCAGGGCGACGAAGACCTCAATTCCCGTTCCATCGGCATCGAGATCGTCAATGGCGGTCATGACTGGCTGCGCGAAGACGGCTCCTTGCCGCCATTTCCGAGCGAGCAGATCGCTGCTGTCGCGGAACTTTCAAACGCCATCATCGAGCGCTGGAATATTCCGCAGACCCGGATTGTCGGCCATAGCGACATTGCGCCAGCGCGCAAGCGCGACCCGGGCGAGCGGTTTCCGTGGTCGATGCTGGCCCAGAAAGGCATTGGCCTCTGGCCGCTGTCTTTGCCGAAAGGCGAAGGGTCGGTCGAGGCCGCCCTGCAGGCAATCGGCTATGACACAACTGATCTGAAAGCGGCGATTGCGGCCTTCCAGCGGCGCTGGCGTCCTGGGCTGGTCGATGGCCGTGAGGACGCAGATACACGCGCGATCGCACACGCTGTAGCCGCGCTCTATGGCAGGTCCTGATCGGCTTCAGCCGGTGGTTCGATCAGCGTCGCCCTGTCACCGGCGATCTTGGTTGACCACTCAACCGACAGCGCCGCGCCAAGCAATAGCGACGAGACCGACACCAGCAGCCAGATGAAGCCGAGGATCACTGAAGCGAGGGCCCCGTAAAACGTGTCGAGCACCGAGATTTTCAGGTAAATATGGTAGGCCCAGGTCGCGATACTCCACGACAGGGCGCCCGCTGCGGCGCCGGCTGTCATCGCCCGGCCCGAACTGATCCGGCCGTACAGCGACAGTGAAATGATCAGGTAAAATATCGCGAAACAGGCGATGAACTTGCCGATCCAGAGCTGCGAGGCCCAGTTTGAAATGTTCTGGGCGAGATCAAAGGCGATGAAGCCTTCGCGTTCGGTCACGAAAGACATCAGCAGCTGCAACGCACCGAGCAGCCAGACCAGCATGATGAGGGCCGTGGTCAACAACAGGGACACGCCCTGGAAGCGGATAATGTTGCTGCGCTTCTCGCTGCCGGCGACCATGCGGATGCCGGTGATCGCCGCCTTCGCGCCCGAGCTTGCCGTATAAAGCACGATCAGGACGGCACCGAGGGCGCGCAGCGTCAGGCCTTGCGGCGTGGCGTCGCGAATGGTGGTGAAATCCGCCTGGCTGAGGGGGGTCACTGCCGAGGTCAGCACCTGATCAATCGTGTTGGACAGGCTTTCGGACAGATCGTGTGGCAGCAGCGAAAAGAGCAGGGTCAGCGTCAGATAGATGAGCGGGAAGATCGCGAACAGGGCGTAGAAACTGATGCCGCCCGACACGATGCGCACTTCCGGCTTGGACAGCCGCACGATGGCGCACCAGAGCGGCAGGATGATCCAGCCGCGCAGTACGGGCGGAACCGGTAGCTTTTCCAGCCAGGCTTGCATCGACATTGCATCCTTCCTGCTTGTCGCCGCTGCGCAGAAGACATGTCGTGGCCACAGCGTCTGGCCAGTCTATCACCGAACTGTCTTTCAATAATCTTGCATTTTCCAGATCCGCCCCCTAAGTGCCTCTCCGAAATTGTCTTCCGTATTGCCGCGGCTGCTGACCGCAAAGCAATCTTAAAGGGAAGACCCATGACACACCCAAACTCGCGAGCCGAGCGCCGCGCCCTTGCGCGCAAGCTGGACGGTCGTACGGATCACCATGGCGACGCGATGCGCCGTTACGGTATCGAGAAAGACTGGAAAAAACTCTACTGGCGCAAGAACAAGCTTCACCGCGCGCGCCAGATCGGCAAGATCTGGCCGCATGTCGAGTGGGAGAAGCTGATGGCGGATGCAGAGCCAGTAAACGTGCTGTTCGTATGTTCAAAGAACCAGTGGCGCAGCCCTACTGGCGAGGCCGTCTTCGCGAAAGTGGAGGGCGTCCAGACCCGTTCAGCGGGTACGAGCCGTACGGCCAGGCGGAAGCTTGATGTCGCTGACCTGCGCTGGGCAGACCTTATCCTCGTCATGGAAACCAAGCATGAAAGCCGTATCCGCGCCGATTTTCGTGATGAGACCCGATACAAACGCCTGCATGTCCTCGACATTCCCGACGATTACAAATTCATGGATGATGACCTCGTCGAGCTGCTGCGCGCAAGAGTGATGCCGCTGATCTTCGAGGCCGAATGAGCGGGTGCGTCTGCTATGGCAGGACGAGTGCGCCGCCAGAGCAGTTCTGCGCCTGCCACTTCTCCTTTGCATGCGTCGCTACCGTACCATCCGAGACCATGTCGGGCAGGCATCGCATCGCGCCCTGCACTCTTGCGAGGGCCAGCAGAACGTCGCTTAGGCTGATTTTGGCATCCTTGCGAGCCTGGAGTATGGCCGCTTCCTCTGCAACGACATTTTGCCGACCGCGCAGGTAATCCTCATAGGAGGCGGCATCCGGCCAGTCATAGATCGTATCTCCATCAGGCAGGCGCCGCGCCGTTTCGAAGCCGGCCCCGCCTGCCCAGAGAGGGCTGAACGCCTCATAATACGAGCCTTTGGATGGCTGAACGCCGAAAGCCGGCACAAGCAGGCCTTTCGACGTCTGCCGCAACAGCGTCGGCATGGTGGCCGGGACGTTCTGTTCTGTCGCGATCTGGTCGCCGAATTCCGGCTCTATCTTGTCCCAGAAGTAGAAGTCTGCCTGCAGGAAGGTCGGCGTGGCTGAAACCTTCTGGATCGGACCGAGTTCCTGCATACGCTTGTTCAGGCTGGCAAGGACAGTCTCGGCATCCGGATAGTCGACGCCGTCAACTGAATGGACCTTGCCGTCCTGGCTGTGCTCAAGCCCGTAGAGAAAGAAATCGACAAAAATTCGCTGTGTCCGACCGCCGCAGAACTTGTCTGTGACATGCTCGCGCAGGTGTGGCTGGAACTGCGACCAGAGCCAGTCCTTGCTGATCTCGAAATCGGGCGCTTTCAGCAGGATGGCGGTTACATGCATCGTATCAAGGTCGATCGATTGACCCCGTCCGACCCATTCCTGGCTTTGCCAGCATAGGGGCATCTGTATCAGCGCCACAGCTTCCTTGCGTCTGGGCGACCCGATTTCGCGCTCGCCGTGCCGGATATAATTCGTGCGTGCGGCGATAATCATCGTGTCGTCTAGATAAAGGATATCACCGGATTTCTGCGGCTGCAGATAGGTTTCCTCGCGGTAGCCGGGAAAGTTCGTTACATCTGCGCCTGTCGTGTAAACAGCACTTGAGGGGGCTGTTTCCTGGACAAGCCGCTCATTCAGCATGCTGCCCTGCGCTAGCCCGGGAGGGCTAAAGGCAGCTAGCAGGAGCGTCAGGGCAAGCAGTCGCCGAAATACGCGCATATTGGCATCCCCTAGAGGTCTTTGCCCTCCAAGTCATACTGAGCTGATATGCGAAGTCCAGTTTGGGGCGAGGCCAATTGCTTACGGCCCGCAGGTCCACTCACCATCATAGATGCGCGAGGCACCATCGGCGCGGTTGGCCGTCATCGTCGCGGCTTTGGTGACTTCTTCGGTGTTCGGGCCATCGAGGGCGTCCGCGCCGGTTTCGATGGTGAGCACCATGCCTTTACCGGAGAACGTGCCGCCATCCGGTTCAAGTGCGCTGAAGCCGCCCAGCTGTTCGCCCATGACCTGTTCGCCGTAGCCATTATTGTTGATCGCACCAGTGGCGCGGTTCTCGTCATCAACATCGGCCATTGCGACGAGAAGCGTCTCACCTTCGACGGCGAAGCTACAGCCAAGCTCGCCTTTCAGGCCCGCAACATCTTCTGTGCGAACAGGCTGCAGGGTGATCTGCGATCCATCTCCGCCCATCGTTCCTCCCATATTACTGGCAGGCGCGGTCTCAGGCGCAGTTTCCGGGTCGGCTTCGGGCGCGACCGTACTGTCTGCGGCCGGGGCAGGTGGCATCGGAGCGGCGTCCTGCGACGGGGTATCGCCAGATGGCGAACACGCGCTAGCAAGCAGGGCGGCAGAAATGGCGAGGGCTGTCCGGGACAAGAGGGTCATGGACAGTAGAACGGCGCAGCATCGCCGGGGTTCCGTCAGCCATCCTGCCGGGCTGGCGCGGCTGGCCTGTTTCCACTATACAGCCCGCCTGACCAGACGGCCGGGCAGCCGCTGGCAGTGGGGTAACCTGCTGTTGGAGGAAAGTCCGGGCTCCATGGAGACAAGGCGGCGGATAATGTCCGCCCGGCGCGAGCCGAGGGAAAGTGCCACAGAGAGCAGACCGCCAGCCGCGTGCGGCTGGTAAGGGTGAAAGGGTGGGGTAAGAGCCCACCGCGGGGGTGGTAACATCCCTGGCATGGTAAACCCCGCCTGGAGCAAGACCGAATAGGGGGCGCATATGGGCCGTTTCCAGCCCGTGCCCCGGGTGTGTCGCGTGAGGGTCCTGGCGACAGGGCTCCCAGAGGAATGGTTGCCGAACCCTGAAAATGGGGGAACAGAACCCGGCTTACAGGCCGTCTGGTCAGAATTTATACCAAAACGCCCGTGGCCGCTCAGTCGCAATAGGGGCCTTGAACCATGACTGTCTCGATCGTTCCGTCTGGTGAGCGATGGGGAAAGTAAACGGTGCGGGTAATGGCGCTCTGAAAAGTCTCGCCACTCACGGCATCTTTGATCGCGGCCTGTTCGGCTTCCGGCAGTGTCTTGAGCCGCTGGCGGCTGTCTGGGTCATAATCGAAATAGAGGTAAGGCTTTTGTTCGAGGCGTTCTTCGGCTTTCAGCCAGAGCCGCCCGCCCCCGTCCGCGACGATTTCGGTCGTGTCATAGACGACGCCGAAACTGTAATTGTCGCCATCATGCGCATAGGCGTCGATATTTTCAGGGTCGAACGCGCCTAGCCGCATCAAGGCGGCAAAAAAGGGATGGGCGAAGAAGGCGCGCTGGGCTTCTTTATCAATGGCGGGTGCGGCCACTTCGCTTGCGAGGTCGGGTGCACTGTACCAGGCTGTGGCGGATGGCTGGCCATGGAGGATTTGCGGTGCCGGTCCCGGCTGGCGAGGATATGGCAGGGCTGGGGCGATGTTCAGCTCTGGGCGGATTGCGAGCCAGCGCCGCCCGCCATTCTTCAATCGAGCTTCAATCATCCCGTCCTGCTGGGCATAGGCAAGCAGTGCGAAATAGTCCGAGAAGGGGGCGCGGAGGCCATCTTCGACATAGGGCGTTGGCATGCGCTCAAAGACCACGCACGACATGACATCGCTGTCTGCCGCGTCAGCTGAGGCGTAGGCTCGTAAGGTGCAAATCTCGTCTTCGGGGCGGTAGTCTTCTTTTTCCAGATAGAAGAGGGCGGCATAGCCAATAGCCTTCGTGCCAATCAGGCCTTCATCATAGCGGCAAAATGAGTCTGCTGTGGCGACGGGAGCGTAGGTCAGGAGCAGGAAGGAGAGGACGATTTTAATGTTCATGGGTTTTTCCTTCAGGCAGGCGCGCAGCGGCATGAAACCGCATGGAACAATACCTGCATTATCCGGCAGAATTGAGACTTGCGTGAAATTCATGTAATGTGATGGCTCAAGCGTGAGGGGACATGCGCACACTTCGCCGGATACAGCTTCCATCCGTGAGGATGATGTTTGCCATTGCGCTCGTCGCGATGGTCGTCCGTGCGATGGTGCCTGTCGGCTGGATGGTGGCGAGCGATCCGGTGACGGGCGGCTTCACGCTGGAGCTTTGTACCGGCAAGATGACGCTGGCCGGGCCGGCCCATACGCCTGCGCCTGAAGCCTCTCAGCACGCCGGGCATGACGATCCACACGCGCATCACATGGCAATGCCTGATGAGGCCATGTCCGTTGCCGGGCATGACATGCATGCAGATCATGGCGCACCGGCTGGCCCGGACGAGCATGATCATGACTATGCAGAGCCAGCGTGTCCGGTTGCCATGGCCTCGTTTGCCGGAGCGGCCGACTTGCCGGTTATCCTTGGTGAGCCGCCTGTCTATGGCGCGATCGACCATGAGCTTCCCCCGCTACGCGGGCCGCCTGCCGCGCGGGTTGTCGCTGCACCAATGCCGGCCCGCGGGCCACCCCTCTTCATCTGACGTTTTTCGCAGAGAACCGATCAGACCGTGCACGCCTGAAGGCGGCGCACCAGAAGAGAAACAGATTTACCTATGTCAAAATTCAGTTGGGGCTCGACCGCGAGCCTTGCCGTGCTGGGCGCAATGCTCAGTCACGCACCGCTTGCATCCGCAGAGGATGCCGAGCGGGTCGAGGATACGATCCTTGTTGTTACCAGGGCCAGCACAAACGAAGCCGAAGCGCAGGCCGCAAAAACGCCGGGCGGTGCTGATGTCGTCAGCCATGAGGAATATGCCGACAAGTTCCTTGTCTCAATGCGCGACACGCTGGCCTTTACGCCAGGGGTCTACACCCAGCCGCGCTACGGCCAGGAGGTCCGCATCTCGATCCGGGGCTCGGGCCTGTCGCGCGGCTTTCATATGCGCGGCCTGACGCTGTTGCAGGACGGGGTGCGGATCAACCTCGCCGACGACAATGGTGACTTCCAGGAGCTGGAGCCGATTTTCTTTGACCATCTCGAAGTCTATCGCGGGGCGAATGCATTGCGCTTCGGCTCAGGTACGCTGGGCGGGGCGGTGAATGGTGTCACGCCGACCGGGAGTACCGCGCCGGGCGTTTATGTCCGCGCCGATGGCGGCAGCTTCGATACGTTTCGCGGGCTCGTCTCAAGCGGGTATGCCGGTGACCGTCTGGATGCGTGGGGCGCGATCAGCGCTGACACGTCAGATGGCGACCGGGACCATGCCCACCGCGAGTCGATCCGCTTTCACGGCAATGCCGGCTACGCGATCACAGATGACATCACCACGCGGTTTTATGTCAGCGTAAACCAGATAGACCAGGACTTGCCGGGGGCGCTGTCGCTTCCGGTTGTGCTGGCCGACCCGGAGACCGGGAATTTCACGAACAACCAGGGGCGCGATATCGACTCGGTACGCATGATGAGCCGTACAACGATTGATCTTGGCGCTGGCCAGCTGGAGTTCGGCGGCTTCTATAATGACAAGACGCTCTACCATCCGATCTTCCAGGTCATTGACCAGGAGGGTATCGATCAGGGCCTGTTCGCCCGCTATGACTGGCAGAGTGACCGGTTCGAGTTCACACTGGGCGCTGAGACCCGGCGCGGTGATACAGACTATGAGCGGTTTGCAAATATTGACGGTGAGCGCGGCGCGCTGACCTTTGCGGCAGACCAGGATGCGACAACCACCAATATTTATGCCGAAGGCCGCTATCATGCGACGGACCGGCTTTCCCTCATTGTTGGCGGGATCCATGCGACCGGCGAGCGTGAACAGTATGAAGTGTTCAATATCTTCGGGGGCGGGCTGACCGGTGTTGCGGGCAAGGCTGACTTCGAAGCCTTCTCGCCGAAATTTGGCGTCCTCTATCAGCACACCCCGGACATCCAGCTCTACGCCAATTACAGCGCATCGGCGGAATTCCCCGGCTTTGGCGAGGTTGGGCAGGTGGCTTCTTTCGTGCCAATCGACAAGCAGACCGCCTGGACAATGGAGGCGGGCACACGTGGACGGCGGGGCATTGCGGAATGGGATGTCACGCTCTACCGGTCCGAGATTGATGGCGAGTTCCTGCAATTCAATGTCGGCCCGGATATCCCGGCCTCGACCTTCAATGCTGACGACACCATCCATCAGGGGATCGAGGCGGCCTTGTCGCTCGATTTCAATGACTGGGTGCGGCTTCGCCAGATCTACAATTACTCGGACTTCAAGTTCGACGGCGACGCGCAATATGGCGACAACCAGCTGCCGGTCATTCCGGAGCATGTCTACCGCGCCGAACTCAGGCTCGGATCGGACCGGTTGCACATTTCGCCCAATCTGGAATGGCTGCCTGACGGTCCGTATGCCGATTATTCCAACACGTTCCAGACCGATGGCTATGTCCTGCTCGGCGTAAGCGGGGCCTGGCAGGTGCGGGACAGGGTCGATCTCTTCCTTGATGCGAGGAACCTCGCAGACGAGAAAGCGGCAGGCGATATCTCCGCGGCGATCACGGCGGATGCGAATTCCGCGATTTACTACCCGGTCGAACGGCGCGCCATCTTTGGCGGTATCAGGGCGAGGTTCTAGATCATGGCCAGCGCCAGACGTTCAACGCTCCAGCACCGTGTCTGGCGCTGGCATTTCCTTGCCGGCCTGATGGTGGTGCCTTTCGTGATCATCCTGTCGATGACCGGGTCGATCTACCTGTTCAAGCCACAATATGATGCGGCTGTCGAACGCAGTATCAACGCAAAGGCTGACCCGGCAAGCTGCGGCACCTCGACAATTGCAGCGGGTCTCGTCGTGGACGAGGCGCTGGCCGCACATCCGGGGTCAAACCTTGTACGGCTTATCCTGCCAGTCACGCCTGATGACCCGACCATTGAGGCGGAGATCGTCACCGGCGACGGCGAGGCCCGGACGCTCTGGCTCGACAAGACACGGGCAATTGTCCTGCATGATGTGCCGAGCGGTGTGCGCTTCATGAGCGTCGTGAAAGCGATACATGGCACGCTGCTGGCCGGAAATCGCGGCTCGCTCGTGGTTGAGATCATGGCTTGCTGGACCATCATCCTTGTCGTGACGGGGCTTTACCTCTGGTGGCCGCGCGGGGCGCCGTGGTGGCGCGTACTCATACCGGACCTGGCCGATCGCACCGGCAAGCGCGGGCTGTGGAAGCAGGTGCACGGTGCGACCGGCGCGTGGATCGGCGTGCTGGCGCTTGTCATGCTGCTGTCCGGCCTGCCGTGGACGCAGGTCTGGGGCGACGGGTTCACGAGGGCAAAGGCGTCGGCCGGGCTGAAATCCCCGGGGCAGGAATGGTTCGTCACGCTGCAATCATCCGACCCGCATGCCATGCACGAAATGGGCGGAACGCTCTGGGAGACCGATAATGACGCCGCCAGCGAGGCTGATGCCGCGCCTGCCAGCCTGATGAACGCAACGCCGCTCAGCGTTCAGAGGGTCGTGTCGCAAGCCGGCAATGAAGGGCTCGCCCCGCCAGTCTGGTTACAGCCACCGCGCGGGGAGAATGGTGTCTGGACGGTGCGTGGCATGCATCCCAACCGCCTGAAACAGGCAACGATCCATTATGACCGCTGGACAGGCGAGGAGGCGATGCGGATCGAGTTCGGCGATCACAATACGGCTGACCGTGTAATGGCGCTCGGCGTGTCCTTCCATGAAGGCGCGCTGTTCGGTTGGCTAAACCAGGTGCTCGGCGTGATCGCGGCGCTTGGCGTCATGGCGCTCAGCCTGACGGGCATGGTGATGTGGTGGAAGCGTCGCCCTGAGGGCCGTCTTGGCGTACCGCCCATGCCGGCGAACCGACATATCGCGGCCGGCGTGATCGTGCTGATCCTCGCGCTTTGTCTCTTCCTGCCCATGGCCGGCGTGACGCTGATGGCGGCGCTTGTCCTTGATCAGCTCTGGCAGCTTGGCGCGCGGCTTAGAAGTTCCGGCGCTTCATCTTGAGCTTTTCGAGCACATCGGTGCGTACGCGCAGCATCTGGGCGGCGACATGGATCTCGCCCAGGAAGTTGCCGATCGCCGCAATCAATACCCCCATGGCGAAGATGAACAGCACCGAGATGGCGATGGAAAGATCGATATCGATGAGCTGCCCGGTAAACAGCGTCACAATGACGATACAGACCAGAAGCATCGCACTGGCGGCGAGCGTAATGGCGCGGTTGATCCATGCCATGCGCCTGTCGAGCAGGTAGAGCTCCTTCGACCAGCGCGGATGGGCTTCCATCGGCATGTCCCCCGACAGCTCGTCTTCGAGTGCGCGCGAACGGTCCACGACGCGGGCCAGCCGGTTGGTGAGCACGGTCAGCAGTGCGCCGATACCGGCGATCAGGAAGACCGGCGCGACCGCAAGCTGGATGATGTGAGCAATATCGTTGGCCATCGAATTCATATCGCTGGGATCGGCCTCGTCAGGTCTGAAGTCAAGCAGGCGACCTGTGATACGGGGAGATCTGGCTGAAATCCGTTGCAGAGGATGATTGTTTGACTTTGGTAAGCGACAGGTAGACGGTCACAGCATCTGCAGGGTGTCTGACCTTGTGGCTCCTGTCCGCCTCCTGGCTGGACATACCTTCAGGCCGACGACGCCACCGAAAGTCCGTGAAAATCCATGTTCATCCAGTCCCCATTCCGGGCGATCTGTCTTGCTGCGCTTGTCTTCTGCGCGCCCGGCATCCTCTACGCTGCGCCCGCTCTCGCCCAGACGATTGCCACCGCCGCCACCGACACCGTCATTCCCGAGAACGCCATCGCTGAAAAATACGGCAAGAAATGGCGCTGCGCGAGCGGATATCGCGAAGCTGCGCGGGGCGCCTGCGAGAAAATCCCGTTGCCGGACCATGCCTATCTCAATGGGCGCACTTTCGGTACGGGCTGGAACTGTACGCGCGGGTTCACTGAGGTCGAAGACCATTGCCAGCCCATTCCCATCCCTGATCACGCCTATCTCAATACATCCGGGCACAGCTGGGAATGTGAACGCGGCTATCGCCCCGAAGGCGGACAGTGCAAGGCGGTTTCCGTGCCGGCAAACGGCTATCTTATCGAGGCGCGTTACGGCCGGGGCTGGGAATGCGAGCGGAGCTTCGAGGCCGTAAATGGTGCCTGCAAGAAGATTACCATCCCCGAGAACGGCTTTCTTGCGGCCAATTCCTATGGGCGGTCATGGGATTGTGAGCGTGGATATGCTGCTGCGGGGAAAGCCTGTGCAGTCGTGATCGTGCCGGAGAACGCACACCTCACTTTTGGCGGTGACAATTGGGAATGCGACCGTCCGTTCGAGAAACTGGACGATACATGCGTGCTGGAGACGCCAGCCCGATAGGCTGGCCTCAGGCCGGTTCGGCGAAGCCCCAGCCATCAGGCTTGTAGCCGCGCGCCAGCGCCATCTTGGTGGTGCGTTCCTCGTGTAGCCAGATATCCTGAGGCGTGAACGCAATGGGACCGATGCTGGCCGCCACCGTGTCGCCCTCGCTGTCATCTGCCACCGTATAGCCGAACATGCCGAGCGAGCGCTCAAACGCCTCGCGCCGGGCCTCTTCGCCTTCGACCGGCGCGAAAAACAGGTCGAGCATGATCTCGCTATGCGGCTTGACGCCCTGCTTGTCGCGCAGCTGCTCGCAGGTGAAGACCGTTTCGGCCTGCTGCTCGGTGAAATTCCAGTCTGTCTCGTTCATCCGCGACGCATAGCTGCGCGCGCGAATTATGTCGATTCAGCGGGCTGCATCGCGTTCAGAGAGCCAATCGGTTGAATATCACCCGCCCTGCATTGACGAGGACAGATGACAGGGCCTTAATCATGGGGCGATGAGCCGCTGGATGGTCCTTGGAATTATGCTCGCCCTGATGGGCGTGTGGGTGGTCGTGCCCCAGCTTGGCCTGGCGGCCGACGGGGCAGCTGTTCACCTGTTCACCGGGCTTGCGCTGGGCGCGTTTGTTTTTGGCTATGTCCCCGCAGGCGACCTCATCGAAACGCCGCAGCCGGTCTTGTTGTGGCGGCGTTTCCTTGCCTTCCTGACAGATCTCCTGGCCCTGTTCATGGTGCTGAACCCGGTACTGACCCATCTCAACATCTTTGGCGGCGTGCTCAGCGGGGTGATGCTCGTCTTCTGTTATTTCTGGCTGCATGGCCGATTCGGGCGCGCGACGCTCGGCCAGTATGTAATGGCCTACCGGATTGAGCCGATGGACGGTGCCAATGGAGCGCCGGAATACGCAAACCGGGCCATTATGGGCTTCGTGTCGGCCTGCCTCTGGCCGCTCACTTTCATCGCCGCCTCGCAGGAAGACGCCACCTCCGGCACCTATTTCTGGGACCGGGAGTCAAAGACGCAGGCGGTCAGTGTCGTGGAGTTGAGGCGGTAAGTGTGGCTCGATCTCACTCACCGTGAGGGCTGAATGGCTAGTTGCCGCCTTCCACCAACCGCCTTGCGATCACCATGGCCTGAACTTCGCCTGCGCCTTCGAAGATGTTCATGATGCGGGCGTCAGCGAGGACGCGGCTGATTGGGTATTCCATAGCAAACCCGTTGCCGCCATGGATCTGCAGGGCATTGTCGGCAGCGGCCCATGAAACGCGGGCAGCGAGAAGTTTCGCCATGCCAGCTTCGAGGTCGCAGCGCTTGCCGCTATCTTTCTGGCGGGCCGCGTAATAGGTGAGCTGGCGAAGGCCGACCAGTTCAGCTGCCATCATGACAAGCTTGTTGGCGACACGTGGAAGCTCGAAAAGCGGCTTGCCGAACTGCGTCCGGTCGAGCGCATAGCGCAGCCCGAGTTCGAGCGCGCACTGGGCAAGGCCAATGGCGCGCGCGGCGGTCTGGATGCGGGCGCCTTCAAACGTCGCCATCAGGTGGCGGAAGCCCATATTCTCTGTTTCGCCGAGCAGGTTGCTGGCCGGGACTTCAAATTCATCGAAGCCGATCTCGTATTCCTTCATGCCGCGATAACCGATGACTTCGATCTCGCCGCCCGTCATGCCTTTGGCGGGGAAAGGCGTTGCATCGTCGCCGCGCGGCTTTTCAGCCAGGAACATGGACAGGCCGGAGAAATTCCTGGTGTCCGGGTCCGTGCGGGCGAGGACGGTCATCAGGTCGGCCCGGACCGGATGGGTGATCCACGTCTTGTTGCCGGTGATCTTGTATGTGTCGCCATCTTTCACGGCGCGAGTGCGTAGCGAGCCAAGGTCGGAGCCGGAATTTGGTTCGGTAAAGACGGCGGTTGGCAGGATTTCGCCGCTGGCGATCGCCGGGAGGTATTTTTCCTTCTGGGCCTGTGTGCCACCGATCAGGATCAGCTCTGCCGCAATCTCAGAGCGTGTGCCGAGCGAGCCGGTGCCGATATAGCCGCGGCTGAGTTCTTCGGAGACGACGCACATGGATGTCTTGCCAAGGCCGAGGCCGCCAAACTCTTCCGGGATGGTCAGCCCGAAGACGCCGAGTTCTGCCATTTCCTCGACAACGGGCATCGGGATGTAATCATTTTTCAGGTGCCACTCATGTGCATGCGGCACGATACGGTCATCGGAGAAGCGGCGGAACTGGTCTCGGATCATGGTCAGCGTCTCGTCGAGACCGGTCTCTTCGACGGTGGCGCGGCCAAGCGCATCCGGCAGAAATTTCGCAGCGGCGGCCATGGCTTCGGACGTCTTGCCTTCGGTCAGGAAGCGCTGGATGGCTGGTTCGAACAGTCGCTCCATGCCGGCCTTGGTCACGCCGAGATCTGCCGGGCGGATGATCTCGCCCTGGTTCATCGGGATGCCGCCTATGAGCTGGGCGCAGTATTCAGAGAACAGGATCTGGGTGAGCAGCTGCTCAATCTCGCCAAACTTGCCTTCCGCGTCCATGCGCTCGGCCCAATGGGCGGTTTCGCGCAAGGTCTCGACATAGGTGATGACCCAGGAGAGGCCGTGGGCGGAATGCTGCTGTGTTTCGAGCAGTTTGCGATCCGGCTTGCCATCAGGCGCGAGTTTGGCCTTCATCGACGCCTTGGCATCTTCGCCATAGGCTTCGAGGCTGATCACCGCGTCTTTCATTGCAGACAGTAGCTCATCCATGATTGCAGATGTGTTCTCGCTCACCGATCCGTCCATATTGCTTCCCTCCAGGCGTCTTGTTGCGCACTTGATTTAGGCTGATCGCAGCGTCCTGACACATATTTTGCTGCAGCGCAGCGATAAAATGTGTCGCAGGGGAAGTTTAGGCCGGGACGCCAAACTCGCCAAGGTCGAGCGCCTGGCGGGCCTCTTCGATGTCGGCAAGGGTTCTTTCGAAGGCGCTCCAGTCATCATTTTCCGCGATCGGTGCCCAGATCGCTTCAACCTCTTCAATCAGTAGCGAGACCGGCTTTTCGCGCTGGAAATAGGGATGTTCAAGGCGTTCGGGCCGATCGGCTTCGCGGGCGTACAGTCCGGCTTTGACCGGCGCGAAAGCCTCGTCATCATAGTGTGCGGCGAGCGGGCTTCGTGCGGCGCGCGCTTCGCTCAGCTTGCCGCCGAACCAGTCAAAGAAGACTTGCGGCCAGGCAACGCCCGTCTCTGACATCCATGTGTAGAGCGACTGCAGGAAGAGGAGGTCGTCTCTCAGCGTGCCGGAGCCCTTCAGGCCGAACAGGGCAAGATTGTGCTGCGCGAGAGCCGCCTGATAGGCCGGCTCATAGGTTTGCAGCGCTTCTGCAAGTTGCTCGGAATCGGCCAGCAGGGTCAGCGTGGCGGCGAGCTGTTGCAAAGCCCAGAGCCCCTGGGTTGGTTGGCGGCCAAACCGGTACAGGCCTTGCTCGTCAAAATAGGCTGCTACAAAATTCGGGTCCGAGTGGGGCAGGAAGCGCCATGGCCCATAGTCGAAGCTCTCACCCGTAATATTGAAATTGTCGGTGTTCATAACGCCGTGCACGAAGCCGACGGCCATCCAGCCGGCAATCATCCGTGCCGTTTCTGCGGTGATGCGATGTAAAAGAGCCGGGGCTATGACGGTCAGGTCTTCGTCCAGCACATCAGGATAATAATGCTCTGCGCAATGGCGCACGAGGCGGGCGAGGTTCTCACGCTCATCGAGATAGGCGGACCGCTGGAAGGTGCCGAAGCGAAGATGGCTGTGCGACAGGCGGACGAGCACGGCTGAGCGGGTGGGCGATGGCTCGTCATTCCGCTGAAGTTCTTCGCCGGTTTCGATCAGGCTGAAGGGTTTCGACGTCTTGACGCCGTGCGCTTCAAGGTAATTGGCCGCAAGCACTTCACGCACGCCGCCTTTCAGCGTCAGCCGGCCATCACCGCTACGCGACCAGCGCGTCTGGCCGGAGCCCTTGGTGCCAAGATCGAGCCATCTCTGGCGGTCATCTTTCAACTGGGCAAACAGGAAACCGCGGCCATCCCCGAGTTCCGGATTATACACGCCGAACTGGTGGCCATGATAGCGCATCGCCAGGGGCGTTTCGAGATTGCCGGGGAGCGGAACGAAGCGACCGAAGTGCTGACACCATTCAGCGTCGTCGAGGTCTGCAAGCCCGACACGGCTGGCCCACCGAGTGTTGCGATATCGCAACACAGCCATACGAAAATGCGCGGGGGTTGCTGCATCTGCGAAAGCATCGGCGATGCCGAGGATGGGTGGCTCTTTGATCATGTTGTCTCAGGGGGTCGCAGCTTCTTCCTTTCTAAACAAGCCCGCGCGCACGAATTTTCTGGGTCAGAGACGAAGGACCGGAAATGCATTCCCTAGCGGCAGAGCTTCGTCGCTTCTGTTTTGCTGCGTTGCAGCGCAAATATTCAGTGGTCTTCGGCGGCGCAGCATAAAAAGTGAATTGAAATCAATTGTATATGCGGCAGCATGGCGGCGAACCAGGCACAACAGATCTGGTCGTAAATAAAAAAACCGGGAGGAATACTAATGAAGTTTGGATGCAAACTTGCCTGCAGCGCGTCGCTATTTGCGCTCGGCGCAACAAGTGCTGCTTTTGCGCAGGACGGAGACGAACTGCGCCAGAGCACCGTCACCGTTACAGTTCGGCGATTGCCGGCACGCCTGAGGATGCGGCGCTGCCGGTCGACGTGCTGACTGCCGCCGACCTCAAGCTGGAAGGCAATCCATCGCTGACTGAGCTGATCCGCAATATGGGCGTATCAACCGGTGTTGATGGCCAGACGAACCAGTTCTCGTCAAACGGCCTTGAGGGCACATCGAATGTGAACCTGCGCGGTCTCGGCCCAGGCCGGACGCTGGTTCTCCTGAACGGCAAGCGGCAGGTCTTTGCACCTTATGCGATTGGCGAGCAGGCGCAGCTCTTCGTCGATACGAATATCCTGCCATCGGCCGCGGTTGGCCGGATCGAAGTGCTGAAGGATGGCGCCGCAGCTGTTTACGGGTCTGACGCGATTGCGGGCGTCGTGAACTTCATTACGCGTGACGATCTCGACGGGTTCGAGATTTCTGCCGACTACAAGACATTCGAAGGCACAGACGGCGAGTATGACATCTCGGCTGCCTATGGCCTGCAGGGCGATAACTGGAACTGGGTCACCTCGGCCGGCTACCAGTTCCGCAACGAAGTTGCCCTGGCTGAGCGGGATGCGACGCTGCGTCCATATGATGAGAACCCGGTCGGTGGCTGGTCATCACTGTCCAATCCAGGGCGCTATGTGCCACTTGGCATTGGCCCAAACGGGATCACGCCGCTCGCGGCTAACGTAAACGATGTCGGCTGTGCTGGTGTTGGCGGTTTCCCCAATCCGAATGTTGCCGCGGTCAACCAGTGCTATTTCCAGTTCACGCAGTTCGACAATCTGGTTGAAGAGGAAGAGCGCTACCAGATTTTCTCTGAATACAACCGGACTTTCGGAAACGGTGTCGATTTCCATATCGAGGGTCTCTATGCGCATACCGACGTGCCGAGCTGGAAAACCTCGCCCTCCTATCCGCCGCAGGAAGTGGCCAACCAGGTCGTTCCGGCAAGCAGCCCCGGATTCCAGCAATACATGGCGGACAATCCCGGCCTGTTCCCGCCTGGGACGATTGCGGCGCTCTTCATCGGCCGGTCGTTCGGCTATGGCGGTTTCCCCGGTACCGGCGGCTCGCAGGAAGGTTTCCGGACCTATGACAGCTATCGTCTCGCCGGTGGCTTTGACGGTACGTTCGACAATGATGTGAACTGGACGACAAGCCTTGCCTGGCACCAGACCGAAGGCGAACGGGTGACCAATGACACTTATATCCGGGGTTTCACGGCCGCGCTCAATGGCTTCGGCGTCTGTACCGATCCGGGCACGGGCTTCGATCCGGCAACAGGGACAACGCCATTCAGCAACCCGGCCTATACCGGCTCACTCGTCGCGGGACAGGGCGCATGCGAATTCTACAACCCCTTCTCAAATGCGATCCCGGCTAATGCTTTCACAGGCGAAGCCAATCCCGCCTATGTGCCCGGGCTGGAAAACACCGAGACGCTTGCCAACTGGCTGACCGAGGGTGTCGGAACCGTGGTGACGTCTGACCTCCTGGTCTTCGATGCAGGCCTCAGTGGTCAAAGCAGTGTGCAGGCGCAGGGTGGGTCCATCGGCTACGCCGTCGGCATGCAGGTCCGCCGGGAAGGTTACAAGGTCGAGCCGAACGTGTTCACCGACCTTGCGCAAAGCCCCGGACCAGGCGGCACAGGTCCGTTCTCCTTCCTCGCCGGCACCAATGCCTCCGATGAAGACCAGACGATCTATGCCATCTTCGGCGAATTGCAGATCCCGCTCTTTGACAATGTCAACGTGCAGGTTGCGACCCGCTATGAGGATTATGGTGGCCAGGTCGGCTCCACCTTCGACCCGAAGGTTGCGGTGAAATGGGACGTCAATGATAACATTGCGTTCCGCGGGTCCGCACAGACTTCTTTCAAGGGGCCAACGTTGAACCAGCTGTCTGGACAGGGAACAACGCTGCAATTCGTTGCGCCTGCTTCGGCGTTCAAGGCGGTCGACCAGTTCGGTAACCCGGCGCTTAATCCGGAATCGGCTTTCAGCTTCAATCTGGGGGCCCTGTTCGACAACAATAATGGCTTCTCGGCATCGGTCGATTATTACAATTTCGACTTCTCCGACCCGATTATCGTTGAAGACCAGGCCGAGATTGTGCCAGCGGCGCTCGCTGCACTGGCGGCTGGCAATGACGATGCCGCGATCCTGTCACGGATCACCTTCACCGACGCCAATAATGACGGTATCAACCAGGCGAACGAAATTGCCCGGGTCCGTACCAATGTCACCAACGGGCCGGACATCCAGACCTCTGGCGTCGACCTGCGGGCCGAGCAGGTCTGGGATATCGGTGCCGGTGCATTCTCGCTCGGCGGCGAGGCAACATATATCATCGAATACAAGGTCGATGATTTCGCGATTGAGGATGTCATCATTGCCGGCGGCGACCGGGTTGACCAGTTCAACCGGTCCAACTTCTCGCGCTCACTGCCGCAGTGGAAGGCCAATATCTCGGCCAACTATGCGATTGGTCCGCACAATCTCAGGGCCGTATTGCGGCACGTGGATTCCTATGACGATGAACGCGGTGCACCGAACCTTGCCGGTGTGTTCGTGGGCGGCCCGTCTGAAATCGACAGCATGACCACGATGGACCTGTTCTACAGCTGGTCGTCGGAGCCGATGGGCCTCGATCTCGGGCTGAGTGTCGTAAACGCCTTCGATGAGGACCCGCCGCTTGCTTACTTCGATGTGAGTTATGATCCGTACACGCACAACCCGTTTGGGCGGACGATCAAGATCAGTCTGAGCAAGAGCTTTGGCGGCTAGGCGAAAGCCACCGCCCGGAGGGGAGAGGGGCGGCGCTTCGGCGCCGCCCTTTTTCATGTCGGTTGAGGCCTGAGAATAGCTTGAACGTAAAGTCCGATCACGTATAGCTGTGCCAGGGACTTTGAACTGCAGGCAAACTGATCAGTCACCTGAGCCAATCGGGTAAGGACATTATAGTATGACGAAAACCGTTCTCGTGACCGGCGGCGCCGGATATGTTGGCAGCCATTGCTGCAAGGCCTTTTTCGAGGCCGGCTGGAAAGTTGTCGTTTTCGACAGCCTGGCGCGCGGTTGGCGGGAGTTTGTGCGCTGGGGCGAGCTTGAGCAGGGCGACCTGCTGGACAGCGAGGCACTGGACCGCGCCTTCGCCCGGCACAAGCCCGACGCCGTCGCGCATTTTGCTGCCCTGGCCTATGTCGGGGAGTCAGTGGAAAAGCCCGGCCTTTATTATGAGAATAATACGCTCGGTACGGTCCGCCTGCTCGACGCCATGGCAAAAGCCGGCTGTGACAAGATCATCTTTTCATCGACCTGCGCCACCTATGGTATTCCGGAGCGTGTTCCGATGACGGAAGACCTGCCGCAGAACCCGATCAATCCCTATGGCATGTCGAAGCTTTTCGTTGAGAAGGTCCTTGACGATTATGATGTCGCGCATGGCATCAAGTCTGTGAAACTTCGCTATTTCAATGCCGCCGGCGCTGACCCGGATGGCATGGTCGGTGAGCGCCACGAACCGGAAACACACCTCATTCCGCTCTGCATTGAGGGCGTGCTGAATGACAGTTTCACACTCACGATCAATGGTACGGATTTCGACACGCGCGACGGCACCTGCGTGCGCGACTATATCCACGTCATGGACCTTGCTGATGCGCATCTCAAGGCGCTGGATTATCTTGATGTGGGCGGCGCATCGGACGCGTTCAACCTTGGCACAGGGACGGGCACGACAGTGCTCGAAATCGTCGAGGCCGTGGAGCGCGTGTCGGGAAAACCGGTGCCGCGCAAGAATGGCGCGCGTCGTCCTGGCGATCCGCCTGCGCTCGTCGCATCCGCTGAAAAGGCTGCGCATATCCTTGGCTGGAAGCCGGTGCAGTCAGATGTCGATAGCGTCATCCAGACGGCATGGGGCTGGCACCTCAAAGAGGTTGAGCGCAAGAAGCAGGGCATGTCCTGAAGCGCGGCTTAGGCGGGTGTGACGTCACCATAGACAATGAAATGCGGATTGTCATAGCCGCGTTCGCGCTTGCCATAGCGTAGGGGTGTGCCGTCATCTGTCAGCACGCTCGCGCCGGCTGCCTGGGCCACGGCATGACCGGCAGCGGTATCCCATTCCATCGTGCGGCCCATGCGCGGATAGATGTCGGCTTCGCCCGCGCCGACGAGGCAGAGTTTCAGCGACGATCCGGCCGAGATCACTTCGGCGACCTTGAATTTTCCAAGGAACTGGTCGGTTTCCGGCGAGCGGTGTGATTTTGATGCGATCGCCGTCAGGCCGGCCTCTGGCGCCTTGCGGATCTGCAGCGGCAGGCGGGCGTCGCTGGCGGGCACGGGGTCACCGGGCCTTGCTTCGGCCTGCCAGGCACTGGTCGGGGATTCAGCAACGAAAAGACGGTTCATGGCTGGTGCGAAAACCACGCCCATGACTGGCTTGCCGTTCTCGATAATGGCGATGTTGACCGTGAACTGACCGTTCTTGTTGATGAACTCCCTGGTGCCGTCGAGCGGATCGACAAGTGCAAAGCGGGCACCATGTTCCGGCATCTGTCCGGCTGCCATGGCTTCTTCGGCGATCACGTAAAGGTCCGGGTCCGCGTCGGCGAGGCCTTTCAGGATCAGGGTTTCGGCTTTCTGGTCAGCCTCTGTCACCGGGGAGGAGTCGTCCTTGCGATCGACATCAAAATCGGTGGCGTAAATCTCCATGATGAGGGCGCCTGCATCGAGTGCAATCCGGGCAAGCTGGTCTGGTTGAATGCTCATCATGTTTCCTTTGAGTGCCGCTGCGAAGCTCTATTCCCGCGCGCTTATGACCATGTTTCGGTTGCCGCGCAAATCCGCTGGGCGATATTCATTGCGTCAAACGCCTGATGACTGGTGCCGTGGCGCAGGCTGGCTTCACTGCGGATCGCTGCAATAAATTCCCTGAGCTCGTCTTCGGCGGATGTGTGGGTTTCGTAGGGCGTGACCGTCTCGTCCGGATTGGCGATGGGCGCGCCAGCTTCATCAAACTGGAGGCGTGCCTGCACAAGTACTTCCGGCCCATAGCCTTCAAGGCCGGGCAGGTGACCGTCCAGCCAGATATACCCTTTTTCATAACCGAGCTCGAGCCGGAAAGTCTGGCGCCAGGAGGTCGCGGAACTGTGCAGCTGTGCGAGTGCGCCTCGGCTGGAGCGAAGGATGGCAAACAGGTTGCGCTCGCCCGGCGTTTCGCCTTCGCACATTGCTTTCACCGCCTCGAACGGCCCGCAGAAGAGGTGCAGCAGGTCCAGCATATGAATGCCGTGACCGACAAGCATGCCGTGCAGCGTCGCGTCCGGTCCGGGATAGCCGGCATGGCCGTAGACAGCGCGGGCAGTGATCAGGTTTCCATAATCGCCGCTCCCCACCAGTTTCAGCGCCTCGCGCACGCTGTCATGGTATCGCAGGCTGCATCCGAATTTCAGGATGGCGCGACCATCGCGTTCAGCGGCCCGCAAATTCACGATATCCTCGACGCTGGTGCCGCCCGGTAGCTCGCTGAGTACGTTTATGCCGGCATTCAGCGCCTGGAGTGATGCCTTGACGGCGAGGTCCGTCGGCAGGGCAAATATGGCGGCGTCGATGACGCCAGGGTCGAGGGCGTCGCGCCACCCATCTTCATCCAGCGCCATGGCTTGCTCGGTGGACCATGTGCGTATGAGGTCTGCGCCATCTTCAGCGACGAGTGCGTGGCTGCGGGCGGCAGCCAGCCTGCTTTTTCCAAAAACGGCAAAGCGGATTGCAGTCATGATTTGGGCGGACTTTCAACTCTATACAGGAGGCTCCGACGTAACGGTTCGCTCAGTGGGCGGCAACTGCGGACATGCGGTCAGCTCGTAGACAGAGTGCGCGTTCAGGGGCGCTCGTTCCAGCTTTTCAGTCTTGCTTCACCAATGGCATCCGCATGGATGATGCCGTAGGCCCCGGTTTTGAGCTTGAGGTCAGCGGCGGCGGATCGTGTCGCGGCGTCTGCCGCGATGAGGCGGGCAAAACGGGCAATGCCATTGCTGGTTACGATGAGGGCCGGTCCAGCCGTGTCTTCACGGGCGAGGGATTGCAGGCAGTCTCGCCAGGCCTGCCTGAGCGCGTCTGGGTCGACCTTCCAGCCCGGTGGCGGCGTGGCATGGCTTTCCCAGGCGGCCAGTGCGGCTTCACCGATCCGGTCGATTACCAGCTGCTCTGGCTGGTTCTCGTCTGGGCCGTAATCGATTTCCCGCAGGAACTCGCCAGTCTGCAGGCCTGGCGGTGACGACTGGGCCGAAAGGATTGTACGGGCCGTTTGTTCTGTGCGTTTCAGCGGGCCGGCAATTGCAGATGTGAAATGCGTGCCGTTTGACTGGAAGTGCTTTGCAAGCGCTTCGGCCTGGGCGTGCCCGGAGACCGATAATGGCAGGTCGGTCCGCGCACCGACACGCGTCACCGTATCGCCCTTGTCGAATGTATTGCCATGGCGGACGATATATATGTCCCGTCCCATCAGGCGATATCATCCATCGGGTCGCCGTGATCGGCGATCAGCTTTTCGGCGAACGCGGCGTCCTCGGGCGTGTCGATGCCCCACATCGCGGTTGCGCCGGGCTCGACGGCTACGCTCAGTATGCTCATGCCGTTTTCCAGGAAACGTAATTGCTCGAGCCCTTCAAGCGCTTCGTAATTGCCGACCGGCAAGCTGGCGAAACGTTCAAGCGCCGTCATGCGATAGCCGTAAAGGCCAATATGCCGCCAGACAGGCGAAAGGGACGACTGACTGCGTAGCTCGGCTTCCTTGCGGATTGACGGCAGGACCTGCTTGGAAAACCAGAGTGCCATGCCGTCAGCGCGGCGGATGCAGCATGTGCCGCTGAACGGTTCGCGGGTTTTCTGGTCGCGCATGATGTCGAGCGTGTCCCAGTCAAGCTGGACGACCGGCGTCACGACATCGGCCTGCGTCTTGCCTGCCGCGTCGATCAGCGCCTCGAGATAGGTGGGCGGCGTAAAGGGCGCGTCCCCTTGCAGGTTGAGCACGAAGTCTGGCGAAGCGCCGGACAGTTTGGCCGCCGCAAGTGCCCGATCAGTCCCTGACGGCAGGGCGGGGTCGGTCAAAACGGCCGGTGCGTCGATAGCGGCGGCATGATCCATTATGGCTTGATCATCCGTGGCGATAACGAAATTCACATCACTGCGCCCGCTTGCAACCTGACGTGCAACAGATGCGACGCGTGAGACGAGAGAGTGACCGGCAATCAGGTGAAGCGGCTTGGCCGGGAACCGCGTCGAGCCGATGCGGGCTGGGATCACGATGAGTGTTTTCATGTCAGAGGCATGCCCATTCCAGAGGTGGGCTGGGTGTGCGCGCTGGGCTATATCGCGTCAAGTGCAGCACGGGTGTAATGGCCTGCCTGGGCGTAATTAACCAAATCTGCCGGGGGGTTAGAAAAACACTGCGTGTATGTTGACCCCCACTATATTGTTCAGTCAAACCGCACTTGTTACCTAAGCGCCAGACATTAGCCATTCGGACAGCTTCATGACCAAACTGACCCATCTCGACCGCCTCGAGGCCGAGAGCATACATATTTTACGCGAAGTCGCGGCGTCGGCTCAGAATCCCGTCATGATGTACTCGATCGGCAAGGACAGCTCGGTAATGCTGCATCTTGCCCGCAAGGCTTTCTACCCTGGGCCGATTCCGTTCCCCCTGCTGCATGTCGATACGACCTGGAAATTCCAGCAGATGATCGAGTTTCGTGACCGGCTGAAAGACGATCCGGCGATCAACCTGCTTGTCCATATCAACCAGGAAGGCGTTGATGCAGGTGTCGGTCCGTTCACGCACGGTTCTGCCACTCATACAGACGTGATGAAGACGCAGGGTCTCAAGCAGGCACTCGACAAGTACAAGTTCGATGCGGCCATTGGCGGGGCCCGCCGTGACGAGGAAAAGTCGCGTGCGAAAGAGCGTATATTCTCGTTCCGGTCAGCCCAGCACAGATGGGACCCGAAGAACCAGCGCCCGGAACTCTGGTCTCTCTACAATACGCGGATCAAGCCGGGTGAGAGCGTCCGCGTCTTCCCGCTCTCGAACTGGACTGAACTCGATATCTGGCAATATATCTACCAGGAGGACATTGAACTTGTTCCCCTGTATTTTGCCAAGGAGCGCCCTGTCGTTGAGCGTGATGGCATCATGGTCATGGTCGATGATGACCGCCTACCACTGGAGCCCGGCGAGCAGCCTGAAATGAAGAAGGTGCGTTTCCGCACGCTTGGCTGCTATCCGCTCACCGGCGCTGTTGAATCGTCGGCCTCTACGATCACCGAGATTATCGAGGAAATGTTGCGTGCCACCACATCAGAGCGCGAGGGCCGCGCAATCGACAAGGATGCGCCTGCCTCGATGGAAATGAAAAAGCAGGAGGGCTACTTCTAATGGCCGCTTACGCTGCACCTGAATTCGCCGACATCGAGACCTATCTCGACAGCCAGCTCAAGAAGTCGCTTTTGCGCTTTATCACCTGTGGGTCCGTCGATGACGGCAAGTCCACGCTGATTGGCCGGCTGCTTTATGAATCGAAGATGATCTTCGATGACCAGCTGGCATCCCTGAAGAATGAGTCGAAGAAGTTCGGTACGCAGGGCGAAGAGATCGATTTCGCCCTTCTGGTCGATGGTCTTGCGGCTGAGCGCGAGCAGGGCATCACCATTGATGTCGCTTATCGTTTCTTCTCGACAGACCTTCGCAAGTTCATCGTTGCCGATACACCGGGACATGAGCAGTACACGCGCAACATGGCGACAGGCGCTTCCACGGCTGACCTTGCCATTGTGATGATTGATGCGCGCAAGGGCGTGCTCACGCAGACGCGCCGCCACAGTTTCATCGTGTCGTTACTGGGCATCAAACACGTCGTGTTGTGCATCAACAAGATGGACCTCGTCGATTACGACCAGGCGCAGTATGATGCGATCCTGAAGGATTATCTCGCTTTCGCTGAGCCGCTCGGTTTTGACAGCGTTCAGGCGATCCCGGTATCGGCGCTCGCTGGCGACAACATCGTTGAGCATAGCGACCGCACGCCGTGGTATGATGGCCCGCCGCTGATGCAATACCTCGACACGGTCGAGATTCAGTCCGACGTGCAGGACAAGGCCTTCCGGATGCCGGTGCAGTGGGTCAACCGACCTAATCTCGATTTTCGCGGATTTGCCGGTCAGGTCCTGTCGGGCACCGTCAAGCCCGGTGATGCGGTACGGGCGCTGCCATCCGGCAAGTCGAGCAAGGTTGCCCGCGTCGTCAGCATGAATGGCGACATGGATGAGGCCGTTGAAGGCCATTCCATCACGCTGACACTCGAAGATGAAATCGATGTCTCACGCGGCGACGTCCTTTGCGCAGACCAGTCACCAGCTGAGGTTTCTGACCAGTTCCAGGCCACCATGCTGTGGATGTCGGACCAGGCCATGCTGCCTGGCCGCTCCTATGTCATGAAGATCGGCGCACGCGAATGCCAGATGCAGGTGACAGAGCCGAAGTATAAGATCGACGTGAATACGCGCGCCCACGAAGCTGCGAAAACGCTCGACCTGAACGAAATCGGCATCTGCAATATTGCCCTCGACCGGGATATCGCATTTGATCCGTATGCGGATAATCGCCGCATGGGGGGCTTCATCGTCATCGACCGGATGACCAATGAGACGGTTGGCCTTGGACTGCTCAATTTTGCCTTGCGCCGCGCCTCCAACATTCACCGCCAGTCGATGGATGTGAGCAAGGAAGTTCGTGCCTCGATGAAGTCCCAGAAGCCGGTGGTCCTCTGGTTCACGGGCCTCTCCGGGGCGGGCAAGTCGACCGTTGCGAACCTCGTCGAGAAGCGTCTCGTCACGATGGGCAAGCACACCTACTCGCTCGACGGTGACAATGTGCGCCACGGGCTCAACCATGATCTCGGCTTTACCGATGCGGACCGCGTGGAGAATATCCGCCGCGTCGGCGAGGTGGCCAAGCTGATGGTGGATGCCGGCCTGATCGTGCTGGTATCCTTCATTTCGCCATTCCGCGCCGAACGTCGGATTGCCCGCCAGATGGTCGAGGATGGCGAATTCTGGGAAGTGCATGTCGATGCGCCGCTTGAAGTTGCAGAAAAGCGCGACGTCAAAGGGCTCTACAAGAAGGCACGCGAAGGCAAGATCGCCAATTTCACGGGTATCGACAGTCCGTATGAGGCGCCGCTAGAGCCAGAGCTTCACATCGAGACTGACAAGCTGACGCCGGAAGCTGCCGCCGATTTGGTCATTCAGCGCCTCGAAATGGCCGGAATACTGGATCAATGAGACCACGGAAATTCGGGATGTTAAACCGGAATTCAACAGAATGAGGGGCGCTGCGCGCTGAACGGAAAGTGGCCTACACAGGAGATTGATATGCGGGGACTAATATTTCTAACGGCGCTTATGGTCGCAGCATGTGGACAAGTTGGCTCCGGCTCTGACGGAACCCAGGCGGATGGGTCTGTGTCAACAGCGGCACCGGGCATCCTGGATGAGTTTGAAGCGGATTATGCCTTCATTCCGTCCGCTGAAACGATCGAGGCTATGTCGATTGCTGATGGATTGTCGGTTGACATGAATGACAACCAGACGATGAGCATTTCCGGGCTGTCGAATGTCGAAACCTCCGGCTCAAAGACGGGGGGTGCAGCTTTTGTAGTCAGTTCGGAAGACGAGGCCGAAATCGACGGAAACCGGGTTCGTATCCGCATCCTGGCGTCCGGTGAACCGGGTAGCGCCATGAAAGTTGCCTACTCGACGAATGATGTCGGAAATAGTGGCTGGCGCAAGTTCGACCTGAGCGAGGATCTTGCTGAGTATAGCTTTGAATACGCTGTGCCCGCCATGAAGGCCGGGCGCAACGACTATATTGGCATTGCTCCGGTCGTGGACGGCCTGTTGGTAAACGTTGCCGCTTTGGGTGTTGATATCCTTCCGGCAGAAGCGGCGGATCAATAACCGACAACGTCTGACAGCTATTTATGTCGGTGCGCACAACTTGCCAGCCTAAGCGGCGGGAATCTGTTGCGGTGTCCCGGTGACGCGGACGTGTGCCTTTCGGGAGTGCAATCGAAGCGGATTCCAGCTGAGTGACTTCAGTATGGAAACAGTGGAAGCGCGGCGCTCTTTCTGGACGATCTTCCGACGTTTGAGGATGGTGGGCATCATTCCAACACCGTCCATCAGTCCGCGTCGCATGGCCCGGCAATGCGGTTTCCCGATCGTCCGCAAGTAAAGATACAGATTGGCGAGGACATGCCCTGGCAGCGTCAGGATAAGGGGCAAGAGTGGCATATTTGTCAGATAGGCGCGAAGCCTGTTTCGTGTGCCCAGATGAACGGTAAAGTCGCTGTAGCGGCCAGTGATCGCGCTGCCATAATGGTGAACCACCGCGTCTGGTATGAAGATGCAGCGATGCCCAAGCAAACGCAGTCGAAATCCCAGGTCGACATCCTCGCAATAGCAGAAATAGCTATCGTCAAACCCGCCCGCCTCGAGGAAAATGTCCTTACGATAGAGTGCGCTCGCGCCGCACGGTGAAAAGCATTCGCCTTCTTCGGGCAATTCCTCTGCCGGGCGGCCAAACCCACCCCGCCACGGGATGCCGAGGAAAAAATAGCAATCACCAGCGCCATCGAGAATCGATGGATCGGCTGCGTCGAGCTGTGTGCTCGCAAACATGCAGACGTCAGGATGTCTTTCTGTGGCTTCCAGGAGCTTTGCAGTCCAGTCGCGCTGGGCCAGGGCATCGGGGTTGAGCAAGGCAAGCCAGTCGCTTTTTGCTTGCTGGGCGGCGATATTGTTGGCCTTTGCAAAACCTACATTTTCATCAAGCCTGATCAACCGGGCGCTTGCGAGGCCATTCAGGTCAAGCCTGTCGGCAGAGCCATCTGCTGAGGCGTTGTCGACAATGATGACTTCATCCGGTGGGTGACTCTGCTTTTTCAGATGGTCGATTGCGCTTTGAACAAGCTCGCCGCCATTATAGTTCACGATGATGACGCAAACCGTGGAAGGGGGAGCTGATGACAAAGCCGGATTTCCTCTCTTTCGGGGTGGCCTTCATATCGTGGTCGGTTGGGCGGGTCGATGGCGTAAGCGGGCACCGGCTGGAAAAATGGCAGCAACGCACCTGACGCACGACTGGGTCATACACTCTGGGCGGCTGTAAACTGCAGGCGTTTTGCGAAAACCCCTTGCCGAACCGGAAGCTGGGCTTGCAAACAGAGCTGGTAAGCGGCTTGAGGAGTGTGACAGGAAATGAAGGGTATCATGCTGGCAGGTGGTGCAGGCACGCGTCTGCATCCTGTCACCTCGGTCGTGTCCAAGCAGCTTTTGCCGGTCTATGACAAGCCGATGATCTACTATCCGATCAGCACGTTGATGCTGGCGAATATCAGGGACATCCTGATCATCACGACGCCGCAGTCCGCTTTCCTGTTCCAGGAGTTGCTGGGCGATGGCAGCCAGATCGGTATGAATTTCGAGTATGCCGTACAGCCAAAACCGGGTGGTCTCGCCCAGGCCTTCACGATCGGTGAGGATTTTGTTGCCAACAGTCCAAGCGCGTTGGCGCTTGGCGATAATATATTCTATGGAGCGGGGCTCAGCGAGCAGCTTGGGAATGCTGGCCGACTGACCGAAGGCGCCTGCGTCTTCGCCTATCGGGTCAGTGATCCGCAACGCTTCGGAATCGTCGAAGTTGATGGGACGGGGCGGGCGGTGTCCATTGAGGAAAAGCCAAAGGAGCCGAGAAGCGACTGGGCGGTAACGGGCCTGTACTTCTACGACAATCAGGTCGTTGATATAGCAAAGTCAGTTAAGCCTTCGCGCCGCGGTGAGCTCGAGATAACGTCGGTCAATCAGGTCTATCTGGAGCAGCGCCAATTGAAAGTGAACCGGCTCGCCCGGGGCACAGCCTGGCTTGATGCCGGAACATTTGATAGTTTGCTGGAGGCCTCACACTTCGTGCAGACGCTTGAGAAGCGCCAGAAATTCAAGATAGCCTGCCTTGAAGAGATTGCCTGGCGTCAGGGCTTCATCGGTTCGGAGCAGGTTGAGAAGCTGGCATCACAGTACCGGAACGACTATCGAAAGTATCTGCTCGGCCTGCTTCACAGCTGATTGTCATGAACAATTCACACGAATGGGAAGATCGTGGCCTAAATGGCACTTGATGTCGTCCAAACCTGTATTTTGACACCCTTTAGCGTTGCATTCTGTTATTTATTTTGGTGATACGGGTTGGGGAAGTAATTCGTATATGGCGGGGTCGTGACACATGAAAATCCAGGCGCTTGAAGCTGTCGCAGCAGAAACGCAGGCCGCGTATATCCAGGTGCGTGACCTGTATCACCGCGTCCTGCTTCTGACCGGAGAGGATTCATCGCTGATACGATGTCAGCAATTTTTCCGGGATAATGAATTTCAGGACGAAGCGCTCAAGCCAAAGCCATATGGCTTTGTCGCGCCGCATACGCGCGCGTCGTTCCATGGCGAAGACGGGTTTGAATGCAGCTTCTCCATGGGGGAGCCCGCAGCTGACGGTCATGCGCCCGTAGAGATTACGCTGGAGAATGGTGAAGCCACAGACTGGTTTGCCCTTGAGGTGGAGATTCCGTGGCGCGAGATCCGCGGTAACGCCAAGGTCACATCCGGCCTGTTCCTGACGTCTGCCAAGGCGACCGAATTCAGGTTCGATGTGTTTTTCTGGACGCTGGGCGGTGAGCGGCTCTCACTTTTCAAGCAGCAGATTACACGGTCGGGTGCGGAGTCTCAGTCAAGTATCCGGTTTGACGGCGATTTTACGCTGCCATCGAATGTCCAGATTGATTTCAAGCGTGAACCGGTTGCGGCTTTTTTCCTTGATCCGAAAATCGGTGAAATCGGTTTGGTCGACATGTATATTGGCTTCAATCAATAGTTGGTGGGACGAGGATGTAGCGTAAGGCAAAGCTGTAGGGCCCCAATATGAGCGCTATAATTGACTACCCGGACTATGTTCGTCAGGTCATCGATGAAGCTGCGAAGGTGACTCTGGACTTGCAGTCTGCGGCTGTAAGAGCTGCCGACGCCGAAAACCCCATCGTCATTTCGGTGGTAAAGAATGAGAAAGCCCTGCTGCCGGAATTCCTTACCCATTACCGTTCACTCGGCATTGAGCGGTTTGCGATCATCGACAATGGCTCGAGCGATGGCTCGCTTGAGTACCTGAAAGCCCAGAAGGATGTTGACTGTTACCTGGTGACGCGTCCGTTTCTCTGGCCGTTCAAGCAGGGATGGATCAACCGCGTCGTCGCCGAGTATGGTTATGATCGCTGGTATATCTTTGCCGATGCCGATGAGCAGATGGTCTTTGACGAGTCTGAACGTTACGGCTTTCGCGACCTGGTGGATCATGCAGAACACCTGGGACTGCGCCGTGTTCGGGGTATGCTGATTGATGCATATGCCGAGGGACCACTGCTTGAGTATTCCCGCAAACCCGGACAGAGCCTTCGCAAGGCTTTTCCTCTCTTCGACAGAGATTCCTATCAGGAGTTCAAATATAAGGAAATCATATCCCGGAAGGGTGGCCCGCGACCGCGTTGCTTTTCAGGCGGTGAGGGAAAGTTCAACCCGGAGATGACGAAATATCCGCTCTTCAAGCTAAAGCCTGGAGAGCTCATGGCGAACCCTCATCACATTTATCCTTATGCGGGCAATTTCGAATCGGACTGCCTGATTGGTGTGCTGCACTACAAGTTCCTGCCGGGTTTTGTAGGCAAGATAAACCGCGCCATCAGCGAGAACTCCTACTGGGATGGCAGTTCTGAATACAAGCGTTACCTTGAGATCCTGAAGGGTAATCCGGAGCTTTCACTCGTCTATGAGGGGACAGAGCAATTCAGGGCGACAAGTGATCTGGTGGAGGCAGGTTTGATCGAGAAAATCGATTGGCGCCCGGATGTTAGGAATGCAGGGCAGCAAGTCCGGATGCACGCGCATCGTGACTGGGCAGCCAGAGCTGCGGTTGGAGTTTAAGATGGATGGGTCCACCGAAATCAACGAGTCCAAACTCCAATACAGCGTCTTTGCTCACTGCGATGGGAAGAAGTTTTCATTCCATCACTTTGATGAATCCGATCACATCATCAAGCAGATCCGTAATACGGGCCACTTCTATGAGGAGGACCTTCTGACAGCGGCTGGCCAATATCTCAAAAAGGACGACCTGGTCCTTGATGTTGGCGCAAACATTGGCAATCACGCCGTCTTTTTTGCAGGTGTCACGGGCTGCAAGGTCGTTGCGTTCGAGCCTAATCCAGACGCTTCGGCATTGTTGAAGACCAATATCTCGAACAATGAGCTGGATGACAGGATTGACGTCGTCGAGGTCGGTATCGGGGCGAAGAAGGGAAAGGCCTATCTCGCAAAGGTTGAGGGCAATCTTGGTGCGACAAGTCTCGAATTGGGGCGCCGAGGCCACGTTGAGATACGGACTCTCGATTCCATTGACCTGCCAGGCCCCCCACGCCTCCTGAAAATCGATGTCGAGGGGATGGAGCTCGACGTACTTCAGGGCGCTCGCAAGACATTGACCGCTCACAAGCCAACGATCTGTTGCGAAGTGGCGTCTCACAAGAATCTCGCTGAGGTGCGTGCCTATCTGGAAGCGTTTGGCTATGTGAGCATTGAAAGCTTTTGCTACACGCCCACGCATTTCTTCGTCCATGTCGAGGTCGCAGAGCAGCTCGAAACGACTCTGTCGATCGTGTCTCGCCTGTCCTCCAATATTGCTCTCAATCACTATGAGGCCGATCACAGGCTCGCGCGCATACATCGTCTTCTGCAAGGGGATATCGGACGGGTCGAAAAGCAGCTTTCGATTGAGGTTGCCGGGCTGAAGTCGGTCATGATGTCGGCCGTTGAAGTTCAAGATCAGGAGCTTGTCGCCAGCGAAATCGGCAAAGTGCTCAGCCGGTTAGAGACAGTCCACGCTGCCACGACACAACTCGGCGCAATTGAAACGCATCTGTTCAGTGTGGGCGAGCGCCTGCAGGGGATCGAGGGCAGTGCGGCCAGCCTGTCCGGGCTGGAAGAAAAGTTCGGCGCTGAAACCTCGAAGCTCAGCGCTGCCCTGCATGAGCTTGCCAGTGATATCCTGACACAGATCAGGAATGTCATCGGTGACTCTATTGTCGATCTCGCTCCGGAAATGGCGCGAATGCGAACGTCTCTGGAGTCTTCGGAAAAGCAAATCGAAGAGAAGTTTGACGCGATCCAGTCCTCCATTGAGGCAAACAACTCGCAGCTTCTTCCGCGCTTCGGGCTAATCGAGGCGACCATCGAGCAGAGCTTGCTGCCAAGACTTGCGGACATCATCAGCGCACAGGTCGAGTCAGCAGATGCATCGCGGAAGACTGTGCGTGAAACGGCGAGCGGAATTCGGCGGACCATTCGTGCCGAACTGCAGAAGACGAGTGAAGAGAATGCCGATCACCTCAGTGATGTGACCCGTATAATCGTCAATCAGATCCTGCCCTCATTCAACACGATTCAGGCTGGCCAAGACGAGGCAGCACATCTTCTCAGCGAGCTCGTAAGTTCAGGAGATGACGGTTTTGCGGCCGCCGGCGCCCTGCTTTCACGACAAAAAGACGGGTTGCAAACGGAGTTACCCCCGTGTCAGCGGGCAGACTACCGGAGTGAGCCAGCCTCGATCTGCTTTTCGAGGTTCACCTTTGAAAAGGGCTGGGAGAACTGGAGGCATCACCAGAGCGTGCAGATGTCTGTGCCGGGCACATTTGTGTCCAAGCAGGCGCGCAGCACGCCGGGAGTGGATTCGCCGCACATCCGGACAAGAATGCCGGGTTTGTACCAGGTGCGGATTCGGGCCGAATTCGACGCCAGCATCTGCCGTCCCTTTATTCGTGTTGTTGCGGCCGGATCGAATGAGCTGCTGGGTGCTGATGCCCGCCTGACACGTGGAGAGACGGTATACCGTTTCTATCAGCCTGACCGGATCGACACGATCCAGATGAAGGTCCTGCTCGATGGGCCGGCTGAAGGTTCAAAGGTCACTTTGCAAGAGGTCCGGCTTGAACGGGTCGATATGGAATCGCACCAGCGTTGGGTGTCAGGCAAGGTCGGCGCGCCCGTCATTGCCTCAATGGCAACGATTCCAAGCCGAACACGTATGCTGAAGGATGCGGTCTACACATTGCTGCTGCAGTGCGACGAGGTTCGCGTTTTCATGAATAATTATGAGAGCGTTCCGGACTTTCTAGACCATCCCCGCATTCGCATACGACGCTCCCAGCATTGGGATGATAATGGCGATGCCGGCAAGTTTGGCTGGGTCGATGATAATGATGCACCAGGCTACCGCGTCATTTGTGATGATGATCTTCTCTTCCCACCGGACCTTGTCGAAAGACTGGCAGGTAAGGTTCAGGAGACCGATGATCGTGCCATGGTCGGGCTGCACGGGGTCATGCTGCGCCAGCCGATTACTCAGTATTACGCCCCAAATTCGCGCCACGCTGTCCATTTCCAGTCACGCATGGATTCTCCAAAGCTCGTACAGATCCTTGCGACATGCGTGATGTGTTATCACAGCTCGCAGATGAAGCTTAAACGGGACGACTTCATGTTCCGCAACATGGCGGATGTCTGGTTGTCGGCCTATGCGAAGAACAATGGCATCCCGCTGATGATCATCGACCGGCCATTCAAATGGGTGAGGCAGAACACCCAGGAGGGCGGCTTCGAGACGATCTATGAAAACTCGCTGAAGCGTACCAAGTCGAATTTCGACAGCTCTTATATTCAGGATGCGGTCCTGAAAGCTGTAGCGCCACTGACGATCCAGAAGCTCGACCGCGAATTCTGTGCGATGATTGTGTCCACAGACAGCAAGGATGCGTTACATGCATTCCTCAAGAACTTCGATCAGCAACGCGATCAATCGAAGGAATGGCTGATCATCCTGGTTTTGAGTGGCCAGTCAGGTGAGCTACGCGATGCTGTCCAGACCATGCCATTCCGGCATGAATTGCACATTGTTGATCCGCCTTCTCGTGATCCTCAAGATATCGCTGAGGCTCTGAGCGAGCTTCTTTCAAAGCTCAGCTACGATATCGCATACTTCGCGACGGACAGGCTGCGTTTCAATAATGACGATTGGTGCCGTCTTCCGGACGAGGAAAACTGGTTGTCCAAGACTGACTTCCTGGCGTTCGAGTGTGACGGGGCATCGCTGAAACCGGCGTCCGGTACAGCAACATGGCCGGATTTCTGCATCTTCTCCAAAGCAGCCGAGAAGGATTTTGCCAGGCCGCCCGCGCGCCCGTCTGCTCGCGCCAGTGCAGGTGAGTCTATAAGATCGCTCCGGTCCTTTTTGCCTGTGCTGGGCAGGCCTGACGCCAAGGTTCAGCTGCAAGAGGAAACAGGCGCTGGCCTTGTTGTGACACTTGCCGCTCGCGCGCTTCAGGATTGCATTCTAAACACCGATCCGGATGGTGTGATTGAGTCGTTGCCAATTGCGGCGCCTTCGATCCTGAAGACCGTGCATGGCAGCAAAGGGATAAACGATGTCTTTGACCGGGTCGTTGTGCTCAATCTTGACCGCCGGCCGGACCGTTGGACGACGGCCTGTCAGCGCCTGGACAGTGTTGGTGTAAAAGCAGAGCGGTTCCGCGCCATCGATGGCGGCTGGCCGGAAGTTGCCGAAGAGTACCGTGAATATTCCATGCGACCGCTACGTGAGTTTGCGCGTGAGCCGGGAAAACTTGGCCGGTCCCGTGACTTCTATCTCTACGCCCGCAGCGAGAGCCAGCGCACAGCATATCTGGAGCAACGTGACCAGTCCAAGGCAATCGCGCGGCCCGGTGCCTGGGGTTATCTGAAATCCATGATCGGCATTCTTGAGGCGGCAATTACAGACGGTGTTGAGAACCTGCTCGTCTTTGACGATGATATTATCCTTCACCGCCGTTTTAACGAGATTTTCGCCGAAGCCATGGGCGAGTTACCGGCTGACTGGCGCATCCTGCAACTCGGTACATTGCAATATGACTGGGACCGTCGCTGGATGCACTGGTACAGCAAACACTTGTATTCGAGCCAGGGCTCCGCGATCGGGTCACACGCTGTGGGCCTGAGGCGCGAAATCCTGCCTTTCCTGCTTGAGCGGTCCAAGCGGCTCGAAATGCCCTATGATATCGGGCCGCTAAGCGCGGCCGTCCGGGCCAGCAAGACCCGGAATTTCATCATTTATCCGAACATTGCCATTCAGGACATGGCGGACAGTGACATCTCCAGCTCCACCTATCAGGAACGCGCCCGCCTCGAGCAAGTGTTCCAGCAGTATCGGTGGCAGCCTGGTGATTACGAGATGTAGAGTATCGTGTTGGGCGCAGGTGGGGAAAGTAGAAAACTGGACACTTCAGGCCGGCTGAAAAGCTGTGTCCTGGAAATCTGTGCAAGCGACTGCCTTCAGTGGCTTTTCGTTCAACGACGTCGAACCGGCATGATTAAATTCAAACGTCGCGCATTTTTATGACCCAAGACTAGCAAGGGGAAATCACAATGGCTAACTGGCAAAACTTCACCGAGTTCGATCAGATGCGTTCGCTTTATGTGAACATGGACAATGTCGTCGCTGTCGCAGGACCAAATGACGGTTCGGGAACGCGGCTCTATTTCAGCATGGGGGCAGACAAGAATTTTGTTAAAGTCACCGAATTGCCTATCGATGTTATTTCACAGACTGAGAAATCCAAGAAGGTGGCAGCCACAACAAGCCGGACCAAGAAATAGCGCGTCTAGCAGATCGACCCGGCCTGATGACCGTGTGATCGAACAGAAACGTTTGCCGCCTCGCTCCCGCAGCGGGGCGGCAAGTCCACAGACCGTGGAATGATTCTTACTTAATCAGGCCTTTGACCTCAATTTCTGAGATTTCTTGAGTGTACTTTTCGCGCAGTGCTGCTTTCTCCGAAGCCTGAAGAAGTACGGGACGCGCGAAATCCGTATCGCAATAATTCGCCTGAATGAACTTGCGAAACGGAGGCCACTGCGCTTCGGTCAGCAAAGGTAAAACGGCGTGCGCAATATCTACGCCGATCTGAAAAAAGCCAGGGTTCACCCGCTTTAACTCAAGATCAAGTTGACTTGAAGAGATACCAAACCAATCAAAGAATGATAAAAGAGTAGTGTGAGCATCGCTTAGAAAATCGTCATATCGGCGTACGGTAACTCTTTCCGCACCGATTACGTCCAACAAGGCCTGCATGACTGGCATCCAAGAAACTTCTGTAAGTTCGATTTTTTCACGATACTTCTCGAATGAAATGAGTTTTCCCTCATGCAGAAACTGCAGGAAGCTAGATTCAATGATTTCGGGGATGCTCCGAACAAAGTATATGTACTTTGTGTCGAAGTTCCTAGTGATGTGTGCCAATGTCTCAAGCGCAGACTTGGCGTATGGATACAAAGTAGAAGAATATCCGAGTCTGCCTAAGAATAATTGTTCATCCGACCATATATAGTCGGTATTACTTTTGTCGGCTGTAAGCTGGTTCAGGCAATTTTCTGCCGCTTTAGCGTGCTGGCTTTTGAAACTCTTATCGCCGTGATGTACCTCCACAACGGCTTTCGCGTAATTCGGCCAAAATTCTTGCGAGTATAAGATAGATGTTCGGTCTATTATGCCGCAGTTGGAGTTGCTTAGCCCTTTAGAGTTTTTAAGAATATTTTGTTGAATGGCGGTCGAGGCGGTTTTGTGCGCGCCAGGGTGCACCCATATTCTGCGATCCATGCCGGTCTACGGCTTTCGGTGGGGAGTGGGGCGAGCAACAAATTGAGAGTTTTCTCCCCTCACCAAAATTTCCAAATGCCCCTCCGCTTCGAATTCTTCAACGGCCTTGCATACCCCATAGTGCTTGGAATTCGGATCCGGGTTGAAGTCATCTCCGATGATAAAGCCATCGTTCTTGACGGCGTGGATCGCTACTCCCAGCTCTTCGAGAGTTCCTTCATAGGAGTGTGAGCTATCTATGTATATCCAGTCAAAGTGATCATTTGGAAAGGAATGTAAGAAGTCCCGGCTAAATTCAACTCTTGGCTCTATTTGGCCAGCTGAAATTTCAGGCTCGAATTCAGTTAAAATGTCAACCAGCGCTCTGACGGTGGACTGCCCGGCCTGTGCCCACGCCCATTTTGCTGACAGACGAAACCACGGGTCGACTAAATAAAGCTTCTTAGGCTCCGACGATAAAAAATAATCAACAAAAGCACCTTTGAATACACCTATTTCGGCGCCAATGCCGCCTTTGCGAAGAAAGGGTTTAATGACGTCAAATCTCCGGGCGCATCGTTGTGGCGACGAACTCGGCTCCGCTATGGCTTCCAGTCTCATAAAGGTCCTTTTTGGATCAACGAAACGACGTCCTATACATATGATTTTGAATACGCAACAAGCAAGAAAATTTCGCATTCCTGATTAAGCGGCTTGGTTTTCTTTGAATATCCAAAGCTTAACCTTTATAGATTCGTTTGCGGCAAAATTTGGGCTTCCAAGGGGAGAAGTGAATGCAGGAGTTTGTTATTTGTGCTCGTTCTCGCACCGGGTCTGGATTTTTGGTATCCTTGTTGAACAACCACCCTGTGATTGCTTGCCGCGGGGAGGAGCTTCGGGACATAGGCAAGCGCACTCTTTCGGATGCGATTGATCACGCCTTGAGGTCATGGCGTCCACTGGAGGCGGTAGGGTTCAAGATATTCTATTATCATCCTCTGGGATGTGACCACGGAGAATCAAGGAGGCTGCTATTTGGTAGGAAAAATATTAAGGTGATCCACCTTGTGAGGAATAATATACTTGCGACTTCATTTTCTGAGACCAAGATGCGCTTAAACGGAGTTTCGCATGTAATGGCCGGCGAAAACCTCGTTCACGACGGTCCGATTTACATAAAAAAAGAGTTGCTGCTCGAACAATACCATAGAACTACGTCTCTTGAGGATCGGGAGAAGGAAGCATTCCTCCATTTTGGCTTAGATGCGATAGATGTCACGTATGAGGATTTGATCTCCGAATCAGGAGAAATAGTAAAAAGCATTCATGAGTTCCTGGGAGTGCCCGCTGTCCCCGCTCAGTCACCGCTGGTTAAGCAGAACCCGTTGTCGTTGCGGAACTCTATTAGTAATTTTGAGGAATTGCTACAGGACGAAGATCTCGCGAAGCTCCCTAGGTTGATTTGGGATTAACTTCAGCTTACAACTGCGCCATCTGTGATGCGACGCCAGTCGCTTCCATCGGAATAGGCGAGGGTTGGCCCACCGGTCTCGTCGGATATATAGATGATCTGGGCTGGCGGGACAGTCGCTGGAAGAGCAGCGGCCGAATAGCTGCCAACCCGGACGGGGCCGTTGACATCAAGCGTAACCTGCGGCGCGTCTGTCCCAACGCCAAAATCGCCATGCAGGGCGTTTACGAAGCCTGATCCGTTTCCGGCGAGGCGGCAATTGGTCTCGAAAGTGCCGTTGCCGACATGAATGTCCAGACGCGCCGAACCTGTAGTATTGGTAGAGCGGAAAAAGCGGAACATGGCATGACTGGTGCCATCGAGCGGTTCGGGGCTGATGTCGATCAGGGCCTGTCCATCCAGGGCTGTGTGACGGATCGTCGATTGCGTCGCCTGTGTATTCATCAGGTCGAGATAGCCATCAGCTGACTCCTGCAGCCTCACACAGGGGTTGCCGCCGGCGATATGCAGCGGCTGGGCCGGGCTCGCTTCATTGAGCCCCACCCAGCCCTTTGCACGGTCCAGAACAAGCGCATCTAGCCAGGTATCGGAAAGGTCTGCGATCTTGATATGTAGATTGTCGTCGCCTGTCAGGCCTATTTCGGCGCGACCTTCAAACCCGGTCTGCCAGAGCAAGCTTGCCGTATCGGATGCCGCGGCCTTGTTAAGCTTGAGCTGGTGACCGCTTCCGGCGTGCGTGAAAAGCGAGCCATCGCTCGACACGGCAAGACGATTGGATTCATCCGCGGGTGTGTTGATTCCAGCCTTCCCCAGTTGAAGAGTCGCGGGCTCCCAGCTTGTGCCATCATAGGTGCGAAGAAGGTCATCCTGTTCACTGGTGACCTGCCAGCCTGTCTTGGGTGCAAGGAAGGCCCAGGCCCCGTCGATAAGCACTGCGATATGGTGGTCCTTGCCGACCCAGGACCCGGTCGAGCCGGACGCGACCAGGTGACGATCTCCATTATTGGGAGATGTGGGCGGCTCTGTCCGTTCCGTATCAATTAAATGGCACTGGATGAGCGCGTCGAGCAGGCCGATGACTTCATTTAACGTGACGTGTTTCTGGGCTTGCCCCGGAAATATGAAGGGCAAGGCGAGATGGGCGCTGGTATCGGACATGAGGTTGCAAGCTCCAAAAATGACAGAAGCGTGCAAAGTTAACCGGGGCAAACGGGCCGGGGATGGAATGGCTGAGTTTTATACCCGGATCTAGTATTCCCGACCTTCAAACAATCCGTGATTGATGAAGTGATGGTAGCCGCTAGGCATCGACCCGTTCTCGACAGCCTCGGCCACATCAAGATTCTTCTTCAGATAACGCTCTTCGGAAAAATCGGGGCGCATCACACTTCCCGGCGGTACTGATGCTGCCAACCCTTCGATCTCAGTGGTCGCGAGCACATGGGATGAAGCGCGCCGTCGCAGCACTGTCCTCGCGGCGCGCCGGCCAATACCTTTAAGGCTCATGGCGAACGCACGCACACTTCCCGCCCGTATCCGGCTGTGCAGGCTGTGAAGGGCGCGCCAGTAAAGGTCAGCCGCGATTTCGAGATGGCTGTCTGCGGATGAACTTTCGGCTGCCCCTGAAGAGGAGCGCACAGCGGCCTTTCGGGCAACCGCGATCGAATGCAGGTGCGTATTGGCGGCGCGTCCATTCGAGCGTAGCTCAGCCAGTGTCGCACCGAGACCAACCAGTTGCGCCATGGCTGGATTACCGGACTTCATCGCGCTGCGTATGAAGTCGTTTCTTACAGATGTGTTGTAGTAGGCGTGCTTGTCCCGGTCGGCGATGACGGAATTGCCGAACAGTTGTGGATCGCCACGATCGCGATGATGATAATTGGCGAGTGGCTTGTTTATCATGGCAATGTCGCCAATGCTCAGCACATGCAGGTTGAAGTCCCAGTCACCCAGCACCGGATAGTGCTCATTAAAACCGCCAATCTCATTATAGACGCTTCGGCGGAACAGGAATGCGATTGGTGGAAAGTAATTTCCGATTGCCATTTCCATCAGGTCAACGCGGCTGACCCAGGTCATGAAGCCGTCCGTGCCGCAAATCTTGATGCCATCGGGCGTGATTTCTTCAGAAATATACTGCGATGCTGTGATCACCCCTGAATAACGCTGTCCTTCGTCGGACTCCAGTTTGCCGACCGTCTCCTCAAGAAAGGTCGGAGCCCAGCTGTCATCGTCATCATGTATGACTATGTATTCGCTATCCGAAGACTCTATGGCGAAATTGGAAGCAGCTTCCATGCCCCGGTTTTCGACATTGTTCACGAGGATGACACGGGACCTGTCGATTGGAGCATCTTCAATGGCCTTGCGGATAACATCATTATCCCCGCCATCATTCACGATAACGTGAAGGTAATCCTTGAAGCTCTGCTCGCTGACGCTGATCAGGGCGCGTCGAAGGAACATTGGACGGTCCATGGTGCGCGTGATGACGGCAACTGCAGGCTTGCTCCGGCGCTTCGCGGCGGGCTTAGCCGGCGTATCCTTGAATTTGCCGCGACCGAGGCCCGTTTTGCGGCGCTGAAGGGGGCGCGCGGTTTCGGCCGGGTATTCCAGGGCAATTTGGCCGGGCTGCCAGAGTGCATCATCGATACGGCGCTGGCAGGAATCCTCATCGTCGCGATCCGCCGCAGGCAGGAGGACGGGTACGCGCAGTCTGCGGCCGACATCAGCTGAACGATCGGTCGCAAGGTACAATTCGGCGTCGTCCGGGCCCGGCAGCATGATGAATTCGGCGAGCGTCTGCTGCGCCTTACCAGCCTGACGTTCGATACTGGCAAGCGTATCCGCGGGGCTCAGCTGATCGATGCAAGCGCAGACACCGGTGAAAAACGGATCAGTTTCGCGGTCGTAAATGTCATCCAGAATAGCTTGTGCACCGGGCGCGGAAATGTGTCCGGCCTTGTCAGTCTCAAGGTGCTCGATGCTACCGGCATCCGGCTCGAACAGCGATTCAATCAGATGATGATGAAACAGGATCGAGCTTGCAGGCTGATCACGATCGAACGTGTCGGTTTCGAAACAAAGGCCAATGACCTTGTCCCATATGGAGCGGTCGGTATGGCTGAACCCGCTGCGACCGAAATAGAGCCCCCAAACGTCCAATTCCGGGTTGGCTTCCATTATAAAGCGCTGGGTCGTCCCCTGCCACCCGGTATCGACGAGGGTAACGTGCTCGGCATCTCCGACAAGATCTGACAAATAGCTCCTGTAAAGCTCAGCCTGTTCGTCGAAGTGATCGCGGATCATCCTGGCCGCAGGATCGTCAGACATTAGAAATCCGCGAATGCCGCCAGTGCTTTGCAGTGAGCGGCAGGCTTTCAGCGCTTTGCTCTGCGACGCTGGATCAACGCGAAGCATGGCGCTTACGAATTCTTCGTGGGTACGATTCTGGAATTCAAAATCGAGAAAATTCCTGACCTCGTCCGGTGCCTCATGCCAGGCGCCCTTCGCAGCCATGAGGCGGGAAACCCAGAAGTCCTCCCCGCTCTCAAGGGGCTCCAGACCCCGGCGCTCTATAAATGTTTCCAGCAACCTGCGGATGCGGACACCCGCCCGCGCACAGAACAGAACTTTCGACCCGGCAACCGTTTCAAACGTGCGTGCTGATGAATAAAGTTTCAGCAAGAAACCAGCGACCACGGGTCCGATCACATCCTTGCCGAATTCGATCCGTCTCTCATTAAGGGAGGCGGCGTCCGTGGTGGTGTGTTTGGGTTCAGACACTAATTCGCTCATTATTTGCTGTGATGTCATCGCTCAGGCCTGCGCCCACCGGGTTATGTCGAGGCCGGACTTCTTCATTTTCTGAACGAACTTTTTCAAACGGGCCTGCCTCGCCGTGGCTTCCTGGGGGCTGATCGGAAAGTAAAAGCTTTTCCAGCCATACTCGAAGGGCTTGCTAACATCTGACGTCAGGCTGTCTCCAAGGTGAAATACGGTCTCGCCCCCAAGCTCAAGCGTTTCTTCCACAAGAGGAAAAGCCGATCCGCCCCGCTTGGAATGACCGGAATCTGCGCTCGAAAGGAGCAGGTCATATGGCGGCGCTGAGTCGAATACCGCATTGAGCAGTTCTTCGATCATGGCGGCGGGCAGGTACATGTCAGACAGGAGAACGACCTTGTGTCCGGCTGCCTTGGCCTTTTGCATGAGCAGGCTGATCGCCGGATTGGCAGCAAGTACAGACGCCTCGTAATCAATTTCTGCCTTGTGGAGGCACATCGCAGCGTCATCCGGCAAGCCAAGAGCAGTGGCCTGATATTTGTAGACGGTCTCGATATGTCCCTCGCGGGCGGTGCCTTGTTGCGGTGTCGTGCGATACGCGAACATCAACCCGTTGGCGCGTGCAAGCAGGAGGTCGTCGGCGGTAAGTTGTTCCTCACTGTCGAAGCCGTTTTCACGCAGATACGTTAGGGCGAGTGCGGACATTTCGGCATAGCGCTCTGCTTCTGGTATGTCATTGCGCAGCAGGACAGTATCAAAAACATCAAGAGAGAGGACGGTCGCGCCAGCATCATGGCACTTCTGGTAGAGGGCTTCGGCGATCGGTTCCGCATGTTCCTGACACCATGTGATGCGGTCCTTCAGGTTTACAGAATAGGCCGGCAGATGCTCAAAGCTTTCCACGACGACTTCTGGAAAACCTTCCCAGTTCTTTCGTCGTGCAGAATGAGCTTTTGTCAGGCGCCGCGCTGGCATTGGCATTCTCCTCAACGAGTGACCGAGGTGTGCTTATCGGGAAAGAGCTTTCGTCAATCAAGGCATTTGTCGTGCGGGTCGCAGGGTTGATATTCGCTTCGAACATCATACGAAAGGGTGACGACTGACTTTTTGGTGCCCGAACATGAAATTGAACGAAGCGGCGACCCGGCTCGATATGGACCCGGCGCGATTGAACTATCTCGTCCATATTGATGACAAGCGGCGCATCGCCTATTTCGAAACACCGAAGGTTGCGTGCACATCCATCAAAAAATTCATGCAGGACGTCTATAGCGGCGGCGAGATGGTGCTTGAACGTCCGGGTCTCGTTCATGACAGGGGCCGGTCTCCACTGCTTAACCTTGCCGAGATTGAAGACCCGGTACGACGCGCAGTGCTGGTTGGCGGGTTCCGTCGTTTTGCCTTCTTCCGGAATCCGTTCACCAGAACACTGTCGTCTTATCTCGACAAAATTGTCACGAATGAGTGGGAGCGTCGACGACATCTGCCAAAGCTGGGCTTCGATCCAGATGTCCGACCGACGTTTGGGCAGTTCCTGGAAAAAGTCGCACAGATGCCAAATGATCAGCGCGATATCCATTACAGCTTGCAGACAGACCTCGTGCCAGTGAAGAAAACCGGGTTTGCGTTTCTTGGCTCCTTCGAGCGTTTCGCTGAAGACTTTGCCAGGCTCAAGGTTGATGTGTTCGGTGAAGGCAATTCTTCTGACTACGCTGCATTCGGAAAGCATCATGAAACAAAGGCTGGCGACAGGCTCGGCGAGCATTATTCTGACGCTGAAATCCAGGCCGTCCTGAAAATCTACGCCAGGGATTTCAGGGTTCTGGGGTATTCTACAGCGTTTGAGGATGCTCATGAGCCGCCAGGGGCTCTGGGCAAGTATGTTCCCGCCTGATAGCGACTAATTTTACCGTAGATTTGTAATGGGCAGAGACGCTTTGAAACCTAGACCTGAGCAACAGCCAACTCTTCAGCAACTCGCCCTTCGGCCGCCGTTGAATCACTCCAAATTTCCGTTTGTGATCATGTGGTCGGAAAAGGCAGGATGCACATCGGTGGTGAAATGGTTTTTCTGGCAGCTCGGCCTCCTGGACGAAGCGCTGGCCTATCACTCCTGGGTGCACAATTACGAGAATGATGTGTTCAAGGCGCGCAAGTCTTATCTGGACGAATGTCTGACGGACATCAAAGGCGGCAAGCCCGTCATAAAGTTTGTCCGAAACCCCTATCGAAGGTCATTTAGTGGGTATCTTGAGCTGTGCGGGCACAATGTTGCCGCTTCTGGGGCGCACTGGACGAAGAATGTGCGTGGCCTGATTATTCAGTCCTTTTGCGGGTCTTCGATTGAATTGGAATACGCCTTCTCCTTCAACCAGTTCGTGAACTGGCTGATGATGCAGCCGCCGAACCAGATCAATCTGCACCTGCGTGCGCAGTACAGCGAGTTTGAGCAGGCAACGAATACACGCTACATCCAGATCGAATCCGAACGGCCCCTGTTTGGTGGCCTGGAAGCGGAATTTGGGCTCAAGGATTCCTCGACAGCGACCGGACTGTTCGATTCCGGTCATCACCACGCAAAGGTGAGCATTGCGCCGCAGCCAGCCTACAATTTTTTTGACCTTGCCATTCCGGTTCGACGGACGAAGCAGTTCAAGCTGGTTGAGCCGACGCTGGAAGAATTCGAGCAATCAGATGCGGGACGCAAATTGCGCCAGTACTTTCATCGCGATTTCAGCGCGTATGGATACGACCGGACCGTTACAACCTTGCCTGCGCCCGTACCCAGTGAAGGCAAATTCTGATGATCTATGGCATAAACACGCCGGCACTTTGTCATCGTGACGCGGGCAAGATGCGGGATGAGTTGCACGACGAATTTGTCGAACTTTCCGTGCGCTCGGTGCGCATTCCTGTTCAGTGGAATGTTCTTGACCCAAAAGGTGACGGCAATTTCGATGTGCAGGTTGCCCGGCAAATTGACCATGCAATCGGTGCCTTGCCGGAAGGCGTGCAGATGCTGGGGGTCATCATTAATGCCTCGCCGGACTTCGCCAGGCAGTTCTTCTATGATCCGACGAGCCTGTCGCAACCGTTTGCAGACTTCTGCGAACGTGCCGCGCGCCGATTTCCACGCATTCGGGAATGGGAAATCTGGAATGAGCCAAATGCCAGCGACTTCTATCTTTCTGTAAAGGATGGCGATACGGCGCGGCCATGGACTGCCGCGGAATTTATTGAAAACATTTTGCTGCCTGGCGCGCGCGCAATGAAGGCGGTCGACCCGGCACTGAGGCTTTGTATCGCGGGCGTCGCCGAGGATGGCATATGCGGACATGATGACCGGCCTCCGGCCTTGTCGAACAGGTTACCAAAAACGCCGGAGTTTGAGCCATATCGTTCTGATCATCCACATGGGCATTTCTACTTCGTGCCGGATTTCTGGAAGGCGTTTTCAAGGGAGCTGGCAGCGCGCAAGGATGAGGTGTTTCAGCTATTCGATGCCTGCGGATTTCACCCCTATCCCTATTTTCGCATCCACCATCGCGAAGACAAGGATCTCATCCGTGCGACCAAGGCTCATTGTGACGCGTTCCTGAAGTATTTTGATGAAGCAGGTCTGGACGGGCTTGAAATATGGGCGACCGAATTCGGTGCAAGATCCCTGGTTATCGTTGATCAACACCATGACGACCCAGACAGTCAGGCTGAATACCTTCGTGAAGTCCTTGCCTACTTCGCCCGGCTGGGCCGGCTTCACAGAGTGTACTGGTACAAGCAGGTGGACCTGCTCTGGGACTTGAAACAGGAGAAAACGTTCGGCCTGTTCGACCACGAGTTTCGGCCACGGCCCGCCTTTTTTGTTTACCGCGATGCGGCCATGGCAGAAACAGCCGGTGAGCCTGTCGGCGAGATCCTTGAGACTTTCCGTGATGCCCATCAGGGTTCCGGAAATGGCTTTAACCCCAATTTCTGGACACAGACATCCACACGGATTTTTGCCTATTCGATCCCGACACCAAAAGAGCGCGGGGGCGGCGACGTACTTGTCTATCCGGGCCGGGAGCCTGGCGACAGGATATCGTTTGATGCGTCGAGACCGCTTATGGCGCCCGCAGGGCGGTGGGTCATGTCAGACTGGACGTTCAGCACAGCGCATGAGAGCGGCCCATGCGAGCTGAAAATCTCTTTCAACCAGTCGGGTCATGAGCCGGTCACCGTGTGCCTGCAGCTGGGCAACCGGTGTGAGATCAAGGTCCTGCAGGGGGACAAGGAGTCTGTTTCGGCCATCCGCAAAGGGATCTTCCCATTCGCAACATCTGATGCCGTGTCCGGTCTCAAGATCGCCTGGGGAAGGGGCTTCCTGCACGTCACGCTGAATTTTGGTGAGGTCAGCCTCGCCCGCAGCTTCAATGTCGTCGCACCTGATCCTGACAAACCTGTGTCGATCGGGTTCGGTCTTGAGAAGTCTGGCGGCAAGCCAGTTTTCATGTCCATGTCCCGCATCTCTCTGAAGGTCGCGCCTGCGCCCAATTTGGTGGACCAACCTGCGGTGAACGGTGAAGGAGAAGGCGGGGCCTGGTTCCTGTCCTTGCCGCGCTATTCACAGATATACCAGGATGACTGGGTCCTGCAGATGCTGCGTTTCCGGCGTGATGGCTTCTTCGCTGAAGTGGGGGGGCATGACGGTGTCGCCAACAGCAATACGGTCTTGCTTGAAAGGGTGTTCGGCTGGACCGGAATGATCGTCGAGGCCAATCCGCGCTGGCACCGCGAAATTTGCCGTAACCGGACTGCGACGGCGTTCAACAATGCTGCATTTTCCACGAGCGGTCAGTCACTCGAATTCGTTGATGCGGGCGCAGTGGGAGGGCTGATCGAGCATTTGCAGGAGGACATCCACGCCGGAACGCGCAATGACGCGATCAACAAGGGACGCGTTATCCAGGTGATCGGGCGGCGTGTTGACGAGATGCTGGTAAGTGCCGGGGCACCTGAGATCGTTGACTATCTCTCCGTTGACACCGAAGGCAGCGAAGCTGAAGTCCTTCGCAGCATTGATTTCAGTCGCCAGAAGGTTGCTCTTTTGACGGTGGAGCATGGCGGGGTCGAAGCAAAACGAGACGAAGTCATGCGGATCCTTGAGCCGTTCGGGTTTCTGCGCCGCAGGACCTGGTTCGAGGACTGGTTCTGGCACCCTGAAGTGCTGGCAAAACGTCTCGATATGTCGAGAGAAGAAGTGGACGCCCATGTTGAACAAGTGTTCCTTGTAGAAAGGACGCACAGGCGTGGACGACTGATGCAGCAGGGGCGGAAGCTCCATTCGGCAGGAAATCTGAAAGCTGCGGCGTCTCTTTTCGAAGAGGCAGGAAAGGCGTTCCATACCGATAATGTTCACGGACTTGTCGAAGCCATAAAGGTTCGCCGTGAAGCCGGCCAGTTTGCACGAGCTGCAAATATTGCCGAAAGCGCGCTTCGCAAGATGCCTGGTAATCCGCGTCTGCTTGAAGTGGCGGCCCTCAGTCTCGCAGATGCATCAAGAGCGCAGGATCTGCATGCCGTGCTGAACACCATCCGGGATTTACATCCGGATATGCTGAAACTTCCGGCTATTGCAGCGCTGGTCGAATAATTAGCGCGTCAGGCTGCGTCCTGCCTTTCGGCGGCGGCGCCCTGACGGCGTGCGGCGCCAAATGCTTCAAGGACATCTTCAGTTGGCCCGAACATTTGGACCTGCCCTTTTTCGAGCCAGAGGACTTTTTCGGCAATATTTCGCATCAGGGTGATATTGTGGGATGCGAGGACAACAATACCGCTGTCAGCTAGCAGGGAGGACATCCGCGCCTGTGCCTTCTTCTGGAAGTCAGCATCGCCGGCGCCGATCCACTCATCCAACAGCAGGATGTCTGGCTGGAAGGCGGTTGCACACGCAAATTTCAGCCGCATGGCCATGCCCTGTGAATAGGTTCTCAATGGCAGGTGCAGATATTCGCCAAGCTCCGTGAACTCTATGATTTCTGGCAGGACTTTCTTGATTTGCTTGCGCGTCGCCCCGGACACAATGCCGGAAAGGTAGATATTCCTCAGCCCGCTTGCATCGCCTTGCATGCCGAGCCCGATCGTGAACATCGTGGCAATGCGGCCTTCAACATCGACAGCCCCTGCTGTTGGTGAAAAAATGCCGGCCATGACACGCAACAGTGTCGTCTTGCCCGATCCGTTCGACCCGACAATTCCCAGTCTGTCGCCCTCTCGGAGCGTAAGCGAAACATTGTGAAGCGCTGCGACCGCCAACCGGTTACCGGATGTGCGGATCAGGTTTCCGGCGACAGCAAGACCGGAATTCCTATCGCCATCCATGTCCTTGCTGGCTTTCTCACTCGTCGGGAAGTGAAGGTGAATTTTATCCAGTGCAATATGTACCATACTCAGACCCAGTAAATCACGCGACGGCGGCCGAGGCAAAACACCAGTGTGCCGATCAGCCAGCCGGCCAGGCTGATCCAGCCAACCACGATCCATGAAAAAACAGGGATCTGTCCCGTGAGCAAGGGCTCTCGAACAATCGCCATGAAATGCGTGAAAGGATTGTAAAGTGCAATCATGGCGCGCGCGCCGCCTCTGGTCGCGGGTTCCCAGAGTATCGGTGAGACAAAAAATGCCATGCGCATTATGGCAGATATCAGGTGGGAAAGGTCTCTATAGCGCGAGACAATCACGCCAAGCAGAAGAAAGACCCAGACACAATCGAGCAGGATGACGGCAAATCCCGCGATCGCCCAGTAGGATTCCTGCGGGAAACGATACCCGTGCCACAGCAGGAGAATAGCAGCCCCAACGGCGTTGAAACAGAACACCATAAGCAGGTGTGTGATGCCCTTGAAGGCAAACAGGCTCAGCGGCATACGGGCGCTTTTGATCCAGGTGGCCGACGATATGAAGACATTGGCGCCATCATTTACGGCATTCGAAAGCAACTGGAAAACGAGGAAGCCGAGCAGGATGTAACTCGTCATGTCATAGGTGCCGCTGCCGGTCACAGATGCGAAGAAAAACAGGATCGCCAAGGCGAAAATCATGAATGAGACGGTTGCCCAAAGCGCTCCAAAATAGGAGCGTCTGTAGCGCTTCACGAAATCTTCCCAGGCAAGTTCGCGCCAGATGCGATAATGCCATAGGCCGGATGCAAAATCGACAAAACCGGCCACAAGGGCATTTCCACCTGAGCGGAACCTGGCTTTGCGAAGTTCGATTTTTGTGTTGGCGGCGGGTTCTTCGACCGTCAATGCCATGTCAGCTTTACTCCAGGAACCAGGTGCCTGCCAGCACAGGCGAAGCGCAAGCCTATTGTAGGCAAAAGCGATTGAACAGTCTCGTTAGTCTGTTTGCGGCATAATGCCGATGTCGCGCGCAGCTTGTATGTTGTCAGCTCAACTGGCAACGACTAGGAGTTCGTGCTTGGCATCCCGTAATGAGTGCCGAACGGTTGAGTTAGCTGCTGAGTTACGAGATGCCGAAACGATCTCACGCCTGGTTTACCATATGCTCGGCGAACTATCTGGCCTATGCCAAGACGCTATACGCATCGTTGAATGCAACCGATCCCGAGGCTGGTGCCGGTTTTCATCTCATTCTGGTTGACGGTGAACTTCCTGAAGACATTCAGGCTGAACTTCCGTTTCCTGTCATACGTGCGAGCGAGCTTGGCATCCCTGAGTTCTGGGATATGGCGTTTCGCTATTCTGTCATGGAATTCAACACTGCGGTAAAGCCTGCGGCGATCCTGTATCTGATGGATCAGGGATTTGACCGGGTTACCTATCTCGATCCGGACCTCTACATCGTCAAACCGCTAAAGCATATTCGTGACGCTCATGATGCGGGCCACAAGGTAGTCCTGACGCCACATTCGATGATGCCCCTGGAAGATGGTCTCGACCCCGATGATGTCCGGCTGATGCAGACGGGTGTTTACAATCTGGGATTTGGCTCCTTTGCCGATTTTCCGGCAACGCGTTCGCTGCTGGAATGGTGGCACCGAAGGATGCTTGCCGATTGCCGGGTCGACCTGCAGAACGGCTTGTTCGTAGATCAGAAGTTCATGGACCTGGCCCCGGCCTATGGTGAGGACGTTCATATCCTGCGTCATCCGGGATATAATGTCGCTTACTGGAATTTGCAGTCTCGCCCGGTCACGCAGCGAAATGGAAAGTGGAAAGCCGGTCGGCACGATCTTCACTTCTTTCACTTCAGCGGGATTGTGCCGGGCAACCACTCGGTCTTCTCCAAGCATCAGAACCGGTACGGTGTCAATGCGATCGGGGACCTGAAGGCGCTGCTTGACGAGTATCTCGACGCGATCGATGCAAATGGTCATTCGATTACATCGCGCATGGCATATGCCTATTCGAGCTACACTAATGGGCAGCCCATTCCGGATGTCGCGCGGCGGGTCTATGGGGACCTCCATCCGCCGCGCCCGGTCGGACGGGAAGAGGCGTTCAAGCCGGATATGTCCTTTCTCGACGTGCCCGCTGAAGGCGTGCCGCGCGGGCGTATTGCTATTACGCGTGTCATGGCGCGCATCTGGTCTGAGCGCCCCGACCTCGGCCGCTCATTCAACCTTTCAGATGATGCCGGGCGTGAAGGCTATAGCCGCTGGTTTCTGCATTCAGCGCCGACCGAGTACCAATTGCCTCCGGAAGCCTACAGGTCTGTTACGGATGCCGTGTCGTCTGTGGACGCAGCCTATGCGGGCCAACCGGGTCATCTATTGTCACCGCGCCGCATGGCGACGACCGCGATGCGCAGGGCTTCATGGCTGCGCGGGGCCTACAGGAAATTGCCTCACGCCACCCGTCTGCGATTGCGCGAACTGATCATTCGCACAGCATCTGGACATGGTATGCGCGGTGCGCAGATCGCCGAAAGTGAAACACCGGATCGTACGCTACATGAAGGCGTTGGTATTTATGGCTATCTGAATACGGTGAGCGGCGTTGGTGAAGGGGCTCGCCGCATGGCACAGATAACAGGTGCTGGCGATATTTCGACGTCCCTGCATGCCCTGAAGGCGCCGGGTTATTCCTCAGAAGTGGTCGCGCTACCCGGCGAGACTGAAAGCCTGGCATCTCCCTTCAATTGTCTCATCTTTCACATCAATGCTGACCAGACCCAGGCTGAAATAGACAGGATGCCGGCCGACTGGCTTTCCGGCCGGTACAGGATTGGTTACTGGGCCTGGGAGTTATCGGTGTTTCCGGACATCTGGGTTCCCACGCTGGACTATGTCCATGAAGTCTGGGTGCCCTCGGAATTTGTCCGTGAGGCCGTCCAAGCAAAAACGGCCAAGCCCGTGCATGTCGTGCCTCACCCGATCCCGCCTCGCCGCGATTCCGGTGAAAGCAGGATAGGTTTCGGCTTGCCGACAGGCCGATTCCTGTTCCTCTGCTCGCTCGACCTCAAATCATTCATGTCGCGCAAGAACCCGCTCGCTTGCTATGAAGCGTTCTGCCGGGCTTTTCCGGACGTGGACGCCGAAAGTGGCCCTCTGCTTGTCGTCAAGCTGCACAGCGGCGTGGAGCAAAGTGGCGCTGAGCGCCGTATGATTGATCGTTTGTGTAGTGATAAGCGCGTCATCCTGATCGACATTCCACTCAGCAATGAACGTTATGCAGCCCTGCAACGCATGTGCGATGCCTATGTGTCGCTGCACCGATCCGAAGGGTTCGGCATGAATATTGCCGAATGCATGCAGCTGGGAAAGCCTGTCGTGGCGACCGACTATTCCGGTAATCGCGATTATCTGAGCGACGAGTATGGCTATCCGATTCGGCACGAACTCGTGCCGGTCCAGCCAGGTGAATACCTTCAGCGAGAGGGACAGGTCTGGGCTGATCCGGATCTAGATCATGCCGCTGAAGTGATGCTGCGCATCTTTGAAGATCAGGAGGCGGCAAAGGAAAAGGGCTTCGCTGCCAGGACGCACATCGAGGCCAGATACTCGGTTCCGGTATTGGCCCGCCTTGTCAGGGAGCATTTTGACCGCATTCAGCGAGATTATTTCGGACGCGGCGAGAGCTGAAGCCCGGCCTCCAGAGTACGGTTTCATCCTGCCCCTCTGACTTGACCTTTCGGCATAAAAACCGCACCCCTCGCGACAGATTC
>CAZKXJ010000001.1:0-671796 GCA_964556825.1 uncultured Hyphomonas sp. | reverse complement strand
ACCTTCACATTACCAGCTCAGCAGAGCTGGGTGGGGCACGCCGTCCACAGCATCACAAGCGGACGTAATAGATCCTTTCTGCTCTTTGCTGGTTTGCTCGTACAACCCCAGTTTCAGGTGATGGCAGGCGATTACGTTTGGCAATCGAGATGATTGAGCCGATGCGTTTGGTAGTTAATCGAGTGATATTGAGGCTTGTTGAGGAAGGGACGTTTTCGGGGCGGAATTCGATTTGTAGGGCGATGGGAATGGTACCGCTGAGTGCGGAGCTTGCGGGTCTGATCGCTCAGCGGCTTTCATTTGCCAGCAAATCAGAAGCCGTTTGCTTTAGGGAAGAAATGTCCAGTCGCGAACTCAGTGCATCCTTTTCCAAGAGTGATCTACTAAGAAAGGGATGGAACTTCTCGACCATCAGGTTTTCACCATTGCCGATGATGCTTTCGGGAACATCACGCGCCAGTTCTTCAAGAATTTCGTTGATCGGCGGAGTGTCGTCACTCGACACAACATCTAGCAACCCGTCGAAGGTATCAACTGTGAAGCCTTTATTGCTCAGAGTGAAGGCCAGAGTTTGGTTCCGAACCGTGCCTTTCCAGGTAGCGAGCAAGGTTCGCTTCTCCGAAAGCGCCAAGACTGATTTGTTCGACAGACATAGTCGACGAGCATTTGATCGGGCTTCACCCAACAACTGTTTCGCAGTCTCATCCAAATAAACAGGCAGATAGTCACTGAAATAGACTTCGCGCATTTTCTCGCACACACGGTCGTGGATAAGGCCCGGACTGCCGCCGAACTTAGGTGGTTCGCCCGCCCTAGAAGGCTTTACGCTGAGAACCTTCGCAGCATCGTTTATTTCCACTATTTCCCATCTCTTCCCGGAGAATATTATGGTCATGCCGGGTCTGAACATCTGTTCTAGCGGCAAGGTGCCAAGCGTCTTGCCATCGCATTCCACCCGGAACTCTTCTGGTGTCTGGAAGACCGCATAGAAACTGTAGTGTTCAACCAGTTTTTCACCCTGCCTGCCGAGTAAAAGCAGGCCATCCGATGATTGCTCTATCAGTCGAACTTCGGGCGAACCGATGTGACGCAAGACCTCAAGAAACAGGTTCGCATCAATATTGTTGAAAGGTCCTTTCTCACACAAAGTTACGAAAAGCCGCTTAGCGCTAGCACCACCCTTTTCGGCAATCACGGAAAGAATTTGATGCACAAAGGCAGAGAGATTCAGAGATTGTGATCTCGGCGGTTCGCACCAGTTTTCTAGCAACAGTTCGATCATTGCGATTGAGCGAACCAACCCCAAACGTAGTTGATCCGCAAAGTGGTCCCCGCCCCGAAGTGCTGTTTCGATTTCGTATTGCCGTAAAACGGCAGGTTGCCCACCACGCCGTCCAGAACGGCCAAGCCGCTGCCTCAATGCAGCGACGGTGAACGGCGCACCAATCTGCGCCACACAGCTCACATCACCGATATCAATACCTAGTTCCAAAGTGGATGTGCAAACTGCCGTGGTTGGTTTGTTTTCGTCTTTTAGTCTTTGCTCGACAAACTCTCTGTGATCTTTGGACAGGCTCGCATGATGGGGGTAAAATTCCTGCGGAAGATTGCGGGTTTCACATAGCCGGGCCAGTCTATCGGCAAATGTTTCGACATCTGCTCGACGGCCCGCAAATACTAGATTGTCCGATCCGCGAAGATGCTGGAACAAGTGCTCCGAGATTTCGGCAACAGCGGAACCAGATGAGTCATCGTCGCCTTTGATGTAACCTCTCAGCTGAAGCTTTAGTTCGGCCTCTCCGCCTTCTGCTTGAATAAGTCGCACGTTTTCGGTCTGGCCAGATCGCAAGTATGCCTTTGCCATCTCCATATCGCCAAGCGTGGCCGACAATCCGATCCGCCGGATGGAGTTTTGAGTTGTCAGCTCTAGCCTCGCCATCAGAGAGCGCAAATGAACACCACGCTCGGAATCGAGCAGCGTGTGCAGTTCATCAATGACAAACGTATGTGTTCTGCCAAAAAGGCGCGGTATCAAATTGCTCTTTCTTACAAACAGCGCTTCGAGCGATTCCGGTGTTATCAGGAGGATACCGCGAGGGTGCTTTTGAGCCTTAGCTTTTAGGCCTGCCGCGACATCGCCGTGCCACGGATAGACCGGCACCTCAGTTCCCTCACACATGCTTTGAAGGCGCTGATACTGATCGTTTATCAGTGCCTTTAGCGGGCCGATGTAGACTGTGCTAAATCCTGACTTATCCTCGTCAGCGGCTTCAGAGATTGCACGCGACACCAGTGGTAGAAACGCTGCTTCTGTTTTGCCGCCAGCCGTAGCGGCGGCAATGATAATGTCGTCGCTGCTGGATAAGACGGCCTCAATACCCTCAGCCTGGATTTTCCTTAGGCTGCCCCATCCCTTGTTTCTAATCCACTTTTGGACAGGGCGAGCCAATTGATCGAAAGAAGTTGCGCTCACAATTTGAAGCTCGACAACTCATCATCTGAGGGCGTTGCGGGAGATGGGGCCGTTTCATCAGTGATGTCACTCAGATCGTCCCCTTGGTCTTGAGGAACGTCCACCTCTTCAATGAGGTCTTTCCAGTCAACGCCAGGATTTTGCTCCAAGACTGATAGCAGGTTTACAAACGCAGTGACCGTATTTCGAGGCGTTCGAAAATAGGCCTCTCCAATGCGGTTTGAACAGTGCGCCATGAATGATTCCAATGCGGAATCGGGAAGCGGATTGTCTTCCCCTTGCATCACCGCCCTGATGTTCTTGAGCAAGACGAACAAATCTTCAGGCGTAAGGTTCGAAAGGCGGATCACTGGGCCGGAAAGATCCACCAATCCATCAGTAGCGAATTTGTTCTCAGCTAGACGTGTTTGAAGGGCCTCGTAGCTATAAAGACCGCGCCGAGTGTTCATTAGAAACTCAGGCGTTCCACCCAACAGGAAGCCAATATTACCAGCCGACCCCTGGAGTATGTCATTCAAGATACGGAGGATTTGTTCGTAGTTAGCGTTTCTAGCCTGTGAAGATGTTAGCTTGAAAAGGTTCACAAGCTCGTCCAGCGAGATAAGCAGCCCTTTATAACCGGCTATCACAACAAAAGACGACATGAGTTTGAGCATGTCATATACGTTGGCATCGTCGATTATCGATCGAACGCCGAGTGCGTTTCTGGCATCTGTCTTGGTGGCATATTCAGCCCTCAGCCATCGCAAAGCTGCTGACTTAAGTTCCTCGCTTCCTGCCTCATGCCCTTCCCAATATTTGCGGATCACTTCAGCAAAATCGTACCCACCAGTCATCTCTTCCAACTGAGTCAGCTTCTGGCGAATGAGTAAGCTGGTAGAGATATCGCCTGCCTCAGCCTCCCGATGCACTTGGCTCACAAACCGTTCAACCACACTTGCTAAAGCGCCCCCATCTGGCTTTGTGCGGGTGGACAGGTTTCTTGCCATTTCTGCGAAGAGGCTTCTCGCTTGACCACCCGTCGCATGAATACGCCTGTCGGGAGCTAAATCGGCTGACATTACAACCAGGCCTTTTTCCAGTGCCACCAAGCGGATCAGGTTGAGGAAAAACGTCTTTCCCGATCCGTACTCTCCAATAATGAACCGAATAGCGGCTCCACCGTCCGCCACTCGCTCCATATCTCTGACTAGCTCTTCAATCTCGCGGTAACGTCCAACCTGAATGTGCTGAAGCCCAAGCTTGGGCACAACGCCAGCTCTAAGAGATTGGATTATTGCGTCTTTCTCTCGCCGCTTAATGCTCATTTGGCCCCTCAAACCTGCTGTCTGATCAATACTGCGATGTCCTGATTAATCTCATAACCATCATACTCTTCAACCAGTGCATCATCGAACTTATCGAAAGCCCACTCATTTAATGTTTCGAGACCACCCGCGCTAAGCAAACCATGTTGCTGCGCCAGCGAGCGAAACTCATTAGTGGACCAGAACTCTCGCTGGACCAATTCAAACGCAAATTTCGAATGGACGGCATCTAGTCCTGCGAACGCATTTGAAAGTGAATGCTCGGCTTCGATGTCTTCAGGCGCGGTCTCTTCAACGTCAGACGGATCGTCGAAGATTTCAGACAAAGCACGCTTCGCCTGCTCTGTTTCAGCGGTCAAAGTCGAAATTCGGGAATGATCAAGGTTCAGTCCCGGTTTCGACGACACCTCTGGAGGTATTTCCTCTCCTGTCGGATCGGGTTGCGCGGCTCTGACCGAGACTGGTCCCGCTTCTTGTGTTCCCGCGTGGAGGTCCGAATAGACCTCGGCTTCATTGAAACCCAACGTCTGATAAATCTTTTCGAGGCTCCGAACTTCGTCAGCGTGAATGATCGAATCCGCGCGAGCAATATCAACGGCAAGGCGGCGAACAACGTGAGCGCTCTGCGGTGAGACCTCTTTCAACCGTCTGCGCAAAAACCCAAAATCGGGCTCTGTTAAAACAAACCAGTCGAGATTGGCGTTCAACACCACTCTCTCGTCTTCACTCAATTTCGCGGCGTCAATAATCAAACTCCGCATCGCTTCAATCTCGGAAGCCGCGATCTGACCATCCGCATGGGCGATGAAGGCGCTGAGCGCGAGATTATGAAGCGCGCTTGTGAATTGGGAAGAGGGCTCGGTTAGCCGGTTACTGGACGGCGAAAGCTGGAATACCCTTACTTCATCGTCCAACTTCAGTCTTCGAATGGAGTAATTCGGGTCCGGTGCCATGCCATAGCCAAGAGCTGCCAGGGCATCAGATGCTTCGTCATGTATTTTCTTCGTTAGCTTGTCGGGAATTCCACGACCAAGCTGTTCGAGCAAGGCTTCAAGCGATACCAAAGACCCCTTCACTGCTGCCCCATTAAGCCATTGCGATAGTGCCTGCGCATCCTCTAGTGGAAACGCCTCCTTCAGTTCTGAAGGAAGCAGCAGATGAGCCTGAAGTGAATTCTCTTGATTGGGATTCTTGCCAAGAAAGCGACTGAACTTATCCAATCGCTCCATCGCTTCGTTTGCGATGTCCTGAGCGATTGATAAGGGCTTTCGCAATGCTGAAACATCAACGACCGGCGTTCCATCTACCTTGGGCATGAGCTTCCGCTCGAACTCCATCGACGCGGCGCGATACTCGATCTTCAAGGGGCGGCGAGGCGGATCAACTTTCAAGCCGTTCGGATAGCGCCGTTCAAACAATATCTTGAAAAGGGCATTGAATTCCTCCGGACATCTCATGGCGGGCGTTCGCAAGTTCCTCTCCGGATCGGCGAGGAACCAGCTGAGCATCCAGTCCGATTTGATCGGCCTCTGAAGCGCTATTCTTGAACCGATCGCAATGAGTATAGAGGCGGGGAGTTCAAACGAGATGCGGTCAATTTCATAGTTCGGCTTGATACTGGCTGGCCCGAGAACCAACATTTCCGCGACATCGATAAATCGACCCAAATAGCTTCTGACAGAATAATTTTCGGGGTAGATGCGAAGCAGACGCTTCACTTCTTCGACAATGAGTTTGCGCTCTTCGGAAGACGACTGATCGACAAAAAAGCGCCGCTCCAGTCCGTAAAAATAAAGAAAGAGATACCCTGGATTGTACTGCGGGCCATTTCTGCCTTCAGATAGCCAATGCAGATACGTTCCCCGTGCGCGAGGCGTGATATCGGAATAGTTCGGCCAGTAGGGCAGCCCTTCACCTTCAAGGTCCAGATCGCGCTTGGAAACCGACAGGGACGGATCAATGTACGCCGAGCACTTGCTTCCACGGGATCGATCAAATGGCGGTTTGCCGACATAAATCATGCTTCCCAAGTCGAACCCTGCGACATTTGCGGATCTGCCTGAAGGTATCCAAGCTTCTGATGACCGTGCTTTTACCGGTGTACTGGCGCTCCCACTGCTTGATGGCAACGAAAGTTCCTCGCTTGATGCCTGACGGGTTACGGGCTGGGGCTTGCTGAGTGCTTCAGAAACTTGGTCCTGATGATGGTTAGGCTTTGATTTTTTCGGTTTTCGGCCGAGCAACCACAAAAGAAAGAGGCCGGCGAAACCGGCTAGCCACCACAAATAGTCGTTCGATGAGGATGAAGGTTCTGAAGCTTGGGGTGGAACTATCTCTGGCTCGGGAGGTGGCGGATTTTGTATGGCGTCTATGCGCTCTTCCGTGGCGGGGTCGATTTGACCAGTAACGGGTAGTCCTTCTGCCGTTTGGAACTCTTCAATCGCTTGTGAAGTACGCGGTCCCCAGAAGCCGTCTGCTGTTCCAGGTTCATACCCCTGCTCGGCCAGGAACTGCTGGACTTCTTTTACCTTCTCATCCTGAGCCGACGCATGATTTGGAATAACCACCGAACTCAGAAGCACCGCGGCAACAATGACCAGCAGTTTCGCCAACGTACCCATGCAGACCCAACAACTTTCAACCCTTAAGCTTTTCAACGTATGGGGAAAAGCAACCTTCATACAACCATATTGGCGGGCTGATCTCATTCTGGGTGCGTCCGTTCACAACGCATCTCGGAATATTTTCATGGGACACCACCATCCCCCTGCCGTCGCCGGATCCGCTTGGAAACATTCAAAGTTACGTCTTCTTTCGGGGTCAAGCAGTCTCACTGTGTCTGGACTGACACGCCATTTAGAGCATTCGTCGGGTCATGGCTCTCAACGACCTCCCACAGAAGCTCATGGCAGATGTCACAATGGCGCTGGAAGAGGCGCATGAAGCGGCTATCCAGGCGCAGTCGCCGAAACTTTGCGGCTTGATGTTCGAGCAGCTCGTTGTCCTTACCATCGCAAATGCGAGAAAGGCGATAGAACTCGCAGAGAGCGCTCTGGAGGCCCATCGGAAAAGTCAGCCAGACAGCTGACTTTCGACTGGACTTCCGGGTGCAGCAGAGCGTCAGTGTGCAAGCGCCGGGCAGGGAACCCGAGACCGCCCGCACCCTCGGCAAGGTCGGGCCTTCAGTCAGTGGGAGCGATGGATCGCTCTCCATGAAGCTGAAGGAGGGCCAGATGGCCAAAACATCCAATACTCAATCGAAGAAGAAGCCTCTCACCAAGCGCGAGCAGTTGATTCAGCTGCTCGGCAAGGCGGAGGGCGTCACAGTCAATGAGGTGTCGGAAGCGCTGGACTGGCTTCCGCATACAGTGCGGGCGGCACTCACCCGGGTGCGGGCAGGCGACCGCAAGCTTGAAAAGCTGCCGCCCGCCGATGGAGAGCGCTGTGCTCGCTATCGCCTGGAGAAAGCCTGAGCATGGCGGTGGAGCTACCAGCGGATCTGGAGGCCCTGCGGGATATGTCCCGCGGGGATCTGCTTGAACTTTGGGATCGGGAAACACTGGGCACTTTGCCGAACCGCATCAGCACGCAATTCCTGGCGCGGCTTCTCGCCTATGACCTCCAGGCTCGAAAGCGTGGTGGGCTCCGCAAGCGGACCCGGTCTGCTCTTGAAGCCATCGTAACGAATGGGGTGCCGGAGTCGCCGGGAAAGGTAGCATCGACTGGCACCCGACTGGTTCGCGAGTGGAACGGTATTCGGCATGTCGTCGACGTCACGAAGGAGGGTGCCGTGTATCGCGGTAAGACCTACCGATCCCTCAGTGCCGTAGCCCGGGAGATCACTGGGGCGCGCTGGTCAGGGCCGCGCTTCTTTGGCCTGCAGAGAAAAGCAGGCTGATGTCGAAGAACGTCATCCGCTGCGCGATCTACACCCGCAAGTCCAGCGAGGAGGGGCTGGAGCAGGAGTTCAATTCGCTCGATGCTCAATGGGAAGCCTGCAAGGCCTATATTGAAAGTCAAAAGCATGAGGGCTGGAAACTGATCGAGACCCGCTATGATGATGGCGGGATATCGGGTGGCCATCTTGAACGGCCTGCGGTTCAGTCGCTGCTCGACGACATCGATGCCGGGCGGATCGACATGGTCGTTGTCTACAAGATCGACCGGCTGACCCGTTCGCTTGCGGATTTTGCCCGGCTGGTTGAGCGGTTCGACAAGGCGAACTGTTCCTTCGTCTCCGTCACCCAGGCGTTCAACACATCGACCAGTATGGGTCGGCTGACGCTCAACGTGCTCCTATCCTTCGCCCAGTTCGAGCGGGAGGTCACGGCTGAGCGTATCCGGGACAAGCTCGCGGCCTCGGCAAAGCGAGGGCTCTGGATGGGTGGGCTGGCACCCTTGGGCTATGATCCGCATCCCGATCTGAACACGCGCGAACTCGTCCTCAACGAGGATGAGGCCAAGCAGGTCCAGCGGATCTTCGATCTGTATGACGAGCATCGCTGTCTTGGCCGCGTCGCCAGGCAGACAGAGCTGGAAGGCATCCGATCGAAGAGGCGGACTTTCAAGAGCGGCAAGAACCTTGGTGGATGCGTAATGTCTCGGGGTGCCATCCATTCCATTCTGACCAATCCGGTCTATCGCGGGATGATCCGGCACAAAGAGAATGCGTATCCTGGCAGCCATCCTGCCATCATCGACGAGGCGCTCTGGGACCGCGTCCAGGAAGCGCTGATCACCAGGAGTGGGCGCCAGCGCGGGCAGGGCGGTTCAGGTGATAGCGGGGCATCGCCGCTCACTGGTAAATTGTTCGATCAAGCCGGCGACCGGCTCACGCCGACCTATGCCACGACGAGAGGACGCCGGTGGCGCTATTATGTGTCTCGGAGCCTGATGACAGTCGATGAGACATCCGTTGCCGGATGGCGGCTGCCAGCTGCAAAGCTTGAGGCTGCTGCTGCCAAAGCGATTAGGAACTGGCTAGAGAAGGCATCGGAGCGATTGCTTGTCGCTCCCAGCACGGAGAGCTTTGCCAGAGTCAGAGCGGCCTTTAAGAGGCTCGGTGAGCAGCTGACTGCAAACCAGACACCTGCTCTCGTTCGACTTGTCGAGCGGATCGATTTGAAGCCTGGTGAGATGCGGCTGGCTGTCAATCCGGATGTGATTGCTGAGGCGTGCGGGCTCTGCCTTGAAGACATTGCCCTGGACGCGCTGGTGCATGTCGAAGCCTTTGCCGAACGCAAGCGCGGCGTCGAGACTATCCTCATTCTTGGCGCCGAAACACCGAACCGGGATGAGACGCTGATCAAGGCTGTCGCGCGTGCGCATGCCTGGGCGGAAGAATGGAAGGCCGGCGCATCGCTGCCGGATATTGCCAGGCGCATCGGCTGGACGACATCGCCGCTGCGTCAGAGATTGAAGCTCGCCTTCCTGTCGCCGGCCATCGTTCAGGCCGTTCTGGACGGGCGCCAGCCTGCTGATCTCAGCCTCGAAGAACTGCTGCGTACGGACATCCCGCTGGACTGGGATCGCCAGGCAGAAGTGCTTGGATTTGCGTTTGCCTGATCTTCCGATGCCGTTCCCTGTTCCCGGAATCAAATTCCCTGATCCGCGGATTTCCATTCCCTGTTCCGTGGTTTAGGGAATTTGACTTCTAACCCCTTGTAAACACTGCATTTGCGGGAAGTGGATTCCAAGCCCGTCCCTGATAATTCTGCAAAATACCCTGTAAATCGGGGGGTATCAGGGAAAACGGGCCTAAGAGATCTGGCGAAAGTGGCCGTTAGAGACGACTGGCGAAATTTGCAGGAAGAGCAGGGAAAATCGGGCGAGCAGAGACCGCAGCGCATGAAAAAGCCCGCCAGTGGCGGGCGTTTCCGGCGCAAATCGGATCTGGTCTTCAAAATCAGGGTCTGCGTGGCGGAGAGAGAGGGATTCGAACCCTCGGAGCCCTTGCGAGCTCACTAGTTTTCGAGACTAGCCTATTCAACCACTCTAGCACCTCTCCGTGGGGCGGGGGGATAGCCTGAGCAGCGAACGGGTGCAAGCCCCGGATTTCATGCATGTCAGGGTTTGACACAGGCACACTGATAGTGTTTATCCGCGCCTTCATGTCCGGCGCGATGCGCGTGCGGACACTCAACTAATTACACCTTCCGGAAGGATGAGGCCATGTTCGCGGTCATCAAGACTGGTGGCAAACAGTATAAGGTCGCCGAAGGCGATCAGATTGTTGTCGAAAAACTCGCAGCCGATACCGGCGCGGATGTAACCTTTGACGTGCTGATGCTCGGGGACGGCAAGACCGTCACGATCGGCGCGCCGCTTGTCGAGGGCGCCAGCGTCGTCGGTGAGGTCAACGCCCAGAGAAAGGGCGACAAGGTCACCATCATGAAAAAGGTCCAGCGGTCGACCTATCGCCGCAAGAAGGGCCATCGCCAGCTTGAATCGGTTGTTACGATCTCTTCGATCCTGACGGACGGCAAGAAAGCGCCGGCGAAAAAGGCCGCAGCGCCGAAAGCCGAAGAAGCCCCGAAGACTGAAGCAAAAGCCGCCCCTGCCAAGGAAGCGCCTGCGCCCAAGAAAGAAGCTACTCCAAAAGCTGAGGCAGCTCCAAAGGCAAAAGCTGACGAAAAGCCTGCGACAGATGATCGTGGTCGTCTCGCAAAGGCTGACGGCAAGAAGGATGATCTGAAATTGATCTCCGGTGTCGGTCCGGCCATGGAAAAGAAACTCAACGCTGCTGGCGTGTTCCATTTCTGGCAAGTTGCCGAGCTGAAAAAGGCGCAGATCGCCGAGCTCGACGACGAGGCAGGCCTCGGTGGTCGCATCGAACGCGACGAGTGGGTCAAGCAGGCCAAGCAACTGGCAAAGGACGCCTGAAGTCTGGTATAACCAGCTTCAGAGACATCAAGGAGCGCCCAAATGGCACATAAGAAATCAGGCGGTTCGTCACGTAACGGTCGCGATTCGAACCCGAAATATCTCGGCGTTAAGAAGTTCGGCGGCCAGCATGTCGTGCCGGGCAACATCATCATTCGCCAGCGCGGCACCAAGACCTATCCGGGCAAGGGTGTCGGCATGGGCAAGGACCACACGCTGTTTGCGCTCGAAGAGGGCCGCGTGGAGTTCAAGCGCTCAACCGGTGACCGTCAGTATGTTTCGGTCGTTCCGATGGCGGCTGCTGCAGAATAGGTGAGGTCAGGCGGCCTCGGCCACCGATAGATCGATCCAATGAAGTATGAGGGGAGACAGGTGGCTGTCTCCCCTTTTTGCTGCAGTGGGAGACAGCGCTGGCATAAGGGACGCGAAGACATGGCCGAATTGCGAACAGATCGTTTTTTTCTGCGGTCTCCAGTGCTCGAAGATGCAGCACGCATCACAGAGATTGTGAATGATCCCTGTGTGTATGAAATGATTGCGCGTGTGCCGCCGCGCCAGACGACAGATCAGACCGGGCAGTGGGTGCTGAACTGTGAACGAGGCAACGAGCTTGGCACTGACCACGCCTTCGCTGTTTTCGAGAACATGGATCTGGTCGCAATGGTGAGCGCGCATCGCCCCGATGACAGCCAGCCATTCGAAATTGGTTACTGGGTTGCGCCGGAAGCCTGGGGAAGGGGCATTGCAACGGAAGTGGCCAAAGAGCTGATTATATGGCTCGAAGAGCGCGGTCAGGCGGATGAACTGATATCCGGATACTTCATTGATAACCTGGCATCGGGGCGGGTGCTCAGCAAGCTCGGTTTCACAAGGACACACGTCGCACCCGTGTTCTGCGCGGGCCGCGAGCGTGATGTGGAGCACATCTTCATGGTGCGGAAAGCCGAGACGGGCTAAGGACAGCGTTATGAAATTCCTGGATCAGTGCAAAATTTATGTCATCGCCGGCAATGGCGGACGCGGAAGCTCCTCATTCCGGCGGGAGGCCTATGTTGAATTTGGTGGGCCGGATGGCGGTGATGGCGGACGTGGAGGTAGTGTCTATGCCGAAGCGGTCGAGGGGCTGAACACGCTGATCGACTATCGTTATCAGCAACACCACAAGGCCGAACGCGGCGGGCATGGCATGGGCAAGCAGCGCCACGGCAAGGGCGGAGCAGACCTGACTGTCAAGCTCCCTGTCGGCACGCAGATATTCGAAGAAGACCAGGAGACGATGATCGCTGACCTGCAAGAGATTGGTCAGCGTGTCCTGTTGGCGAAAGGTGGCAATGGAGGGTGGGGTAATCTTCACTTCAAGACCTCGACCAACCGCGCGCCCCGCCGGGCAAATCCGGGCGAGGATGGTGAAGAGCGCACGATCTGGCTGCGCCTGAAGCTGATTGCTGATGCGGGCCTGCTCGGTCTGCCGAATGCGGGCAAGTCGACCTTCATGCGTGCCGCGACTGCAGCCAAGCCGAAAGTGGCCGACTACCCGTTTACCACGCTGCATCCCGGCCTTGGCGTCGTGGATCTTGGGCCTGGAACGCGCTTCGTGCTGGCTGATATACCAGGCCTGATCGAAGGGGCGGCAGATGGGGCAGGGCTGGGGCATCGTTTCCTCGGCCATGTCGAGCGATGCAAAGTGCTGTTACATCTCATAGATTGTACGCAGGACGATGTCGCTGGGGCGTGGCGCACGATCAGGCGTGAACTTGAAGAGTATGACAGCGAACTTGCCACCAAGCCCGAAATCATTGCCCTTACAAAGGTCGATGCGCTGACTGAGGAGATGGTGGATGATCAGGCCGCCCAGCTGAAAGCAGCTTGCGGGCAGGAGCCGCTGCGAATTTCGTCTCTCGCGCGCACGGGGGTGCGCCCGGCACTTTTCCTGATCGCGAAGGAACTCGGCCACATTCACGACCTTGAGCATGAGGGCGAAGAAGAAGAGAGCTGGCATCCCTGATGGGGACGCCGCTCGATACGGCCCGCCGGATTGTCATCAAGACCGGGTCGGCGCTGATCGCGTCAAAAGGCGAACCGCGCCGTGAATGGCTGGCCGGGCTGGCCGCAGACATTACAGCGCTGAAGGCTGAGGGCCGGGAGGTCGTCCTGGTGTCGTCTGGCGCTGGGGCGCTTGGGCGCAAGCTGCTTGGCAAAGCGGCGCCAAAGAAACTGGAAGAAAAGCAGGCGGCCGCAGCGCTGGGGCAACCCCTCCTGATGTCTGCCATCGCTGAGGCGTTTCAGCCGCATGGCATCCGCGTTGCGCAAGCCTTGTTGACGCTTGAGGACACCGAACGCCGCCGACGTTGGCTCAATGCGCGGGCAACGCTGGATACCTTGCTGGCTGCAGGCGCACTCCCTGTCATCAACGAGAATGATACAGTGGCGACGGACGAAATTCGTTATGGAGACAATGACCGGCTGGCCGCGCGTGTGGCACAGATGTTGAGCGCCGATGTGCTTATTCTCCTGTCTGACATTGACGGACTCTACACTGCCGATCCGCGCAAGGATCCGGCGGCATCCCACATCGGCGAGGTGCGTGCACTTACCGATGAGCATGATGCCATGGCGGGTAAGGCCAATGCTGATGCGGGCGTCGGTACGGGCGGTATGGCAACAAAGCTCGCTGCGGCAAGAATTGCTTTCGGTGCCGGCTGTGCAACGGCGATTACACTTGGCGATCGCAAGGCGCCGATCGCTGCGTTGGCCGCAGGAGAGCGAGCGACCTGGATCATTCCGCCGCTGACACCTGCAACCGCGCGCCAAGCCTGGCTGAAGGGGCACCTAACCCCCGAGGGCGCAATCCTTGTCGATAAAGGTGCGGTGAAAGCGCTGGCGACAGGCTCCAGCCTGCTGGCGGTCGGTGTGACAGGTATCGAGGGGCGGTTCGAGAAGGGCGCTGCTGTGGCTGTCAGAGGGCCGGACGGACAGATCGTGGCGAAAGGCGTGACAGCCTATGACGCAAGCGACATTCAACGCATAGCGGGCGCCCATAGCGATGAAATAGAAGACCGGCTCGGCTATCGGGGGCGCCCGGCCATCATACATCGTGACGATCTGGTCCTCGACGCCTGAAGATACGGCACCGGAAAACAGCTTGACCTTGCCGCGCCCGGCTGGCCCATTGCGCGGCCATGGGAGAGAGAATTATCACAATAAAGACAACAGGCTTGGTGCTGGGTCCGGCGCTTGCCTTGCTGTTGCTTGTCTTCGCCGCGCCAGGTGACCTGTCTTTTGCCGCGTGGGGAACAGCCTGCCTGCTCGTCTGGATGGCTGTCTGGTGGTCGACCGAGGCCATTCCGATCCCTGCGACGTCCCTGTTGCCCCTGGTTGTGTTGCCCCTGATTGATGCGGGCTCTCCGAGGGCTGTGGGCGCGGACTATATGAATCACATCGTGGTTCTGCTCCTCGGCGGGTTTGTCATTGCGATGGGGATCGAGCGCTGGGGGCTGCATAAGCGGATCGCCCTGAATGTGGTCAGCCGTGTCGGAACCTCGCCAAAGGCGCTGATCTTCGGTTTCATGGCCGCCACCGCGCTCCTCTCCATGTGGATATCGAACACAGCGACCACCCTGATGATGGTGCCCATTGCCCTGTCTGCTGCCGCAGCGCTGGGGGGCGGGATGAAGCGCTTTTCGACGGCTCTGCTGCTCGGCGTTTGTTATGCTGCATCGATTGGCGGCGTCGCCACGCCTATTGGCACGCCGACAAACCTGATCGCGATCAACTGGCTTCAGGCGGAAGCCGGCGCCCATATCGGGTTCCCGCAATGGATGGCATTCGGCATTCCTGCCGCGGCATTGCTGGTCCCGGCTGCGTGGTGGAGCGTTACGAGAGGTTTACCGCGTATCCAGAATGGCGCGGCTGTTCTTGAGGATATCATGCGCCAGCGGCATGAGCTCGGTCCGACGACGGTTCCAGAAATGCGTGCAGCTGGCATCTTCGCACTGATCGCGTTGCTCTGGGTCACGCGATTGCCCGTCGTCAGTGGCCTTGAAGCGATAGGTTGGCCGCTCCTGTCGACCTATAGCGGTGCACAGGTCGACATGATGATCGCAATTTTTGGTGCGGTTCTGATGTTCCTGGTCCCTGCGGGCGGCGGGGAAAAGCGTGCAGTCCTCAACTGGGAAGAGGCAGAGCGCCTGCCCTGGGGCGTCCTCATCCTTTTCGGCGGTGGTATTGCGCTCGGTAATGCCGTTTCACGCACCGGCCTGTCCGCATGGATCGGTGAACAGCTCGGCGTGCTCCAGGTCCTGCCAGCGATTTTCTTCATCGCATCCGTTGTGATCCTGGTGATCTTCCTGACAGAGCTGACCTCCAATGTCGCGACGATGACGACACTTGCGCCCATTCTCGGGGCGCTCGCGATTGCAATTGGTGTCGCGCCAGAAAGCCTGCTGGCGCCTGCGGCGGTTGCCGCATCCTGCGCCTTCATGCTGCCAGTCGCGACAGCGCCAAATGCCATCATCTATGCGACGGGAGAGGTTTCAATCGGGCAGATGATGCGCCGTGGGTTTTATGTGAACCTGATCGGGATCGTCATAATCACAGCGATCGGGTTCTGGATCGCACCGATGGTACTCTAGGCTGGTTCAGTCTTCATCGTCGCGTTCACCGAAGCCGTCAGCGATGAGCGCGGCGATGGCATCTACAGCCGCAGCAGCGTCTGGGCCGCTGGCCTTTACGTCCACCTCACTGCCTTGATGAGCGGCCAGCATAAGCAGGTCCATGATGGAAATCGCGTTTGCTGTTTCACCATTGCGCAGAATGAAGACTGAGGCCGGCAGCGTCGTGGCGAGACGGGCAAGTTTGGCAGACGCGCGCGCATGCAGGCCCTTGCGGTTGACGATTTTCATGCGTCGTTGAACGGTTGTTTCGGTATCGCTCACGCTGTTCGGTCCATCACTTCAGACGCAACGCGGATATATTTCTGTCCCGCATCTCGACCGACCTTCACGGCTTCATCGAGTTTTACCTGATCGCGCACTTCGATCAGTTTGATCAGCATGGGAAGATTGACGCCCGCAATGACGTCTATCTTGGCGTCCGGCATGACGGAGATGGCGAGATTCGAAGGGGTTCCGCCGAACATGTCAGTTACGATGATGACGCCCTTGCCTGTGTTACAGGCGGCGACTGTCTCACGGATCTGTTCACGGCGCGCATCGATATCGTCTTCCGCCTCAATCGAGATCGACCGGAAATAATCCTGTTCGCCGACAACGTGTTCCGTTGCCCTTACGAGTTCTCTTGCCAGCTTGCCATGGCTGACGACAACTATTCCTATCATTACCCTCTACCAATCGGCCCCTCATCCAGAATGCTGACAGACAGCACACGGACGTCAAGCTGAATCCACTGAGATATGGTTAACTGGCAGGTAATTCTACAGTGAAGCGTGCGCCGCCTTGAGCGCGATTCTCAGCCCAGACCCGGCCCATATGAGTGCTGGCGATCTGTTGCACGATAGATAGGCCGAGGCCCGAATTCTTGCCAAAAGCAGACCCTTTTGGCCGGTCGGTATAGAAGCGGTCGAATATCTTTTCGAATTTATCGTCTGGAATCCCGGGGCCCTGGTCCTCAACGATGATACGAGCCGTCGTTTGTGGGCCAATGCGGCCTTGCTCCACGCGAACGGACACGGTCCCGTCCTTGGGCGAGAAGGAAAGCGCGTTGTCTATCAAATTGCGGATGACCTGACCGAGCGGGCCTTCACGGCCACGCACCTGCAGCCCGGCGCCCATGGTTGAATCCTGAAATGCCACAGACGGTTCGTGGCCTTCAATGCCAAGATGCTCATAGGTCGAGACGATATCTGACACGAAGCGTGTGATGTTCAGCGCTTCGGTCGGCACTCGGGTGATTTCTGCTTCGAGGCGCGAGGCATTGGAAATATCAGTAATCAGCCGATCAAGACGCCCGACATCCTGCGCGATCACCTTGTGAAGCTTTTCCATTGCTTCGGGATTGCCTTTGACACGCTCGGCCGTCTCAACCGCTGAGCGGATCGAGGTCAGCGGATTCTTCAGCTCATGCGCCACATCGGCTGCGAAACTTTCATTCGCCGTGATGCGTTCGAACAGGGCTTCGGTCATTGACTGCATCGAATTGGCCAGCGCACCGATCTCGTCACGCCGCCTTGTGATTGTCGGCAGGTCAAGCGTCTGCGTCGAGCCGGAGCGGACATCGTCCGCGGCCTTTGATAACCGGCGCAGGGGCCGCGCAATGCCGACCGTCAGCAGCCCTGATGTAATCAGCGCCACTAATACAGCCACACCAATGAACGGGATGAGTGCAGCGCGTTCGGCCCTGATGATATCGTCAATATCGTTGGATTCGAGAGTCAGTACGCCGACCACGGCAGAGACATGCTGCACCGGAACCGAGACAGAGATGATGCGCTGGCCGCGATCATTGAAGCGCTGGCTGGCGGCTTCCCCGCCTGCGGCTGCTACTTCAAACTCCTGCTCGAATGTCTGAGTGCGAACGGCGTCCCCTCCGCGATTGGGGACTAGCGCTCCGAACGTTGAGACGGCCCATTCAGACAAGGACCGTCCCCAGCGCGACAGCTGGCTCGGCTCCTGCAGTGGCGGCAGGGATGAAACGATGACGCGGTCGGACAGGAAGTAGCTGTCACCTATCAGGCCGGCGTCAGGCCCATATACCTTGCCGCGTACCGAGATCGGCAGGGACAGGTCCGCCATGGTCGCGCGCGCGAGTTCCTCATCCATGATCGGGGAGGGCTGACCGAATGTTGCACCTTCTGCCAGGAGGTTCGAGAACACCTGTGCCTGGCCTATCAGGTCCTGCTTCTTGGCGACAACGAAGCTCGCCCGCATCTCGTTCAGCACCATCGCGCCAATGATGAGAATGGCGAGGCCCGCCAGGTTGGAGGCGAAGATCAGCCGCGCAATACGCGAGCCAAAGAGCTGCTTGCTGCGCCCCTTGCTACTATCGCTGTCTTGACTGTTCCCCGCCATCCAGGCCGCCTGTCGTGCTTGCCGCCGCGCTTCAGGCGTCGGCAGCAACCTTCATCGAAACAATCGAATCCGGGTCGCGTACAGGCTCGCCGCGCTTCAGCTGGTCAACATTTTCCATGCCTTCGGTGACCTGGCCCCAGACGGTGTACTGCTTGTTAAGGAAGCTCGCATCGTCAAAGCAGATGAAGAACTGGGAGTTGGCCGAGTTCGGATTATTGGTCCGGGCCATGGAGCAAGTGCCACGCACGTGTGGTTCGGCGCTGAATTCCTGCTTCAGGTCCGGCTTGTCCGACCCCCCAGTACCAGTCCCGTTCGGGCAACCCACCTGGGCCATGAAGCCATCGATAACGCGGTGGAAGACGATGCCATCATAAAAGCCTTCGCGCGCGAGCTCCTTAATGCGCTCAACATGCTTTGGCGCGAGGTCCGGGCGTAGCTCGATTTTTACCGGGCCTTTTGTGGTTTCCATCAGGATCGTGTTTTCGGCGTCTGCCATGATTGTCTCCATTAATTTGATCGTCCCGGCATAGGACGCCCGGACGCCCTAGCAAACCCCCCATCGCATCCGCTTGCTGTTCCGGCGCGTTCAGATTACCCGACTGCAGGACTAAAAACGGGAGGAGACCCAAGATGAGCCTGACCCTATATGACGCTGTCATCCCTTCATTCCGCCAAATGGTTGGCAGTGTTCAAGGCGTGCTGGAAAAAGGTGCCCAACACTATGAAGGAAAGGGCGTGAGCCCCAACGAGCTCCTTTCAGCTTGCATCCACGACACGATGTTGCCGCTTACCTTTCAGCTCAATTCGGTCATTCACCATTCCATGGGGGCCGTCGAGGGCGTAATCGCCGGCGAATTTAACGCTGTGTCGGGGCTCGACGTGCCTGACTATGCAGGGTTCCAGGCCAATCTTGCGAAAGCAGTGCAGAAGCTCGCCGCCGTGTCGCCGGAAGACATAAATGCGCTGTCCGGCAAGGACGTCATCTTCAAGTTCGGCGAGATGCAGATGCCCTTTACTGCTGAAGGCTTCCTGTTCTCGTTTTCCAAGCCGAACCTCTACTTCCACGCGACGACAGCATATGACCTGCTGCGTATGTGCGGCGTCCCGCTCGGCAAGCGCGATTTCCTGGGGCAGCTTCAGTTAAAGGCCTGATCAGCTCTCATTGTAGCGATAGCCGACGCCGTACAGCGTTTCGATCGCGTCGAACTCATCATCGGTTTCGCGGAATTTCTTGCGGAGCCGCTTGATGTGGCTGTCGATCGTGCGGTCATCGACATAGATCTGGTCGTCATAGGCAGCATCCATGAGCTGGTCGCGCGACTTCACATAGCCGGGCCGTTGGGCGAGCGATTGCAGGATCAGGAATTCTGTCACCGTCAGGCGGACCGGTTCGCCGTCCCAGGAGCAGGCATGCCGGTTCGGGTCGAGCGTCAGGCGTCCGCGCAGGATCGGCTTCTGGTCATTCTCGTCCGTGCCACCTTCAGCCAGGCGCGAGCGGCGCAGGACGGCCTTTACGCGTTCTGACAGGAGACGGTTCGAACAGGGTTTGCGGACAAAATCGTCCGCCCCGATATTAAAGCCGATCACCTCGTCGATCTCTTCATCCTTGGACGTCAGGAAGATGACCGGCAATTCCGATGTCTGACGCAGGCGCCGCAGGAGCTCCATCCCGTCCATCTTCGGCATTTTTACATCGAGGATGGCAAGATCGGGCGGCGTTTCCGTCAATCCAGACAAGGCGGCCAGGCCGTCATGATAAGTTTTGACGTTATAGCCCTCGGCTTCGAAAAACATCTTCAGCGACGCAACAATATTCTCGTCATCATCCACAAGCGCAAGCGTTGCCATGTTTGCCTCCTTCAAGCCCACTCCGGTTGAACCGGACTGCCAGTATGTAGTGCCTTGAACCATGGTTTTCTCCTTGCCGGAACCCCCCGGACACGAATACTCAATCGCGGTCCTGTGGCAGGGCTTGGTTCGTTCAGGGACGATTTGTGGGCGGTTTGGTGTCCCGGCCCGCCACATTTGTTAATTCAGAGGACCAATTGTGTCTGTGTAACCAGCGCAGGCGGCTTGGCGTCCGGGCGGGAAATCCAGGTTTGCCAGACCGAAAGCCGCCGTCCGGTATTTATCGGAGTGGCTACGCCGGTCACGACAAGTCCCTCTTGGGGCGATCCGAAAAAATTGGTCTTGCTTTCAACGGTCGTGGTGCCATTCGCGCCGTCGGGAAGATTTCTTGAAGCCGCCTATGGCACCGAGCGCATCGGCAAATGCCATGATGGCCCCGCCGTGCAGGATGTTTCCAGAGGTGCAGAGGTTCGCTCTCACGACCCGCTCGCCTTTCACCAGATCCTTCTCTGCTTTCAGGATTTTGAGGCCTGTCAGTTTCGCGAAGGGCATCATGTCTGCCGGGTTGTTCGCCATTTTATCCTACTCTACCGGCTTACGGCTAATTTGCATGGTGAATACGGGTCCCGGATGGCGTGACCCGTTTTCGCACGGTCAGGCGAGCACGTTTCTTGCATTTCGCCTCTCAGGATAGTTTTCCAGAGGAGTAGGGGCATGAGCGCAGATCGCATTGACTGGGTCGATTATGGCAAGGGTATTTGCATCATTTTCGTTGTGATGATGCATTCCACGTTGAATTACGGGCATATGGTCCATGCCGAGGGCTGGATGCACGATGTGGTGGCGTTCGCCAAACCGTTCCGCATGCCCGATTTCTTCCTGATTGCGGGCTTGTTCCTGTCCAGATCAATCAATGGCCCACTGGTCGAGTATATTGATCGCAAGGTTGTCCATTTTGCGTATTTCTACATTCTGTGGCTGGCGCTTCAGACCATTGCTTTTGAAGCCGACATGCTGCTGCAAGACCCTGCGGCTGTGGGCGTCATTTTCCTGAAACAGCTTGTCTTTCCTGCGAGCAGCCTGTGGTTCATCCACCAGCTTCTGGTGTTCTATGTTGCGACACGCATGTTGCGCCGCGTCCCGAAAGTGGCCGTTTTCGCCGGGGCAGCCTTGTTGCACGCCGCCTTCTATGCCGGTGCCATCGAGACTGGCTGGTCAGTGACGGACCGCTTCGCCAACTGGTACGCTTTCTTCTTCGCTGGATATGCTTTCGCCCCCGCCATATTCGCGCTGGCCCGCCGTGTGAGCCAAAGCTGGGAAGTCGCGCTTGCAGCGCTTCTGGTCTGGGCCATATGGAACGCGCAGTTCGTCAATCTTGGCCTGAGTGAACTTCCTGGCGTCAGCCTGATGCTGGGATTTGCCGGGGCGTTTGCCATCGTCACGGTTGCCGCACTGCTCGCCCGTTTCGAAACCGGACAGGCCATTCGTTATGCCGGCAAGAATTCGATCGTGATCTATCTCACCTTCTTCATACCTATGAAGGTCGCCCAGAAAGGTTTCGCCATGACGGGCATCGTACCGGATGTTGGCACGGCGAGCTTGCTGATCCTGATTATAGCTGTGACGGCTTCGCTGGCCTTCCATTACATGATCAAGGGCACGCCGCTTCGTGCGCTGTATGAGCGCCCATCCGCGGTTCGCATCGGCAAGCCAAAGCCTGCCAAGCCAGCGGCTGGCAGCATTGCCGAGCCCCAGGTATCCTGACCGGATTGGCGGGGTTGCACTTGCCGCCCCGCCTCCACTGGCCTTATCCTCGCCCAGGTGACATGCCTATTGCCATCGTGGCTTGGCACAAGCATCGGGTGGGAAATGATAAGGTCTATCTGTCTGGCACTTTGTGCCTCTATCATGGCTATGGCGTCCAGCGCCGAACCCCGCGTGGCGCTGATCATCGGCAATTCGCAATATGAAACGCCGGGCTGGCAACTTGAAAATCCGGTCCGCGACGCCCGTTTGATGAAAGCCGCCCTGGAGGGGCTCGATTTTGAGGTTCACTCGGTTTTCAATGCGGATGAAGACCAGATGGAACAGGCCTTTGCAGACTTTGGCGCGGCCCTGAAAGCCGCCGGGCCGGAGGCGACTGGCGTCTTCTTTTTCGCCGGGCATGGCGTTCAATCTGAAGGTCTCAACTATCTGATCCCGACCGACCTTGTCGCCTATAATGAAGCCGACATCTGGGCAAATGCGCCGCGTCTGGAGCTGCTGTTCCGTTACCTTCAAAACGCTGGCAACGCTGCAAACTTCATCATTCTGGATGCGTGCCGGAACAATCCACTTCCCGCGGCAGTGCGTTCCACGGCGGGCGGTCTGGCCGCGACGGAACGGGTGAGGGGGACGTTGATCGCTTATTCCACGTCGCCCGGTGCTGTGGCTGAAGATGGAGCGAGCGGTAATAGCGAGTTTACGCTTGCGCTGTCGGAAATGATCAGCCAGCCGGGTGTGCCGGCCGAGACCCTGTTCCGGCGGGTGGCGACCCGCGTCGAACAGCGCACCGGTTATCGCCAGCAGCCCTGGATCGAGAGCGGGCTGCGCGGCACCGACGACTTCTGCTTTGCAGGCTGTGAGGCAAATGAGGATGAGCGGGCCGAGGCGGCTGCGCTGGCGGCGTCGCTGTCATCGGAAAGCGTAGATGTGCTGAAGAGTTTTCTAGCCGCCTTCCCGGCATCTGGCAGCCGGGGACTAGTGGAGGCGCGGATTGACCAGCTGGAAAAACCCGAGCCGACAGAGATCGAGGTCCTGGCTGACCGCACGCTGATGGAAGACGATCCACTGACCCCGCCGGGCGATCTTGCCCGTGGTTACGACAGTGACGGCATGCCGATCGAGCGTGTGGTGACCAAGGAACCAGCCAGCGCCCCGCTTACAGAGGGCGAGGTGAAGGCCATTCTCGGGGTGGATACACTGCTCTCCGAGGTCATGATGCCCTGGAGGAAAGACGTGATGCAGACGGCCGGCCGGGCAGCTTTCATGACCCGGACAGTTGAGGGTGCACCAGAGTATGAACGGCTCGACGATGGGCTTTTTATCTTTTTCGAACAAGGCTCTGACCAGCTTTCGCCAGAGGGGGTGAGCAATCTGGAGCAGTTTGCAAATTCGGTGGCGGTCCCGCATTCACAGAATGGGATCAGCGGCGGCCATTTGCGCGTGGTGTCGGGGTGCGCGCCAAGTGAGACGCAGATCAGCATTTGCCGCAGCCGGTCACAGGTCGTCGAAAAATTCCTTGTGGCTCAAGGTGTTCCGCAACAGTCTTTCGAGGGCTATCAGAATTATGGCAAGCATCGCCAGCTGCAAGACCCCGGCTTCGGCATCGATGAGACAGCGCTGAACCGCTATGCGATGGTACAGTTGCTGGATTGAGCCGCGTCTATCCGGGGGAAAGTCCGGGCCGGCAACGGTGCAGCAAGAGTCCAGTAACAGTACACTAGCGGTACACCAGGGGTGCACCAGCAGTACATCGCGTGCCCCGCCTGCTGACCTGCCGTACGGAGAGCTGTTGCCTCGAGCGGCGACCACCCTATCACTGACAGTCCCAGGTGCTGCCAGAGACCTCATGAACACTTCCCCTCCCACAGACCAGACGCCCGACAAAAAAGAACGTCGTCTGTCGAAAACCGAAATCTTCCTGCTGACGCTCGCCTGCGCAGTCGTTACGGCGAATGCGTATTACATTCACCCGATCATTTCCGAAGTCGCGCGGGATTTCGATGTCGGGCATGGCCTGATCGGGATTGTGCCGGGGGCGAACCAGATCGCGCTGGCGCTCGGTGTGTTCCTGCTCCTGCCGCTCGGCGACCGGGTGTCCAACCGCAAGTTGGTTACGTTTACGGTCGCAGGACAGTTCGTGTCGATTGCCTGCATGGCCCTCGCGCAGGACTTCCGCCTGTTCACGCTTGCCTCGACCGTGCTCGGCTTTTTCACGATCGCGCCTTACCTGTTGCCGACCTATGCCTCCAAGCGGGTTGATCCGGCTCGCCTTGGCGCGGTCACGGCAATGCTGACGACGGGGGTGATCGGCGGCATCCTGGTGGCGCGCGCCGGGTCCGGTATCATCGCCGAGACGCTTGGCTGGCGAACCGTTTATTACCTTGCCGCCGGGCTGATGCTGATCGTCTCGATCCTGTTGCCCTTCATCATGGATGAGCGCGAAGCCGGCCATGACGAACAGCCAAAGCAGGGCTATTTCAGCCTGCTTCTCTCCATCTTCCCGCTGGTCAGGCGCCATCCGGAAATCCTTCTGTCCGGCATGATCCAGGGGCTTGGCTTCGGGGTTTTCCTGTCGGTGTGGATGGGGCTGGGCCTGCACCTGCCGGATATGGGCTACGGTGTGGACGTGGTCGGCTACCTTGCCGCCTTCTCGCTCATCAACCTGTTCACGACGCCCTTCCTCGGGCGCTGGGCAGACGATGTCGGGCCGTACAAGGCGCGGATTGTCGGCGGGAGTGTCAACTTTTCAGGCGTCTGCCTGCTCTGGCCGATGGGCGGCAGCGTGTGGCTGCTGATCGTCCCCATCACGCTGATGACGCTGGTCGGGCCGCTGGTCGATATCTGCAACCGGATGACATTTCTCAACCTTGCCCCGCAGATCCGCACACGGCTGATGACGGTCTATATCGTCATGATGTTCGTCGGCGGCGGGATTTCCAGTTCTGCCGGCACAGCCGTCTATGACTGGGCGGGGTGGCCCGGCAATGCGATGCTGGCCATGGCGATGTCCGGCACGCTGGTCGCGCTGAGCTTAGTGGCGTGGGCCTGGCGGGGCCGGTCGCGGTCTAGCGCGCCCTGATACTCGTCAGATAATCGGCCCAGGCCGGGTTCAACCCCACGACGACCACCGCGATCATCCCGGTTATAAGGAAGATCGCACTGATCGCTGTCGGGATATAGACCGTCCTGTGCTTGCGCCAGTCATGCGCGACCGGGACGAGGATCAGCACCAGCCAGAGCGGAAGAACGAACAGGCCGGACAATCCGAATGCGGCGAGCAGGCCAATGAGTGCCGGGGGCAGCACTGCGAGACTCGCATAGATCATGAAGCGCTTATGCGCGCGCGGGACGCGCCGTCCGACAAAGCCGAGCACGTAAAGGATGGCGAAAGAGAAGACGGTCTGCGCACTGGCAAGCACGGCATAGGGGTCGTTATGGATCACGAAGTGCCGGCCAGCGGCGTAGGCACCGGTATAGATGAGAGCGCCGGCGACCGCGAGGCTGAGGACACCGAACCGCTTGTGGCGGATCATGCTGTGGCCACGGATCAGCGACGCCTGGAAGGGGACGAGCGTATACCAGGCCAGCATGCAGACAGCATGCGCGGCGACAATCAGCGGCGGCGGGGACGCATTGGTATAATCAAGCGCCGCCCGCCCGCCGAGTCCGATCAGGGCAAGCATCAGCAAGCCAAGACTGAAGACCAGGAAGAAGGGTTCACCCGCCGGTTTTCTGGATGCCATGTGCACGTCCCTCCCACAGGATCAGGCGCGAAGACTGATGTGATTTGGCGAGGCTTGGCAAGATTTGGGGTTTGGGGGACGTGTGACTATGAGGCAGGGCGCTCTCCCTTCTCCCGATCGCGGGAGAAGGGCCGGGGATGAGGGCTGCTAGGGTTGTATTTACCGAGACGTTCAGCGGGCCGCGACCGTGGTCGCCCTCACCCCTGACCCCTCTCCCGCGATCGGGAGAGGGGAAGGTGTCGCGTTCCGGATGGACCTCATCCTGAGCCTGTCGAAGGGTGAAGCGAAAACGCCCCACGCCCGCACCCGACGAGTTACGCTAAACCCCCGTCACAAAGGTCGAGATGACCTTCTTGAGGCCCGCCTTCTCGAAGTTGACCTGCAGCTTGGTGCCGTCGGCGGCCAGGACCTGGCCATAGCCGAATTTTTCATGGTGCACGCGCTGGCCGATGCGGAAGCCGGACTTGCCCGATGAGGTGGCGATAAGCTCTGCCTTGCCGTCGATGATGGGGCCGGCCTTGGAGCCTGAGCGGGCGTTCTCCTTGAGGCGACGCCAGCCGGGGGAGTTGTAGGAGCTGCGCTCGCCAAGGTCCTCGATCGTGCCCTGGAAGCCGGTATCGCCGCCGGGCATGGTGGAATAGCCGGTCTCGCTGACCGCTTCGACATGATCGTGTGGCAGTTCGTCGATGAAGCGGGATGGCAGGACAGATTGCCAGCGCCCGAAAATCATGCGGTTGGCGACGAAGCTGATTGAGCAGTTCCGGCGGGCGCGCGTGATGCCGACATAGGCAAGGCGGCGTTCTTCCTCGAGGCCCTTCATCCCGCTCTCATCGAGCGAGCGGCGCGACGGGAAAACTTCCTCTTCCCAGCCCGGCAGGAAGACCATCGGCCATTCAAGGCCCTTGGCGGCATGCAGGGTGAGGATCTGGACTTCATTGCCGGTGCTCTGGCCGCCGACATCCATGACCAGCTCAACATGTTCGAGGAAGCCGGGAAGGCTGTCGAACTGGCCGAGGGCGTGGATCAGCTCCTTGAGGTTGTCGAGCCGCGTCTGCGACTGGGGTGAGCGGTCCTTTTGCAGCATGTCGGTATAGCCGGACTCGTCGAGGATGACCTGCGCGAGCTCGTGATGGGGCATGCCGTTGCTAAGGCGGTCGCGCCAGAGATTGATCTGGTCGATGAAGGTTGTCAGGCCGCGTTTGGCCGGGCCTTTGACCTCATCGGTCTGCAGGACCATCGGCACGAGGGTAAACAGCGAGCGGCCATCCTCGCGCGCAAAGGTCTGCAGCTTCTGGATCGTGGTTGCTCCGACGCCGCGCTTGGGCTGGTTGACGACGCGTTCGAAGGCGAGGTCATCGTCGGGGCTGCGGATCAGGCGGAGATAGGCGAGCGCATCGCGGATCTCGGCCCGCTCGAAGAAGCGTGGGCCGCCGATGACGCGGTAGGGGATGCCCAGCATGATGAGGCGTTCCTCGAACAGGCGCATCTGCCATGAGGCACGCACCAGGATCGAGCAGTCCTCATACTGGCCGCCCTTGTTCACATAGGACTCGATATCGTCGCAGATCAGGCGCGCTTCGGCCTCACCATCCCACAGGCCACGGACCTTGACCTTGTCGGCGTCCGGGTCTGCGCTGTCTTCTGCGCCGACATAGAGCGTCTTGCCGAGACGGCCCTTATTGTAGCCGATGACAGAGGAGGCGGCGGCGAGGATGTGGGCGGTGGAGCGGTAATTGCGCTCAAGCCGGATTGTCTTCGCGCCGGGGAAATCCTTTTCGAAACGCAGGATATTGTCGACTTCCGCGCCGCGCCAGCCATAGATCGACTGGTCGTCATCACCGACGCAGCAGATATTGCCGGAGCCGCGCGCCAGCAGCCGCAGCCAGAGATACTGGGCAACGTTGGTATCCTGGTACTCGTCGACGAGAATGTATTTGAACCGCTTGTGATAGTCGGCGAGCAGGTCCGGGTTTTCCTGGAACAGGGTGATATTGTGGATCAGGAGGTCGCCAAAGTCGCACGCATTGAGGACTTTGAGGCGGGCCTGATAGGTCTCGTAGAGCTTGATGCCCTTGCCGTCCGCGAAGTTCCACGCCTCGTCGCTCGGCACTTTCGACGGGGTGAGCGCACGATTCTTCCAGCCATCGATGAGGCTCGACAGGTGGCGCGGCGTCCAGCGCTTTGTGTCGATGTTTTCCGCTTCGATGACCTGTTTGCAGAGGCGGATGGCATCATCCATGTCGAGGATGGTGAAGCTGGATTTCAGCCCGGCCAGCTCTGCATTGCGGCGCAGGATCTGGGCGCTGATCGAGTGGAAGGTGCCGAGCCATCTGAGGCCTTCGCCAGCGTCGCCGATCAGCTTCAGCGCACGTTCGCGCATCTCGCGGGCAGCCTTGTTGGTAAAGGTCACCGTCAGCGTCTGGCTCGGCCAGGCGAGGCCGGTGCCGATGATATGGGCAAGGCGGGTGGTCAGGACGCGGGTCTTGCCGGTGCCGGCGCCGGCCAGCACGAGGAGCGGCCCGTCCGTGGTCTCGACAGCTTCGCGCTGCTCGGGGTTGAGACCCTCAAGATAATCGACATTGCCGGCATTGGCCGGGGCGCGGGCGGAAGCCATTTCCGAGATGGATGGCTGGCGATTCGGGCTGGAACTCATGGCGAACATATAGCAGGGATCGGCGTTATTGGCAGGGGTAAGCTGCGCCGGGGTGAGTAGATGAGAACCCAAGCCGCGCGCGCGCGTTGTTGACGGATGACCCTCGAAGACAGCCGGCCTCTCAAGATAACGCTCATGGTGCTGAGCGGGCTATTGCTCGCTTTTGTTCTGTTCCTGCTGGCCCTGACGCAGCCGCGCTGGGGAACGCCTTTTGCGAACTGGGCTTTGGGCAGCTGGGGGCCTGAGGGCTCAAGCGTCGAGCGTGCCCATCTCAAATTTCCGGCGATCACGACGGCGGCCGTGACCCGCGTCGACATACCGGACCGGGTCCGGGCCGACGATCTTGAAGCGCGACTGAACCCGTTCGGCTTCCTGCCCTTCATCAGCTGGGTGTCGAGGCTTGAGGCCGAGAACGGCTACATCCGGCTGGGCGGCGGCCCGGATAAGCCGGAAGACGATGACAAGGATGACACCAGCCTGTCCGACTACCGCGCGCTTATTGATGAAGTCGCGCTCTCGAATATCGACCTGCGGCTTGTTCGAGAGGATGGTGAAGATGTGATCCACGTGAACACGGCAGGCGGGTCGTTGCGGTCCGGCGCGCTGAATGCCAGTGCGACGGGCGCGGGTTCGACGCTGGACTTCGATGGCAATGCCGATGCGTCCACCCTGTCACGTCTGAACGGCCGCTTGCGGGTGACCGGTGATAATTTCGCTGACCTTGCCGACCTTGTCGGTCTGGCGGCTCCCGACACGCCGCCATTTGACGTTATGATCGACCTCGATATTGCACCCGGCCAGTGGGCCTTCGACTTTCGCCCTGAAACCACGATCGGGGACAGTGATCTTGCTGGTCTGGTGACGGTGACGCTGGGCGGTGAAACGCCGGTGGTCGAAGCCGACCTGGTGTCGCAGACGCTCGACGCCGATGACCTCGGCATCGTGTTTGGTATTCCGATCGGCGTTGGCGAGGGGGAGACGACAGGGTCGGAACAGGTGCGTGCCCGGGACATCTACAATGAAAGCGACCGGCTGATCCCCAGTGTCGAGATCGACTTTGCGCGTCTTGATGCGGTTGATGGGCGGGTGAATTATACTGCCGAGACGGTCGCTGACGCTGTGCTGGATATTGTCGGGCTGAAACTCGAATTCGAGATTGACGGGCGTGTCGTACAGGCGCCGCTGCTGCAGGCGACATTCGAGCAGGGCTCATTTGATGCCTATGCGACCATTGACGGGACAAGGTCACCTGCCGTGACCACGGCAGAAGGTAATCTGCGGGATGTGGCGCTGTCCAACCTGGCGCTCGATCCTTATCTGCGCGGTACCGCTGAAGGGCGCTTCAACATTGAAGCTACCGGCGATGGCTTCCGTCAGGCGGCCGATACGCTGACGGGCAAGATTTCCATCTGGTCGACAGATTCCGATATTCTCGCGCTCGCTGTTGAAGGGGCCGCACTTGATATTGGCGAAGCGCTGACGGTCCTCGGCGAAGACCCTGATGATCGCACGTATGCCGAGACGCGCTGCGCGGTGGCCGTGGCGACGTTCGATCAGGGCACTGGCACGCTCGAACCGGCTGTTGTCGACACGGATGACGCAGTGGTCGTGGTAACTGGGGATGTTGACCTTGGCACGGAACGGATGAAGCTCTCTGTGCGCTCTGATGCGAAGGATGCCTCGCTCGGTACGCTGGTCGGCAATGTCGGGATTGGCGGCACGCTGCGCAATCCGAGCCTCCTCCCATTCAGCGCCGAAACGGTTGCGCAGATCGGGATTGCCACAATACTGGGTTCGCTCAGCGGCGGGCTGGCGGCCTTGCCATTCATTGAGCCGGGCCTTGCCGAAGACGCGCCCTGCGGCTCGCTGCTGGCCCGTGCGGAAGCGGCAGCTGAGTAAGTTTCCAGCTGAAAATTAAGTGTATCACAGGAAAAACCTGCCATTCTGACGTGACTTGAAACAGGCAGGACGGCCCCAATGGCAGGCTTTGATCGAGATGCGCTGGTCGCCAGTGCGCAAAAACAGTCTGGTGGTGGGAAGGGCTTCTGGGTCGCTGTGTGCGCCTTGCCGGTCGCCGGGGTCGCAGCTGGTTTTTTCCTGCTTGGCCCAAGCGGCGGACCTGACCGAGACGGCATCGACATATCCGCCGGACCAAAATTTGCCAGTGCGCCGAAGACGACGCCTGCAAAGGCTAACACGTCTCAGCCCGCCACAGTGAAGGCCGCTGGTTTGTCTGCACGCGCCCAGCTGCGTCAGTATTCAATGGTCAATCGGACACTGTCCCACTGTGCCTCAACCGGCCCGTCCGAGCATTACTATAAAGCCTCAGCAAGCTATCGCGATGTAAATGCCGCAAAGCTGATTGAACTGGCCGAGATGGCGCAGACTGAACCGCCAGAGCATGACCTGTCTGCGTTCGACATGGAAATTTCGACCAATCCCGCCAAGATCATGGTGCAGGGACTGACCGGCCAGATTGCGGTAAACGCGCTGCAGCGTCAGGCCCAGTTCACTGAGATGATGGCCGATGTCGAACGCCAGCAGGACGGCTATCTTGGCAAAGCGCCCAGCACGACCGAATGCACGCAGTTCCGCAATGACGTGATCATGGGCAAGTATAATCTCAAAACGAGCTGATCCTGTGGCCTGATTTGGCCTGATCCCGCGCCTTTATCTTTGCAGGATGAGGGTTGGCGGATGGCTGAACAACAAAAGACGCGTTTTCGCATTTCGACGGGCGGGCGTATCGGGACAGCTATCGTGGCGGGGCTGGTTCTGGTCATTCTCGTGAGCTGTGTATTCGCCGCGCTGGATTTTCACACCTCGTCGGAACCGGTTGCAGCCTTGCTGATCACCTTAATTGCCGTGCTTGCGCTAGGCCTGATCGGCTATGTCTGGCGTGACATGCAGGCCAAATGGAGCTGGCGGATCGATATCGGCGAAGACAGTGTGGAGATGACCCTGCCGGCGGGCCGTTCACACTATCACCGGCCACCGCGCTTTCAGGGGCAGGTTGCATTCACCGAGATCGCATTCGTTGAGTGCCGCCCGGAACTCTATTCGCAATTCAGCGCAGAAAGCCTCGTGGAGACGTGGTGGCTTGTGCCCAAGCAGGGCGAACCGCTCTTCCTGGCAGAAGATCGCAATATCAATCCAACGTATGAAATCCGCACCACACATGCCGTCGAGGCTGCGACGGCGATCGCGAAGGCGGCTGGTGTGCCGCTGCGACGGCGCAGGCAGGCTGACGGACATCCGGGCATATTGGGCATCTGGGGCGCGCGCCCGCCACACGACTGAAAACAGGCGGACGTCCCGGGACTTGACTCGCGCGGCAACATGTAAATATGTAATTACATGATTACAAATGATGACATGTCTGCGGTGTTTCACGCGCTGGCCCACGAGACGCGCCGGGCCATGCTCGATATATTGAAAACCCGGCCGGGATGTCCTGTGGGCGAGTTGGCCGGGCATTTCGATGTCAGCCGCATCGCCGTGATGAACCATCTGACCGTGCTTGAAAAAGCCGGACTGGTGACCAGCGAGAAGCAGGGGCGCTCGCGCTATCTCTACATGAATGCTGTCCCGATCCGGATGATCCAGGACAGGTGGCTCGATGCCTATAGCGAGACCTTTGCGGGGAAACTTACATCCATCAAAGCCATGGCCGAACAGGCCGCCAGAAAGAGGGACGATTAAAATGGTTGAGGAAAAGGCAGAGGCGGTCACTTACGCCGAAAAGCAGATCAGCAAAATCATGATCGATGCGCCGGTCGAGACGGTCTGGAATACGTTGGTGAAGACAGACGAGGTGTTGCCCTTTTTCTTTGGGACGATTTGCCGGACCACCGGCGAGCGACTGACGGTTGGCGAGCCTTTCGCCATGCGCTCGACAAATGGAAAAATGACCAGCGTCGTCGGCAAGGTGCTCGAATTCAGCCCGCCTCACCGCTATTCGCACACGCTCAAATTCACCATGCATGACGATGCCCCCTGCGTAGTCATTTATGACTTGAAGAAAGTGGGAAACGGCACCGAGTTGACACTCATCACCGAGAATGTGCCGGCCGGGACGAAAACGGCGAACGGTATGGACAAGGGCACGGATTTCATTCTCAAAAATATCAAAGCCGTGGCAGAAACAGGGAAGGCGACGTTTGGAAGCCGGGTCATGCTGGGCCTGATGGGGCTGGCGACGCCGCTGATGCCGAAGAAATGCCGGAGCGAAAACTGGCCGCTGGGCAAGGAATAGGGAGACAAGGGACATGGCAAAGACACAGGAAGAGCTGCTCGCGAGCCACATTGCCGGGATGGAGGCCAAGACAGGCAAGCCGCTCGCGCACTGGATCAAGGTCGTACAGTCCAGCGGGCTGGAAAAGCATGGCGAGCAGGTGAAGATGCTCAAGGAACAGCATGGCTTCGGGCATGGGCACGCGAACATGGTGTGCCAGGCGGCCAAGGGGCGCTTCGACGCCGATGAAGGCGACATGCTGTCGGGCCAGTATCAGGGCAAGGAGGGCATCCGCCCGATCTATGATGCCCTGGAAGCGTTCGTGAAAACGCTGGGCAGCGATGTCGAGATCGCACCGAAGAAGACGTCGGTTGCCTTCCGCCGGTCAAAGAATTTCGCCGTGGTGACGCCGGCGACCAAGACGCGTGTGGACCTTGGTGTAAACCTCAAGGGCGAGAATGGCACGATGCGTCTCGCCGAGGAGAAGCCGGGCTCGATGTGTACGCACAAGATCAAGCTCCAGGCGGCTGAAGAGGTCGATGACGAGGTGAAAGCCTGGCTGACGGCGGCCTATGAGCGGGCCTGAGCCTCAGGTCTTCGTCGTCTTGCGCGCTGCCTTGAAGTCAGGTTTGCGCTTCTCCATGAACGCGCTGACGGCTTCCTTGTGCTCGGGCAGCGAGTAGCAGATCTCCAACTTGTCATGCTCGCGGGCCTGCATGGTGCGCGGGTCCGTCTCGCAGGCATTGGCGGTCAGCAGTTCCTTCGTCATCCGCAACATGGGCGAAGGGTTCTCGGCGATCTGTGTGGCCAGCGCGATTGCATCGTCCAGCAGGGTTTCCGGCTCTGCCAACCGGTCCGCCAGACGAATGGCGACCGCTTCTTCGCCGGAGACAGGCTTCGCGGTCAGCATCAGCTCATGCGCCTTGCCCCAGCCGACGCGCTGCATGAGATAATGTGAGCTGGCAAGCTCTGGCACGATGCCGACTTTCACGAAAACAAAGCCGAATTTCGCCTCGCGTGAGGCGACGATCAGGTCAAAGGGCAGGATCTGTGTCACGCCGATACCGAAGGCGGGGCCGTTCACCGCCGCAATGCATGGCTTGGACGCGCGGATGAGGCTGATCCAGTCAATACCGCCATCGCGCTTGTGGGCGCGGGTCTCGCTTTCATCGATATTGGACTGGAAATAGGCCTTCATGTCAGCTCCGGCGCAGAAGCCGCGGCCTTCACCGGTCATCACGATGGCGCCTGTATCGTCATCCTCATTGGCTGCGGTGATGGCATCGCCAAGCTCCCGGCTCATCTGCGGCGTCCAGGCGTTGAGGGCCTCGGGCCGGTTCAGCGTGATGAGGCAGACCGCGCCCCGACGTTCAACCCTGATCTGTTCGTAAGCCATGTTGGCACCTCCCATTGTTCTGTTTTTTCCGATCCTGAGATGCGTGCCGTGGCGGCAGTCACGAGGAAAATTGGCAATTGAGGAACCTTCAGGCCCCGGCGCGCTTGTTGCCTTGTCGACAGGAGACCTGAGATGAGCCTGAAAATCGAAACCGTCTTCATAAGCATCAGCGCCCGAAACTTTGCCGCGCAGACAGCCTGGTGGACCACGCTGCTGGACCGCAAGCATGACCGGAAGCCGATGCCGAGCTGCCGCGAATGGGACCTTGCCAAGGGCGTGCTGTTCCAGGTGCTGGACCAGCCAGATGGCCCGAGCACGGCGGTGTCATTGCGGCTCAAGAAGCTGGACAAACAGGTCAGACGCCTGCGCAAGGCAGGCGTCCGGGTGCCCGAACCGGCACCGGTTACCGGGTTCAAGAGCCTTCGTTGGGCCGCCTTCAATGATCCTGAAGGCAACCCGGTGAATCTACTCGAAGGAAAGTAGCGGGCGCCGGCGACGCTTAGTAAAGCGTCGCCATCGACTTGGCGTCGTAGCCTTCGAGCTCGTCCATGCGCCCGTCCTTGACCTTCTGTGCCCAGAGTGGGTCCTGTAGCAGGGCGCGGCCAACGGCGACGAGATCGAACTCGCCTTTCTCCAGGCGTTCGACAACATCGGTCAGCGGGCGCGTCTTGGAGCCTTCGCCGCGCATCCCGCCGATAAACTCGCCGGACAGGCCGACAGATCCCACAGTGATGGTCGGAAGACCGGTCAGCTTCTTGGCCCATCCCGCCGTGTTCAGGCCGTTCTCGCCGTCGACATCGGGGAATTCTGCTTCCCAGAAGCGACGCTGGGAGGCATGCAGCATGTCCACGCCGGCATCAGCAAAGACCTTGAGGAAGGCCTCAAGGGCCTGCGGTGTCTCTGCGAGTTTGGCGGTGTATTCCTGCTGCTTCCATTGCGAGAAGCGCAGGATAATAGGCATGTCGGGGCCGACAGCTTTCTTGACTTCAGAAATGACTTCTCCGGCGAAACGCGCGCGCTCTACCAGACCACCGCCATATTTGTCCTCGCGCTTGTTCATCACATCCCAGAAGAACTGGTCGATGAGATAGCCATGCGCACCATGGATTTCGACGGTGTCGAAGCCGAGCTCTTTCGCGCTGGCCGCAGCGTTGGCATAGGCGGTGACCATATCGGCGACTTCGGATTCGGACGGTGCGTCGAAAATCTGCTTGCCTTTATGGGTGACGCCGGACGGACTGTCGGAAGGGGCGTCGGGATAGTGACCGGTGCCCGTCTTGCGCACCATGCCCTGATGCCAGATCTGGGGGCCCATCTTGCCGTCCTTTGCATGCACGGCGTCGATGACTTTCTTCCAGCCTGCAAGCGCCGCATCGGTATGAAAGAGCGGATAATTCGGGCTGTCGGACGCGCCCTTGCGCGGGATCAGTGTGCCTTCTGACAGGATCAGGCCGACATCGGCTTCGGCGCGGCGGGCATAATAGTCGCGCACATCGTCGGTCGGGATGCCGTCCGGGCTAAAGCCACGTGTCATTGGCGCCATGACTATGCGGTTGGCGAGCTCGAGGCCCTTGATCTTGAAAGGCTCGAACAGTGGGGCAGTAGATGACATTGGTCGCTCCATTTATTTCACTGGGCAAGTATCTGGGCGAAGACGAGCTCCGGATCAATGACTGAACAGCTGAGAATTTGTTCAGTAGGTATTCACTTGAGTGTTTCTAAACTTGGCTCCATCTGAACCATGAGGGGGATGACGGAATGAAACAGGTATTTGCATGGCTTGGCTTGGCCGCGCTGGCAGCATGTTCGACGCCCGGAATAGACTATTCGGCGCGGATCGTGCCGCCCCACACTGCTGCAGTTGAAACACGCCTTGTCGATGTCGGAGACTTTCAGGGACCGGGTGGCAACTGGTACGAGGGCCGCTTCGAAGCCATGCTCGCCAGCGCCACATTCGATGGCGCGCCGTGGTTCAGCCTTGCGCGCTATTCCGATGGATATGTCCCTGATGGCCAGCGGGCTGGTATCTATGAGGGAATTATCGACATCGTTGAATACGAGGCGGAGGAGTACACCCATACGGTCTCAAAGTGCGTTGAATGGGATGGACTGTTCGATTGCGAGCATCGTGAAGACGTTGAAGAGCTTTGCTTGCGCGAAGAGGTCGAGGTGTCTGTAACGCCGCGTCTCATCGAATATGGCACCGGTCGCATCCTGTTCTCGGATACCTATTTCGGTTCCTCGGCGAATGAGAGCTGCGACGAGGTTTACAGGCATGCCCGCCGCGGACGTCACAATCACGGCGGTTGGTCATACGGGCTGATTGGCGGCGTGGAGCCGCCGCGTGAAATGGTGCTGGACGCGCTAGCAGACACGGTTTCGCAAATCCGTCTCGATATTGCGCCGCGCAATGCTCGGATGCGGGCAACCTTTGTCGATGAGGCTATTGATCCGGTGGTGCGTGCCGATCCACGTTTTGAACAAGCGGTAAAGTCGGGCCGCGACAATCCCTATGGGTCATGTGCCTCTTGGCGGGAGCTGAAGGTGGAATATCCCGAAGCGCCTGCTGTCTCGCACAATCTCGGAGCCTGCTATGAGTCTTCAGGTGATTTCATGGGGGCGCACACGCTTTATGCCGAAGCGGCTGAGCAGTCGGCGGCGATGAGCGGGACAGGAACGCCGATGAAGGCGTTTAGCCAGGCGCTGGCGCGGATGTCGTCTTATCGCACAGGTCTCCAGCTTATCGACCGGCTAACGTCGCAGGACAGTGAGTGGCTGAGTGTTCCGGCCAGTGCGCCTCAGCAGGATGAAGCTGGCAGCTAGAGCATTGCAACGATGAAACTGGTGATCGCGGCTATGGCGAAGCAGGCGGCGATTATTGACGTTTTCGCAAATCCCTTGGCCATTCAAAAACCCTCTTGCTGGTCGCCGGCCCTCATTGGGAGGGGCCGATCCGTCAGCAAGATGAACGCAAGACAACGGATCAGCGTTCCCGTTTTGCGCCGTCTGTTGTTTTGTCGAGTCTGTCTCGAGCTGATTTTTCGAGTGATTTCTGGGCCTTGGTGCGGCCAAATTTCTCGCGGTTCTCGGCGGCTATCTGATCCTTGGCGGCCCGCGCCCTGGCTTTGCGGGCCTTGTTCAGATTGACGAGCTCACTCACCGCTCAGCTACCATTCGTATCGCGCCATTGCTCCATGGCGAGGGAGATGGCGAAGGTTTCGCGGTATTTCGGGCTGGAGGCTGGCCGCGGCGCGCGGGCGGCGGTCATTGCCATGATCTCGGCGAGCTTGTTGTGTGCGGCCCCGGACTGGCCGGCACCGATATAGGCGTGCAATTCAACGAGGGCAGAGGAGAGCGGATCCTGTGCGCGGATCACAAAATAGGGTTCATCCTCGGCGAGCTTGCTCAGCACATCGAATTCGGACGGATTGGATTTGGAGCCAACGGGCGCTTTGGACATTGGGCGGGTCTTTCGAATCAGAATTGCACGATGAAGCCGAGCTTACGAAACTGGCCGGTTGGCGTCACCTGTCGCCTGCTGTGGCTAGTGCCCGCCGCCGAACACGCCGGTGCGCACCGAATAATCGGCCGCCAGTGCGTAGTCCGGATCATCATCGGAATCCACCATGAGCTGTCCGGCCCGTTGGAGCAGCTTGTGGCAATCGGGCGAGAGATGGCGCAGGCGCAGCGTCTTGCCGAGCGCTTCATACTTGGCCGCAAGGTCCTCGATCGCCTGCAGCGCGGACTGGTCGACGACGCGTGAGCGCATGAAGTCAACAATAACGACATCCGGGTCGGATTCGGGATGGAACAGTTCGGCGAAACCGGCTGTCGAGCCGAAGAAAAGCGGGCCTTCAATCTCATAGACATGGGCGCCGGGGGTGCGGATGGAGTCGCGTTCGATGATGCGGATGCGGCGGGCATTGTTCCAGGCATAAGCGAGCGCCGAGACAATGACGCCGACGACCACGGCGGTGGCAAGATCGTACATCACTGTCACAGAGGTCACGAGGACGATGACCATCGCATCGGTCAGCGGGATGCGCGTCATGATGCGCAGGCTGTTCCAGGCAAATGTGCCGATGACGACCATGAACATCACACCAACCAGCGCCGCGAGCGGGATCTGTTCGATCAGGCTGGAGCCAACGAGGATGAAGGCGAGCAGGAAGAGGGCCGCCGAGATACCCGAGAGGCGTGTGCGACCGCCCGATTTCACGTTGATCATCGACTGGCCGATCATCGCGCAACCGCCCATGCCGCCGAAGAAGCCGGTTACGACATTGGCTGCGCCCTGCGCAATGCATTCCTGGCTCGCGCCGCCGCGCTTGCCAGTCATCTCTCCAACGAGGTTCAGCGTCAGCAGGCTTTCGATGAGGCCGATCGCCGCGAGGATAATCGAATAGGGCAGGATGATCTGCAGCGTTGCGAGATTGAGCGGGATGGTCGGGAGGTGGAAGCTCGGCAAGCCGCCCTGGATGGAGGCAAGGTCACCGACGCGTGGGACGTCCAGGCCGAAGCCGATGACGATGGCGGCGACAATGCCGATCCCGGCGAGCGGTGCGGGCACGATCTTCGAGATTTTCGGCATGCCCCAGATGATCGCCATGGTCAGCGCAACGAGGCCCAACATCATGGCAAGCGGCAGGCCGCTCATCCATTCTCCGCCTGACATGCCATGACCTGACGCTTCTGCTGTGCCGGGCACCTGGAACTGCGTCATCTGCGCAAGGAAGATCACGATGGCGAGGCCGTTGACGAAGCCGAGCATGACAGGGTGGGGCACAAGCCTGATGAATTTGCCAAGGCGGAAGATGCCTGCGCCGAGTTGTAGGATACCCATCAGGACAACCGTGGCGAACAGGTATTCAACGCCGTGCTGGGCGACGAGTGCGACCATGACAACAGCGAGCGCGCCAGTCGCGCCAGAGATCATGCCGGGGCGTCCGCCAATGCAGGCGGTGATCAGTCCGACGATGAACGCCGCATAAAGCCCGACAAGCGGGTGCACGCCAGCCACGAAGGCAAAGGCAACAGCTTCGGGCACCAGCGCAAGCGCGACCGTCAGGCCGGCCAGCAGTTCGGTCTTGATCCGGCCGGGCGTGAACTTGGCCAGATTGGCTTGCGAGAAGTTCTGCGCGCCGAGGCGATCTGCGAAAGTCTGGAATGTCGTCTTGGTTGTCACGAGATGCCCACCCGTTCCTGTCATTGCCTGTTCATTGGGACGGCTATGGCGATCTTCATGCTGCGGCGCAACACAAAGACCGCCATTGGAGCTGAGATTTCTGGGCGTGTGTGACTAGCTCGACGAGACGATGCCGCCGTCACATGGAATCGTATGGCCCGAAATGTAGGCGCCGGCGCGTGATGAAAGCAACATGGCAAGGCCGGCAATATCCTGAGGCGTGCCAACGCGTCCTGACGGGTTACGCTCAGCCACGGAGTCCCAGTCGACGCCTTCGGTCTTGCCGCCAAATCCGACGCCGGTGGACAACATCCATGTCGGGAAAGGCCCGGGCGCGATGCCGTTGACGAGGATGTGCTCGCCGACATGCTGGGATGCCATGAAGCGTGTCAGGTGGATGACGGCAGCCTTGGACGTGCCATAGGCATAGCCGCTGAAGGGCGAAGTGTGCATGCCGTCAATCGAGGCGATGTTGATCACGTGGGCCGGGTCATCGGCGCTCGCGGATTTGCGCAGCATCGGGACCAGCTTCTGGAACAGGAAGAAGATGCCTTTGACGTTCACGTCCATCACCTTGTCCCAGCCGCTTTCCGGGAACTCCTCAAGCGTCGCGCCCCAGGCCACACCGGCATTGTTAATCAGGACATCGACCTTGTCTTCGCGCTTTGCGATCTCATCGGCGAGATGCTGGATGCCGACCATCTGGCCGACGTCTGACGGGATGGCGTAGATCTCACCGCCATACTGGTCCTTGAGACGCTTGACGGTCGCCTCGCAGGCATCGGCCTTGCGAGAGGAAATGATGACCTTCGCGCCATTCGCGAGATACCCCGCCGCGAGCATCTCGCCGATGCCGCGCGAACCACCCGTAATGACAACCGTCTTGCCCTTCACCGAGAAGAGATTGCTGAAATCACTATCCATGTGGCGTTCCTCCGCTTTGCTTCACAGGTGAAGCTTCTGACCGACAGGCAGGGTGGTGGCAAGTGGCGCGCGCCTTAGTTGCCGAAGAAGAGGCGGGCAAGGGCGCGTTGGAAAACATAGTCGTAGACATCCAGTGTTCCGAGGAACGGTCCCAGATGGCTCAATTGAATGGCGGCCAATCGATAGGTCAGCAGCAGGTAGGCGTTGCCATCGAACTCGATCAAAGGGGTGAGAATAGGGATTTCGAGCAGTGCGCCCTCCGGCACAAGAGGGGCGACGACGACGGTGGATGAGGCCTCCAGTCCCGGGTATTGTAGCACGAGAAACAGCCCGTCTTGGTCACGCAGCCTGAAAACCGAGTAGCGATCCATCCTAGAAAGCCCGAAGGCCATCTGACCAGAGACCGTGTTCTTCGACATGCCGGGCATGGTCCGCAAAGGCCTCGCGGTTTTCCTCAACCCATGCATTTATGCGGGCACGCTTTACCGCTTCATCGACAGCCTTGTTCGCGATGTCCTGCACATTGAGCCCGTGAGACTTCGCTTCCGCCAGAAGGGCAGGGTGAAGGTCCAGGAAATCCCTCGCGAAGGGCGCACGGCCCTCGTCGAAACCGCCGCGCTTTGCAGACAAGGATGTCTCGACGGCTGAATGAGCAGAGGCACGTAAGCTGCCGGTCGCGCCGGACATGAAGCTGTAGAGCGTCGTGGGCGCGATGCCTGCTTGTTCTGCGAGCTGAGAGACCGGCAGGCCGGACCGCTTGATTGCTTGGCGAAGATCTGCGGGCGACAGCATATACGGAAATTACGTAATTCCGTATATGCTGTCAACTGGAATCACCCTGGCGAGATCATCTTTGCTGGATCGACGATGGCGTCGAAATCCTCGGCGGGGATGCCGTCTGCGATGGCTTCTTCGCGGAGGGTTGTTCCGTTCTTGTGGGCGGTCTTGGCGATCTTGGCGGCGCGATCGTAGCCGTATTTTTCCTTGAGCGGCGTGACCAGCATCAGCGAGTTCTTCAGGCCACGCTCGATATTGTCGAGGCGCGGTTCGATGCCGACAACGCAATTGTCGGTGAAGCTGACGGCGGCGTCTGCGAGCAGGCGCGTCGACTGCAGGAAGTTATAGGCCATCATCGGATTGAAGACGTTGAGCTCGAACTGGCCCTGGCTGCCGGCAAAGCCGATTGCGGCATTGTTGCCGTGGATATGGGCGCAGACCTGCGTCAGCGCTTCGCACTGGGTCGGGTTGACCTTGCCGGGCATGATCGAGCTGCCGGGCTCGTTTTCCGGAAGAGCAAGCTCGCCGAGGCCGGAGCGCGGCCCAGAGCCAAGATAGCGGATATCATTGGCGATCTTGAAGCAGGACATGGCGACCGTGGTGATGGCCCCGTGCGTGAACACCATCGCGTCATGGGCGGCCAGCGCCTCGAACTTGTTTGGCGCTGTGGTGAAGCTGAGTCCGGTGATCTCTGCGATCTTTGCGGCAACCGCCGTGTCGAACCCGGCAGGCGAGGCAAGGCCGGTGCCGACGGCCGTTCCGCCCTGGGCGAGCTGCATCAGCATGGGCAGCGTACTCTCGATCCGTTCGATGCCATTGGCGACCTGCTGGGCATAACCGGAAAATTCCTGGCCGAGCGTGACAGGCGTCGCATCCTGGGTATGCGTGCGGCCGATCTTGATGATGTCCGCCCAGGCCTTGGCCTTGGCGTCGAGGGCGCCGTGCAATGTCTTCAGGGCCGGGATGAGGCGATGGGTCACTTCCTCCGCGCACGCGATGTGCATCGCGGTCGGGAACGTATCGTTCGAGGACTGAGACATGTTGCAATGATCGTTCGGGTGCACCGGCTTTTTTGAGCCCAGCTCCCCGCCGAGGATCTCGATGGCGCGGTTCGAGATGACTTCATTGGCGTTCATGTTGGACTGGGTGCCCGATCCGGTCTGCCAGACGACGAGCGGGAAATGCTCATCAAGCTTTCCGGCGATCACTTCGTCGGCGGCCTCGATGATGGCTTGCCCAAGTTTCGCGTCGAGTTTGCCAAGGTCCATATTGGTCTGGGCGGCGGCTTTCTTGACGATGCCGAGGGCACGGACGATCGGGGCAGGCTGCTTTTCCCAGCCGATCTTGAAATTGCCGAGGCTGCGTTCAGCCTGCGCGCCCCAATACTTGTCACCGGCGACCTCGATCGGCCCCATCGTGTCGGTTTCGGTACGCGGCTTCGGCTCTTTGTCGCCAAAAATGCCCATATCAGGCTCCTTCGAATATCGGTAAAAACTGTTTGCCCGCGCGCTTTAGCACGCAGGCCGGGCCACGCAAATGCGTCGTGCTGGCCTAGTCTTCCAGTGGCACTTCCGTCATCAGCCTGACAGCGACGCGGCCAACTTCGTTTTCAACTGGAGCGTCGGTCACCGACTTTGAGATACGGCTGTCGGAGATATCGTAATTGGAGACAATCGCGGCTTCGATCGTTTTGGCGCGCTCATCTGCGATGATATCGCCTTCATCATTGCGGAAGCTGGTGATTTCGATGCTGGCGCCAATACAATCTGCGCCGGCATGATCGACGGTCTCGAACAGCACATCCTCGGCGGCACCGGTCAATTCATGACTGCCGGGGTGAAAGCCGATACTGGTCTCGGCGCACGTATCCATCGCTGTGGCATTGTATTCAAACCGGATCGGCTCTTCTGTTTCAGCCCCGCAGGCGGTGCTCGTCATAGCCATGATGGCGACAAAAATCAGCGTCGACTGGTTGGTCATGAGTACGCCCTTGCACTTTCCAGCGCGTACAATCATCGCAATCTGGCGTGGAATGCAAGCTGTAGCTGAACGCCTGACTTGTTCTTCATGCGGGCGACCTATCTATTGCGAAGCAGGAAGTTGAGAGGGACTGACATGCCGGATGCGGCGTATCCAGAGCAGAAAGCGCGCCCCTTGCAGGCACCGGACAACCACCCGGAGATCGCGCAGGGAAAAATTGGACTTCTGCTCGTGAATCTCGGGACGCCGGACGGCACCGACTACTGGTCGATGCGGCGGTATCTGTCGGAATTCCTGTCAGACCGCCGTGTGATTGAGCTGAACCCACTGATCTGGCAGCCGATCCTGCAAGGCCCTATCCTGGCATTCAGGCCGTCGAAATCCGGTGCGGCCTACAGGAAAGTGTGGATGGAGGAAGGCTCGCCGCTCCTCGTCTACACAAAACGGCAGGCCGAAAAGCTGTCTGCGCGCATCGGCAGCGAGACGCTTATCGTCGACTTCGCGATGACCTACGGCAATCCGTCCATCGCCTCGAAAATCGAGAAGCTGAAAGATGAAGGGTGCACGCGTATCGCGGTGATCGCGCTCTACCCGCAATATTCCGCGACCACGACCGCCAGCGTCTATGACCGGACTTTCAGCGCCCTTGCGAAGATACGTTGGCAGCCAGCGCTGCGCACAGCGGCACCGTTTCACGACCACCCAGCATATATCGACGCGCTGGCCGGATCGATCCGCGCGCATGTGTCGAGCCTCGACTATGCACCTGACAAGGTGCTGATGAGCTATCACGGCATTCCGAAAGCCTATCTCGACAAGGGCGACCCATATCATTGCCATTGTTACAAGACGACGCGGCTCGTGTCCGAAAAGCTCGGCTGGGCGGACGGGTTTTCGATGACGACTTTCCAGAGCCGGTTCGGCCCGCAGGAATGGTTGCAGCCCTATACCGACAAGACACTTGAGGCCCTTCCGGCCGAGGGTGCCAAAAAGGTGGTTGTCGTGTCGCCGGCCTTCATCTCCGATTGCCTCGAGACACTCGAAGAGATTGCCATGGAAGGCCGAGATACATTCATGGAAGCGGGCGGCACGCATTTCTCGGTTGCGCCCTGCCTCAATGATAGTGACCACGCGATTGGCCTGCTGGAGGCATTGGCGAAACGCGAACTGGCTGGCTGGGTGGACTGAGTTTAGTCAGTGACGGCTCAGCTCGCCATGCCCACCATGCGGGAGGCAGGTGAGGGGCCATAAGCCGGGGCAGTCATGGTCCGGTTGCGCCCGGAGTTCTTGGCTTCGTACAGCGCACGATCGGCATCGACCAGGGCCTTGTCAAAATTGCTGTGCGCTCTCAGTTCGGCGACACCGAAGCTCGCCGTGATCGACAGTCCCGGTGCAAACTCGCTGAACGACATCCCGGCGAGCCTGCGGCGCAGTCTTTCGGCGATACTGAAGCCCTGATCGAGGGTGACATTGCTGAGCAGGATGGCGAATTCTTCTCCGCCCCAGCGAGCTAGTGCGTCGGAGGGCCGATGAAGCTCCTTTTTTGCCGCTTCTGCGACGCGCACCAGGACTTCGTCGCCTGTTGCATGTCCGAACGTGTCGTTGATCGATTTGAACCAGTCGAGATCGAGCAGAAGCACAGCAGCCGAATTGCCTGTCCGGTTCATGCGCTGCTGTTCCTGCACGATGGCCGTTTCAAAAGAGCGGCGGTTGAGTGCGCCGGTCAGACCATCAGTAGAAGCTAGCAGGTGCAGGACTTCCTGCTGAGCTGCAATCTGCTTTTCGCGTTGATAGTGGATGTAACCGGCCGGACCAGTGACCGCGCAGGCAATCAGGATGGTCATGACGATGAATACTGGGCCATTACCGTTCAGGCCAGACGCCACAAGCGCGATGGCGAGCAGGGTTGCCATAAAAATGCCCGCCGCGCTTACAATCAGAGGCAACCGGGTCGGTTTACGGTTGGTCCAGTCCAGCAGCATCGTGGTTAGTGAGTTCATAAAAACGTCATGACAGCAAATGGCTGCGCGAGGCTGTAAGCAACCGATGAAATTTGACGCATATTACAGAACAGTCGCTGCGGACTCGCCAGGACGTCCCATTGCCAGTACTTGTCCTGCCGCATGAGCGACTGGATCAAATCTGGCAAAGTCCGTGCGCGCATCACTGAGGATGGCGCGCTCGAGGTGCGCTGCTTCGGGCTGACGACCCAGGCGAAATATTACAAGACGTTACTGCGTGAGTTTTTTCGCAAGGATTTCACGCCCCTGCGGCCCGGCCATGGTGATTATTCGGTCCATATCGTGATGGAATATACTGGCGATCCGCCCTGGATGGACCTCGACAATCTCGCCAAGGCGCTTCTCGACAGCATGACGGGCAATGCCTTTGCCGATGATCACCAGGTGGCGCGACTTCTGGTCGAGCGCCGGGTCGGTGACCGTGAGGGGATTTACATGCGTGTCGAGGAAATGGCGTAAGTCGGTGCCGTGCCGGCGACTGGCAAGACGAGGCAAACCGGCCTAAGCTCCGGCAGGATCGCTGCAGGAGGGCCATGGATGTCTCAGGAACTACTTTATCTTTTCGGATCCCTTGCGATCCTGCTCGTTCTCATCCTCGTCCAGGCGGCCAGCACGGTTCTGGTCAATGGCCTGTCTTACGGGCTCGGACCACGCGACCAGCCGGCCAGGGAAGACGCGTTTGCGGGCCGCGCTAAGCGAACGGTTAACAATCATATTGAAGGGCTGGTCCTGTTTGGATTTGCCATTCTGATCGTAGAGGCAAGTGGCCTGAATTCAGGCCTGACGACGCTGGGGGCTGCGCTGTATTTCTGGGCACGCCTCGCCTATGCGCCCATTTACCTGCTCGGCGTGCCTGTGATCCGCACCATTGTCTGGTCGGTTGGCCTCGTGGGAACGCTGATCATCCTGTATGCGTGCGGGTCGGCCGCGATATAGTCGCGGCCGCGCCTACAGGCAGAAGGTCAGGACAGGCGGCGGGACGGCCTTGCAGGGCCGGAGAGCGCGCCATTCGCATGTGATGCGACGAGATAGTCCTGCGAGACCTGACGGCCGAGCGGGCTGATCGAGGCCATCATATGGTCCGCCGTCGTGTCGAATTCCCGATAGTCGCAGGTCAGCTCGGTGCCGGCCGGAATGTCAGCCAGCGCATAGCCGGCATCGATAGATGAGAAATCCGTGTTTGGGGTCTCGCTATGGTTCATGTAGCGGCCCTCATCACCGTCGAGGATACAGACGGTCCGGTCATAGGGCGGTATGTAGGTGTAGCGCTTCAGGAAATCCGAAAGCCGTTCGTCGGCGCCGGAAAAGCTGTCGAGCGAGATCATGCGGTCGATGCGGGGATCGAAACGCCAGATCAGCTGGCCACGTTTGACGGGTTCGAGTGAGTAAACGCCGAGACCTTCAATATCTGAAGCGGCGAGGTAGCAGGGCACCAGCATCATGGCCGGAATGGCTCCCGAAGGGACCGGGTCGCCGCCCGGAAACATTCATGGGGTTTTGCCCGCGCTGGCGTCGCGCACGTCGAGAAATGCCCTCGTCGCGAAAATTTTCAAGTGAAATTTTTAGAGGCCCGTCCGGGTGCGGTCAAAACCGGCGAAAGGGCCTCGGTGCGGCTGTCGCTGTCGCGGTCGCAACGAGCTTGCCATCAGGGTCGAGGCAGCGGCCCTCTGAGAAGCAGACGGTCTTCCCGAATTTCAGGATCCGGGCTTCGACTTTTGCTGGTCCGACGAAGAGTGGCGCGAGATAGGAGACTTTCATCTCGAGGGTCGGCGCTGTCATCGTGACATTTGAAGCAATGATGATGCAGGTCGATATGGCTTCGTCCAGCATGGCCGAAATGAAGCCGCCCTGGATCGCGCCGGTGGGGTTTGCAAAGCTCTCATCGGCCCTGAAATCGACGACGATGCGCATGGCATCCTGATCCACCTCGGCGAGGTGCATGCCGAGGGTGTCTGAGCAGGGCGGGCGCTTTTTCGAATTCTGGAAGCGGGCCAGCATTTCGGCATCGCTGAGCCGCGGCTTGTCAGTTTCGGGTGAAGCCAATCGACTATTTCCGCCGGAAGGCGTCGATGCTGACGACCGTGCCGGCTTCGTCGCCTGCGGCTTTCTTCTGCTCGGCCGGCGCGGGCTCAACATCGCGCGCCGGGTTCACGACATCCTGACCGGTATTGGTCTCGCCCTTTTCAAAGGACAGGCCGAAATTCACGGCGGGATCAACGAAGCGCGTCAGGGCCGCAAACGGGATGGACAGGTGCTGCGGGACGCCGTTGAACTTCAGGATGACTTCAAAATGCCCGTCAGTGATCTCAAGATCCCAGAACTGGTGCTGGATCACGATGGTCATCTCGTCAGGGAAGCGTTCGACAAGGTGTTCGGCCATTTTGACGCCGGGCGCCTTGGTGCGGAATGTGACGTAGAAATGATGCTCACCCGGTGCGCCGCCATTGCGCGCGGTCTGGCGCAGCGCTTCGCGTACAACACCGCGCATGGCAGCCTGGGTCAGGGCTTCATATCCAATATAGTCAGTCATTCCGGAATCCTCTGCTCACAGAAGTGTTTTACGGCGGAATTCATGTCTTTCAACTCGCTTCGTTCACAAAGCGAGACAAGTTTAGCACGTTCGCGCAGCGGCGTTTATGCCTTGCGTCAAAAAATTGCAATCATCGCCAACACTGTCGCAGTTTCTACAGGACGGGCGTTAGCGACAGAGCGGTCTCAGCCGCTCGGTTCGCCTTCGGACGACACAGTTTCGTCCTTGCGGCGCGTGTGGGTGACGGCCGTGATGATGCCGAGACCCAGCAGGACAACAGCACCTATAGCGACCCATTGAGAGGGCAGGCCAAGCGCAACGCCAGCCCAGACGAGGCCACCGATAAAGACAAGGAAGCCGAGAAGATAAATCGCAAATGATGACATGGGTTTACTCCGATAATTTCTGGAGCAACGCGGCAGGCCGGTCGGCCGTTCCGGTATTTGTCTCACGGCAAGGCCGTTCATCATCCAGGGAGAGGGAAAGTGGAGGCTTCTGTTGCCAGGCGCCTCCGGGCCCCGCCTAAGGCGCTGAAGCCCTAGGAGTTAAGTTCGGTAAACCGAGCGCAGACTAGGCTGCGAGCAGTTCGCCTTCAGCAAAGTTGTCATTAGCAACTATTGTGAAATGAGCTTCTAACGCAGCTCATGCGGGCGAAAGCATCGCTTTTACACGTCCGTCGATCCTATTTCGGCCCCATGCCAATCTGCCTAATGAACAGAAGAGTTATGGTGGAGCCGCCGGGTACCGCCCCCGGGTCCGAACCGCTTATTACACGCGCGTTTATCGCCATATTTCCCGAAGGAACATGATCAATATAGGCTGGAAATAGTCCCGGCGAAAGGGGTCAGCGTGTGATCCGCAGGTCAGAGATGGAAGATGCGATGGATTGATAGGCGTCGAGCAGCTGGTCACCGTTCTGTGGCTTGAAGAAAAACTCGGTCCCGCTTGAGCAGTAACGAAGAACATCTTCCCCGGCTGACGGGGCCTGGAAGGCGACCGAGTAGACCACGATCTTGTCTTTCTTCAACTCGTCGCAGAGTTTCTTGGCCTGCCGCGTCGAGCTGCCATTGTCACTGTCGCCGACTGTATTGAAGTCCCCGTCCGTCATCAGGATCAGTGCCTTGGCGGTGTCGGGCTCCAGATATGGCAGGGGCTGCGATGGTTCAGGCAGGATGGACGCCCATTCCGGCGAGATCATGTACCAGCCCCAGGCCACGCCGAGATGCCCGGCCGTGTTGCCACCGGCGTCCAGCTCGTCGATATAGTCATGCAGGTCGTCCCGGCTGCTGGTCAGCGCCTGCGGTTCAATATTGTCGCAATCATTACGCTGGAAGACATCCGCGGCGCTGAGATACTGGCCTGGCCCGGGCAATGCGTCTGTGAACGCTTCATCACCTGCCCGCTCGAACACGCAGGTGGTCGAATAGTCGAAGTGCCGCCAGCGTCCATCCTTGTAATAGGTGTAGGTCTGATCGCGCGACTGGCCCGTGACGGTTTCAAAATAGTCCCCGGCATTGAACGCACCGTTATACGCGACCATGGCGAGGCGCACATCGTCTTCCTGTCCAGGCTTCGGGTCTTCAACGAGAAGGGCGTCAACCGCATCATGTGCGGCGAGGCGAAGGTCTGAAATGCGCGAACCACTCATCGAGCCGGAAATGTCGAAGACAAAGGAAACATCGACCTTGCCGATGCCGTAGGTCGTTGCGGTCGAAATGTTGAAGCTCATCTCCTCGACACCGGCAACGCCAGAAAGTGTCGTGGCCATCGAGCAGCTGGATGTCGCTTCCACATCGGTATCGTCAATGGTGACCTGGGGGGATGAGCAATCCAGATTGGATTCGGTCGAAAGCAGGGCGGCCATGAAGTAGGACTGCACGGTGGTTTTAACCTCCGCTGTGGAGGCGCCCTCCTGGTAGGCCCGTGTTCCGGCGATGACGGCCGAGTCGAGGCTGTATTGCGCTTTCGCCTTCTTGGTCGCCAGCATCTGGAAGTCGATGGCAAAACCCGCAACCATGGCAATCGGCAATACGGACAAGGCAAACAGCACAGCGACCTGACCATGGTCGAGCCTTGCCAGCCGCAGGCTGCGATGCCGGATGCCGGCGATCAGCCAGCTGGCCTGCGGCAGCTTTCGCGCACCCGCAATTGTCCATTCAAGCCCTTGACCCATCGCATAGCCCCTCGCCTGCGCCCTGCATGAAGGGACACTTTGGACCGGGCGTATTTCCGCTGCGTTGAGCCTTGACTTCAAATTGGAAAAAGCCGGGCAGGGCGCGATTAACCCTGTCCGGCTTTTTGTTAATTCAGGCGGCGTTGATCAGTATTTGATCCGCAGATCAGAGATCGAAGATGCGATCGCCTTGTAGCTGTCGATCAGCTCCTGTCCGTTCTTGGCCTTGAAGGCGAACTCTACGCCGGAAGCGCAATATGCCAGAACTTCTTCGCCTTTCTTGGGCGCGTCAAAGGCGACCGTATAAATGACCACACTTTCTTTCTTGATCTCGTCGCAGAGTTTTTTCGCCTGCTGCTCGGAATTACCCATGCTGCCATGATACTGGCTGTTGAACTCACCATCGGTCATGATGATCATGGCTTTGACAGAGTCCGGTTCGTCATAGGGCAGCGGCTTGGCCGACCCATCGAAGACATCGTCCCACTTTTCCGAAATCAGGTACCAGCCCCATTCAATGCCGAGGTGGCCCGCCGTGCCGTTATTCGCGTTGAGCCCGGCGATATGGCTCTTGATGCTGAGTTCATTGGAGCTGAGCTCGAATGGCTCGACATTGCGGCAGTTGGTGCCTTCCGTACCCCAGGTCCCGCCATCGCCCGCACTGCGTTTGCTTTTCTGGCTGTAGGGCTGGAAATAGGCATAGCCGGCTGTGATGAATCCTTCTTCATTGTCAGGGGTCTCACTGGCGTTGAGTTTGCCCTCTTCCAGGCGGTCAACCAGCTCACCATTCGGGAGTTGCAAAGGCTGGCTATCGGAAAAGGAGTGGTCCCCGGCGCGCTCGTAGACGCATGTGGAGTTCAGAACGTATTCTTCCGTCCCTGTCACATCGGCCGTGACTTCTTCCGTGTATGGGCCATACTTGCTCTCGCAGCGCTGGTAATAACACGTGCCGCGATACTCGAAGTAACAGGTACACTCATTGTGCCAGCCGGTCTTGTTGACCGTTTCCGTGCCTTCATAAGTGTACTCTGCCACATAGGTTCGCCGAGGCTTGAGCCCTGTCACTTCTTCGAAAAAATCACCAGCGTTGACCATGTCATTATACGAGGACATCGCGATGCGGACGTCACCTTCAGTAGGAGAGCCCGGTTCCGGAAGCAGGGTTTCGACCGCGTCCAGCGCAGCTAGTTTAAGGTTGTAGAGGCGCCCCGAATTGTTCATCGAGCCCGAAAGGTCGAACACGAAGGCAACATCCAGTTTGCCGATACCGTAGGTGGCCGTCGAGCTGACGGTGAAGTTGACCCTCGTATGGCCGAGCACCTGCATCAGTATTGTTGGCTGGTAGCAGTCCACTTCAGCTTTCAGCTCTTCGTCGTTAACGAAGTCGAATTCGACGTCCTCGCACACCATGCCATTGTCTTCGTTTGCAATCAGCGAATTGAAATAGGCGCGGGCATGCTTCTTAACCTTCCCCTGTGATGGCGTCACCTGCATCATCCGTGCGCCTGCCAGCACCGCTGAATCGATCGCATACTGAACCTTCTCCTTTTTCGAAAAGGCGAGTTGAGCATCAATGGCAAAGCCTGCGACACCAATAATCGGGACTATTGAGAGGGCGAAAATCATTGAAACATTGGCGCGTGTGTTCGCTGCCAGCTTCCTGATCGATTTGAGGCCAAACATCAGACGTTTTCTCCAGACACCATTCGGTCGTGTGGGAGTGTCATACAGTGTGGTGGTTTAGGTCTGATTTGGAGGCGTCCACGAAGTTACGCCCCAGGGTTCACCTTCCATTAAGAGGTGAATGTCGTGCTCCAGCGGAAATGTATGCTGGACACGTTGCAGGGACTCGGCAAAAATCAGACCCATGCGCCAGTATCTCGACCTGCTTCAGGATGTTCTCGATCATGGGGTGGCCCGCGGCGACCGCACAGGCACCGGCACGCTTGGCGTGTTTGGCCGACAGCTGCGATTTGATCTCGCCGACAGCTTCCCGCTCCTGACCACCAAGAAGCTGCATTTACGCTCCATCCTGATTGAACTGCTCTGGTTCCTGAAAGGCGATACGAATATCGCTTACCTGAAGGAAAATGGCGTCTCTATCTGGGATGAGTGGGCCGATGAGAATGGCGATCTTGGTCCGGTCTACGGCAAGCAGTGGCGCAGCTGGGCTACGCCGGACGGGCGCACGATCGATCAGATCCAGTGGGTGCTGGACGAGATCAGGACCAATCCGAATTCGCGGCGTCTTGTCGTGTCGGCGTGGAATCCGGCAGACGTGAATGAAATGGCGCTGCCGCCCTGTCACTGCCTGTTCCAGTTCAACGTCACGAACGGCAAACTGAACTGCCAGCTCTACCAGCGTTCAGCGGACATCTTTCTCGGTGTACCGTTCAATATTGCGTCCTATGCCCTGCTGACCCTCATGATGGCCCGTGCAACCGGCCTTCAGCCGGGTGAGTTCGTACACACGCTGGGTGATGCGCATCTCTATTCAAACCATGTCGAACAGGCAAAGCTTCAGCTCACCCGTGAGCCGCTGGCCCCGCCCCGCATGATCCTCAACCCCCGGAAGACTGACCTGTTCTCCTGGGAATATGAGGATTTCACGCTTGAGGGCTATGAGGCGCACAAACATATCAAGGCGCCAGTGGCGGTTTAGGTTTTGTCATCGCTCGTTTTGCGCCTCACCGCGGCTTGACCGCGGTGCCCATCTCCAGCCGTTGCAACCGGATGAGACACCGGGAGATGGATCCCGCGGTCAAGCCGCGGGAAGACGCCAGAGACAGCTTTTAACGCGGTGCCATCCTGATTGAGCCGTCCAGCCGGAAATTGTGCCCGTTGAGATAGGTGTTGCGGGCAATCTCCACTGCCAGCGAGCCGAACTCTTCAGGGTTGCCGAGACGTTTGGGAAACGGCACAGACGCGGCAAGGCTGTCCAGTACGTTCTGCTTTGCTCCGAGCATCAGCGGGGTGGCGAAAATGCCGGGCATGATCGAGTTTACCCGGATGCCGATATCCATGAGATCCCGAGCCATTGGAAGGACAAGGCCGTTCACGCCCGCCTTGCACGAACCGTACACCACCTGTCCGATCTGCGCATCCTGCGCCGCGACCGAGGCGGTCAACGTGATCGAGCCGCGCTCCCCGTCATCGTTCAGCGGTTCGGAATTCGCCATGCCGAGCGCCGACATGGACGCGATGCGGTAGGACGCGACGAGCACGCCTTCTGCGCCGAAGGCGTAGGATTCGGTTGGCAGGCGCTTATAGCCCATCGTTTCCTTGTCGAAGGACAGCGTCTTGCCGCCTTTGGCCGTCATCGCGCAGTGGACGGTCACGCGTTCCTGCCCATGGGCCTCGCGGGCCTTGGCAAAGCCAGCTTCGCAAGAAGCCTCATCAAGAATGTTTACATTGCAGAAGATGCCGCCAATCGATTTTGCGACGTCCTCGCCCTTTTCGGCCTGGATGTCGAAGATGGCGACTTTGCAGCCTTGAGCCGCAAGCGCTTCTGCCGTGGCCCGGCCAAGGCCGGATGCGCCGCCTGTGACGACGGCGGGTGTGTCTGAGCCGAGTTTCATGAAGGGTCCTCCCGTTTCGATTTATACAGATCAGGATAGGGAGGATTTGCGACGGTGGAAGCTATGCCGCCGGGTCAGCTGCTGGCGGTATCGGGACTGAAGCCGTCATCATCATACGGGTCGACCTTGCCGGCATCTTCGCGCTGCCGGATCAGCCAGGAGACGACAACCGCGCCGATCATCTTGCCGACAATGAAGACGACCCAATTGGCCCAGTGCAGCATGTTGCCGGGTTCATCACCGAGCCGCACCTGTCGCGCAAGGTCTGCGCCATAGAGGAAGATTGTCGTGTCGATCGGGGCGGCCACGGCGCTCGACAGGATGATGCGCGTCGACAGGCGGTATTTGCTGAAGGTGAAGATCAGCCAATCGATGATTTCGGAGATGGCAAACGCGATTCCCGATGCCAGCGCGATGACGGGCCAAGCATAATAGAACGACCATGCAATCGCGAGCGCCATGACGACAAGGACGCGGTGGCCCATATTGCGCTGGACGAAATCGCGGAAAACAAAGACGAGGCCTGTGACAACGGTCAGGGGGTGGATCTCGACGCCCCGGCTAAATAATTCACCGGGTTGGACGAGTGTAAAACTATCTATAATTCCAAACGACCAGTTCAAAAATGGTATAGTTGCAAAATACAGGAATGCCCAGAACCGACCTTTGAAGTAATAGATCAGCCCAAATGTCATCGCGAGACCAGCCAATACTGGAATTATATGGTCCGGCTGGCCGTTTGTAAGGGCGTTGATCAGTCCGTCCGCAAATTCCATCATCAGTTGAATCTTTTCTGCTTTGTAATGAATGGGATTGATCTAGGGTATCCGTTCCCTCAAGAACAGGTCCGGGTGGTTAGCAATTCGTGCGGGCACGCCGCAAGATGCAAGAGGATTATCCATGGACCATCCGGTCAAGCTTTCCCTGATCGTCGCACGCGCAAATAATGGCGTGATTGGCCGGGATGGGGGGCTGCCATGGAAGCTGTCCGACGATCTCTCGCTTTTCAAGCAGGCGACACTCGGCAAGCCCATCATCATGGGACGCAATACGTGGGAGAGCCTTCCGCGGCGGCCACTCCCGAAGCGCCAGAACATCGTGCTGACGCGCGACTGGGCCTATACTGCCCCCGGCGCGCGCGTCTATTCGAGCCTGAATGTGGCTGTCAGTGCCGCGCGGGCGATTGCAGGCAAGGATAGTGAGGACGAGGTCTTCATCATTGGAGGACAGTCGCTCTACGAACGCGCCCTGCCTATGGCTGACCGGTTGTATATCACCGAAGTCGATGCCGAGATCGACGGCGATGTCGTGTTCCCCGATTTTGACGAGACGGAATTCATCGAGGCTGATAGCACTGCCTATGCCAAGAATGAACGCAACGAATATGCGTTCAGCTATCGTATCCTCGAACGTAAATAGACAGGGCAGGTTTCCCCGACGGTGCCGCTTGAACGTGGCGAGCCATAGCGCGACAGTCACGACATAACAGACAAGTCGCAGGGAGAAACGCCATGGAATTCGAGATCATTGCTGAAGGATTGAGATTTCCCGAAGGGCCGGTCGTCATGTCGGACGGATCAGTCATTGTCGTGGAAATCGAGAGCAAGAAGATCACAAGATGCTGGGGTGCAGGCAAGACAGAAGTGATCGCAGAACCGGGCGGCGGACCGAACGGCCTCGCCATCGGGCCGGATGGTGCGCTCTGGGTCTGCAATAATGGCGGCTTCCTTTATCATGAACGCGACGGACTGCTGATCCCCGGTCACTGTCCGCCGGATTATTCGGGGGGCCGCATTGAGCGAATTGACCTTTCGACCGGCAAGGTCGAGGTGGTCGCGACCCATTGCGGCGAGCGGCCTCTGAAGGGGCCGAATGATCTTGTCTTTGACAAGGCCGGCAATCTCTATTTCACCGATCTCGGCAAGTCCTACGCAACCTCACGCGATACTGGCGGGGTCTATTTCCTTGCGGCCGGGTCTGACACCGTCGAGGAGCTGGACTATAATCAGATCTCGCCGAATGGCATCGGTCTCTCGCCCGATGAAAAGACAGTCTACTTCGCCGACACCATGACGGCGCGTGTCTGGGCCTATGACCTTGAGCGCCCGGGCGTCGCAAAACAGGCAACACCATTCACCAAAGGCCGTGTCGTCGCGGGCATGCCGGACCTTCGCTATTTTGACAGCCTTGCCATTTCGGCGGCGGGCAATGTCTGCGTTGCGACCATCCTCAAGGGCGGCATTACCACGGTGAAGCCGGATGGCAGCCATTCGCATATCGAGTGCCCGGACCCGTTCGTCACCAATATCGCCTTTGGCGGGGAGGACATGCGGGATGCCTGGGTCACCCTGTCCGGCACGGGCAAACTCGTGAAGTGCCGCTGGCCTGAGCCCGGCCTCAGGTTGAACTTCAACGCGTGACCGCGCAACCGCTTCAGACAAAGTCGGGGAAGCGTGGCGGCTGGCCGGTCGCGCTGTCGAGCCAGGCGAGTTTGGCGCGCAGGAAGGCAAGCATGCCGTCAATCTCCCGCTTGCGGTGTTCGAGCTTTTCGATGTGGTCTGTCAGCAGATCCTCGGTCCGTGAGCGATTGTCGGGCTCCTTGCCGTAGGCGGCGATCATCTCGCCAATTTCGGTGAGTGAGCTGCCGAGCGACTTGTGAATGCTTATGATCCGGGTGAGCTCCACGTCATACTCGCTGAAAATCTGATAGGGGCGCGAGCCGCCCTTCCTGCTGCTTTCGGGTTTGAGCAGGCCGCGCTTCACATAATAGCGCACCGTCTCACGCGGCAGGCCGGTCCTTTGCGAAAACTCAGAGATCAGCATGCGTTTTCCCCTTTGACTGCGTACTACACTCCACACTTATGAACGTTGTTCGTCGCAACAAGGAGCAGAAAATGACGAACAGCAATGTAACACTTCCCAGCGTCCAACTCGGAAAAGACGGTCCGCTTGTCGGGGCCCAGGGCCTCGGTTGCATGGGTATGAGCGAGTTTTATGGCAGTGCCGATCTCAAAGAGGTCCGCGCGACTTTGGACCTCTCCGTCGAGCTTGGTGTCACGCTTTTCGATACTGCGGACATGTACGGCGTCGGTGAGAATGAGCGTTTTCTTGCCGACTTTCTTGCAGCGAACCGATCAAAGGTAAGCATAGCCACCAAGTTCGGTTATGCCCGTACGCCCGAGGCTCCAGATGACTGGAGTGTCACCAATGATCCTGCGCATATCCGCCGCGCTGTCGATGCTTCGCTTTCCCGGCTGGGTGTCGAGGTGATTGATCTTTACTATATGCACCGGCGTGATCCTTCGGTGCCGCTGGTGGAATCAGTTGGCGCGATGGCTGATCTCGTAGGTGAAGGGAAGGTATTGTCGCTTGGACTGTGCGAGGTGACAGCGGAAGAACTTGCCGAGGCGAACGAGATCCATCCGATTGCCGCACTGCAGTCAGAATGGTCTGTGTTCTCGCGAGAGATTGAGAACAATGTGGCGCCGATGGCCGCTCAGCTTGGCGTAACGGTTGTGCCTTATGCCCCGCTTGGGCGTGGCCTGCTAACGGGGCAGACGGCACTCTCGCTTGACGATGCACGGCGAAACTTTCCGCGTTTCTCAGAGGAAAACCTGGCCACGAATATGCGCCTTGTCGAGGTGGTGCGGTCGCTTGCGCAGCGACGCGGTGTGACGCCAGCCCAGATCGCACTCGCTTGGCTGCACGACCGCGCCCGGATTTTCAAGCTGCCCGTCCTGCCAATTCCGGGGACTCGCAAGCGCCACCGGCTGCGTGAAAATGTGGCGGCTGCAACGCTAACGCTCTCTTCCGAAGAAGTCACTGCCCTCGACCGGCTCGCTAACCAGGTGCAGGGACAACGGGTCTAGGGCTCAGTCCTCGAATACGATCTTTGGCGGCGCCTTGGTCTGGAGATTGTCGAGGTTGAGTGCGACGCTGCGGGCAAGTTCGTGGAAGAGGGTGGCTGCCTGGCCATCGCTGGCGGACGCGGGGCTGCCGGCGTCCCCGCCTTCGCGAATTTCGGTCAGCATCGGCAGCTGGCCGAGCAGGGGCAGGCCCAGCGTGTCCGCCATCTTCTGCCCGCCGCCTTGGCCCATAAGGTAATGCCGGTTGCCTGCCGGGTCTTCGAACCAGCTCATCGTCTCGACGATGCCAAGGACGGGGACAGCTGTCTTGGCGAACATGGCAGCGCCACGGCGCACATCTGCAAGGGCAACTTCCTGCGGCGTGGTGACGAGCACGGCGGCGGTTACCGGAATGCGCTGGGCGATGGTCAGCTGCGCGTCGCCTGTGCCAGGCGGTGTGTCGATGATGAGAAGGTCGAGCGGGTCTTCCGGTGTGCCCCAGGCCGCATCGTTCAGCATTTGCGTGATCGCCGACATGACAATCGGCCCGCGCCAGATCATCGGTGCATCCGGGTCTGACAGGTAGCCTATGGATAGCGAGTGTATGCCATGGGCGCACACGGGGATGAGTTTGCCGTCCGCATTGGTTTCCGGAGCCTGGTCAGTCGTGCCGAGCATGGTCGGGGCACTCGGCCCGTAAATATCTGCGTCGAGCAGCCCGGTCCGCAGGCCCAGCTTGGCGAAGGATGTCGCGAGATTTACCGCGACGGTGGACTTGCCGACACCGCCCTTGGCGCTGGCGACGACCAGTATGCGGGAAATGCCGGGTATCCTGTCGACCTGTGTGGCGGAAGGTTGGCCCTGCGACATCGCATCATCGGAAAGGCGGGCGCCCTTGCGAACGCGCTGGGAACCGTGGCGCGGTGCAGGCTCATGCTGGTGCGGCGGCGTTGGTGCAGCCGCGCCTGGGCGGCGTTCAGCGGTCAGCATCGCGCGGACTTCCTGTACGCCTTTCACGTTCAGGGCGCGTGCTTCTGCTTCGATCTTTCGGGTTTCCGACAGTTCCATCGCGTCCGGGTCGCCCTCGAGAATGAGGGTCACCTCTCCACTGTCTTTCACGCGGATGCCCTGAAGCCAGTCGGGATTGCCGAGGGCGCGGCGAATGTCGGCTTCAAGCTTGTCGGATTGTCGCGGCTTGCCACGAAACATGCGGGATTCTCCTTGATGCGCAGGGCGTGGGGTGCACATATCCCCGCAATGCCTATATGGCCATAGACGGACAGTCATGAAGGAGGGGCAATGCCCTGGAACGAAAATAAGGACGGGGACGGCCCGACCAAAGGAAATGGCAGCCCGTGGGGATCTGGCAACAAGAACAGCGATTCTCCATGGAACCGCCCGGGCGGCTCTGGTGGCGGGGGTGGTGGCAAGGATCGCCCCGACCTCGAAGAACAGATGCGTCGCATGCAGGAACGCTTTCGCCGCGGACGCGGCAATGGCGGTGGTAGCGGGCGCGGTGGCGGCGGTGGCCAGAGCCTCGGACCCTTCGGGTTCATGGTGCTTGGCCTCGTGGCCCTGATCGCGTGGCTATTCACCGGTGTGGTGGTCGTTGACGAAGGCGAGACAGCAGCGGTTTTCCGTTTCGGAAAATGGGAAAAGAACTTTGCCCCGGGCCTGCATGTTCACTTGCCGACGCCGATCGAGACGCATGAGCTCATGCCCTCGCAGAAGCAACAGGTTACGCAGATCGGCCAGGACAATAATGAACGCCTGATGCTGACCGGCGACGAAAACATCGTCGACGTGCAATTCCGCGTGTTCTGGTATTATGACGAGGAAGACCCCGAAAATTTCATCCTGAATGTCGAAGGTGGCGAAGAGCTTGTAAAAGCTGCTGCCGAGTCGGTCATGCGGGAGGTTGTCGGCAAGTCAAACCTCAACGAGATCATCACGACGGGCCGGAACGAGCTGCAGCAGCAAGTGCGTGAGCAGTTGCAGGCCCTGCTGGCCGACTATCGTGCCGGTGTGCAGATCCTCAACGTCGAGATCCAGCAGGCCCAGGCACCAGCGCCGGTGCGTGATGCGTTTATTGACGTGGTAAATGCCGGTCAGGATGCCGAACGGACGGTGCAGGAAGCCAACAAGTACGCGAATGACATCATTCCGCGTGCCCGTGGTGCGGCCCAGCAAATCCTGCAGGATGCTGAAGCTTACCGCGACCAGGTGATCGCAGATTCGAACGGTCAGGCTAATCGCTTCAAGCAGATCCTTGCTGAATACCAGCAGGCTCCGCAGGTGACGCGTGAACGTATGTATCTCGAAACCATGGAGCGGGTCCTGAACCGGAGCGACAAGCTCATTCTCGACCATGATTCCGGCGCAGTGCCTTATCTGCCGCTGGACAGCGTCAACCGCAATTCTCAGGAGCGCTAGAGATGAAACCGCTAGGAATTCTCGGAATCGTCGCGATTGTCGGTGCGCTGATTATCGCTTTCAATTCATTCTTTATCGTCGACCAGCGCAAGCAGGTGCTTCTCCTGCAGGTCGGCCGGGCTGTCGAAGCCTATAATGAGCCGGGCTCGGATGAGGCCGGTCTCAAATTCAAGATACCGCTGGTTCAGAATGTGATCACTTATGACCGTCGGAACCTCGGCCTCAACGTCTCCGACATCGAAGCTTATGCTTCAAATCAGGAGCAGCTGATTGTCGATGCGTTTGTCCGCTGGCAGATTTCGGATCCGCTGGCTTTCTATCAACGTCTCAACACAGAGCGTGAAGCCCGCAGCCAGTTGGAAAACTTCACGGATGCGGCAATCCGTAACGCGCTTGCCTCGCGCCTGCCGGAAGACATTATTTCCGGACAGCGCTCGGAACTCATGGATGAAATCCGTGACAACCTGGCTGGCAATATATCTGGCCGCGGCATCGAGATTATCGATGTGCGTATCCGCCGGGCGGATTTGCCGGATGATGTCTCCGAAAGAGTGTTCAGCCGGATGAAGGCAACCCGTAACCAGGAGGCTGAGCAAATCCGTGCTGAGGGCGATGAGCGGGCACGTCTGGTACGAGCCACCGCAGAGCGTGAACGCACCGTCCTGCTGGCCGAAGCGCGCCAGCGGTCCGAAGAGATCCGTGGTGAGGGCGACGCCCAGCGAAACGAGATCTATGCCGAAGCCTATGAGCGGGATGCCGAATTCTTCCGTTTCCAGCGGGCGCTGATTGCCTGTGAGGAAGCCTTCACGGAAGGCACACGCGTCGTGGTTGGTCCCAACCAGCTCGGCCTCTGCAATGACTTTATCGAACAGGCCCGCCGCTACGGGTCTTCGAGATAGGATAGTTCCGGCGAGGAGGTGCACGCCATGACATGGCAGGTCCTGCTCGCCGCTATCGGCCTCTGGCTCGCGCTGGAGGGAATTCTTTATGCCGCAGCGCCTGACACCATGCGCCGAATGGGCGAGTGGCTTTCGCGCCTGCCGCTGGAAAGCGTACGTAGCGGCGGGATATGGTCTGCCATTCTCGGTCTTGTGCTCTTCTACGCTGCAGTGCGCTTCTTCTGATGCGTTGCGCTTTGCCTGCGAACCGCCATAGTCGTAATGTACGTATACCGTTGAACTGACGCGGAGATTGGCAATGAAAACCTATGCGATACCTTTAGTGACAGGGCTCGCAGGCTTGCTGCTCATCGGAGAGCCTGCAGCGGCCCAGAGGGCTTCGCAGGCCGATACGTCACTGTCCGATACGGTCGCGACCATCAATCAGAAGCAGGCGCCGGAGACATTCTCCAAACTGGCCAAGCGACTGATGCCTGCCGTCGTCAACATTACGACCAGCCAGACGATCGCGCCCGAAGGCCTGCCGGAATTTCCGGATGGCTCACCGCTGGAGCGTTTCAACGAATTTTTTGGCCGTGACCCGGATGGCTTCCGGCGCGAAGGGTCGCTCGGTTCAGGCTTCCTGATCTCGAGCGAGGGCACGGTGATTACCAATAATCACGTCATTGAAAACGCGGACGAGATCAATGTCGTGTTCAATTCCGGGCGCACGCTGAAAGCAGTGTTGATCGGCACGGACCCGGAAACGGATGTCGCTGTCCTGAAAGTCGAGAGCGATACACCGCTGCCGCATGTCGATTTCGCTGATAGTGACGCGGCCGAAGTTGGTGACTGGGTGATGGCGATCGGCAACCCGTTCGGCTTTGGCGGATCGGTCTCGGCTGGCATCATTTCGGCGCGCAACCGTGATATCCAGTCAGGCCGCTATGATGATTTCATCCAGACTGATGCGGCGATCAACCGGGGCAATTCCGGCGGCCCGCTGTTCAATCTCAATGGCGAGGTCATTGGCGTGAACACGGCGATTATTTCGCCTACGGGCGGATCGGTCGGGCTTGGGTTTTCCATTCCGTCCAACCTGGTCAATCAGGTGTCCGGCCAGATCATCGAGTATGGCAAGCCGCGGCGCGGCTGGTTCGGTGTCAATGTCCAGGGCATCGACCAGGGCATTGCGGACGCATATGGCGTCAGCGAACCAAAAGGCGTGATCATCACGTCGATTGACGGCGAAGGCCCGGCCGCGTCTGCCGATTTCGAAGTCGGTGATCTCGTGCTGACCTTTGACGGCAAGATGGTCGAAAATGTCCGCGGGCTTTCACGGATCGTCGCTGAAACGACGATCAATGAAGATGTCGCAGTCGACATTGTGCGGGACCGCAAGCGCAAGACTGTGAGCTTTACAATCGGTGAGCTCCAGTCAGACGCTGAAGTGACAGAGCGTGAACCGCTGCCGGAAAATGCGTTGGCGCAAAACCCGCTGGGCGCGGAACTGAAAACTATTGATGATGATGCACGCCGCCGCTACGGCATCGCGCGCGATATTGAAGGTGTCATCGTCAACTCGGTTTCGGCAAGCGGTCCAAGCTTCGGGAAACTCGCCAAGGGCGATGTGATCACCGAGATGGGATTTGAGAAAATTTCCAGTCTTGAGGAAGCTTTTGCCGCGCTTGATCCGGGCAACGCGCCGGCCAGCGGTCTGCTGGTGCGGGTTCATCGCAGCGGCCAGACAATGTTTTTCACAATACAGCCAGACCGTTAGCCGCCAGACCAGCGATTGCGCGTTTACGGACTCTTTACGGATTCGCCAAATCAGATTCTGATTCGTTCAGAAGATAAATGCTGGCGTCAAGGAGAGCGGTAAGATGGCAATGAGTGAGAGACAATCACTGGAGCTTTGGCGCCGCACCATGACGTCCTATGTCCGCACCTCAGATGGTGACCTGACGGCGCGCCAGCAGGCCATCTTCATGACCGTGGCTTTGCAGGCCGGGCCTCATACGGTCCGCGGTCTTGCGGCCAATCTGAATCTCGCCAAGCCAGCCGTGACCCGCGCCATAGACGCGCTGGAGAAAACCGGCTTCGTGCGCCGTCGCAAGGACGAGAATGATTTGCGCAGCGTCTTCATTGAGCGCACAGTTGAAGGCATGAACTGGCTGCGCGGTTTCTCAGGCATGATCATGGCGGCTGAGGCCGGTGAGGAAATCGGGCTTCCTTCCATGATGCAGAAAACGGCTGCTGCCTGAGCCGTCAGGAGACCAATGCGTGCCGGACTTTGACGACAGGAGACTGACACTCCCTTCTCAGGCAGAGACAAGGCGAATGCAGGTCAGCGTTGCTGTCGCCGGCGTGCTGTCCGCGCCACAGGCGGATGCCGAAACGGTGACCCAGGCGCTTTACGGCGAAGTCGTCCGTGTCGCGCGTGAAGACGGTGCTTATTCCCAAGTGCAGATGGAGCGTGACCGTTATGTCGGCTGGGTGCTGACGGATACGTTATCGGATACGGTGCTGGAACCGACCCACAAGGTCTCGGCATTGAGAACCTATCTCTACTCAGAAGCTTCCCTGAAATGCGCGACCGTTTTCCCGCTGTCGCTCGGCGCGCGCCTGACACTGTCGCAGCAGGAAGGCCGCTATATCAAGGTCGAGCGTGGGGGATGGATCCCGGAGCAGCATGTCGAGGCGATTGATCATCATGAAACCGACCCGGCTGGTGTAGCGGAGCAATTCCTGCACGCGCCTTATCTCTGGGGCGGATGCGATAGTCTAGGGCTTGATTGTACCGGGCTTACCCGTGCGGCTTTCCAGGCTTGCGGCGTGACATTACCGCGCGACAGCGACATGCAGTTTGCCTGGTGCGGCCAGCCGATTGAGCGCTGGAAAGAGCAGGACGCATTGATGCGCAATGACCTTGTTTTCTGGAAGGGCCATGTCGGCATCATGCTGGACAACGAGACACTGCTACATGCCAACGCACATCATATGTCGGTCGCGGCTGAGCCTTTGTACGGGGCCATTAAGCGGATCGCAAAAATTTACGGCGAGCCCATAGGGGCCCGCCGCATTGATATTGTCGGTGAGAGAGCCGCCACGCCGGACTGGCTGGAGGCAGGCTGAGCGCTAGTGCTCTTCGCCTTCTTCGTCGGTCAGTTCCGGCGCGACATCCGAGCCGGCAGGCGCCATCTCGACTTCGCCTTCATTGCCTTGTGCCGCATTACCCGTATCGTCAACGGAATCGACGGTTTCAACTTCGCCCGTTGCCTCGGTCGGGGTGTCTTCGATGGTCTCGGCCTCAACAGAGGTCTCGACAGCTTCACCCTCGGTCTCGCCTTCGGCTGATGCGTCTGTCGCTTCACCTTCTTCGCCACCTTCAACGGCTTCGGTATCTTCTTCCGGCAGTGGCTCAGGGAAGGCGGGTGCGCCCGGTGTATTGGCGGCGAGATAAGCGATGACATCGGCACGCTCATCGTCGCGGCGCAGGCCTGCAAAGGCCATCGTCGTGCCGCGAATGTATGAGGATGGGTTTTCCAGCCAGTGATCGATGGTCTCGTAGGACCATGGCGTGCCCGCCGTGGCCTGCATCGCAGAGGAATACCCAAAATTATCCTTGTGGGCGTGGCTCGCGGTCAGGATGCCGTGAAGGTTCGGGCCGGTGCCGTTTGGCCCGCCTTGCTCGATCGTGTGGCAGGTCGTGCACTTGGACTTGAAGGCGCGTTCGCCGCGCGTCGGGTCAGCAGCTGCGAGCAGGGCGCCAAGATCATAGACCTCTTCTTCGCCGCCGCCGGCTGCGCCGGTTTCAGCAATGTCAGTATAATAGGCAAACCGGCTTTGCGCCCAGTCATTCAGCGAATGCTCTTCGCTATCGCCATGCCCGCCTTCGCCGTGACCGGAGGCAAAGACTGTGCTCGATAGCAGTTGAAGAGCCATGATGCCGAGAAAGACGGCGAGGATGGTCCCGAAAACCTTGTTCCAGAAGAGATCGCCCATAGGGATCGTCCTTGTGATGTTAATTCTGTTGGCGCGCGCGCCTTCTGACACGCGGAGCGTTCAGTGGCAATATAACGGCATGCATCAGAGAGTGCGCGGCCAGAACTCGCGGCGAAACGGCGCAGGTGATCGCATCGCCAATTTCCTGAAAACTGCCGTATTTACTAGGCCTTCGCCCGCCAGTGCGGAAATCACAGGGCTCACGGCGCTGAACTGAATTGTGCGTCAGCGGAAAAAATGCCGACAGGCCGGGCAGTCTTGCGTGTCCACAGAAGGCCTGATTCGCAATGCCCCGTCGCCCGGTGGCGGTTGACCGGCCCGCCTCAAATGTCTAGCGGGCCAAGGCCGGAAAGAGAACCGGTGCGCCAGACAGGATGTGGAAGATGAGCGACAGCAAGACAGGGCGGATTGCCTATCAGGGCGAACCCGGTGCCAATTCCCATATTGCTTGCCGGGAGACCTATCCCGGCATGGAGCCCGTCGCCTGCAAGACATTCGAAGACACGCTGGCCATTGTCGAGCGCGGTGACGCGGACCTCGCCATGATCCCTGTGGAGAATACGATAGCTGGCCGCGTCGGTGACATTCATCACCTCCTGCCGGGCACGCAGCTGCATATCATCGCCGAACACTTCATGCCGATACGCTTCCAGCTGATGGCGCTGAAAGGGGCCAGCATCGGGGATATACGCCAGGCCCATTCGCATATCATGGCGCTTGGCCAGTGCCGCCGCTTCCTGCGGGAACAGGGTATTGAAGCCATTATCGCTGCCGACACGGCGGGCGCAGCCCGCATCGTTGCGGAAACGGGCGATGCCTCGGTCGCAGCAATTGCGCCGGAACTGGCAGCAGAGGTTTACGGCCTCGACATCCTCGCGCGGAATATCGAAGACGCAGATCACAATACCACGCGCTTCGTCATCATGTCGCCCGAACCGGTCGAGCACGACCACGAAGACGGACGAACAGTCACGGCTTTCCTGTTCCAGGTGCGCAACATCCCTGCCGCGCTCTACAAGGCGATGGGCGGGTTCGCGACAAACAGCGTCAACATGACGAAGCTGGAGAGCTACCAGATCGAAGGCTCATTCACGGCGACGCAATTCTATGCCGAGATTGAAGGCCATCCGGATGAACGCTCGGTCCAGCTGGCGCTGGAGGAGCTCGGTTTCTTTTCGACTTCGCTGAAGATCATTGGTGTGTTTCCCGCGCATCCGGAGCGCTACAAGTCTGCCCGGTGAGGCAATAGCCACCCACTTGGTCCGGCTTGGGGAAGCGGCTATGCCATGGCGGTATGGATACTTCGATCAGGGCCACGCTTCTCAGACAGCACGACATGGCGTGGCGACTTTTATCCCATCACCTCGCGGCGCTGACGACGGAAGCCTGCCTGTGGCGCCCCGGACGTGACCGGGGCCTGCATGTGTATCAGGACGAGGACCGAAGACAGTGGCGTGCCGACTGGCCGAAAACCGAAGGTTATGACATCGGCCCGCCAAGCCTTGCCTGGCAAAGCTGGCACCTGATTTTCTGGTGGTCGATGGTGATCGATCACAGTTTCGGGGATGCGTCATTGACCCGCGAGCAGGTGCTTTGGCCCGGGACGGCAGAGAGTGTGCGTTTTGAGGTGTCCACTCTGCATGCGCAGTGGGTCGAGAAGGTCGAGGCCCTTGAGGATGACGCTTTGATTGGCACGGGACTTACACATTGGCCTTTTCGTTCCCGACCCTTCGTAGACGTCATCGCCTGGGTGAATACCGAACTTACCAAAAGCGCGTCGGAGATGGGATATGTGCTGTTCCTGCGCGGTTAATGTTTCCAGACAATTTCGCTGTCTGAATAGCCCTGGAAATAGAGCGCCGCGGTGAGGTCGGTGACTGATATGCCTGCATCGGATGCGGCTGTCACAACCGGTTTGGCCCGGTAGGCGATACCGAGGCCGGCCGCTTCAATCATGGCGAGATCATTCGCGCCGTCACCCATGGCGAGGGTTTGAGCCGGCTCTATGCCGAGGGCGGTCGCTTCGGTGGTGAGCGCTTCAAGTTTGGCTTCACGCCCGAGAATGGGCTCGCCGACCTTGCCGGTCAGCACCTTTCCGTCATCGAGCAGCGTGTTGCCCTGATGGGTATGGAAGCCGGCTGCCTCCGCGATGCGCGATGTGAAATAGGTGAAGCCGCCTGAAACCAGCACGCAGCGGGCGCCGTCCGCCTTCATCGTCGCCACGAGCGTCTGTGCGCCGGGCATTAGCGTAATGCGTTCATGATAGCAGGTCTCGAGCGTCTTGATGTCGAGACCCTTCAGCATGCTGACCCGTTCTCGCAGGGCGGCTTCGAAATTGAGTTCACCAGCCATGGCGCGTTCTGTGATGGCGGAAATCTCGGCTTTCAGGCCCGCAAAATCAGCCAGTTCGTCGAGGCATTCCTGGCCAATGATGGTGGAGTCCATGTCCGAGATCAGCAGCTTCTTGCGGCGATTACCTGTGGGTGTGAGGCAGATGTCGGCCTTTCTGGCAAATGCGGCCTCCAGGAATTTGCGCAGGTCGGCGAGGTCGTCGGCATTGAAGGCTTGCTCGATCGCTGTGAAGTGGCCGTCGCCACTGAGAAGCTTCACCGGGCCGGACTGTGAGACGCCGGCTTCGGCAAGGCAGGCTTCCAGCGCATCGCCAATTGGCTGCAGATTTTGCACAGCAGGGGCAACAACGACCGCAACGTGACTGTAATCTGTGGTTTTTTTGTCCATATCCAGCGGTCCTTACTTAACGGGAGGCTTTAAACTCCTTAACTCCTATAGGATGAAACCTGCAATCCTCATCCATGGTCCGACTGCAAGCGGCAAGACCCAGCTCTCTATCGAGGTGGCGCGCAAGCTGAATGGGGAGATCGTCAACGCGGACTCCATGCAGGTCTATCGGGAACTGAAAGTCATTTCCGCCCGCCCCGACGAGGCGGAGATGGATGGCATACCACACCATCTGTTCGGCCATGTCGCATCTGGTGAGCGCTTCTCGACTGGCCAGTGGCTGGAACAGGTCCGTCCGGTGATCGAGGATATCCAGAAGCGCGACAAGACTGCCGTTGTTGTTGGCGGCACGGGACTTTACCTGCTGGCCCTGACCGAGGGGCTGTCGGATATCCCGCCCGTGCCGGAGGATGTGCGCCACGAAGTCCTGGAGATCTACAAGGCCGATGGCGTGCGTGGTCTCAAGATCCGGCTGCAATCTGTAGACCCGGATGCGGCCACCCGCATCGAGGATAATGACCGCCAGCGGCTGATGCGTGCTTATGAAGTGTGGCTGGCCACGGGCAAGGCGCTGACGAGTTTTCAGGATGCCCGGTCCAAGCCGGTGCTCAACGAGAATGAATGGATGAGCATTGCGCTGACCCCGCCAAGAGCGCGGCTTTATTCGCGCATCGACAAGCGCTTTGAAGGCATGCTGATGGAAGGGGCGATGGAGGAGGCGAGGGAGCTGGTGCGGCTTGATATCGACCCTGAGCTTCCTGCGATGAAGGCGCATGGCATGCCGTGGCTGTCAGCGTTCATCCGCGGTCAGATAGATTCTGGCACGGCCGCCGAGAATGCCAAGCGTGATACGAGACGCTATGCCAAGCGGCAGTTCACCTGGATTGGCCGGCAATTCCCGTTCTGGCCGCGTATTCCGTCAGAAGACCTGAACGCGCGAATGCGGGTGGTTTCTGCCCTTTACAAGGAGGTTGACCGCTAGCTTGAGGCAGGTTATGCCCCAGATGCGATTTGGAGGAAACAGCCTTGCGTAAGCAGAAGGTCGTCGTAATTTTGTAACCCGTGACTGACATGCAAATGTCGGCGCGGGTGCGTATGGGAGGGTCTCAACTGAGGCCCTTTTTCTTTATCAGGCCGCAAAAAAACTGAAGCCAAACCCGAATGAGCACTGCCATGGACACCCAAGCCCTCAGCGACACGAAGACGAAAGCCCGCACGATGACTGGCGCTGAGATCGTCATTACGGCGCTCAAGGAGCAGGGGGTCGACACGATGTTCGGCTATCCGGGCGGCGCCGTCCTGCCGATTTACGATGCGCTCTATTCGGAAAATTCCATTCGCCACATCCTGGTGCGCCATGAACAGGGCGCCGGACATGCGGCCGAGGGATATGCCCGTTCGACAGGCAAATGCGGCGTTGCCCTGGTGACGTCAGGCCCCGGCGCGACGAACATGGTTACACCGATCACGGATGCGATGATGGACTCCATCCCGATGGTCGTGCTCACGGGTCAGGTGCCAAGCCACCTGATCGGCACTGATGCCTTCCAGGAGTGCGATACGGTTGGTATCACGCGTTGCTGTGCCAAGCATAATTACCTCGTGACGGACGTAGACGACCTCGCCCGCGTAATTCATGAGGCTTTCCTGATCGCGACCTCTGGCCGGCCCGGCCCGGTTGTCATCGACATCCCCAAAGACATCCAGTTCGCGACCGGCACCTATATCGGCAAGGAAGGCGTCTACAAACCGACTTACCAGCCAAAGACAGAACCGAGCGAACACGCGATCCGCGATACGCTTGAGCTGATGCGTGCAGCCCGCCGGCCCGTCTTCTATACGGGCGGCGGCGTGATAAATTCAGGCACCGAAGCGTCCAGACTGCTGCGAGAACTGCAGGCGGCGACCGGTTTTCCGGTGACATCCACGCTGATGGGGCTTGGCGCATTCCCGGCGAGCCATCCTGACTGGCTGGGTATGGTCGGGATGCACGGCGCTTATGAAGCCAATCACGCCATGCATGACTGCGACCTGATGATCTGTGTAGGTGCCCGTTTCGATGACCGGGTTACCGGCAAGGTTTCTGCCTTCTCGCCAGGCTCGAAGAAGGTGCACATCGACATCGATCCGTCTTCGATCAACAAGATCATTCGCGTCGATGTGCCTGTCATCGCCGACTGCAAGCTGGCGCTCGAGGCGCTGCTGGACGGATGGCGCCGGATGAAGGGCGACGCAGCTGACCTGACCGACTGGAAAGAACAGATCGAAAAATGGCGCGCCGTGGACTGTTTTGCCTATCCGGCGAATGAAGGTTCGATCCGTCCGCAATATGCTGTCGAACGGCTTTATGAGCTGACCAAGGATCGCGACACCTATATCTCGACAGAGGTCGGCCAGCACCAGATGTGGGCCGCGCAGCACTATCATTTCGAAGAACCGCATCGCTGGATGACGTCCGGTGGTCTCGGTACGATGGGCTATGGCCTGCCGGCAGCTGTCGGTATCCAGGCCGCGCATCCAGACAGTCTTGTCATCGACATTGCCGGGGAAGCCTCGGTCCAGATGGTGATGCAGGAAGTGTCGACGGCGGTGCAGCACAAACTGCCGGTGAAGGTCTTCATCCTCAATAATGAGTGGATGGGCATGGTCCGCCAGTGGCAGGAATTGCTTCATGGTGAGCGCTATTCGCACTCCTATTCGGAAAGCCTGCCAGATTTTGTGAAACTGGCCGAAGCCTATGGCGCGCACGGTATCCAGTGCTCAGATCCGGCAGAACTCGATGCGAAGATCATGGAAATGATCGATCATCCGGGTCCGGTCATTTTCGACTGCCTCGTGACGAAAGCTGAGAACTGCCTGCCGATGATCCCCTCGGGTGCCGCGCACAACGAGATGATTCTGGGCAGCATTTCCGGGGATGAAATCGACGCGGAAGGCCGTAAGCTGGTCTGACAACAGCTTGCTTCAGGAAAACCGGTCATGGACAACAGCAACCTATTCGAAACCTTGTCAGGTAATGTCGGCCTCATCGTGACGATTGCGTCGGCGGTGTTCGCCCTGCTGGGGGCGATTGCGTCCCACCTTGAGACCCGCCGCCAGGAAAAGATCCGCGTTGAAACGCTGCGGATGCATGTCGATGGGGCAAGCCTGGACTGGGGGAATGCGTCGATTGATCTTCTGGGGCGCATGGCAATGTTCGCAAGAACGCGCCGGGCCCAGGCCAATGACCAGTCTTTCCAGCAGAACAAGGTGAACCTGCTGATGCAGCTCTCATCGCTGATTGAGCGCGGGCGACTGTTCTTTCCGAATATTGATCCGCAGAAGAAGGGAGCCGAGAAAGAAGGCGCCTATCGCGGCACGCGGCCCCCGATTCTCGATGCGCTGGTCTTTTCCTATTACGAACTTGAAGTGATGACCCGCGAAGCCGGTCCGACCGGTGAGAACACCGCTGCCTTCTTTGAAGAATGCCGCCGGCTGCTGGTGTCCGAACTGCAGGCGCATACTGATCCGCGGCGCCGCGACATGATCGTCGGGCGCTATGACAAACAACGCCGCCAGCATCGCGAGGATGCGCTGCGTACAGCCGGGTCGATCCGCAATCGCCTGAAGGCGCGCCGCCCACAGCTGGACTTTGAACGCAAGGAAGAAGCCGAACAGGAGGCCGCCGCATGACGAAAGAGCCCATCCCCGCCAGTGCCTATGACATGGACCATGCCGAAGAGGTCGAAGAGCGTCGCACGCTCGCCGTGCTCGTCGACAATGAGCCGGGCGTACTGGGCCGTGTGGTCGGGCTGTTCTCTGCGCGGGGTTATAATATCGAGAGCCTGACGGTCGCCGAAGTGGACCGTGGCAAGCATCGCTCGCGCATCACGATCGTCACCACCGGCACAAATCACATGTTGGAACAGATCGAGGCGCAGCTGCTGCGGCTCGTGCCGGTCGCCAATGTGGTCGATATCACCAAGTCCAAGCGCGGCATCGAGCGTGAGCTGGCTCTGGTCAAGGTTGCCGGGACGGGCGAGAAGCGGGTTGAAGCGCTGCGCATTGCGGAGATCTTCCGAGCTCGCGTCATCGACACGACGAATGAGAGCTTCATTTTCGAGATTACCGGCGCGTCCGACAAGATCGATCAGTTCACCGACCTTATGGAACCGCTCGGTCTCGCCGAAGTCAGCCGCACAGGCGTGCTGTCCATCCGGCGCGGCAAGGACGCCGGCTAAAGGCGCTAAGAGAAAACACTGAAATCCCAGAAACACCAAGGAGTAGCAAGAAGTGAAAGTCTATTACGAACAGGATGCGGACCTCGGTCTCATCCAGAAGAAAAAAGTTGCTGTTATCGGCTATGGTAGCCAGGGCCATGCGCATGTTCTGAACGCGCGTGATAGCGGCGTCAAAGAGGTTGTCGTCGGCCTTCAGGAGAATTCCAGCTCGCGCAAGAAGTGTGAGGCTGAAGGCCTGACGGTGATGACGCCTGCTAAAGCGACCAAATGGGCCGATGTGGTGATGATCCTAATCCCCGACGAGAAGCAATCCGTGCTCTGGGCGAATGAAATCGAACCGCATGTCCGCCCCGGTCAGCACATCATGTTCGGCCATGGCTTCAACATTCACTACAACCTTATCCGTCCGCCGGAAGGCGTTGATGTGTCCCTTTCGGCGCCAAAAGGCCCGGGCCACACGCTGCGCGATCAGTACCAGCGCGGCTTCGGCCTGCCGGGCCTCGTCGCCATCCATCAGGATGCGACAGGCAGCGCGAAAGATATTGCGCTGTCCTATTCCAAGGCCATCGGCAACACCCGCGCCGGTGTCATCGAGACATCGTTCCGCGAAGAGACAGAGACCGATTTGTTCGGTGAGCAGGCCGTGCTCTGCGGTGGGATCGTCGAGCTGATCAAGGCCGGGTTCGAAACGCTGGTTGAAGCTGGCTATGCGCCGGAAATGGCGTATTTCGAGTGCCTCCACGAGACCAAGCTGATCGTCGACCTGATCTATGAAGGCGGCATCGCCAACATGAACTACTCGATCTCCAACACCGCCGAGTACGGCGAATATGTCTCCGGCCCGCGCGTGGTGACCTCGAAGACCAAGGCGGAGATGAAGAAGATCCTGACCGACATCCAGGACGGAACCTTCGCGCGCAACTGGGTGCTGGAAAACCAGGCCGGCGCGCCGGGCTTCCACGCCAAGCGGGCCCGGATGAACGATCACCAGATCGAGGAAGTCGGCGAGAAACTGCGCGGCATGATGCACTGGGCGCAGAATGACCGCCTGGTCGACAAGTCCCGCAACTGATCGACGGGTTCGACAGATTCCTGAACGCCCTGGCTGGGCTGCCAAGCGGCTACAGCCAGGGCGACTATTGCGGCCAGCGCTGGGGCGTTACGCTGAACCGGTCAGCCGATGGCCGGCGCGTCAAGCTCTATGGCGAAGCCCTGGGCGATGCAGATCATGTCAGCTTCAACCTCTATGTGATCGCAGGCGAGGCACGCCTGAAGCCTTGCGAGATGCCGTCACAGAAAGTCATCGACTTTGTGCTCGGCTTCGCGCCGGATCAGAGGGCCAAAGAAGGATGAACCATGCCGCCTCAGATCCCCGATTTCAGTCACCGTCTCGCGACAGAGCGTGACCTGCCTGCCCTGCGGGAGGTGATGGATCTCGCCATATCGGAGTTGCAGAAGCCCTTTCTCAATCCGGCCGAGATCGAAGCGAGCAGGGGGTCGATGGGCGTCGATACGCAGCTGGTGAAGGACCGCACCTATTTCATGGTCATCGACGAGACGTCCGGAGCTGTCGCCGGATGCGGCGGCTGGAGCCGTCGGGCGACGCTCTATGGCGGAGATCATTCAACACCACTGCGCGATGAGAATCTGCTGGTGCCGGGCCGCGATGCTGCGCGGGTGCGCGCCATGTATACCCACCCGGATTTTGTCCGCCGCGGGATCGGCCGGCTGATCCTGTCACTTGGAGAAACAGCGGCGCGTAAGGAAGGATTCGACCGCGTCGAGCTCGGCGCGACCGTTGCCGGCATCGCGCTTTACAAGGCATGCGGCTATGCGGTGATCGAGGAAACCCTGGCGCCGCCAGTCAACGGCCTTCGCATACCTGTGGTGCGAATGGGAAAGTCGCTTTAGGGCGCTGGGCGCGGCTTAGAAGCGGTAAGACAGGCCGAGCTGGACGACCGGATGTACGCCTTGCCTGGTGGTGTCTTCATCGAAGCGCTGGCGTTCCTTCTCAAGCTGGTCGCGGAAGATTGCATCCCCAGACAACGGTCCGTTGCGTGAGGTCATGGCGACTTCGGGCGACCCGGACAGCAGCGCGCCGGCCGATAGCTTGACGCCCCAGCGCCGGTCGCTGTCATAAGTAGAATCATATCCAAGGCCGACAAAGGGTGCGAAATCGTCGCCTGTCACGGCGAGCTTCAGGGCACCGGCAGGCTGCAGAGTCGCGCCTGCATCACTCATGCCAGCAGATGAGGGCGTAGCAGTGTCGATGCGTGACCGGTCGCCTGTATAGACACCGCCGGAAATCACGATCCGGTTCTGGAAAGGCCGGACATCCACGAATGTGCCGAGGTTTTCAAACTCCATTCCGGCGTCTGCGCCATTGCCAGTGGCTGGCTCAAGGCCTTTGAGGCCAATGACTTCGGAGCTGGCGCGCACCTGCACATAGGAATTGAGGCTGACCTGTCGTTCAATGACGCCCCGCATCAGGTCTGCCTTGGCAGATGGGGCGCTCTGAGCTGCGCTTGTCGCGGCCACGACTATTAGCCCAGCAGTGATTGTCATCATTCTGATGAAGTTCGGCATGAGTGCGGCCCCTAACGCAGCGACATGTTCAGCCGTTAACCTCTGGGAAATTTGTGAATAACTGGTTACCGGGCCTGCTGGCAGGCCCGTCAGATAAGACAATCCCGCAGGGCGTGGCCGCTGCGGGATTGCGCGTTCTGTAGAGTTTGTTGCAGCCTAGAAGCGGTAGGTCAGGCCGAGTTGCAAGACGGGATAAACCTCGAAATCGTCGACATCATCCTGCAGGTTCTGGCGTTCATTTTCGAGTTCGGCCTGAAAGTTCGGGTCGTCGGAGAGCGTACCGCCTGTCGAAGTCAGACTGACTTCCGGCGTTCCTGAGAACATGGCGCCGGCGATGAGCTTGAAACCCCAATGGCCTTCGCCCTGAAAGGTGGAGTCGAAGCCAAGTCCAAGGAAAGGGGCAACGTCATCAGCCGTGGCGGCAAGGTTCAGCGTGCCGATCTGGTCGGGCGTGAAAGTCTGGTTGCCAATTTCCACCGGGCCGTTCGGCATGGCGTTGCCATCGATTTTCTTGTCACCCAGATAGGCGCCGCCTGTGATCAGGAAGCTGTTGCTGAACGGGCGCAGGTCAACGAAGGCACCGATCGAGTTGAGGTCGAGATCGGCTGTGTAGTCGATATCGTCATACGTTTCATCGAGATCGAATTTCAGGTAGTTGCCATTGGCGCGAAGACCGATGAAATCAGTGATCCTGACCTGGGCTTCCAGCGTGCCGCCAGTCGTGCCGCCGCCAGCGCCGATGGCGAACTGGGCCGCGGCGGGCAGGGCGCTCATCGCCGCAATGCCCGCGACTAACAGGCTGGTCTTCATTATCTTGAACATGAAACGTCTCCTCCAATGCCGATAAGGCTCTACAGACCATCGTCGTATTTCTTGACCAAACGGTTACCGCCCTCGATCGCAGGCCTGCCTGAATCCGGCCTGAATGTGAGATTAAAAAGCATTGTGTTGGAGAGCAGGCCCCTGTTCGCCATCTTCACCAGAACCGGACCAGCCCAAAGGACTTCTTCATGATGCACCGCCTGACACTCGTTTCCTGCTGTCTCCTGGCATTGCCATTGACGGCGCTTGCCGAAGGCGACGTGACGCCGGGTCTGTGGTCCTACGAGGCCAATGCGGCGCTCGGCCCGTTCCCGGTACAGGATATCGGCACCCATTGCGTCGATAGCGATATGGCGAACACGTCTTATGAGGCGCTGCTTAACGATATCAACGACGCCTGCCGGGTGACAGATGGTGCACAGCAGGCGGACGGGTATCATTTCACGCTGCGTTGTGCCGGAGGCCCGGACGGAGAACTGAACGGGCGTCTGACCGTGAAGGGTGATGCGGCCCAACTTAATGCAACGGGCTGGACTGGTAGCGCTAAACAGAATATGCCCGTGATCCTGTCAGCCTCTGCAAAGAAGCTGGCGCCAACGTGTTCCTGAACCTGTTCTTAAACAGGAAAATTGACGCAAAGTTATGCAAACTTAATGCAAAAATTTGCAATTTTGCGGCTGGAGGACGAGACGCGGTTTGCCCGATATGCAGGCAGATCAAAGGAGATTGACGCTGCGTCCGGGACTTGTCTTTGACAGGGCCGGGGGCGTCCATAAAGACTGGGGCACATGGCCAAATTCATTCCTGTCGATACTTTCGATATCGTTATTTTTGGCGGCACGGGCGATCTTTCGCAACGTAAGCTCCTGCCGGCCCTTTACCACCGTTTCCTTGATGGCCAGATCCCGGAAGATTCCCGGCTCGTCGGTGTTTCCCGCTCGGAGATGAGCGACAAGGCGTTCAGGGATTTCGCGTTTGAGGCCTGCAAGAAATTTGCGGGTGACACGTTTGATGAGGCTGAATGGAAGCCGTTCGAGAAACTGCTGACCTATGTCGGCATGGATGCGACCGACCCAAAAGCCGAGTGGGATACGCTGAAAGGCAAGCTTGGCGGGGATGGGCGAGCTACGATCTTCTATCTCGCAGTGACGCCGAAAATCTACGTTCCAATCTGCGAAGCACTGGGCAAGGCTGGTCTGGCGGGCGGCGATGCACGGGTTGTGCTTGAAAAACCGATTGGCACTGACCTTGAGTCTGCAAAAGCCATCAATGCAGGCGTCGGCGCCGTGTTCAGCGAAGACCGGATTTACCGGATCGACCATTATCTCGGCAAGGAAACCGTCCAGAATCTGCTGGTCCTGCGTTTTGGCAATACGCTTTTCGAGCCGATCTGGAACCGTACAGCCATCGACCATATCCAGATCACGGTCGCTGAAAGCGTCGGCGTGGGTGATCGGGCGGGCTATTACGATAGCGCGGGGGCGGTGCGTGACATGGTGCAGAACCACCTGCTGCAACTGCTTTGCCTGATTGCAATGGAGCCGCCCAATTCGATTGAGGCCGACGAGATCCGGACTGAGAAAATCAAGGTCCTGAACGCGCTGCGGCCGGTGACGCCAAAATGCGCTGCAAGGGAGACAGTGCGCGCGCAATATGGTGAGGGCACGGTCGACGGCAAGAAAACCAAGGGTTACCTGCAAGAACTCGAAGACGGCGAGAGCGGCACTGAAACCTTCGTCTCAATCAAGGCCTGGGTGGATAACTGGCGCTGGGCGCGTGTGCCTTTCTATCTTCGAACCGGCAAGCGGATGCGTGCACGCCATTCTGAAATCGTTGTTCAGTTCCGCGAGGCACCGCACGCCATGTTCGGCGAGGAGCAGGCCCACTCCAACCGGCTGATCATACGTCTCCAGCCTGATGAAGGCGTACAGCTTTACGTCCAGATCAAGGAACCCGGCCCGGGCGGACTGCGTGTCCAGTCATTGCCGCTGAACCTCTCTTATGCGGAATCCTTCCAGGTTCGTTATCCCGACGCCTATGAGCGGCTGCTGATGGATGTCGTGCGCGGCAACCTCGCTCTCTTCATGCGCCGCGAGGAAGTGGAAGAGGCCTGGGAATGGGTCGATGGCCTGCTCGACGCTTGGGGCGAAGCGAAAGTCCCGATGCACACCTATTCCGCAGGCCTTGAAGACGGTCCGGTCGAAGCGCGGATGTTGCTGCGCGAAGATGGTCGAGACTGGTGGAGCAATGGCAAATGACAGATCTGCATCCCAAGCTGAAAGAGGTCACCGAGCGGATTGAAGCTCGCTCCAAGGACACTCGCGCGGCTTACCTTGAGCTGATCCGCGGCCGCAAACCTGACGGGTTCGCGCGGGAAAAACTTGCAGACGGCAACATCGCGCATGCCTCGGCGGGCTGCGCTGTGATCGACAAGACGCAACTGCTCGGCGCGAGCTGGCCGAATATTGGTGTTGTGACCTCCTATAATGACATGCTGTCAGCGCACGCGCCGTTCGAGCATTTCCCTGAAATCCTTCGCGATGAAGCCCGCAGATCAGGCGCGACCGCGCAGATCGCAGGCGGCGTGCCGGCCATGTGCGACGGGGTCACGCAGGGCCAGGAAGGCATGGAGCTGTCGCTCTTTTCACGCGATGTCATCGCGCTGGCTTCTGCCGTGTCACTGAGCCATGACATGTTCGACGGAGCCCTCCACCTGGGCGTGTGTGACAAAATCGTTCCGGGCCTGATGATTGCCGCGCTGCGCTTTGGCTGGTTGCCGTCTGTCTTTGTGCCGGCCGGACCAATGCCCTCCGGGCTGCCAAACCCGGAGAAGCAACGCATCCGGCAGGAATACGCGCTTGGAAAAGTCGGCCGCGATGCCCTGTTGAAGGCAGAGTCGGAAAGCTATCACAGCCCCGGCACCTGTACGTTTTATGGCACAGCCAATTCCAACCAGATGTTGATGGAAGTGATGGGCCTGCATGTGCCGGGCGCTGCGTTCGAAAATCCCGGCACACCGCTGCGGGAAGCCCTGACCCGGGCTGCGATTGCCCGCGTTGTCGAGCTGACCGTAAAGCGCGACTACACGCCGATGGGCGAAATGATCGACGCCCGCAGCTGGGTGAATGCCCTCGTTGGCCTGATGGCGACAGGCGGCTCGACCAATCACGCGCTGCATATTCCGGCCATGGCGGCAGCATCAGGCTACCAGATTGAGCTTGAGGATTTTGAGGATGTCAGTGCGGTGACGCCGCTGCTGTGCCGAATCTATCCAAATGGCCCGGCCGATGTGAACCATTTCCAGGCGGCTGGCGGCATGAGTTTCGTCATGCGCGAATTGCTGGAAGCGGGCCTGATGAATGGCGACGCGCGCGGCGTGATGGGGCCGATTTCGGAACATGCCAAAGAGCCCTGGCTGAAGGATGGCAAGATCGCCTGGCGCGATGCGCCGACGACAAGCGGCGACCTCGAAATTGTTCGCCCAGCCTCCGATCCGTTCCAGCCAGAGGGTGGCCTGCGTATGCTGGATGGTCCGCTTGGGAGAGGGGTCATCAAGGTCTCCTCGGTCAAGCCGGATCGGCGGATTATCAAGGCACCTGCCCGCGTCTTCGATAATCAGGAAGCGCTGAAGGAAGCCTTCAAGAATGGTGAGCTGGATAAGGACTTCGTTGCGGTCGTCCGGTTTCAGGGGCCAGCGGCGAATGGCATGCCCGAGCTGCACGCCCTCTCACCTGCGCTCGGCGCATTGCAGGACAAGGGCTTCAGGGTTGCCCTCGTGACCGATGGACGGATGTCGGGGGCGAGCGGCAAGATACCCGCCGCCATCCATGTCGGCCCGGAAGCGGCGCGCGGCGGACCGCTGGCCCGTGTCGAGGACGGTGACATCATCACGCTGAATACCGAAACCGGGCGGCTCGATATTGATATCGATCCAAGCGTGTTCGAGGCGCGCGAGCCTGCGCAGTTCCGCCCCAACATCCGCGGCCAGGGCCTCGGACGTGAGTTGTTCAGCGCGTTCCGCGATAATGCCGGCCGCCCTGAATCGGGTGGCAGCCTGTTCGATTTCTTCCTGCCAATAGGGGGCTGAGCCATGGCTGACCCGGTTCTCGTGGGAGACATTGGCGGAACGAATGTCCGCTTCGCTATCGCCAGACGGGGCTTTGCCGGGCACCCTGTCATTTCTGATATTTCGATCATGCCGGGCGACGATTTCGAGACGTTTGACGACTCGCTCAACGCCTATTGCGAGGAGATCGGCAGCAAGAAACCCGACCGCTCCCTCATTGCCCTCGCCGGGCCGGTTGACGAAGGCCGGGTCAAGCTGACCAATCGCGACTGGATGGTTGATGCGCGGCGCCTCGAGACGTCCTGTGAGTTCCGGCATGTAAAGCTGGTAAATGACTACGCCGCCATGGCGCGCGCCATCCCTGAACTGCCAGACAGCGCCTTCAAGGTTCTGCGCGAGGGAGAGCCTGACGAAGATGGCCGCCACCCGATTCTGGTCGCAGGGCCGGGCACGGGTCTCGGCACAGCAACCCTTATCCCGGTTGGCCCGACCGGATGGAGAGTGCTCACCGGTGAAGGCGGGCACGCCGCTTTTGCGCCTGCCAATGAGCGCGAATGGAAGCTCACAGAAAAGCTGCAGGCCAATCACGGGTACGTCTCAAAGGAGCTTGTGCTGTCCGGGTCCGGTCTGAACGCCGTACACAAGGCGCTCTGCGAGATAGATGGCGTGGCCTGGACGGAATTGCCGCCTGCCGAGATCATGCGGCGCGCGGGTGAGGGCGACAGGATCTGCCTCGACATCTGTGAGATACGCGCGCGTGGCACCCTGTATGCGCTTGGCGATGCTGCCCTGATCAATGGCACGCGCGGCGGTGTCGTGATCACGGGGGGCGTATCTGAACGCCTCGCTGACTGGTTGCAGGAACCTGATGCGATCAACCGCTTCCTGCAGCGCGGACCGATGAGTGATTACATGGCGCCTATTCCGATACGCCTCTTGCTATCCGGTGAGGCGGCGCTAGTGGGGGCAGCAGCTCTGCATTTTGACGAGGTCCTATCATCATGAAGTCGATGACAGCTTTCCGTGCCGCGATTGAAGCGGCTCCTATCGTGCCAGTTCTTACCGTCTACGAAGAAGCGCATGCCGAACCGCTGGCTGAGGCACTCGTCAAAGGCGGCATGACATCGGTTGAAATCACCCTGCGTACACCCGCTGCGCTGAAAGTCATCCAGGTGATGGGCGAGGCGCAGAAGGGCCTGCTCGTCGGCGCAGGCACGATCATTTCCGAAGGTGATGTCGATGCGGCGCTTAAAGCCGGATCAGATTTTCTCGTAACGCCTGGCACATCGCCGCTGCTGCTGCAGGCGCTGGGCAATCATGACGGTATCATCCTGCCGGGCGTCGCATCGGCGAGCGAAGCGATGGCCCGTTTCGATGAAGGTTATGGTGTGATGAAATTCTTCCCCGCCGAAGCGGCTGGCGGCGCGGCCTTCCTGAAATCCCTTGCCGGCCCCCTGCCGCATATGGATTTCATGCCGACTGGCGGCATCACCACGAAGAATGCTGCCGATTATCTTTCTTTGCCAAACGTCATCGCTGTTGGTGGATCGTGGATCGCGACGAAGGATGAAATGGCGAAGGGTGACTGGGCAGCAATCACTGAAAAAGCGCGCGAAGCTGTCCGTATTGGCCGCGGGGCCTGAGCCTATTCGGGCAGGTCACTCGCAGGTAAACCGGTTTCCCGGCGTGTCCTGAACTTGCTTTCGAACGCCACGATCAGGCAGCTGGCGATGATGACGGCCGCGCCCGCCCAGAGCCTCCAGCCGGGAAGTTCATTGAAGAAAGCCAGACCGAACAAAGCGCTCCACACCAGGGCGGTATATTCGAGCGGCGCGAGGCGCTGGGCTGGCGCGCGCGCATAGGCCAGCGTCATCAAGAACCAGACAGAATAACCGAGAACGCCAAGGACCAGGAAGAGTGGGATGGATGCGAGCGCGGGAAAGCCGAACAGGCCGAACGTGACCGGCAGCATTGCAATGGCGGGAACGATGTTGGTGAACATGGCGATGGTCGTTGCGTCTTCCTTCGTCGCACGCATCCGGAGCAGGACAAGAACAAAGGCGTAGCCGACGGTAGAGGCAAAGATCGAGATGAGCCCGAGCGTGCGGTTGCCAGCCGCGGCAAGCTCACCCGTATGTTCTGTCCCGCTTACGGCCAGCATAACGCCTAAGAATCCGATCAGCGTGGCACCGGCAACGACCAGACTAATCTTCTCACCCAGCATGACGCGCGCAACAGGTGCAACGAGCAGGGCGGCTGTGAAACCAAGCGCAGTGGCCTCGGCAAGCCGCAATTGCGTCAGCGCATAGAAGAAGGTGAAGGCGCAGAAGAGCTGGAGCAGCCCACGGATCGTATGAAAGCGGATGGCGGCGTTTGACGGGCGAGGCCGCCCCTTGGCACGGAACACCGCGAAAGCAATCACGCCTCCGAACAGGAAACGCCAGGCGAGCAGGTGATGCAGGCCAGCCCCCGGCGCCACACCTTTGACCAGCGCATCAATGCCGCTCCCCATCGCGATCGCGATAACGGCTATCAGGACAGGCATGGCGAGCAGGCGGTTGATCATGGAGCCGAGGCGTGTAAACGCTTGGCTCCTGTTCTGCCAGCGATGATTTGACGGCGAAGACGACTACCCGGCTGCGCGCGCCTCTGACAGGCTCTCTCGGACTTCAGCCGCGATTTCGTACGATCTGAACCGCGCGGTTTCATCATAAATATGCGCTGACATGATGAGCTCATCGGCGCCGGTGTCGTCGATAAAGGCTTTCAGCGTTGCCTTGATGGTCTCGGGAGAGCCGACAGCCGAACAGGACAGCATCTGGTCCAGCATCGTGCGTTCATGCGGTTGTATCTCAGCATCGAAGGCAAGGTCGGGCGGCGCGAGACGGGTGGGTGAGCCGCGCCTCAGATTGACGAATGTCCGGCGCAGTGAAGAGGCAAGGCGGTCTGCTTCCTCGTCAGTGTCGGCCGCGATCATGTTATAGCCCAGCATGACATAAGGGGCTTTCAGTTGCTCGGACGGCCGGAAAGTCTGCCGGTAAATCGAGATGGCCTGCTTCATCTGCGCCGGTGCGAAATGAGAAGCGAAGGCGTAGGGCAGGCCCAGGTGGGCCGCGAGCTGTGCACCAAAAGTCGATGAGCCAAGAATCCACAGCGGCACATTACTGCCGCCGCCGGGAACAGCCTGCACGCGCTGGCCGGGTGCCACTGGGCCGAGATAGGCCTGCAGTTCAACGACTTCCTTGGGAAAGCGGTCTTCGCCGCCAACCAGTGTCCGGCGCAGGGCATGGGCGGTGAGCTGGTCACCGCCCGGGGCGCGTCCGAGGCCAAGATCAATCCGGCCGGGATAGATCGCATCCAGTGTGCCGAACTGTTCGGCGATCACAAGGGGGGCGTGGTTTGGCAGCATGATACCGCCAGCCCCAAGCCGGATACGGTGTGTGTCCTGACCGGCATGGGCGATCATCACGGATGTCGCAGCGCTGGCGATGCCCGGCATGTTGTGATGCTCGGCGAGCCAGTAACGATTATAGCCAAGCCGGTCCGCATGCGTGGCAAGGCGGCGGGCGCTGGCAAGGGCATCCCGTGCATGGCGGCCTTCAACAATCGGGGCGAGATCGAGTACGGAAAACGGTATCATCGCGTCTATGTATGAAGCCGGTGGCCGGGTCTCAATTGCCTATGCGCAATTTGCCTCAGGCGACGTTGCGCAGGCGACTGGCGCAGACGACCTTGTTGCGACCCGTATTCTTTGCCTGGTAAAGCATTTCATCGGCGAGTTCGAGGCTGGCGGCGAGGCCATCTTCGGCGATCAGCGGCGCGACCCCGAAGCTTGCTGTGACCTGTCCGGTCTTGTCCTTGTAGGACATGATTGCGCCTTCAACCCGCTTACGCAGGCGTTCGCACACATCCCGGGCCTGTTCGGGTGTCAGATTGCTCATCAGGATCACGAATTCTTCGCCGCCCCAGCGCCCCAGCCGGTCAAACGGTCCGCGCAGCTCCGAATGGCTGATACTTGCGATCTCGGTGAGAACCCGGTCGCCAAAGGCATGACCATGCTTGTCGTTGAACTGCTTGAAATTATCGAGATCGAAGAATGCAAGGCTGGCGCAATGATCGGTGCGCCGCATCCGGTCGATTTCTTCATTGGCGAGTTTTTCGAACGACCGGCGGTTCAGCAGACCTGTCAGAGGGTCGGTCGATGCCATGGCATGCAGCGTCGTGTGATAGCGGTCGACCTTGTACTGGTTCTGTGCGGCGAGAGCTCCCATCGGCCCGGCCACACATGAGGCGATCATCAGCGTCGTCATGAGGAAGGCTGATTCTTCGGTTGGAATACCGGCAAAACGCGTAATGATCAGTGCGAATATGGTCGACATGGACAGGGCGGCTGCAAGCACGAACCCGAAAAAGGTCAGGGCTCTCATGACCGCACCATTGTCGGCCTGTAGCAGCTGGAATTCTCTTCCCATACGTCAACCAATAGCGCGAAAACCCGAAAATCGCTGTAACCGGATCGGTAAAATTTGAGATAATTGTGACACGTTGCGTGCCGAGAGGTTCAAGGCGGTATCGGGGTCATGAAGCTCAATTCATGCCCATCAGGGTCTTTCATGTGGAAATAGCGCTCATGCCATGGCGCGTCGCGTGGTTCAAAATCCGTAGCGAGGCCCTTTCCGGTGATATCTGCGTAGAATGCATCAACATCATCCACCTCGAAGATGGCGCGGCCCCAGAAGCCCGGTCCTGTTTCGCCGGCCTCGGTGGTCAGGTTCAGAGCGGTTGGGCCGGCCCAGAGCGTGGAGAAGCCAGCTGTCGGCCCGCCATGATCGAGACGGAAGCCGAGGGTCTTATAGAATGAGACAGACCGGCTCATATCACGCGTTGAAAGAGTCAGCGCGCTGAAGCCTTTCTGGCGGCTCAAAGACCGCGCCGGTCCGGCAGCCCAAACCCGCTCGCGCGCTCACAGGCCCAGCTATCGCCCGATGCGCAGGCGTTCTGGATGTATTCCTTGCCTTTGTCCCGCTCCATGGGGCCGCCCTGTCCGCGGTAGAGCATTGAGCCATAGCCGGCGCAACCGGTCTGGTCGCCGAGATTGCAGGCCTCGCGGTAAAGTTTGCGGGCATAGGTGTAATCCTGGTTGCCATCATTTCCCTTGAAGCTGACATGGCCCTGCTGCATGCAGCTATCGGCATCACGGCCTGTAAAGCAGGCTTCATCGTAGAGTGCGCCGGCGCGCTCATAGTCCTGGTCGCCGGTCAGGCCGCGCCGATAGATATCCGCAAGTTTCCGGCAGTTGCGTGACCAGACGGCTTTCTGGCGGGATTTGTCTTCGCATGTCGCGCCGTAGCGCTCGATCGCATCATCGTACCAGCCCTGTTTCATGGCTTTATCGGCATAGAGTTCGTCGGCGTCAGGTTTGGCAACCTGTTCGCGGCCAAACTGGGCTGAGGCGGTGGGGGCAAGCGCGATGGCTGCGATTGCGGCGACGAGAATGAGTAGGATGCGCGGTGTCATGTCATGTCTCCGGTTCATGCAATACAGTAACACTTACGAATAAGGCGGTTTTCAGGCCATGGCCCGATTGCAGCTTGTCAGTCGCAACCGTACGCGCCACCTTGTTCGCCATAACAAGACGCAAAACAATAAGGGAGGGTTGCATGGCCGCGAAGGACCAGAAACCGGTTGGGTCAGGATTTGGCGCAAAAACGCCGGCAGCGGACATTGTCAAAGACATGGACCTGACTGGCATGAACGCCATCGTGACCGGTGGTTATAGTGGGATCGGGCTTGAGATGGTGAGGGCGCTATCGGGGGCCGGTGCTCACGTCACAGTGCCTGCCCGGCGCCCCGACGTCGCAAGGGCCGCGCTTGAGGTTTTGCCGAACGAAATTGCGCTTGGCGAGATGGATCTCGGCGATATTGCAAGCGTCAGGGCTTTCGCGGCTGACTATGTCGCCTCCGAGCGTCCGCTTCATATCCTGATCAACAATGCAGGCATCATGGCCTGTCCCCTGAGCCGGGTCGGACCGGGGTGGGAATCGCAGTTTGGCATCAATCATCTCGGCCACATGGCGCTGACGCTTGGCCTTGAGCCAGCGCTGAAGCGGGCCGGAAAGGCACGAGTCGTCAGCCTCTCATCGACGGCACATATCATGTCGGACGTGCATTGGGATGATCCGCATTTCAACGAGCACGACTATGACAAGTGGCAGGCCTATGGGCAGGCAAAGTCGGCGGATGCATTGTTTGCAAATGGCCTCAATCGGCGCTGGAGCGCGCACGGCGTGCAGGCTTTCTCGGTCCATCCCGGCGGCATTTTTACCCCTTTGCAGCGCCATTTGCCGGATGAGGAAATGGTTGCGCTTGGCTGGAAGAATGCCGATGGCACGATCCCTGAGCGCGTGCAGATGATGTTCAAGTCACCCGAAGCAGGCGCGTCGACGGCGGTGTGGGCAGCGACTTCAGCCCTGCTCAATGATCGCGGCGGTGAATATTGCGAGGATTGCGACATCGCTCAGCTTGCTGACGAGAAAAGCCAGCGCTGGCAACATGCGCGGGCCTGGATTTGCGACGAAGACAAGGCAGACCGGCTCTGGGAAATGAGTGAAGCGATGCTCGCGGACGCCTGAAGGGATATCTCAGAAGGAGACGTATCATGGCTAATCCGTTGAACATGCAGACGACGCCTGCGCATCTCGGGCTGGGGGGCACGGCGCATGTCCTGCCAGAATTCACCGGCGGTATGGAATGGTACGAGAACTACGGAAAATTGCACCCGGATGATGGCGTCGAGGGACGGCTCGTCTCAATGCACACTTTCAATGAGAGCTGGGACAGCTGGGAAGTTCACCCGCGTGGGCACGAGCTTGTTCTTTGCACGTCTGGCAGGCTGACGCTGATCCAGGAGTACCCCGACGGCAAAACGGACAGGGTCACCATCGGCCCCGGCGAATATGCTATAAACAATCCTGGTGTCTGGCATACGGCGGATGTTGTCGAAGGCCCGGCCACGGCCGTCTTCATAACGTCCGGCAAAGGCACAGAGCACCGTCCGCGCTGATCCGGTTCAACAGAGTTCGCCTGTCTAATACTTGGAGAAAACCCATGAGAAGCAATGTCCTCGGTAGCGGCCTTGTCGCTGCGCTCGTTCTGGCCTCTTGCACCAGCAAGGGCCTGCCCGAAGCCGGCCTTACTCCGGACCAGGTGCCCGAGCCGCCGGCGGCGAGCGAAACCAATACGTCGCTCGCGATCAATTCGGCGGTCACTAATGCGGATCGTCCGGGCGAAGACGTTGAGCGCGACGCGTCGCGCAACCCAGCGGCAGTGTTGGAATTCATGGGGCTGATGCCCGGGGACACACTGTTGGAAATCGAAGCAGGCAGTGGCTATTTCACCGAGATCTTCTCCAGCTATGTCGGTGAAGGCGGCAAGGTCTACATGCAGAACCCGGCGGCGTTTGACGGGTTTCTCGGTGATAGTGTCACTGAGCGCCTCGATGGCCTCTCCAATGTCGAATACCTGAAATCCGATTTTGATGCGCTGACCCTTGCTGATGCATCAGTTGATGCCGTGACCTGGTTTCAGGGGCCGCATGAGCTCTGGTATACTCCCGATAGCGGCATGGCGCTTGTCACAGACCCGGATGCGGCATTTCCGGAAGTGATGCGCGTGCTGAAGCCGGGCGGAAGTTTTACCATTATCGATCACTCAGCGCCCGCAGGTTCGCCTGCGACTACCGGCGGCGACACGCACCGGATTGATCCGCAGATCGTCAAGGACATGGCGATGGAGGCCGGTTTTGTCTTTGTCTCTGAGAGCCAGATCTTCGAAAATACCCAGGATGACCTAACCGTAAGCGTATTCGACCCGTCGGTTCGTGGCACCACAGACCAGTTCCTGTTGAAGTTCGAGAAGCCGGAATAAGACGGCGAACCTGCCGGACTGGGGCCCCCGTGCATGGACCGCTTGACGATGCCGCGGAGCTGAGAGACAGGAGCGTCCATGACGACGCCAGAAGATACGGTCCCGGCCGCAAGGACACGCAAGGCCCTATGGCTCGGCCTCGCCCTTGGCGTGACCGTCATAACACTTTTCCTGCTTGGCAAAACGGGTATTCTCGGGTCTCTCGAGACGTTTATCGGCCATATGCAGGATCTGGCCGATACGCCGTGGGCCTTGCCGGCCGTGATCGCATTTTTCACCGTGGCGGCGCTTGTCGGGCTGCCGCAATTCGGCCTGATCGGGGCGGCGGTCGTCGCTTTCGGCCCGGTTAATGGCGCGCTTTATTCCTGGATTGCGTCGCTCGTATCTGGTTCGGTCAGTTTCTGGCTTGGCCGGTTCAGCGGACAGGCGGCCATTGCCCGGTTTTCCGGCAAGCGCACGGCCCGCTTTACTGACTTCGTAAGTCGCAATGCGTTCGCCGCCAGCATGATTGTTCGCAACGTGCCGACGGGCCCGGCACTGATCGTCAATATGGCGTTCGGTGCCGTGCGGGCGAACTTCCTCGCCTTTCTGGCCGGAATGGCGATCGGAATCATTCCCAAAATCCTTTTGATAACTTTCGCAGGACAGAGCCTGGTGGCCGCCATGAAGGGGTCCCCCATGGTTGCAGCCGGTCTGGCGCTCGTCGCGGCTATTATCTTCGGTGGTGTGTGGCTCTATACGCGACAAAAACAGGACTCTCGCAAATTTATTGCCCCGATGCCGCCTGAGGCGGTTGACAGAAATGGCGACAAGCCGGATTAGTCGCTCCATGCGCAAGAACTTGCCTCTGCGGAGACTATCCGACCTATCGCTTATCAGCCCCTGGCTGGTAGCCGCCGGACACTGACGTCTGGCGCCTGGCCAGGGGAACATTCAAGCCACGTACAGCTCGTACCCGTTTTCCAAGTTTCCAGCAGGCCAGACAATGACCACCACCGATAAAGACAGAATCCTGATTTTCGACACAACGATGCGCGATGGCGAGCAGTCACCCGGCGCATCCATGACCCATAATGAAAAGCTGGATCTGGCCGATCTGCTTGAGACAATGGGTGTCGATATCATCGAAGCTGGCTTCCCGGCCTCGTCACAGGGTGATTTCGAGGCCGTGCGGGAAATTGCCCGCCGGTCAAAGTCCTCTGTCATTACCGGTCTTGCCCGTTCCACACCGGGTGATATCGACCGCTGCGGCGAAGCCGTACGCCAGGCGGCCCGCCCGCGCATCCACACGTTCATTTCCACCAGCCCCGTGCACATGAAGCACAAGCTTCAAATGGGACCGAACGCGGTGCTCGAAGCGGTTGGACGCTCGGTCGCGCAGGCGCGTAACCTTGTTGATGACGTCGAATGGAGCGCCGAAGATGCGACCCGTACCGAATTCGATTTCCTGTGCAAGTGTATCGACGCGGCGATTGTCGCCGGGGCGACGACGATCAACGTGCCTGATACGGTTGGCTATACACATCCCGATGAGTATGGCGCGCTGATCCGAAGCCTGCGTGAGACGATCCCCAATGCCGACAAGGTGATCTGGTCGACCCATTGTCACAATGATCTCGGCCTTGCGGTCGCCAACTCCATCGCAGGGGCCAGCAATGGCGCGCGCCAGATCGAATGCACAATCAATGGCCTCGGCGAGCGGGCGGGCAATGCGTCGCTTGAAGAAGTGGTCATGGCGTTCAAGGTGCGCGGCGACAGCCTGCCATTCGTGACGGGTGTCGATTCCACGCGCCTTGCACGTGCGAGCCAGATGGTCAGCCGGATCACCGGTTTCCCGGTGCAATACAACAAGGCCATCGTCGGCAAGAACGCCTTCGCGCATGAAAGCGGCATCCACCAGGATGGAATGCTCAAGAACACCGAAACCTACGAGATCATGAAGCCGGAGGATGTTGGCGTCTCGAAAAGCTCGCTCGTGATGGGCAAGCTGTCGGGCCGCAATGCGTTTCGCGACAAGCTGAAATCTCTTGGCTATGAACTCGACAAGGATTCGCTGAACGAAGCGTTTCGCCGCTTCAAGGACCTTGCGGACAAGAAGAAGCATGTCTTCGACGATGATATACTGGCCCTGGTCGACGACCAGCTCTCTGCAATGGGCGAACGCGTGGCGTTCAAGCGGCTGCGGGTGATTGCCGGGTCAGACGGGCCGCAAACAGCAGACCTGACCGTTATCGTTGACGGCGAAGAGTGTTCTGCAAGTTGCGAGGGCAATGGCCCGGTTGATGCGGTCTTCAATGCGATCCGCCAGATTGTCAGTCATGATGGCAAGCTTGACCTTTTCCAGGTGCATGCCGTCACGGGCGGCACTGATGCGCAGGCTGAGGTCAGTGTCAGGCTGAAAGGCGAGGGGATCATGTCGGTTGGACGGGCATCGGATCCGGACACACTTGTCGCAAGTGCCAAAGCGTATATTCATGCGCTGAACAAGCTGGAAGCGCGGCGCCTGAAGCGGCTTGCGGCCTAGGCATTACAGAGGGCCGGATCGCCTGATCCGGCCAATTTTTCCCATCAATAAAATCTATTTTATTTATTCGCGGATCTGCCTGATAAGCCCGCGCTCTCAGGCCTGTGGGGCCTGGAAAGCTGGGAGAAAAAAATGAAGAAAGTCCTGTCTGTCTCGCTCGTTTTCCTGCTGGGGTCCGTCGCCGTTGGCTGCGCGAGTGCGCCTGCGACCGTGCTGACTGCAGAAGCCGCCGATGCAAGGTTGGCCACGCTGGAAGCCCGGGTCGAAAAGGCTGACCGGGCGCTCGCTGAGGCGCGCAAGGATAAAAAAGACGCGCGCCAGCGTGCTGAACGTGCGGACGATCGGCTGAAGAAGGCTGAGCGCCAGGAACGCAAGGCTGAGGACGAGCTTGCTGATGTACGCAAAGCGCTTGCCCGTGCGAAAGCCGATGCGTCAACTTTCGCCTCTGGTGCCGCGCCTAATGCGAGCGGGTCGAATTAGGCATTTCGTTTACGTGAAGTGAATCGCGTCACAAAAATGATGTACGTTTCGTCTTCGAAACGAAATGAGGGCGATCTCCAATATTGGCTGGATTGCCCTTACTCATTGGGGATTGCCGGTAATGTACGGACCGTACCGACTGGCAACAGTATTGCTCTTGCGTTAATGGAGTGGAAACGGCATTGGTGTTACAGGGCTGATCATAATTCCACACCTGCGCGCAGCAGTTCGCTTTGCTGCGCCACAAGAAAAGTGACGTAGCAAATGATCGGTAGCCTTCTCGGCATGCTTTCCACGGACATGGCCATTGACCTCGGGACAGCGAACACGCTCGTCTATGTAAAGGGTCAGGGCATCAAGCTCGATGAGCCGTCAGTGGTCGCGTATATGAACCAGGGCGGCCGTAAGGTCGTCTATGCCGTCGGCAATCAGGCCAAGCAGATGCTTGGTAAGACCCCGCTCAACATGGAAGCCATCCGGCCCATGCGCGACGGTGTGATCGCCGATTTCGAAGTCGCCGAGGAAATGATCAAGCACTTCATCCGGAAAGTGCACAATCGCCGCGCCTTTGTTTCGCCGCTGATCATCATCTGTGTGCCAAGCTCTGCCACGAATGTTGAACGCCGGGCTATTCACCAGTCCGCCCTCGCTGCGGGTGCGCGTGACGTCCAGTTGATCGAGGAGCCCATGGCGGCCGCAATCGGCGCAGGTCTCCCGATCGAAGAGCCTGCAGGCTCCATGGTTGTCGATATTGGTGGCGGCACGACCGAGGTTGCGGTGCTTTCGCTGGGGGGCATTGTCTATTCACGTTCAGTCCGCGTTGGCGGCGACAAGATGGACCAGGCCATCATGAACTATCTGCGCAAGGCCAAGCAGATCATGATCGGTGAGATGTCGGCTGAGCGTATCAAGAAGGAAATCGGTTCTGCGCGGGCGCCCGAAAGCGGCGAAGGCCTGACGGTTACCGTGCGCGGTCGCGGCACAACTGATGGTGTGCCAAACGAAGTCGAAGTTAACGAAGCCATGATGGCCGAAGCCCTTGCGGACCCTGTCGGTGAGATTGTCGAGGCGATCAAGCTGGCACTCGAAGCGATGGCACCGGAGCTGGCGGCGGATATTGTCGACCGTGGGATCGTGCTGACGGGCGGCGGTGCCTTGCTGCGCAATCTTGATACGGTCATTCGCGAGCAGGCCCAGCTACCGGTCATGATTGCTGACGATCCACTGAAATGCGTGGCAAACGGTTGCGGTTATGTGCTCGAAAATCTCGTGCGCATGAAGAATGTGTTGTCGCCTGAAGTCTGAGTGCAGCGTCAGAGAAATGATGGTTGCGCGAACCGGCGGTTCGCCTCAGGATTATCAGGAGTGGTCGGAGGCCAGAAGGGACGTCCATGGCCCGTATGCGAGGAAAGCGACTAAAAGGGCGCCCATTGAGGCGATATGCCCTTTTTATTGCCTTGGCGGGCCTTTTTGGCGTCCTGCTCCTGCAGACATCACCGCGGCTTCGCGCCATGATCGATCCGGCGCGCACAGCCGCCGCTGACCAGCTCGCCAGTTCCGCGCGTCCCGGCCTCTGGGACCAGATCACCGGTAAGGCGGCGCGCGACGAGAAAATTCGTGAACTCGAAGCCGAAGTCCGTGAGCTGACACGCTATCGCTCTGTCGCGATCTCCATGGCGTCGCGGCTCGAGACTTATGAAGACATGCTCAACATCATGGGAGAACCGCCAGTGCGAGGTGTCACGGCGCGCATTACCTCCGAAACCAATGGTCCGTTCCGTGAGGCTATCCTGGTGAATGCTGGCAGCTTGCAAGGCGTCGAGGACGGAGCCTATGCCGAGAATGAAGGCGGGCTCGTTGGCCGCGTGGTCCAGCTGGGTGAACGCTCGTCCCGTGTGCTTCTGGTGACCGACTTCAACTCACGCGTGCCCGTGATGGGCGAGGCGAGCGGCATGCGGGCGATCCTGTATGGCGACCGCGACGACCTCGGCACGCTGACAGACCTGCCCGAACGCGGCGAGTTCATTCTAGGCGAGCGCGTCCTGTCGTCGGGTGAGGGCGGCATTTTCCCGCGTGGCATCGTTGTTGGCGAAGTCGTCAAGCGCGGCGGTAACAAGCGGGTTGATTTCGGCATGACGCGGTCTCGCGGCGGCTTTGTTCGCCTGATGCCAAGCATGCAGATCCCGAAACCCGAGGACTTCCCGGTAGACGAGCCAACAGATGCAACCGAAACGGCCGCCTCCGAAGAAGCAGACTCTGCTGCTGCCGCAAATCCGGGGTCTCCGTAGATCATGGCGCGGCAACGGGGCGAAAACAGGTTCGCAGGCATTACCCGGCTTTGGAGTGAAGCCGGACAGACCAGCCGCATGATCGTGGGCGCGATCATCATCGTCTCGATCGGCCTGCTGGGTCTTACGCCCAAAACCTTCTTCGGGACCGAGCTGGTCTGGCCGTATGCCGGCCTCATTGCTGCAATCGGGTGGGGACGGAGTGGCCTGGCGTTCCGGCCAATGGTCCTGCTGGTGCTTGTCGGCGTGGCACAGGATGTCAGCGCCTATGCGCCGCTTGGCTGTTTCGGCTTCATCAATCTGTCAGCATTCGGTATCAGCGCGATGATCAGCCGGGCTTTCGACAGGGAACGATCACCTCTGATCACGACTGTCGCACCGCTCTTCATCTATGCCGCCGCATTTGGGCTGATCTGGCTGTTTGCCAGCTTTAACAGCAATCACGTTGTACAGCTTTCGCCATTGATCAATGCCTTCGTGGTCACTTACATATTGCATATACTGATCGCGCCGGTCTTTGACCTTGGCCGACGCATTGGCCCCCTCGTCGGGAGCATGACATGAGCACTCAGAAGGAATTCGATGAGCGCCTGAACCGGCGGACTGTGGTATCCGGCGTGGCTGGCGGTGTAGTATTTTCCGGCCTCGTGGCCCGTCTCGCGCAGCTTCAGCTGCTGGAAGGGAAGCGCTATCGCGAGATTGCCGACGAGAACGGTGTCAAACTTGATCTGGCCCCGCCGCGCCGCGGCAATATCCTTGATCGTTTCGGGGTGCCGCTGGCCTCCCACCGGCAGGCTGGCCGCGTCTCGGTAATTCGTGAGCAGACGCCGGACCTTGAAGCATCGCTCCGGGAAGTGGCGAAGCATATTGATTTGTCCCCGGAAGCGCAGAAGCGGATTGTTCAACAGGCGCGCGGCCAAGCGTCATTCCAGTCTACGATTGTTCAGGGTGAGCTGACCTATGAGGACTTTGCCCGCATGTCGCTGCTGGCAACGGATATCCCCGGCATCACAGTCGATATGGCTGCCACGCGCTCTTATCCGCGTGGCCGGGATTTCGCGCATGTTCTGGGCTATGTTGCAAAGGCAAGCCAGGACGACCTCGCCCGATTGACCGAAGACCTGACGGAAGAGGAAAGCAGGCTGCTCACCCGCCTCTTCCGGCATCCGGACATGCGTACAGGGCGCTCTGGCATCGAACGCCATGCCGAGCCGTGGCTGCGCGGTGAGCCGGGTTTCCGGCGCCTCGAGACCAATGCGGCGGGCCGTGTCATTCGTGAGCTCGATAGCGACGATGTCGCGCCGACTCCGGGCAGGGATATTGGCCTCACTGTCGATGCCGATCTACAGCGCGCGGCCATTGAACGATTTGGCGAAGAGAGCGGCGCTGCCGTCGTGCTGGATATCGAGACGGGAGCCATTCTCGCTTTCGTGTCAACGCCAGCCTTCGACCCGAACGATTTTGTGAATGGCATATCGTATGCCGACTATAACGAGTTGCGGGAAAATGACCGTTCACCGCTCTATCACAAGGCATATGACGGGACATATCCGCCGGGGTCCACGTTCAAGATGGTGGTCGCAACCGCCGCCCTGGAGTCTGGTATCAACCCGGAAATGCGTGTTCACTGCAATCGCTATTATCGCTTCGGCAACCGGACCTGGCATTGCTGGAAACCGGGCGGCCACGGTTCGGTGAACATGCACTGGGCCATCAAGGGCAGCTGCGACACCTATTTCTATGAGATCGCGCGCCGTGTTGGCGTAGAGAAGATCGCTGAAGTGTCCCGCAAGTTCGGCTTCGGTCAACGTTGGGAACTCGGCATGACCGGCGGGCGTGGTGGCACGGTTCCTGATGATGCCTGGAAACGCAAGACGCTGGGCGAGCAGTGGTATGAAGGCGAAACGCTCAACTACGGTATCGGGCAGGGCTATCTCGCAACAACACCGCTACAACTGGCGCTCATGTCGGCGCGTATTGCTGCTCGCGGCCAGCTCATAGAGCCCTTCATTATCGGTGATGGCCCGCGGCCGGACAAGCCAATCCCGGACGCGAAGCCGCTTAATGCTGAATTCATGGACCGCATGAAGGCAGGCATGTATGGCGTGACATCCGAAGCTGGTGGTACGGCATGGCGCTCGGGTGATCTTGGGCTGGGCGGTCCGCGTCTGGCCGGCAAGACGGGGACGGCGCAGGTTCGCCGTATTACCGAGGCAGAGCGCCGGTCCGGTGTCCTGAAGGGCGACCAGATCGATCGAAAACTGCGTGACCATGCCCTCTTCGTTGCCTATGCGCCGGCCGATGATCCGAAATACGCAATCTCCGTGGTGGTGGAACATGGCGAAGGTGGGTCCAGTACCGCTGCGCCCGTAGCCCGCGATATTCTTGCGGCTGCGATCAAGCGCGATTCGCGGCGTGCCGCAAAATGGCAGCAGACAGCCGGGGTGCCATCGGTGTCGACAGGCGGCGGGGGCACTCCCTGATGGCACGCGCGGCGCGGGCGTCAAACATCCGGTTTGAAGACAGGAATTTAGGTGCGACCCTCGGACAGCTCCCTTGGGGGTTGATCCTGATGCTGATCTCAGTTGCCTGTATCGGCACGGCCGCGCTCTACAGCTCGACGTTCACCAACCCTGTCGAGGCAGAACTGCCGGCGCGACACGCGGTCCGGTTTGCCGTGGCGCTGGCGTTGATGTTTGCAGTCGCTCTCGTGCCTGTGAAGTTCTGGCTGCAAACGGCGTGGCCCGCTTACTTTGTTACGCTCGCCATGCTGGTCGGCGTTGAATTGTTCGGGGTTACCGGCGGCGGCGCACAGCGATGGCTGTCGCTTGGGCCGATCAATGTCCAGCCCTCGGAATTCATGAAGCTGGCCCTGACCCTCGCCTTGGCGCGTTACTATCACAACAATCTAACCTGGCAGTCCGGGCGGTTTTTCGTTCACTTCCCGCCCCTGCTGATGATCCTCGTGCCAGCCGCGCTGATTTTCAAACAGCCGGATTTTGGCACGACGCTGGCGCTCGTCGCTTCAGGGGGGATCCTGATCTACCTCGCGGGGCTCTGGTACAGGGTGATTGCGGCTGTAGTGGTCTTCGGCGTGGCCAGCGCTGTGCCCGTCTACAGTTTCGTGCTGGAAGACTATCAGCGTGAACGCGTGAACACCTTCCTGGCCCAGCTGACGGGGCAGTCCGTCAATGCGCTGGACGATGGCTACCAGATCGAGCAGGCCAAGATCGCGATCGGGTCAGGTGGCTGGCAGGGCCGTGGGTTCATGGAGGGCACGCAGGCCCAGCTCGACTATATTCCAGAGCAACATACCGATTTCATCCTGACCGTGATCGCGGAGGAGTTTGGCTTTCTTGGCGCGACCGGCCTGTTGCTGCTCTGGGCAATCATCCTCGTCTGGGGGCTGTATATTGCGGGCCGTTCCGGCAGCACGTTCGGCCGTTTCGCCGCGGTTGGGTGTGTCGCGACCGTGGCCTTCTTCATTCTGTTCAATGTGGCAATGGTGCTGGGGCTTGTGCCGGTGGTCGGCGTGCCGTTGCCGCTAGTCTCCTATGGCGGAACGGTGATGTTCACGACCATGGCATGTTTCGGCATCATTATGTCGGTGCATCTCGGCCGCGATCAGCACCTGTCGGCACAAGGGGGGATTTAACCCCTGCACACTGCCAAACGTTGACCTTTGTCCCGCCGTGGATACTGTCCGGCGAAAATCATTTCCTTGAGGGAGCGAAATATGGAAATTGGCCGCAAGTCAGAAACCTGGGGGTCGAAGTTCGGCTTTATCATGGCCGCCATCGGCTCGTCAGTTGGTCTCGGCAATTTCTGGAGATTCCCCTACACCGCAGGCGAAAATGGCGGCGGGGCATTCATCGTTGTCTATCTGCTCTCGGTAGCCCTGATCGGCCTGCCACTTCTGATGGCGGAATACGCGATGGGGCGGAAATCAGGTATGTCGGCCATTGAAGGCGTGCAGTCACTCGCCCGTGCTGAGAACAAGAGCCTCAACTGGGGCATTGTCGGCTGGGTCGGCACGCTGACGGCGAGCTTCATCCTCAGCTTCTATGTCGTGATTTCAGCCTGGCTTATGGCGTTCACCCTGCAGGCGATTGGCGGCAGCTTCGACGGAATGGATGCTGCAGCCTCATCGGCCAATTTCGTGAACACGATCGGGCAGGGCGAACATCCGCTCGTCTCCAAATGGTATATGCTGCTGCTGCTCGCCATCTTCCTCGCCGCCAATGTGTTCGTTGTTGGCCGCGGCGTGAAGGGCGGGATCGAACGCGCCGCAACCGTGCTCATGCCGGCCTTCTTCATCATGCTGGTCGTGGTCGTTGGCTTTGCAGTTGCACAGGGTGACATCGGCGCCGCAGCGTCCTTCCTGCTCGAGCCGAAATGGGACCAGGTCGGGTTCAAGACCTTCCTTGAGGCCATCGGCCAGGCCTTCTTCTCCATTGGTGTCGGCGTCGGCCTGATGATCACTTATGGGGCCTATCTCAAGCGCGACACGAATATTCCGCGTGCCTCCTGCATTGTTGCCGGCTCTGACACGCTTGTCGCGCTGATCGCAGGTTTCGCCATCTTCCCGATCGTCTTTGCTGCCGGGCTGGACCCGGCTGGCGGTCCGAGCCTGTTTTTCGTCTCGATGCCGGTTGCCTTCGGCTCGGTAACGGGCGGCTCGGTGATGGCGATTGTGTTCTTTGGCCTCGCACTGTTTGCGGCATTCACCTCGTCGATTTCACTGATGGAAGTCTCAGTGTCCTGGCTCGAGGAACGCCAGGGTGTGACTCGTCTCGGCGCATCACTTGGTGTTGGGTTCATCCTGTTCGTGGTTGGGGCAGCCTATGTCTTCTCGCTGGAATACCTCGACTTTGTCGACTTCCTGACAGGTAATCTCCTGCTGCCGCTCGGTGGCCTGCTTGCGGTTATCTTCGCAGGCTGGATACTCAGCCGGGACATGCTCGTGACAGAGCTGGGCGAAGGCATGGTAATGAACATCTGGCGCTTCCTGATGCGCTGGTTCGTTCCGGTCTTCCTCGGTTTTGTCCTGTTCTTCGGCTTCTTCGACAAGATCCAGGACCAGTACAATGTCCAGCTGCCCGCAGTCCTGACCAGCTTCCTTGGACCGAATACGGTTCTCGGCGGGGAGTAGCTGTGACTCATCCGCAGCCCGGCTCACTCTATCTGATATTCAATCGGATAGATGATGCCGCGCTGTGGGGCAGGTTCTCCATTGATGCTTAGAAGCCGCGTCGCCATCGTTTCCTCGGCGCTCAGAACGAACCCCGGATCTGTGCAAACGGCCTCGATACGGGCGGCATCTAATCACCTTCGGTTTTATGAAGGTAAATGACGATTCTATACGAAGCGTTTGGCGAATGTACGTGTCGCGCGGATCAGCTGGTCTATGATGCTGCTGTCGAGGCTCGAGTGGCCGGCATCGGAGACAATGTTCAGCTGCGCGGCAGGCCAGACTTTCGACAAGGCCCAGGCTGTGGCGAGAGGCGTCACGACGTCATAACGGCCATGAACGATGACGCCCGGAATTGAGCCAAGCTTTTCTGCGGCCTGTTTGAGTAGCCAACCATCCTCAGGGAAAAAGCCCTTATTGACAAAGTAGTGGCATTCGATGCGGGCAAAGGCGTCGGCAAATTCGTCCTCTTCGAACTTGGCTGGCCGTGAAGACGGTCCGGCGATCGAAATCGTCTCGCCTTCCCAGCAGGCCCAGGCTTTTGCCGCTTCGATCCGAGCCTTGCGGTCATTGCCGACCAGCCGCTTGTGGAAGGCGTGCAGCAGGTCGCCGCGCTCTTCTTCCGGGATCGGAGCGATATAGCGGTCATAGGCGTCCGGAAACAGGCGGCTTGCGCCATCCTGGTAGAACCACTGGATCTCGGCTTCGGTAATCAGGAAGATGCCGCGGAGGATCAGGCCGTGCACGCGCTCTGTGTGGGTCACGGCATAGGAGAGTGCCAGCGTTGAGCCCCATGACCCGCCAAATACGACCCATTTGTCGATGTCGAGAACTTCGCGCAGCTGCTCCATATCGCTGACAAGCGCCCAGGTATCGTTCTCTTCCAGCTCGGAATGGGGTATCGAGCGTCCGCAGCCGCGTTGGTCGAACAGGATGATCCTGTAAATATCAGGATCAAAGAAGCGGCGCATTTCAGGGCTGGAACCGCCGCCCGGCCCACCGTGCACAGCGATCACAGGCAGGCCGTCAGGGTTGCCCGATTCTTCCCAATAGATCTCATGGAGATCGGACACGCGCAATTTGCCTGTCCGTTTCGCATCGATAGGTGGGTAAAGTTTTAACATAATGTGACCTTGTTCATGCCCTCTTCACACATTGGGTTCCATAATGGAATAAAGGTCTGGACGCCTAATAGCCAATCTGTAATTGTTGCTCCGTGGGGCAAAGTAATCGGGCGGGTTCGTTGTCGATGATGATGAAAGCGATATCTCTTGCAATAGCGGTGACACTTTCGGGCTGCGCCACCGTGTCGATGGTATCTACAAGCACTATCGTCGAAACGGAAACAACCCAGGAACAGTCAGAGCTTCGTCTGGCCTCGGACAATTTCCAGAAAGAGGCTGAAACCCAGGGCTGGGTTTCAGAGTCGCGCAGCCTTGCTGATTTTGCCAGTGTTCTTTTTGGCGGCAAGTCCGGTGAGGATGATGGCGCGTCAGGTACGTATGCGCAGCGAGTCTCAGCATCCAAGGGTGAGCTGCCAGCAGTCTACAAGTCGATCAGCGCCGACGCGCTTCAGGCCGCGGTCGAACTCGAAGCACTGGATACAATCGCGGCAACGCTGCTTTCCGAAGGCAAAGTTGCCAAGGCTGACCTGATAAGCTTTGAAAGCGCGCTTGTTGTCGCGCAGAAAAGCTATCGCAGCTTCGCTGAAGCGACAGGTATTGCCCAGGCTCGTGGAGAAAACGGGCTTGAAGGGACAGATATTGCGCTGGCGCGCTTTGCGGCCGCAATCGATTCGGCTCGTAAATCTGCAGATACAATGGCGACGGCCTATGCGTCCGGCACAACTTCGGACAGCATTGTCAGCTGACAGCTAATCAGCCGTCAGCCTCTCCAAACCATGCCTCCATAAGGATGTTGACCAGCTGCTCGGTGCGGGCACGCACATCTTCAGCTGTCCATGTATTCCGGTTTCGAAGATCTTCAGTCAGCGCGAATACGCGTCCGCCCTTCTCGAAGAAGTAAGTTTTCTTCTCGCGGAAGTCGTGTCGGTCCGCCGCCCGGTTGATATGTTGGGGGACGATCACAAAGTTGCCGACAGTCTCACAGAGCTCCCGCTGGATTGTGCCTTTTGGCCAGACGGTATTCCAGAAGGAGTCTTCAGGCACGGACTTGGGCAAGACATGCTCGACCGTTGCGTCTTCTTCGGGTGCCACGGCCTCACCGCTTTCAAGAGCAGCGTTGAGGCGGAGTGCAACGGCGCGCCTCTGTGAAAAGTTGCTGAACCGTCCGGTAAGCCGTTCACGAATTTTCTTCTGGTCCTCGCGGCTGAGCTCGAGTTGTCCGTTCCGCTCGAACAGCGGCTTGCCACTCAGGATTTCCTGGGTGAGGCGGCGATACTGCCTCTGGCGAGCATCGCTATTCGTCACATGGAGCATCATTGCGTAGGCAAATCGCTCAAGCCTGGTGAAGAATCTGAGCGCGTCTTCGCCATCCGTCTGATTGCGATACAGATAGGCCACCGCAGGGACGCGCCACAGTGCATGGTCGATCAAGCGCAAGTGATTTATCGCGGTTTTTATCTGCTCATTGTGGGCATCGAAGGTCGGCGTGCCTTTCTGGATAATCCGAAAGGCCTCGACATATCTTGGGAGTTGCTCGTCAAGAAAGGTGAGCGGTTCAACTTTTGAGAGGACGATCTTGGCGAAATCCTTGACGGATTTTTGCTTCGATGCCTTGCCGAAAATCTGCCTGACGATGCTGAGCAGTTCATCGAGACCCGCGCCGCCAAGCGCCGATTCGTGATCCAGCCATTGGCGGGCATGTTTGCTTGCTTCGTCGACAGAGAAGCCCGCACGCTGCAGGATTTCGGTCTTGACGATGTCGTGGCTGCTAGGGGCCTTGCCGCGCGTGTTGAGGACGCGGAACACGTCATAACCGCCATTCCAGTCGGGCACGGTTACACGCACCACCACCAGCCGGTCACGAATGGTCTCGTACAGGCCCCGCCGCATGGCCAGCGTCATCTGCTCCAGTTTCGTCTTCAGCAGATCCAGGTTTTTTCGCATGCGCTTGTGATTGTCGGAATCGCCGGTTTCCAGTTCTTTTCGCAATGTTGCGTCATACTCCTGGACAGCTTCGCGAAAATACGGGTTGTCGACATGGTTCAATGTCAGGCGCCAGGCAGCTTTTTCGCCGAGCATAGCCCGGTCAGGATCGCCAATCAGCGCGTGAATCAAGGCTTTCCGGCTTTCGTCAGGTTCCAGGTCGCGCAATACAGACAGGAGCATGGTGATTGTTGTCAGCCGCTGCTGGCCGTCAACAACCAGGAAGGTGTCATCTTCCATCTGAACGAGAACGATCGCACCGATGAAGTGAAACCGCATCTCGTCGGTGGCGTGTTGAAGGTCGTTCACAAGTTCGCGAACTTCGCCTTCTTCCCATGAGTAACTGCGCTGGTAAGGCGGCATTCGAAGCACCATGCCTGGCGCCAGAATATCGGCCAGACCGCATTCCCGTGCCCTGATCCCTGAATCCATTGAAATCCTCGTGAGACTGAGTAGACGTGACCCAGTCTGGTTAACTGCCCTAACTAGCCGAATACACTCTCGACGCGGACGATTTCGTGCATGTGTGACAGGAGCGCAACGCAAATATGAAGTGGCTGAATTGTGAGATTGACGGCGAAATTTGGTGCGGTCTGCTGGAAAATGAGCAGGTTAGGCTGTTTGAGCCCCGTTGTCTCAGCTCATTTCTGGGAGATTTGCCTCAAATTAAAAATGCAGTTGGAGCGGGTCGTGTTGTTGATCTTGCGGATCTGCGCCTGCGACAGCCTGTCATTCGGCCGGGAAAAATCCTTGGCATAGGCCTGAATTACGCCGCTCATGCAGCGGAAAGCGTCAGCTTTGCCGGCAACAAGGCACCTGAAATCCAGAAATGGTTCAACAAGCAGTCCACTGCCGCCTGCGGGCCCGGGGATGCGATCCATCTTCCCAAAGTATCCAGCCAGCTGGACTATGAGGCCGAACTCGTCGTGATTATCGGAAAGCATGGCCGGCATGTCCCAGCAGAGCGCGCGATGGACATCGTTGCAGGGTTTTCCTGCGGCAGCGACTGTTCAGTCCGTGACTGGCAGAAGGCGAGTCCGACCATGATCATGGGCAAAGGATTTGACACGCATGCGCCATTTGGGCCGTGGCTCGTCACGCCGGAGGAAGTCGGACCGCTGGAGGCGCTTTCGATACGAGGGTATGTGAACGGGGAATTGCGTCAGCAGGCTAAGCTTGGCGACATGATCCATTCGGTCGCTGCCCAGATCGCTCACCTCACCGCGGCCTTCACACTGGAACCAGGGGACGTGATTTTCACTGGCACGCCTGCCGGTGTCGGGGCAGGGCACACGCCGCCGAAGTGGTTAAAGGCGGGAGACACAATTCGTGTGGAGATCGAGCGCGTGGGGGTGCTGCAAAACCCAGTCCAGAATGAACCTGATACGGCGAGAATCGGTTGATCAACATGATTGATCTTCGTCTGGCCATTGCCGTCTGCACCATGAGTCTCGCCCTCAATGGCTGTTCGCCCGGAAATGCATCCTCCACGGATGACGCGCTGCAATCTGAAAGCGTGCAGATTTCCCCTCAGGACTTCGTGCTGTTGCCGTGTAGCGGCGACGATGATGCGCCATGCGCCCTGGTGATGGCGGGTGGAAAACGGCTCCTGTTCGGAGCGCCTGCCGGTATTTCTGCGAGGCTCGACCGGGCAGATATATTGGCTATTGATGCCGTCTTCCTGTTCTCGCTCCGCTATGAGGATGTGGAGGGGCTGGATGAGGTACGAGATCGTGGCTGGCGCTCTGGACGGATGGACCAGCTGGTTGTGTCGGGCCCGGAAGGCGTCAACGGCCTGCTCGATGGCCTTAACCTCGCCTATGAGCAGTCTGATGCGCTCAGCTTCGTTGAAGAGGGCGCGCCGGCCGGCGGATTTGATGCCGCCCTGCTGACGCTTGGCGCGGCTGTTACCGGTGAAAAACTGATATTCGATACGGGTGACCTGAAAGTTCGAGCGATCGGGAGTGGTACAAGGCGGGTGACCTACCGGATTGGATATCTGGACGTCAGTGAGACCTGGCATGACGTCGTGCTACAGCCCTGTAATGGCCCGCAACTGGGCGAAGCCAGCTATCTTGTCGATCCGGTGAACAGTCACCGCATCGGGTGCGGGGAGAGTGAGGAAGAGCTGCACTTTCCGCTGACCGAACCGTATTTCGTGGAAAAATCAAACACCTGAAAAAGCAACGGGGTCCTGCCTTGGCAGGACCCCGGTCTCCCCCGAGACGCCCCCGTCCGGCCAAACTGGCCGCGGACATCAAGGCGCGGGTTTCCACCTATCAGTATCGGGCTTTGGGAAACTGTCAAACGCAGAGTGCGCTTCCCCGGTGAAGTGGTTAAAAGTGTGTCATGAAAGTCACTCTGTAACGGGTTGTGCCCTGATCATTGGCAAGACACCCAAATCAGGCCTAAAGCTACGAGTTCGTTAACATTTGACGTCTATTTGTTAAGGTTAAACGAATGATGGGGCTGGTAGTATATGATTGGAATCCTGTTCATTTTCTATATCGCTCTCGGTGTCGCGCTCGGCCTGGGGCTGCACACCTATGCGGCGATATCGATTCCATTGTCTGTGGCTCTCGGCGCTGTGCTGACGATCGTTCTCAGCCAGTTTCATCTGCTGATCTCGCATGTGACCAAAGCCGCTGAAGCGGAAGAGAAGATCGACCATCTGGTCAAGGCGCAGGCTTCGACGCGAGAACGCGTGGATATGGTCGAGGCGCGCACCGAAAGCGTCGAATCGACCCTGAAGCATGAGTTAACCGAGCGCCGCGACGCTCTCGTCTCCGAAATGCGCCAGCTTGAAGGCCTGATCGGCCGCCTGTCGAAAAGCTTTGAGAGCCGCCTCTCCGATACGAGCGCGAATGATGTGCGCCCACAGGAAGATGCCGTGCTGCGTACGGTAAAGGCCGCGCTGCAGGATGGACGGGTCGACCTGCACCTGCAGCCCATCGTGTCCCTGCCCCAGCGCCGCGTAGCCTTCTATGAGGGCTTTACGCGCCTGCGCCGGCCAGACGGCTCACTGATACTTCCTGCAGAATTCCTTGATGCCGCCCGGCGCGCCCATCTGATGGGCGTCATCGATAATATGCTGCTGTTCCGCTGTGTGCAGATTGTGCGCCGGCTGTCAGAGCGTGACCGCCGCGTCGGTGTGTTCTGCAATATCTCGACGAACTCGCTCACAGACCCGAACTTCTTCCCGCACTTCCTCGACTTCATGCGCGAAAATCGCGATTTGTCAGGCGCATTGATCTTCGAAATACCGTCAGAACGCTTCGAAAACCGGTCACGCGAATTGCGTCAGAGCATGGAAAAGCTGACGGCACTCGGCTTCCGTTTCTCGATTGATCATGCCAGCGATCTCGCGCTTGACCTGCCGCGCCTGCAGGATGCCGGTGTACGTTTCGTCAAGATGAATGGCGGCGAGCTGATCGACCAGCTGAAGGATCCTGCTGGCCCACGCCCGATCTCGACCGTGCAGCGCCGCATTGATGGTGATGAGGTCTCGGCTGTCTGCTCGCGCTTCGGTGTGACGCTAATTGCCGAAAAGATCGAGGAAGAAGTGAGCGTCGTCGAGATTCTCGAATACGATATTCCCTACGGTCAGGGCCACGTCTTTGGCGCCCCGAAGCCGATCAAGTCATCACTGATGGAAGAAACCGCGCCGCCGGCAGATTTTATCGCCAAGCTGAGCGCATTCGGCTGAGCGGGCCGGGGTTTACCGGCCTGTCGGCTCGCACTACTGAGCGCCCATGATGACACCTGAGCTGCCCGCCGGCCTTTCCGATATCGCATCGCATTACGACACCATCCTCTGCGATGTGTGGGGCGTGATCCATAATGGCCGCCGGCCATTCGATGAGGCTTGCGAGGCGCTTGTCAGGTTTCGCGAACAGGGCGGCACGGTTGTGCTGATTACCAATGCCCCCGTCCCGAAGGCTCAGGTCATCTCCTACTTCCGGCCAATTGGCGTGCCGGACGAAGCGTTTGATGACTGCGTCTCTTCAGGCGATGCCACCCGCGATGAGCTGAAGCGCCGCAGCCACGAGAAAATCTGGCGGCTTGGTGTCGATGCGGGCTGGGAGCGTGACCAGTTCCTCTATAAAGGGCTGGATCTCAATTTCGTGGAGCCGGAAAAGGCAGAGACGCTCCTTTGCATCGGCCTGCACGATCAGGAAAAGGACGATCCTGAAGATTATCGCGATTTGCTGAAGATCGGTGTCCAGCGTGACATGCCGATGATCTGCGCCAACCCGGATATCAAGGTGCGGATCGGCGATCAGCTGGTCTGGTGTGCCGGGGCGCTCGCGGCGATCTATGAGGAAGAGGGCGGCACGGTCATCTATCCGGGCAAGCCGTATCCTGCGATTTACAGGTTGGCGCTGAAGCGGGCCGAAACCGCGCGCGGGAAACCGCCCCAATCAGTACTCTGCATCGGTGACAGCCCCGCAACGGATATGCGCGGCGCAGCAAGGCAGGGCCTTGATGCCTTGTATGTCGGCACGGGGCTTGCGGCTCACGGTGATGATTTCAAAAGTGAGATCGGAGCTTTGCTTGAAGAATATGGCACCAGCGCGCGCTGGGCGATGACCGCGCTAAGGTGGTGACGCCGCGCCAATCGCGTTGTAACAGACACAGGTTTTGAATTTCGGAGTAGGGCAGATGAGCGCCAAGGACGGTTACAAGTTCGAAGAATTGAGTGTGGGTATGTCGCATGAGACCCATCACACCATCAGCGAAGAAGACATTGATCTCTTCGCAAGGGTCTCAGGTGACTTCAATCCGATCCACATGGACGACGAATTTGCCAAGACGACCGCTTTCGGCAAGCGCATCGCGCACGGTGCGCTGACGGCGAGCTATATTTCCGGTATTCTCGGAAACAACCTGCCAGGTCCGGGGGCCATCTTCACGCATCTTGAAATGCGTTTCAGGCGGCCTGTCTTCATTGGCGATACGGTTACTGCGCGTGCCGAGATCACAGAGATGTTCGAACGCGGAAATCGTGTGACGCTGAAGATAACCTGCCTCGTCAATGACAAGCCAGTTGTGTCCGGTGAAGCCAAGGTGATGGTGCCGGGCCGGGAGGCCTGATGGCGGTCCATGCAGGATTCAGGAACTTGCCAGCCAGCGCGCGCGGCTTCTCGGTCGCGCTCGGTAATTTCGATGGCGTGCATGCCGGCCATCGTGCCGTCATCGAAGCCGCTCGGATAGATGGGGCGAAACTGGGCGTCGCCACATTCGAGCCGCCGCCGCGCGCCTATTTTCGCCCGAACGATCCGCCATTTCGCATCTATCGCCCATCCCGTCGCAATGCGCGGCTGATAGAAATCGGTGCTGAAGCGGTTTTTGAACTGCCATTCAATGGCGAGATGGCGTCGATGACGGATGAGGAATTCTGCCGCGTCGTCCTGGCAGAGGGGCTTGGCGTGAAACACGTCGCCGTGGGCTTCGACTTCCGTTTTGGGCGTGGCCGCATGGGCGATGTCTCTCGTCTGTCTTCTCTTGGCCGTTCGCTTGGTTTTGAGGTGACAATCGTGGAAAAGGTCGAGACGGCTGAAGCGTCAAAGGCATCATCCACGGCTATTCGCGAAGCACTGATTGCCGGTGACCCTCAAAAGGCCGCTGACATGCTGGGCCACGTCTGGATTGCAGATGGCACGGTCGAACATGGCGAAAAACGCGGGCGCACGATCGGCTTTCCGACTGCCAATCTTCACCTTGGCAGCCTGATCCATCCGCGCCATGGCATTTACGCGGTGAGAGCGCGGATCGACCGGACAGGAGACTGGCTGCCGGCCGTTGCCAATTTCGGCCGCACACCAACAACCGGTATCCGTGACCCGCTGCTGGAAACCTTCATTTTCGATTTCGACCGGGACATTTACGGCCACTATCTGGAAGTCGAGCTGCATCATTACCTGCGACCGGAACTGGCCTTCGACTCGCTTGAGGAGATGGTCGACCAGATGAAGCTGGACACTGAGAAGGCGCGAAAACTGTTAGGCTAGGGCAAGGCGGTCAGTCATCGCTCCGCGATTTGCGGTCGGCTAGATGACATGCCGCCAGCCCTCTGCTAGAGCCTCCCACCAAGATGACCCATCGGATAATCCCTCCCATGATTCGAATTAGCCGCCCGGCTTGGCGTTGATATGTCTGATCGCAGGCGTCGCGCGGAGCCGGGTTTTGCCCCTCACGCCCCTTTCCAAAGACACTGCTGGTTCGAGACTGATCAAGAAAAATGACTGAAGATACAAAGACAGCCGCGAATGATTATCGTGACACGCTGTTCCTGCCGAAAACCGAATTCCCGATGCGCGGCGGCCTGCCCAAGGCTGAGCCTGAGTGGATCAAACGCTGGGATGAGATGAAGCTCTATGAGCGGTTGCGCGATGATGCGAAAGCGCGCGGCGCCAAGCCCTTCATCCTGCATGACGGCCCGCCTTACGCGAACGGCCCGATCCACCTCGGCACCGCCATGAACAAGATCCTCAAGGACCTTGTTGTGCGCGGCCACCAGATGCTCGGCTATGACGCTTCATACATCCCCGGTTGGGATTGCCACGGTCTGCCGATCGAATGGAAAGTGGAAGAGGAATTCCGCGCCAAGGGCCGCGGCAAGGACGATGTGCCGGGCGACGAGTTCCGCGCCGCCTGTCGGGCCTACGCCGCCAAGTGGATCGAGGTCCAGAAACAGGGCTTCCGCCGCTGCGGCGTCGAGGGCGAGTGGGATAATCCCTACCTCACCATGAATTACGCTTCAGAGGCTGCCACGGTGCGTGAGTTCCTGAGCGTTGCCATGTCCGGCCGCCTTGTGCGCGGATCGAAGCCGATCATGTGGTCGCCGGTTGAGCGCACCGCACTCGCTGAAGCCGAGGTCGAATATTATGACCGCAAGGTGCCGGTGATCTGGGTGAAGTTTCCGGTCAAGACAGGCGCGGAATACTGGGGAGACATCGGTTCCAAGGAAGAGATTGATCAGCTTGTGGGGGCCTCAGTGGTTATCTGGACCACCACCCCATGGACGATCCCGGCCAACCAGGCCGTCAGTTTCAACCCGTCAATCAGCTACGGCCTCTACGAAGTCGAGACCGTAATGAGTGAGGAAGAACTGGGCTTTGCGCCATTTGCGGCACGAGGCGACAAGTATGTGCTCGCCGATGCGCTCGCGCAGGGCGTCATGGACAGCGCCAAAGTGTCGTCCTTCAAGCGCGTTTGCGACATCGATCCGCAGGGCTGGACGTTGACGCACCCGCTGCATCAACTGTCAGACTTCTACAAGCACGACATCCCTATGCTGGCTGGCGACTACGTCACCGACGATGCTGGTACGGGCTTCGTGCATACCGCCCCCGCCCATGGCGAGGATGACTTCCTCGTCTGGATAGCCAATGGCAACAAGGCATCCGACATCCGCGACATCGTCAATCAGGACGGCGTCTACGAGCATGAAGACCTGCCTGAAGCGTTGCAGGGCCTCGATATCATCCGCACATCTGGCAAGAAGCGCGGCGAGCAGGGCAAGGCCAACCAGGAGGTCATGCGCCTCCTGACGGAGAGTGGAAACCTCCTCTCACGTGGCGTCACCATGATCCGCGATGCGCATAGCTGGCGGTCAAAAGCCCCGGTCATCCGCCGCGCAACGCCGCAATGGTTCATCGCTATGGACAAGCCGGGCTCTGATGGCAACGCGCCGCTCCGCGATCTCGCGCTCAATGCGCTCGAAGACACCGCCTTTGTGCCGCCGCAACTGCGCAACCGGATCACGAGCATGGTCGCCGACCGGCCGGACTGGCTGATCTCGCGCCAGCGCAATTGGGGCGTGCCGATCACACTGCTCGTCAGTCCTGACGGTCAGCCGCATACTGTGGCCCTGCCGGAAGACAAGGCGCTGGAAGTCAACAAGCGCATCCTTGATGCCATCGCTGCCGAGGGCGTCGAAGCCTGGTTCTCCGCAGATGCCGCGAAATTTCTCAATGGAATCGCTGATCCCGCAGGCTGGGAGAAGGTCAACGACGTGCTCGACGTCTGGTTCGACAGCGGGACAACGCATGCCTTCACCCTGCGCGATCGCGGTATCATCGACGAGAAGACGGGGCAGGCAGATGTCTACCTCGAAGGCTCCGACCAGCATCGCGGCTGGTTCCAGTCATCACTTCTGGAGAATTGCGCGACGCGCGGCATGGCCCCGTACAAGACGGTCGTCACCCACGGCTTTATCGTGGACTCCGAAGGCAAGAAGATGTCCAAATCGCTTGGCAACACGGTCGAGCCGCAAAAGGTCGCTGACCAGTTCGGCATCGAGATCCTGCGCCTCTGGACGGCAAGCTCGGACTTCACCGAGGATTTGCGCATTTCCGACGACATCCTGAAGACGAACGCCGAGAGCTACCGACGCCTGCGCAACACGCTGCGCTACCTGCTTGGGGCATTGGAAGGCTATAGCAACGCCGAAGCCGTTTCTCGCGATGAGATGCCGGGCCTCGAAAAATGGGTCCTCCACCGCCTCGCCGAAAGCGATGCGCTGGTGCGCAAATCCTATGCGGCGTTCGACTTCAAGCGCGTCATGTCGGCCATGCTGAATTTCTGCGGCGTTGATCTGTCGGCGATCTATTTCGATATCCGCAAGGATAGCCTCTATTGCGATGCGCCATCGGCCATTCGTCGCCGTTCGACCCGCACTGTTATGGCGCTGGTCCTCGAACGCTTGCTGACATGGCTCGCGCCGATCATGCCGTTCACCACCGAGGAAGCCTTCCTGATGAGCGCTTTTGCGGGCCGTGCCGACAGCGTCCACCTGCTGACCTTTCCGGAAACGCCCGAGAGTTGGCTTGACCCGGAACTGACCGCGCGCTGGGAGAAAATCTTCAAGGTCCGCCGCGTCGTTACTGGCGCGCTTGAGGTTGAACGCCGCGAGAAGCGTATCGGCGCATCGCTGGAAGCGGCCCCGGATGTCTATGTTGAAGACGCCGGCCTGATCGCGGCTTTTGACGGTGAGGCACCTGCCGACGTCTTCATTACGTCGGGGGCAAATCTTGTCCACGGCAAAGGTCCGGCTGACGCTTATACGCTCGATGATACGCCGGGGGTTTCTGTTGTACCCGCCAAGACGGGTGGCATAAAGTGCGCCCGAAGCTGGAAATATTTTGACCCGGCCAGCGCTGACCCTGATTATCCAGATATAACCCCGCGTGACGCAGATGCCGTGCGCGAAGTGCGAGGATTGTCCGCATGACAAGCGCTGGAAACCGGTATGCCTGGCTGGCGATGATCCTGACGGTCATTATCATTGACCAGATCACGAAATATTTTGTCCTTCAGGCCCCGGCCTTCAACGCGATTGATTGCCTTGACGTGACGGTCGCCTGTGGCCGCATCGAGATGTCGCCTGTTTTCGATTTTACCATGTTGTGGAACCGGGGCATCAGCTTTGGCACCCTGCAATCTGATGGGTGGATGCGCTGGTTACTGGTTCTGGCGACAGGCGGGATTGCGACCGCCTTTGCCTTCTGGCTGATGCGGGCCGAGCGCTTGTTGACGGCACTCTCCCTGTCCCTGGTGATTGGTGGCGCGATCGGCAATCTCGTTGATCGGGTAAGATTTGGCGCTGTCGTCGATTTTATAGACTTTTCTGGCCCGTGGTTTGGTGCAACGATTGGCAGTTGGCCGGTCGGGTTTCCGTGGGTCTTCAACATTGCAGATGCGGCAATAACTGTCGGCGCGGTCTTGCTGTTTCTAGATCAGTTTTTAATGTCACGCTCGACGTCTGGTGAGAAATCCGGCGCATAGTGATCAGAGTTCAAAGTGAGGACGCCAATGAGACAAGCTTTTTTGACGATGGCGGCGATGGGGGCACTCCTTGCGACAGGTGGCTGCCTGTCATCTGGTGGCACAAGCGGGCCCGACGAGTTTCGCGTCGTGACCAAAGCTCCGCTTTCGGTTCCACCTGAATACAGCCTGCGCCCGCCCGTTGCCGGCACCTCCACGCCATCTGAAGCAGATCCAACCCGCGCGCCTGTCGCGACTGCTTTCGGAACGACCGTTGGCGCCGATGCGAGCGATGTGGAGCGCGCACTTGTGGCCGCGGCTGGTGCAAATGCGACCAATCCGATGATCCGGTCCGTTGTCGACTATGAGGAGTCCGGCACGGTCCGCAAGACCCGCAGCGATGCCGATCAGATCATGGCCTATCGCGGTGAAGGGGCCGTTGAGGATAGTGCCACAGGCGGTGGTGAAGTGACGATCGCACGGGGAAGCGGCAACCGCATCAAACTTCCGGGCACCTGATTTCCGGAACATATAAGCGAAACCTATAGAATCCAGACAAAAACCGGAGAGAGAGTGATGAGAACATTTCTTGCGGGAGGTCTGGCAGCGACAGCCATGATGGCCGCGCCTGCCACTGCTGATACGGCGGAGGCAGAGTCAGCGCCGTCAATTTTCGAGCTGTCGAACGGGATGGAAGTCGTGGTCCTGCCGGACCATCGCGCGCCCGTTGTGACGCACATGGTGTGGTACAAGGTCGGTGCGGTCGATGAGGACCCCGGCAAGTCCGGTATCGCTCACCTCTTCGAACACGTCATGTTCAAGGGGACCGATGATATCGGCCCGGAAGAATTCACCTCGATCGTGCAGCGCAACGGCGGCCAGCTCAATGCTTTCACCAGCTGGGACTACACCGCCTATTACGAGCGCGTTGCCAAGACGCAGCTCGAGCGGATGATGGAGCTCGAAGCTGAGCGTATGACGGACCTTATCATCAACGATGACCCGGAAGGCCCGTTCATTTCTGAGCGGGATGTCGTCAAGGAAGAGCGCCGCCAGCGGATCGATAACAATCCGGGTGTCATCCTGCAGGAGCAGGTGATGAGTGCGCTCTATCAGAACCATCCCTACAATATCACCGTCATTGGCAATATGGACGAGGTCGGTGCGCTGACCCCTCAGGACGGCCTGGATTTCTACAAGAAATGGTACACGCCGGCTGACGCGATCCTGGTCGTGGCCGGCGACGTGTCCGCAGAAGACGTCCGAGTGCTTGCCGAAAAGACTTACGGCCAGATCGAAGTGACCGAGACCGAAGCGCCGGCCCGTGGTTGGCAGCCGACCGAACCCCTCGCTGAAACCCAGCTTATCGAATATTCAGACCCGAAGGTTCGCCAGCCGGAATGGGAACGCTGGTATCTTTCAACTTCGTACCAGCAGGACAAGGCGCTTGCCTATGCCCTCGATGTGGCGCTCGATGTGCTCGGGGGGGGGCGCACGAGCAGGCTCTATCAGGAACTGGTCGAGAACCAGAAGATCGCTGTTAGCGCGTCAGCGGGTGCATGGCTGTCACTGCACGACACCGCGCCAGCCGTTCTTTCAGCATCGCCATCGGATGGCGTGAGCCTGGATGAGCTGGAAACCGCTTATATGGCCGTGATCAACGATGTGCTTGCGAATGGCTTTACGGATGCCGAAGTCGAACGCTCCCGCAACTCGCTGGCGGCTTCATCGATCTATCAGCGCGATAGCCAGGCGAGCATGGCGAACCTTTATGGGTCGACGCTTGCGATTGGTGGCACGATAGATGATGTCATCGATTACCCGGATGAGATCAGGGCTGTGACCAAGGAGGCGGCGATTGACGCGCTTCGTCAGGTGCTGGCCGATGACAGGAATTATATCGAGGCACACCTGCTGCCGGAGGAGAGCTAGGATGAAACGCTCAATCAATTTTGCTTTCGGAGCCGTTGCCCTGACAGGTCTTGCCCTCACGGCCTGTGAGGCGGTTCCGGCAGAAACCAGCCTCACGGATGCGGTGGATACGGCCGAGCCCGTCGAACCGGCTGGTCTCGATATCACTGTCCATGAGGGTGACTTCGCGACCATCCAGCAATTCACCACACCGGGCGGGGTCTCCGTCTGGCTGGTCGAAGAACCGTCCATCCCGATCATGGCTGTGCGCATGGCATGGGAAACAGGTGCAGCGACAGACCCCGACGGCCTTGAGGGGCTGACGGGTGCGGTGGCCTACATGATGAATGAAGGCGCCGGCGAGCTTGATTCACTTGCGGTCGCAACGCGCATGGAGGAGCTCAATATGAGCTTCAGCTGTGGGTCCGACGATGAGACCACTTACTGTTCAACGAGCCTGCTGACGGACAATGCTGACGAGGCCATGGACCTCGTTGCCATGTCGCTTAACCAGCCACGTTTTGACGAGGCTCCGATTGCCCGCTTCAAGCGCGAACAGCTGATCGGCCTGAAAACACGCGAGACGAATGCAGGCTTTCTTGCGGGGCGCGCACGCAATGCTGCCCTGATGCCGGACCATCCCTTTTCGCGAGAGACTAGCGAAGCAAGTATCGAGGCGATCACGGCTGACCTCATCAATGCGCGCAAGGATGAGATCATGGTCCGGGACGGCCTGTTCGTCACGGCGGTCGGCGCGATGTCGCCAGAAGAGCTGGCACCATTGCTGGATGCGGCTGTCTCTGGTTTGCCGCAGGCGTCTGATGTCGCACAAATCGAGGACGTCGCCCTGAATGCGCCGCTCACGGCCCCGCTGGTTGTGGACCTGCCCCAGCCGCAAAGCCTCGTCAGCTTCACGGCGCCTGGCATTGCCCGGGATGATGCCGATTTCTTTCCGGCCTACGTGTTGAACTACACGTTTGGCGGCGGCGGTTTTGAAAGCCGCCTGATGAAGGAACTCCGGGTCGCCAAGGGCCTTACCTATGGCGTCTACACCGGGCTTTCGACGGGAGACCACCTCAATACGTGGAGCGGAAGCGGCCAGACCAAGAATGAGAGCGCCGGAGAGTTCATTGAAGGTCTTAAGACCGAAATGATGGACATCGTTTCCAATGGCGTAACCGAACAGGAACTCTCGGATGCCAAAGCTTACCTCACGGGCTCCTATCCGCTGTCCTTCGACAGCAATTCCAAGATCGCATCCAATCTGATGAGCGTGCGCCTTGAGGGGCTCGGCGTTGACTATTTCGACCGGCGCAATGCGCTTGTCGATGCCGTCACCATGGAAGATGTGAACCGTGTCGCGGCTGAATACCTGGAGCCGGAAAACTTCACCTTCGTCATTGTCGGTGAGCCGCAGGGCCTGACAGATACTGCGACGCTGCCTGCTTCCTATGACGATGTCTCGCTCGATGATGCCGGCGACATGGAAGAGCATGACGAAGAAGAGACCGATGCCATGCCGGACCCGGACCACGACTAGGCTGCGTCAGATCTGCCAAAATGTCTGAGGGCGGTCCATGCGGGCCGCCCTTTTTGCTTGGTGCGTTCAATCTGGTGCCAATCGACAGCCAAGCCTGATACAATCAGCATCCATGCCTGATTCTGCACGCCTCACTCAGCGGCCCGTGATCCGCCAGCTTCCGCCCGATGCGGTAAACCGTATTGCGGCCGGCGAAGTCGTCGAACGCCCGGCCGCGGCCGTCAAGGAACTTGTCGAGAACGCACTGGACGCCGGGGCGCAGTCGATCTCCATTTCCATAGAAGATGGCGGCCTCAAGCGGCTAATCGTTGAAGACGATGGCTGCGGCATGCTTGGGACTGACATTCTCATGGCGCTTGAGCGGCACGCAACGTCGAAGCTCGCGCCAGGCCATGACGGAGCGATCGACCTGCTCAACATCCACACGATGGGGTTTCGCGGCGAGGCCCTGCCATCCATCGCCAGCGTTTCCCGGATGACGCTGGCATCGAAGGCTGACGGCGAAGATGCGGCTGAAGTTTTCGTTGAGGCAGGCCGGGTGGAAGGCCCCAAACCCGCGCCCTGGACAGGCCGGAGCGTGAGCGGGACACGGATTGAAGTCCGCGACCTCTTCCACGCAACGCCTGCGCGCCTTAAATTCATGAAGTCTGAGCGGGCCGAGACGATGGCCGTGACCGACGCTGTCAAGCGCCTCGCCATGGCCAATGCCAGCGTTGCTTTCTCTCTTGAGAGCAATGGCAGGACGACATTCAGATATGCGGCCCACATGCCAACGCCGGACGGACATCTTGAGCGTCTTGGCTCTATTATGGGCCGGGACTTTCGTGAGAACGCGTTGCCTATTGAGGCGGAACGCGATGGCGTGCGCCTGACAGGGTTTGCCGGCCTGCCGACGCTCAATCGCGGCAATGGCCAGTACCAGTTCCTGTTCGTGAACGGACGCCCGGTGAAAGACCGGTTGCTGACCGGCGTCATCCGCGCGGCCTATCAGGATTTTCTGGCCCGCGATCGCCACCCCATGGCGGCGCTGTTCCTTGATCTCGATCCGGAGCTTGTCGACGTCAACGTCCATCCGGCAAAGACGGAGGTCCGCTTTCGGGACGCGGGTAATATTCGCGGCCTGATCATCGGGTCGCTGCGTCATTCGCTGGCTGCTGCGGGCCATCGGGCAAGTACGACGGTGGCAGGCTATGCGCTCGGCCGTATGCAGTCTGAAGACCGGGCCGAACAGCGCGATGCGCCGCTGCCCCAACCATCCGTCTGGGACCGAAGCAGCCTTTTTCGTGACAGCTATGGTGCGGCGCCCCCGCGAGCGGCTACATCGACGGCACCGGATTTTCCCGCGCCGGGTTTTGCCGAAGACAGTGGGCGGTATGATGCACCGTCCGTGCGCTTCGAGGCGGAACCCGAAGCGCCAGCCTCCGATTTTCCTCTCGGTGTTGCGAGGGCGCAGCTCCACGAGACCTATATCGTGTCGCAGACGCGCGACGGCATCGTCATTGTCGACCAGCATGCGGCCCATGAACGTCTCGTCTACGAGCAGATGAAGGCCCAGATGGCGGGTGACGGGGTCAAGCGCCAGGCGCTTCTGATACCCGAAGTGGTCGAACTGGGCGAGGATGAGGCGAACCGGATCATCGAGCGCGCCGCTGAACTTGCCGAGATGGGGCTTGAGGTCGAGGCGTTCGGGGCAGGGGCCGTCTGTGTCCGCGCCACGCCGGCCCTGTTCGGCAATATGGATGCAGCCGGGCTGATCAAGGATCTGGCCGATGATTTTGCCGAATACGAAGAAGGCCTCGCCCTGAAAGAGCGGTTTGAGGATGTCATGGGCAATATGGCTTGCAGCGGCGGGGCTGTGCGCGCTGGCAGACGTCTCAACTCTGACGAGATGAACGCGCTGCTCAGGCAGATGGAAGCGACGCCCTATTCAGGCCAGTGCAATCACGGCCGGCCGACCTATGTTGAGCTGAAACTTGCGGATGTCGAACGCCTATTCGGACGGCGCTGAGGCGTCCGGCGCATCGTCATCGATGACGGTGTAGATTGCCGGTGTGCAGCTGCCCCTGGTGATCAGCATTTCATGGATCATGACTGTATCACCAGCCTCAGGAACAGTCTTGAATTCATCTTTCTGGATAGAGAACGCCTCACCCCGGCTATTCTTGAACTGGACGGCATTTTCCGAATAGCCTGTCGGCGCTGCGGCGACGTCGGCTTCATCATAGCTGCACGGTCCACCGGTGAACCGGCCTTCGGTGCAGGCGCCAAGCGTTGCTAGCATGAATATGATCACCAGACGCATCGTCTTCCCCCAGATTGAACTGTCACGCCGGTCTCATTCATTTGGCGTAAAAATCGAATGTAAGCTAGCGCCTTGTCGATAGCGGTCACAAGCTACCTTCTTATGGGGCGCGAGGAAAATTGACGCGCAGACATGGGCGCGCTTATGAGGCAGTCATGAAAGTCAGCCGCGCGATAAACATCAATGACTTGCGGACGATAGCGAAGGCAAAGCTGCCGCGCATGGTGTTCGATTACATCGATGGCGGGGCTGACGATGAAGTGACGCTTCGGCGCTCGGTCTCGCGGTTTGATGACTATGAACTGACCTGGCGGGCTTTACGGAATGTCGACAAGATCGACACTTCAACGAAGATCATGGGGCAGGCGGCGCGTGTGCCGTTCTTCATTTCGCCCACTGCTTCGACCCGGCTGTTCCATCCGCCAGAAGGTGAACTTGCCATGGCGCGGGCGGCAAAGGAGCAGGGCGTGATCTATTCCTGCTCGACGCTTGCCTCGCAGACATTGGAAGATATTGCTGCCGCCAATCCCGACCCCAAATGGGTTCAGGTCTATGTCTGGAAGGACAAGCAGGTGGTCAGGGATTTTCTGGCCCGGGCAAAGGCCGCAGGATTTACCGGCTGCATCCTGACTGTCGACGTGCCTGTGGCGGGCAAACGCGAGCGTGACCCGCGCAATCAATTCACCATTCCACCCGTCATCAGCCCATCACTTGCGGCACAAGTCCTCGCCCGGCCGGCTTGGCTGTGGTCCTTCCTGACAAGTTCGAAAATCACTGCAGCGAATTTCGCGGATTTCGTGAAAGGCGGCGACGTGATGGGGTTCATCGACCAGCAATTCTCCCGCTCGGTGACCTGGAATGACGTTGAGTGGATGCGGGCATTCTGGGGTAAAGGCTTTGCCATCAAGGGCATCTCGCGCGCCGAAGATGCCAGGCGCGCAATCGAGGTCGGTGCCGACGCCGTCTGGGTGTCCAATCATGGCGGACGCCAGCTCGACACATCTGTCCCGACCATAGACCTCGTGCCGGAAATTGCTGATGCGGTTGGTGGTCGGGCCGACATTATCGTGGACGGAGGTGTACGCCGAGGTAGCCATGTGGCCAAATTACTGATGCGCGGAGCCACCGGCGTCGCCCTTGGCCGGGCAGCGCTTTACGGGCTCGGCGCCGGCGGTGCAGCTGGCGTCCGACGGGCCCTGTCGATCATGGAGGAAGAGCTTGTGCGCACCATGGCGTTGGTTGGCGCTACGAGGCTTGATGAGCTCGACGCAGACTTGCTGAGATTGCCCTGAAGCCTTTGAAGGAGAGGCCGCTATCGCTCAGCCTTGGACCCGCTTCAGGCGTTGCATTTCGACTTCGAGGGCGGAGAGGAAATTGGACCGGTCTGCTGGTTTGAATGGAGGGGGTCCGCTGGTCTGTTCCCCGATGCCGCGGAGGTCTTCCATGATGGCGCGGGTGGCCACAGCCTGGCCGATCGAGTTTGCCGTAAATGACTTGCCTTTGGGCGAGAGGAGCCGTGCGCCCTTTTCGAGACAGCGTTCCGCGAGCAATATGTCTGACGTGATGACGATAGACCCCGAATTGGCGCGCTCGGCGATCCAGTCATCGGCGACATCCGGCCCATCAGGAACCGTGACCAGTGTGAACAGCTTGTGTTGCGGCACGCGCATGAAACTGTTTGCGACGACGCTGACCGGCACCTGGTGGCGCAGCGCCACCTTGTAGACCTCATCCTTTACCGGGCAGGCATCTGCGTCGACATGAATGTGGAGCCTGGATGTCAATTCAGTTGCCGCCGGTCCGGGCCAGCATCACGATATTGGCTGCTTCCGAATTGGCGAAGACCAGGTCGGTCAGGCCGTCTCCATTCATGTCCCCAATCGCCACGCCGTACGTATCTTCCTGCTCATCCTCAAGGGTGACCGCGCTGAAACGCGCAATGCCATTGTTGAAATAAATCCTGTTGGACTGCTCGCCAGCGCCTTCGACGAGATCAAGGTCTCCGTCGCCATCAAGGTCACCTGCCGCGAGTGTCTGTACCGCACGGCCTTCTTCACCCAGGCTCGGACCCGCCGTGAAATTTCCGCCGCCATCGCCCAGCAGCAGGGATGACATGCCAGTGGTCGCACCTAGAATAATGTCGGCGTGGCCATCGCCATTGAAGTCACCGGCCACCACCTGGCGATGATCTCCGTCCGTGCCGCTGAGTGGCTCGGCGATCCAGCCTTTGTCGCCCATGTTGAATAGCACCGAACTTGGTCCGCCATCCCGGCAGGCTATGACAAGATCGGTCCGGGAATCTCGATTGAAGTCGGCTGTGGCAAGGCCTGTTGACCCGGACAGCTCTCCGGGCATTGGTTGAGGTGCAGTGAATGTCCCGTCACCGAGGCCCGCAAATAGCTGCACGCCGCCGCGTCGCTGAACCGTCACAAGATCAAGGACCCCGTCGCCACTGAAATCGTGCAGCAAAGCGTTGCGGGCCGGGCCGTCTGCGCCATCTATCTCTCCTGCAGGTTCAAACACGCCCACGCCATCATTCAGGAAAACCTGGGCAGGTACGCTGTCGCGGATGGTTACCGCATCGACATCGCCATCGGCATCGAGATCACCGGTGCGAATGATGTAGCTCGGCCCGTTTTCCACTCCGAGCTGGCGCGATGTGACCAGGCGGCCATTACCGAGATTGAAATAGACGAAATCAGGTTGCGCCCAGTGGCGGCCATTGGCAAGGAAAACGTCGAGGTCTCCATCTCCGTCGGCATCGGCCAGCTCGACACCCGCACTCAGGCGCTCCTCAAGGTCGAACCAGAGGAAAGGGTTGCCGCTGAATTCTGGCGGTTCGCCCGACGCGCTGAAGCAGGTGAGCAGGCAAGCAGCACTGGCAAGGAGATAACGGGCAGGTCGCATTATTCTTCGGGCATCACGATGGCGGGCGCGTCCGCAAAGGGCTCAATGCCGAAGGCCGGGTAAATCTCGCTCGGGAAATAGGCGGTGCCGTCCTTCATGACCATGCGGATCGACTTGATCGCCTTGAAGTCCTCAACCGGATTACCTGCGATCAGGAAGAAGTCGGCAAGCTTGCCCGCTTCAATGGAACCGATATCGTCATCCATTCCGAGATAGGCTGCAGAATCCAGCGTCGACCTCTTGAGAATCTCACCGGGCGTGAAGCCAACCTCTTGGTAAAGTTCGAGTTCCCGGTGGAGATTGAACGACCCGCCCATATCCGTTCCCATCAGGATGAATATGCCCCGGTCTTTCATCATTGTAATTGTCCGGGTGATCTGGTCGAAAGCGCCCGCATAGGCGACATCGTCTTCCGGCGTTTCGATCTTCGACCAGGCCTGCCTGTTACTGCGCTGAACACCAACCGGCATATGGTCGATATAATCTTCGGCGCCGGGGCGTACTTCGCCGTTGCGGGACAGGAGCAGTGCCTCATGGATGGCGAAGGTCGGGTCGATCGCAACGTCATTTTCAACCATCAGGTCGAGCGTATGGCTGACCGCCGGTGATGTGAGATCGAGGTCGGGCAAACGGGACAACGCGGTCAGCCGCAGCAATGTGCGGGTGTCCTCATCAGCTTCCAGCACCCAGCCCAGCATCACCTGATTGATGTGGGTCAACTCATCATAACCGGCTTCGATCATCGTATCGGCGCGGGTGAAAGCGGGAACGTGGCCGGCCACGCGCATGCCATACTCATGCGCCAGCGTGACCATCTGCGCGACCCATTCGCCCTTCATGGAATTGTAGATCTTGATCTGGAAAAAACTGCCATCCTCGCCATAGGTCCGGACCGCATCAAGCGCTTCTTCCTGGTTGGTGACAATGATGCCATTGTTGGAGTTGAACGGGCTCTTGCCTTCGATAAAGCCGGATTTGATGATCCGCGGCCCGGCAAGCGTTCCAGCCTCGATCTTCGAAATCAGTTCGCTCAGCACGTCATTATCATTGCCCATGTCGCGCACGAATGTGATGCCGGCTGCTATATTCAGCATGGCTGCATCCTGTCCCATATGGCCGTGCATGTCCGAGAGGCCGGGAACAAGGACGCCGCCTGCACCGTCGATCTGGTACGTGCCTGATGTCGACGTCTCGCTTACCGGGTCAATTGAGGTAATCCGATTGTCTTCAACAAGGACTGAAACCGGTTCGCCGACAGCCATGGTTTCAGGATCAAACAGCCGGACATTGCGAATACTGACCGGGGCATCGAAATCATGCGCGAATTCAGCCTGTAGTGTTTCGAAGCGCTCTGTGGAGTAACGGACAGCGAGGTCCCGCAGGCGCTGGTCTTCCCCCTCATAGCCTTCGCGGACAATCAGGAATTCCGGTGAAATCAGCGCGAGGAAATCATCGGCCTCGTCGAGTACGAAATAGGATGGGTCAAGCTCTGGGCCAATCAGGGCGTAGGACGCAGCAGGCTCTGATCCGTCAGGCCCGGTCACATCAAAGGTCTCGAGGGCCTGCAAGGTCAGGTTCCCGGCAGGCAGCGCCGGTATGGTCTGGTCGTCATCGGCGAGGAGCGCCTTGGCATAAACCGCAAGCGCATATGGCGAGCCGGACTGTGCGATATAGACGCTAGGCTCGGAAATCGAGGCCGATCCCGGCCCTGTGGAATCGGTCCACACGGCCTCGTTACCTTGCAGTGAAAAGGTTTCGTCGACGGCATTGCCGAACGTGGTATTGCCTTCGACGGACCACGCGACCGGTATGCTGTTTTCGCCTAGTGTAATCGCTTCGGCCATGGTCGGGCCGCGGCCATTGTTGCGATACTCATAGTCGACCGAGATGTCAGGGCCGGATCCGGCAACGACCATGTCGCCGATCTTCGTGCCACTGACCATGATCGTATAGGTGGCCGAAATTGTATCTTCTACAGGTGCTGGCGAGGCTGCGGGGCTTGCCGCTGCGATCTCGTCAGTCGTCGCAGTGCAGCCGGCAATGGCAATTGCGCCTAGGCTCGCCGTGATGAGAAGTTTCATAAAATTCAGCCCTCCATAACGGGTGCTTCGACGCATTCCCGCCCATTCGTGATTTGCGCCATCAAAGCATCGCATGCGCCCGAAAGCGAGGGGCGTTTCCGCAGGCAATTGTGATTTAAATGCTCTGCCAGTTTTCAATGCCTCACGACTGCGGCAAACTGGATTGGTAATAAGGGGACGTATCATGATCAAAACCGGATTGAAGATGCTTGTGGTTGGCGTGTCGACAGCCATGCTGCTTGGCGGCTGTGTCGTGGCGGGGGATGACGCTTACGCTGAAGACTGGCCCGGCATAATCTCACTCCAGGTAGCGCAGGGGCGCACACTCCTGCATGAGTGCGGCGGGACGATGATCACGCCCGAATGGGCTTTGACTGCGGCTCATTGCGTTGATCAGGCCCGCATCGAGCGGAACGGGTTTGCGGCGCAATTCTACCGCGGCGACGACGGCGTCATGCGTCGCCTTGGCCCGATGCGGATCGCGGCCAATCGCACGAATTTGGCGCGCGACGAGACGATGAAGACGTTTGGCGTGCGTGAGATCGTGGTGCATCCGAATTATGTGCCCGGTGAATTCGAGCGCGGGCACGACATAGCCCTTCTCAAGATAGAGCCGGGTTATGATGGCCCGCTCATGCCGCTCGAAGGCCTGAGTGCTGATGCTCTGACGTTGGAGGAAGGCAGCTATCTGACGGTGGCCGGGTATGGCAATACTGAAGAAGTGGACGAGTCTGACGGCGCCCTTAACCGGGCTGGCCGGGAAGTCTATGCGCCGAGCCTTCGTTTGCAGCAGGCTGATCTGCCGTTCGTGCCGCAGGCCTTGTGCGAGGGCCAGATCGATGCGGCGATAAAGCTGCACAACGTAAAGGACATTTATGGAGACTATCAGCTTTCGAAGGGAAGCCTGTGTGCAGGAACTGGTGCACAGGATTCCTGCTATGGTGACAGTGGCGGACCGCTGGTCTCCAGGGCAGGCCCCGGAGATATTATACAAGCCGGGGTGGTAAGCTGGGGGCTCGGTTGCGCGAGACTTGGTAGTCCGGGCGTTTATACGCGTGCGGCTGCCTATACTTCATGGATCACCAATGTGACGGGCTACCTTCCAACGGCCGGTTGAAAAAACTATCCGCTCTATTCGTCCAGGTGGGACACCGGGAACTGCGCAGCGGCGGAACGGGTTAGCACTCTAGAAGGAGTGCTTTTCCATGAAACCTGTCGTGTTTGTCCTCTCGCCACTGATCCTTGCGGCGACGCTCGGGGGCTGTTCGTCCAAAGCCGAAGATCCTGTCTCAATAGGCTATGGCCCGACACCAGTTCTGCCCAAGCCTGACAGTGATCTTCTTCCAACTGTGAAGGTTGCTGAAGCCATCGGCTGGCCTGAAGGGGAGATGCCGGTCGCAGCTGATGGCCTGAATGTCCAGGCTTTCGCGTCAGGTCTCGATCACCCGCGCTGGCTCCACGTCCTGCCGAATGGAGATGTGCTGGTCGCCGAGACGAATGCGCCGCCCCGGCCAGATGACGGTGGCGGGGTCAGGGGATATTTCCAGAAGCAAGCCATGGAAAAAGCCGGTGCAGCTGTGCCGAGCGCCAATCGCATAACCCTGTTGCGGGACAGTGACGGGGACGGCGTTGCAGAGGAAAGCCATGTCTTCCTCGATAACCTCAACTCGCCATTTGGCATGGCACTGATCGGTGACACATTCTACGTCGCCAATACCGATGCGATTGTGGCATTCCCTTATGAGGCTGGCGCTACTGAAATCACTGCCCCAGGCGAGACGCTGACAACGCTGCCAGCGGGCGACATAAACCACCATTGGACCAAGAATATTATCGCGTCCGACGATGGCACGAGGCTCTATGCCACGGTTGGCTCAAATTCGAATGTCGCGGAGAACGGCCTGCCAGCCGAAGAGGGGCGGGCGGCGATCTGGGAGGTTGATGTGGACACGGGCGACAAACGCCTGTTCGCCACCGGGCTTCGCAATCCGAATGGCATGGACTGGAACCCAGTCTCAGGCATGCTCTGGACGGCCGTGAACGAGCGCGACGAACTCGGCGATAATCTGGTTCCCGATTATATGACGTCGGTGAAGGAGGGAGCATTCTACGGCTGGCCGTTCTCTTATTATGGGCAGACGGTCGATACGCGCGTTGAACCTCAGAAGCCTGACATGGTCGCCAGGGCGATCGCACCGGACTATGCACTCGGCAGCCATACCGCATCGCTGGGCCTGACATTTTCGGACGGGCTGGAGCTTGGGCCAGCCTATGCGTCCGGCGCGTTCATCGGCCAGCATGGATCGTGGAATCGCAACCCCCGTAGCGGCTACAAGGTGATCTATGTGCCGTTCGATGGGGCGATGCCGTCAGGCGATCCGGTTGACGTCCTCACCGGTTTCCTCGACGGCGACAAGGCCCGCGGCCGCCCCGTTGATGTCGCCGCCGCAAGTGATGGCGCCCTGCTGGTCACTGACGATGTCGGAAACGCCATATGGCGGATTGGCCCTGCAAACTGACACTTTCAAAGCACTTGTCAAAAATTCTTGACAGTTAAAAATATTTGACTATCTGACATGTTAGATATTTTTGACACGAAGGAAGAGTAATAATGTCTTTTCATGAAAAGTCGGCCTGGGTGATGGCGGCTATTATGCTTGTCGGCGGCGTTTTCTATTTTGGCACGGTGAGCCAGATGTCAGCTGGTCTCGGTGTGATCGCGCCGCCTGTGATGCCGCTTGTGGTCGTATATGTGATTGCCATCGTGATTTTCTCTATCATTGCCCAAATTGCGATCGCCCTGACCAGACCGTCGGAGGCGACGGACAAGCTCGATGAGCGTGACCGTATTGTCTCAGCGAGGGCGGGCTCAATCAGCGGTATTGTCCTGGGCATTGGTATTCTTGCCGGTCTTGCAGGCTATCTCTTCACATATGATGGCAACCTGCTGTTCCATATGGCTTTTGGCGCAATGATGATCGCGCAGGTGGCCGAGTATGTGGCCCGTATCATTTTTTACCGGACGGGCGTCTGAGCCATGGCCAAACGCCCGCCCATAACAAACCGCGTCAAGGAGTTGCGCGAAGCCAGGGGTGGCCTGTCACAGGCTGCCCTCGGCAAGGCGATAGGCGTGACGCGCCAGACCGTCATTGCCATCGAACAAGGAAGATACTCGCCCTCGCTCGAAAGTGCCTTCCGTATCTCCCGCGTCTTTGGCGTGGGTGTGGAAGATGTCTTCGGCTGGGAGGCAGAGTAGGCGGCCGCTGCGGATCGAACCTGCAGGCGGCGCGTTCAACAAGGGTCGACCACGTCACACCAGCAAGAACAGAAAGTTCGTATCCATGCCATTCTCTGCCGCCCGTTTTACCGTCGTTTCCGCTTGTCTCCTCGCAACGTCTCCTCTGGCTCTGGCAGGCGTCGCGCCGGCGGACCTTGAGAATGTCGCCTATGATGGCGGGGCGCTTCCGGACGGGCAGAGCGCGGTGACGGCCAGGGTTCAGATCATGCTGGACAGGGCAGGGACATCCCCCGGTGTGATTGATGGCTATCCGGGTGAGAACGTCGAAAAGGCCATCCGTCACTTCGAGAGCATGAACGGGTTCGATGTTGATGGGCAAATGGACCAGAAAGTCTGGGACGCGCTTGGTGCAGCCGGCACGCTGACAACGACCTACACCATCACGCAGGATGATCTGGACGGCCTCATGCCGGACCTTTCCCATGACTATGCCGACTTCGCAAAACGGGACAAATTGGGGTTTCGCACCATCCAGGAACTGGTCGCCGAGCACTACCACATGGATGAGGATTTCCTCGAAACGCTCAATCCGGAGGCTGACTGGACAGCAGGTTCCGTTGTGACCGTGATTGACCCGGGCGTTGCCAGTGAAGGTGAGGTGGCCCGCATCACGGCGGATAAATCGGCCCAGCAGTTGCTTGCTTATGATAGCAACGACAAACTGCTCGTCAGCTATCCGGTCACCATCGGCAATACTGAGACCCCTTCGCCGGAAGGCAGTTACAAGGTCACGGCAATCGCTATGAACCCGACCTATTCATACAATCCCGACCTCAATTTCCAGCAGGGTGACAATACCGAGGCGATGACGTTGCCCCCCGGGCCCAACGGCCCGGTCGGCACGGTCTGGATCGATCTCGAGAAAGAGACATTCGGCCTGCATGGGTCCTACGACCCCCACCTCGTTGGAAAGGAGCAGTCGCATGGCTGTGTCCGCATGACCAACTGGGATGCCGAAGAACTTGCCGGAATGGTGAGCGAGGGTGTCGAGGTCAGTTTTCAGGACTAGCGCATCATTGCTCTGGTTTCAGTCGCCAGCTTTGTGGAAATCTGCTAGGCTAGTGCCATCATGCAGGAGGATATCCACGAGCTGGTCGAGCGGGTTTACGCCGCGCGCCGGGACTCAAGTCCCGACGAAGCTGATGCGCTTGCGACAGATGCGGTCGAATATGCGCGTGGTGCAAATGATCCCGAATTGCTCGTCCGTGCCCTGATGGCGAAAGGCCAGTGTTGCCGCGATCAGGGCCGCTATGAGCGCGCTGAGCGCCTCTATGTTGAAGCGACCAATATCTGCCGGCGAGAACCTGTTGACGCGCTCGTGACCGCACATGTCATTCGCCATCTTGGTGACGTCACCGCTGAGCTTGGCCGGTTTGGAATGGCGCAGACCCATTATGAAGAAGCGCTCGATCTTTATCGTGAAATTCCAGATGTGCCGCCTGTGACACTTGCCAATGCCATCCGCCCCCTGGCCCGCCTCTATGACCGGCTGGACGATCATGCCGAAGCGGTCGAATGCTGGAGAGAGGCCCGCGACCTTTACGAGCGAGCAGACTCAAGCGTCGGGGTTGAAGAATGCACCCGCCGCCTGAATGGGGCCGGCTAAAGCGTCGGGCCTTGTTCACTGGCAGGCCGTTCAATCCTCTTGCTCCTTGCTAGGTCCTGAGCAATCTTCATCCCCTATACGCTCCACGCAGAATGGGGTGAAGCGCGCTAGGTGCACCGCCTAGAACGGCACGTTCGGGTCGTCCTCGCCAGCTTGTCCGAGCGCCAGCCCGGCAAAATCGAACACGCGCGGGTCATGCAGATGGCTTGGCCGCACCGTGGCCAGCGCATGTGCCATGACCTGCCGCACGCCGGGCTTCTTGCGCTCCCACTCATCAAGCATCTGCTTCATCGCCACGCGTTGCAGCCCGTCCTGAGAGCCGCAGAGATTACACGGAATGATCGGGAAGTTCATCGCCTCGGCAAACTTTGCAAGGTCGTCTTCGGCGCAGGTGATCAGCGGGCGTAGCACAAACGTGTCGCCAGCATCATTGAGCAGCTTCGGCGGCATCGCGGCCATCCGCCCGCCATGCACCATGTTCATCATGAAGGTCTCGAGGGCATCATCACGGTGATGGCCGAGCACGATCGCCTCACAACCTTCTTCTCGCGCGATGCGGTAGAGAATACCTCGGCGCAAGCGTGAGCACATCGAGCAGAACGTCCGCCCCTCCGGCACTTTCTCAGTGACGATGGAATAGGTGTCTTCGGTTTCGATCCGGTATTTCACGCCTGTCTTCTCAAGCCATTCTGGCAGCACATGTTTCGGAAAGCCCGGCTGGCCCTGGTCGAGATTGCAGGCAACCAGCTCGACCGGGAGTGCACCCTGCCATTGCAAGTCGATCAGTGCGGCGAGCAACCCATAGCTGTCCTTGCCGCCCGATAGGCAGACCAGCCATTTCGGCTTTTTCTCGCGCGTCCGGTCGACCATGCCGAACTGGTCAATCGCCTGAAGCGCATTTCGCACAATCCGCTTGCGCAATTTCTTGAAGGAAACGCTCTTGGGTACGTCGGCAAAGAGCGGCGGGACAAGCCCTGTCATCTGATCGTCAGCCATGATGGCCTTCTGCCACGTCATCCTGCACTTGCGCCAGAGGCGGCGGCACACGCCATATAAGCGCGCCTAGGGTGATCAGGGCGAACATCCAGCTTGGGGAGCCGAGAAACGATGCCAGCAGCGCCATGGCTGCCATGACGGGCAGGCTGTACTGACGCACGCCGAGCGCAAAATGCCGATCCCGCACCAGCCACAACCCGGCCATGAAAACGGCAAGCGGTATGCCCATCCACCATGTGACATAGGCCTGCGTCGTATGGCTGTGATGGCTGGCAATATCGAGTTCCGCAGCGACGCCTGCCGCCATGACCGCTATGGATGCAAATATGAAGAGATGGCCATAGCCCCAGATGAAAGCAGTGCTGAATTTGCTCGAGGGCAGATGGTCGCCGCGGCAGAAATAGAGACCGAACAGACAGAAAACCAATACCAGCGCCGCCACTGCCGTGACCACCGGTTCAAAGCCCGCATGCGTGCCATAGAGTGCGCCGAAACCAAGGCTGATCGACAGCACGATCTCGCCTAGTGAAATGATGGTCAGCAAGCCATAGCGCTCAATCATGTGATGACGATGGAACGGTGTCTGCTTTGCCCGCTCGGCGACAGGTGGCACAAGAAATTCGATCAGGAAAATGCAAATGCCGAGAGCATAGAAGGCGGTCGTGCCTGGATCTGTCTGGATATAGAAGGCGATCCAGCAGACCTGAGCGAAAATCATGCCAAACCCATAGCGCAGGCAGGTCGTCCGGTACTCTGGATTCGCCGCCGCGCGGAACCACAGCGTCGCCATGGCCACACGCATGATCGTCCAGCCAAGAATGCCCCAGCTGAGATCGCCAGTCTCCAGCATATAGCCAGCACCGCCAGCGAACAGCACTTCCCCACCCATCAGCACCATGACCAGCGTGCGATAGACTGGACCATCATTGTCAAAGGCTGAGGCGAACCAGGTGAAATTCATCCACGCCCACCAGACGGCGATGAAAAGAAACGCAAAAATCGGCAGCTTCTCCAGCCCGTGACCTTCACTGATTGCGTGGTGCAGGCCGGCCGTTATCGACGCGATGGCGATGACGCTGATCAGGTCAAAGAAGAGTTCCAGCGGCGTGGCCGCACGGTGTGCGGCATCCGGGTCGCGCGCAGGAAGTGGCAGGAAAGACAGGTATCGTTGCAGCATCAGCCCCCCGCAAACAAGTATATGTTCAGGACTGTGCGCCAGTTCTACGCGATGGATCAAGGCACATGCTGGTGTTCGAGCAGGATGGTCTGCTAGCTCGTATACTCGATCACCAGGATGATCCGCCTGTTCTGCGGCTCGTCAGTTTCGTCAGGCGTTGCAATGGCAGGATTGGTATCGCCCATCGCTTCGACGGTGATGATGTCAGGGCTGATGCCTGCCGCATTGGCAATATAGGCTTTCAGCTGGTCACCCCAGCTTTGGGTTCGGGCCATATTCACATCGGCTGACCCCACAGTATCCGTATGAACCGAGATGGAGATGGCTTCGATGCCGCCGCCATTGACCGCAGGCATGAATTCAGGGGCAAGTGATGCCGGATCGAAACTGTCGCGATCACTGACATACAGTGTCAGCTCGCGGGGGGCGAGCGGCGCGGGGGCCATTTCGCGTGTCGGCGGCTCGCTGGTGCGCGGCGCGGGCGTTGGCGGAGGCGGCGGCAACGTCATCGGCTCAAAGCGCTCATCGTCCGGTGCCTGACTCACATCGGTAAGAGGGAAAGCATCCCGGAACAGCGAGCATTCCTCATCGCCTGGCTCCACCGCAGCGTTGACCCGGAAATACTCAAGACCGTCCGGCGTGCCGGCATAGTGCAGTCGCTCCAGTGCGCGGACTTCAGGATTGGCCTCTGACATCGCGCACAGAATGTCGCCAAGGATAAAGGGATTGTCCGAGTAATAATTGTGCCCCAGTCCGAACAGTTCGGTCGCCACACTACTCGCATCAACTGTCTGGTAGAACTCGTTCTCTCGAATATAGGGCTTGTCCCCATCGGTATCGCCGAGCCGTTTCTTCTGGTTGACCAGTGTTGAAACCTGCAGCGCCCTGTCTGCGTCCGATGTGTAGATGGTCACATTGGCCTTGAGATTATCGAGGATGCCGGTCGTCGCATCGAAGATTTCGCGGTCAACATCTGCGGCGACAAGGATGATCCGGAACTCCAGATGACTGTCTGGATGGCGGGTGAGATAATTGTCGGCATAATCTTCAAGCGCTTGCGTCAGCACCCGGTTGCCCATGGAGTGCGCCACGATGTTGATGCGGTCGATATCGGCATTGTCGGTGAGCAGGTCGAGGAATTCTTCGAGATAGGGTGCTGCCGCGAGCGAGAGGTCGCGGTCGCCCCTGTAATCATCCAGCGAGACTTTGCCCGCAGACGGCCAGCTGAATAGTACCGGCACGCCGACATCGAAGACATCACGGCGTGACAGATCCACCGAGAGCTGCGCCGAGCGTACGAGTGCATCTTCAAAGGGCGTGTTGAAGCCATGCACGAAGAGCAACAGTGAAAATGACCCGCTATCGACAAGCGCATCATCCATATCCGCAAAAAAATGCTCGCGGCCAGCGGCTGTGATGCGGGTAATGAAAACGTATTTTGCGAGCTCTTCATCATCGTCAGGCGTTTCGCCCTTGAGGTAGGGTGTCTCGCCACGTTCGCGCGTGCCGCCCTCCTCGATAAGCTTTGGCAGCCAGATATCGGCGCGGCCAAGCTGCAAGGCTTCTGCGTCAGCAGCGACAACATCTTTCGTGTTTTTCTCTTCCGTAGGCCCGGGTGCATTGCCGTCCACCTTCACGTCCCGGTTCGTGCCGTAGAACACGCGTACGCAATCGACGGCATTTTCAGTTCTGGGAGTCAGGAGGTCAGTGCAGTCCGTGCCGAAATCGGGATGGTGCAATTCAGGTTTGGGCTGCAGCAGGAAAAGGGCACCGGCGATACTCCCCCCGACAAGTACGACAACCAGAAGCCAGAAAAGCGCCGTTCGCATCCCAATTCCCCTAAATCAAACGGCTCTGTAGTCACCATAGCGCTCAGCCTTTTTCAAGACAATGCATGGCGGAGCAGGGCGGAAAAACGGATTGCAAATGCAGGACAGGCAGCGCGGCTTTCGCCGGCTGCCTGTCTCGTCTTCAAGGCAAGGAGGTCAGCCTAGAAGTCGACGGTCAGTGTCGCCTGGACTGTCCGCGGGTTGAGCGGACGGAAGAAGGCAGATCCGGCAAACACAAAGGCGGTCGGCACTTCTTCATCGAACACATTGTTCACGTTGAGACGCAGGCTGACATTCTCTGGCGCGCCGAAATTATTCGGTCCGCCAAGATCGATGTAGGCGTCAAAGACGGCAAAGGACTCCATCTCGCCGGTTTCGGTGAAGGTGGCATAGCGCTCGCTGGTATACTTGCCCGAGAAGTTGGCCACAGCCCAGCTTGTGGGCTCCCAGGTCACGCCGCCAGTGACGAGCCATTCCGGGCTGTCAGCAAGGGCGAATCCGTTCTCGGCTTCGCTCTTGTTGTAGGTCACATTGGTGTCGAAATAGAGCTGGTCGTTAAAGATGTCCGGCTGGTAGACGCCAGAAACTTCAAACCCATAAGCATCCACAGACCCGCCATTGATGTAGAGGGCTTCAGGCTGGCCGGTGGCCGGGTTGATGACGGACGACTGCAGCAGCTGGTCATCAAACGATGTGTAGAAAAGGACTGCCGAGCCATAGAATTGCTCGCGATTGGTGCGCACACCAATCTCGTAATTCTCTGATTGTTCCCCCTTCGGGTTTGGCAGTGGGCGAACTGTCGGATCTGTCGAGGCAATCGAGAAGATGTCGTCGGCGCCGCGTGGCAAGGCATAGTTCTGCGAGTAGGATGCAAAGACCTGGTCAGCCGAATTGAGGTCGTAGACCGCACCGACCATTGGCAGGAAGTTGTCCTTGTATTCATCCCCAACCGATTGTGGCCCGAAGCCTGGCAGGAAGGCGCCAGTATCAGGGTCAACACGGTAATAGTCATTATAGTCCCGATAGCCGTCGAGCGAGTAGTCCACGTTGAGGCTTTTGACGCCGAGTTCAACGTTCAGCCGGTCATCAAGCAGGCTGATCGTGTCCTTGAGGTAGAGCTGTGTGGTCTCGCGCACCGACGTGTAGTTACGGCGGAAATACACGGTCTCATCAAAGATGACATCGCCATCCGCAGATCCGTTCGTCTTGTTCAGGCGGGCCTGTGTGCGGGTATAGTCTTCATCTTCATACCAGCCGCCAAACTCCAGCGTGTGGTTGGCGATCTGCCATTCAAGGCCGGCCACAACGCCCTTGCGGGTGCCACCTACGCCAGATAGGCCGTACTGCACGCCGCGCGGATAGACCACATCAAGGCCAACGGCGCTCTGTCCGAGGAATCGGGCGAGTGCGCTGGCGGTGCCTTCCGGAGACACGCCATACCCGTCCTTGTCTTCCTGATAGGCTGTCGCCTTGAGCATAAGATTGTCGGTCAGGTCCGTCTCAAAATTGAGCGAGTAGAGCGTATCGTCGCGGATGTTGATCCGGTCTTCGTAATAATTGGTGCAGGTGCCACCTGTGAAGACCGGGGTGAAATCTGCGTCGTCGATCACGCCGTCGCCATTGAAGTCGTAAACACCGGGGGTCGGGGCGACGCAGCCGGTTTCGGGAATGGTGGCTTCGTACCCGTAATAGTAGTCGTCTTCGAACAATGCTTCCGGGCCGGACGGAGAGTCGTAATCGAAGAAGTCATTGTGGACATAGTTGAACTGGAGCGACGTATCGTCGTCGAACTCGTAGCGAATTTTGCCCTCAATATGTTCGCGGTCGATCGTGCCCGGCCCGCGCCAGAGATCACTGTCCGTCTTGGAACGGCTGATATAGGCGGAGAAGCCATTGATATCGCCGGTTTCGAGCTTGATGAAACTGCGTTCGAGATTGTCATCGCCGATCGTGTAGGAAATAACGCCGCCAGCCTCATCGGACGGTTCGATTGTATTGTAGGACACGATTGGCCCGAGGGAGGCATAGCTGGGGAGCGAAACATCGCCTGCGCCGGGCGAGGCGACCACTGATCCGAGGTTTTCATTGTCGACATAACGAAAGATCGGGCTACCGCCAAAGGCGTCTGAGCGACCCATCGGAACGCCATCCAGGACAAAGCCGATCTGTTGCAGGTTGAAAGCCCGTACGGTTACCGAGTTGCCGAATTCGTACAGGCCCAACGCGCCGTCCGTCTGAACATTGAAGCCTGGCAGTGATTCCAGCATCTTCAGTCCGGAAATGCCACCCGGTGCCGAAAGAAGTTCATCGCGGGTCACTGCGACCGTGTTTGTCGCTTCATCAAGTCCGATAGCGACGTCGGTCGTAGAGACCCGCCGGCCGGTGACAAAGACTGTCTGCTGGCGCGCATCGTCATCATCTGGGGTTTCATCCTGCGCAAACGCCGCTGGAGCAGCTGTGGCGGCCAGGGCACTGGCGAGGATTGCGCTCCAAAGCCAGCTTCGGCTTTGTGAGTTCTGGTTTCTTCGGGTCATTGTCCATCCTTCGTCTGTTCAGAACAAAGGACGCCACCACGGAGTCTTAATCGCAATTCACTGCATTGCTGCGATATTGAAATATGCAAAACTGCATGAATTCGAGGCAATAATGCTGCGCCGCAGCACAATGATGTGACATCGGTACCGGTAAAATATTCCGGTATATGCGGTTTCGGAATATCGTTATTCCAAATCTTGGGGGAATTTGAAGCTGAGACGCTAGGATTTTGCCAGTTCAACACCCGTATGTTGCGCGGCAAAACTACGGATCGACTTGTAGTCTGCTTTGCCGTTTGGTGCGCGGCCAAGCTCTTGCTTGAACAGGATCCGTTTCGGGGCCTTGTATCTTGCTAGCTGCGTCTGCACGAATGACCTCAGCGTATCCTCATCGATCGTCGCGCCGTCATTCAACTCGACAACAGCCGTGACCGCCTGGCCCCATTTCTCATCCGGCAGGCCGACGACCAGGGCGTCGCGAACAGCATTATGGTGTTTCAGTGCTTCCTCGACCTCTTCAGGGTAAATTTTCTCACCACCGGAATTGATGCAGTTGGAGCCACGACCCAGAAGCGTGATGGTGCCGTCTTCCTCGACAGTGCACCAGTCCCCGGGGACAGCGTACCGTACGCCATCAACTTCCCAGAACGTCTTCGCGGATTTTTCCGGATCCTTGTAATATCCAAGTGGAACAGCGCCGCCACGCGCGATATAGCCTGGGACACCTGAGCCTGGCTCAACTTCCTTGCGGTCTTCGGTGAACACCTTGCAGTCGTCGCCAATCATGAATTTGGCCGTCTGGCTGACGCCCTCTGCTGTGGTGACCGACATGCCAAAGCCGACCGCCTCCGACGCGCCGAAACTGTCCATCAGCGCGACTTGCGGCATATGCTCGATCAGGCCGCGCTTCACTTCCATGCTCCACATCACACCGGAACTGGTGATGGTCTGGACAGAAGACAGGTCATATTTGCCGGGGGACTCGTTGAGTACTTTCAGCATCGGCTTCGCGAAGGCATCGCCAACAATGGCCATCGCCGTGATGCCGCGCCGGTCCACAGTATCCCATAACTCCACCGGATCGAACTTCTTCGTGTTCTCGAGTGTTACGATTGCGCCGCCGGCGATCATTGATCCCATGGCGGTGAACAGGCCCGTCCCGTGCATCAGTGGGCAGGCCGGTAGCTGGCGCGACAGCTTTCCAGCTTCCCTGGTGAACGCGATGTGCTCGGCCATATTGGAGGGCGCGAAGCCATAGATCTTGATCATCGCCTGGCGCGAGCTTTCGCGCCAGATCCGGTGGCTCCACATCACGCCTTTGGGCATGCCGGTTGTGCCACCAGTATAGAGGAAAAGGAGATCGTCGTCAGACCGCTCTATGCCGAGCGGGCTTCCATCACCTTCCGCAGCGATAGTTTCGTATGCCACTGCAAAGTCGGGTGTGTCAGACGCGTCTCCGCCAATCTCGACCCAGATTTTCACCTTGGGCAGACGGTCTCTCACGCGCTCCACATTGTCGCGGAAGTCGCGGTCAAAAAAGACGACGCCGGCATCGGAATTGTCGAAAATATAGGCCAGTTCGTCTTCAAGGTAACGATAGTTGACGTTCACATGCGTGAACCGTCCTTTGAAGCAGGCGGCCAGCGCTTCCATGTATTCCGTCTGGTTGCGCAGATAGAAGCCGGCCTTGTCGCCGGTCTCAATGCCTCTTGCTCGCAGCGTGCGGGCGACATTATTCGAGCGAGCCGTCATCTCGGGCCATGAGATGACACGATTGCCATGGATGAGTGCGGGATCGTCCGGACCGAGCTCTGCGCCGACCGCGTCGAGCATGTCTCCGAGATTGAAGATGCTATCGCCCATGATGTGGCTTCCTCCGATTATGTTCTGTTTTGCTCAGTTAAAACAGAAAACCGGGAGGTCAGCGAGGGGTCACGTAGCGTCGCTTAGCCGATGTGCGGCTTGCCCCACCAGAACTTGTTCCAGAAGCGCTTGCGCCGCCACGATTTGGCGAGTTTGCGATTATTGGGCGCATCATGCAGGCCGCGCGGTACCAGCATGTCGTTCATCACAGGCTGGTAGCGCCGGATCAGGTCTTCCTCGATGCGAGCGCGGGCGCGGGCGTTCGGTACCTTGAGGATATGGCGCTCCGTGACGCCCCTGTTCCACCATGCTTCAGGCCATCGCTCATGTCCGATGAGGCGATCTTTCAGATTGGTCGCCTTGCCGATGTAGAGGGGCTCAAGGAAGAATACGAAGCGGCGACGAACAAAGACATAGATACCGGCACCGGTCGGAATACCCCGATCGGTCAGCGTCACATTGAACTTGTATTTCCGGCCCGTCTCTCCGAACCAGGGATGAGCACCAAAGACGATCATGCCGCCTCCTCCACTAATTAGCGGCGGAGACTCCGGCAGATGTGGTTAATGAGGGGTTAACGCATTCGGTTGATTTGATAGTGATTGCGGAGCGTTATGGTGGCGTCAGGCGACAGCCTGGAGCGCTCTTTTGACGGGCGCAAAGCTCATCCTGTGACAGCTGCACGGGCCGAGTTGTTCCAGTGCTTCGGCGTGCTGTGGTGTGCCATAGCCCTTGTGGCGATGCAGGCCGTAGCCCGGAAACCGGTTGGCGAGATCCTGCATGGCCCGGTCCCGCGCGACCTTGGCTAGGATAGAGGCGGCCGAAATTGCCGGCTCGGTCAGGTCGCCCTTCACAATGGCACTGGCAGGGCAGGGCAGGGCTTTTGGCAGGCAGTTTCCATCCACAAGAATTTTTTCCGGAATGATGCCCATGATCGCAATTGCGCGCTGCATGGCGAGAAAAGTGGCTTCGCGAATGTTCATCCTGTCGATCTCGTCAGGGCTCGCCCAGCCAATACCGAAGGTCAGCGCTTTGGCCTTGATCTCGGGATAAAGGGCTTCGCGTCTCGCCTCGGTGAGCTTTTTTGAATCTGTCAGACCTGTAATGGGCTGTTCAGGATCGAGAATAACGGCACTGGCGGTCACTGGGCCCGCCCAGGGGCCACGTCCGGCTTCGTCAACGCCGCAGATCATGCTTATGTGTGCCATAACTAAAGACCATCATGATTCCGGGAGCCTTAACCATGAGCAACGCTTATTGCATTCAGATTAACAAGACGGGCGGGCCCGAAGTGTTAACCAGAGTTTCAATGGAGCCGCGACAGCCTGGTCCGGGTGAGGCCCTCGTTCGGCAGAGCGCCGCAGGCCTGAATTTTATCGACACCTACCATCGCTCCGGTCTCTATCCCGTCAAGATGCCATTCACACTCGGTTCCGAGGGGGCGGGTATCGTCGAGGCGGTTGGCGACGGCGTCGAGACCCTTTCGCCCGGTGACCGCGTCGCGTATCTTGGCTCCGGCACTTATGCGACCCACTTTACCGGCCCGGCCTCCCGGATGTTGAAGCTGCCCGAAGGCGTCAGCGAAGATGAGGCGGCAGCCGTCCTGCTCAAGGGGCTGACAGCATGGATGCTCCTGTTTGAGGTCTACCGGGTCCAGCCGGGAGAAACCGCGCTTGTCTGGGCGCCGGTCGGCGGTGTTGGCTCCCTGCTTGTGCCGTGGGCGACTTCCATGGGTGTGCGGGTCATCGCGGTGACCTCGACCGAAGAGAAGGCAGCGCTCGCCCGACAGTCCGGCGCCGATGAAGTTGTATTGTCCCATGAAGATGTCGCCGGCCGGGCGAAGGCCCTGACAGGCGGCAAGGGCGTGGACGTGTCCTATGACAGCGTCGGCAAGTCTTCAGCGCTGGCCTCGCTCGATAGCCTTCGTCCACGCGGCTGGTTTGTCAGCTTCGGCAATGCTTCGGGCGCGGCCGACCCGATCGCGCCGGGCGAACTTTCAAAACGCGGGTCGCTCGTCATGACACGGCCAGGTCTGTTCCACTTCATCAATGATGAAGCGTCTCTCCGCCGCGGCGCTGCGGCACTGTTCGGGGCGCTTCGGGCTGGCACGATCAAGGCACAGGTCGGTCAGACGTTCAGTCTCGACAAGGCTGAAGAGGCTCATCGCGCCATCGAAAGCGGCAAGACAACCGGCTCCACACTGTTGAAGCCCTAGTCGTCGTCTTCGTCCCTGCCGGGCCTTGGTTTTGCAAAGACGTGCGACTCCATGGCCCGCAACGGGACCAGGATGATCAGTGCCAGCGCTGTCGCGATCAGGGCTATGGTCAACAGTCCGGTCCCGCAGGCAAGGCCAATGGCTCCGGCGAGCCACATGCCCGCGCCTGTTGTCAGGCCTTTCACCGCACCCTTGGACTGGATGATCGTACCAGCCGCAAGGAAGGCTACCCCTGCCGTCACCGCCTCGACGACGCGGATCGGGTCAAGCTGGGTGCGATCATCGTCGGAACCGAAGGCCGCAATCATCTCAACCGCTATGATACCGAACAAGGCTGCGGCGAGTGATGTCATTATATGCGTGCGCAGCCCGGCGGGCCGGTCTCGGACTTCACGCTCAAATCCGATCACGAAGCCGCAAAGACAGGCGAGCCCCAGTCTCACCGCGATGCCAAGAAGCGGGATATGGGTTTCGAAAGTCAGGCCATCCATCGGGTTTGCTCCGAGGTTTGCAATAGTGTGCAGGTAATTACGGACGAGCGGGCCAATGGTTGCTGGCGGGATGCGCCGATTGTCGGCTCACAGGAACGGCACTGCTATTCAGGAGCGAGGGTAAGCAGCAAGGCTGGATCAATATAGAAATCGCCGCCCCGGTCGTCGCTGGCTGTGTTGCGCCATTTGACCGCCCAGTGGAGGTGCGGACCAGTCGTGCGTCCGGTATTTCCCGACAGGCCAAGTTGTTCGCCAGCATCGACGACATCGCCTGCGTTCACATCCACTTTCGACATGTGCATGAAGACCGATACCAGCCCGCCCCCATGGTCCAGAAAAACACTGCCGCCTTCATAATAGAGGTCCGGATCGCCGAGGATAACGGTGCCGCCTGCCGGTGCCGTGATCGGCGTGCCGGTTGGAACCGCCATGTCATAGCCGCGGTGCACCGACACGCTCTCGCACGCCTCACCATCGACGCCGACACCGATATATTTGCGCGTCGGGCCAAAGGGAGACGAAGTCGGACCGTCCGCCGGCTGGACAAAACCCTGCAGTGCACCCGGTCCGTCATTGAACTTTGCGAAGGCATCCTGCTTCTTGACCCAGCTGCGACCGGCATGGGCTTTCTGTTCTTCAGTGCGCGCATCGACCTTGTCGCAATCGAGCCCTTTGATCACGCGGTAATCATCCTCGCGCGGTGCAATTGCAACTGTCACCGCGTCGATAGCGCCATTGGTCGGCGTCAATACCAGTTCGGCAGGCTCGGACTGGGTCAGGCCAATAAAAAGATTACCATTGGCGTCACTTTGGACTGTACGCGCGCCTTCACCATTTTTGCCCGCAACCCGCACACGCTGGTCGACCGGTCCGTGGCAGACCAGAAGGCCGCTTTGGCTGGCAGCGCCGCCGCAGGTCAGCGCATTCGGCGCGGCGACATCCCCGGCAGCAGGTGCCGCTGGCACCAGGAAGAGGAGCGCTGGTGCAATCAGGTCACGCAGGAAGATGCTCATGGAGCTTTCCGGCCCTCGACCATGCGAGCGGCGGCCGCGGCCGCATCAAAATAGGCCTCCTGGAGGTCGACGCTCCAGTATCGCAGGGCGGCGACAGGAATTTTCCGGCCAGTTACGGCGCAGACTACATAGTCGCCGGGTTCGATGACCTCGAGGTCGGCGTCGAGATAGCGAAGCCTGGCCTCGCCTGATGGTTTTCCGGTTCGTGTCAGCATGGGCGTATTATGGGCGTTTTGTCCTGTCTGTAAAAGAGGGCGACATCAGGCTCACCCGCCCGTTGCATCGAGCAGGCTGTCTGCCGCGACGGGTTCTGGTGGATCCGGCCGGTCCGGATTGGGAGTTCGAAACACGAGCGAAAGGCTGCGCAGATAGTCCTGCGGCCACCGACCGGTTTTCTGGTGATGGCGGGCCCGCACGACGATTTCCACTCCTACATCCGGGTGCGTGAACACGAAATCCTCAGAAATATCACCTTCGCTCAGCGGTGATTCCGCTGGCGGCTGGCCGGTCCATCGGGAAACAGCAGGGCACTCGCCAATCCGCTTTGCCAATGCATCCTGCCGGTCGCGCATATCGTCAAGGAACGCCACATCGCCCTGGCGCATCTCGAGCGGGCAGGTGACCTGATTATAAGGGGCATCAGCTGTCTCAGCAGACGCCGCAGGAATCGTGACCGTGCAGGTGCCGCCGCCAGTTTCGGCAAGTGCTTCGCCGGCCTCAAATGTGCCGATCACGCCGCCGGTCGCAGTCACAGGCGAGAGGCTGGCGAAACGTGTAGCCACAACACCTGCGCGGATGATCGGACCGATCTCATAGCAAAGCGGGTCGCCAGGCGGCGGTTCCGGCTCAGCGCGCTGGGGATAGGTCGGGTGAGTGGGCGGCGCTGAAGGGACGGTCGGCTTGAAAGGCAGCGTTGTGGGGGGATCTTCCCCTTCTTCTGTCTGCGCGAGGGCGCCAGCGGGCGCAAGCAGGCAGATGGCGAGCATGCTGGCGGCCGAAAGACAGAATGTGCGAGGCAAGATCATATCGTCTCCGGACTGCAGCTCCGGAGCTGATCCTAGGCCTGTTCACCTCCGATCTGCAAGATGGGCGCGCAGGCAAAAAGTTTTTGTTTTGTTCTGTGGAACATATGTGGTACATCAGTGATTGATGACGAAACGCCGGTCTTGCATTGCAGGGCCAGATATGGACCAAAGGAGACGACTCATGGCCAAACCCGCATTGCAACTCGTGGACAAGGAATCCGGCGTGGATAAGCAAAAAGCACTTGAAACAGCTCTGTCGAATATTGAGCGCTCCTTTGGCAAGGGATCGGTGATGCGGCTGGGCGACAAGCAGACCATGGATATCGAGGCGGTATCGACGGGCTCGCTCGGGCTCGATATTGCGCTCGGGATCGGTGGCCTGCCCAAAGGCCGCATCATTGAGATCTACGGGCCGGAAAGCTCTGGCAAGACAACACTGTCCCTCCACTCGGTGGCCGAAGCACAGAAGAATGGCGGCGTTTGTGCTTTCATCGACGCTGAACATGCCCTCGATCCGGTTTATGCCTCGAAGCTCGGTGTCGACCTTGATGATCTCCTGATCTCGCAACCTGATACCGGTGAACAGGCACTTGAGATTGCTGACACGCTGGTGCGTTCGGGGGCTGTTGACCTTCTCGTCATCGATTCGGTAGCTGCGCTCACGCCGCGCGCTGAAATTGAAGGTGAGATGGGCGACTCCCTGCCGGGCCTGCAGGCCAGACTGATGAGCCAGGCGCTGCGCAAGCTCACCGGTTCGATCTCCAAGTCGAAGTGCATGGTCATCTTCATCAACCAGATCCGTATGAAGATTGGCGTGATGTTCGGTAGCCCCGAAACGACGTCCGGCGGGAATGCGTTGAAATTCTATGCGTCCGTCCGGCTGGACATTCGCCGGATCGGCTCGATCAAGGATCGTGATGAGGTGATCGGCAACCAGACGCGTGTAAAAGTCGTGAAGAACAAGGTGGCCCCGCCTTTCCGGCAGGTCGAGTTTGATATCATCTATGGCGAAGGCATCTCCAAGACCGGCGAACTCATCGATCTTGGCGTGAAATGCGAGGTCATCGAGAAGGCCGGTTCCTGGTACTCATACAAGGAAGACCGGATCGGGCAGGGGCGCGAAAAGACCCGCCAGTACCTGAAGGACAATCCTGACCGGGCAGACGAGATCGAGATGGAAATTCGCAAGCGCTCCGGACTGCTTTCGGATGTGCTGCTGTCTGATGATAAAGACGATGACAGCGCTGCTGATGAGGCCGAAGCGGGCTGATCGGGACGCGTTGACTGTAATCGGTTGTCACCTGCGGTACGCCTGACGCTTGGCGTGCCGCAGGTGAAGCTTTATATCCCCGATGTTCAAAGTCGCCGGATTCAGAATCCGGCAGGCAAAATCGGATGATCGGGGCCAGAACCGCAATGACAAGTGTCAACCAGCTGAGAGAAACCTTCCTCTCCTATTTCGAGGGGCAGGGACATCTGCGCCGCCCGTCTGCACCGCTGGTGCCAGACAATGATCCGACACTGCTCTTCGTTAATGCGGGCATGGTGCCTTTCAAGAACATCTTTACCGGTGCTGAAACACCCGTGGCACCGCGTGCGACGACATCGCAGAAATGTGTTCGGGCAGGCGGTAAGCACAATGATCTCGACAATGTAGGTTATACGGCGCGTCATCACACTTTCTTTGAAATGCTCGGAAACTTCTCGTTCGGTGACTATTTCAAGGATGACGCCATAGCCTTTGGCTGGGAACTCATCACCCGTGACCTCGGCCTGCCCAAGGACAAACTTCTCGTCACCGTCTATTCAGAAGACGATGAAGCTGCCGACATCTGGAAAAAAGTCGCTGGCCTCCCAGATGACCGCATCATCCGCATCTCGACCTCTGATAATTTCTGGTCCATGGGTGACACCGGACCGTGCGGTCCATGCTCTGAAATCTTCTTCGATCATGGCGAGCATATTCCCGGTGGGCCTCCGGGGTCACCCGATGAGGATGGCGACCGTTTCATCGAGATATGGAATCTCGTCTTCATGCAATATGAGCAGCATAAGGGCGGTGAGCGCACAGAGCTGCCAAAACCATCGATCGACACCGGTATGGGGCTTGAGCGCATGGCCGCTGTCCTGCAGGGCGTCCACAACAATTATGAAATCGATCTCTTCCAGAGCCTGATTGCCGCAGAAGAAGATGTCTACAAGACAAAAGCGGCTGGTGAGCAGCTGGCTTCATTCCGGGTTATCGCTGACCATCTGCGCACATCGGCTTTCCTGATCGCCGACGGTGTCACGCCGTCCAATGAAGGGCGCGGCTATGTCCTGCGCCGGATCATGCGTCGCGCGATGCGTCACGGCCATCTTCTTGGCGCCCGCGAACCTGCCATGTACCGGCTCGTCGGAGCACTGGCCTCGGAAATGGGCGAGGCTTATCCAGAACTTGTGCGGGCGCGCCCGGCCATCGAAGCGGCCCTTGAGCAGGAAGAAGACCGCTTCCAGCGTACGCTTGGCCGTGGTCTCGCCTTGCTGGACGACGCAACGGGCAGCATGAACAAGGGCGGCGAACTCGAAGGTGAAACCGCGTTCCGCCTTTATGATACGTTCGGTTTCCCTCTCGACCTGACGCAGGACATCTTGCGGGGCCGCGGCATGAGCGTCGATCAGGCGGGCTTCGATGCCGCCATGGCGCAGCAGAAGCAGGCCGCCCGCAAGGCGTGGGCCGGCTCCGGCGATGCCGGGTCACAGGCCGTCTGGTTCCGCGTGCGCGATAAGGTCGGTGCAACCGAATTCCTTGGCTATGCCGGGACCGAGGACAAAGGCGAGCTGAAAGCCATCGTTTCCGATGGCGAGATGGTGGACAGCTGTTCGGGCGGGGATTGCGAACTCGTATTTGACCGCACACCCTTTTACGCTGAAAGCGGCGGGCAGGCTGGCGACCATGGTGAAATCCATTTTGCCAATGGTGCGAGATTTATCGTTCGCGACGTGCACAAGCGTGCAGGTGACATTCATGTCCATATGGGTGAACTCACTGACGGCACGGTCAGCGTTGGCGATGCTGCCGAACTCGCCGCAAATTTCGGCCGGCGCCAGCGCATTCGTGCCAATCATTCAGCCACCCACCTGTTGCATGCTGCGCTGCGCAGCGTGCTTGGCGAACATGTCACCCAGAAAGGCTCGCTTGTCGAAGAGGACCGGTTGCGCTTCGACTTTTCGCACGGTGCCCCGGTTACGCCCGCGGAAATCGAGGCCATTGAAGATCAGGTCAACGCTGTCATCCGCCAGAACGACGCCGCCCGTATAGAGACGATGGCCCCCGATAAAGCTATCGAAGCTGGCGCCCTTGCGCTATTTGGTGAGAAATACGGCGATGAAGTCCGCGTCCTCTCCATGGGCCAGTCGCTTGAAGCTGGGGGGGAGCGACCTTATTCGGTGGAGCTGTGCGGCGGAACACATGTCGCGCGCACGGGCGATATCGCTGCTTTCGTGATTACCTCCGAAAGCGGTGTCTCGGCAGGGGTTCGCCGCATTGAGGCAGCAACGGGGGCAGAAGCGCTGTCCTTCCTGAAAGGCCGGGCACAGGTCGCGCTGGATCTTGCAGACCAGCTGAAAGTACCGCTCAAGGATGTCGGCCGCAAAGTTGCAGCCCTGTCCGAGGACCGGCGTAATCTCGAGCGCGAACTCGGCGATGCCAAGCGCAAGCTCGCCATGGGCGGCGGCGCGAGCTCGGCACCGGCTGGCCCTGAGGAGATTAGCGGCATGAAACTCATCGCCCGCGTCGCAGACGGCGTCGGGGGCAAGGATTTGCGAGGCCTTGTCGACGAGGCCAAGGCGAAGCTCGGTTCTGGTATCGCGGTGTTTGTGGGCGTCAATGAGGGCAAGGCTTCGGTGGCTGTCGGCGTAACCGATGACCTGACCGGCAAGGTCTCTGCTGTTGACCTCGTCCGGGTGGCCGCTGCTGAAGTCGGCGGCAAGGGCGGCGGCGGTCGGGCCGACATGGCGCAGGCCGGCGGACCAGACGGTGACAAGGCTGAAGCTGCTCTGGACGCCGTCCGCAAGGCGCTGGCGGGCTAGGCTGGCTACGTCGAAGCTGGAAATATGGGCTCTTCGTCGCCGGGCTTCCACTGGGCGAATTTTGGCATGATGGATTTGAACCGGTCGCTCTCAAGGTGACCGGTCAACCAGCGTTGCAGATGAGGACGTTCCTGCCTGTCAAACCAGTCGCGATCGGTATTGGCGAATTGCCGGATGAAGGGCATCACGGCCATGTCGGCCAGTGAAATCCTGTTGCCGAATAATTGTGTGCGGTCCGAGAGCCGGCCTTCAACTATTTCGAGAAATGCGCCGGCGTCAGTCCGATGTTGGGCTGCCACAGCCCCTTCATAACGGTCCGGGTATTTATACCGGTCAAGATTGTATTTGAACGGCCCATCACAGGCAGCGATCAATGCGAGCATTTCGTCCAGGCTTGCATCGTCCGGCGACAGCCATTGTTCCGGATCAGCGCGGCGTAGCGTATAAAGCATGATGTCGAGGCTTTCCTCGATGACAGTACCATCGGCGAGTTGCAACACCGGAACAGTTCCTTTTGGCGATGCTGCCAACATGGCGTCTGGTTTGTCGCGGAGGACGACTTCACGCAGGTTGCATTGCAGGCCGGATGAGGAGATGGCCAGCCTTGCGCGCATCGCATAGGGACAGCGGCGGAAGGAGTATAGGACAGGACGCGTCATTCGTTCGCGGCTGTGTCGGCGGCTCGTCCAATATGCTTCACGCCGCGCTTGCGGGCGAGATCAATCTGTTTCTGGCGCTCTGCAAAGCGTGCGCGCTGGTCTGCGGTGAGCGTGTCGTGACACGCAGGGCAGGAGATGCCGGGCTCAAAGCGCGGGTCGGCGCGGTCGTTTTTGCTGACAGGGCGTTTGCAGCCACGGCACAGTTCATAATTGCCGGGTTCAAGTCCGTGGCCAACGGACACGCGTTCGTCAAATACAAAGCATTCGCCGCGCCATTTGCTTTCAGGTTCAGGCACGGTTTCGAGATATTTCAGGATGCCGCCTTTGAGGTGGAAGACCTCGTCCAGGCCCTCGGACTTTACAAAGCTTGTTGCCTTCTCGCATCGGATGCCGCCCGTGCAGAACATTGCAACTTTCGGCTTGCGGCCTTCTGCTTCGAGTTTTGCGCGAAATTCGCGGAACCAGGCGGGAAATTGACGGAAAGCCTGCGTGTCGGGGTCGATTGCACCCTCAAATGTACCAAGGCCGAATTCATAATCATTGCGCGTGTCGATCACGACAGTATCCGGGTCCTCGAGTAGCGCGTTCCAGTCTTCCGGGGCGACATAACTGCCAACAAGCGCGTTCGGGTCTGTTTCCGGCACACCCATTGTGACGATCTCGCGCTTCAGGCGGACTTTCAGCCGTCGGAACGGCATCTTCTCCGCGTAGCTTTCCTTGTGCTCAAGGTCGCTGCAGCCGGGCAGGGCGCGTAGGATGTCCATCGCCTCATCAAGAGCGTCTCCTTCGGCCGCGATGGTGCCATTCAAGCCTTCGGTTGCGAGCAGCACCGTGCCAGTCGCACCGAGATCAGACAAGGCGGCGTCGACCTCATCGCGCAGGGCGTCAGGCGCGCTGAAAGGCGTAAACTTGTAGAAAGCGGAAACGCGCACGGTCATGCAGCCAGCTTATGCCAGAGCAGACCATGCAGTTCCAGTTGCTGCGGCAGGTCACCCTGCACGATTTGAAATTCTAGTTCTTGGCCTCATCGGCTTCGCGCGACAGGGCATCCCCTGCCGTCGCAACGTCTTCACCAAATCCCGACACCGTATTACAGGCCGTCAGAAGCGGCAGGGTGCACAGGGCGAGCAGTACCAAAGCGATTTTTTTCATCGATGTAATCTCCTGATGGGCCACCAGTTTCGTATGCGGGCCTTTGTAAGACAACATAAATCGTCAGAGGCTCAGGAGTTCCATGATCTGGCGTGTGCCTGATAACGCCTGATGATGTATTTTTTCTGCCGCTCCACATTCCCAAATGTGGCGACTCCCTGCTAAAGGAGCGGTCATGAAAAGCGCAGTCATTGTTTTCCCCGGTTCAAATTGTGATCGCGACGCCCGAACGGCGCTTGCCGATATTACCGGCGCGGAGCCGGCAATGGTCTGGCACAAGGATGGGCATATCCCGGACGGTACTGACCTGATCGTCGTGCCGGGCGGCTTTTCTTACGGCGATTACCTGCGCTGCGGAGCCATGGCGGCAAATTCGCCAGTGATTGGCGCGCTTAAAACCCATGCTGAGCGGGGTGGCTATGTGCTCGGGATCTGCAACGGGTTCCAGGTGTTGACCGAGACCCAGCTGCTGCCGGGAGCGCTTTTGCGTAATTCAGGACTGGATTTTGTCTGTCGTCCGCAGGCCCTCAAGATCGAGAACGGTAGTTCCGCATTCACCAGCGCCTATGCGGGGGAAAGCGAAGTCAGCTATCCGGTCGCGCATCATGATGGCAATTACATCGCAGATGAAGACACGCTGGACCGGCTGGAAGGTGAGGGCCGTGTGGCGTTTCGCTATTCAGGCAACCCGAACGGATCGGCGCGGGATATTGCCGGCGTGATGTCTGCGAATGGCCGCGTTCTTGGCCTCATGCCGCACCCTGAACGCGCGATCGGTGGTCATGAGGGCGGCAGTGATGGCCGCGGCATGTTTGAAAGCCTGCTCGCTGCGGTCTGACCGCGTCGCATCAGCTTTCCTAGGACTGACCCTTAAAAGACGCCCGATTGAACTCTGATTTGCGTAGCAAGTTTTTTCGGCTGCCAGGTCGCTTGGGCGCCATTCGAAGTGCGAAGAAGAAGTCGCCCTCAAAACCGGTGGGTGTCCAGTTGGCGCGGAAACTTTCCATGCCGGACCGGAAGGCCGCATGCGCAGGATCATGCCCGTGAGCCCTCGTGAAGCGCGCGCCAGTCCCATCAAGGCACACTGCTTCAAACCGGTCACTGAACGGCAGGCGCACTCGCGACAGGCGAGCGTGACGCGCCAGGGTTTTCGCTTCGCGGATCAGTGCTGGCACAATACGCGCCGCATCAAGGCCGGGGCGGGTTTCCAGATCGATGACCTCCACTTCGGATGGTTCAAATGCGTTCGGCTTGGTCACGGCGAGCTGCATGAGGCCTTCCAGGACGCCATCGCTGACCTGGCCGATCAAGGCAACACGACCTGGCGCATCCGGGTCTGCCATCTGATAGGCATATGTCTTCGCGCTGCGGACCGGGGAGGCACGATGTGCGCGGCAGGTGGCACGGCCGAAATCGTCAATCATCATCGCATGTTCGGCGCGGGATGGATCAAGCCGGACAAGCTGGGGCGCATGGGGACGGCGGTGTGGCAGGCTGTGGGCACCGGATCTGAACCATTCGGTCCGGGACAGGAGCGCATAACCGTTTTCTCCCCGGGCGATCCGCGACATGGCCAGGCCGGCCAGCATGGTCGCTGAATGTACAGGCCATTCCGTGCGGGTTCGCCCTGAGTGGCCGAGCCACGCTTCAAGGCCGATTTTCTTGTGAAACCGCCCTGCGAGGGCATTATTGTTGAGCGAGTAGGCGGCCGCCACACCATCCGTCCTGAGCGCTCTTCGTGCGAGGCTGAGGCCAGCACCGCGGCCTTCCGGACCGGAGATGAATGTATGCCCGCTCGCAGCCTTGATTGCGCATCCATCGATCCTGAAGTCGCGCCCCTGAAGACCGATCATCGCCACGAGCCTGCCATCACGTTCAGCAGCCCAGCCGGGGGGGACGTCTCCTTGCTCAGGATTACCGAACAATGCCCAGCGCCAGCCTGCCTCAGACCGGGCCGGAAAGCCCGCCGAGCGCACCAGCTGGACGATGCCCGGAACATCGTTTGGCGTGAGCTTTCGAAGGCTGATCATGGCGGCATTTCCCCTGCAATATCGCCAGCCTTAACGGACACCTCCTCAGATCCCCTGAAATGCATCGGGGAAATTTTACGCAATTCGAAAAGGCTTTTGCCTCAGGCACAAACGCCACTATGAGAGTGAGCTATCATAAGACGATGGGAGGTTTGGTGATGAAAACGTGTTTTGGAGGTTTGCTGGGGCTGGTGATGTTGACGGCGGCCTGCAGCCCGTCTGATGAAACGATTGCCGATACGGGCGTTGAAAAGGCGGATGCGTCGCTGTCCGAGGTAGAGGACAATGATACGCCTGCGCCCGGCGAAGAGGCTGCGGCAACGGATTATGCCGACATGGCAAACTGGCTCTGTCATCCCGGCAAGGCGGATGATGCCTGCGACGTTGATCTCACCTATACAGTTGTGGAAGCGGATGGATCGACCAGCGTTGAAGCATTCGAAGCGTCCGAAAACCCACCGATAGACTGCTTCTACATCTATCCAACCGTCTCCTTCGACGAAACGCCAAACAGTGACCTGGTGCCGGGCGACGAAGAATTGCGTGTGGTCGAAACGCAGTTTGCGCGCTTTGCCGAGGAATGCCGCCTGTTTGCGCCGATGTATCGTCAGATCACACTGCCGGAATTACGGCGCGGGCTGTCCGGTCAGGGGTTCACGGCCGATTTGCCGATGCGATATTCTGACATCAAGGGCGCATGGGACAATTATCTCGAGAATGACAATGATGGACGCGGCGTTGTGATCATTGGCCATTCGCAAGGCTCCAGTATGATCCACGAGCTTTTGCGTCAGGACATTATCGGTTCGAAGGCTGAAAACCACGTCATCTCCGTCATGCCCATTGGCATGACGACTTATGGCGATGCGTCTACCGGCAATTTCGGGCCGTTTGAGCCTTGCACGGTGAAATCACAGACCGGTTGCATGATCAGCTACGTCTCTTTCCGTTCGACTGTGCCGCCGCCAGCAGGGAGCCGCTTCGGGGTTAACTCCATGGATGGTCGCCGGGCGATATGCGTAAATCCCGCTGAGCTGTCCGGGGATGACGGAATTCTTGATGCGCGCTTGTCAGCGCAAGGATGGTATGGAAACACGCCAACTGATTTCGCCAATGGGGAAGGCGTCGACACCCCGTTCGCGGCTGTGCCGGGCCTCCTGACGGCGCAATGTGTCGAAGGCGAAAAGCACACCTATCTTGAAATCACCGTCAATGGAGACCCTGCGGACCCCCGCGCGGATGATATCGTAGGCGATGTCATCAATGATGGTGAAGTGCTGGCTGACTGGGGCCTGCACCTGATCGACATGAATGCTGCCATGGGCAATCTTGTCGACATTGTCAGTGCCCAGTCAGATGCCTGGGTTGCCGCGCAAGCAACGAACCAGTGAGGAGCGCCGAGCCGCGGTCAGGCGTTCGCGCTGAGCCGGCTCGCCAGTTCGCTATGGCCACGCACCATGCGTTCGATTTCGGACTGACGCGGATTGAGGTCCCAGTCCCCCTTGTCAACGGATCCGCCTAGCAGGATGCCTGTCTTCCTGGGGAACATGTAGATCACGCCGGAATCTTCCCATCCGCCCGCATAGCCGTAATCGATATTGCTCTGCGGTAGCAGGAAGGACAGCTGGCCGCGTGCAGGGAGAATTGTCTCGTCGCCAAAGACAGCGCCAGAGCCGAGCCCCATGCAATTGACCACGCTGCTCTGGGGCAGGGCGGTCAGGTCTGCTTCGGATTCAAACGTCCACGCCTCCATCTCGCCGCCGGCAATCAGGAAATCATTGACCAGCGCCCGCAGATAGATGTCCGGGTCGATCATCAGCGTGTAATAGGCATCATGCCAGGCAAAGCCGAACGGTCCGCCTTCCCTGTTGCGACGCAGCCCCGGATAAAGCGCATCGCCGCCGACATAGGGGTAGCGCGTATTCATACCATTCTCGCTAAGTGAAAACTGGCGGATCCAGCTGACGCCGTAGCGTGGATCATTGGCGTAGCCGATGAAGCGGTTGAATGCGATGCGAGAGGCAAGATCCAGCATGTCGAGCGTCGCCTGGCTCACATCCTCGCGCTCGAACAGCGTCACCGGATGCCACATGGCGCCAGCGACATTTGACGTCGTATAGGGCGGAAAGTCCTTGGCGTAGATCGTCACGTCGGCGCCGGCCTGCTGCAGGATTAGCGCGGTCGAGAGGCCGATGACGCCAGAACCGAGGATGGCGACCTTCCTGCGTCCGAGCGCCTTGATTTCAGTGGCGGCAAGTTCTGCCACGCCCCAGGACAGGGACACGCCGCCGCCGCCATGTCCGTAATTGTGGACAACATCCTTGTCGCCAACCTTCACTGTTTCCAGCCGCGGGCCGGGTTTGCGGAACGGGCGCAATCCCACAATCGTACGTGTGATCCGGTCCATGGAGCAATTGACCGGTGCCATAGGTGCGTCAAAGGGCTGGACGGAGGCCTGGCCGACGATTGGAGGCACGACAGTCGAAGGAACCGGGCCTGTTGTGCATGCGCCAAGGCCGGCAACACCGAGGCCTGTCAAAACGTCGCGTCGTCTCATTCGCCGCTCTCCTTTTGCGTGGTCTGAACAGTCTGACTGAGCGATCCTCGAATGAAGCGCAAGGCTGAACGGGTGATAGGGGCAATGAAGCCCGAGCCACGCCTCAATCATGATCAGCAATGAGCGGCAGATACAAAAACGGGCCGGCGCAATTGCCCGGCCCGTCCTGCAACTGGATATTCGGGAGGAAGACTATTCTTCGTCGCCCTCATCTTCTTCAGCTTCGGCGTCTTCTTCCGGTTCTTCTTCCGGAATCACGACTTCGCCGCGACATTCCTTGACGAGCGTCCCAACGTCTGTGCTGGCGGGGATCACCACTTCATTGTCACCGGTAATGAACCGCATGTCGCCTGCGGCCTGGCCGAGAATGATTGCAAACGAATCGTCTGCTGCAACCGTCAGGTCGATCGGCGTGCCGTTGACCTCATAGGATTTGTTGCCCGACGACATGTAGATGCTGATCGATTCTCCGGCGGCTTCCTCATCGACGAAACGCCGGACGGTGACGGAATTCATCGCGTCATCGCCGCGGTCCGTACAGATCACGGCGAGTTGCGGATTTTCATCGGCATCGATGAAACGAACAGCGTCATTGCCACCAATGGAAGTGGTTTCCCAGCTGCCTTCCATGGCTGCGTCGCTCGCATCTATGGAGGCAATGGCGTAATTGGTCTGTTCGGAATTGCCGCTGGAGGCACTTCCTTCAGGATTCTCCGATTCGGCTGTCGGTGCTGGCATTCTGTCGTCAGGATCGACGCTTTGTCCGCCGCAAGCTGCAAGAGCCATGGGGATCAGGGCGATTAAGGCAAGTCTCATACGTTTCGCTCCATTGGTAACAGGATCGGTTCCTATAACACATTGGAGCGCTTGTGGTTTCGCGGCGCACAAAATTACCGCGAAGAGTCCACAAAGCGTCTGGCGACTCGGCGGTCATGACGTTATGCAGCGGGCATGACAGACACATCCGCCATTCTCGCGCATTTGAAAGCAGAGCAGACAGAGGCCGACGCGGCCGGTCACGGTATCAACGCTGAAGAGTGGGACCGACTGGTCACCCGCCTCGGGCGCAAGCCGAACCTGGTCGAGATGGGCATCTACTCGGTAATGTGGTCGGAGCACTGCTCCTACAAATCCTCGCGCCGGCATCTGTCGAAATTCCCGACCAGGAATGACCGCGTCATCCAAGGACCGGGTGAGAATGCGGGCGTGATCGACATTGGTGACGGGCAGGCCGCCATCTTCAAGATGGAGAGCCACAACCACCCGTCATACATCGAGCCCTATCAGGGTGCGGCGACTGGCGTCGGCGGCATATTGCGCGACGTGTTCACCATGGGCGCACGCCCGATTGCACTGGTCAATGCGCTGCGCTTTGGTTCGCCGGACCATCCCAAGACGCGCAGCCTTGTGGCGGGCGTCGTGGCGGGCATTGGCGGCTATGGCAATTGCGTCGGCGTGCCGACTGTCGCGGGCGAGACCCAGTTCGACGAGGGCTATAATGGCAACATCCTCGTCAATGCGATGGCCGTCGGCCTTGCCGACCAGGACAAGATTTTCTATGCGCGCGGCGCGACACCCGGCAATCCGATCTTCTATGTTGGCTCGAAAACCGGCCGGGATGGCATTCACGGCGCAACCATGGCGTCGGCTGAGTTCTCCGAAGGCGATGAAGAAAAGCGCCCGACCGTGCAGGTGGGTGATCCGTTTACCGAAAAGCTGCTCATCGAGGCCTGCCTTGAGCTGATGGCGACTGACGCCATCCAGGCCATTCAGGATATGGGCGCCGCTGGCCTCACTTCCTCATCGGTGGAAATGGCCGATAGCGGCGGGGAGAATGGCGAAGGCATTGGTGTCGAGATGGATCTCGACAAGGTGCCCCAGCGAGAAACCGGCATGACGGCCTATGAAATCATGCTGTCGGAAAGCCAGGAGCGGATGCTCATGGTACTCTATCCCGACAAGATCGAGACGGCGAAGGCCATCTTCGAAAAGTACGACCTCGATGCCGAAGTTATCGGCATGACGACGGACAGCGGCCACATGGTGCTGAAGCAGTTTGGTGAGACGGTGTGTGATATTCCCGTCGCGCCGCTTGCTGAAGATGCGCCGAATTATGACCGGCCCTGGACCGCGCCTGACCCACGCCCGCCGTTCGACATGTCGAAATATCCAGACCACGAGGATTATGGCGACGTGCTGGTCAAACTGATGTCTTGCCCGGACATGGCCTCGAAACGCTGGGTCTGGGAGCAGTATGACCGGCATGTGATGGGCGACACGATCGACAGTTCGCAGAGCATGGGCGACGCCGCCATCGTCCGCATCCACGGCACCAACAAGGCGCTGGCCATCTGTTCGGACTGCAATCCGCACTATGTGGCGGCCGACCCATATGAAGGCGGCAAGGCGGTGGTGGCCGAGGCGTATCGCAATCTCTCAAGCGTTGGCGCGACACCTATCGCGATTACAGACAATCTCAATTTCGGAAATCCGGAAAAACCCGCCACGATGGGCTATATCGTCAAGGCGATCGAAGGCATGGCCGAGGCCTGCCGCGCGCTCGATTTCCCGGTCGTGTCCGGCAATGTCAGCCTCTACAATGAGACCGATGGCGTCGCGATCCCGCCCACGCCTGTTGTTGGTGGTGTCGGCCTGATCGAAGATGTCACAAAGGTCGCGACGCTGAAGGGTGCCCAGCCAGGTGACGTCCTGATCCTGATTGGTGAGACGAATGGCCATCTGGGGGCGAGCCTGTATGCCCGCGAAATTCTCGGCCTCAAGGGTGAAGAGCTTGGTCCGCCGCCACCAGTGGATCTTGCTGCTGCTAAGGCGAATGGCGATTTCGTGCGCGACCTGGTCAGGAATGGTAGGGTAAATGCCGTGCATGACGTCTCCGATGGCGGCACGCTTTGCGCCGTAGCGGAGGTCGCCCTCCAGTCCGGCAAAGGGATCTCTGTCTGGACTGACGTGCTGGAAGCTCCACTTGGTGACGCGCCTCATGCGCACCTTGCGGTCCTTTTCAGTGAAGACCAGGCCCGGTACGTCTGCACGGCGTCTGCCACTGAGGCTCAATCGGTTCTGGATGCTGCATCAAAAGCCGGGGTAACGGCCGTGAAGTGCGGCGCCGTCAACGAGGAAGTCGAGGCCATCGTGTTGGGTGAGAAGGAGATTCATCTCAACCTTCCCCTCAGCACATTGCGCGATGCCCATGAAGGCTGGTTGCCACGCTACATGACGGGCGAAGCGTAAGCACAGCCACTGCGACGCGGAGATCAGACCAAAAAAAACTGCTACTCCGCGGCGACCGCGCGCCAGAGACCTTCATAGGACTTAACCAAGCCGTTGGAGAAGACGCTGATCTCCCCTTCATAGCCAATGTCGGGGGCTGTGTAGGCAAATCTATGCTCGGCCAGGCGGCGATAGGTCTGGCGAAGGGGTTTGAGTTTCCAGTCTTGCGGGTCGACCCAGGCGGCGGTCGTTTCCACCGTCTCTCCGATTGGGAAATCAAGACGCTTTATGGGCAGGAGATTTGTTGCCGGGCTAAAGCCGAGGTCAATGTCATCAAGCGCAAGATGTCCGCCCTTTCCAACCCGCGTCCAGCCATTTGCTTCGTGTTCATAGTCGAGTGAAATTGCCTCAAGCCCGACATGGCCGCGAACCCAGACGCGTCTTGCGATCCAGTGTTCGGACACTTCGACACCATAGGACAGGAATGCCGGCTGATGACCACGCACAAAAGAACTCGCCCCGAGCAATCGGGCGCCATCCTTCCTCGCGAACATACGCAAGGTTTCGTGCCCGGACATGTCCAGCCTCTGCCAGGTCAGCGCATGAGGCGATTGTCCGCAGCCGGGCGTCTTCAGATTCATCAGCTCGAAAATCTCTCGTCTTTCGGCAGGCAGAATTTGTACGTCAGGCCATTGCCAGAGACACAAAAATATTCACGCCAGGTGATCCGCCCGTCGCGTGTCCACGTAAACGATCATATGAGGGCATGACGCCTGCGTGCGCGACCCTGCATGCCTGCCCTCAGATCGCGGCGGCCGGGACTGTCATTCCCCTCAATACCTGTCCCGGCCCCCGCGATTACCCAAATGAACAGGCCGATCAGCCAGGCATCAGGAAATCACGCTTGCCAATGACAACGCCCTGCATCCGCAGCAGGCTGTAAGTGATGGCAGCATGGAAGTGCATATTGGGCAGGATGAAGCTGGACAGGAACTGGCGGCCTTCCATTGGCATGGTCTGATCGCCCATCGGGATTTGCAATGTGACCCGCTCATTTGCATCCATGGCGGCACTATCGGCTGCGTTGACATAGTCGATTGCCGTCTTGCAGCGGGCGATCAGCTCGTCGAAGGTTGTTTCGGTGTCCGGGAAGCTCGGTATCTCCGCGCCGGAAAGCCGGGCCGCGCCGCGGGCCGCCACGTCGCAACCGATCTGGACCTGACGCGGCAGCGCGTGCATGTCCGGATAAAGGCGCGCTGCCAGAAACACTGCGCCATCGACTTTCGTCGTTTCGGCATGTTGCTTGCCCTTCGCCAGAACGCTCGCCATGGCGCCAAGCGTCTGGTTTGTTGATAATTTCAGTATAGTGGAAACAGTATCGGTCACGAAAAATCCTTCCCTTTGGGACAGGGGATGTGAGGTGGTTGTTTCGCGCCTGCAAGATGTTGAAAAAAGAATTGTCCCCATTGACCTTACGCCGCCATGAGGCTTGGCTGCACTCATTATGGAGGTTGTCCCAAATGAACGCTAAACTCGTTTCCACCAGTGCCTTGGCGATCGGCTTTGCGCTGCTCGCCGGCTGCACCAGCAAGACCGAAAATCTGCCGCCCGCCGAAGCGCCCACGCCGCCGCCTGCTGCATCAGCAGACAGTGGCCCGACCGTCGCTGATGCCCGCGCCTTCCTTGAGCGTGCTGAAGCCGAGCTGGCTCAGATGTCAAAAGATGTCAGTCCTGTCTTCTGGGAGCAGGCGACGAATATTTCGGATGAGACAAATGCTGCGGCAGCTGACGCCGGCGCCCGTGCAACGAAGCTGTCGGTTTCGCTCGCCAATGAGTCGAAGGCATACAATGATGTCGACCTGCCAGCCGATCTCGCAAGGAAAATGGAACGGCTGCGGTCTGGTGTGACGATCCCGGCACCGTCGACCGATGGTGCGGCTGAAGAGCTGTCGCAGATCACCACCGGCCTTGAGGCGACCTACGGCACTGGCACATTCAATTACAAGGGCGAGGAATTGAATCTCGACCAGCTCTCGACCATCATCGAGACAAGCCGCGACCCAGCTGAGTTGAAAGCCGTCTGGGAAGGCTGGCGCACGATTTCACCGCCGATGAAGGATGATTATGCCCGCATGGTCGAGATCGCCAATGATGGCGCGATCGAACTTGGTTATGACAATCTGAAGACCATGTGGCTATCGAATTACGATATGCCGCCGGAGGAAATGTCGGCCGAGGTCGAGCGCCTCTGGCAACAGGTTTCCCCGCTTTACAAGGAACTGCACTGCTATGTTCGCGCTGAGCTGAACGCCGAATATGGCGACGAGGTGCAAGCTGCGACCGGCCCTATCCGCGCGGACCTGCTCGGCAATATGTGGGCGCAGTCCTGGTCGGGCATATATCCGATTGTTGAGCCCGAAGGCCTGCCGGGCCAGGGTTTTGACCTGACCGAGGAGCTGGTCGAAAAGGGCTATGACCCGATCAAGATGGTTGAGACCGGCGAGGCCTTCTTCACCTCACTCGGATTTGAAAAACTGCCGGAGACCTTCTGGGAACGCTCCATGATCGTGCGTCCGCCAGCCCCGCGCGAAGTGGTGTGTCATGCATCCGCCTGGGACCTTGATGACGAGGAAGATGTGCGCATCAAGATGTGTACCGAGGTCAACGCGGAAGACTTCTACACCGTCCACCATGAGCTTGGTCACAATTTCTACCAGCGCGCCTACAAGGATCAGGATTATCTCTACAAGAACGGAGCACATGACGGCTTCCATGAAGCCATCGGTGACTTTGTCGGCCTGTCGATCACGCCGATCTATCTCGAGCAGATCGGTCTGATCGACGAGAGCCAGATCCCCGGACCTGATTCCGACATCCCGCTCCTGATGAATACGGCGCTCGACAAGATCGCCTTCCTGCCTTTCGCCCTGACTGTCGATAACTGGCGCTGGGATGTGCTGGATGGTACGACGGCGCCAGAAGATTACAACACGGCATGGTGGGAAAGACGCACCCAGTATCAGGGCATTATGCCACCAGGCCCGCGTCCGGCGGATGCATTCGATCCAGGTGCAAAATACCACATTCCGGGCAACACGCCTTACCTGCGCTACTTCCTGTCATTCGTAATGCAGTTCCAGTTTCACAAGGCGGCCTGCGAGCAGGCTGGTTGGGAAGGTCCGCTGCATCGCTGCTCGATCTACGACAACAAGGAAGTCGGCTCGCGTTTCAAGGCGATGCTTGAAATGGGCGCTTCCGAACCATGGCCTGACGTGCTGGAGACTTTCACTGGCACGCGCGAAATGGATGGATCGGCCATGGTCGAATATTTCGATCCGCTGACCGCCTGGCTCAAGGAAGAGAATCAGGGCCGCGCCTGCGGTTGGGAATAGGATCAGGACAGACTGAAAATGGACAAGCCCCGGGCCTGGTCTGGTCCGGGGTTTTTCTATGCGCACCAGCCGCGTTGATGTGCACCCCACTTGTGGGCGAGGCCTTCGCCGATGAGGGACTGCCCGACAGAGCGCCCATCTACGGCAGCGACACGCAACAGACGACCGTATTTGTCGCGGTCGCGCGAGCCGGACTTGCGCAATTCGACGCGACCTTCGTTCAACAGGGCTGCGAGCCGCATCGTGGCCTGATCGCCCAGCTCTTTTTCCGCCGCGCAAGATGGTGAAAAGACTTCAGGTGCGTCGATATCCGCCAATCTCACCTTGTCGCCGCCAGCCCAGATCGTATCGCCGTCGACGACACAGTTGATGCGCGGTCCGCTGGAGCATTTCGAGAAGAAAACCGGTCCAAGCGTGACGCCCTCTTCGCGGGGGCGGTTCCAGTAGGACAGGGCGAGAGCGACGCCAAGCAGGACGAGAAGGGGAAGGATTGAGACATTGCCGCCCTGGACGCGCAACCAGCGTCCAAAGAAAAATGATTTGAGAAGGCGAACCATCCTGACCGCTCCGTACCGGGAGCGCGCACAATGGTTTCCAAATGGTTACTGAAACCTTTCTGCGGTCTTACTTTTGCGCAGCCACCCAGGTGTCTGTGGCTTCTGCCAACATCACGATCGTGTCTACAGCGCGGGCAAACATCTCCGGGTCAATCTTGCCGAACTCGTCACTTTCGCGGTGATAGTCTGCATGGTCTTCAACCCCCAGATAGATGAAAGGATAGCCAGCCCGCAGGAAGGCGGCATGATCAGACTGGAGCGACCAGTCCTGTTCGCCCCATTCCGGGCTGTCATGGCCGCGCAAGAGCTTCAGCGGAGCGGTGCTGGCAACATTGTCGATGAGTGGAACGAGATCAGGGTTCTGAAAGCTGCCCACGGCATAGATCTCACCCTTGTCCGCCCGAGAGACCATGTCGAGATTGAGATTAATGGCAATTCGCTCGGCCAACGTGGTGTCCATTGAGCTGACAAAGTGCACAGCGCCGGTCAGGCCCTGTTCTTCAGCGTCGAAGAACGCGAAAATGATGTCACTTTCAGGTGGGTTCGCATTGAACCATGAGACGAGTTCCAGAAGCGCCGCAACACCAGACGCATTGTCGTCTGCACCATTGAAAATCTCGCCCTCGATGATGCCCAGATGGTCAAAATGAGCTGACATGACGATGACCGGTGCAGCGGACGACTTGCCCTCAATCTTTGCCAGAAGATTGGTGCCGCTGATTGTTTCGCCCAGCGTATCGAATTTGGGCGCATTGAAAGGCGCCCTGTAGCCTGACTTGCGCAACGGTACGGCATCGAGCGTAGCCAGCTTTTCTTCGATATACTCCATCGCTTTCAGGTTGCCCGGTTCCCCCGTGCGCCGGCCTTCAAAAGCATCTGAAGACAGAGTCTGGAGCGTCAGGCTGGCGCGCTCGGGATCGTGGTAGACCGCCTCATAGGTTGCAGGCGCTTCCTGTGCCGATGGAGCGTTGGAACAGGCTGCAATTAACAGCGCGGCAACGAGAAATAACTGTTTCATCAAGCGACTCCAGAAGGGACTTCGCCTTGACCCTAGGCCTATTGAACGCCATGTGCCAGCGTGAAGGAGACCCGCTTATGGCCATGGATCGTACAACCCTTGAAACGCATCTCAGAGACGCGTTTCCTGATGCCGATATCACGCTGACAGATCTGGCTGGCGACAATGATCACTGGCAGGCAGAAATTGTCTCCCCCCAATTTTCCGGCAAGCCGCGTGTGCGACAGCATCAGATGGTCTATGCGGCCCTGAAGGGGAAAATGGGCGGAGAGCTTCATGCGCTTGCTCTGAAGACGCGCGCACCTGACTGAGCAATCGCCGTTACTCCTTGACAGTATCATCTTCTGAGCCGGCTTCTTCGTCCTGACTTTCATCAAGCCGGCCAGGCACGCCTTCCACGATAGCGTCGTCCGGCACACCGTCCACAAACCCGGCTGTCGCTTTATAATCGCCGGGCAGGATTTCCATGTCACCGACCGAGTAGCCTGTGCGGCTCCGTTTCGGCAGGGCCGGTCGATCATCGGGGCCTGTTGCGGGTCGCGGTGCCATTGGCAAGCGTGCGAAATCCGGGGTTGCGCCGTCTGTCAGAGAAGCCTGGGGCGCGCCGCGAAGGGCAGGCGTTGTCCGTTGGGAGTCCTGCGTTGGCTCAGGTCGAAATGGACTGCGGCGGACTGGCGTGGTGGGTGCGGCTTGTGGTTCGGCTGAGGGGGCCATAGTGGGGCGAGCGATCATTGCGGGCGGCACTGGGGGCACGTTTTCTATTGGCGGGTACACCTGCGTAACGACATGAGTGTCGCCCCGGATCGGTTCCGGCTCTGCGGACGTCGCCTCTGAGGTCTGGGCTGGTGATGGCGCTGCGGGCTGCGGGCGTAGTTCATTCTCTTCTATGGGCGAAGGCGCTTCAATTGTGTCAGCGGGCCTCGTCTGGATAATGCGCTGTCCAGTGCCCTGAGGAAGCGGCCTCAGCGGTGTCTGGACTGGCGGTTCCGCACGTTGGCGCAGGACGGGTGCGGCCGGGATTGGCCCGGTAACAGGCTGATTTGAAGGAACATCGGCGGATAGCTGCGCGGCTGTACGTGCTGGCTCGGCGTGCGGTATTGGCTGGCTGACTGCCTCAATTGGTTCGGCTTCGGGAAGATCCTCAATAAGGCCTGATGTGGCACCAATCCGCGTTAGTGCTTGTCCGGCTATCAATTTCAATTCGCAGCGTGGCCCCATGCGAAACGTAGGAGGTGTCAGCGTCCAGGCCTTGCAGGCGTTATCGGTCGCGCATGTCGCTGCGCAGGCTTCCGGAGTCGATCCGCGTGTCGTATTATATGTTGCACCGGCCCGACCGATATTCATTTCAATGGGGGTATGGCCTGCATCTTCACTGGATGCGTGGGCACCAAAGGCAGATAGGAATACGATCGCTATCAGGACGCGCTGCATGGGAATTGGTCCTCAAGTTTCAGCTGGTGACTGAACCGAAAGGCTAAACGGCAGGATTTAATACTCTGTTAGGCGTCACGACTTGGCGGCCAGCTCTTCTTTCAACGCTTCGAGCGAAAGCCAGTCCTCTTCGGCTCGCTCAAGCTCGGTGCGCTTGTGTTCGAGTTTATCTGTCAGCGATTTGAATTTCTGCGGATCGGCGTTGAACAGCGCAGGGTCAGCCAGACCTGCTTCCAGTTTCTCAATTTCTTCAGCCAGCTTCGGCATCAATGTCTCGACTTCTTTCAGCCGGTGCTGGTCCTTGAAGGAGAGTTTGACTTCGCGTTGGGGCGCAGGAGCGGCGCTTGGTGCACGCCTCGATCGGGATGCCTGATCCGTCCTCGCGGCTCTCTGTGACGTAAGAGACGGAACCTGCCGCGCTGCGTCGGTCCAGCCGCCAGCCGTATCGACCCATTTACCATTTCCCATGGGGACAAGGCAGGAGGTGACGATTGCATCGAGAAAGGCGCGGTCATGGCTGACGAGGATCAGCGTACCATCATATTCGCTCAGCATTTCCTCGAGCAGGTCCAGCGTCTGCATGTCGAGATCATTGGTCGGCTCATCCAGCACCAGCACGTCTGCAGGCTTGGCGAGGGCGATGGCGAGCGTCAGCCGGTTGCGTTCCCCGCCGGAGAGCGCGGAGACAGGCTGGCGTAACTGTTCTGGCGAAAACAGGAAGTCTTTCGCATAGGAGGCAACATGCTTGGAGCGGCCCTGAACCATGATCGAGTCGCCGCCAGCAGGTGTGAGCGCTTCCCACAAGGTGTCGGTAGGCTTGAGGGTTTCGCGTGTCTGGTCGAGATAGGTGATCGTGAGGGTCTGGGCGACTTTGACCGTTCCCTTGTCGGGTGCCAGTTCGCCGAGCAGCAATTTCAGCAGCGTCGTCTTGCCGACGCCATTCGGGCCGACAATGCCGATCCGGTCGCCGCGCAGGATGCGCAAGGACAGGTCGTCAGCGATCACAAGATCATCGAACGCCTTGGATACGCCAAACGCCTCCAGGATTTTCTTGCTCTGGCTATCACCGCTTTCAGCAGTTAGCCCGGCCGTGGCTTTGGCTTCATTTAGCGCGGCGCGTTGGCCTGCATGGGCGGCACGCAGTTCGTGAAGGCGGGAGAGACGTCCCATGTTTCGCTTGCGCCGGGCCGTGACACCGCGCGAAAGCCAGTGCTGCTCTTCCTTCAGATGCGTTTTCATCTTCTGGAATTGTTTTTCTTCTTCAGCCTCAATGCCGCCCGCCCACTCATCGAAATGGTCATAGCCACGTGGCGACTTCCAGACCTTGCCCTGCCTCAGCCAAAGCGTGGTTGTCGATACATTCTCCAGGAAACGCCGGTCGTGGCTGACGAGCAGGACAGCGCCGGGAAATGTTTTCAGCCTGTCTTCCAGTGTCTCGATCATCGGAACGTCGAGATGGTTTGTCGGCTCGTCCAGCAGCAATATGTCAGTGTCTTGCGCGAAAGCCCGGGCAAGCGCCGCACGGCGAATTTGCCCGCCAGAGAGCGTCGCCGGGTCTGCGGCGGCATCAATACCGAAGAGACCAAGTTCGGCTTCCGCCATCCAGGTTTCGTCGAGGCCTTCGCTCGCATAGTCCAGAACAGTGGTGTAAGCGGAAAGGTCGGGCTCCTGCTCAACCGTAGCGGCGCCTGTTCCAGGTTGTGTCCAGAGCTCACCTGCGTCCGGTTCAAAGCGGCCCGTGACAAGGCGCATCAGGGTGGACTTGCCAGCGCCATTGCGTCCGACAAGCGCAGCACGCTCACCCTTGGCAAGGGTGAATGAAACGCCGGTGAAAATCGGTGTGCCGCCAAATGTCAGTTCGACATCCGCAAGGCGAAGGATGGGAAGGGCTGCCATGGGCTGAGTGGTGTGCCCGTCAGTAGGGTTTCGTCAAGCGCCGCACTCAGGCCTTGAGCTTGTAGCCGATGCGGAACAGCCACCAGACCCATAGGCAAGCCAGGAAGGTGAATGCGCCGGACGCGATAAATCCAACCAGCAGGTCAGAGTTCGACACGCCGATAAAGCCTGAGCGGAACCCGTCAATCAGATAGAAGATCGGGTCGAAGTGAGCTGCCGTCTGGAAGGGCTCGGCCAGCACTTTGATGTCGTAGAATGTGCCTGAGAGGAAAGTCAGTGGCACGATGACAAAGTTGGTCACAGCGGCGAGATGGTCGAACTTTTCTGCCCAGATTCCGCCCACGGCACCGAGTGCAGCCAGGAAGATCGTCGCCATCAGCGCAAACCAGAGCGCAACACCAAAATTCTCTATGCTCAGATTGGCGAGCCCTGACAGGTGAATGGCAACACCGCCGACAACGCCGACCATCAAGCCACGCGTCACAGCCCCGAAGATAAAGCCGAGGGTAAGCTCAAGCGGTGACAGCGGCGGCATCAGGAAGTCGACCTGGCTGCCTTGTACCTTGGCAATGGTCAGGGATGACGAGGTGTTCTGGAAAGCGTTCTGCAGCATCGACATGACGACAAGACCGGGCGCCAGGAAAGAGTTGTAATCGAGGCCTTCAAAGTCCCCCGTCAATTGTCCGCGGCTGCCAAAGGCAAGCTTGAACACGGTCATGAAGAGCAAGGTGGTGATCACCGGCGCAAACAGGGTTTGCATCCAGACCTTCAGGAAGCGGCCAACTTCGCGCTTGTAGAGGGTCCAGAGGCCAACCCAGTTTATCGCCCCATAGGTGCGAGGCGGGTTCGGTAGCGGGCGGGGATCTGCAGAAATCTCATCAGTCATCGCGGCTATTTAGGGTCGATGGGGCCCGATGACGATAGGTAAGTTGCGATTGGGCAAGGATTTTTCCAGTCTGTCCACAGCCTGCCACTATATATTGAAACGTTGTGGACAACCGATGTCTGCATATTGTGTTTCGTTTCGTCGCTGATACGATATCTAGAGGTTAACGGGGGCGGCTGAATTCAGCTGCTACAACATCTAGGGGTGCAAAGCGCCAGGAGGCTATTTATGTCTTGGACGGAAGAACGCGTCGAAGTTTTGAAAAAACTCTGGGCTGAAGGTCATTCAGCAAGCCAGATTGCCAAGCAGCTTGGCAGCGTGACCCGCAATGCGGTCATTGGTAAAGTCCATCGTCTTGGTCTTTCCGGCCGTGCGACGCCGTCCCGTCCGGTCAAACGTCCACCGCGTCTGGCGCGTCCAAAACCGAGATTGCGGACAGACGGCACTGTATCAGCACCTGTTGCTGCGCCAGAAGAAACGGGTATCCGCCGCGCAGACCAGCAAGCCATTGCCAGCGCCCTGCAACCGGCACCTGTGGCCGATGGGGCCGCTGCGACCATCCTCACCTTGCGCGACTCCATGTGCAAATGGCCGATTGGCGATCCTGCGGACCCGCAATTTGCTTTCTGCGGTCGCAAGTCAGATTGCGGACCGTACTGCTCCGAACACGCCAAGGTCGCTTTCCAGCCGCAGCGTAAACGTGAACGCAAGCGTAGCGAAGAAGATCAGCCTCGCCGTATTGCGGGTTGATCCATACGATCAGCTAAAGCAGTTGAAGCCGGTCCGCCTCAGTGCGGGCCGGCTTTTTACTTGGTCGTTGCAAGCCAGATCAGGCTGCTTCGGTTTCCAGCGATTCACCAACATCCGTGGGGCTGTCGACATCGAACCTGTCGGCCTCACGGGAGACCCATTCGACCACTTTGCTTTCATCGATGCCAAGCTGTCGCAAAATATCGGCCGCCATCTCAATCCCTTTCGGCTCGCCCATGGCAAGCCAGGCGCGCATGCCCAGCTCCGAAAAGCGTTGCCGGTCAGCTTCATTATCAACCGAGACAAAGCGTGGTGTGTTGGGAAATTCGCGTTGCGTGGCCGGCGTCAGGTCACGTGATATTTCGTAGCGCGGCGCGCCAATGACCACAGCCCGGGGGGACTGCCCCGCTACGGCTTCGACCAGACGAAGGTTGGCCGCGTTGCCGAAGGACACTTTGTAACCGTCCGCGATCGCCGACACGAAGCGGTCCGGCTCCGCATCAAGGCAGACATGCGGAATATCATGGTCCGCGAGCGCATCTGCTGCGAGCCGCCCAGCCTGGGTCATGCCAAAAATGATGACGGGGCGATCCGGCGCGACAGGTGTTATTTCATTTTCCGGCCGCGTCTGCCCCTGGAACAGGCTGGCGACCTTGCGCGAAAGCTTCATCCCGCCCGCAGCCCATGCAGGTGCAATCGCGAGCGAGAGGGCAACCGAGGCGACAGAGATTGTATCGACTGCTGGCGGAACGGCGTCCGTGGACATCATGAGAATGGACAGCACGACAAGCGTGAATTCGGATCCCTGCGCCAACAGGAATGCGAGTTGGACACTTCCCGGATTGCTCCATTTGTTCAGTCGCGCGGCCGCGAAGCCAAACAGTGTCTTCAGGCCCAGAATGGCGGCTGTTACGCCGATAACGATTGGCCACTGGTTCGCCAGAACGCCGAGATCGACTGAAAGACCAACCGACATGAAGAAGAAGGATAGGAGCAGGCCGCGGAAAGGCCCGGTCTCCATCTGGATCTGGTGGCGAAATGCTGTCCCGGACACTGCCAGTCCTGCGAGAAAGGCGCCCAGAGTTAGCGAAAGCCCTATCATCGCCGTCGCGCAGGCAGCGCCGAGTACGAGCAAGAGCGTCACTGCGGTAAAGGCTTCCTGATTGCGGGTCTGCGCGAGGCTCTTCAGGATCGGGCTCATCAGATAGTGGCCCGCCGCAAAGGCAATAATGAAAGCCACAACAGCAAGACCTGCCGCGCGGGCGAGATTCAGGGCAAGCGCTGCACCGTCAACATCGCCGCCAAGGGAGTTGGCAAAGATCAGCAGGAAAATGGCCACGATATCCTGAAAGATCAGGACGTGTGTAGACGAGCGTCCGAGAGGGCAGGAACCGAGACCACGCTCTGCCATCACACGCGAGACCACAGCCGTGGAAGACAGACCGAATGACAGGCCGAGAGCCAATGCGATTGGCCAGGAGAGGCCAAGCAGGAAAAGCGCAAGCGTAAATGGTGCGCTGGTCAATACCAGGTGCGCCGGCGCAAGGCCCATCAGGTCGCGCCCGCTCTCCTTCAGCTCTCGCAGCGAAACATGCAGGCCGATGTCGAAGAGCAGAAAGACCACGCCGAGTTCAGCGAGCAGGTGGGTCGCCGGGCTTTCGTCGATAAGTCCATAGACGTGAGGGCCGATGAGAATGCCAACAGCAAGATAACCGACAATAGGCGAGAGTTTGAGCGCCTTGGAGACCAGCGCAGATGCGCCGCCAGCCGCCAGCAACGTCATCGCCGGGATGAGCGCATCTACTGTGCTTGTTGCAGGGTCCGCCATGGCCAGCCTCCTCGCTTCCTCATATTGGATGTGTTTCCGGCAAAAGAAAGACCGCCGCTCCAATCAGAGCGGCGGCCTCGTTTCTGAAAGTCCAAACTGGAGGGTTCTGACTTCCAGGAAATAGAACTCTTTTCTAGAGCGCCCGCGAAACGGTCAGGACGAACGACTCGTCATTGCCGTCGAGGCCGGAAGTGTCGATTAGACGGAAGTCAAAATCGAACCCTTCGAGTGCTGTCGTCAGGCCGATCGAATAATCGGTATAGTTGTCATTGCCGGAGTCATAAAAGTCCGAAAAACCGACGCTGGCGTCGAGCCCGAAGCTTTCGCCCAGCGGAATACCGGCCGAAAAGTTCGAGTAAAGCGAATTGCCGGATTCCAGGTAGAAGTCAGGCGAGTAAGCGAACGATGCGCCAACTTCGATGAAGTCAGCAATCGTGGTGCTGCCACCTGCGTAAACTTCGACGAAGTTCTGCTCAGGATCGTCTGGAGCGTCAGGGTAGTAGTAATAGATCACACCCAGATCGAGCGCGAACTGGCCTACTGTTGGTGTCCAGCCACCATAGAAATCGATCTCGGTCGACGTGCCGTCGCCAAAATCGACGCCTGATGCCCAAGTGCCCACATAGAAGCTATCGCTTGCATAGTCGAAACCGCCTTGCACCATTGGGGCGTCATCGGTCTGCGTCACGCCACGGTAGACGTAGTTGGATGTCAGCGCGACATTGCCACTCCATTCGCCTTCGGCGATCGCGGGTGTTGCAATTACGCTTGCGGCAACCGCAAGCAATGCAGCCCGTGTGAATGATTTGCTCATATGAACCTCCTTTGCATCCTCATCACGAGGCACAGACTGGAGGGCGGCGGGCCCTAATATCTACAGGCGGACTCGCTGCGCGCGATATTTTTTGCGCCGCAGCACGAAAATCGGGCACATTGCGCAAAATCAGCCTGCGAAAAGTGCTATAAGGACGATCAGCGTGCGCTCAATGGGGCGTATCCAAGGTGCATTCCGGCATCAACAAGCAGGGTTTCTCCGGTCACGTGCCGGGACGCATCTGTAACAAAAAACACTGCAGAATCAGCGATGTCGTCGGGTCCGCTCGCGACTTTCAGAGGTACTGAATCTGCGACGTCTGATTCCATTCTGTCATATTGTTCGGCGTCCATCCGGTCCTTGAACCAGCGGGTGCCGATGAAACCCGGGCAGACCGCATTTACGCGAATGGCCGGCGCCAGCGCCCGTGCCAAGGACAGTGTCAGCGTATTGAGCGCGCCTTTGGTCGCTGCATAGGCCACCGAAGAACCAATTCCGGTGACGCCAGCGATTGATGAGACATTGAGCACGGATGATGCGCGCCCGGATGATTCGTATGCTTTCTGTAGCAGGGGCTTGCAGGCCTGCATAAGCAGGAAGGGCCCGGCGACGTTTACGGCATAAGTGTCCATGAAGTCCTGCCGCGTCAGGGCATCGAGATCGGAATGGTCGCGTGCATGGCGGGTAATACCGGCATTATTGACCAGGATATCGAGCTGACCCCATGCTGCTGCGGCATCGGCAAGTTTTCGGCACCCGTCTTCGGACGAAACATCAGCGGCGACGAGTTGGGCCTGCGCACCGACCGCATTGCAGTCGGCGACGGTTTGCTCTGCCTCTTCGACACTGCGGGAGCAATTGATGATCAGGTCCGCGCCACGTTCTGCCAATCTCAGAGCGATCGAACGTCCCAGCCCGGTCGCAGAGCCTGTGACCAACGCCTTGCGTCCTGTAAGATCCTTATCCGCCATGTTTGTCTCCTCGCCTTGATGTTTTGAGTCCATTGAACTGAGACGAACGCGGCCGTCAAAAGTTTTCGGAAGGAAGGACCGGAAGGGTGGGGCGTTGCCGCTGATGGCCTTGTCCGCTTCAGGCCTTGTGATAGGGCAAACCAGCCTCGACGCTTGCAGCGCGGTAGAGTTGTTCGGCCAGCATCGCTTTGACCAGCCGGTGCGGCCAGGTCTGTTTTCCGAACGCCATTGTCTGGGGGACGGCTGCCTTGACGGCGTCGCCATAGCCCTCTGCGCCGCCGATCAGGAAATAGAGGTCGGGCGTTCCCTGGTCTCGCAGGCGTGCGAGATAATCCGAGAATTCGGTAGACCGGTACTCCTTGCCGAACTCATCGAGCCGGATCGCGACCGCGCCAGCAGGGAGTTTGGCGAGCAGGCGGTCCGCTTCGGTATTAAGCCCGCCTCCGCTGTCGACGTCGATCAGCTCAGCATTACGGTAACCGAGCTGACGCCCGGCTTTACGGAAACGATCAATATAGTCTTCGCAGAGATCAAATTCGGGTCCGGACTTCAATCGGCCAACCGTAAGGATCGTGATGCGCATTCAATGCGGTGGCCAGCCCTCAGGCGTGGCCGTGGGCACTGCCGTCAGCCCAGATCTTTTCCAGATTGTAGAAGCTGCGAACTTCAGGGCGGAACAGATGGATAATGATATCGCCGATATCGAGAAGGACCCAGTCAGCATTGGGCATGCCTTCCAGTTTGACCGGACGGCCTGTGACGTCTTTCACCGTCTGGGCAATATGGTCAGCGATTGCAGCAACATGCCGCGCTGAGCGGCCCGATGCGATCACCATAATATCTGCGAGAGAAGATTTTCCCTGAAGATCGATCACTGTGACCTCTTCGGCCTTATCGTCTTCAAGACAGTTAACGACAGTATCGGCAAGTGCACGAATGTCATCAACACTGGCTTTGGCGGCCTTCAAAGGCTGCGTGCTGGTGGAAGGCAGGGTCTCGGTTCCTTTTATCTCGACTCAGAGGACCATATCACGCGCCAGCTTTCGTCTCTAGCGTTTTTGGGCGTCAGTTCGCAGTTGTGTCGAGGAGGTCCGGTCGAAGGGGGCTTTCAGGAAAACCCAGGCTGGGGCCTCGGTGCGTGCCAGTAGTGCGGCATCCCGTTCCCGTAGGCGGAAAAGCCTGTAGCGTCTGGCGAAGGGAGAACTCAGCGCGCGAGGCCCGGCATCGGGCCTTGAGACAACGCAAACCGGGATGGCTTCGGCCAGTTGTTGCCACGATTTCCAATCGTGAAAGTTTTGCAGGCTGTCGGCGCCCATCAGCCATACAAAGTCGGCGCGAGGCGAATGTTGGGCGAAACGGGACATCACATCGACGCTATAGCGTAGACCGGCCCAGTTCTCGAAATCGCTGACGAACATGTGGGGGTGGTGTCCAATCAGCTCCCTTACGGCGTGCACGCGATCATAGAAGTCTGCCGGCGCTGTCTTCAGCGGGTTCCCGCGGGCCGGCAGCCAGTAGATCCAGTCCAGCTTCAATCGCTTCAGGGCCGTTTCGGCCACATGCAGGTGCCCGGAATGCGGTGGATTGAACGAGCCGCCGAACACGCCAATGCGCTGTGTTGAGCCTGTCGGCGGAAGCGTACGAATTGGTGGCAGCAAGTCGGATGACAAGACCTCGTCGCTCCTCACGGCCGGGTCTGGCCAGTGCCGCGCACCACATATTTGAAAATGGTAAGCTGTTCAGCGCCCACAGGTCCGCGCGCATGAATGCGGCCTGTCGCAATGCCGATCTCCGCGCCCATACCGAACTGGGCACCATCTGCGAACTGGGTAGACGCGTTGTGCAGCACGATACCTGCATCAACGCTTGTCAGGAAACGCTCGGCCGTTGTCGTGTTTTCGGTAATGACCAGTTCGGTATGGCTCGTCCCGTAGGTGGTAATATGTTTGAGCGCATGATCCATATCGTCGACGATGCGAACTGACAGGATGGGGGCCAGGTACTCCGTGCGCCAGTCCTGGTCCGTTGCGGCCACCATGTCTGGCAGGATTTTTCGCGCAGCGTCGTCTCCGCGAAGTTCGCAACCAAGGTCTCGCAGGGGCGCGGCAACAGCGGGCAGGAATGTGGCGGCAATCGAGCGATTGATCAGCAACGTCTCCAGCGCACCGCAGATGCCCGTTCGGCGCATCTTTGCGTTGACGACAATATTGACCGCTTTTTCCAGATCGGCATCGACATCGACATAGGCATGACAAAGCCCTTCAAGATGGCCGATGACAGGCACGCGCGCATCTTTCTGGACACGGGCGACCAGTCCCTTGCCGCCGCGAGGAACGATAACGTCGACATTGCCTTCAAGCCCGGCCAGCATGAAGCCCACCGCATCGCGATCAGTCGTATCAACCAGCTGGACCGCGTCGGCAGGCAGGCCCGCGCCTTCAAGCCCTGATCGGATAGCTGTAGCGATGGCAAATGACGATTGTAGGCTTTCACTGCCGGCCCGCAGGATGGCGGCATTGCCAGACCTCAGACAAAGCGCAGCCGCATCAGCCGTCACATTTGGTCGGGCCTCATAGATAATGCCAATCACACCAAGCGGCGTGCGCACGCGGGAAATGTCGAGGCCGGATGGTACGGTCCAGCGCGCAATTTCACGACCCACCGGATCTGGCAGGGCGGCAACGTCGCGGACTGCTTTCGAGATTGATTGGACACGTTCCGGTGTCAGTGCGAGACGGTCCAGCATGGCGTCGCTGAGCCCCTTGGAACGGCCACCGGCCATGTCGCGTGCATTGGCTTCGAGTATAGGTGCTGCCGATACGTCGATAGCATCAGCCACTGCGACAAGTCCTTTGGTGCGCTGATCAGCGCTCAACCCGGCAAGCCGCGCCGATGCTGCGCGTCCTCTCCGACCCATATCCATCATGATGTCGGCAAGCGACGCTTCGGCGGTTCGTGAAATCAGGCTCATTGCGCCTATCTGCCGTAAACTTTGCAGCCCTGCAACTTAAAGGGCAGTGCAGGAAAATGCATGCGTCTAGCCTCGCCAGAAACGCGCAGTCATGATCGTGAACACCGCCACAAATTCCAGGCGGCCAAGAAGCATCGCAGTCAGGCACACCCATTTTGCCGCGTCGGGCACGTCCTTGAAGGTTGAAGAGGGGCCGATCAGCGGACCTAATCCCGGTCCGACATTCGACACGCTCGTTGCGGAGCCGGAAATGGCCGACAGTGCGTCAAGCCCGGTCAGGGACAGCAGCACTGTCGCGACAATGAATGTCGCCAGGTACAGGAACACAAATACCATCACGGACTGCAGGGTATCTGACGCGACAACCCGGCCCGCATATCGCACGCGAACGACCCGGTTCGGGCGAACGATCTGGGCGGCATAGGCGAAGACGGCCTTGAAGCTGATTTCCAGCCGGAACATCTTGATGCCGCAAGCTGCAGACCCGGCGCACCCGCCAAGAAATGTAGCGACAAGGAAGATGATAGTGACGGGTTCGCCCCAGGTGTCATAGGGTGCGGACGCGTAGCCTGTACCCGTCATGATCGAGATAATATTGAACAGGGCGGTGCGAAACCCGTGGAACACGTGATCAAAGATAGGTGGATCGACGACGGCTTCGTGCCATGTCACGATTACAGCTGAAAAACCAATCGCCAGCCAGAAATAAAGGCGGGGCTGCGGGTCGGTGAACATCGGCCGCCAGCGCCCATGCACGATCATCAGTGTCAGCAGGGCGAATGGCAGCCCGGCGATGAACATGAAGATCGTTGCGGCATAAGCCGCAGGCGTATCAGAGAAGAAGGCGAAAGACGCATCATGCGTGGAATAACCACCCGCTGACATCGTGGTCATGGCATGCGAAATGGCGTCAAAAGCGTCCATGCCACATGCCGCATATGAAATGGCACAGGCTGACGAGATGATGACGTACACGATGCCGGTCTGTGCCGTGATTTCCGTGATGCGGGGCAGGAACTTACCCGACATGTCAGAGCTTTCGACCTGGAACAGCTGCATGCCACCCACCCGAAGTGCTGGCAGGATCGCAATCGCGGTCACGATGATGCCAATGCCGCCGATCCACTGGAGGATGGCACGCCATAGCAATATGCCGCGCGGCGTAGCGTCGAGCCCGGTCATCACCGTCGCCCCAGTCGTCGTCAGTCCGGAAACGGACTCAAACATGGAGTCGGTGAAGGTCATGCCATAGCTGATGAAGGGGATGGTCGCGATCAGGGGCAGTACGATCCAGATCACTACCGTCAGCAGGAATGCTTCTCTCTGTCCGGTGGAGGGAGGAGCGCCGCCAGCCAGAACTGCCAGACCCGCTCCGATCAGGATGCTGACGGCAGCCGAAACCAGGAAGATTGGCCATTGGTCAGACTTGTCCGCAATGTCGATCAGTGCTGACGGGATCATTGCGGCGCCCAGTAGGGCGACCATCAGGCCGATGGCAAATATGACAGCACGCAGTTGCATCAGGGCAGCCCTCTAACACTGAAAGTCCTGAGAAGCCGTCAATTTCTTCAGGCGGACCCATGATCGGCTCAGCAGTCTTTCAGCCTGAGTCACCGAAACGCAACATGTTAAAAAAACTGTGCGTTTCCGCGCAATCGTTAACAGCGTGTAAATGAAATGTTTTCAGAGTGTTAACGGGCTTGATGCGCCGTGGGCGCTAGGGGTGTTTCATTTTATTCTTTAAATGTTCCCTTTTTGGTCACTTGTGGGTGCTGCGAATCTCCGTGCCATCCCATTGGTTCCCAAATAGACCCATGCTATCCCGATAAATGATGATGCTGTCCCAAGAAATGGGGCGGTGGGGCATAAGGGAACCGGCTGGTGTTTGTATCCACCTACGAAACGACGCTTGACGCGAAGGGGCGGGTCTCTGTGCCTGCGCCTTTTCGTGCGGCCTTGTCGGGTGGTAGCCGGATTTTCCTCTGGCCTGCTATCGATGGGTCCGGCTGTCTCGAAGGTGGCGGTGATGAATTGATGTCGGTGTATCGCCAGACATTGGCGCGCATGGCGCCAAACGATCCTAATCGGCGTGCCTTCATGCACACGATTTTTACCCGCTCCGCAGACCTCAAAATGGACGACACAGGCCGCATCACCATTCCGGGCGGGCTGCTGGAGGCAGCTGGCATCGGCAAGAAGCTCGTGTTTGCGGGCGCGTTTGACCGTTTCCATGTCTGGGAGCCTGCGCGGTTTGAAGCGTTCGATGCCCAGATGGCTGAGACCGCGCTTGGCAATCAGGACGCACTTGCCGAGCCATTCCAGCAGGCAATGGCCGCTGGTGGCCTGCCAGGTTTTGAGGGCAGGGGCGGCGAATGACGAAACATATACCGGTCCTCATTGATGAAGTGGTCGCGGCGCTCGGCCCGAAGGATGGCGAGAGGCACATCGACGGAACTTATGGTGGCGGCGGGTATGCGCGGCGTCTGCTTGATGCGGCCCGATGTGAAGTTATCGGTATTGATCGCGATATCGACGCGATTGAACGGGCAAGTATGGCGGCGGAAAAAGAACCCCGCCTCACGCCTGTTCTGGGGCGGTTCGGTGACATGCGCGCGCTGGTCGCGGATGCAGGTTTCGAGCGTGTCGACGGTATAACGCTCGATCTTGGTGTGTCTTCCTTCCAGATTGACCAGGCTGAGCGCGGTTTTTCATTCATGCGTGACGGGCCGCTTGATATGCGCATGGGCCGCTCTGGCCCGAGCGCTGCCGATGTCGTCAACCAGATGGATGAACGCGACCTGGCCACCATTATCTTCCGGCTCGGCGAGGAAAAGCAGTCGCGCCGCATTGCTCGCTCCATAATCGAGCGGAGGCTTAAGGCTCCATTCACCACAACGCTTGATCTTGCCGACCTGATAGAAGGAGCGCTCGGCGGCCGGCGCGGGTCCCGGACCCATCCGGCAACACGGTCGTTCCAGGCAATCAGGATGTTCGTGAATGACGAACTGGGTGAGCTCGCAAAAGCGCTGAATGCGTCAGAGCATCTTCTGAATGAAGGCGGCCGGCTCGTCATCGTGACCTTCCACTCTCTGGAGGACAGGATGGTGAAACTTTTCATGCGCGAGCGCGCGGGCCTGATGGGCGGCGGCTCCCGCTATCTTCCCGAGAAGGAAGAGCAGGCGAAACCCAGCTTCCTGGTGACATCGAAAAAGGCGACTGAGCCTTCCGATGCTGAGCTTGATGCAAATCCACGGGCGCGCTCATCCAGGCTCCGTGCGGCCATCCGTACGGCTGCGCCAGCCATGAATTTGCCCGTGACAACCGGAATTGATCTGCCGGATCTGGCAAGTGTGGAGGCGTCATCATGAGCCGCCGTGCATTTCTCATCGGCGTCGTGATCATCGGCCTGCTGATCTTCAGCCTGTACCGGGCCAAGTATGGTGCGCGCGAAAGTGCGGAAGAGGTAGCGGCTATCGAGGTTGAGATCGAAGAAGCTATCCGCGAACGGAAGATCCTTTTGGGCGAGTTGAGCCATCTGTCGCGGCAGGAATGGATTGAGGAATATGCGCGCGGCGAACTTGGCATGGTTCCGGCGCGTGCAGAACAGTTCGCCCGTCCAGAGGACCTGGATGAGCTGATCGGTCCGCCGGTGGCTATCGAGGAGGCCGGCGCGGTGCGTCAGAATCGCGAGGGGGCTCAGGATGAATGATCTTCGTTTCTCCGGGGGCGCGGAAAGCGCGTCGATGCGTACCAAGCTCGTGTCGCTGGCCATGTGTCTCGGATTTGGTGTGATCGCGGCCAAGGCCGGCATGGTGTCGCTTGCAGGGCAGGCGGAGACCACCGGTGTCGCGCGCGCTTTCGATGAACCGGTCAGACGTGCCGACATCGTGGACCGGAATGGTGAGCTCCTCGCGACTTCGGTTGCCGTCTTTTCCCTTTTTGCTGACCCGCGCGCCATATGGGACCCGGCTGACGTCGCCGAAGGTGTTGCCTCCATATTCCCCGATACAGATGTCGAGGAGTTGACGGCGGACCTGTCAGACCGGGACCGTGCGTTTGTGTGGGTCCGGCGAGGTCTCACGCCGCGCCAGCGTCGGGCCGTCTTCGAGCTTGGATTGGAGGGGCTCGGCTTTCGTGAAGAAAGCCGCAGGGCCTATCCGCGCGGCACGCTTGCTGGCCACATCCTGGGCTATGCGGGCACAGACGGACAGGGGCTTGCCGGGGTCGAGTATGCGCAGGACAAAGAGCTGGCCGATGGCGGCGAGCCACTGAAGCTGACAATCGATTCCAACGTCCAGTTTGCGCTTGAAGCGGAACTCTCTGCAGCAGCCGGCGAGTATGATGTCGAAGGTGGCGCAGGTGTGGTTCTAAATGCGCGCAATGGTGAGGTCATGGGCCTTGCGAGCTGGCCGCCAATAGACCCCAATCGCGCGCACCAGCTTTCCATGGATGACCCGGCGCGGCTCAACCGCGCGTCGGGTGCAGTTTTTGAGCTTGGCTCCGTGTTCAAACCCATCACCATGGCGGCCGGTCTCGACACCGGGGCCATCCGCCTGAGCGATCGTTTCGACGTGCGTGAGCCGCTGGTCATTTCGGGGCGGACCATCACGGACACCCATCCGATTTCCAGCCATGCTTCGCCCACAGAGATCATTTCTGAAAGCTCGAATATCGGGACGGTGAAAGTTGCCATCATGCTCGGTGCTCGACGGCAGCAGGAAATTCTCGCCAATCTCGGCCTGTTCGACCGGTCGCCGATCGAGCTCGCTGGGTCTGCGTCTCCAATCCTGCCCGAGCAGTTTGACGATATTCACGCGGCAACCATCAGCTACGGCCACGGGATTGCGGTTTCGCCCATTGCGTTTGCGGGTGCGTTCGCTGTGTTCGCGAATGGCGGTGAAGTGGTTGAGCCCACTATCATTCTGGACGGTAAACGGCGACGCGCCCGTCGTGTGATTTCTGCGCCGACGGCGGCGCTCGTCACACAGATGCTGCGGGAAGCAGTGCTCAGCGGTACAGGCGAACACGCAGAGGTTGCCGGCTACCGGGTTGCCGGCAAGACGGGAACGGCTGAAAAACCCATTCCTGGCGGTTACTCCGATGACGAGAACATGGCGTCATTTGCTGCGGTTTTCCCCGCTGACAGCCCTGATTATGTCGTATTGATCGTGCTCGATGCGCCGAAAGAAGGAGCAGGTCGCGGAAGAACGGCAGCATGGAACGCTGCGCCGACGGCAGGCCGGGTGATCGAAAGGATCGCGCCCATGCTGGGTGTGGAGCCGAAATTCGAGGATCTGGGCCGTGATGAAGGTCCGCTGGTCCGCTCCGTCTCTCAGAGAAGGAGTACGCTATGAATCTCGCCGCCCTGTTCCCCGGACATGATGTAAGTGCTGTCACCGAAGTAACAGGCCTGACCGCAGACAGCCGCAAGGTGAAGCCTGGTTTTGTATTCGCCGCGCTGAAAGGCGTTGCTGCGGATGGCCGCGACTTCATCGCAAAGGCGGTTGAAAACGGGGCGGTTGCAGTTCTCGGGCACGATTTGCCGGACACGGGCGGCGCTGTCGCCATTGAAGTTGCAGAGCCGCGGCTCGCGCTCGCCACGGCCTCTGCCGCCTTCTATGCCCGCCAGCCTGAAATCGTCGTTGCCGTCACTGGGACCAACGGCAAGTCTTCGACCGTCGATTTTCTCCGCCAGATCTGGGAAACGTCAGGACAGGTCGCTGCCTCAATGGGTACGCTCGGCGCGATTGGCCCTCAGGGGCATATTGATCTCGGTCATACAACGCCTGATCCAGTTGCCATTCATGAGACCCTGTCTCTTCTTGCCAGCCAGGGCGTGACCCATTGCGCGATGGAGGCGTCCTCACACGGGCTTGCCCAATATCGTCTCGACGCGGTCAAGCTCGCAGCCTGCGCCTTCACCAACCTGACGCAGGACCATCTGGACTATCACACGGACATGGATGAGTACCGCGCGGCCAAGATGCGGCTCTTCTCTGAACTTATGCCCTCAGGCGCGCCAGCCATCGTCAACGCCGACAGTTCCGAGCGCGGGGCATTTGAGGCGTCTGCGAGCGCCCGCGGCCTTCGCCCGGTTTCTGTCGGGTGGCGCGGGGAAGACCTGAAAATCGCCGAACTGATGCCTAAGGCAACCGGTCAGACCCTGTTCCTGAAATGGCGCGGCACGGAGTTTGAGGTCGATCTGCCACTAATCGGAGAGTTCCAGGCTCTGAATGCGCTGACAGCTGCCGGCTTGGCGCTTTCACTGGGCGCACCTCTCGCGGCTGTCCGTGAAGGGATGTCGAAACTCGAACCGGTCAAGGGACGCCTGGAGTTCGTCGGCGAAACGACCACCGGCGCTGGCGTTTTCGTGGATTATGCGCATACGCCAGATGGACTGGACGTCCTGATCCGCGCAGCAAGGCCGCACACGGCAGGCAAGCTTGTCGTCATCTTCGGTTGCGGTGGTGACCGGGACCGCAAGAAGCGGCCGCTGATGGGCGAGATTGCCGCGAAGCATGCAGATATCGTGATTGTCACAGACGATAATCCGCGCTCCGAAGACCCAGCTACGATCCGCAGGGCGATCCTCGACGCTGTGCCAGACGGTATCGAAATTGGTGATCGCGGTGAGGCGATACGCAAAGCTGTCGCCGACCTCAGGGCAGGCGATACGCTGCTGATCGCGGGTAAGGGTCATGAGACCGGGCAGATTGTTGGGTCAACAGTCATTCCCTTCTCGGACCAGGATACCGCGAAAGCTGCACTGACGGGGGTGAAGGCATGACGCGCCCGCTCTGGACATCGCAGGAAATCGCGGCAGCGACTGGCGGAGAAGTGACGGTGCCATTTGAGGCAACCGGGCTCTCGATCGATACACGTTCATTAGAGCCTGGTGACATGTTCATTGCGTTGAAAGACCAGCGCGATGGCCACGACTTCGTTGCCGCGGCTTTCGAGGCCGGAGCGAGCGCTGCGCTTGTCAGCCGAGAGGTTGAGGGCGTGACCGGACCTCTCGTGATCGTCGACGACATTATGGCGGCGCTGGAAAGCCTCGCAATTTTTGCCCGCGACCGCGCAACCTCTTGCCATCGTGTGGCTGTCACCGGTTCGGTCGGCAAGACCAGCGTCAAGGAAATGATCGCGAGAATGTTCCGGGCGGCAGGACGGGCGCACTGGTCGGTCAAGAGTTTCAACAATCACTGGGGCGTGCCTCTGACGCTTGCCCGCATGCCGGCCGAAACTGAATACGCTGTATTCGAGATCGGCATGTCGACGCCCGGCGAAATCGCGCCGCGCTCGCGCTTGGTTCAGCCGCACACCGCACTCGTCACCAAAATCGCCCCGGCTCACCTTGAGGGCTTGGGTAGCGTCGAGGGTGTAGCGTGGGAGAAAGCGGGCATTTTCGCAGGTCTCCAGCCGGGCGGTGCGATCATCCTGCCGGAAGACGATGAGTTTCGCGACCTAATGAAGGATCTCGCGCTCAACTATCAATCCGACGCTGAGGTCTACACGTTTGGGCAAGGCAAGGCCGCTTCCGCTTCCGTTGAGCTTTACCGGACGGACGGCGTGCGCAGTGTGATCGGCATCAAGGCGTTCGAGAGCTTCTTCGAGGCTCGTATCAATGCCGTCGGTAAGCACTGGGCTGACAATGTCGCGGCTGCGCTGCTCGCAACCTGCGTCGGTTCCGGCATCAGCTTCCATGTCGCTGAGGAAGCAATCTGGGGTTATGGCCCGCCACCCGGGCGGGGAACGGCGGAAGATTTGGGTCTCGCAAATGGCGGAAGCCTGACGCTGATTGACGATGCCTACAATGCAAACCCCACCTCAATGCGCGCTGCCTTGACCGGATTTTCCTCACGCCCGGGAGACCGCCATATCGTAGCCCTCGGGGAAATGCTTGAGGTCGGTGCGACCTCGGAGCAGGAGCATCTCAACCTCGCTGATCCAATCCTGGAGGCGGGCGTTTCAGTGGTATTTCTCGCCGGAGAGGGGATGAGGTCGCTCGCAAATTCGCTTGATGGGAGAATCGAAACCCATTGGGCCATCAATGCCAGTGAGCTGGACGCAGTTGTTAAAAACTGTGTCACGAACGGCGATATCCTCTTGATCAAAGGCTCGAATGCATCCGGGATGGGACGGCTCGCAGACAGGTTGCGCCAGTGGAGCAAGACCGCAGACGAGCACGTGATGGACCGTGACCCAGAAGGGGTCGCAGGGGGTAGTGATGCTGTATGAGCTGCTGGCAGCTGATGACGGTCTGTTCCGTCTCTTCAACTATACGACATTCCGTACGGGTGGCGCGGTCGTCACCGCATTCCTGTTTACCGTCCTGACCGGAGACTGGGTGATCAACCAGCTCCGTGCTCGCCAGGGCAAAGGCCAGCCGATCCGCGATCTCTCTCTTGAGGCGCAGATGTCCAAGCAGGGCACGCCCACCATGGGCGGTTTCCTGATCTGGATTGGTCTGCTGCTCGCAACCGTACTCTGGGCTGATCTCGGCAACCCCTATATCTGGACCGTCCTCTTCGTGACCGTATGCTATGCTGTGCTCGGCTTCATGGATGATTATGCCAAGGTCACCAAGCACAGCGCCGCTGGCGTTTCGGCCAGCATGCGCCTGATGGTGGAATTCGGGGTGGCCGCGCTGGCCGGGGCGTTCATCATGGGCCTGCATGGCGCACACACGCCGCTTGGCCATGCCGAATGGGGCCCTCTGAACGACGTCGCTCAATTCATCGCTAGCCTGGCTCCGGAAACAACGGTCGAGCCGAACGACCAGTCCTTCTCGGGCGGCGTCGCCGTCCCCTTCATGAACGACTATTTCGTTCCGCTGGGCGGCTTCTTCATCCTGTTTGCGATGATCGTCATCGTTGGTGCAGCGAACGCTGTGAACTTTACGGACGGGCTCGACGGTCTTGCCATTGTGCCGATGATGTTTGCCGGCGCGTCCTATGCCCTGATCGCCTACCTGACAGGTAACTTCATTTTCGCAGACTATCTCGGTATCCAGTTTACTCCCGGGGCTGGTGAAATGGGCGTCCTGCTTGGCGCTATGATTGGCGCTGGCATGGGCTTCCTCTGGTACAACGCCTATCCGGCCAAGGTCTTCATGGGCGATACCGGATCGCTTGGGCTCGGCGGGTTGATCGGCGTTGTTGCGGTGGCCGTGAAACACGAATTTGCGCTCGCGATCATCGGCGGCCTGTTCGTTCTCGAAGCGCTGTCCGTCATGATGCAGGTCAGTTATTTCAAGCTGACACGCAAGTTGACCGGCGAAGGCAAGCGCATCTTCCTGATGGCGCCGCTGCATCATCATTTCCAGAAGAAGAACTGGCCCGAAACCCGGGTTGTAGTCCGCTTCTGGATCCTGTCCGTCCTGTTTGCCCTCGCGGGCCTTGCCACACTGAAGCTGAGGTAAGCCGCGCCAGATGATCCCGATCACTGAATATGCCGGGCGTGATGTCGCCATTTACGGACTGGGCCGCACGGGCCTGGCTGCCGCCAAGGCATTGAAGGCGGGCAAGGCGCGCGTGCACGCATGGGACGACAATGCGGACACCCGTGCCAAGGCAGAAGCAGCGGGAATACCCCTTTCCGATCTCAACAAGCGTGACTGGCAAAGCTTTGCAGCACTGGTCCTGTCGCCAGGTATTCCTTACCGCTTCCCGCAGCCGCACCGTCTTGTCCGTCTTGCGCAGATGACAAACGTCCCGGTCGTCGGCGACATGGAGCTGTTTGCCCGCGCTGTGCAGTCGTTGCCGGAGCGCGGGCGGCCGACCATCATCGGTATTACCGGGACCAATGGAAAATCCACGACGACAGCGCTGATTGGCCACATTCTCAAGGAATGCGGCATGGACGCTCGCGTGGGCGGGAATATCGGTACAGGCGTCCTCGATCTCGCGCCGCTGCATGCCAATGCCTATTATGTTCTGGAGCTCTCATCCTATCAGCTTGATCTTGTAAAAAGCCTGCACTGCGACGTGTCTGTCCTGCTCAACATTTCGCCTGATCACCTTGACCGCCATGGCGGCATGAAGGGCTATATCGATGCCAAGCGCCGTATTTTCCTGAACCAGCAGCCGGGGGACACTGCGGTGATTGCTGTCGACGACACAATTACCCAGACGCTCGCCATGGACCTGGCTGCCCGCGGCGGTGTCCGTGTAACGCAGGTGTCGTCTGAATTCGCGCTCGGTCGCGGCGTCAGCGCCGTCGATGGCAAGCTGTTCGACAGTCTTTCGGGAAATGCGATCCGTGTTGGAGACCTGACAGAAACGCCGGCCCTGCCGGGCCGTCACAACTACCAGAATGCTGCCGCGGCCTATGCTGTCTGCCGTGCGATTGGCATTGAGCCTGGCCGTATTCAGGCCGCCATCCAGACGTTCCCGGGGCTTGCCCACCGCATGGAGCAGGTCGGTGAAATTGATGGCGTGCGTTTTGTGAACGATTCCAAGGCGACAAATGCCCAGGCGGCCGAACAGGCTCTGCGCGCCTATTCGAAAGTCTACTGGATTGCAGGCGGCGTCCCGAAGGCTGAAGGGATCGGTCCATTGACGCCATACTTCGACCGGGTCGCCAAAGCCTATCTGATTGGCGATGCGGCGGATGCGTTTGCGCGAACCCTTGAAGGTCATGCGCCGGTCGAGAAGACGGGCACCCTCGACAAGGCGGTGGCCATGGCGCTTGATGATGCTCGCGCGGCTGGCGACGAAAACCCGATTGTGCTGCTGTCACCTGCCTGTGCAAGCTTTGACCAGTACAAGGACTTTGAAGCACGCGGCGACGCCTTCCGGCATATCGTCGAGGACCTTGGCGGCAATGCGCTGGTGAAAGTGATGAGAGAGTCCGCATGAGCGTACAGCTCGGTGAGGCGTTAATCCTGCCGCGGTCTGATCGGTCGCTGATTACTGAGTGGCGCCGCAGTGTGGACTGGCCAATTCTTTTCGCGGCGTCTGTCCTGCTTGGACTCGGCCTGATGCTTTCGCTTGCGGCCGGCCCGCCCGCAGCAGAGCGGCTCGACCTTTCAGACCCATTTTATTTCGTCAAACGGCACGTTTTCTTTGCTGCCTTTGCCTTGATCATCATGTTTGCGGCCAGCCTGTTTGACCGCAGCTGGGTAAGGCGGGCATCGGCGGTGGTCTTTTGTGGCGCTTTCGTTCTGCTGATGGCAATCCTGCTCATCGGGCATGAGGCCAAAGGCGCGCAGCGATGGGTTGAGATCGCCGGCTTTACGCTGCAGCCATCGGAGTTTGTAAAGCCTGCGCTGATTGTCCTGTCTGGCTGGCTGTTGGCCCAGCGCCAGCTTTATCCGGGCGGGCCGTGGGCTGTGGTTGCGCTTGTTTTCTATGTGGTGACGCTCGGACTGCTGCTCCTGCAGCCGGATGTCGGCCAATCTGCCCTCCTGACGGCAGCCTTTATTGTGACCTTCTTTGTGTCGGGCCTGCCATGGAAATGGGCTGCGATGTTCTTTGGCGGAGGTATTGGTTTGAGCGCCTCCCTTTACGCCTTGCTGCCGCATGTCCGTTTCCGCGTGAATAGTTTCATCAATCCATCGGATTACGATACCTACCAGATAGACAAGGCGGCTGAGGCCATCTCGCGTGGGGGGCTTCTTGGTGCCGGGCCAGGCGAGGGCACCGTGAAGACGCGCCTGCCGGATGCGCATACCGACTTTATTTATGCGGTGCTGGGTGAAGAGTTCGGCTATGTCGCCGCGCTGGCACTTATTGGGTTGTACGTTTTCATATGTTGGCGCGGACTACGGGCCGCGTCGCGCTTGCGCGATCCGTACCCCCGCGCTGCCGCTGCCGGTTTGTTTGCACTTTTCGGCCTTCAGGCTGCCATCAATATCGCCGTTAATGTGAGCCTCATACCACCGAAAGGCATGACGTTGCCCTTCATTTCCTATGGCGGTTCATCAATGATCGGCATTGCGTTGACTCTGGGTCTCGCTCTGGCGCTAATTCGACGCCAAGGCGCTGTGACCTGGAGGCCGAATGGCTGAGACGCAATCCGACAAACCTCTCGTTATCATCGGGGCTGGCGGCACGGGTGGACACATGTTCCCGGCTGCGGCTTTCGCCGAAGAAATGCGTAGCAGGGGATGGGCCGTCGGGCTGATGAGCGATGAACGTGGCCTTCGCTACGCGGAGCATTTTCCGGCAGACTGGAAAGAAGAGGTCCGCGCGGCCAGTCCGAATTTTCGCAAACCCTGGAAGCTGCCTGGCGCCGCACTGAAAATCAGGGGCGGTATCAATTCGGCTGCCGCCACGATGAAACGGCTCAAGCCGGCGCTTGTGGCGGGCTTTGGTGGCTATCCGGCCTTTCCGGCACTCAGCGCGGCGAGCCGGCGGAAAATCCCGATCCTCATCCACGAACAGAATGCGGTTCTCGGCCGTGTGAACCGGAGGTTTGCTGGCAAGGCAGCTATTGTCGCCTCAGGGTTTGACCGGCTTGATCGCCTTCCAGGTGATGCCGTACATCATGCTGTCGGGAACCCTGTCCGCACCCAGATCGCGGCAAAACGAGAGGTGCCATTCCCGGCGACAGATGGCGATCTGACCATTTTCATTACCGGCGGGAGCCAGGGCGCGAAAATCCTGGGTGACATCATACCGCTGGCCATCGCCAACCACACGCCGGCGCCTCTGCGCGCGAGACTCAAAGTCGTGCAGCAGGTGCGTGAGGAGCAGCTCGATCAGGTTGCTGCCATTTATGACAAGGTACAGCTTCGCCATGAGTTGAAACCCTTCTTCTCCGACATGCCGGAGCAGCTCTCAGCAGCCCATCTCATCATTGCGCGGTCCGGGGCTGGCACGGTGAGCGAGATCGCCGCAGTGGGCCGTCCGTCGATCCTGATACCACTCAAGATCGCGATGGATGACCATCAGACAGCCAATGCCGAAGCTCTCGTAGATGCAGGCGCGGCTGACATGTTGCTGGAAGACAATCTCTATCCCAACCTGCTCGGCGAACTGATTGCCGTACGCCTGCAGGATGAAACGGACCTGAAGAATCGTGCCGAACTCGCACGGGTCACGGGCACAACAACAGCAGCGAGTGATCTTGCAGACCTCGCAATACAAGTGGCAAGGCAACAAGCATGACGCTCAAACCATCCCCCTTCGAACTCGGCCCGGCTCATCTTGTCGGGATTGGCGGTATCGGCATGTCCGGCATCGCCGAGATCATGATCAATCTCGGCTACGACGTACAGGGGTCTGACGTGAAAGAAAGCGCCAATGTCGAACGCCTGCGGGAGAAGGGCGCAACCGTTCATATCGGCCACACGGCCGAGAATGTGGACGGCGCAGGGGCGGTCATCATTTCATCGGCGATCAAGGGCACCAATGTCGAAGTTCAGGCTGCGCGGGCCAAAGGCATCCCCGTTGTCCGCCGCGCAGACATGCTGGCCGAAATTATCCGCATGAAGTGGACGGTCGCGGTCGCCGGCACCCATGGCAAGACGACCACCACGACCATGGTGGCAGCGCTTCTTGATGGGGCGGGTATCGACCCGACTGTCATCAATGGCGGTATCATCAATGCGTATGGTTCCAACGCCAAGGCAGGCACAGGTGACTGGATCGTGCTGGAAGCCGATGAGAGCGACGGTACATTCACCAAGCTGAGGCCGACCATAGCGATTGTCACGAATATGGACCCCGAGCATATGGAGCATTACGGCTCCATGGATGTGCTCCGCAAAGCGTTCGACACTTATGTCGGGAATATACCGTTCTATGGGTTCGGGGTCTTGTGCACCGATCACCCTGAGGTCGCGTCGATGGTCAGCCGGGTGTCCGACCGCCGCATCATTACATACGGTTTCAATCGACAGGCAGACGTCCGCGCCGTGAACCTCGTGCCAGACCCGAATGGTGTGTCATTTGATGTGATGGTACGTGGCCGGCTTGGACGCGATGACATGGTTATGGAAGCGATCTACCTGCCGATGGCGGGTGATCACAACGTCGCCAATGCCTTGTCTGCGATCACGGTCGCGCTTGAGCTCGGTGCCTCTACGGAGCAGATCCGGGATAGTTTCCAGAGCTTTGGTGGGGTTAAACGCCGCTTTACCCATGCTGGAACGTGGAACGATATCCGGATCATCGACGATTATGGTCATCACCCGGTCGAGATTCAGGCGGTTCTGAAAGCGGCGCGTGCTATGCAGGGGCAGAATCGTGTGATCGCCGTCGCGCAGCCGCATCGCTATTCCCGCCTTCATGACCTGTTCGAGGATTTTTCCCAATGCTTCCGGGAAGCCGATATTGCATTAATTGCGCCTGTTTATGCCGCTGGTGAGGATATGATTGAGGGGGTGACAAGCGAGGCGCTTGTCGAAAGCATGAGATCTCACGGCCACAAGGATGCGCGAGCGTTGAGCGATCTGGACCAACTGCCCGACCTGATCCGGAAAATCGCCAAGCCGGGCGACATGGTCGTCTGCCTTGGAGCTGGCGATATCACGGCTCATGCCAATGGCCTGGCTGGCAAGCTTGGCACATAGCGACGCGAGCTGATGAAAGCTGCGATGAAACTCGATAATTTACCATCCGTTCGCGGCAAGCTGTTACGCAACCAGCCTCTCGCGCCCTATACATGGTTTCGCGTAGGTGGGCCTGCCGATGCACTGTTCCTTCCTGCGGATGAGGATGATCTCGCCGATTTCCTGAAGGCGTTGCCGGAAGAAGTTCCGGTCACTTTCATGGGGGTTGGCTCCAACACGATCGTGCGTGACGGCGGCATTGAGGGGGTCACCATCCGGTTGATGGGTGGATATTGGGGGCAGGTAGAACCGGCTGGCCCACATTCGCTTTTCGTGCGCGCGGGCGCTCTCGACCTTTCTGTCGCGAAGGCTGCTGCAAAGCATTCGATTGCTGGCCTGTCTTTCTTTTCCGGGATTCCCGGGTCCATAGGCGGCGCGGTACGGACCAATGCCGGATGCTATGGCCGTGAACTGAAGGATGTCGCAAATCAGATCGAAGGTATCACCCGGTCAGGCGAGCGAGTGCGGTTTGAAGCCGAGATCGCGCAATATGGCGACCCGAAAATCGAGTTCTCGTACCGTCACACCAATTTCCCGGACGACATCATCGTTACCGGAATATTGCTGACCGGGTCAGGCGGGGGTGATCCCGATACCCTGCACCTCGAGATTGCCGAGCATCAGAAGCGGCGCGCTGAAACTCAGCCGATCAAGGACAAGACGGGGGGGTCGACCTTCGCAAATCCAGACCCGCCGGGCACGCCAAACCAGCGTTCCAGCTGGAAGCTTGTGGATGAAGCTGGATGCCGCAGCCTGCGCGTCGGCGGGGCACAGGTCTCTGAAAAGCACTGCAACTTCCTGATTAACACAGGCGACGCGACAGCAGCTGATATCGAAGCCCTCGGTGAGCTGGTTCGCGCCCGCGTGCTTGATGTCACCGGCGTAGATTTGCGCTGGGAAATTCGCCGCATCGGTCGCCTTCAGGGCGAGTTCTGAAACGCTACCAGAGCCGGGCCGCGATCAATCCCTGTCTTCCATTTCAGCATGAACCTGGCCCCAGGCAAGCATGGCGAATAGCCCGGCGCCGCCTATGATGTTGCCAATGAGTGCCGGCAGGAGATTTACGCCAATCAGCTTCAGGATGGTTTCTTCGCCGCTGAATGCGACAAGGAATAGCTCGACAGACCCGACCACAACGTGGGCGAACTCGCCAAGGGCGATCAGGTAGGTGAAGAAGAGGATCACCCAGAACTCGCTGCCTTCGGAGCTGGGCATCATCCAGACCAGGGCGGCGATGAGGAAGCCGGCCGGCAGGGCTTTTATGAAGGTTTCCCATGCATCCCACTCAGCTACATGCTGACTGAGTTGCAAGGCAGCTTCGCTGACATCCGGTGCCAGCGCGCCGCCATGATAAATGAAGGCTGCCGCAATCAGCGTCCCGGTCATATTGGCGAGAAAGACAATAGACCACAGCCTCCCCATTGCGCCAATTGTGCGGGGATTAGGGTCGGCGAGTGTCGGCAGGACAGCTGTTACGGTATTCTCGGTAAACAGTTGCAGTCGGCCGAGCATCACCAGCAGGAAGCCTGCGGAATAGCCCAGGTTTTCGATCAGTGGCCGCCACGCAGTATCCGGCAAGCCGATGTGCAGCATCGCCTCCATGGCGAGTGACATGGATATGCCGATGCCGGCGGCGATGCCCGACCACCAGATTGAGGCCTGCGGCCGCGACAGTTCAGAGCGCCCTTCCTGCCGGATGATTTCGTAGACTATACGGGACTTCAGGCGCGTGAGCGTTGCCGCCTCGAACCGCTCACTTTCGGTGATGTGCTCTTCTTCAGCATCATCAGGGGACTTCTCGACATTTTCCGGCATGGATCACAAACGCCTGATGCCCCGCAATGTTCACCCTTATCCGTTCTACCATCTGCCCGCAGTGAAGGACTGCCTTAATTTCTGACGGTCATCATGCTTGTCTGATTGACGAATCGAAGAGGTTCGTTTGCACCCTGGAGGTAGGCATGAAGCGCGTCGCCGTTGTTTATGGAGGCTGGTCATCAGAGCGGGAGGTCTCGTTGTCATCCGGCGAGCAGATGCTCCGCGCGGCCAAGGCGGCCGGATATGACGCGGTCGGCATTGATGCGACCCGCGATCTTGCCAACCAGCTGACCAATGCGAAACCTGATGTCGTTCTGAACGGCCTGCATGGCCCATGGGGAGAAGACGGCTGCGTGCAGGGCCTGCTTGAAATTCTCGGCATTCCCTACACCCATTCTGGGGTGACGTCCTCTGCCATCGCCATGGATAAGCGCAAGTCCAAAGCGGTCTATATCCAGGCTGGTCTTGATGTGGCGAATGATGTTGCCGTGACCCGTGAAGAGGCTTCGCGCGCTCACCCGATTGAGCCGCCCTATGTGATCAAGCCGGTGAATGAAGGCTCGAGCTTTGGTGTCGTTTTTGTGCGCAAGGACAATAATGGCCCGTCCAGAATGCTGCTGTCCGAAGAGTGGAAGTACGGAGATAACCTCATGGCGGAAGAGTATATTCCGGGCCGTGAGCTGACCGTCGCGGTGCTCGGGGACAGGCCGCTCGCTGTTACGGAGATCACAACGTTAAGGGAGTTTTACGACTTTGACGCAAAATATGCAGCTGGTGGATCGCGCCACGTGGTGCCCGCAGACATTCCGGAAGCCGTAACGAGACAAGCTCTGGAAGCGTCATTGAAGGCTCATCAGGCCCTTGGCTGCAGGGGTGTGTCGAGATCCGATTTTCGATTTGACGAAGAGAAAGGCCGTCTTGTGATTCTGGAAACCAACACACAGCCAGGCATGACACCGACTTCTCTCGTTCCTGAACAGGCGGCTTTCACCGGAATGCCGTTCGAGGAACTCGTTACCTGGATGATTGAGGACGCTTCATGCCACCGGTAAAAGGCAGACAGCAGACACGTGCCCCCGCACGAGGCAGTCGGCGCAAGGCCGCTCCGCCACCTGAGCCGCACTATGAGTCGGTGGATGCTTCATCGGTGATCTTCGGCCTGGTGATGGTGTTCGCCGTCATTGTGGCCGGGGCAGCGCTGATGGGCGGCTCCCTGTCGAAGGTAGGTGGGCGTTTGTCCGGGACGATGGACGGCGCCGCCGGCGCGTTCGGCCTGTCGATTGCTGATGTCAAAGTTGTTGGACTTGAAGACGACCCGTCACTTGGCAGGCTCGTGACCCGCATGTCGGAAATTGAGCCCGGCGAGAACATGTTCCGTGCCGATCCGCACCAGATCCGTCGCCGCGTCATGGCGACAGGGCAGGTAACTGATGCGCGAGTTTATCGCCTGTGGCCTGACCAGATACTGATCCACGCGACACCCGCCCAACCGGTGGCGCTCTGGCACGATGGCTCCACTTGGCAGGTTGTCGACAGCCTTGGAAGCATCGTATCTGGTGCCAAGGCTGAGGACCATACAGACCTTATTCGCCTTTCCGGGGCGGCAGCAACTGAAGGTACGCCAGCTTTGATGCGGGCGCTTGCCCGCAATTCGGGGCTCTCAGAAAGCCTCTCCTATGCGGAGCGGGTGTCGAAACGCCGTTGGAACCTCAAGCTCCGCAATGGCACGACCATACAGCTGCCGGCGGATGTCCGGATCGACCGGGCCGCGACACAACTCGCCAAGCTTGATAGCGCGACCGGCCTCCTGTCCCGCGCCGTGGACCGCATTGACCTGCGCGTTCCGGGCAAGACTTACCTCAAACCGAAACGGAGTGTTGGTGCAGACAGCGCGCCAGCAGAAAGCTGATCATGGCAAGAGCAGACGCAAGACTGAAACCCGCAAAGGCCGCCCGTGTCGGGCAGGCGATTGCGTCGCTCGACATTGGCAGCTCAAAAATTACCTGCCTTATCGGACGGTACGATCCGTCTTCCCGCTCCGGCTTTTCGTTTCTTGGCGGCGGACGACAACAGAGCCGGGGCTTCAATGGTGGCTCGATCACCGACATGGAGTCGCTCGAGCGATCGATCCGTCTGGCTGTTGAAGATGCTGAACGCCAGGCTGGCGAACAGATTGACCAGGTCGTGCTCGGGATCACCGGTCCGAAAGTGTCCTGCGAGTTTGTTGCCACGCTGACGGACCTTGGTGGACGAGAAGTCACCCAGAAGGATCTCAAGAAGCTACACTCGGTGGCGCTGTCCAAGGTCAACGCCAAACAGCGCGAAATCCTGAGTGCACACCCTGTGCTTTACCGTCTCGACGACCAGGAAGGCATCAAGGATCCGCTCGGCATGATCGGCGACAAGCTCAGCGTGCTGCTTTCTGTCATAACAGCGCCTAAATCGCTCGTTCGCAATCTCGTGGAATGCGTGGGACGTGCGCACCTGCACGTGGATCGTATCGTCCCGTCCGCTGTTGCGAGTGGCGCGGGGACGTTGATCGACGACGAAATTGAAAACGGTGCTGTCTGCATCGACATGGGGTCAGGCGTCACCGCTGCCTGTGCTTTCATCAATGGCGCCCCGGCCTGGCTTGGTCTCGTCCCGGCTGGAGGGGCAAATGTAACCGGCGATATTGCGCAGGGCATCGGGACAACATTTGCGGCTGCAGAACGTATGAAAACCATCCACGGCACGGCTGACAGCAAAAGTTCAGGTCTCGCTGAACGCATAGAAGTTGCGCGCCTTGGAGATGATGGTCGCCTGAATGGCTGCAAAATGGCGCGCGGTGAGCTTGCCGCGATCATTGGGCCGCGTATCGAAGAGACATTCGAGTTTGCTTCAAAGATGTTTGCGACCTGCGAGCTGAAACGAATCATGCCGAGACGGACCGTACTCACAGGGGGCGGAAGCCTGCTGCCGGGCGTTCGTGATGTGGCAGCCCGAGTCCTGAAGCAGCCAGTACGGCTCGGAAAACCCGTAGAAGCCGACATTTTAGGCGAATCTCATGCCAATCCGGTCTTTTCCACAGCTGCAGGTCTGCTATCCTACGAATTCAGGGGATTTACGGATGTTGCCAGGGCTGCGGGCACAACCGAGAGCAGAGGAACATCTGGCAAGGGCGGATTGCTGAAGAAAGTCTTTCACTGGCTAAGTGAAAATTTTTGACGCCGGAAGACTTCACTTAACTGTCTCTTAGTGTGAGACGTGCAGTTTGAAGCCTGACACTCCTCGGATGTAGATTTGTAAAGGCGGATTCTTCAATGACTCACGAACTCAAACCCCGGATCGTAGTATTTGGTGTTGGCGGCGCAGGCGGGAATGCTGTCGACAACATGATCGAAGCGAAGCTCCAGGGTGTAGAGTTTGTTGTTGCAAATACAGACGCGCAGGCGCTGGATCGTGCGAAGACAGAGCATCGCATCCAGCTTGGCCTTGAAACGACGTCAGGTCTCGGGGCCGGGGCCCGTCCAGAAGTCGGTGCCGCCTCTGCCGAAGAATCCATTGATGACATCAATGAACATCTTGAAGGCGCCCACATGGTCTTCATCGCTGCCGGTCTCGGTGGCGGAACCGGGACAGGTGCCGCTCCTGTCATCGCAAAGGCCGCTCACGACAAAGGCATCCTGACGGTCGGTGTTGTGACCAAGCCTTTCGGGTTTGAAGGCGCACGCCGCATGAAGATCGCCGAAAGCGGTCTCGACAAGATGCGCAGCGCCGTCGACACGATGATCGTTGTGCCGAACCAGAACCTTTTCCGCATCGCAAATGAGCGGACGACATTCGCTGAAGCCTTCCGTATGGCGGACGATGTGCTCTACTCCGGGGTGCGCGGCATTACCGATCTGATGGTCATGCCTGGACTGATCAATCTCGATTTTGCTGACGTGCGTACCATCATGAAGGGTATGGGCTCTGCCATGATGGGGATGGGCGAAAGCGAAGGGGAAGGCCGCGCGCTCGAAGCGGCCCGTGCTGCGATCGACAATCCGCTGCTTGACGATGTCTCGATGAAAGGCGCCCGCGGCGTGCTCATCAACATCACCGGCGGGTATGACATGACGCTGTTCGAACTTGATGAAGCGGCCAACGAGATCCGCCGTGAAGTCGATCCTGATGCGAATATCATTCTCGGCTCGACATTCGACCCAGAACTCGAAGGTCGCCTGCGTGTTTCCGTTGTGGCTGCCGGTATCGATGCCGGCCAGTTCGCGATGGCTGAGCCTGAAGCTGCAGTCCCTGTGGAAGCGGTTGCAAAGGTTGAAGAGACAGAAGCCGAAACTCCGAAAGTCGTGGTCAGCGGCAAGGCGCAGGAAGACATGTTCGAGACGGATCCGCGTCCCGATTTCCACGGTCGTCAGCTGCCGCCTGCTCATGTCGAGCGCACTGAAGGATCCGACCAGGTATCAGCTGATCAGGTGTTCAGCCAAAAGCCCGCGCAACGGCCTGCCGCAGCGTCCCGCAATTCTGATGACGGAGCTGCAGGCTTTGCCAATCTTTTCGGCTGGCGCAAGGGCACGACCCCGGGTGACAATGATCTCGATGATGTCGAATTGCCAGAAAAGATCGTTTCATCTCCAGATGACCATCCGGATGCGGCGCCTTTCGATGATGCCGACCTGGAGATTCCAGCCTTCCTGAGACGGTCTGCGAACCATTAAAAATAGGCTGCATTGAAACACATATAATTATTTTAAATCAGGGCTCTAGCTTCGGCCGGAGCCCTTTTTGCAATATTGCGAAACATTCCTTGTTTTGAAGCTGGCGCGATCGTCCCTTCATGTATCTCATGACAGAAGGACGTCTTTTCATGAGCGGTATTCAAGTCCAGCAAACGATCGGCTGTCCTGTGGTGTGCGCAGGCGTCGGTGTTCATAGCGGCGCTCGCACGCGTATCGTAATGAAGCCTGCTGCCGCTGGGACCGGAATCCGGTTTCGCCGCACTGACATTACTGATCGCGACAATGTCGTTTTTGCGCGCGGCGATCATGTCTCTGAAGTCCAGCTTGGTACCACGCTACGCAACGAGGCCGGTGTTACCGTTGCAACGGTCGAACACCTGCTCGCCGCGTGTGCCGGTGTCGGCATCGATAATCTGATCATCGAAATTGACGGCATGGAAGTACCGATCATGGACGGTTCGTCTGCAGTGTATTGCGAACTGATGCTGTCCGCTGGGCTGCGCCGCCAGGGCGCTCTGCGCCGCCGTATCCGTATCCTTGAGGACGTAGAGGTCAGGGACGGCGTCAAATGGGCCAAGCTAAGTCCTTCAGCCGACAATTACCTGTCAATACACGCCAAGATCGAGTTTTCCAGCCGCGCGATCGGCACACAGCAAATGTCGCTCCGCCTCCTGCCGGGCATGTTCGCCCGTGATTTAGCCTTCGCACGGACCTTCGGGTTCGCGCAGGATGTAGAGAAGCTGCAGGCTATGGGTCTTGCCCGTGGTGGCTCACTGGAAAATGCAGTTGTCCTGGACGGAGACAAGGTCGTCAATCCGGAAGGATTGCGCACGAATGACGAGTTCATTCGTCACAAGATTCTGGATGCCGTTGGTGATCTTATGCTTGCCGGCGCACCGATTGCGGGCGTCTACGAAGCCCGTCAACCGGGGCATGCGCTGAACAACATGCTCGTTCGCGCGATGCTTGAACGGCCATCCGCATGGTGCTGGGAGACAGATGAGGCTGCGCTTGGCCAAGGCGTTTCCGCCGCCGCGGCGCAACGTTAGGATTGCCAACATTTTGCGCCTGAGAGCCACCTCTGCGAGGCCGGCTGCAACCTGAACAACAAGAAAATTGCCCGGCGCTTCCTGTACTGCGATACTTTACATCGGCCCTGTGCGAGGCAATGTGCGCGAGCAGTGAAGCTGAAGCCGGAATTGATTATGAAAAACACCTCGAAGATCTTCCTGTCAGTGACAAGTGCAGCCTTTCTGCTGACGGCCTGCAACAGCAACCGCTCGGCCCGGGAACTTGCCTATGTCGAACGCCCGGTTGAGGCATTGTACAATGCCGCTGCCGAAGACCTTGATGACCGCGACTATGTCAGCGCGATCGAGCTGTTCAATGAGGTGGAGCGCCAGCACCCTTATTCTGAGTGGGCTCGCCGATCGACCTTGATGTCGTCATATGCCTCATTCCGCTCGCGCCGCTATGACGACGCCGTGAGCACGGCACAACGCTATCTGTCGCTGAATCCTGCGGGGCAGGGTGCGCCTTATGCGTATTACATCATTGCGCTCAGCTACTTTCAGCAGATCGTCGATGTTGGCCGCGACCAGAAGACAACTGAGCTCGCCCAGGCCGCGCTGAACGACGTTGTCCGCCGTTTCCCCAACACGGATTATGCCCGCGACGCGTCGATCAAGATCGACATGGTCCGTGATCAGCTCGCCGGCAAGGAAATGGAAATCGGTCGCTGGTATCTGCGCCGCGACCAGCATCTTGCGGCGATAAATCGTTTCAAGACCGTGATCGACACCTTTGATACGACAAGCCACACGCCGGAAGCGCTGTATCGCCTGGTCGAAGCCAATCTGTCGCTAGGCCTGCGCGGTGAAGCGGTCGCTGCCGGCGCGGTGCTGAGCTATAACTATCCGGAATCGCGTTGGTATTCTGATGCCTACGACCTTCTTGCGGAGAAGGGCCTGACGGTCCAGACGGCCGCGACACAGGTGCCAGCCCAGCAGTAAAGCCTTGTTGCAAATCAGGCTTGTTCTCTTTTTGTTCCGATGATATGAAGGCGCATGATCATTGCGCTCTCCATACGTTCATTCCTGCTGATCGAGCGGCTCGACATTGAGGCTGCCGACGGCTTCACCGCTCTCACCGGCGAAACCGGTGCGGGTAAATCCATCATTCTGGACGCCCTCGGCCAAGCCCTTGGTGCACAGGCCAACCGCAAGATGGTCCGCAAAGGCGCCGAGCAGGCCACTGTCATGGCCGAGTTTGCACTGGAGCCGGATCACCCGGCCTGGGCAATCCTGGCCGAACGAGGTGTCGAAGCGTCGCCTTCAGAAACGCTGACATTGAAGCGCGTCATACCGGCGAACGGTCCGGCGCGCGCTTTTATCAACGACCAGCCATCGAATGCAGGCCTGCTCGAAGCGGTTGGTGAGACGCTGGTCGAAATTCACGGCCAGCATTCGGCCTCTGGCCTCATGCGCGCGTCACGCCACCGGGATATACTGGACCTGTATGCTGGCAATGAAAGGCTGTTGGCAGGCTGCGCGGAAAACTGGAAGGCCTATCAGGCGAAGCGCACCGCGCGTGAAACGCTGGAGGTCGACCTTGAGGAAGTCCAGCGCCAGCATGACTGGTTGCTCCAGACACATGACGAGCTTGCGACGCTTGAGCCGAGACAGGGCGAATTCGAAAAACTGTCCGCCGAACGCTCTATCCTGATGCAGTCGGAGAAGATTGCAGAGTCGGCCACTGAGGCATTCGAAGCGTTCGAACAGGGCGATATCGAATCCTGTCTCGCCAAGGCGAGCCGGGCAACTGAACGTGTCTTGAGGATTGAAGGATTGGAAGATTCCGAGGGGGCTTTGTCCAAGGCTGCGAGGAGCGCTGCGGAAGCGCTCGACCGTGCCTTGATTGAGGTAGGCGAGGCCAGCGCGGCGCTGGAGGCTCTTGGGATGGCTGCTGTGCACGACCCGTCTGCGCTGGAGAAATCCGAACAGCGCCTCTTTGCACTCAAGAGTGCCGCGCGCAAATATGGTGTCGAAGCTGACGCATTGACCGGCTTTCTCGAGGACATTGAGGCCAAGCTCGCGCTCTCGGATGCGCCACAAGGCTCCATAGACAAGGCCCGCTCTGAAGAGACGGCGGCCGCAGCCAGGTGGCGCGGCGCAGCGGACCGGCTGACTGAGGCTCGCCGCACAGCCGCCAAAAGACTTGAAAATACCATCATGGCCGAACTCAAGCCGCTCAAGCTTGAACGAACACGCGTGCGAGTGCACTTCGAGGATATAGCAGAAGATGCTTCTGGCGCGTCGGGGCGTGAAAAGGTGGAGTTCGAAGTCGAAACCAATCCCGGTGCCGGTTTCGGACCGCTACGCCAGATCGCATCCGGGGGCGAACTGGCCCGCTTCTCGCTCGCGCTGCAATGCGCCCTTGCCGAAACCACTTCGGTCCCGGTGATGGTATTTGATGAGGCGGACCAGGGTGTTGGCGGCGCCGTAGCGGCGGCCATCGGCGAGCGGTTGGCAAGTCTGGGCACGGCCCGTCAGGTCTTTGCCATCACACACAGTCCACAGGTTGCCGCAGCCGCGTCCCATCAGTGGCTGGTCTCTAAGTCTGGCGCCGCATCAAACGGACTTGGCGAAACCCGGCTGACGGGTCTAGATGCCTGCGAACGGCATGAGGAAATCGCCCGAATGCTGTCTGGTGCAACCGTGACCGAAGAGGCAAGGGCCGCAGCGACAAGGCTCCTTGAACATGCATGAGCGAGCCGAAGCCCGTTGACGCGCTGAACGAAACCGAAGCGAAGCGCGAGCTCGCACGTTTGGCAACCGAGATCAAATTGGCTGATGGTGCCTATTACAAGGAAGACGATCCGCACCTTACGGATGCAGAATATGACGCGCTGCGTCTCAGAAATAGTGAGATCGAAGCCAGGTTTCCTGAACTGAAGCGGTCCGACAGCCCGAGTGACCGCGTCGGGGTCGAGGTCTCGGAAGCGTTCAGCAAGGTCGCTCACGGGATTCCGATGCTGTCTCTCGACAATGCGTTTTCCGATGAGGACGTTGCCGAATTTGCCGCCCGTATCCGTCGGTATCTGGGGCTTGCCGAAGATGAGCCACTGGTCATCACGGCTGAACCGAAGATTGACGGTCTATCGCTCAGCCTGACCTATGAAGCAGGCAAGCTCGTCCGCGCGGCGACCCGTGGTAACGGTCAGGTGGGCGAGGACGTCACCATAAATGCGCGCACAATTGATGACATTCCCGATGAGCTCAGCGGGAAAGGATGGCCAGAGAAAATCGAGATCAGGGGTGAGGTCTACATGACCGCTGAGGCCTTCAAGGCATTGAATGCCAATCAGGCGGTGGCCGGCAAGAAAGTTTTCGCCAACCCTCGTAACGCGGCGGCAGGCAGCCTGCGCCAGCTTGATGTCGCTATCACGCGCGCCCGTCCCCTGCGCTTCTTTGCTTATGCCTGGGGTGAAGTGTCAGAGAGCTTTGCCGACACTCAGACGCAGGCTGTCGAAAAGTTGGCGAATTGGGGCTTTGTCATCAACGAGCTGTTCAAGCCGCACGACACGATTGATGGCTTGCTCGGTGCCTATGCTGACATGGCTGAACGCCGCGCCATGCTCGGCTACGATATTGACGGCGTTGTCTATAAGGTGAACCGGCTGGACTGGCAGGCGCGGCTTGGCTTCGTCAGCCGCTTTCCGCGCTGGGCCATCGCACATAAATTCCCGGCTGAACGCGCGATCACGAAGCTTGAGGCCATCGAAATACAGGTCGGTCGAACCGGCACTTTGACGCCGGTTGCCCGGCTGCAGCCTGTGACGGTTGGCGGCGTGGTGGTTTCCAATGCGACACTGCACAACGAAGACGAAATTGCGCGGCTTGATGTGCGTCCAGGCGATACGGTCGAAATCCAGCGCGCCGGTGATGTTATCCCCCAAATTCTCGGTGTTGTGGACCCGGCCGACAATCGTCCGCCGGCGTTCGAGATGCCCCACGAATGTCCTGAATGCGGTTCGGCAGCCGTGCGCGATGTTGATGACAAGGGCGAAGAGGATGTCCGCAGGCGGTGCACAGGTGGCCTGACGTGTCCTGCGCAGGCCGTTGAAAGGCTTAAGCATTTTGTATCGCGCAAGGCGCTGGACATTGACGGGCTTGGTGCAAGACAGGTTGAGCTTTTCTACAGCAAGGGTGTGGTTAAAGGCCCTCAGGATATTTTCCGGCTGGAGAAACGTCTTGTCGACGAAGGCTTGCCGCCACTGAAGGAATGGGAGGGGTTTGGTGAAACGTCAGCGAGCAATCTTTACGCTGCCATTGATGAGCGCCGCACGCCGCCCTTCCAGCGCTTCCTCAATGGGCTCGGCATAAGGCATGTTGGCGAAACCACGTCAGGTGTCTTTGCGCGCAGTTTCCTGCGCTGGGACGCATTCTGGCAGGCCGTTACGCACGCAGCTGAAGGCGATGAAGCAGCCGAGGCAGAACTTCTGGCCATTGACGGCGTCGGCAAAACCGCAGTGGAGAGCCTCAAGGATTTTGCCGGCGAGCCACACAATCAGGACATGCTGTCCAGCCTTCTTGCCGAAGTCGAGATTGCCGATGCCGAAGCGCCAGCGTCAGAATCTGAAGTGTCCGGCAAGACAATTGTCTTCACCGGCACCCTGGAAAAGATGACGCGCGACGAGGCAAAATCGCGGGCAACGGCCCTTGGGGCCAAGGTTTCCGGCTCGGTGTCGAAGAAGACAGATATTCTTGTCGCCGGGCCGGGTGCCGGATCGAAACTCAAAAAGGCCGAGGAGCTTGGGATTCAGGTCATGAGCGAAGATGACTGGCTGGACCTTGCAGGCGTGTAAGCGCTAAAGCGGTTTGCACGCCTGCTTCAGCCACTCACCCGCATCGCCGTCGACAAGCGGGCCTATCTTCGTTTGCACGTCGGCATGATACTGGTCGACCCATGACCGTTCTGCTCGTGACAGCAGATCCAGTACAATCAGGTCGCGCGCGAGTGGCGCCCAGGTAAGGTTCCGGAATCCCAGCATCTTGCGCTCGCCATCCTCAATGTCGCTGGGCGGCGTGACATATTGCAGGTTCTCGATCCGGATGCCGTATTGGCCTTCGCGGTAGAAGCCCGGCTCGTTGGATACGATCATCCCGGGCGCAAGCGGAACGCTGTTCCAGGGTTTCGCGATGCGTTGCGGACCTTCATGCACGCCAAGATAGACGCCAACGCCATGACCTGTGCCATGGTCATAATCGAGGCCGGCCTGCCAAAGCGGGTGTCGGGCCAGCGCGTCCAGATGCGTACCCGTCGTGCCCTGCGGGAAACGCACGGCGGCCAATGCAATGTGCCCTTTCAGGACCAGCGTATAATGCCGCTTCATATCGGCGGAGGCCTCCCCGATGGGGACGGTGCGCGTCACATCGGTGGTGCCGTCGAGATACTGGCCACCACTATCGACAAGATAGAGTGACCCTCGCTCAAGAATACGGTTGGAGGCCGAAGAAACCCTGTAATGTGGAAGGGCTCCGTTTGGACCGGCTCCGGAAATCGTCTCAAAAGAGAGGTCGTTCAGGTCACCCAGCGCTTCACGGAAGCTTTCTAGCTTCAGTGCGGCATCAATCTCGGTCACCTTGCCGGATTGCGCGTCCGTATCGAGCCAATGGAGGAATCGCGTCAGCGCGGCGCCATCGCGAATATGGGCGGCTTCTGTCCCGGCAATCTCGGTTGAGTTCTTGCACGCCTTTGGCAGGAGAACCGGGTCGCGTTGCCGCAATATTCTTGCACCTGCATCTTCGAGCGCGGTGAAGAACCAGGCAGAAGCCAGCGCCGGATCCAGGCTGACAGTCTTGCCCTTGAGATTGTCCAGGGCTGTGTTCAGTTCGTCGAGCGGACGAAGCGTAACGGTATTGCCGAGATGTTTACGCAGCGCGTCCGACGCTTTGCGCGGGTCGAGAAAAAGATCGGCGCTGCCATCATTGTTCAGGATCGCGCGCGACAAGGGCAGGGGCGAGCAGGCGACATCGCCGCCCCGGATATTGAACGCCCAGGCCACTGATGCTGGCGAGGTGATCACCGCCGCGTCGGCGCCATCTTCCTTCAGCGCCCTGGCGATGGTTTCGCGCTTGGCCACGCCGTCGACTCCAGCATGTTCCAGCGCTTGCGGCACGACCTTGGCAAGCGGTTCGGCCGGGCGATCATCCCATGCCGCATCAATCGGGTTCGTCTCGACGGCTTTGAGGCGCGCGCCGGATTTGTTCGCTGCGGCCAGTAATGCTTCGAGGTCGTTTGGCGTCATCAGCTTCGGGTCATAGCCCACAGTCTTTCCTTTGAGGGACTGGGCGGCGAGCCAGCCAAACGGCCCGGGCTCTGGAAGGCCTTCAACGTTGATCAGGTCAGGATCAGTCTGGTCACGCACCTGCAGAGTGTAGCGACCATCGGCGAAAATGACGGCCTTGTCCTGCATCACCATGGCGGCGCCGGCAGACCCGGTAAAGCCGGTCGCCCAGGTCAGCCGGTCATTGCTGGCGGGCAAATACTCGTTCTGGTATTCGTCCTCGTGCGGAATGTAGAAGCCGTCGAGGCCGTCGGCCTGCATCGCGGCGCGCAGCCGTGGCAGGTTCTGGCGGCCAAGTTGGGCGCCGCCTTTTACGTCAAAATTCTGTCTCATGGCCTAGAGATAGTGCCAAAGCAGCGAAGGTGGAAGGTGGCGGATTCAGGAATTGCGACGGAAGACGAGGCTCGACCAGCCATCCTTGCGAATGCGGTGAATAAAGCTAAGGCCCTGTCCGGTATAGGCGGCCCGCACGAGTGGCTCCTGATGGGTAAGCAGTCCGGACAGGATGACGTGACCTCCCGGGGCCGTCAGGCCGCAAATCGTGGGGCTCAACCCGACAAGTGGCCGGAACAATATGTTGGCAAAGACAAGGTCACATGGCCCGTCGCTACGAATGGTCCGGTTCATGCCACCGCCGGTCTCGAATGTGCGAAACGCATTGGCGACATGGTTCTTGGCGGCATTCTCGTTGGCCACGCGCACACTGTCAGTATCGATTTCGGTGCCCCATGCGCGTTTCGCGCCTGCCTTGATGGCTGCAATTGCCAGCACACCTGAGCCCGTGCCGACATCCAGCACTTTTCTCGGGCGCGCATATTTCAGCACATGCTCGAAACCCATCAGGCAGCCTAGCGTCGTGCCGTGATGCCCCGTGCCGAACGCAGGTCCGGCTTCAATCAGGATGGGTGTCTTGCCGGGCGCTGATTTTGCGAGGGCGTGACTGCCGGCCACGATAAAACGCCCCGCTGCGACAGGTGGCAGGCCTTCAAGAGACATTGTCACCCAGTCTCGATCTTCGAGGGCTTCGATCACGGGATTGAGACTTGGCGAGGTTTCGAGAATCATCGCCTTGCAGGCATCGGCGTCTTCCGCCGTTTCGGTGTAGACATCGAGGCGCCAGGCGTGACGGCCATCTTCTTTCGCATCGACGGCACCGGCTGGAGACGGGTCACTCCATGCCAGGGCGTCCCAGGCAGGTTCGATAGCCTCACGCGGGCCTTTTGCGGTGATCTGGTACATAGGTCGAGCCCCATAGCAGAGCGGCGAAAAGCCGGATAGTGTTCTGTGTCAATTCAAAGGAATCAGGGAGCAGGAAATGGGGGTCTGGAGCAAACAGGCAGGATTTCTCGCCGCATGCGTGCTGGCCGCCTGCGCAGGAATGCCGACAAGCGGTGCACAGGAAGTCAGTAAATTCGAGAACATACCGGACTGGCGACCGATCCCCGCTGAAAACCTTCTTTTGATCGATACAGAGCATGGGCTTGTCACGATTGAGCTCAATCCTGATTTTGCGCCAAACCATGTTGAACGGATCCACAAGCTCGCCTTTGCCAGCATCATGAACGGGAAACGCTTTTACCGGGTAATCGACGGCTTCGTGGCGCAGGGCGGATTTGAAGACGAAACAGCCATCATGGACTGGCCCAACCTGGTGAACGAGAATGACCGGGCCTATACGGGTGAAGGCTTCACCCCGCTTGGAAATCGGGACCTCTTCGCCCCTGAAGTCGGGCACATAGGCGGGTTTCCGGCAGGCCGGAGCCAACTGCTGGGACGTGAGTGGCTGCTGCATTGCCCCGGAGCAATTGCGATGGCCCGCGATACTGATCCCAACAGCGGGTCCACCGAATTCTATATCGTGCTCGACGCCCAAAGATATCTTGACCGCAACCTCACGATCTTTGGTCGCGTCATTGATGGCATGGAGCATGTCCAGGCCCTCAAACGCGGCGTCAGAGAGATTGAAAACGGGGTTATACAACCGCCGGAAGTCGGCGATGAGATCCTGTCATTCAGGATCGCTGCCGACTTGCCTGAAGATACACGGCCCAAATGGGAGGCGATGGTCACATCCAGCCGCGCCTTTCAGGACTTCAAGACGTCAAAGCGGGTTCGAAATGACGAGTTCTTTTACCGCAAACCGCCGGAAATACTCGATATTTGCAGCCTGAATGCGCCTGTTCGGCCGGCAGAATAGCAGTCAGCGCCCCTGATTGGTCCGCCGTTTCCAGCTATGGTCGTAATGCGCCCAGGCCTGTCCGCGATCGGCATGGGATGGTTGATATGACGAAGTCTGCTGTGTTCGATAGCCGTGGTCATGCTGCCCATTTTCGCTCTGCCAGATAACGGTGCCTTCTTCGTAGACCGGCCCAGAGCTGTAAGCAGGAGAGGCATACTGGACACCGCTGGCATAGCCGGGGCCGTAATTGACCTGACCATGATGATGGCTGTGATACTTGTTGTGTCCGCGGCGTCCATGTGTGGAATGATGCGGCGCCGGGTACGAGCTGGTTACATACCTACAATCGGGCGCGGCCATCCGTGTATAGCTGCGTGTATATTGGCGCGTTGTCACAGGTTCGGTCACGTAGGTGTGGCCGTAGGACACGGTCGGACATCCGGTATTGCAGTAATGCTGTACCGGCGTACGGGCTTCATGAATGACTTTGACGACCTCCACCTCCTTGGCATGTGGGGCCAGCGGTGCCGGACCGCGTTGTGCAGTTTTACCCGTTTCGTAGCCATCAGCCATAGCCGGGAAGGTGAGGAGCGCAGCAAGTCCGAGGCCTGTTATCAAGAATTTCTGCATGGGTGCACTCCTTCATCCTGTTGATGCGGTTGGGATAACAATAGTTAACACGAAAAGTGCAAAACGCTGAGCGGTTCCGCAATAACGTGCAATTTCAACAATCGCTTCTAGGCGCATGCCCTCAAAAGCGTTTATGACGCTCGCCATGACCAAGACACTGAATATCGCCATCGCAGGCGTCGGCGGCCGGATGGGTCGCCAGATCGCTTCGGCTACCATCGACGCAGGACACACGATCTGCGGCGCCAGCGAAGCGCCGGGCTCGCCGCATCTCGGCAAGGATGTTGGTGAGATCCTGGGATTGTCCCCTATTGGTGTTCCGGCCGTCAGCAGCGTTGTCGACGCCGCGAAGGGCGCGGACATCTGGGTCGATTTTACCCGCCCCCAAGCCACGCTCGATGCGCTGAAGGCATTGCCCGGAGCCGGGGTGAAAGCCGTGATTATTGGCACGACCGGTTTTGACGGCGCAGCAGAAGCGGAGATTGATGAGGCCGCCGGAGGGCTATCCATCGTCAAGGCTGGCAATTTTTCGCTCGGCGTGAACCTGTTATGTGCATTGACCAGGATGGCTGCCGAACGTCTCGGCGATGACTGGGATATCGAAGTGCTTGAAACGCACCACCGCCGGAAAATAGATGCCCCATCGGGTACAGCGCTAATGCTCGGCGATGCGGCGGCAAGTGGGCGCGGCGCTGACCTCAAAACTCTCAGGTCTGGGCCTTATGATGGGCCGGATGCGAAACGCGAAGCTGGCCATATTGGGTTTGCCGTTCGCCGCTCAGGTGGCGTCATCGGCGAGCATGAGGTGACGTTTGGTGCCGAGATGGAGGTAATTTCCCTGTCCCATACAGCGCTGGACCGTGCGGTGTTTGCACATGGGGCGCTTGCGGCAGCCCGCTGGGCGGTGCGACAGCCTGCTGGTCTGTATGATATGGATGATGTCCTCGGCCTTTGACGTTGGGTGAGGAATTGCCAAGCGGCCTCCGGCGTATCAGTGGATAGCGCAGACCCTAATCAGTGAGTGTATCCCGGGAGATCCAAAATGGCTGAAGCTTATATCATCGACGCATGCCGCACACCGCGTGGCATTGGCAAGGTTGGCAAGGGCTCACTTGCGCACCTGCACCCACAACATCTCGCCGCCACCGTGCTTGGTCAGATCCGTGACCGCAACAAGCTCGACACCACTACGGTGGATGACATCATCTGGGGCACCAGCTCGCAACGCGGCGCTCAAGGCGCTGACCTTGGCCGCATGGCGGCGCTCGATGCCGGTTTCGACGTTAAGGCGTCGGGTGTCACGCTGGACCGGTTCTGCGGGTCGGGCATCACCTCGGTCTCGCTGGCGGCTGCACAAGTCATGTCAGGCATGGAAGACTGTGTCATCGCCGGCGGCACGGAAATGATGAGCTACACCGCATCAACAGCGGATCCGAAAAACCCGCCGATGATGGATGCGGGCAATTTGCATCTGCGCGAAATGCACCCTCAGTCCCAGCAGGGCGTCTGCGCTGATGCGATCGCGACGCTTGAAGGCATTGATCGCGAGGCTGTCGACCAGCTCGCCGTGACCAGCCAGCAGCGCGCCAAGGTCGCCATGGATGAAGGCCGTTTCGACAAGTCTGTCGTACCTGTCTACAATCGCGACGGCACGCTCGCGCTCGACAAGGACGAATTCCCGCGTCCGTCGACCACGATGGAAAGCCTCGCCGGCCTGAAGACCGTGTTCAACATGTATATGGACATCCCGGTCGACGATCAGGGCAACACTTACGGCTCCATGGTCACGAAGAAATATCCGCAACTGGAAGGCAAGATGACCCATGTCCACCACGCCGGTAACTCTTCCGGTGTCGTCGACGGCGCAGCCGCGATCCTTGTGACGTCGAAGGAATATGCTGACAAGAACGGTCTCAAGCCACGCGCTCGTATCGTTGCCACGGCAAATATGGGCGACGACCCGACGCTGATGCTTAACGCGCCGGTTCCAGCCGCCAGGAAAGTCCTCGAGAAAGCCGGTCTCACCACCGACGATATCGATGTCTATGAAATCAACGAAGCTTTCTCGGTTGTGGCCGAGAAGTTCATTCGTGACCTGAAGCTCGACCGGTCGAAAGTGAACATCAATGGCGGCGCCATGGCGCTTGGTCATCCGATCGGCGCCACCGGCTCGATCCTGATTGGTACAGCGCTGGACGAGCTTGAGCGCTCTGGTGGTCGTTATGGCCTGATCACGATGTGTGCTGCAGGCGGTATGGCTCCGGCCATCATCATCGAACGCATCTAGCAGACTGAATACCCGCCGGAATTGCTTTGCCAATTCCGGCGGTTTCATTTTCCGGACGACACGGATCGCATCGTCCCCTAAGCTGAGCCAGGCTTTAGGGGGGAGATTCCACGATGATGAAACTTTTCACGACATCCGTCATTGCTACCACGCTGATGATGACGGGATGTGTTGCGTCGGCCCCCACTATTGAAAGCACGCTAGCGGTTCCCTCTCCGGTGAGCGCAGACTTCCCACCATCGCTGGTCGAGCTGAATTTCGATAGCCATGCCGACCGCCTCAATGGTCATGCCTATCTCGCAAATGGCGAAGGCCCCCACCCAACGGTCATCTTGCTGCACGGTTTTCCGGGCAACGAAAGGAATCTTGATCTCGCGCAGGATTTGCGTTCAGCTGGTTTCAACGTCCTGTTTTTCCATTACCGCGGCGCGTGGGGCAGTGAGGGTACTTACACCGTCACTCACCTCATTGAGGACGTCGCTGCAGCGGCCGATTATTTACGGGAAAATGCTATCGCTTTGCGGACGAACCCGGACCGGCTGATCCTGGTCGGCCATTCAATGGGCGGGTTTGCTGCGCTGCAGGCTGCTGCGCGTGATGACAGCATTCAATGCACGGCCGCGATTGCGCCGGCAAATCTCGGTGCGGTAGCAGAACGGTTTGAGGCCGAGCCGGACGCCGCCGCCGGTTTTGCCGCCTATGCTGACACGCTGACCATGTTGTCAGGCCTGACGGGCGAGGCCGCCATCGCTGAAATCATGGCAAACCGCGAAGCTTTCGATACACGGCTTCTGGCGCCTGCCCTTGTTGGAAAATCCGTGCTGCTTGTTGCGGGCGACGAGGACACATCGGTGCCCATTGAAACGATGCACTTGCCGCTCGTCGCAGCTTACGAAGCCGAACCCGGCATTGAGCTGACGTCGATCGTATTGTCCGGAGACCATTCTTTTTCATGGTCCAGGCAACACCTCATCGACGAAGTCCTGGAATGGGCCGAAGCCTGCCGCTGACCCGAATTGGGGATGGATTCCGCTTTCCTCTGTAGAGAATAATTCTCCGGAGGATTTGCAATGCGGTTCATGGTTTGGGTGTGTCTACAGTCTGTTGCGGTATTGGCCGGGTCATTGATCGCCGTAGCCCCGGCATCCGCCGAGCCGTCGGCAGACCTGCATTTGCAGCTGGTGAAGATCATGGACCCGACCGGCTTTGAAAAACCGCTCGTCGCGGCGACCACGGTGCTTCCTGCAGGCTGGACAACACAGGGCGGTGTGATCTGGCGGCTCAACATGAACGAGTGCAATAGCGGCCAGAGTGTTGAATGGACGGCCTCCTCGCCGGACGACAAGGCCTTCATTCAGATGCTGCCGACGTCCACATGGGAATTCAACAATCAGGGCATGCCTGGTCGGCAAGGATGTATTCGCGCCGCCTTCCGATCAGCCGACGAATATGTAAGCAGCTTTATCGCCCAGATGCCGGGCGGGCGCGTGACCGAAGTCGAACGCTCGCCGGAAATCGTCCAGCTCCTTTCTCAATATCCATTTTCGACCGAGAACCAGGGCGACCCATACTCACGCACGTGGACTGATGCTGCGACGGTGAGCGTTGAATTCAACCGCAATGGCGAGCGCTATGTGGGCGCGATGGTCATCTGGACGATGCACAATTATACGCTGAGCGGACATAGCTACGGCTTCGGCCCACCACTCGAAATGGGGTATGGCACCGCTTACAACATGATCTTCATGGTGGCACCTGAAAATGAGATCGCCGAATTTGCACCGGCCTTCATGCTCTATATGAAGAACTACCGCATCGATCCTGACTGGAATGCGCGCATGATGAAACACAATGGCATCATCTCCGCCATCAATATCGAAGGCGCAAAAAAGCGCGCTGAAATTACCTCGAAAAGCTATTCTGATCTTTCGGACATGAGCATGGAAAGTTGGCGCCGCCGCGATGAGGCCTCCGACAGGATGCAGCGCGAAACCAGCGAATGGATCCGTGAGGTTGAGACTTATGATGCTGACACGTCGTCCGGCCAGATCGAACTTCCATCAGGGTATGATCGGGCGTTTCAGATGGATGATGATACTTTCGTCGTCACCAATGATGCGTTCTTTGACCCGTGGAACGGCCGCGAACTGGCTGTCTCCCAATAGGTGGCGGACGAGACCTGCAAGAATTCCGTGAAATTTCAACGAACGACTGAACCATAACTCCATGTCTGTGTGCCATATCGGGTCGTAACGAAATGATCCATTCGGGTCGAATTACGGGTGATGATGATGGCAAAGACGGTTCTGGTGATCGACGACGATCCGACACAACGCAGGTTGATTCAGGCCGCGGTCGAAAAGGCTGGCTTTGCCTGCCGGACGGCCCCGGACGGCGAAACCGGTTTTACCACCGCCACTGAAGCGGGCGCGGACGTCATTCTGCTGGACCTCACCATGCCCGGCCTGTCAGGGATGGAAACGCTTGAGCGCCTGTCTGAACGCATCCCGGATGTGCCGGTCATCATGCTGACAGCCACGTCCGGCATCGAGACAATCGTAACCGCCATGCGGGCCGGGGCTGTCGACTTCATTGTCAAGCCGGCCAATCCTGAGCGCGTCGTTGTCTCGATCCGCAATGCCCTGAAAATGTCTTCGCTTACGGGCGAAGTGAAACGCCTGACACGCAAGTCGGAAGGCGGGATGAACTTTGACGACATGATTGCTGCCGCACCGGCCATGCGCCAGGTCGTCCGCCTCGGCCAGCGCGCCGCCAGCTCGGATATTCCGGTGCTTATTCTCGGCGAAAGCGGCGTCGGTAAGGAAGTTATCGCCCGTTGCATTCAAGGCGCCTCTGACCGCGCCGGTAAGCCGTTCGTCACCGTCAACTGCGGCGCCATCCCGGAAAACCTGGTCGAGTCGATCCTGTTCGGCCACGAGAAGGGTGCGTTCACGGGCGCGGTCTCCAAGTCGCTCGGCAAGTTCGTCGAGGCCGACGGTGGCACGCTGTTCCTCGACGAGATTGGCGAGCTGCCGCTCGACATGCAAGTCAAGCTGCTGCGCGCGCTGCAGGAGGGCGAGGTTGATGCTGTTGGCTCGCGCCGTCCGACCAAGGTCGATGTCCGCATTATCTCCGCGACCAATCGCGACCTCGCCGAACAGGTGAAGGCCGGCGGCTTCCGCGAGGACCTGTACTACCGTCTCAATGTCTTTCCAGTGGACATGCCGTCCTTGCGAGAGCGCAAGGAAGATATCCCGGCCATGGTCGACCTCTTCATTTCGCGTTTCAATGCATCAGAAAACCGCGAGGTGGAAAGCGCGAGCGAAGAGACGCTTCGCATGCTGTGTGCGCATGACTGGCCGGGCAATGTCCGCCAACTTGAAAACGCTGTTTTCCGTGCCGTTATCCTCTGCGAAGGCCACGAACTGGAGCCGCATGATTTTCCGCAGATTTCCGGCATCCTCCCAGAGATGATTGACCTGCCAGCTGTGCCAGGGCGGACACAACCTGCCAACGACGCTGGCGAAGAGATCCGCACCTCGGGGCCAGTCGCCATCAAGGATACTGATGGTGAGCTCCGGACCCTGTCGGACATCGAACGCGACATGATCGAGTACGCAATCGATTTCTACCAGGGCCACATGTCTGAAGTCAGCCGCCGCCTCGGCATTGGCCGGTCGACGCTGTATCGCAAGATACGCGAGTACGAGCTGGAGCCTGACGAGAAAAAGGTCGGCTAGGTCTCGCGATGAATGTCTTTGGGGCAGGTGTCCTGCGGCCTTAGGCTTTGCGACGAATCTGACGTGATGTTTTGCCGTCGGACTGACGTGGCCATTTCACTGGCGTTTGAATACGCCCCGCAAGAAACGGGTGGATGCCTTTGGCTGACTGCGCCAAACTCCACCCATGATGACGACGCTGACAAATCTTTCTGAACGTTCCGTGGCATATGAGCGGATGGCCGATGCCCTCTCGCATCTTGGCGATACCTGGCGCGACTGGCCAGATCTTTCCCAGTGTGCCCGGGCGATGGGACTCTCCCCACACCATTTCCAGCGTGAGTTTACGCGCTGGGCCGGTATCAGCCCGAAACAGTTCCAGGCCGCCCTCGCTCATGCTGAGGCAGGTGACCTGCTGCGGCAGGGGGCGTCGGTTCTCGATGCGTCACTTGAAACGGGGCTGTCTGGTCCGTCTCGGCTGCATGACCTGTTCATTGCGCATGAAGGCCTTACGCCTGGCGAAGCAAAGGCTGGCGGTGCGGGCGCTGACCTGAAGATCGGTGAAGCGCCGACGCCATTCGGGACAGGCGTATTCCTCGTCTCCCAGCGCGGGCTGTGCGGCCTCGGCTTTGCTGATGACGGCGTCAGCGTAAAGACGGGGTTCGAACATCCCGGCTATACAAGGCAGAAGGTCTTCGCAGACCTGACCGGACGCTATCCCAATGCGCAGATTGATCGCGACGATAGCGAAGCGGCTAAATGGTCGGAGCTTGTCTTCCAGAAGGATGAGCCGATTCCGGTCGCGCTTTACGGCACGCCTTTCAGGCGGCAGATCTGGCGGGCCCTGCTGGAAATTCCGGCAGGTGAAACCCGCACATATGGGGAAGTCGCTGCATCGGCGGGACAACCAAAAGCTGCCCGGGCGGCCGGCACCGCTATCGGGGCCAACAATATTTCATGGCTGATCCCCTGCCATCGCGCCCTTGCTTCGGATCAAAGGTTACATAATTACCATTGGGGCGTGGCACGCAAACGTGCGATGCTGACATATGAGCGAGCGCACGCCGCCTGAGCCTTGATTTGGCGGGCATTTGTGCGCCGCCAGACGAACGGGACAGTTGATGAGCTATCTGACAATCTATGCGCTGATGTTTGTGGCGCTTGGGGCGTGGGGCATCTGGATCTTGATGAAGTGGCGCGGATTGCCGGACTTCTCCAATGCCGTCTACAATTCAATGATTGAAAAAGGCCTCCTGTCCAAGAGTGTGGACCGTGAGGACTTCAAGGAAAGCTTCATTCGCGCCGAAGCGCCGCTGGCCGCCTCTTATCGGTGGGTCACCGCCGTTGTCAGCCTGCTTGCGCTTCCGCCACTGATGATGATTTTTAACATCGCCTGGGATTTTGTCTGGCGTCTGGGCGGCGCGGTGGCTGGCCCGCTGGAGCGCGGTTACATGTTTCATCTCTTCATGACGTTCATCTTCGTCATGGCGGTGATTGTCGGCTTTCTCTATCTTATGACCTCGCATTATTATCGGCACGTACCACCTAGTCTGAAGCAGGAAATCAAACGGCTTGAAGGGAAAGCTGAATGAGCACCGAATATCTCCACACCATGATCCGCGTGAACGACATCGATAGCGCGTTGACCTTTTTCTGTGATGGCCTCGGCCTCAAGGAACTGCGCCGCGTCGACAATGAAAACGGCCGGTTCACGCTGGTTTTTCTCGCATCGGAAGAGGATGCGGCGCGCAATGCTGGCGGCCGCGATGACAAAGGTCTGCCACCTGGCCTTCCAATGATTGAGCTCACCCACAACTGGGATCCGGAAGAGCTCACGGGGGGGCGCAATTTCGGCCATCTCGCCTATAAGGTCGACGATATCTACGAAGTGACTGAGCGCTTCCAGAAGCTGGGCGTGACGATCAATCGTCCTCCGCGTGACGGTCATATGTGCTTCGTGCGTTCACCGGATGGCATCTCGGTCGAGCTTCTCCAGAAGGGTGACCCGCTGCCGCCGAAAGAGCCATGGGCCAGCGCCGAGAATATCGGCAGCTGGTAGATGGCCGCCGACGAGAAAGACCCCGAACGTAATCGTCTTTCAGCACGCATTGCCCGCACGGCTAAAGTTGGTTCGAATCTTTCCGGTGCCGGACTGTCTTTTGCGGCCAACCGCATGTTCGGCGGAGATGACAGCGACGAGCGCAATGCCAAAGCGCTTGCGGCTGCGCTTGGCAAGACCAAGGGGCCTTTGATGAAGGTCGCGCAGATGTTGTCGACCATTCCCGATTTCCTGCCTGCCGAATACGCAGCAGAGCTTTCTCAGCTTCAGGCGCAAGCACCAGCTATGGGGTGGCCATTCGTGAAGCGCCGGATGCGGGCCGAGCTGGGGGCTGACTGGCAGGAACGGTTCCAGACGTTCGGCAAGGAAGCGGCCCACGCTGCCTCGCTCGGGCAGGTTCACCGCGCGACCCTGCCGGATGGCCGTGAAGTCGCCTGCAAGCTGCAATATCCGGACATGGCGAGCGCGGTGGAAAGCGATGTTGGCCAGCTCAAGAACCTGCTCGGTCTCTTCCGGCGCATGGATGGATCCATTGATCCACGCGAAATGGTCGGGGAAATATCCGACCGGCTTCGGGAAGAGCTCGACTATGAACGCGAGCGCAAGCATATGCGGCTCTATCAGGACATGCTTGGCGGCAAGGATTTCGTGTCGATCCCGTCGCCGGTAGATGATCTTTCGACCGACCGTCTCCTGACGATGGACTGGGTGGCCGGCGACCCTTTAAGCGCTTATGAGCATGACACTCAGGAGGTCCGTAACGGCATCGCCAAACGCCTGTACTGGACGTGGTGGCTGCCATTCACGCAATATGCGGTCATTCATGGGGATCCCCATCTTGGCAATTATCAGGTCAAGAATGAGGGCACCGCGCTCAACCTGCTGGATTTTGGATGTATCCGCATCTTCCCGCCGAAATTTGTCGGCGGCGTCGTCGATCTCTATCGCGCGCTTTTGTCTGATGACTTCGATGCGACTTATGCCGCCTATGAAAAGTGGGGCTTCAAGAGCCTGAACAGGGATCTGGTCGAAGTTCTCAATATCTGGGCGAGCTTCATTTATGGCCCGCTTCTGGATGACAGGGTGCGCAGTGTGGCAGATGGCGTGGCGCCCGGCGAATATGGGCGCAAGGAAGCGTTCCAGGTCCGCAAGATGCTGAAAGACAAGGGACCGGTCACCATCCCACGCGAATTCGTCTTCATGGACCGGGCGGCTATCGGACTTGGGGCGGCGTACCTGCGTCTCAGGGCAGAGCTCAATTATCATCAGCTGTTCGAGGAGAGCCTTGACGGCTTTGATGAAACGGCTGTGGCAAAGCGGCAGTCAGAAGCGCTTTCCAAGGCGGGCCTTAGCAACTAAGCCGAATTCATGGAATTGGGACCCTACAAAACACCGCTCGCGCTGGCGCGTGAACCTTTTACGGCTGGCTTCTGGGCGCTCTGCGCGCCATTCCTGTTTCCGGTTATTGGCTCAGCTCTTCTGGCCTTCATCTGGCCTGCCTACACGGCCACCATTCAGGACACATCGCCCGACGCGAATGCCGTCGGGCTGGTCTGGGCTGCGTTTGCCACCTTTTCCCTTGTTCAGTTTGCGATCCTGAGTTTCTGGAGTGAGCGTATTGGCGCCGGTGCGTTTGCCGGATCGGTAGACACCTCGGCGAACTGGTTGGTCGCTGCGATCCTGCTGGGACCGCCCATTCTGCTTGGACCTAATCTGATTATCGGCCAGTTCTTTGGCGGCGAGCAGGGCTGGGAATATTCAACCGACGTGAATGAAGCGCTGTTCGCACCAGACAATTGGGGACCGGCCTACCTAGTCTATGCCTTGTTGCTGGCGCCGATGCTTGAAGAAGTCACCTATCGCGGTGTGGCGCTTGGCGCGCTGCTTTCGCGCAATGTCCCGACCGTGATGGCAATGGTTATCTCGACGGCGGCGTTCACCTTGCCGCATTTGCAGTACTCCCTGCCTGCGCTCTCTGTTGTCTTCATAGCCGGAATGGGCTTTGCCTGGTTGCGTGTCGCCAGCGGAAGTATCCTCGTCCCCATCCTGGCCCACATCTCGGCAAATGCGATGATTACCTTTCTTGCCAGCCTCTCGCCTCCCGCTGGGTGAAGGCTTGCCGCTGTTGCAGCGATGGGGCAAACCGACTCCCGATGACAGACGATTTCACCCAGTCCCAAAGCTTTGAAGTGCCAGATGGTTTCGAGCTTCTCCCATGGCATCGCGGCTTTGGCAGACAAGTTGGTCCACTCTTCGAAAAGCGCGGTGAGGGCGGGCTGACCCGCGCCTTTCGTGTCGAGGAACATCATACCAATGGCATGGCGGCATGATGATGACGTTCGCCGATATGGCCTGGGGATCGGCAGTTGAGAAGGACGAAGCCACCTGGTGGGTCACCGTCCGTTTGCTGTGTGACTTTCTCTCCGGTGCGAAGCTCGGCGACTGGGTCGAGGGGCATGGCCGCGTTGTCAGCCATGTCGACGGCATATTCACCGTCGAAGGACGCATCTGGTCGGGCGAGCGCACGCTGTTGACCGGCACCGGCATTTTCAAGGTCATCCAACGGCGCGGCAAACAGGGCAGCTCATGAGCGATACAGTTACAGACCAAACGACCAGGACGCGTGAAGAGCCGTCGGCGGAAGACCTGCTCCTGCTCGCTTACAAGGGCGAAAGGCCGCCTGCACCGGACTGGTTCACGAAAGCTGTCGAGACCCCTTACAGGACAGGATCGGTCAATGTGCAGGGCGCCGATGTCACCTACCAGCAATGGAGTGACCCGTCCAAACCCGGCTTGCTGCTTGTCCATGGCAACGGGGCTCACGCCCACTGGTGGGACTTTATCGCCCCCTTTTTTGCCGAGGACTACAATGTTGTCGCCGCAACGTTTTCCGGCATGGGCGATAGCGAGTGGCGGGAGACCTATTCGTTCGATGTCTTTGCTGAAGAGCTTGTCGCGGTCAGCGCGGATGCCGGCCTGTTCGCGCATGCCAGCAAGCCCATGATCGTTGCCCATTCCTTTGGCGGGATCGTGGCGCTTTATGCGGCCGTGGCTGATGGCGACAGATTCTCCGGCGCCCTCATCGTCGATAGCCATATGGAGCCGCCCGGCGCAGACCGGCCAGGCCCGCCGACCCGGTCGAGGCCTAACCGGATCTATCCCGATCTGGCCGCAGCGCTTGCGCGTTTCAGGCTGGCGCCGCCGCAGCCCTGCGACAATCATTTTGCGGTCGACTATATCGCCCGCCACAGCGTCAAGCCGGTGACGGATGAGAATGGCAAGCCGGGCCTGACCTGGAAGTTCGATCCCTTCATCTTCCGGAAGCTGAAGCCGAGCTGGGATGAGCGCAGCGAACTGGAGCTCGATACCAAATGCCCGATCATGTTCATGCGCGGGGCAAGATCGATCCTCGTCACGCCGGAAATTTCCGCCTATATGCAGGGCCTTCAGGATCCGCCTGTGCCGATGGTGACGATCCCCGAAGCCTATCATCATGTGATGCTGGACCAGCCGCTGGCTTTTGTCTCGGCGGTGCGCGGCATCCTGTCGGACTGGTAAGGCTGTCAGCTAAAAATCCCGTTTGCATCAAGGCGCTTCACCGCCTACACCGCCGCCCATGCTCGAAATCATCCCTGAATTGCCAGACCTGCATGCCGACGCCGTTGAAGACCTGTTCGACGCGACATTCGGCCCCGGCCACTTTGCCAAGACGGCCGAGCGATTGCGCGAATACTCCGCGTCGATCCCCGGGATCAATCGCGTGGCCGTGCTGGACGGTGAGATCATCGCCGTCTGTCGTGTCTGGCCGCTCGTCGTCGGGGCGAGGCGGGACCGCGCCCTGTTCTATGGCCCGGTGGCAGTGGCGCCGGGACATCGCGGCGACCGGCTGGGCCTGACGGTGACGGGCGAGGCGATGGAGGCGGGCAAGCTCGCGGGCTGGCCAGCGGCCGTGCTGATTGGCGCGCCAGCCTACTTCACGCAGATCGGCTTTCAGGTGACGCCGCGCGGGCGCCTGACCTTCCCCGGCCCACAGGACCAGTCGCGCATCATGGTGTGTGACCTGGCCGGCGATGCGAGCCAGCTCGAAGGGCTGGTGACGGGCGCCTGATCCGGCGGCATGATTGAAACCGGTACGGACGGGAACAGCTTTTATGTCTGACATTCTGGGATATGTGGCGATGGCGTCGGGCATATGCGCGGCGGTAACCATTTCGGGTGATTTTGGCCGCAAGATAACCGGCTATGCCTTTGTGATATTTACGGTTTCCTCGATCGCATGGGTCGCGGTCGGCCTGATGGACGAGGAGCCGCCACTGATCATCCAGAACGCCGTCCTCACCTTCATCAACGCGTTCGGCATCTATCGCTGGCTGATTCGCAAGGCACCGGACTGACAAGCCCTGCGCGCTGCCAGCACATGTGGCCACTGGACCGGGCGGTCAGCGGCAGGCAGGGCTGGATAGCAGGGCGAGGTTGTCAGGGCGGCGGACGGGCCGGGTGCACCGGCAGTACACCAGCAGTGCACCCATGGTGCAGGATCAGTACACTGGCAGTCCAGTGCGCCAGCCATGCGCCATGGCAGAGGCCAGCGCCCGCCATGCCGGACAGGTCACGCGGCGCGAGCCGCGTCCAGGGTATGCGGTCAAAACCATCCGGCAGCGCGCAGCGGCGTTTTCGCTCCGCCTCCGTCAGCTCCCATGCCGAGATGAAGATGACGCCATCCTCGCGCAGGTGCCAGCGGATCCAGCCGCGGCCTTCGCCGCGCGCGAGGCGGTAGGTCGCGTCGAGCCGGCAGAGATAATGGATAAGAGTCCGCCAGTGCCGCACCGGCACCCGCATCAGACAGCTCCATATCATCGAGAGGGTCAGCTCCATGCGGCGGGGTTATAGCGGAGGGCTAGGGCAGGGGGGATGGATTTCAGTTTATCACATGTGCCCACATGCCTGGACTTGACTCAGTTCCATATTTCCACGAATATGGAAGTATGGAAGCGGACACAGCAATCACGGGACTTTCTGCCCTGGCGCAGGCCGGTCGGCTGGCTGTGTTCCGTTTGCTCGTCAAGGCGGGGAAAAGCGGGCTTGCGGCGGGGGCGATTGCCGATGCGCTGAACATTCCCGCCAATACGCTGTCGGCGCAGCTGAATATCCTGTCGCAGGCGGGCCTTGTCGGCAAACGGCGCGATGGCCGGTCGATCATCTATTCGGTGCAGTTCGATGCGGTGAGTGAGCTGATTGTCTGGCTGATGGAAGATTGCTGCGCCGGTGACGCCGCTATTGCCGGGCCGGTCGAGCAGGCGGCCACGCGCTGTTGCATCCCTGAAATCTGCTAATGGAGCCCCAGACTATGAAACGCCTTCATGTCCATATCGCGGTTGACGACCTAGCCCGCGCCACGCGCTTTTACTCGACGCTGTTCGCGGCTGAACCGTCGGTGACCAAGGCTGACTATGCCAAATGGATGCTGGATGATCCGCGCCTCAACCTCGCCATCAGCCAGCGCGGCGCACCCGCCGGTGTCGAGCATCTCGGCATACAGGTCGAGGATGAGGCGGAACTTGCAGAGGTCTACCAGCGTCTCGGAACGGCCGATGCACCCGTTCTCGAAGAGGGCGAGACCGTCTGCTGTTATGCAAGGTCGGAAAAGAGCTGGGTCACCGATCCGGCGGGTGTGCCGTGGGAAGTCTTCCTGACGCATGGCGAGGCGGCGACCTATGGCGATGGCAGCGAAGCTGAAGGTGGGCGGCTTGCGGCCAGCCCGACCGGCATGCCGCAAAAAGCCTGCTGCGGCGGGTAGGCCGGCATGGGATCGTTTGAGCGCTATCTGTCGGTCTGGGTGGGGCTTGCGCTTGTCGCGGGCATCGCGCTTGGACAGGTCCTGCCCGGCGTGTTCGGCGCGCTGGCCGGGTTTGAATATGCCAATGTGAACTTCGCGGTCGCACTGCTCATCTGGGCGATGGTCTGGCCGATGATGATCGGGGTGGACCTTGGCAGCCTGAAACAGGTGGGCCAGAAGCCGAAAGGCCTGTTCATAACGGTGGTGGTCAACTGGCTGGTCAAGCCGTTCAGCATGGCGGCGCTCGGCGTCATCTTCTTCAAGCATGTCTTTGCGGGGCTTATTCCGGCGGCGGAAGCGGACGGCTATCTCGCGGGCCTGATCCTGCTGGGAGCGGCGCCGTGTACGGCCATGGTCTTCATCTGGTCGCAGCTGACGCGCGGTGACCCGAATTATACCCTCGTCCAGGTCAGCCTGAATGATGCCATCATGGTGTTCGCCTTCGCGCCGATTGTCGCTTTCCTGCTGGGGGTGACGGACATTGCCGTGCCATGGGAGACGCTGTTGCTCTCGGTGGCGCTGTATGTCGTGGTGCCGCTGATCGCCGGGGTGGCGACGCGCGCCATCCTGATGGGGAAGGGCGGGCAGGCCTCGGTCGACCGGTTCATCGCGGCGGTAAAGCCAGCTTCTATCATCGGCCTGCTGGCCACCGTTGTGCTGTTGTTTGGCTTCCAGGGTGAGATGATCCTGTCGCGGCCGCTGGTCATCGGGATGATCGCCGTGCCGATCATCCTGCAGTCCTATGGGATATTTGCGATTGCCTATGGCGCGGCGTGGGCATTGCGCGTGCCACACAATATTGCAGCACCGTGCGCCCTGATTGGCACGTCCAACTTCTTTGAGCTGGCGGTGGCTGTCGCGATCAGCCTGTTCGGCCTGAACTCGGGCGCGGCGCTGGCCACGGTGGTCGGCGTGCTGGTCGAAGTGCCGGTCATGCTGTCGCTGGTCGCGCTGGCGAACCGGACGCGGGGCCAGTTCGCCGACGATGATGTGGCCGTTGAAGTGGGGGCGGAATGATCGTCATCCATCATAATCCGGACTGCGGCACCTCACGAAATGTCCTGAGCCTGCTCGAAGCAAGCGGCGAGGATGTCACCGTGATAGACTATCTGAGCGAGGGCTGGACGCGGCCGCAACTTGCCGGCCTGTTCGCCGCGGCCGGGCTGACACCGCGCACGGCGCTGCGGGAGACAAAGTCACCGGCTGAAGCGCTTGGCCTGCTGGCGGAGGGGGTGTCTGACGCGGCGATCCTTGCGGCGATGCTGGTGCATCCGGTGCTGGTCAATCGGCCGATCGTCTGTTCGTCGCGCGGCGTGAAGCTGTGCCGCCCCAGCCATATGGCCGCATCCCTGCTGACCTGCTTGCCGGATGAAAAAGTGACGGGAGAGAATGGTGAGATACTGTTTGATCCTGAGGCATGCGCCTAGACGTCGACGCACGGCTTACCGTCCCTCACGTCTCCATGCCAGCAGCAGGAAGATCACGATGAGGCCGGCCGCGAGCAGGCCCGGCAAGAGCGGCAGGCTGGTCGAGCTGCGCACGGCATAGGCGCCTCGCTCACGCAATCCCATCCAGTTTCCGCCTTCGGCGTCACCGGTGCGGCTGACGCGGCGCACATCGGGAATATTGTCGGACGGATTGTCGAGGGTATAGACGCCGCCGCCCGTGCGGTCTGCCAGCGGGGCGAGGACGGAGTCAGTGGCTTCGAGCGCGGCATATTCCTTCGGATTGGCCGGGCCGTTGAGAGTGACCGCTTCCAGCCCGCCAGAGCGCGCACGGAAGAGGCCGAGGCGGTCTATCGGGGCATCGGCGGCAAATTCGCCGGGGCCAATCGCCTGCCATTCCGGCTCCATGACCTGGCCGTCCGGCGTCTCGATCTGCAGCGGCGGGGCGTTGTCCGACAGGGTGCGCAGTGTCGCGCGGACCGTGTCGCCCTGGGCTTCGAGGCGCAGCTGGCGCTCTTCCAGTTCCGGTTCCTTCATCAGCCAGTGGACCATGCGGCGGCTCAGCTCTGCAAAGGGGCCACCGCCATCATAGCCGCGCGCCCAGAGCCAGACCTGCCCAGACAGGAGCTGCGCCACGCGGCCATCGCCGACGCGGTCAACGACGAGCAGCGGGTCGCCATTCCCGGCGGTCATAAGCACATCACCCGCTTCGGCTGTCGCCTTGATATAGCGCACCCATTTGCCCCAGCTCTGGCCGTCCAGCGACTGGGTGATGGTGTGACGGTCGCCGGTGTCTGAAATCTGCGGCGTGAACGGCCCGACCTCGATCGTGCCGGTGGGCAGGGCGGGCAGCACGCCGGCAAGCGGGGTGTTGGCAAGGCTGGTCGGCCCGGCAAAATCCTCGCCCGCCGCGATCAGCAGCGCGCCTCCATCGGCCACATAGCGGGCCATATTGGCGAGGTAGGACATGGTGATGACGGTGCGCCGCTCATACTGGTCGAAGATGATGAGGTCGAATTCGTCGAGCTTGCCCTCGAACAGTTCCTCGGTGGGGAAGGCGATAAGGGCCATCTCTTCCAGGGGGGTGATGTCCTGCTTGAAGGGCGGACGCAGGATGGTGAAGTGGACAAGATCAACCGACGGGTCGGATTTCAATAGGTCCCGCCAGACACGGCCGGCGGCGTTGGGCTTGCCGGTAATCAGCAGGACGCGCAGCCGGTCACGCACGCCGGACAGGGTGGCGGCGGTGCGATTATTGGCGAGGGTGAGTTCTTCTTCGCCGGGCGGGGTCTCGACCACCACGATATTGTCACCGCGCCGCTCGATCTCGATGGGGAGCGGCGTGTCGGTGCCGGTCTCGACGGTGATGCGCTGCGGCAGGCCGCCATTGACCGAGACAGACACGGTCGCCTCGGCGGCGGCCGGGTCATCGACGCGCACGACGAACTGGGCGTCCTCACCGACAATGCCGAAGTCCGGAGACTGGACGAGCGTGATGCGCCGGTCGCCGCTCTCAGGGTCGCCGGTAATCAGGGCGTGCACCGGCCCAAGCGCATTGAGGCGGGTGAGGTCTTCGGGAATGTCATGGACCTGTCCGTCAGTGATGAGGACGGCCCCGGCAATCCGGTCCCGCGGGACATCCGCCATCAGGCCTTCCAGCGTGCCGATGAGGTTGGTGCCGTCCGACTGCCGGTCTGTTTCGACGAGGCGCACTTCCAGCGCGGTATCGGCATCGAGTTTTTCGCGCAGCTGCGCCAGCGCCGCATTGGCGATCTCTTCGCGCTGGCCGAATGTCATGCTTTCGGATCGGTCGACCACCACGGCGGCCACGGATGGCAGCGGCTCTCTTTCCTCGCGCACATAGGCCGGGTTGGAGAGGGCGGCGGCCAGGGCCGTCAGGGCGGCGGCGCGCGTCAGCCAGGCCTGTCCGCGCCATCGTAGATAGGCGAGATAGGCCAGCGCGCACACGGCCAGCAGTGCCCAGAGGACCGGCCAGCCAAGCAGCGGGTCAAAGCTTATGCGTCCAGCTTCAGTCATTGCGGCCCTCCATCCTGGATGGTCGGAATGTCCTCGATGTTGAAATCATTGGTGATGTCTTCGTCGCGCTCGCCGAGGCGCTCCAGCAGGGCCGGCAGGTGGACCTGGTCTTCCTTGTAGTTGCCGGTCAGCACATACATGATGAGATTGACGCCAAAACGGCGCGCCATTTCGCGCTGTTCGTCGCCGCCATCAACGGAGTAGACCGCGCGGCCATGTTCATCGACGGCCCAGGCTGCAAGATAGTCCGCGTCGCCAATGATCAGGCGCGACACGCCATCGCCCCGGCGTTCGGCCTTGTCGCCAATGCCAGAGCTTTCGATCCAGAGACGGCGGTTGGGGTAGCGGCCGGGGAAACTGTCGAGCAGGTAGAAGCTGCGCGTCATCACATGGTCTTGCGGTACAGGCTGGAGCGGCGGCGTATCGAGGCCCGGCAGGACGCGCTCAAGGTCGGCAAAGCTGTCAGTGTTCGCCACATCGCCGCCATTGCGGGTGTCGATGAACAGTGCGCCGCCATTGCGCAGATAGGCGTTCAGCCGCTCCACCGCGAGCGAACTCAGCGGCGCTGCATTTGGCGGCAGGGCAAGAAAGATGACCGGGTAAACATCGAGCGCATCTGTTTCAGGGTCTACGAGATGCGGTTCGGCCGGCTCGACCGAGGTACGCCGGAACAGGATCAGCGAAATACCATTCAGGCCCTGCAGGGTGGCGCGGTCGACTTCGGCATTGCCTGTCGCGATATAGGCGAGCCGCATTTCGAGCGCCGCTTCGGTGGCCTTGTCGATCTCTCCGTTGACATTGACCTGCGTGCCATAGCCGGGGCTGACGCCATAGCTGTAAGGGCTCGGCCGCGGCGTATAGCCCTGCGCCTCGGCTTGCGGGGGCAGGGATGCGTAGGTGATACCGGCCATGGCGATGATGATGCCTGCCTGGGCGGCGCGGCTGAAGCGCGGCAGGCGCCCGGCAATCGACAGTGCGACAAGCAGGTCGATCGCGATCAGCAGCCCGGCAAGCGCCAGCAACGGCCCGGCCAGACGCATGGATTTTGCTTCGGCGTCGCCCAGCAGCCGCGTGCCAGCCGGCCAGTCGGTCATGCGTTCAGGCTGGGCGCCCGCCGCAGCGTTCACGGCGCGGGTGCCGGACGGACCACGGTAGAGACCGGGAGGATGGGCTTCGGAGGGCACCAGGCCCGCAAAATCGGCGGCGCTGAGCGGGGTGGCGTTAGAGTCCGGGCTGACGAGACGGCCATAACCATTGAGCACGATATCGGGCGAATAAGTGCCTTCGGCATCAGCCACGGCTTCGCCCCGGCCAGCCGCAATCGACCGGCGGAGCATTTCGACGAAAGTGCCGGAATAGGAGAGATCAGACCAGTCAGGCCCGGCGGTTACATGAAAAAGGATCAGCATGCCCTGTCCGCGCGGCGCAGCGGTGACGAGGGGCGAGCCATCCTGCAGGCGGGCCCAGGTGCGATTGGCAAGCTCGGGGTCGGGCCGCGCAAGCACTTGCTGGCGGATCTTTATGTCGGGTGATGCGGTCAGGCCCGTAAAAGGCGAGCTATCGGGAAAGCTGCCGATCGATTGTGGCTCTTCCCAGGTCAGCGCGCCGCCAATGGCCCGCGATGAGCGGCGTAGCGGGGTTGGCACGAGACTGTCCGACTGGGCGGCCATACGCGGCCCGGCAAAGCGGATCAGCGCGCCGCCACTCTCGACCCATTCGGCAAGGCCGTCTTCGGCTTCCGGGGCGAGACGTCCAATATCGGTCATGATGATGGCATCGGGATTGGCGGCGATGAGATCGGTGAGTTCGCCGTCGATGATCGAGGCGAAAGGCTCCAGCGCCTTGCGGACATAGTGCATGTCAGAGAGGAGCGGCTGGGCCGTGGCGTCGCCGGAAACAAGCCCGACCCGGCGTGAGCGGGCCGCTGAATCCCAGAGCCAGACACTGCCTGCGCCTTCTGCGCCCGTGATGGTGAAGCGGGAGATACGCGCCAGTGCAGCGGCGGGTATGTCGAAACCTGCAATGGCGGTGGGCGCATTGTTGGTAAAGCTGGCTTCAGAGGTGGCGAGCGCTGCGCCGTCCAGTGTCAGTGCGGAGACGAAGTGGCTGCTATCTTCGCTGAGGTCGGCGCGGTGCAATTCGACGGCGGCGCCCTCTGCGTCTGAGGAGAGCCCGGTAATAGCGACGGGGCCGCGCGGCGGGGCCGCATAGACGCTGAGCGGGGCCATCGAGGCGAGGGCACGCGCAAACGGCGCGGCTGTCTGCGGGTCGAGCCCGTCCGTGATCCAGAAGATGCGGCCGGGCTTGAGGCCCGATGCTTCAAGCCGTTCAAGCGCATCAACACGGTCAACACCCCAGGCGACCGGGTCCAGTGAGTTCACGCGTTGCGGCAGCTCTGTCTTGTCGAGGCGGTCAGCCGGATCGATGTTGAGGGATTTCGGCGCGGTCAGCAGCAGGTGCGCCGGTGTGTTGCGACTCTCGCCATCAAGGGCACCTGCGGCCACCGCGCGAAATTCTCCCCAGCGCGGGGCACTCGCCCAGCCATTGTCGACCACCACAAGGACAGGGCCAGCTGTGTCGTCCGACGGATTGGCGCCCGGCGCATAGACCGGTTGCGACAGGCCAATGATCGCGGCCGCCGCAGCCAGCATGCGCAGGAGCAGGATCCACCACGGCGTGCGGGCAGGCGTTTCTTCCTGCGGGACGACATCATCGAGCAGGCGCAGGGAGGGCAGGTCGGCATCCTGCGGGGCAGGCGGCGTCGCCCGCAAAATGTACCAGATGACCGGCAATGCGACGAGGCCCAGCAGGGCCAGCGGCGCGCCGAACAGGAAGGGGCCAAGCATCATAGCCGCGCTCCGAAAAGTTCGAGCGCCTGTTTCAGGTCAGCCCCGGCATTCTGCAGCGGTGCACCGGTTGAATGTCGGATAAGCTGCCAGCCCATGCCGCCGGCGAGCGTTTCGAGTGCTTTGAAATGCGCGTCGAATTTGGCGATATACTCGTCACGGATGGTTTCGGCGCGGCCAAAGATGCGGAACAGTTGCGCGCCGGGGCGGGAAAATTTCACCCGGCCTTTCCATGGAAACGTTTCCTCGACCGGATCGCTGATTGCGAGCAGAACGCCTTCCTTCGACCGGGTCGCCAGCGCGGCCAGGCGGTCTCGCCAGATCTCAATCGGGTCGTAAAAGTCACTTGCGACAATGAAGATAGACTGGGATTTCGGCGGCGGCGGGAATCCATCATGCGTCGCGCGCAGCAGGTCTTCGCCGAGCTTGTCTCCGGCCGCCTTGCCGAACCCGGCTGAGCGGCCACTGCCGAGCGCGCCAATCCGCTCGCCCGCTTTTGACAGCAGCAGGCCGGCGGACATCATGGTGATCCGGGCGGCATCCGCCTTGGTCATGCGGCCGGGCTGGCCTGTCCAGTCAAACCCGGCATGCGGGTCGCACCAGAACAGGATGGTGCGCGCGGTTTCGAGTTCGGTTTCACGGACATAGAGGTCATCGCTGCGGGCAGAGCGGCGCCAGTCGACACGGTGGGCGGCGTCTTCCTGGGCATAGTGGCGATACTGCCAGAACTGCTCGCCGGTGCCTGCCCGCTTGCGGCCAGCAGCGCCGAGATGGGCCGCATCGGCGGCGCGAGCTTTCAGGTTGAGGCCCGGCAGCGCGCGGGCGAGCAGCTCGGCTTCGGCGCGGAGAGTGGCGAGATCCATCATGGCGCGAGCCTGTCTGCACAGGTCATGGCGGCATTGAACTTTTCCATCCAGCGTCCCGGCTGGTCGCCAGCGATGGAAAGCTCGGTGCGGCGGGCCTGTTCACTGAGGCCGGCTTCGGCGTCGATGCCGCGTACAAAGGCCATGGCCTGCGGTGTTTCGTGGGTGAAATCATCGATGTGCAGGTCGAGACCTTCATAGCGCGACCATTCGAGCAGGACGCGATGCCCGGCCTGCTTGAGGGCGTCGCGTGCATTGGCGCGGTCGGCGGGGGTCGTTTCACTGCCGCTCACCTGCAGGGCCAGCACGGCGCGCTGGATGGTGCGGTGGCACTCGCCCAGCGTATCGCCATTCACGATACCGCCTGACGGTGCGCACGCAGACAGGACACCGAGCCCCGCAAGGCTGAGCCCTGCGAGTCCGTATCGGGAATGCGCGGCAGGGAACATCTCAGACGGCGGTCCTCGCGAGGTCGTCTATCAGGTCTCTCAGGACCGGGGCCTGTCCGGTCGGGTCATAGCGCATCGCCATGCGGTGGCCGAGGCACGGTTCTGCCAGCGCTTCGACATCTTCCAGCGACGGCGCGAGACGGCCCCGCAGCAGGGCGCGGGCGCGGCAGGCGAGCATCAGCGCCTGTCCGGCGCGCGGGCTTGGCCCCCAGTCGACGAAGCGTTTGACGCGCTCATCGGCAGTCTGTTCAGGCCGGGCTTCCCGCACAACGCCGAGAATGGCGGCGAGCACTTTCTCGCCAACAGGCATCTGGCGGACCAGTGTCTGGAGCTTCTTCAGTTCATTCGATGTCAGTGCCGCTTCGACGGTTGCGTCGTCCATGCCGGTCGTCTCGATCAGGATCTTCCGCTCCGTATCGACATCCGGATAGGACACATCGACCTTGAGCAGGAAGCGGTCGAGCTGGGCTTCGGGCAGCGGATAGGTGCCTTCCTGCTCGATCGGGTTCTGAGTGGCGAGCACATGGAACGGGGCGGGCAGGTCATAGCGGACGCCCGCGACGGTAACGTGGCGCTCCTGCATGGCCTGGAGAAGTGCGGACTGGGTGCGCGGCGAGGCGCGGTTAATCTCGTCCGCCATCAGCAGCTGGGTGAAGATCGGGCCTTTGATGAAGCGGAAACTGCGTTCGCCATCGGCGCTTTCATCCAGCACTTCAGAGCCGAGAATGTCAGAGGGCATCAGGTCGGGTGTGAACTGGATGCGTGCCGAGTCGAGGCCGAGGGCGGTGCCCATCGCTTCCACCAGCCGGGTCTTCGCCAGTCCGGGGGCGCCGATCAGGAGAGCATGCCCTCCAGCCAGGATTGCTGAAAGGGCCAATTCGATCACACGCTCCTGCCCGAACACCGCTTTCGCGATCTCCGCGCGGACCTTGGCGAGGGTCTCGCCAGCGGCTTCAGCGTCTGCAACGATGGACTGATTATCGTCTGCCATGAGGTCTCCGTCTTCACTCCCGGGTACAACAGACCTAGGTCTGGGGTCCATAATCCAAAATTACGCCGCTCACTGCGACAAAAGAATGGAATACGGACCCTAGGCAAAATCATGGCGGAGCGCGACGTGAAATCCAATGAAAACACTGCAATCAGTCTCGATGAGCTGTTGAAAGCCATCTCCACGGACAAAACCGGGCGCAAATTGCCGCCGGTCCATTCGTGGAATCCTGAGCGCTGCACTGACATCGAGATGGAAATCAGGGCCGATGGCAGCTGGTGGCATGAAGGCGGTCGCATCAATCGCGAGAAACTGGTGCGACTATTTTCCACAATCCTCAGACGCGATGATGACGGGAAAATCTATCTCGTCACACCGGTCGAGAAAGTCATCGTGCATGTCGAGGACGCGCCGTTCATCGCGGTGCGGCTCGACAGGGCAGGTGAGACGGGGCCGAATCAGTCGCTCGCCTTCACCACGAATGTTGGTGATATCGCCGTGGCCGGCCCAGACCATGTGCTGCGCGTCGAGACCGATGCGGAGACACTTGAGCCGGCACCATACCTCAACGTGCGAGCCGGCCTTGAAGCCAAGCTGTCGCGGCCGGTCTTCTACGAACTTGTCCAGCTGGCCGTGCCGAACCCGGAAAATGGCGGCAAGACGCTGGGGGTGTGGTCGCAGGGCCAGTTCTTTGACATCGGCCCGGCGGAGAGCTGAGGCAGATGGCTTTTATTGACCTCCAGGACTTCCTGGCGCGTGCGCGCCTGCGGCTCGACCCCGTCGAAGGCAAGGAGCGCCTGTCCGAAGGCGGTGACCTTGATTTCCTCGATGCCACAGCGATTGAGAATATCCGGCCAGCCGGTGTGCTCGTCCCGATCATTCCGCGCGCGTCTGGCCCGACCGTATTGCTGACACACCGGCCGAAAACCATGCCGACGCATCCGGGGCAGGTGGCGTTTCCGGGCGGCAAGGTCGATCCGGTCGACGCCAATGAAGTCGAAGCGGCGCTGCGCGAAGCGCATGAGGAAGTCGGCGTCGAGCCCGATACGGTCGAGCTTGTGGCGCGGGGGGCACCCTATATTACCGGCACGGCGTTCCGCATTGTGCCGCTGATCGGTGTCCTGCCGGCAGACTTTGTACCTGCGCCTGACCCTGTTGAAGTGGACTCGGTCTTTGAAACTCCGCTCGACTTCCTGATGGACCAGGCCAACCATCATGCGAAATCGGTGCAGTGGTCCGGGCGGATACGTGATTATTACGAGATGCCGTTTGAGGGCAACAGGATCTGGGGCGTGACGGCGGGTATCATCCGCGCTTTATATGTACGCCTCTACGAGTCCGGGGAGGACACTGCATGACCTACAGGCTTTTATTCGAGCTTGTCCTGTTCCTGTCGCCATTTGCGGCGTTCGGAATCTACAGGCTGGCGCGCCAGGAGGCGATCGAAGAAGGCCGCAAGCCATGGCCAATCACCATCCTGTTCGGGGCGGGCGCGGTTCTCGCCGTGCTGGCCTGGGTGGTGCTGATCCTGCTCGATCGCGGCAGCGGGGAGACCTGTATCGAGCGTGCGCGTTTCGAGAATGGGCGGGTGATCCCTGCGCAGGAAGTGCCATGCCCGAAAGACCGCTCGCATCTTGGTGAGGCCGCCAGCAGCGATCCGGGCGGACGGGCCAACGGGCTGGGTGGGGCTGATCCGGCCGGGCAGGACACACCGCCGGGACCGCTTGAAACCCCGCCGACAGATGATCCGCCAGCTTCGGATACCCTACCGGACGCGGACCCGCCGCAATGACGAGTATTGCAGGTACGGACTGGCTGGCCAGCGAGACAACGCGTGCGGTGATGCGTGCGCTTGATGCGGCGCGGGCGGGCGGCACACGCTTTGTCGGCGGCTGCGTCCGCAACACGCTGATGGGCAAGCCGGTCGACGATATCGACATGGCGACCCAGCTTGCGCCCGAAGCCGTCATCACTGCGCTCAAGGCCGCTGGCATACGTGCCATTCCAACCGGCCTCGACCATGGCACGATTACCGCTGTGGCCGATGGCAAGCCGTATGAGATCACGACCCTGCGCCGCGATGTCGAGACGGATGGCCGCCGCGCTGTTGTGGCTTTCACCGAGGACTGGGCTGAAGATGCGGCGCGGCGCGACTTTCGTCTCAATGCCATCTATGCCGATAGCGCAGGCACGATATTCGATCCGACAGGCGGGGGGATCGAGGATGCGGCGGCCGGGCGCGTCATCTTCATTGGGGATGCCGACCAGCGCCTCATGGAAGACTATCTTCGCATCCTGCGCTTTTTCCGCTTCAATGCCTGGTATGGTGCGCAAATGGATGAAGCGGGCCTTGCCGCCTGTGCGCGCCAGAAGGATGGCCTGAAGAAAATCGCGGCAGAGCGGATATGGAAGGAGCTGCACAAGCTGCTCGCGGCGCCTGATCCGACCGGGGCGGTTGAGGCCATGCATGACGCCGGCGTGCTGGCGGTCATACTGCCTGTGTCTGGCAATGCCGATGGCTTGCATGACCTGCGGCTGACCGAGCAGCTTTGCGGGGTCCAGCCGGACCCGATGCTGCGGCTCATGGCGCTGATGCCAAGGACGGCCGAGGCTGTTCAACGCGTCAGTGCTGATTTGCGCCTCTCCAATGCGGAGGCGGCCCGCATTACGTCCTGGGCGGCGGACAATCTGCCTGATGTCACCGGGTTCAACGGACGCCAGCTGCGTCATGCACTCTACTGGCATGGGCCGCAAGCCATCATCGACCGGGCCATGCTGTCCGGCCATGACGTGCGCGACCTGCTATGGGCCGTGCGGTCGTGGAAGCGGCCGCAATTTCCTGTCGGCGGCGATGATGCACTGGCGGCGGGGCTGACCGGTCCGGACATCGGCAAGGCGCTGCGCGCGCTGGAAGAGTGGTGGATGGACGAGGATTTCATGCCTGATCGCGAAGCGCTGCTGAAACGGCTCGGCCTATAGACACCATTGCATGAGATGCAAATTCAGTTATAACCAATGTTGTAACTTTGGAGCGTCAAATGACAGACCGGAACAGGAAGCGGGGCATGAGCGAGGCTGGTGCACAAGCGGTCAGGCCGCCAATGGCTGCCAGCATGAAAGTGCGGCGCATCGGTAATTCGCTGGGCGTAATCCTGCCCAAGGACGTGCTCGGCGCGCTCAATGTCCGCGAGGGCGATTCAATTGAATTTATCCAGTCGGAAGATGGTCGGATCGAACTCGCCGTCGTCGATCGGGAGGCTGACGACCTGCTGGCCATGGCCGAAGATATTATGGCCGAGAACCGCGCCGTGCTTCGGGCGCTTGCCAAATGACCGAGCCTCGCTGGCTCGACAAATCTTTCATCCTGCAAGTCCATGACCGCCAGCTGGAGCTACATGGCGGCGCAACGGGTCTGCGGGATGAGGGGCTGCTCGACAGTGCCATGGCGCGGGCGCTTAATGCCTTCGGCTATGGCGAATCAGACCTGTGTGCGCTGGGCGCACTCTACGGTGCGGGCATTATCCAGAACCATCCGTTTGTAGATGGGAACAAACGTACGGGTTATGTCGCCTGCCTGACATTCCTGCGGGCAAATGGCCTGAAGCTGACGGCGCCGATGGCTGACCGGCTGGCCTGGACGATCATGCTTGCCTCAGGTGAGATCGGCCCGGACGCCTATGCTGGCTGGCTGCGTGGCAATACTGAACCGGCTTAGGGCCACTTCACGACGGGCGGCATGGACGACAGGATCGAGTTCACATTGCCGCCGGTCTTCAGGCCGAACGTCGTGCCGCGATCATAGAGCAGGTTGAATTCGACATAGCGGCCCCGGCGGATAAGCTGTTCTTCACGCTGCTCGGGGCTCCAGCTCCTGTTCATGTTGCGGCGGACAAGCTCTGGATAGATGTCGGCAAAGGCGCGGCCGACATCCTGGGTGAAGGCAAAATCGGCGTCCCAGTCACCTGTATTGTGGCGATCGTAGAAAATCCCGCCCGTGCCGCGTGGCTCATTGCGGTGGGGCAGGAAGAAATACTCGTCGCACTGCTGTCTGAACTGCGGGTAAAAGGCCGGGTCATGCCGGTCGCAGGCAGTTTTCAGGGCAGCGTGGAAATCCGCGGTGTCGGGAAACCCGTCGGCGCGCTGCTCTTCCAGGAGGGGTGTAAGGTCTGCGCCGCCGCCAAACCAGCTTTCGCTCGTCACCAGCATCCGCGTATTCATGTGAACGGCCGGAACGCGCGGATTATGCAGGTGCGCAATGAGCGAAATGCCGCTCGCCCAGAATTTTCCGCCGGACTTGTCGGCGCCGGGGATCTGCGCGCGGAAGGCCTCGGAGAAGTCACCATAGACGCAGCTTGTATGCACGCCGACTTTTTCGAACAGCTTGCCCTTCATGATGGCCATGGTGCCACCGCCAAGGTCCTGCGAGCCGTCGCCGCGGGTCCAGGCGGTCTTTTCGAATGTGCCGGGGGCGCCGGAATAGAGCGGCGGGCATGCGGCGGTCTCAAGCGCCTCGAATCGCGTAATGATGTCGTCCTGAAGTGATTCGAACCAGGCTTTCGCGCGGGACTTTTGCGTTTCCAGAAGGGGTGCAGACATGAATCAGATCTCCGTGGCGCTGGCGCGGTCGAGACTAGCCCGCCTTTCTGCGCCATACGTAGTGGCCCTAATGCCGCAGGTGATCCCTGCAAATGCAGCTTGCGCGGCGTCTTACCGCCGCAGGCACACATGGGGCGCTTGCAATGAACGTGCGAGCGCGCTAACCGCTGCGCTTGACCTTTCGGGGAGGCATGTTTTGCGGCGTTGCGCCGCAATGAATTCCTTGCCCGATACTGTATGCATCTCGGAGCAATCCTTGGCCAGAGGACCGGAAGAGTGAGCGAAGCGAAAAATATCACGGCTGAAGCTGTCGACGAAGATCGTCGCGACTTCATCCACATTGCCACCGCAGCAACGGCCGCCGCCGGGGCTGGCGCGCTGGGTTACGTATTTATCGACCAGATGAATGCGGCCAGTGACACCAAGGCTGCATCCAGCCTTGAAGTGGATGTCTCCAAGGTTCCGCTGGGCGGCGAGATTCGCGTCCTGATCGGCGGCAAGCCTTTCTTCATCCGTCATCGCACGGAAGCTGAAATCACATCGGCAGAGAATGTCGATGTCAGCACGCTGCGCGATCCGCAGACTGATGACGAGCGCCTCGTTCCGCTGCCTGATGGTGAGCTGAACCGCGCGATCCTCGTGACTTCGGGCAGCTGTACCCACCTTGGCTGCGTGCCGGTTGGCCCTGCCCAGGGGAATACGGGTGACTATGGCGGCTGGTACTGTCCGTGCCACGGCTCTCACTATGACACTTCGGGACGCATCAGGCGTGGTCCTGCTCCGGCAAACCTGCCGGTGCCTGACTATCGTTATGTCAGCCCGACCGTCATCAATATTTCGCTTTAAGAGAGGACGGAAGACCGATGAGCGGACACCCCTCGACTTACGAACCGAAGACCGGCTTTACCAAATGGCTCGACTCGCGCCTGCCTGTCGTGCGGCTCGCCTATGACAGCTTTGTCGACTTTCCGACGCCGAAAAACCTGAACTACTGGTACACATTCGGCGGCATTCTTGCCGTCTGTCTGGCCACGCAGATCATCACCGGTGTCGTCCTCGCCATGCACTATACCGCCAGTGTGGACGGCGCATTTGCCTCCGTTGAGCGGATCATGCGGGACGTGCCATTCGGCTGGCTGATCCGTTATATTCACGCCAATGGCGCCTCGATGTTCTTCCTCGCGGTCTACATCCACATGTTCCGCGGGCTCTATTACGGTTCGTACAAGGCGCCGCGCGAGATCCTGTGGATCCTCGGCTGTGTCATCTTCCTGCTGATGATGGGCACGGCGTTCCTCGGTTATGTGCTGCCATGGGGCCAGATGTCCTATCACGGCGCAAACGTGATCACCGGCCTGATCGGCGCCCTTCCGGTTGTCGGCGACGGCATCAAGACGTGGCTGATGGGCGGACCGTCGATCGGTAACCAGACGCTGCAGCGTTTCTTCTCGCTGCACTACCTGCTGCCATTCATGATCGCCGGTGTCGTGATCCTGCACATCTGGGCGCTTCACGTGCCGGGTAACAACAACCCGACCGGCGTCGAGGCCCGCAAGGACCCTGAAGGCCAGAAAAAGGACACCGTCCCGTTCCACCCGTACTATACGGTCAAGGATGGTTTCGCGATTGTCGTCTTCCTGATCATCTTCGCGACCTTCGTCTTCTATGCGCCGAATGTTCTCGGTCATGCCGACAACTATATCGAGGCGAACCCGCTGGTGACGCCGGCACACATCGTGCCTGAATGGTATCTCCTGCCATTCTACGCCATCCTGCGGGCCATCACCTTCAATATCGGCCCGATTGACGCAAAACTGCTGGGTGTCATCGCGATGTTCGGGTCGATTGCGATCCTGTTCGTCCTGCCTTGGCTCGACACGTCGAAAGTGCGCTCGATGCGCTACCGCCCGGTGGCCCGTCAGTTCTTCTTCGGCTTTGTCATTGCCGGCCTGCTGCTTGGCTGGTGCGGCGCCTCCAATCCGGATGACCCGATCATTCCGATGGGATCGGACAAGCTCGTCGTCAGCTATAGCGATGCCAATGGGCTCGAAGCGACACAGACCTATGAAGAGTATGAAGCCGCCGACGCCTTCCGCGACCAGCTGGAAGCTGAAGGCACTGTCGCTACGATGGCCGTCAAGAAGGCACCAGCTTTCCGCTTTGTGCACCTCGCACAGATCCTGACGGCCTATTATTTCGGCTATTTCCTCGTCATTCTGCCGCTGCTCGGCCTTCGTGAAAAACCGAAGGATGAGCCGGCCTCCATCCACAAGGCTGTGCTCGGCAAGGACCGCGCAGCCCCGGCACCAGCCGAATAAGAGGTAAGGACATGAAATTCCTGCGTTTCCTTTCTGCTGGACTTGGCGCGGCGGCCATCGCTGCAAGCGCCCACGCTGCCGGCGGAGCTCTCCACGCCCATGAGCCGGAAGAAGGCTGGGCTTTTGAAGGCCCGGTTGGCCAGCTGGACATGGAAAGCGTCCAGCGTGGCTACCAGGTTTACCGCGAAGTCTGCTCGTCCTGCCACTCGATGCGGCTGATGAGCTATCGCAATCTCGGTGAGCCGGGCGGCCCGTTCTACGATCCGGAATATCCAAATGCGAACGACAACCCGCTGGTGAAATCATTTGCGGCCCAGGACGAAATCCTGAGCACCGTGCCGAATGATGTCGGTGATTATGATTTCCGTCCGGCCCGCACGTCTGATCCGTTCAAGTCGCCTTATCCGAATGACGCGGCGGCCCGCGCGGCCAATGGCGGCGCGCTGCCACCTGACCTTTCGGTTATCACGAAAGCCCGCCACGGCGGTGCGAGCTATATCTACAGCCTGCTTTCCGGATATCCGGAAGAAGCGGCCATCTCGACGCGTGAAGTCGAAGTGCCGGCCAGCGAAGAGACGGATGAACCGGTCGAGGGCGCCCCTGAGATCGCCGAGACCGAAACCGTGATCGATCCGGCCCGGATGGAAATACTGTCGCATGGCGACCATCACTTCGAGGGTGAGCTGATCCAGCCGCTCGGCCAGTACTACAACCCGTTCATGGCGGGCGATACGTCGGCCCAGTGGCGCGGTGACCCACGTCATGCGCCGCCTGGCGGCTTCCTTGCCATGCCACCACAGCTGACGCCGGGTCGTGTATCCTATCTGCCAGGCCCGAATGGCGAAGAAGCGCCGGAAGCCACGGTTGAGCAGATGGCCATGGATGTTGCGAACTTCCTGCAATGGGCCGGTGAACCGAAACAGTCGCAGCGCAAATCGACCGGTCTGGCCGCGATGATCTACCTGGTCATCCTGGCAGTCCTGCTCTGGTTCTCCTTCCACCGCATCTGGCGGAAAGTTGAGCATTAGAGCCCAGCCGACCCAGTCGAACTGAAATGCATTTGTCCCGGGCAGCCCTAGCTGTCCGGGATTTTGTATCTGGCTGACTGTACGGCCGAATAGACGCCGTATGCACCGACAGACAGGGCGGCGACAAGGAAAAGCCAGAAGCCGAAGGGCTGGTAGCGTATCCAGCCAATGGTCTGCGCCAGGCCTTTCACGTCGCTGGCATCAGCGGATGCGCCCGCAAAGGCGATGAAGCCGCCGACCATCATGAACAGGATGCCGCGTCCGGCAATGCCGAACTCGATCACTGGTTTCGTGCGCGCGGCCCAGCCGGACAGGTCGATCCGGGTCTGCCACTGGTCTGATTTGACCCGCCAGATCTGTGCGCAGCCAATCGCAATCAGCGCGACACCGGCCAGAAGGACCATCCAGCGGCCATAGGGCTGCTTCATCAGCCAGCGCGCCGTCTCTGCCGTCTTGCCACCGCCGCCGCCGCTATTGGAGCCGAAGGTGACGGCGAAGGCTGCGATGCCGATCAACAGGTAGCTCATACCGGACATCGCCATGCCGATGCGGGAGAGGATACCCTTGGCGTCCCTGCCATGGTTTTCCGGATCGAGCGCGGCCTGCTGGAAGCGCCAGAGGGCGTAAAGAAAGAGCCCTGCGGCCAGCGCGATGAGAACGATCCGTCCCCCCTGTTCGGTCTCTATGGCGCGGAAGGCATCTCCGGGGCTGGCACCATCATCGGGCTTTGACGTCAGCGCAGAGTCGATGAGGATGATGGAAACGGCAAAATAGACAAATGCACGGGCCCCGAGGCCGATCCGGGCAATGAAGGCCGCGACCGGCTTCGGAATTTCTGCTGATGTCATGCCAAAGAAGCGCTTCGTCTCCGGTCGCGGTTCCGCCCGGCATGGTCACGCGGACTTGATTTCCGTTCAGGCGCCTGCTTGAGGCAGATGCAGGATCAGCCGGAGACAGAACACGATGAGCGGATGGACAATCGGGGTTATTGGCGGCTCGGGCCTTTATGAAATGGACGGGCTGGAAGGGGCCGAGACGTTTTCTGTCGATACGCCATGGGGGGCGCCATCCGACAAACTGGTCAAAGGCCGGATTGGGGATGTGACACTGGTCTTCCTGCCCCGCCACGGCAAGGGCCACCGCCTGACACCGGGCGAAGTGCCATACCGCGCCAATATCGACGCGCTGAAACGCGCGGGTTGCACGGATGTGCTGTCCATCTCGGCATGCGGCTCGTTGCAGGAACAGTACGCACCGGGCGATTTTGTCATGCCCGACCAGTTCATAGATCGCACCGTCGCCCGCCAGACATCTTTCTTTGGCCCGGGCATGGTGGCGCATGTCTCCATGGCAGACCCGGTGTGCGGCCGCTTGTCCGCGCTTGCCGGTGACGCCGCGGACGCGGCTGGCGTACGGGTGCATCGTGGCGGGACATATCTTGCCATGGAAGGCCCGCAATTCTCTTCACGGGCCGAGAGCTTCCTCTACCGCCAGTGGGGCTGTGACATCATTGGCATGACCAACATGCCGGAAGCCAAGCTCGCCCGTGAAGCCGAGCTGCCCTATGCCACGATGGCGATGGTGACCGACTATGATTGCTGGCGGGAAGAGACCGATGCGGTGTCCGTCACCAATGTTCTGGAGATCATGGGGCAGAACACTGAAGCGGCAAAGCGCGCCATTCTGGGCCTGGCGCGCGGGCTTGATGGTACGGAGCGGACACTATCGCCCCAGCGCATCGAAACCTGCCTCGATTTTGCGATGATCACCGCGCCGTCTGCTCGTGATCCAGCCGTGCTTGCCAGGCTCGATGCGGTGGCCGGACGGGTTCTCTAGCCGGCTCATAGCTAGAATTCACTGAGATCCGGCACACGGCCGAAGGCGATCTTTGCGCCGGCATAGCCGCCGGGCGGCTGGCGGTTAAGGCCAAAGCCGATAATGGACTGACCGTGACGCTGGTTTACCGCATCGACAAGCTCGCTCAGCTGTTCGCGCCGGTTATGTGTATCGCCAGGGCCGGATTGCACGAACAGATCCAGCATATGCTCCTGCGCGCTCACCAGTTCGTGCAGGATGATGGAGAGCCGTATGAATTCTGTCCGCGCATAGCCCTTTTCAATCGCCCGTCGGTAAAAGCCGCTCAGCGCCTTGAGGAAGGTCTGGTCGTCGCGGGCCGGGGCAATGCTTATCTGCCATTCAACTGCCGGTCCCCTGCGCGGGGTCAGGCAAAGGGTAAAGCGACGGGCAAAAAAACCCTCGCGGCGCATCCGGCGGCTTGCCTTGCCTGTCAGCAGCCGGGCGATCTCGAAGGCGCGGTCCAGGCTCTGCCAGCCACTGACCAGTACGCGGCCATGCCCGAACATGCGCCGGCGCGTCTCTGGCCGTGAGACTGCATAGCCACGCAGCTGGGCCCAGAAACGCTCGCCCTCCACGCTGCCCCAGATGGCCCGGGCATGTTTCGGTGACAGGTGCCATAGCGCCTCGATCGTGAAGATGCCGCTATTGTGGAGCCGGGCGAGGATGCCTTTCGCGATCCCCGGCAGGTCATCGAGCGAAAGTGCAAGCAGCGCGCCGGGCAGGGCCTCGGGGGCAAGTACGGTCAGCCCGTTCGGCTTGTCCATCTCTGCGGCGACCTTGGCGAGAAACTGGTTTGGCCCGAGCCCGATGGACGGGGTCATCCACGGGCCGATTTCGGTGCGCAGGCCTGCCCGGATACGCTCTGCAAGATCGACGGCGCTTGCCCGTTCACTGGGGCAGAGCTGGCACTCCATTTCGTCGACAGACCAGACCTTCGTAACGGGTACGAATTTGTCGATAACATTCAGGATCGCGTGGTGCATGCGGACATAGACATCATGGCGGGCCACGGGCAGGGCGATGTCCGGGCATAGCCGTTTCGCTTCGGCGGCGCTGGTGCCGCGCTGGATGCCATAGGCCTTTGCCTCATAGCAGCGCGCGATAAGGCTGGTATGGGGTGAATCAAGCGGGACGACGCCAACCGGACGCCCACGTAATTCTGGCTGCAGCTGTTTTTCCACGCTCGCGAAATAGCTGTCGAAATCAATGTAAAGGCATTCGATCGTTTCCGGCGTGCGCATAGGTGTCTCCACAAAAAGAACAAAACACGAACATATTGTGAGGGTCAAGCGCGATAAAGCTTATGTCGACGCCCCTTGCTGCATTTGCTAAGCTTTCGCCAAGTGTGGGTGAGGAACAGATGACCGGGACATATTTTGAGACTTTCATGGTGGGCGGCCTCGGCCTGCTCGTCGCAGCGGGGCTCGCGATTGCGTGGCTCCTCTGGCGTGAAACAGATACGCGCCGCGAGGCTATCAAGCTGTCGCTGGAAGGCATCGGGCATGAATTCAGGTTCAACATGTTCCAGACCGTCCGGGAGCTGCGCGATGTCACTGACGGGCTGATCCGTACACCGGAAGACCTGCCACGGCTCGCTCATCCGCAGCTTGATGCCGTGCTGGCGCAGGTCATGGCGACAGACAAACGTGCACTGGCTGCCATCCAGGCGACCTACCAGAATATCGAGGGGGCCAAACGCCGGCTCCGGATGAAGCTTGCCGCTCATGAGGCGATCGATGACGTTCTGGACGAGGCGAAACTTGCGGCCGTCGATGGCATTTCGACCCTGTATCTCTGGGAAGATCATGAAGGGCGCCCACCCGCCCGCGCCCGTTCAACCCGCAGCTGGTGGGTGCGTGACTGGATGAAGGCGCACGGCTTCGAGCAGGCGCTCCTGCCGGGCCTCGCCCTGCGCGATGCTGTTGTTGAGAATCTGCGCCAGTCCGGGATGGTGCTTACCCCGCGCCCGCTTACGCTGACGGCGCACGCGTATTATTCCCGCAACTATAGCCGTCTCGATGACCCACGCGGCGTCTTCGGAAAACGCCGCCAGCCCAAGGTGGAAGACGAGGCTGATACGCCGGAAGAGGACGAAGTCGTTCTGGTCGCTGAAACAGAGGTGCCGAGCCCTGCGCCTCTGGCTGCCGTGGCTGCAACAGGGGCGATTGCAACAGCATCTGCTGCCGACAGCCGGGCGGATGCCGCAGAGGGCACAGAGCCTGAAGACCCGTTCGCGGTGTCCGGACCTGAAACAGAGCCGGAAATGGATGAAGCGTCGGAAGATGAGGGCGTCGCCTTTGAGCACGCCCCGACATCCCGCGAGCCCGATTATGCGTTGCCTGAACAGGCCAATGCTGATCCCTTCCCGAACGAAGAGGAATTGCGTTCGGCTGAGCGTGGCCAGAATCCGGATCTTGAGGAACCGGACCGGCGAAAAACTGTAGACGCCGCGGAATAATCTGACGGATGGACTACAAGAAATTCATCCGGTCGATCCCGGATTACCCCAGCAAAGGCATCATGTTCAGGGATGTCACCACGCTGATGAGCGACGCTGCAGCCTTCAGTGCTGCGATTGAAGATCTTTGCGCGCCCTTCGTGCAGATCGGAATCTCGAAAGTCGCCGGGGTAGATGCACGCGGCTTCATCCTTGGCGGCGCCATGGCGGTCCATCTGAAGGCAGGCTTCCTGCCGCTGCGCAAGCCCGGCAAGTTGCCTGGAAAGTCATGGAAACAGGCCTACGACCTCGAATATGGCAGCGATGCCCTGCACATGCATACGGATGGCGTATCGGTTGGCGAAAAAGTCCTGCTGGTGGATGACCTGATTGCGACAGGCGGGACCGCTGAGGCAGCTGTAAAGCTGCTGCGCCGTGGCAAGGCGGACATTGTTGCCGCAAGCTTCCTCATTGACCTGCCAGACCTTGGCGGAAGTCGTAAATTGCGAGAGCTGGGGGTTGATGTCACAACCCTTGTAGCCTTTTCTGGCGATTAGAGCTGAAACCTGACGGGGGGAGAACCCATGAAACACCTGACATGGATGAGTGCGCTTGTGCTGGCCGGATCGCTAAGCGCATGTGGCGACCGGGATGGTCCGGCAACGCCTGAAAAAGCGCTGGGCGACAAGCCGACGGCAACCAGTGAAGCCGCAGCGGACTGGGAGGCCTCAATTGCCGACCTGCGCGGCCTTGCGGGCGAAGACTTCAGCCTCGACGGCGGTGTCGAAGCCAATCTAGACCAGGTCAATGCCGCCCTGCCGGATCTTGTTTCGGTCAGCTGGGACGAGAAATCCTTTGATGAGGCCAGCGGGGCGACTGTGTTTTCGGGTCTCAGGGTCACCATCGCCAGCGAGCCGGAGTTTGGCATGCTGGCTGAGGAAGCCGAGGTCTGGGGCCTTGATACAGATTTCATCGCCGCCCGCCTGAACGGCGAGAGGCTGTCGGAAACGGGGCCGGCCCTCAGCCGGCTGGAAGCGCGCAATCTGAGCTATTTCGGCGTTGCCGGCGCGATGGAGGCGCTGTTCGATTCCTTCCTCGACAGCATTGAAGCGGATTCCGACATGGATATCGATTTCGATATCGGGATGTTTGAATCCAATACGGCTGAAATGGTCATCAGCAATCTGACGCTGCGGCCTTTCGAGCTTAGCCCGGTGTCGGACACGTTCTTTGCTGATCTTGGCGCTGATGTAGAAGGGGCCGACGAAGAGGAACAGGCCCAGATGGCCATGGCTCTCGACGGGATCCGTCTCGCCCAGCATGTCATTGCGGTTGTCCGGTCGCTCGAGATCGAGGAGTCCGCCTGGTACGACACTGATGTGAAGATGGAGATGACCCAGTCTCCGGGCATGACGACCACCGTCGACATCAAATGGGCATTCTACGGCTATGAAGGTGTCAGCGGGTTCGACGTGGACCGGACTGTCGTGGTGGATGCGCAGCAGGGCCAGTCGATGGAGATGACGGAAATCGAACCGGAGATGGCTGAAGCCGGCTTTGAAGAAGGGTTCGGCTACGACCAGTTCGAGACCACCGCTTTCATGTCTTCTGAGGGCATAAAACTCGACAAGCTTGCCGGTTTCCTGGCGATGGGCGAATTCCCGATGATGGAGGAGCGTGACCTGCTCAGCCTCGGCACATGGACGGCCCGCGATTATCGCATGCAGCTGAATGACAACGATGTCTTCGAGGTTGGTCGCGTCTTCGTGGATGCTGAGGATTTTGCCTGGTTGTTCCCGACGGATATGTCGGTCACGCTGGAAGATGCAGGTGTCGGCGTTGAGGCGCTGGGCGGGTTCATCATCGACTTCATGCCGACAGATGCCACCGACGCGGAAAGCGAAGCTTTCATCGCCAATTTCCGTCAGGCCGTCGACAAGCTCGACGAGCACGGTCTCGCCGATATTCCGTTCGACTTTACCGGCAAGTGGACCTGGGCTGCGAGCAGCGGCGAGGCAGGGATGTCCGTGACCTCGACGTCGGAAGGCTTCGGCAATGGCCTTGCAGAGGTCGAAGGAAACCTGCCCGATTATGCCGGCATCCAGGCGGCGCTTGAAGCTGACAATATAAATGAGGAAATGGAGCGCCTGTTTGAAGACAGCCTTGCGCTGCGGCGTGTCCGCCTCTTCGAGAGCGATACGGGCGGCTATGACAAGCTGTTTGGCTATGCGAGCGACATCGGCAAGCTTTACCCCGAAGAAGGGTGGGGCGCGATGATCGGCAATATGGATGCGCCGCAGATGCGCAACTTCATCGCTACGATGATCCGGTCTGGCAAAAGTGCGGCAGCACAGGAAATGCCGCCTGCCGCCGAATGGCTGGAAGCGGTTGCGGCTTATTACCAGACACCGGGCGGCAGCCTTGATATTCGTGTCGAACCGGCCGGGCCTGTCACCGCCGACTCGTTCAGCAGCGATGCCCCGCCTGCACAAATTGTGGAGGAATTGGGCATCTCGGTAACGCATACGCCAGAATAGGGCAGAAGGGTGCTTGACCGGGACGCTGGCGCCCCTCACCTATGGCCCTGAAACGTATTCACGGAGTGACCATGCATCATCTCGACGATGAACAAGAGAGCAAGCCGATGGCGGAGCCGAATGCCTTCCTCGAAGAAGCGCTTTTCAATGCTCGCACCATCCTGCTGACTGGCGGTGTAGACGACAAGCTGGCGCGTCGCGTTTGCGAGCGCCTTCTCGCGCTCGGCTCTGAAAGTGACAAACCGATCCTGCTTGTGATCTCGTCACCCGGCGGCCATGTGGAATCCGGCGACATGATCCATGACATGATCAAGTTCGTCGATGCACCGGTCAAGGTTCTCGGGTCCGGCTGGGTCGCGTCTGCAGGCGCCCTGATCTATGCGGCGGCGAAGAAGGAAAACCGGTATTCGCTGCCTAACACCCGCTTCCTGCTGCATGAACCACGCGGCGGATTTGGCGGCCAGGCCTCAGATATCGACATCCAGGTCCGTGAGATCGTGCGGATGCGTGAGCGCCTGAACAAGATCTTTGCATCGGCGACAGGCCAGACGCTGGAGAAGATCAAGTCAGATACGGACCGTGACCACTGGATGAGCGCTGAAGAAGCGGTCTCCTATGGTCTCGTCAACAAGATCGTGACGAGCCGGAAGGAAATCGTCTGATCCTTCAAGGTCACGCAAGACATTGAGAGAGGCGCCTTTGCAAGAGGGCGCCTCTTTTCTTTGTGGCGGCGGCTTACTGGTCGAAGAAGCGCTGGATGCGGCTGGCCGAACGTTCCGGCTCCGTGAACAGGAAGACGTGGCCGGCATCCGGCAGGATGTGGTGTTCGGCCTGCGGAATGAAGGCTGATAGCTGCAGCGCATTGGAGGGTGGCACGATGCGGTCGCGCGTGCCGGCCATGACAAGCGTCGGGGCACTGATCAGGGGCAGGAACGGAAAGCTGGTCCAGCCTGCAAAGGACGCAAACTGACTGGCGAGGGAAGTCAGGTCGGGCCAGACGAGTGACTTGAAATGCGGGCCGGCCATATCGCTGAGCAGGTCATCCAGGACAGCAGCGAAGGGGTTCATTGCCCGCAGCAGCGAGGTTTCGCTCCAGTCATGCGGGATCATCGTGAGGCCCGAACAGGTCGCCGCCAGTACCAGCCGGTTTACCCGGTCGCGGTATTGCAGCGCAATCTGCTGGGCCAGCGCCCCGCCAAGCGACAGCCCGACCAGGTCAAATCTGTGTGCACCAAGCTGGGCGGCAGCTTCGACCGTGATACGCGACAACAGGGTCGGCGGCAGCGGAACATCCGTGGCGTCCGTCAGGCCACAGCCCGGCATTTCGAGCGCGATGATCCGGCGGTCGGGAAACTGGCGTGCGAACGGGTCAGCGACTTCAAGGCTGGTGCCAATACCGTTCAGGAAGAGCATCGGCATGCCGGGCGCATCGTCATGCCAGACATGGGCGCGCAGCCTTACGCCATTCAGGCGGCACCAGTATTCTCGCGGGGGGATTTTTTCGCCGGAACCGGCGGTCAGAATCACAGAATCGGGCAGGGCAATGGCTCTCTTTGTTTGAGTATTCCAGACCTAAGACCAACATTGCGAAAATGCAATTTTCGGACTGCTCAGGCGTCCCTGCTGTATCTACTGCAGCTTGCAAAGAAAAAGGGAGACCAAAAAGGTCTCCCTTAAACACTCTACTCGGATACTCTACTATGTTTGAGAATATAGGGGATTCGTACCCTCATTGCCAAATGAATTCACCAGAAAAGACGTGGAAATCCTCAGTTTGCAACCAATGGGCGAGTTGTTCCAAAAGTCGCGCCTGATGCCTGATATCACCTGCCAGCCCTTCGAAGCGCCAGCTGTGACTGTATGCCGCCACGATATGTTGCCCGATCATACGCTCTGTCACTTAGGCAGACCTTGCGATCCGTGTAGAAATCGCCACACAGATGCTCACAAACTGAGGAGACAGGAATTGACGTATCAGGACAGGTCAAAAGCCGAGGAAATTGGCGCCCGCGTAGAAGCTTTTATTCGCGATGTGGTCGCCGGCTATGAGAGAGACCCTCGCCTGGAAGACCACGGTCCTTCCGACAGCCTCGTTACCGAACTCCGCGACAAGGCGCGAGCCGCCGGTGTGATGACGCCGCACATCCTTCCCGATGGTGGCCACCTGTCACAGCGTGGGACTGCACATGTTCTTCAGAAGACCGGTCTTTCACCGCTCGGCCCTGTGGCGTGCAATACGGGTGCGCCGGACGAAGGCAATATGTACCTGCTGGGCAAGGTGGCATCAGCGGACCAGCACGAGCGCTTCCTGAAGCCGCTGATTTCCGGTGAAGCCCGCTCAGCCTTCTTCATGACCGAGCCGGCCGGTGAGGGCGGTGCCGGGTCTGACCCGTCAATGATGCAGACCACCTGCGTGCAGGATGGCAATCACTGGGTCATCAATGGCCGCAAGACATTCATCACGGGGGCCAAGGGGGCTTCGGTCGGCATCATCATGGCGAAGTCTGAAGAGGGGGCGTCGATGTTCCTTGTCGATCTGCCGGACCCGGCTGTGAAGATTGATCGCCTGCTTGATACGATCGACAGCTCGATGCCGGGCGGACATGCCGAAGTCAGCATCGAGAACCTGCGGGTTCCGGCTGACCAGATGCTCGGCAATCCGGGTGAGGGTTTCCGCTATGCGCAGATCCGGCTCGCCCCGGCGCGCCTCTCGCACTGCATGCGCTGGCACGGCGTTGCGACACGGGCGCAGGAAATTGCGATTGAATATGCCTGTAAGCGCCAAGCCTTCGGCAAGCTGCTGGTCGACCATGAAGGCGTCGGTTTCATGCTGGCGGAGAACAAGATCGACCTGCAACAGGCCGAGCTGATGATCGACTGGTGCGCCGATGCGCTCGATAGCGGCGAGAATGGCAATGTCGAAAGCTCAATGGCCAAGGTAGCGGTGTCCGAAGCCCTGTTCCGGGTTGCGGACCGCTGCGTGCAGGTGATGGGCGGCCTTGGTGTCAGCCGCGATTCAATCGTCGAGCAGCTGTTCCGCGAAGTCCGGGCATTCCGCATCTATGACGGCCCGACAGAGGTCCACAAATGGTCCCTCGCCAAGAAGATCAAGAAAGCTGAGCTCTCGAAACAGGCCTGAGTGTGAGAAGGGGCGCGATTATCCGACTGCGCGCTGGAATGGTGGTTCGGGGGAGACTTGAACTCCCGACCTCACGATTATGAGTCGTGCGCTCTAACCAGCTGAGCTACCGAACCATCCAGCCGAAACGGTCGTGCGGACAGTGTCCGCATCGAGACGGCGAGCGCGCTGAATACACATTGAGACCCGGCTCTGCAACCACCTAGTCCAGCAATGACGTGACGTGATCTGCAATTGCGAGGGAGGAAGTGAGCCCCGGGCTCTCGATCCCGATGAGATTGACGAGACGGCTATCGACCACGTCGAACATGAAATCGCCGGACGGTTCGCCCTTGCCGACGATTTTCGGGCGTACGCCTGCATAGTCGGGTGTCAGCGCGCCGTCTTTCAGTCCGGGCCAGTACCTGCGGGCCGAGGCGTAGAAATGTTCGGCGCGTGACGGGTCAACACGATAGTCGAAAGGCGGGCGCGCCTCTTCCGGCAGCCATTCGGCATCAGGGCCAAGCTTGCCGCGTCCGGCAAGGTCTACGGTCAGGTGCAGGCCAAGGCTGGCGCGGCCTGGCATCGGGTAGATGAGGCGCGAGAAGGGTGTCTTGCCGAGCACGCTGAAATAGCTGCCCTTCACATAGCGTGGCTCCGGCAGCGTGTGCTGGTGCGGGCCGTCGATACGGCGGGCAAGGTCAATGGAATTGTGACCGGCGGCATTGATGACGGTGCGCGCATTGATCCGGGTCGGGGCGGCGCCCCCACAATCGAGTTCGACGCCTTCAGCCGTCAGCCGGCCAGCTTTGACGGGAGTACCGAAGGCGATCATGCCGCCCTTGTCCTCAAGCTCGCCCTGCAAGGCGAGGAAATAGCCGTGGCTGTCAAATATGCCGGACACTGGCGAATGGATGGCGGCGGTCAGGCCCGGGTGGAGCGCCGGTTCGATGGCGCGGGCCTCGTCGCCGCTTATCAGGCGCAGCTCCTCGACATCATTGGCGCGGGCACGGGCGAGGATGTCGCCGAGTCCGGCCTCTTCATCCTCATGGGCGACCACCAGCTTGCCGCAATTATTGTAAGCGATACCGTGCGCGTCGAGATAGGCGTAAAGCTGCCGCCTGCCGGTAACGCAGAACCTGGCCTTGTTGGAGCCCGTCGGATAGTAGAGGCCCGCATGGATGACTTCCGAATTGCGCGAGGATGTGTGCACCGCGATCGCATCCTCGCTCTCGACGACGATGACATCACGCCCCTTGAGCGCGGCAGCGCGCGCCACGGCGAGCCCGATAACACCTGCGCCGATGACGACCAGATCAGCGTCAAAATTGTCCATGCTGCCCTTTAAGTGGTTGCAAGCGCCTGCCAGGTCGCTGCGGCAAGTGTGATCGCGCGCATGTCACCTGTTGTGGTGCCTTCCATACGGTTCATCACATAACAAATCGTTGTCCGTGCCGCCATGTCGATCAGGATGACGGACCCGCCATAGCCGCCCCAATACATCGAATCCTCGTTCAGGGCGGGTGACATCTCGCCCTGCAGGCCAAATCCCATGCCGTAGCGCACAGGTATCCCCAGGACGAGGTCGGTGCCCCCGATCTGGAATTCGAGCGCCTTGCGACAGCCTGCCTCCGAGAGGAAGCGCTTGCCGCCTGCGACACCGCCATTCGCCAGTATGGCCTGCACGGTGGCAACGGCGCGGGCGTTCCCCGTGCCCCCGGCCGCGGGTATTTCAGCGGCACGCCATGCGCGGGTGCGCGTCTCCATGACGTCGATGCCGGGATTGTTGAATGTTGCTTTCTGGATGTCGGTCTGCTTGCCACTGACAAGACCGCCGCCTACGGGCGGTTTCAGGTCTGCGACGCGGTGATCCTCAGAGGCTGGAAGGCCGATGTGGAAGTCGATACCAAGCGGTTCTGCGAAATCTTCCCGGAAAATCGTGCCGACTGTGCGGCCACCGGCCCGGCGGATGACTTCACCGACGAGGTAGCCCTGCGTGACGGCGTGATAGCCGCAGGCGGTGCCTGGCTCCCAGAGCGGGGCCTGCTCTGCGAGAAGGCGGGTACACTTCTCCCAGTCATAAAGATCGGCCGGTTCCATGGGCGCGGTCCAGCCTGACAGGCCGGCTGAATGGCTCATCAGGTGGCTGACCTTGATCTGGCCTTTGCCATTGGCGGAAAATTCGGGCCAGTAATCGGCGACCGGCGCATCGAAGTCGATCTTGCCCTGGTCTGCGAGGTAGAGGGCAATGAGGGCGGTGATCGTCTTCGTCGTAGAGTAGACATTGACGATCGTGTCTTCCTCCCAGAGGCGGGTGCGGGCCTCGTCAGCATAGCCGCCCCAGAGATCAACCACGGTCTCGCCATTCTGGGTGACGCAGAAGGACGCACCGATATCGGTGCCGTCTTCCAGGTTTTTCTCGAATTGCGCACGCACCGCCGCGAAGCGGTCCTCGACAAATCCTCCGATGAGACCGTCCGCCATTGCCTTGCCCTTCCTTATGTCAGTTGTGGGCGAACCTAGGCCGCAGGAGGGAGTCCGGCAACAAATTTGAAAATCAGATTTGGCGTGCCAGCTGTTCGAGCTATGCTCGCATATATGAGACGCGTCATTGCCTTGTTGATCATGGGGCTTGCCACCTGTCTGCCAGCAGGGGCGGATACGGCTGATGAGGCATTCCTCGCCGGGCAATTCATGGAGGCCGCACGGAAGGCCGAGGCCAGTGGCGGGGCCGATAATCTTGCAAAGGCGGCGCGCTGCATTCTTGCGGACGGCATGGTCAGGGGGACAACGACGGCGCAGCAGCTTGATGAGGCCGAAAAGCTGGCACGCGCCGCACTTGCCGCCGAGCCGCGACACATCGAAGGGCGTCTCCAGCTGGCAATTACGCTGTCGATGAAAACACGCAATATGAGTACGCGTGAAGCGATGGATTCCGGCTATGGGTCAGATGCTGTTGATCTCGTGAAGTCAGTTCTCGAAGATGATCCGACCAATAGCTATGCGCATGGTTTCATGGCCGTCTGGAATGTCGAGGTCGTGCGCAGGGGCGGCAGTATCGGCTCGGCGATCATGGGCGCCAGTATGGACAATGCGCGTGAGCACTATGCCGCGGCGATACAGACCTATCCGGTCGATCCGTCGGTTCACTGGCAGTATGCCCGCGCGCTTGCGGCGCTGAACGCCCGCAAGTATGGCGATAATGTCGAGATCCTGCTTGAGCGCGCGATTACGGGCGAGGCAAATGGTGCGCTGGCCAAGGCGATGCAGGCGCGGGCGAACACCTTCCTGGCATTTGTGGGAACCCATTCAAACCGCGAGATCGAACGGATGGCCCAGTCGCTTCTCTAACGCTGCCTGCAGGCCGCGCGGCCCCGACTTACTGACTGGTCCAGCCCGCACTTTCACCGATCAGGGACACAAGCCGCTGGCCGCAGAAGGTTGCCGTCGGCCCGGTGTTCGGGCGTGATTGCAGGGCATCGCTGTGAGGCAACAGGGCAAGGCGGACAGCTTCGGGCGTGAGCCCCCCATTGCGGCGCGCATCCGCGAGCACTTCTTCGCTGGCTTTCAGGGCGGCTATCATGGATTTCAGGCGATTGTCACTCTCGGCGAGTTCTTCATAGCGCGGCTGGTCTGTCTGCGTATTTCCGAAACCGTCCAGCTTCATCAGGCTGTCGAGGGCGAGACGCTGGCGCTCGATCTCGGGCTTCAGCACGACGAAGCAGCTTGCTGCCGCATCGGCCACGCGGCTGAGCCTGGTGTCGGCAAAGACCGGAAAGCTGGTCTGGTCCTTCATGATGATGGAGGGCGGGGCTGAATCGGTGCCAAGAATTGCGCTTGCAGGTGACTGGGCCTGCGACTGGGCTGGTCTCTGGGCGCGGGAGTCGACCGTTGCAGCCGTGCCGATGCGCGGCTTGGCTGGCGTTTCCGAGGCGGCTTCCGGTTCGCTGAAGACGGTCCGCGTCGCATCCGCAAGTGGGGATGCTGGCGGCGTCAGTGCTGCGGCTGGTATCGCTGCAGGCTCAGCTTCGCTGTCGATATTGGCCCATGCGGCGCCGCCAGCTTCGATCACGATATCGGCTGGCAGGCGCTGGAGGGCGGCGGGCGCAGAGGCGGTGTCGCCCGCCTTGGCTGCCTTCACGTACCAGCCGGCGGCCGTTGGCGCATCAGCCTTTATTCTCGCGGTCCCGAACTCATAGACACGGCCGAGCTGGACAGCGGATGAGCGCTCGCCAAGGCTGGCGGCCTGTTCAAGCAGGGCGACGCCGAGCGCCTTGTCTGTCGTGACGCCATACCCATAGAGATAGGCCTGGCCGAGAATGGCAATCGCCTCAGGCACACCATTATCGGCATGCTCTGCAATCACGTCGATCCGGCTGTAATCCTCCTGCAGGTAGGAATCGACCGCCGCGCTCAATTCTTCAGATTGAGCGGCAGCGCCAGACAGGGGCATTGCTGCCAGGATAGCGATAGCGAAAAGGGACCGGATCATGACCGATAGTTTATCGAGACATTGTTCCCCGTCCAGCGCAGATGCGCGCTTTATTCAGCGGCGACTGCATTCTCGATCGCGGTCCGCTCTTCCAGCCAGTGTTCGGCTTCAAGCGCAGCCATGCAGCCCATGCCTGCAGCCGTGACAGCCTGGCGATAGGTTTCGTCTGTGACATCGCCCGCGGCATAGACGCCGGGAATGTTTGTCTTCGTCGTGCCGGGTTCCGTGATCAGGTAGCCATTGGCCTTCATGTCGATCTTGCCCTTGAACAGCTCTGTTGACGGCGCATGGCCAATCGCGATGAACACGCCGTGCGCGTCGCGGTGGAATGTCTCGCCGGTCTTGATGTTCTTGAGGGTCGCGCCGGTCACGCCGAGCGGGTTTTCACCGCCGACAACTTCTTCAAGGACGGTGTCCCAGAGGATCTCGACCTTGGGATGCTTGAAAAGGCGGTCCTGCAGGATTTTTTCCGCGCGGAAGCTGTCGCGGCGGTGCACAACGGTGACCTTGGAGGCAAAGTTGGTCAGGAACAGGGCTTCCTCGACTGCCGTATTGCCGCCGCCAATCACCAGCACTTCCTTTTCACGGTAGAAGAAGCCGTCACAGGTTGCGCATGCCGATACGCCGAACCCCTGGAATTTCTGCTCGCTGGGCAGGCCAAGCCATTTGGCCTGGGCGCCGGTGCAGATCACGATGGCATCTGCGGTATATGTCACGCCGCTTTCGCCGATCGCGCGGAACGGGCGGCTTTCGAAGTCGACTTCAGCGATATGATCTTCAGAGACATGCGTGCCCATCTTCTCGGCATGCTCGCGCATCTTCTCCATGAGCTCGGGGCCCTGAATCTCGGCGAAGCCTGGATAGTTCTCGACCTCTGTGGTGATGGTCAGCTGGCCGCCTGGCTGAAGCCCGGCAACGACGCGCGTGTCGCGCATGGCGCGCGCACCATAGATCGCGGCTGTCCAGCCTGCCGGGCCGGACCCGATGATCAGGATTTCGGAATGGATTGTCTCACTCATCGCCCTAGGCTCCAGTCTTATTCTTTTCTGGTCCCTAGGTATGGGGATTCTCTGCCGGTGAATAAAGCCCCGGCCTGCTCACCATGAGGTGTAGCGATGCTTAACCCACAGACTTGCTCACTTCGACGGTGGCGTGGCTGACGCGGAATTTCTCTTCGAGGCGGGCTTTCACCGCTTTCCTCAGCGTGTCGAGGCAGGCCCCGTCCTTCGCCACGACTTCGAGTGTGACAAGCGGCTTCTGCTCCGTCAGTGCCCAGGCGTGTATGTGCGAGACCTGTTCGGCATCCTCAATATGCGCTTCGAGGTCTGCCTTGATGTCGGCGGTTTCGAGACCGGACGGCACCCCTTCGATCAGGATATGCGCCGTTTCGCGCGTCAACCGCACGCCGCCAACCGCAATGATCAGCGCGACGAGCACAGACAGGATCGGGTCAATCGGCGTCCATCCGGTTGTCAGGATGAGGATGGCGGCAATGATGGCTGCGACCGAGCCCAGCAGGTCACCTGCGACATGCCAGAGAGCGCCGCGCATGTTGAGGTCTTCCTGGTCACCGCCATGCAGGATGAAAAAGGCGATGATGTTGACGACCAGGCCCGCGACAGCGACGCCGAGCAGGATACCGCCGAGGATCGGTTGAGGCTCAAGCAGGCGATGGGCCGCCTCCCATACGATCCAGATGGCCAGCGCGATCAGGGCGAGCCCGTTCACGAAAGCCGCAAGCACCTTGAAGCGGGCGAACCCGAAGCTGCGCTTGTCATCGGCCGGGCGCGCGGCAAGGCGGAAGCCGAACCAGGCGAGGCCAAGCGAACCGGCATCGGTCAGCATGTGGGCCGCATCCGCCAAGAGGGCCAGTGACCCGGAAATGATGCCGCCAGCAATTTCCGCTGCCATGAAGGCGAAGGTCAGGAGGGCGGCGATGGCGACGCGTTTACCGCCATCACTGGCGCTGCTTATGCCATGATGATGGTCGTGGCCGTCATGGCCATGGGAGTGGGAATGCGCGTGGCCCATGAACTGTCAGATGTGCTCGCCGGGGTTAATTGTCAATAAATCACTGTAAAAACAATAGTTTGGATATGTTATTCCGTTTCATTGCATCCAGTCCGGCATGACAACCTTGTCTCCGCCATCCAGTGATTTGAGCGCCGGTTGAGGGTGGCGGGCGAGCAGCCGCCTGACGATCTCGTCAGCCACGCGGTCCGCTTCCCGCAGGGGTTCATAGCTCCACTGGTCAAGCGTGCCTTCGAACCATCGCGCACAGCCCCGATTGATCAGGCTCTGATGCAGCCGGTCAAATTTGGGAGACGATCCGTCGAGCCGGGCGATGTGCACCGGAAGGCCATGCCAGGCCGCGTCAGACAGCATGTTGGCGCTGTCTTCGGTGACGATTGCGGCATCGGAATAGATGAGCCAGGCGAGATAGGGGTTCGGTCCGTCTTCCGCGCCAGCCCAGAAATGTGCGCCGATCCGGTCAGCCAGGGCACGCATCTTCACGACTGCCGAGACAGGCGTGCGCCGGGATGTTGTCATGCGCAGGCGCCAGCCTTGTGCGGACAGGCGCTCGAAATCCGAGGCCAGCCGGTCGGCCACGGCGTCAGTAAACTTATGCGCCTTGGAGTCGCCGCCGAGTATCACAACGCAGGACTTGCCACGCTCATCGGCTAGGTCGGCGAAGGCCTGGCCGGCATCTTCGATGTCATCAGGCGCGAAATAGGATGGGGCGCCCACCGTGCGGATAATGTTGGGGCCTTCCACATCATCATGCTCGGGCACGATGATCAGGTCGAAATCGCCGCGCTCGGACTTCGGATCAAGGATCTGTACGGCCAGTGTCTTGCCGCCGGACAGCTTTCGAATGGCTGCTGTATAGGGCGCGCTGCGCCGGCCTGCGGCAATCCAGACATCCGGGAAGGGCGCTTCGAACAGGCTGCGCTGTTCAGGTGGAAGCGCCAGGAGTTCCATCGGCCAGCGCGTGCCTGGCAACCAGGTCCATGGCGCACGCGGAGTGAGGGTGACGGGGGCACCGCGATGGGCGTCCCCCTGAATATGCGCGATTTTCATCCAGCGGGATGTTGAGCCAAGTGCCTGCACGATCGATCGGACCTGCGCGGCATTGCCTGCGCGGCCGTCAGAAACAGCCCAGACGGATGGCCCGACTTGCGGGGCAATTGGTTTTTTGAGTTGCGACGCGTTCATGGCCTGTCCGGGCACCTCGCGATTCGGGTTCAACCAGAGACTGCCAGCTTTTGCGGTATCTTGCACGCAGGACGTGTCAGTGCGGCTGTCAATGGAAAGCGCCGGGCCTGCGAAGGCCCGGCGTCAGAGGTCGGTAAATGGGCGTCTTACTTGAATTCGACGTTCGAAATTTCATAGACGCGGGGGCCACCGGGCGCAGCAACTTCAGCCTCGTCGCCCACCGTCTTGCCGATCAGGGCGCGTGCAATCGGTGACGTGATGGACACCTTGCCCTTGGCGATATCGGCTTCGTCTTCGCCGACGATGCGATAGGTCGCTTCTTTCTCGGTGTCGGCATCGATCAGCGTCACGGTTGCGCCGAAGACGATCTTGTCGCCTTTCAGCTTGGTCACGTCGATGACTTCGGCACGCGCGAGCTTGTCCTCGAGATCGGCCACGCGGCCTTCGATAAAGCTCTGCTTCTCCTTGGCAGCATGGTACTCGGCGTTCTCTGAGAGATCGCCATGCTCACGGGCTTCGGAGATCGCCGCGATGATTGCGGGGCGCTCAACCGACTTCAAATGCTTCAGTTCGGCGTCGAGGGCGGCGTGCCCTTCGGCGGTCATAGGTGTTCTTTGCATGTTCTGGGTAACCGTCGTTGTAAACGTTTCAGCGTCTGTTCAAACGCGCGTTGCGTCAAGTGGTGTCTTGTCAGGCTTTCTGCAAGGGCCGGACCGTCAATGGCCGCTCGTGGAGCGTCCGGATGGCCTGAACCGAGGCACGTGAAGCCGACAGCGTGGTGAAATACGGAATCCTGCGGGTCAGGGCCGTCTTGCGGATTGAAGCGGAGTCCTTGAGGGACTGGGCGCCTTCAGTGGTGTTGAAGACGAGCTGGATGCCGCCATTGATCATTCGATCAACAATATGAGGCTGGCCTTCGATCACCTTGTTGATGCGGGTAACCGTTAGTCCGTTCGCTTCAAGGAAAGACGCCGTGCCGCTGGTCGCCGTGATTTCAAAGCCCATTTCGATGAGCTCGCGTACCGGCTCGATGACTGCAGGTTTGTCGCCATCCTTGACCGATATGAACACGCTTCCCGACATAGGCAGGTGCACGTCTACTGCGATCTGGGATTTCAGAAAGGCCGCGCCGAAATCATCGTCCCAGCCCATAACCTCTCCGGTCGAGCGCATTTCAGGGCCAAGCACAGGGTCAACACCGGCAAAGCGGGCGAACGGGAAGACGGCCTCTTTCACGGCAACGCGCCTCGGCTTCGCCATGGAGAGGTCGAAATCGGTGAGGCTGGCGCCGGCCATGACCTTGGCGGCAATCCGGGCAATCGGCGCACCAACGGCCTTGGCGACGAACGGGACTGTCCGTGACGCCCGCGGGTTGGCTTCGAGAACGTATATTTCCTCGCCCTTGACCGCGAACTGGATATTGATCAGGCCGCGCACCTTCAGGGCCCGCGCAAGCGCGATGGCCTGTTCGGACAGGCGGCCGGTCATGGCAGGTGACAATGTGTAGGGGGGCAGGGCGCAGGCGCTGTCGCCCGAATGCACGCCAGCTTCCTCAATATGCTCCATCACGCCAGCCACATGTACGTTCGTCCCGTCGCAAAGCGCGTCGATGTCGACTTCGATGGCGTCGGAGAGGTAGCGGTCGAGGAAGAGGGACTGGTCACCGGAAACCTTCATCGCTTCCTTGGCAAAGGATTTGATGTCTGCATCGTCGCGGCAGATTTCCATGGCGCGGCCACCCAGCACGAAGCTTGGGCGCAGCATGATCGGATAGCCGAGCTGGCGGGCCTTTTCGAGCGCTTCTTCTTCTGAACGCGCCGTTGCCGAGGGGGCTTGCTGGATGCCGAGCTGGTCGAGCAGGGCTGCAAATTGCTGGCGGTCTTCGGCAAGGTCAATGGAGACCGGGCTGGTGCCAAGGATCGGGACACCGGCATTGTGAAGCGGCGTTGCGAGCTTCAGCGGCGTCTGGCCGCCAAACTGCACGATAACACCGGCAAGCTCGCCTGCGCTTTGCTCTTTTGCGATGATTTCGCTGACATGTTCCTCGGTCAGCGGTTCGAAATACAGCCGGTCAGACGTGTCGTAGTCGGTCGACACGGTTTCGGGGTTGCAGTTCACCATGATCGATTCGATGCCGACCTCTTCCATCGCGAAGGCGGCATGGCAGCAGCAATAGTCGAACTCGATGCCCTGGCCGATACGATTTGGACCGCCGCCAAGGATGATGGCTTTCTTGCGGGTCGAAACGCCGGCCTCGTCATCACCTTCGGTCTTGCCGAAAGGCGGATGCTCATAGGTCGAGTAAAGGTACGGCGTCCTTGCGGCGAACTCTGCAGCACAGGTATCGATCCGTTTGTAGACCGGGCGCACGCCGTGACCATGGCGGAACGCGCGGACATCGGCCTCTGACCTGCCGGTAAGCTCTGCGAGGCGCGCGTCGGAAAAACCACGGCCCTTGAGGGTTGTCAGGTCGTGGCGATTTTCCGGCAGGCCGTCGCGGCGGATATCGGCTTCGGTTTCGACAATGGCTGCGATCTGGCGCAGGAACCAGTGGTCGATGGACGTGATCGCGTAGACGTCTTCCACGCTGAAGCCCTGGCGGAAGGCCTGGGCAACGTGGCGCAGGCGGTCAGGTGTCGGGCGGGCGAGGGCCGAATGCAGCGCGTCGGCATCGGTTTCCTCGGTCTCGTTGAGGCCGGTGAGGCCGGTCTCGAGCGAGCAGAGGGCTTTCTGCAGGCTTTCCTGGAAATTACGGCCGATGGCCATGGCTTCGCCGACGGATTTCATTGCCGTGGTCAGCAGGGGTTCGGCGCCCTTATACTTCTCGAAGGCAAAGCGCGGGATCTTGGTGACGACATAATCGATGGTCGGTTCGAACGAGGCGGGTGTGACGCCGGTAATGTCGTTGGTCAGCTCATCGAGCGTATAGCCAACCGCCAGCTTGGCGGCAATCTTGGCAATCGGGAAACCCGTCGCCTTGGAGGCCAGCGCAGACGAACGCGAAACGCGCGGATTCATCTCGATGACGACGAGGCGGCCTGTCTTCGGGTCAACGGCGAACTGTACGTTCGACCCACCTGTCTCAACGCCGATCTCGCGCAGCACCGCAATCGAGGCGTTGCGCATGATCTGGTATTCCTTGTCGCTCAGCGTCAGCGCTGGCGCGACGGTGATCGAGTCGCCGGTATGCACGCCCATCGGGTCGATATTTTCGATGGCGCAGATGATGATGCAATTGTCGGCGGTATCACGCACGACCTCCATCTCGAATTCTTTCCAGCCGAGCAGGCTTTCATCGATCAGGACCTGGCCGACCGGTGAGGCGGCAAGGCCGGAGCGGACAATCTCTTCATATTCCTCGACATTGTAGGCAACACCGCCGCCCGTGCCGCCAAGCGTGAAAGCGGGGCGGATGATGGCGGGCAGACCAACTTCTTCGAGGACTTCCATGGCGCGCTGCAGGCCGCCGATCCGGTCATAGCCGGTGACCTTGCCGGCTTCATTGCGGATTTCGGGCGCAGCTATGATCGCGGCTTTAGGGTTTTCCAGGCCGATCCGGTCCATCGCCTCGCGGAACAGCTTGCGGTCCTCGGCCATCTCGATGGCGTCGGCGCGTGCCCCGATGAGCTCGACGCCGTATTTGTCGAGGGTGCCGGCCTTGTAGAGGTCGAGGGCGCAGTTCAGCGCGGTCTGGCCGCCCATGGTGGGCAACAGGGCATCCGGCTTTTCGGCCTGGATGATCTTCTCGACGAAATCCGGTGTGATCGGCTCGATATAGGTCGCGTCGGCCATGTCCGGGTCGGTCATGATCGTGGCTGGATTGGAGTTCACCAGGATGACCCGGTAGCCTTCCGATTTCAGGGCCTTGATGGCCTGCACGCCAGAGTAATCAAACTCGCAGGCCTGGCCGATTATAATCGGGCCAGCACCAATGACGAGGATGGACTTGATATCGGTGCGTTTTGGCATCGCATTTTCCTCGCTACTGATGACCGCTGGTCAAACGGGTGCGCTATAGCGGGGAGTCGAGGGTGGGGGCAAGGTCGCCAATGTGCAAAACTGCGTTCAAACAGGCACTTTATTTTTGCGGCGCTCGCGGTCGGGCTTCCTGGCAGGCTTATTTTTCGTAAAGTGTCTGGCCCTTGAGATCGTGAATGGCGTCAATCGTGGTGCACGAAGACAATTCATTGGCGCTGCCACGGCAGGTTACGGTGGCATCGATCAGCACGTTCATTTTCGTGCCCGTCACTGAACAGGACACAGCCGAACCACTGCGGCCCGATTCGATCTTCTGGACGTCAACACGCACGTCTGGCGGCAACAGGTCCAGTGCCTTGGTGACAACCATGGCGCAGGCGGCCTCCGTCGATCTGTCGGCATTCACGCCGCCACAGGCCGCTGGCAGGCAAAGTGAGACGCCGAGGGCGAAATAGGCAGGTCTGATTTTCATGGGCAAGTCCCCTCTGGTGCCGCAGGTCGTGCAGATCACGTTGATCAAGAAGCAGGAACATTCCAATCGGGGGCCGGTACGTCAAGCGCCGATAAGCCTGCACCCTGTATACCTCACAAATGAACGCCCCCGCATCCACAAGTGGAAGCGGGGGCGCAACTGCCTGAACTGAGGGGGAGGGATTCAGGCAGAGAGGGTGGCCGGGCTGTTACCAGCTGCGGCTGTCATTCGGGTAACGGTCATAGGCATCTGCATAGCCGTCACCGTCGCTGTCGCGCTCATCTGCTTGGTCGCGGACGCCGGGCGTGTCGCAGTCTTCTGCTTCTGTACAACCCTTTGCAGCACCAGCGGCACCACCAAGTACGGCACCAATAGCTGCGCCGCGGCCAGCGTCGCCGTCGCCTGTGTTATTACCGATTACAGCACCGGCAACTGCACCTGCACCAGCGCCAACAGCGGCGTTGCGCTCAGTGTAGCCCGATTGGGTGCAAGCAGCCATCATCAGGCCAGTGGCGGCGAGAGCGGTCGTTTTCAAAAGCATTTTCATGGGATCATCCCTTTCATTGTCTGTGAGCGATAAACGTGAGGCCACAAAAAGGGTTCCTGTCCAAAACCGCTAAATGTGCACTGGACGATGAATTTTTTGAAATATTTCAGATGGTTCAGGATGCCGGCCTGACACTACTCGATCAGTCGCGCTTCGCGTTCGGGCGCAATGACGAGGGGAAGGTCTGTCTGGCTCATGTCGAAGTCGATAGCCAGCTTGCCCTGTCCCGACACCTGGAGACTATTTGCGACAATCTGCAAGTAGGGCGACTTTGTGTGGCCGCCGCCATCCTTGCTGACCTCGATATCATAGGACGGCATGTAGATGACGCCCTCAACATTGAGGTCGCCCCGGATGCGCATATTGCGGTTCGAGGGCAGCAAGCCCCCCAGTTCGGCAAAGGCGATGCCGGCTGTCTCGCCGTGTGCCGGGGCCCTGATGTCGAGGCCGGAATCGCCTTTAATATCGATCTGTCCAATCAGGCCCTGGAATACGAAGGTAACGCCATCGGCCTTCACCGTTCCGCTCGCATCAATTTTCAGGCCGCCATCGCGAATATAATAGACGCCCGGATCCAGGGTTATATTGCGGGCTTTTACATTCATGCCCCCGCAATAGATCCCGGGTGTCATCTTGGTCGACCCGATACGGATCACGGCTATATTGAGGCTGTCGCAGATGCCGGACACGGGCAGTTCGAAGCCTTCAAGCGGGTCTGGAAGGGGCTCACAACCGGTTTCCGGTTCGGGCTTGACATGCGCGCGGCTGTCGCGGTCGGCATCGCCCACCGTGCAGAAGGCTTTCGCTTCGGCCGATCCACCATCAAACCGCATGGACTTCTTGTTATCGGAGTTTGACCAGACAATGCAGTTCTCGGCGGCCAGCTCGCCCTGATCCTTGATCCGAAGACCGACCTGGCGGTCCTCCAGTGTCAGCACGCAAAGCGGGAAGCCCCATGTGGCGGCTGCAACAGCGCGGCGACGGATGGGTGCTGTGGCGCTGGCTTTCAGGAGCTTGGAAAAATAGTTTACCGGATCAAATTCCAGTTCAATCGCCAGTCTTGTGTGTTGCCCGTAGGCATCTTCAGTGACGGCAGAAATATCGAAATCAGCAAGCTCATATTCGGAATTGTTGGTAGCAAGCGACTTGGCCTGGATCTCGGCGGCTTTCAGCCGGTCCGCGGCTTTTGGAGTGTCCGAATTCAGGAAGGCTGTCGCGCCGCCAAGCGCCGCCACGTCTGCGACCTGCTGGACCTTGTTACCTGAGCGCGAATCCATGCCGAGTGCGATCGTCGCGCCCACAAGCGCCATGATCGACATCAGGCTGATAGCAAAAATCGGCATCGTACTGCCGGAGACGGACCGTCCGATTTTGCCCAGCAACGGATAAAAGCACGCATTTGCCACGGATAGACCCTCGCAAAGAGTCTTGAAATCCTTGCTATAAAGGTCTGTGAAATTTGACGTAACCGGCGTGAAATTACAGCGCTAACATAGCCGTTTGGCGCGTGTGTCCCCCGTGCAGGGGACGCGGTTTCAAAGCCCGAGAACGCGTTTGGCGATAATGTTTCGCTGGATCTCGTTTGTGCCGCCATAGATCGACTGGGCGCGGGTGCCGAAATAGGTCGAAACGCCCGGCGCTGCAAAGGCGGCAGACGGATCGGTGGCGAGCCAATCGGGGCTGACGGAATCGGCAAATGCCCGGTCACCATTGAGGCCCGCCGCGTCGAGGTAAAGCGTGGTGATCTGTTGGGCGCATTGGGTTGCGAGCACCTTGATGATGGAGGCTTCCTTGCCGGGCGCACCGCCATCCTTCACGGCTGACAGGACGCGCAGCACCGTCATTTCCAATGCATCGACATTCAGGTTTGCCTCGGCGAGTTTCCGGGCGAAAGCCGGGTCATCAATCAGCCGCGTATTGCCGCCGGTCGGGACAGTCGACGCGATCTCATGCAGGTGGCGCAGCTGTTTGCGCTTGCCGCCAATGCGCGCATAGGAGGTGCGTTCATGGCCGAGCAGGTATTGGCTATAGGTCCAGCCCTTGCCCTCCTCGCCAATCCGGTAATCGACCGGAACCCTGACATTGTCGAACGTCACCTGGTTCAGCGCGTGCTTGCCATCAATTGTGATGATCGGCTGGACGGTCACGCCCGGCTTGTCCATTTCACAGCAGATAAAGCTGATACCTTCCTGTTTCTTCCCGGAATTATCAGTTCGCGCGAGAAGGAATATCCAGTCGGCATGCTGGGCGGCGGACGTCCAGATCTTGGTGCCGTTGAGGACGTATTGGTCGCCCTCCCGCACAGCTGAGAATTGCAGAGAGGCAAGGTCTGACCCGGCCTCTGGCTCGGAATAGCCCTGCGCCCAGCCTTCGCGTCCCTCGCGGATGCCCGGCAACCAGCGGGATTTCTGCTCATCGGTGCCGAAAGTGTAGATGATCGGGCCGACATAGACGACGCCCATGGGTGTAACGGTCGGCACGCCGGCGCGCTCAAGCTCTTCATCGAAGATGTATTGTTCCTCAAGGCCCCAGCCCGGTCCATCATGCTCGGCTGGCCAACCGGCCGCGAGCCAGCCTTTCTGGCCGAGCGCGCTTTCAGACTTGCGGACTTCGGCTGTGGTCAGCGATGCGCCTCTGGCGGTCTTTGCGAGGATGTCTTTGGGAAATTCATTGGCGAAGAAGGCGCGCACATCGGCGCGAAAGTCTTCGAGCTTGGGGTCTGTCTTGAGGTCCATGCAGGAGAGTGTAGCGTGGAAGATGAGGCGCGTCAGCTCATGTCGCTGGGTTAGCCATTCGCCCTTTCCGCCCCCGCTTGCGGGGTAGGCAAGACTCTTTCGCCTTTGAATACGGCCGATCTCCCCGGCGAAGGCCGGGGTCTCCGTACAGTACTATGAGAATTTAGTTGCCTGAGATCCCGGCTTGCGCTGGGATGATCGGCGGAAGGTCGGTCTTAGCTCCAGCGCTTCGCCAGTTTCTGGTCGATCTCATTCGCTTCGCCTTTCGCCGCGCCCGCATAGCCCGTGACCGCATCAGCGACGAAAGGATTGCTTTGGCGTTCATGGCCGAATGTGCTCATCGGGCCGTGGCCGGGGACGAAGCGCATCTCATTGCCGAGCGGCCAGAGCTTGCCCGTGATGGAGTCGATGAGCTGCTGGTGGTTGCCGCGCGGAAAGTCAGTGCGGCCGACAGAGCCCTGGAACAGCACGTCGCCGACAAAGGCCAGCGCACCGGACTGGTTGTGGATGACGACATGGCCGGGCGTGTGGCCGGGGCAGTGGGCGACGCCGAACTTCACGCCGTCCAGCTCAAGCTCGTCGCCATCTTCGAGATAGCGATCTGGCGTGACGTTCTTGCCGTCAGTGATGCCATAGCGCGCGCCTGAGGATTCGATCTCGTCGAGCAGCCACTGATCATCCTTGTGCGGGCCGATGATCTCGCAGCCGGTCAGCTCTTTCACAGCAGCGGCGGCGCCCGCATGGTCCATATGGCCATGGGTCAGCCAGACGCCGACGATCTTCACGCCGAACTCTTTTGCCGCGCCCATCAGCTTGTCGATATCGCCGCCCGGATCGACAAACACGCCTTCCTTGCTCTCGATCGACCAGATGAGGCTGGTATTCTGTTGCAGCGGCGTCGTCGGAACGATGCGGATTTCGAGTTTCGGTTGTGCGTCTTGTGGCATTACGTATCTTGGTTCCAATTATCAAATCGGCTTTGCGGCGCGTTGAGTGCGGTAGCCGAGCCTTTCAAGGTTAGAGACAAGCTGGCCACCGAACAAGCTAGCTGCAAGATAAGGATGTCATGAGCGAAACCAAGTTACATCCGACAGCCGATACCGTGTGGCGCAAGGCGACGGAGCTTTTCTCAAACCTGAGGGGTATGCGTCCGCGAAGCTCCTGGCTGACGGGATTGAGTGTCGGGGCAGGCAGAGAGCGGCTGAAACGGCTGACGAACTCAAAGGGCGCGCAGACGCTGATGCCGAAACTGGAGGCTTTGCCCGATAGCGAGTTTGCAGTGTTTCGCAGCTATGCGCAGGTCAATCTTGAGCAGGCCCAGGCGGCCGTGCGGCTTAGCTTGGTCGCGAACATCACCATTCCTGTCGGGTTTCTGGTTCTTGTGAACCAGTTCTTTCCGGGATCTGTCCGGAGCCTTGTAGCGTATGTGGGCGCCGATGCCATGCTGCTCGGCCTTCTATCGGCCGGCTCGCTACTTTTTTTCGCAATCTGGTACTGTTATGCCGGGGTCTTCCAGGCCCGGAACCTTGAGCATTTAACGATGATCGCCGCAGCCAAGCGTCGGCATACTCCGGATCAAGCTGGCGCAGAGGACGAAGGCATGTCGCGCCGCTCATCCGAAACACCGGCCGAGGCTTCGCCCGCATTGGAAAGCATCGAAAAGCTTCTCTGATGCAGGGACGATTGCCGGTGCGGGTCTGGGGCTACTTAACGGGTTTCCATCTCGAAAAGGAGAGGCGCAGCGTTGCGAGGTTATTCAGGATCACGCCGACGGTGAAATAGTAGATGCCGATGCGCGGATAGAAGCCGACATAGGCCATGGTCTGCGACAGGCCGATCAGGATGGCCGCGAGGAATACATCCAGCATCGACCATTTGGCGAGGATGTTGAGCCACCAGGCGAGCTTCGGGCTGGGCGGGGCGCCGCGCCGGAAGATGACGGCGGCGAGCAAGGTCTTGGTCAGTGGGAAAATCCCAGAAAAGACAATGACGACAAGGCCCATGAAGACGAGGTCAAACTCGAACAGGGTCCGCACCACGCCCCAGAGATTGTATTCGATCATCAGGCCGATCGTGTTCGGCTTCATGATCGAGGGCTGGGAAATGCCCATGATGATGAGCGCGGCAGAGACGTAAAGCGTCCATTCGGCCACGACATCGATGATCTTGCCCGGCAGGGGGCCGCGCGTCGCCGTGTCTGGTTCAGCTGTATCTGTGGTGTCACTCATCTGGTTTCGACCTTCGGCGGGGAATGGCATTCCTGTCAACGCTTCCAACGGCTCGCATTCGCGGCTAGCTTCGGCAAGCTCAGGACTCAGCCGACCGGGAGACGTGAAATGGGACGCGGCGCCATCATCCTCATCGCCCTTGCCGGCCTGGTGGTCTATTATTTCTCCAATCAGGAAGTGAACCCGTATTCCGGCAAGTCAGAGTTCAACACGATTTCGATCGACCAGGCCTCGAAGCTTGGGGCGCAATCCTATCAGCAGATGCTGCAGCAGGAGCGTAGCAATGTGCTGTGCCCGACCATGTCAGCCGGCGCGTGCCTTGATGATGCGGCGGAAATGGTCATCACGGTTCGCGACATCGGTGCGCGCCTGCAAACCGCCGCGATCGAGCTGGAAGACGATTATATCAGGGCCGGCTACAGCTTCACGCCGGTCGCAAAGGATTTTGCCTGGACCTATAATGTCATCGAGTCAGAGCAGCCGAATGCCTTCTGCCTGCCGGGAGGATATGTTGCTGTCTATACCGGCATCCTCGACATTACCGGCAATCTCGATGGCAGGGTGGATCTCTCAGACCTTGATGACGTCAACAAGCTGGCCGTCGTGATGGGGCACGAGATCGGCCATGCACTCGCGCATCACGGGGCCAAGCGGATGAGCCAGGGACAGCTTGCGCAGCTTGGTGTTGCGGCCGTCGGCGTCGGGCTGGGCGATATGGATGTCGGCCAGCGCCAGATGGTGATGCAGGCCATGGGCATGGCGGCGCAGGGCGGGTTGATGGCCTTCTCGCGTGAGCATGAAACCGAAGCGGACAAGATCGGTCTCGAACTGCTGGTGCGGGCCTGTTACGACCCCCGCGAGGCCCCTGATCTCTGGGAACGTATGGGCCAGATCGGCGGCGGCCAGCGTCCGCCTGAGTGGATGTCGACCCACCCGGCATCGGCCACCCGTGCTGAAAATTTCCGCCAGTGGATGCCGGACGCTGTCGCCATGTATGAAGAGCGCTGCGGCCCGCTTCGCTAGATTGCGCCATTCGACCGCCGTAATCCTGCGCTTGGATTGGTAGGTGAGGTTTTGAGAAGAGGGGACGAATATGTGGAAACTGTTTTTGGCGCCGCTCATCCTTTCCGGCGTTGCGCTATCTGCCTCGGCTCAGGCCAGAGGGATCAAGATTGTTGAAGGGGACTTGCCGGGCGAGGCGGAATTTGAAGCCCTGACTGCCCTCGAGGACCTGGAAGACAGGGATGTTGTCCTGCTCGATCTCGACATGCTGCCAATGGCCTGGCCGAGTGTCATCAATGAGGACGGGCTCTATGACACACCGCAATCGTGCGATTTCGGCATGATCGAGGGTGTCGAGCAGGTGTCTGTCCCGACGGGCAATAATCACCTGCTCGTCCAGGTCCGGATCGGCAACGCCGCCGAACATGCGGCCAATGGCCTGTCCTGCGAATACAGCCCGTATTTCGAGGAGGATGCGTCGCGCTGGGCCCGGATGCGGCTTACCGGCTGTTACATGGTGCGCTCCGTATCGATACCGACGGCCATCCAGCTCGTGCTCAACCCGTTGCCTGCCTCGGCCTGTGGTCTTCACCAATAGGACCATCCGTCTGACAATGGTGTGACCGGCCTCGACGCGGGCGGCAGCGCGCCCTAGCTGTTGTGTGGCAAGCAGCAGGGTATTTTCATGCAATCCATCTATTGGGTCCTCAGCTGGGCCTGCCATCGCAAGTGCAAACACTGCTATGATGATCGCTTCCGCCCCTATGTGCGCGATGCCCTGAAGGCTGTGGTCGGTGAAGGGCAGGCCGCTCACGAAAAGATCCTGTCCAATTTGCCGGATGACATGCGCTGGACCGACAAGGCGACAGGGCAGACTGGCCGCACCAACCTCATCCTCGCGGGCGGTGAGCTACTGATCGACGGCGTGCGGGAGGAGCTTTTCTACCCGACGCTACGCGCCATCAAGACGCGTTGGGGCGAACAGGCGCCGAAGATTTCGATCCAGACAACAGGCGACGTGCTGACGCCGGAGAGGCTCGATGCCTGCCTCGCGCTTGGTGTCGAGAGCATCGCCATCGCGTCCATAGATGACTTTCATGTCGGCATGACGGGTGAGAAGAAATTCCGTTTCATGGAAGACATGCGGGCCTTGATGGCGTCCCGCGGCGTGTCTGAAGTTTCGCTTGGCGGGGAGAAATCGAAGAAACTGAAAATGCCGGATGCGCGCGCGACAAGGCCGGACGGGCCGACTTTCCTGTTTTTCGGCGCGCAGGAAGACCTGTGGATCGGCGAGCTTTGGCCTCGCGGCCGGGCCTGGTCGAACGGGTTGTCGAATGCCGACTATGAAACCAATTTTTGCGCGCGATGGTCTGGCGGGAAGAATTTCCTGCATCTTGGAGAGGCCGCATCCGAGATTGCCATTGAGCCGGATGGATCAGTTTACCCGTGCTGCCTGAAGACGAAGGCGGCGCTCGGCAAGCTCACCGAAGAGCGGCTTGCGGATATACTGCACAGCGTCGCACAGTTGCCGGAAATCCAGGCTATCAATCGTGGTGATCCGGAAGCCATGACGGGCGACCGGGCGGCATTCAGGGCGATGTCCAGCGCAGTCGATGGCAAGGGTCGCACGGTCGAGAATATGTGTCTCGGCTGTGACCATTATTTCGAACACCATCTCGGCGATGCCCTGAAAGAGCTGCGCGAGAAACGTCTCGCAGCGCGGCAGCTGGCCTGAGCGTCAGGCCAGCAATTGCGGGCCGAGTGCATCTTTCAGCGGACCGAGATGGGCTTCGAAGTGACGCCACTGGTCAAGGCCGCCCGTATTGATGGGCTGGCGCACCTGTTCAGAGCTTGCGGTTCGGACCGCGCGCTCGGTCTTGTGAAAATCGACGCAGGCCTGTTCGAAGGGCAGGCCGCAATGATCGAGAATCCGGCGGACCTGACCTTCAAGGTCTGCGACGACGTCCTCATGCTCAACGCGCAAGACCTTGCCGGGCAACACCTCATCCCAATGGGCCATCAGGTCGACATAACCACGGTAGTAATGGCCGATATCCTCGAGGCTGTAGCTGAACTCCTGGCCTTCGGCGAAGAGCTGTTTGAAGCCTGAGAAGCAGCACGCCATCGGCTCGCGCCGCGCATCTATGATCTTCGCATTGGGCAGGATCATGTGGATGAGGCCGATATGCCGGAAATTATTCGGCATCTTGTCCGTAAAGAACGGTGCGCCGCGCCGGTGGATGGCGGTGTTGTCGATATAGTCTTCCCCGAGTTTCTTCAGCTCCTCTGCTGGCAGGTCGTGCAGGACACGCGGATAGCGCTCGCGGTCGGTGACCTGTTTGCGCCCGCGGAGGCGGTGGGCGAGCGAGAGGATGTTCGGCAGCTCAAGCGTCCCGTCCACCTGGCTGTGCGAGGCAAGGATCTGCTCGATCAGGGTTGAGCCGGCGCGCGGCAGGCCGAGGATGAAGATCGGCGCCGGGTCATCATGGCCTGTGCCGCGCCGGCGTTCGAAAAGCTCAGCGGTGCAATGGCGTTTCTGGCCATCAAATTCTTCGCGCATCTGCTCGGTCGTGTAACGGATCTGGCGCTTCTTGAGCGCATTGCCTTCACTGTAGCGGGCGAAGGCTTCATCATAGGCGCGCTTGTCTTCGAGCGCCTTGCCGAGGGCGAAAGCAATGTGGACACGCCCCATGAAGTGCAGGTTCGGGTCATCCATCGCCGTGCGCATCGCCTGCAACTCATCATCGCTGAAGCTGTACGTCTTGAGGTTTGCAAGTGCGTACCAGGCATCGCCGTGCATCGGATTGACCTCGACGGCGCGGCGATAGGAGGCGATGGCGTCTTGTGTGCGGCCTGCGGTTTTCAGCGCGTGTCCACGCGAGGTCAGGGTTGCCAGGTCATCCGGCATGACGGTGAGGATCTCGTCGAACGTCTCGAGCGCCGCTTCATAGTGCCCGGCCTGCATGCTCTCGATGGCGTGCAGGGATTTGAACACCGGATTGCCAGGATCGGTCTGTAGCAGGGCTTCGGCCTGGGCGAGGGCGGCTTCGTATTTCTGGCGCTTTCGCAGCACCTGGATGTGGTCGATCTTGAGCTGCTGGTTGTCCGGCTCCAGTCCGATGGCCGTTTCCAGCAGGAAGTCAGCGTCTTCATGGACCCCAAGCCGGCTGCCAATATCGGCCAGCAGGCGCATGCCTTCGACATGGTGGGGATGCTTGAGCAGGAAGGCGCGGACGATTTTCTCGGCGTGCAGGACGCGGCCTTCATGGATGAAGTTGGTGACGGCAAGCAATTCGCGCGGCAGCGTTTTCAGGCGATTGGCCTGAGCCTGCGCCTGCGCAGCTTCTTCGGGCCGGGCAATGCTGTTGAACAGGTCGACCAGGGCCTGCCAGCTGGCCGTCAGGGCCGGGTTATAGCGGGTTGCGCGCTGGAAGGCGGTGATGGCGCCGGGCACGTCGCCCGTCTTGCGCCGCAGATGGCCTTCTTCCTGAAAGGCGCGGCCAAAGTCTGGCACGATGCGTTTCAACCGGTCGAGATAGGCGAAAGCGTCCTGATGGCGGTCGCGGTAGCGCGCCGTGGCAGCCGCCATATAAAGCGCATCGCGATTGTCAGGGTCGGTTACCAAAATCGCCTCGAGCGACGTTGACGCCGCATCGAACTGCCCGGCCTGCATGGCGACCCGAACCTCTTTCAGCTGCTCAGGAATGGGGGAAACTTCACTGGTCATATGCATGCCTGAATAAAGAAACAGCGCCCCGAGTAAACGGGGCGCTGCTGATGGTTTCGCTTGGGCGTGGCCAGACTAGTAGTCGTAGCTGACCCGGATACCGATCGTGCGCGGACGGATCGGGGTGACACGTTCGCGGTCATAGACGAAGCTGCTGGACAGCTCGGCATACTCATTGGTCAAATTGGTTGCGAAGAGTTCTGCGCCCCAATTGTCTGCTGTGACACCAGCCGTCGCGCCGAGCGTGACATAGCTGCTGAGCTTCGACTTGTTGATCTCGATGATGTCGCTGAACGAGCTATCGGAGAAGACCAGCTGCGGCATGACGTGGGCCGTGAGGCGTGAGCCAGCCATTTCCTGGTCCAGATCCCACTCATACCGGGCGCGGATATTGCCCTGATAGGATGGCGCAAAGGCAAGATCAGAGCCCTCGAGGACGTCATCGGTCGGGACGAGCACTTCCGTGACCTCGGTGTCCAGCAGCGAGAACGCGCCGGCGAGGGTCAGGCCGTCAATGGCTTCCGGCGCCCAGGTGAAGTCACCCTCAATGCCTTTAAGCTCTGCATTCGCGGCATTGTCCGAGAAGAACAGGTTCACGATCGACGGATCGAAGATCGTCGTCTGCAGGCCATCGACTTCGATGAAGAAGGCGGCGCCGTTGAAGCGAACCGAATTATTGAACAGCTCGGTTTTCCAGCCAATTTCATAATTGGCCACTTCATCGGTATCGACTTCAAACGGTACGGTGTAGTCGCCCGGGCCAGCTGCGCCGCCTGGACGGTTCAGCAGGCCGGCACGGAAGCCTTCTGAATAGGTCGCGTAGAAGAGCAGGTCTTCTGTCGGCGTCCATTCACCGGTCGCCTTGTAGATGAAGCCATCCGTGGCGGCCTTGTCCGGGTTACCCGCTGCGTTGTTTTTTGCGTAGAGCGCCGAAATGTTCGTGCCGAACACCTGCTGGTCGCTGTCGGCGAACAGGTTGAAGAAGGAGGAGTTGGCGCTGCCCTTGAGATCGACTTCGACATCATAGTAGCGCGCGCCGAGTGTCAGGGCGAACTGGTCAGAAAAGTCGAATGTCGTTTCCCCGAAAATGCCGAACTGCTTGTCAGTGCGCAGCACATCGTTGCGGAAGCCGACATCGGCAGGGAAAGGACCTGGCTCACTGTAATAACCAGGAGATGCGTCGCCGATTTCGCCTGTGACATCCGTATTGGTCAAAGGATAGTTCGGGGCAAAGCCGACCGAGCCATCAGTGTAGACGACCTGGCTGACGCCCGGATAGACGAAGTCATTGCGCTCAGCCAGTTCAAGGTCGCTGTAGAAGGCACCGAATGTGGCCCGCAGGCGATTTTCGGATGGCGTGTTGAAACGCAATTCGTGAGTCTGCACCTTCGTTTCCGAATGCGAGTTCACATACATCTCCGGCGCATAACACGTACCGGCCGGGGCGGCGCCCGTCGGATAGGTCACGTCATAGTCACAGATGTAATAGGGCAGGTACTGGCCGACGAAGAGATAGTCGGAGTAGTCGACAACCTGGTCGGTTGTCCGCTCTGTATAGGCGCCTGTGTAGACGGCTTCGAGCGCGCCGACCTGGCCATTCAGCGTCCAGGACGTATTGTGGAAGCTGTCCTCGATTTCTTCCGGCGTGAAGCGGACGATGTCGTAGTCATCCAGTTCCGGATCAGCCGCGAAGACGCCGTCGGCCTCGATGCTCTGTTGGGAGTGCTGGATCAGCAGGTCCCAGGTGTTGTTGAACTCGTAATAACCGCTGAGGCGGAAACCCTGATAGTTCGTGTCATTGATGTCGTCTTCAGCGATGGTGCCATTATCGGCTGCGATGAAGTTGACGCCCGACAGGTCAGCGCCCGCCTGGAAGCCGGCGCGATTTGCGTTCACCGGAACACCATTTGCGCGAACCGTGCCTTCAGGACGGAAACGGGCGGAGTCTTCAACCGTCAGCGTGCCGCCGACATTGTCGATATAACCGCCCTGGGTGTCATTATAGACCACGCCGCGCAGGGCGAACTTGTCGGTCACCGGGATGTTGATCATCGCTTCGGTGCTGTTGCTCAGCTCACCGCCATCGGTGAATGAGGTCGATGCCTTGAAGCCGGCATCAAAACCCGAAAGCGACGGCTTGTTGGTGATCAGGCGGACAGTGCCGGCCTGCGAGCTGGACCCGAACAGCGTGCCCTGAGGCCCGGACAGGACTTCGATGCGTTCCATGTCGGCGGCATAGACGTCGAGGTTACGGCCCGGCTGTGCGAGTGGCTGTTCGTCGAGGTAGAAGGAGACGTTCGGCGCGAGACCCGCAACACCGGCAACCGTCAGATTAGGGGTCGTGGAGGCGAGGCCGCGAATGTAGATCGTGCTCTGGCCGGGGCCGGAACCGCCAGCGGTCACGCCCGGTAGTTGCACGAGATAGTCATTGAAGTTCTTGACGCCGAGCTGGTTGAGCTCTGTCTCGCCGAGGGCATTCACTGTGACCGGAATGTCCTGTGCGGACTCTGAGCGCTTGGTGGCCGTGACTGTTACAGCCTGGAGCCGGCGGCTGCTGTCTGCGGCCGGTTCCGACGACTGCGCGAATACTGGAGTCGCTGTGACAAGCGTACTTATGGCGAGCAATGACGCTCCACCCATCAACTTTTTCATATGGAATTCCCCATCTAGCTTGCTGTGTGGTTCGCAAACCCCAAAGGGGGCGAACCGGGTTGTGCGCACACGCCTGAATTGCCGCGCGCTGAACCAGTTTGGGCTTAAGTCTATATTTCAATTGATAAAAGGGTTTAGCGCTGCTGTGTTTTTTGCCTTGCTTGTGCGGCGCACAAAATGTGAAAAATTTGTCATATATTACAGCACATTAAGGGTGCGTGACATTGATGCAACAGCGTGTGGCGAATGCTTTGGTGATTGGAAATACAGCTTAGATGTGTTCGAAGCGAGCATGAATTTTACTTCACTCGTTAAAATAGATTCGCATGCAACCCGCGGGAGACCCGATGAGCGATAGTGACTTTGAGTCCGATTATGAAACCGAGTACGAAGTCGGCCAGGACAATGTCGAATGGCTGGGGCTCGACATTCACAATCCGGTCTTCTTCCTGAGCGCCGGGCTGGTTCTGGCGTTTGCCGCGGTATCGCTTATTTTTCCCGAAGCGGCCGGCGCGGGGCTTGGGGCCGCTCGTACCTGGACGCTTGAAACATTTGACTGGCTGTTTGCAGTCACGCCTGTTCTGGTTTTCCTCTTCTGCCTTGGCCTGGCGATGTCGCCGCTTGGCCGCATCCGCCTTGGCGGCCGGGAGGCCCGGCCGGAATTCGCAATCCATTCCTGGATCGCCATGCTGTTCTCTGCCGGGGTCGGTATCGGTTTCATGTTCTACGGCTCAGCCGAGCCGCTGGCCTATTATACAGACTCGTTCGGAACCCCGTTCGATGTCGATGCGGGGTCTGAAGCTGCGCGGCGACTGGCGTTCAGTGCAACGCTTTTCCATTGGGGCGTATCGCCATGGGCCATCTATGCTGTGGTCGGGCTGGCGCTCGGTTTCTTTGCTTACAATAAGGGGCTTCCGCTAACGATCCGGTCTGCCTTCTATCCCATACTGGGCGACAGGGTGTGGGGCGTGTGGGGGCATGTGATCGATACGCTGGCCGTGATTTCCACGGTATTCGGCCTGGCCACGACGATTGGTATCGGCGCGACGCAGGCGAGTGGTGGGCTCAGCTATCTGCTCGACCTGCCCAATAGTGTCGGGATGCAGATCGGGTTGATCCTCGGCATCACGTCGCTTGCAGTCATTTCTGTCCTGCGCGGCATGGATGGCGGCGTGAAACTGCTTTCGAACATCAATATGACCATCGCCCTGATCCTGATGGTGTTCGTGTTCATTGCCGGGCCGACACTCGCCATCACAACCGGCTTTGGCCAGAACTTCATCTCTTACCTCGCTGACACGCCCGCCCTGACGAACTGGTTCGGCCGGGCCGACCAGGCGTGGTTCCATGACTGGACGATCTTCTACTGGGCCTGGTGGATATCCTGGTCGCCATTCGTGGGCATGTTCATTGCGCGTATTTCGCGTGGCCGTACGGTACGCGAATACCTGTCAGTCGTCATCCTGGCGCCTTTCGTGATCTGTGTCGTGTGGTTCACGACCTTTGGTGAGACAGCCATTCAGCTGTTCGAAAGCGGTACTGGCGATCTTGGTGAGGGCATGACGACGGCGTCGCTTACCCTGTTCCAGATGCTCGACGGGCTGCCTCTTTCGGCAATTACCTCGTCGGCAGCCATTTTCCTGCTCGTGGTATTCATCGTAACCTCAGCCGATTCAGGCGCGCTAGTGGTCGACAGCATCACCTCCGGGGGCAAGACCGATGCGCCCGTCCCGCAGCGCGTCTTCTGGGCGTGCATGCTGGGCGTTACCGCCTCAATGCTGCTCTATGGCGGGGGCAAATCGACATTGCAGTCCCTGCAGGCCGGGACAATCACGGCGGCCCTGCCATTCACATTGATCCTGCTGGCCTGCTGTATCAGCCTGTTCCTCGGCATGCGCGACGAGCACAAGCTCCTGAAGGCGGTTGATCAGGCAGCGGTCGATGCAGACCATACCGAGACAGGTTAGTTGAGCGGGTCGATCCGGTCGATTGCAGACTGGTTGACCCGCCACCACCCGGCAAGGCCAAGGCGCTTTTCGCGGGTGGTCTCGACCGCGTGCGGAATGTCTTCGGACAGCATCAGCACGACACCGCCTGCCTCAGGGATGATGCGGGTCGCGGGTGCAACATCGTCGCCGGCGCCTTCAGGCCATATGGCCAGCGCGCCGCCCTTGGCCTCCGTCCAGTCTTCGGTGAGGTAGGCGACGAGCGAGACGACCCGGTTACGGGCGCCCGCAAAGCTGTCGAGGTGGCGATCATAGAAGCCGCCGGGCGGATAGACGGCGAAGCAGACCTCAAACTCGAACAGGCCAAGCATCAGGGCCCGGTTGAGGTCCGCACGGAGGGCTTCGGCCCAGCTCAGGAAATCGCGCTGGGCCTCGGTGTTGCCGTCGAACCAGGTAATACGGGTGCGCCTGACCTGACGGTCGATGGTGAAGTCATCCTTGCGGCCAACGCCGGCAGCAGCCAGCTCCGCTGCAGCGTCAAGCGCCAGCAACTCGGCGCGCAGGGCGAGTGTCACCGTCTCCGGCAGTAAGCCTGGCTGCCAGCTCCAGCCCTGGCGGGCGAGGTCGTCTGCGATGGCACCGAGGCGGTTGTCGCCCGGCGCAAGGACAGGCGCGCTCAGCTGCGTTGGTCTTTCATGAAACCTGCAAACCGCTCGAACAGGTAGAAACTGTCCTGTGGGCCGGGGCTCGCTTCCGGGTGGTGCTGGACCGAGATGATCGGTTTGCCCTTGACGCGAAGGCCGGAATTGGTGCCGTCGAAGAGCGATTTATGGCTCTCCTCGACACCGTCCGGCAGTGTGTCCACATCCACTGTGAAGCCATGATTCATCGACACGATCTCGACCTTGCCGGTCGTAAAATCCTTCACCGGGTGGTTTGCCCCGTGATGGCCCTGCGGCATCTTTTTGGTCTTCGCACCGAGGGCGAGGGCCAGAAGCTGGTGGCCGAGACAGATGCCGAGCAACGGCTTGCCACTGTCGATCAGCTGTTTGATCGTGTCGCCGCAACGCGTGATTGTCGCGGCCGGGTCACCCGGACCGTTCGACAGGACGATACCGTCAGGGTTCAGCTTCATGATGTCTTCGAACGGCGTGTCGCCGCGCACGATGGTCGCGCGGGCATTCACATGCGCGAGATTGCGGAGAATGTTTTTCTTCACGCCATAATCGAGCACGACGACATGGAAGTCGGTCTGGTCATTATTGGCGTAACCGGCGGTGATATCCCAGAGGCGTTCGGAATTGGCATAAGCGTCATCGCCAACCACGTTCAGCGCGAGATCAGCAGCTTCAAGCCCTTCCCAGGCGCGGGCTGCCTCGATCAGGGCGTCGATATCGATTCGCCCGTCAGGCGAGTGGGCCACTGCACATTTCGGCATGCCTTTCTCGCGAATGATGCGGGTCAGCGCGCGTGTATCCACCCCTGAAACGGCTGTGATATTCTTCGTCGTGAGCCAGGCGTCGAAATGATCGCGGGCGCGCCAGTTGGAAGGCGGCGTAATGGCCTCGCGGAAAACCGCGCCAGTCGCAGCCCGTGCTGCAGGCAGTGAGGCTTCTTCATGGTCGTCGGGATTGGCTCCGACATTCCCGACATGCGGGAAGGTGAACAGGACAACCTGCCCGGCATAGGACGGATCCGTGAGGATTTCCTGGTAGCCGGTAATCGAGGTGTTGAAACAAAGTTCTCCCACAGCAATGCCCGGTGCGCCGGAACCGTAGCCGAGGAAGACCGTTCCATCCGCCAGAGCGATTGCACCCGTGGCTGGAGTATGGTGTTGATTTTGATTGGTCATGGGCGTATCTCCTCGCGTCCTGTCAGACGGCATTAGGAATTCGGTCACCTTGTGGCCTCATCCTGCGCCGCGAGATAGGCGTGCAGTGACCGGGCCGTCAAGCGGCAGGTCCATCAGAAAAGTGTAGGTATGGGACAAGTAGACGTTTCTCCATCCACTAAAGTTCGCGATAGCCTTGTGGCCGCGCTCCAATCCGCTGAACAGGACGACCCTCAGGGAATCCGCGCACGAACCTTGCGACTGGTAAAATGTGCCATGCGTGACCGTGATGTCACTGCGCGCACCCAAGGCCAGTGTGAAGGCTGCGAGGAGACAGAAATCCGCAAGCTGCTGGAAATCATGGTGGCGCAGCGGGAAGTTTCGGCACGCGAATATGATGAGTCCGGCCGGATTGCAGATGCTGAGCGTGAGCGCGAGGAAATGGAAATCATCCAGTCCTTCCTGCCACGCCCCCTGTCAGGCGACAGCCTTGAAACTGCGGTCGAAACCGTGGTTGAGGATCTGGAAGCCAGCAAGCTGAAAGACATGGGCCGTTGCATGGCCGAGCTTCAGAGCCGCTATCCGGGCCGCATCGACACCGGCACGGCAGGCAAGGCCGTCCGGCGCGTGCTGAGCTAAATTCCTCCGGCGGAAACGCCCACATCTCTTCGCCGGAAAATCTCGGCTGTAACAGGCCAGGAAAAGTGCAGTAGCAGTACACTCACAGTACAGTTGCGGTACACTTCTAGTCCGCGCCGCCGGGGCCTGTCTGGCCGGCGGCGATTTTCCAGCCATTTTCGCGTTTCACCATGCCAAGGCTCATCCAGCCGCCGGAGCGCCAGATCGTCTTGCCGGCCTCATCCAGCATTCCATAGTCGAAATGGGCCGAGACCAGCGCTGCGTCCGCACCCATTTCAGCAACGAGGATATCATTGATCGTCATCTTCGCCGTGCCGGGCTGGCTGGCCATCGCCCTGAGTGAGTCGGCTGCTTCTCCCGCCGAGCGGTAGCGGATGTGGCCGTGTTCGACCCAGTAAAAGCCCGGTTCGTCATCATAGAACGAGACGGCCTTTTCGGTGTCGCCCGCATTTATCGCGGCGACATAGGCGTCGAATGCGGCGCTGGCCCCTGCGGCGGGATCTGCTGTGGTGGAAGCACAAGCGGCAAGCGACGCAAAGGCGGCGGCGAGGGCGAGGGGTTTCATCATGGCCGGTCCTGTATTGTGGTATCAGAGCATAGCATGCCGGCTCGTGAACAGCCCGGCTCACAATCCGTTCTTTCCGATCCCTGCCATCTCGCGATAGGATAAGCCCATGTCGTCACCCGTTCGCATCCCTGATGGTTTTGTTGAAGAGCTGAAAGCGCGTGTGCGCCCTTCGGACGTGATCGGCCGCAAGGTGAAGCTGAAGAAGCAGGGCAAGGAATGGGTTGGCCTGTCGCCCTTCACCAATGAGAAAAGCCCGAGCTTCTACGTCAATGACCAGAAGCGCATCTTCAAATGCTTCTCTTCTGGGCTGGGCGGAGATGTCATTTCCTTTGTCATGGAAACAGAGCGCCTGTCTTTCATGGAGGCCGTTGAAAAACTGGCTGATGAAGCGGGCATGCAGCTGCCCAAGGCGACGCCAGCCGATGAAGAAACCTATGACCGGCGCAAGCGACTTCAGGCCTGCTGTGAGGCCGCCTGCAGCTTCTTCGAGGATAGGCTGCGTGCAGCTGAAGGCACTGAAGCGCGCACTTATCTTGAGGGGCGCGGGCTCGGGGCAGGGGCCTGGGCGCGGCACCGGCTGGGCTATGCGCCTGATGACTGGCGCAAGACGATCGAGCATCTGAAGGCTGAAAGCTTTGGCATGCAGGAAATCCTCGATGCCGGTCTTGCTGTGCAGAAAGAGGGCGGGGGTGAACCTTATGACCGCTTTCGCGGGCGGGTCATCTTCCCGATCCTTGATTCACGCGGCGGTGTCATCGCGTTTGGCGGGCGCGGCCTGCAGCCCGATGCCAAGCCGAAATACCTCAACTCGAACGATACCGAACTCTTTCACAAGGGCCGGGTGCTGTACCGCTACCGCGCGGCACGCGAGGCATTCGGGGATAGTGATGCTGGCGGGCTGATTGTCTGCGAAGGCTATATGGATGCCATCGCGCTGGCCGAGGCCGGGTTCGGCCACGCGGTCGCGCCGCTGGGCACGGCCCTGACGGAAGACCAGCTCAGCCTGCTATGGCGCGCCGGCCCTGAACCTGTCCTGTGCTTTGACGGGGATACAGCCGGGCTGAGGGCGGCCAATCGCTCTATAGAGCGCGCATTGCCCTTCCTTGAGCCGGGCCGCTCGCTATTCTTCTGCCTGCTGTCGGACGGCATGGACCCGGATGACCTGATCCGCCAGTCAGGCCCCGAAGCGATGAAGCAGGCCCTCGACGGGGCCCTGCCGCTGGTCGAGGTGCTGTGGCGGCGCGAACGCGATGCCGAAGCCATGGATACGCCTGAGCGCCAGGCCGGCCTTGAATCACGGCTGATGCAGGCGGCTGCGCAGATCAAGGACCCGGTGGTCAAGGCGGCCTATGAACGTGACCTCAAATCCCGCATGCGCGATCATCTCTGGCAGGCCCGTCAGGCCAAGCGTGGACAGGCCTTCAGGAAACGCGGCGAAGCGCCCCAGAAAGGTGCCCACCAGACGAGTACGCCAGCCAAGACACGTGGCCTCGGCCTGATTGTTCGCGCCATCGATTCTCCCCATCTGATCGATATCGGTTTCGAGACATTATCCATGGCCGTCTTCAAGGATGAAGATGTCGCGACGCTCCGTGATGTGATTATTTCATGGCCACTAGCAGGACAGGGTGTTGACCGTGGCGCTATCCGCGACCATTTAGTAGACCGAGGTAACATGCGCGCTGCTGAATTGCTCAAAAACTATCCCGAAATTCCTATTATTGCGCCAGATGGGCCAGAGGAACGGGAATGGCTGATCGCCCTGGAGCAATATGTGGCCCGAGACGAAACCGGCCTTTATGGTGGCGGTGCAAGGGACGAGGTGACATCTTCACCTGAGAACTGGCGCCGGCTTCATCATGAGGTATCGGAACGTAAGGCACGGGCGGCGCGTCTTAACGAGGCGGCGGAGCAGGCGGATCAGGACTGATCGCTTGCCATCACAGGTTTGATTGTTGCAGAGAGGCGCTGCGACAGGCAGGAGAACTACATGGCGAAAGCTCAGAAGGGTGAACATGAGGATGGTGACTTGGAAACAGAAGACCGTCCCCTGCTCGATCTGAACGATTCCAAGGTCAAGAAATTCATCAAGGATGCAAAGGCGAAAGGCTATGTCACGCATGACGAGCTGAACGCTGTCCTGCCATCCGATGAACTGTCCTCGGACCAGATTGAAGACACGATGTCCGCTCTCTCCGAATTGGGCATTCAGGTCGTTGAGAACGAGGAGGAAGCCGAAAGCGCTTCCAAGGCGGGTTCGACAGCTGTTGCGAAGACCGGGACCACGGCCGTTGCCAAGAAGGGCAATGCGCGCGGGTCTGACCGGACCGATGACCCTGTTCGCATGTACCTGCGTGAAATGGGGGCTGTCGAGCTCCTCTCACGCGAGGGCGAAATCGCGATTGCCAAGCGGATCGAAGCTGGCCGTGATGCGATGATCCGCGGGCTGTGCGAAAGCCCGCTGACCTTCGAAGCCATGATGGTGTGGCGCGACGAGCTGATGAATGAGCGCATCCTGCTGCGCGACCTGATCGATCTTGAAACGACGTATGGCGCGGAAAACCCGACGCCTGAGCCGGAAGAAAAGACCGAAGAGCAGAAGGAAGCTGAAGCCCGCGAACGCGAGAACGAGACGACTGAAGAACGTCTGGCCCGCGAAGAACGCGAGGATGAGGAAGAAGGCGCCGCCATGTCGATGTCGGCCATGGAAGCCGAACTTCGCGACGGCGTGCTTGGCAAGCTCGACGAGATTGCGCTCGCCTTCCACCAGTATCGCAAGCTTCAGGAAAAACTCGTCGACCAGCGTATGGCCGGCAAGGGCCTGACCCCGAAAGCCCGCGAAGAGCATGATGCGCTGGCCCAGGCTATCGTCGACAATCTCAAGACGATGCACATCAACAATGCGCGGATCGAAGCGCTTGTCGAACAGCTCTACGCGATCAACAAGAAGCTGATGGGCCTTGAAGGCAAGCTGATGCGTCTTGCCGACGCGCATGGCGTGCCGCGCAAGGAATTCCTCGACAGCTATTTCGGTAATGAGCTGAACCCCAACTGGAAAGTCGACGCGCACGAGAAGTCCAAATCCAAGAAGAAATGGGAAAAGCTCTTCGAGCGTGAAGGCGAGCAGGTCGATGCGATCCGCGAAGAGATTTCTGCCGTGGCGCAGGAAATCGGCGTGCCGATCGACGATTATCGCCTGATCGTCCAGCGCGTCCAGAAAGGTGAGCGCGAAGCCCGCGTCGCCAAGAAGGAAATGGTGGAGGCCAACCTTCGCCTCGTGATTTCCATCGCGAAGAAGTACACCAATCGCGGCCTGCAATTCCTCGATCTCATTCAGGAAGGCAATATTGGCCTGATGAAAGCGGTCGATAAATTTGAATATCGCCGCGGTTACAAATTCTCGACCTATGCAACCTGGTGGATCCGCCAGGCCATCACGCGCTCGATCGCTGACCAGGCCCGTACGATCCGTATTCCGGTGCACATGATCGAGACGATCAACAAGATCGTCCGCTCGCAACGCCAGATGCTGCACGAGATTGGCCGTGAGCCGACGCCGGAAGAACTGGCTGAAAAGCTTGGCCTGCCACTGGAGAAGATCCGCAAGGTCCTGAAGATCGCGAAAGAACCGATCTCGCTCGAAACCCCGATTGGCGACGACGAGGATTCAAACCTTGGCGACTTTATCGAGGACAAGATGGCGTTGCTGCCCGTCGAAGCCGCGATCCAGTCCAACCTTCGCGAAACGACGACCCGCGTGCTCGCCTCGCTCACCCCGCGTGAGGAACGCGTGCTGCGCATGCGCTTTGGTATCGGCATGAACACCGACCACACGCTGGAAGAAGTCGGCCAGCAATTCTCGGTGACGCGTGAGCGGATCAGGCAGATCGAAGCGAAGGCGCTGCGCAAGCTGAAGCATCCGAGCCGCAGCCGGAAGCTGCGGAGCTTCCTGGATACATAGAGCAAAGTTCAAGAGGCGGCCTGCGGGCCGCCTTTTTTGTGGGGCCGGTTCGCTGCCTCTGCATGCCGTGACGGCGCCCGAGTGGAACTTCGCTTTTGTCAGGGTGTTGAGATTGCACCCGGCGAGACTGCAGTGGAGGCCACATGAAACTCGAAGGATCCTGCCATTGCGGCGCGGTGAGCTTCACTGTCGAGGCGCCGCATCCCTATCCCTACATGCTCTGCTATTGCTCGATCTGCCGCAAGACGGCCGGCACGGGCGGCTTTGCGATCAATCTTGGTGCGATGGCGGACACGCTGAAGGTTCAGGGCGACAAGTCCGTGCAGACATTTCACGCCATCCTTCATGATGAAGGCGACAGGAAAAGCCCCGGCAAACGCGCCTTCTGCGGTGAGTGCGGCACGGCGCTCTGGGCTTTTGATGACCGCTGGCCGGACCTTGTCCATCCGCACGCGTCTGCCATCGACACCGAGCTGCCCAAGCCACCCGAGCGCACGCATATCATGCTGGCCAGCAAGGCACCCTGGGTCGAGCCGGATATAAGGCCGGAAGACAAGGCCTTCGACGACTATCCCGATGAAAGTATTGCCGACTGGCACAAGCGGCTCGGTCTTGATGAATCCTGACTGAAGAAAAACCGCGGCCGTCGCAAGAAGCAGGTCGCTCGCCCTGTTCTCCAGCGATAAACTGGAAGCGGATCAGATCAGCGAGGCCCAGCATGACCCACCCTATCCGTATTGGCATTGGCGGCTGGAATTACGAGCCATGGGAGGAGACATTCTATCCCTCCGATCTCGCAAAGAAACGCCAGCTTGAATATGCATCACGCCAGCTGACGGCTATCGAAATCAACTCGACCTTCTATCGCAACCAGAAGCCGCACGTGTTCGAGAAGTGGGCAGGGGAGACGCCGGCGGGGTTCAGGTTTACGGTGAAAGCGCAACGGTTCACGACGTCGCGCAAGACGCCTGACGAAATGGGCGAGGCGATCGACTGGTTCATTGGCGGCGGCGTGACAAAGCTCGGTGACCGGCTCGGCGCGATCAACTGGCAGTTTCCCGAAAGCCGGACGTTTGATGCAGACTATTTCTCTGCCTTTCTGGCCCGCCTGCCCGAAAGCCATGACGGCGTGAAGCTGCGCCATGCCATCGAGGTGCGAAACGATACGTTCAAGACCGGGCACTTCACCGATCTGCTGGAAAAGCATGGCTGCGCGCTTGTCTGTTCAGACGCAGAAGACTGGCCGATGCCGGATGTCGAGACGGCCGGGTTTGCCTATGCCCGGCTGCAGGAAAGCTCTGCCAGCTACAAGGCCGGCTATGCGCCAAAGGCACTGGATGAATGGGCTGGCACGCTCCGCGACTGGGCGCGCAAACGGGATGTCTATGCGTTCTTCATATCGGGCGCGAAAGAGCGCGACCCGCTGGCCGCAAGGGCGCTGATCGAGCGGACCAGCGCTGCCTGATATCCAGCGTTTATAAGTGAAAGCGCACGCAACCAACGCCGCGCTGCTGACGTTGTGTTGAAAGTGGTGGCGCCTGGGTTTAGGCGCGGCCCTCTCGTACAGGAAAGCCAGCCCAATGCGCATCAAGATTGACGCGACCCTCGACTATAATTTTCCCCAGCCCGCCGATGTGTTGCTGGCGCTGCGGGTAACGCCGCGCGATGACCAGGTCATCATTTCGGACGAGCTGAACATAAACGGGAATGGCGATCTGGCCTTCCTGCAAGGCGCCGCAGCGGATGATCCGCGTAGCTGGCTTGCCGCGGCAGGCCCGGTGAATATCAGCTATTCGGCCATCGTCGATATTACACGGCCGCCCGTCCGTCTTGCCGGCAAGCATGTGCCACCGCGCGCGCAGCTGCCAGCCAGCGTCATCACCTATCTCATGCCGAGCCACTACTGTTCCTCGCCAACAGTGGAGAATTTCGCCCGCAGCGAGTTCGGCCACCTGAATGGCGGAGACCAGATCCTCGCCATGGCCGACTGGATTTACGAGAATTTCGAATATGTGCCGGGGGCGAGCGACGGGACCACTACGGCTGCCGACACCTTCGATGCACGCCGCGGTGTCTGCCGCGACTATTCACATGTGCTGATCACCTTTGCCCGCGCAGTCGGCATTCCGGCGCGAATGGTCTCGGCCTATGCGCCGGGGATCCAGCCGCCAGATTTTCATGCAGTGGTCGATGTCTGGCTTGATGGCGCATGGCACCTGGTTGACGCGACGCGGCTTTCAACACCGGACAATCTCGTGCGCATCATAACCGGACGTGACGCCACGGATATCAGCTTCATGACCATCTTCGGCGTCGGCGAACTCAATAATCAGTTCGTGTCGGTTGTTGAAGTCGAGGCCGCTTATCAGGCTTGAGAGGCTGCACTGATGCGGTAGACGCATCGGCGGGCGCCTGAGAGCAGGTGGTCTTCGCGGGTGACGGTGACATCATCGCCAAGGGCCTGGCGGAAAACGTCCAGTTCATTGGCGCAGAGGCGGGTGCAGGCCTTCGCGGCCGAACAGATCGGGCAATGGTTCTCGATGAGCAGCCAATCCCCGTCATCCTCTGCGGCAGCGGCCATATAGCCTTCGGCGCTGCGTAGCTCGGTCAGGCGTTTCACGCGTGCGCCAATACTGTCGTGCCCAGCAAGATGCGTGCGATAGGCGGTGAGCTGGCTGTCGCTGTGACGGTCGATGACTTTTGACAGTCCTTCCTCACCGAACATCTCGCGGATCGACTCGATCATTTCCAGCGCCAGACCCTGATGCGCATCCGGAAAGGCGCGTGCCGCCGCTTCTGTCAGGGACCAGATCTTGGTCGGCCGGCCCCGGCCCACGGGTTTTGAGGTTTCCTCTATGAGGCCTTCTTCCGCCAGTTCGTACAGGTGCAGGCGCACGGCCATGGCGGTCACGCCCAGCGTTTCGGCGAGGGCGCTGGCCGATTGCGGTCCGCCACGTTTCAGCAGGTCGAGAAGCGTATTGCGCGTTGCAGACAGCGCGGGAGGAGCAGGGGAATTCGACATGATTCTTTTTAAAAGGGATTGCTTTCAAAAACAAGCGCAATTAAAAAAGGAAAAACTTTAATAAATGGAGAAGGACAATGGTGCGCTTCGAACATGCAAATCTCGTCGTCACTGATATTGAAGCCACGCTCAGCTTCCTGAAGGCTGCTTTCCCGCACTGGCGCGTCCGGGGCGGTGGCAAGGGAACCTGGTCTGGCAAGCCGCGCGAGTGGCTGCATTTCGGTGACGACGAGTTCTATATTGCGCTGTCGGACAATGGCGAAGGCGAGCCGCGAGACCTGAAGGGCCATGCGCCGGGCCTCGCGCACCTGGCTTTCGAAGTGTCAGACCTCGACCGGACAATCGAACGGATCGAAGCTGGCGGCCACGTCATTTCAAATCCCGGCGCGATCCACGCGCATCGCCGCAACGTCTATTTCATCGACGGCAACAATATCGAATTCGAGTTTGTCGAGTACCTGTCAGACGACCCGGCCGAGAAGAACCGCTACGACTATGACTGACGGTGCGGCGGCTTCAGAGCTTGGTGAAGGTGTCGCATTTGGCTGGATCGCCGCTGCGATAGCCGCGTTGCAGCCACTCCATGCGCTGTTCGGAACTGCCATGCGTGAAGCTTTCGGGGCTGACGCTCTGTCCGGCGCGTTCCTGCAGCGCATCGTCGCCAATGGCGCTGGCCGTGCGCAGGCCTTCGGCGATGTCGCCTTCCTCAAGTGCCACGGCACCGCCCGACACGGCAGACGCGTTCGCCGCCCAGACACCGGCATAGCAGTCGGCCTGCAATTCCAGCGCGACAGAATAGCGATTGGCTTCGGCCTGGTTTCCGGCCCGCTGCTGGGCGTCACGCACTTCGCGCGACGCGCCCGTCAGTGTCTGGACATGGTGGCCGAATTCATGGGCGATCACATAGGCCTTGGCAAAGTCAGACCCGGACGCGCCCAGCTGGGTTTCCATCTGCTTCCAGAAGGAGAGGTCAAGGTAGACGGTCTTGTCACTCGGGCAGTAGAACGGCCCCATGGCCGCCTGCCCATAGCCGCAGCCAGTATTGGTGCCCTGCGTGTAAAGCACCGTGTTCGGTGGAGAATAGGTGTTCATCAGGGACGACCAGACATCGCTGACGTTCGAGCCGATCACATCGACGAACATGCCGGCTTCGTCTTCCGGCGTGCCGATCTCGCCGCGCTGTTGCTCCTGGGAGCCCGCGCCGCCGAGGCTGCTTGCGACCTGCTGGGTGGTCTGAGGGTCGATACCGAAGACAAAATAGCCAACCAGGGCGATCACAGCGACACCAAGACCGCCACCGACGGCCGTGGATTTCATGCCGCGTCTGTCCTCAACCCGCCCGCCTTGGCGGCCACCTTTCCAGCGCATCGCTTACTCCTGGTCTTTCGCAACAAGTCCACAACGCGCCCACCCGCCGGAGGATGCATCGCCGCGCTTCAAGGCATGAAGTGCGGATCTGACCACCTAACGCCAATCGCTCCGTCTGACCATATGAAAGGATATTGCCATGACACACGCTGTGCCTGACCAGACCTGCGAGCCCTGCCGGGGCTGGGCTGACTCTCTGCGGGGTGTGCCTTATCAATGGTCCCGCATGATCAACACACTCACGCTCTCAACCTCGGGACAGGGCCTCTACGAGTTCACGGAACAGGCTGGCCAGTTTGTCTCTGACTCTGGTGTGTCCGAAGGCCTGTTAACGGTCTTTGTGCGCCATACGTCCTGCTCGCTCATCATCCAGGAGAATGCAGACCCGGATGTGCAGCAAGACCTGAAAGGCTTTTTCAGCCGGCTCGTGCCACCAGCCGGTGAACCATCCATGCGCTGGATCAGTCATGACGCAGAAGGGCCGGACGATATGCCAGCGCATATCAAGGCCGCGCTGACGCAGACATCAATCGGCATACCCGTCAGCGCGGGGAAGATGGTTCTCGGGACGTGGCAGGGGCTTTACCTGTTCGAGCATCGCGACCGGCCGCATTCGCGCCAGGTTGTGCTTCACATGACGGGGTGATGGTCGCTGTGGCATATATCAATATCGGCGGCCATGCGTCTCGCCATCTGGCGAAAGCGTTCGCGCTGCTGCAATGGCGCACCCTGCCGTTTGTGCGGCTTGCACAGAAGACATCCAGCGCGGGTCGACTTCGGGCCTTTGCGCTTGTGATGAGCCATGATGCGGGCGCTCCTGAACGTGTGGGAGGGGATGAATGCGGCTGAACCAGGTGACAGTGCCGTGCGTCAATTATGAGGCGAGCGTCGCGTTTTACAAGATGCTGGGTCTCATCCAGATCGTCGACAGCCCGCCGCGCTATGCCCGCTTTGAGTGCCCTGCGGGCGATAAGGGCGGCGCGCCGGCGACCTTCTCCCTGCATCATGTCGATGCCTGGACGGGGTGCGAAGACCCGCTCGTCTATTTTGAGGTCGATGACCTCGACGCGGAGCATGACAGGCTCCGGGCGACTGGCCTGACGTTCATTTCGCCGCCTACAGACCAGAGCTGGGGCTGGCGTGAAGCTTACCTCCAAGACCCGGCAGGCAATCGCATCTGCCTCTACCAGGCCGGGACAATGCGGCGGTTTCCGCCCTGGGCCCTGCCGCGTGACAACTGAAGCGGCCAGCCCAAGCATTCAATGGCGGTCTGGTGCATTTTCTCTTTAGAGGCGAATGATTGGCGCTTGGTCGAGGTGGTGCAACATTGTAAAGTCACGGCATGGGGGCGGTGAAATACCGGTAAAAGGGGAGTAGCATCATGAAAAGACGATTCACCCTGGCGCTTGCCGGGCTGGTCATCGCGATTGCTGGCACGTCCGGTGCACAGGCTCAGGCAAGCGATTGCGATGCGTTGCGCGCGCAAACCGACAAGCTTATCCGCAGTTATGCACGTTCTGCCGGTGGCCTGTCGGACCGGATCGCCGCGTTCGAGACATCTTCGGCCGCCTTGTCCGCCATTTATAACGGCGCGGTCGACAAGGTCACAGCACTTTCGGCCGTAGCTTCGGAAGCCAGTGGCCAATCACCATCGCAAGCACTTGGCACTGATGGCATCATGCTTGATGAAGCCGGGATGAAGTCTGGCGCCGCCAACCTGGCTGCCTCTGTCGATGCAATCGACCTGATGCTTGATACGCTGTCATTTCAAGGCGAGGCGATGCAGGCCGCGCTTGGCATTCTCGAAAGCCAGTGCGCGGGTGCGTCGTTGAAATCCGATCCGGCATCGGCCCAGCTGGTCTCGGCTGATATGCCGCCCATCACGACGCCCGCTCCTGCAACGCCCATGCCCGGCGCGCCTTCATCTTCCAATCCCGTTGCCCCCGTCATCCCGACCATCTTCACAAATTACTGGACGCATGCCGACAGTGGCCGCGTTTATGAGGGCAGGGACCAGACATTGCTGCGGAATGGCAAGGTTGCGGTGGCGCTCAAATGCGATGGTTTCGGCACGGTCCGTGAGCAGATGGGCAAGATCTGCCAGGGGCAGTGGTTCGACCAGTCCGGCAGCGCCGCGGGTGATTTCCGCGCGGTCTATGTTATCAACGCAGCCTCGAAGCTGCCTATGCTGGTCGGAGAACTGACAACAATGTCGGCTCCCGACACATGGATGCCCTGGGACTTCCTCGAAATGACACCAGCCGAGGCCGAAGCGACCGGGCTTGGCGTGCCGACACCTTGATTTTCAGCGGCGGCGCGTCAGGAATTAGCCGATAAAGAACAGCCAGATCGCGGTGCAGGAGGCCAGCCCGGCCACCGCATTCATCGGCAGGCCGGCTTTCAGAAATTCCTTGAAGCGATAACCACCGGCTGCGTAGACAATCGTATTGGTCTGATATCCGATTGGCGAGGCAAAGCTGGCGCTTGCGCCAAACATCACCGCAAGCACCAGCGCGCGCGGATCGGTTTCGAGACTGCTGGCAAGACTGATTACCAGCGGCGTCATGATCGTGGCGACGGCCGCATTGGTGATGAGTTCGGTCAGCAGCGATGTCAGCCCGTACACGATGAGAAGCACGACAAAAGGGGAGGCGGCAAGCAGGAGCGGCGCGACCCCCTGCACAATGAGGGCGAGTGCGCCGGTCTCTTCAAGGCCTCGCCCGACAATCAGCATGGCGACGATGAGGGCAAGGACGCTCGCCTGAAGGGAGCGCCATGCATCCTCGGCGCTGATACAGCCTGTTACAAGCACGATGCCGACGCCGACGAGTGCGGCAATCGATATCGGAACGGCGAAAAAGGCACTCGCCAGGATGACACCAGCCAGCGTCGCGAGGGCGAGCGGCGCATGGCCGCGGCGGAATGGCACCGCATCGACCTGGTAATCGATCAGCAGGGGCGTAGAGGCGGCCAGCGAGCGAAGCGTGCCGGCAGAACCTTCGAGCATCAGGCGGTCCCCGGCGCGTATGCGACAGGCTGTCAGCGACGGTCCGGGCGCATTGCCGATCCGCGCCAGGCCGCGCACCGTGATCGGATAATTCGACAGATAGGACAGCTGCGAGAGGGTGCGGCCAATATTGGCATCGGTTGGTGAGATGGTCGCCTGGGCCTGCTCCGGTTCGTCCGCATGCGCCTTGCGGAGCCTGAGACCGACCTTGAAGGTCTGTCCGGTCACGAAGGTGAGCAATTCTTCCAGTGTCGAACGGATCGTCAGCCGGTCACCGACGGCGAGCGCGCGATCGTCATCCTTCGGCGAGATGAGGCGATTGCCACGTCGGTGGGAGATCACCGAGACACCCTTCACCTTCAGGGCTGGCAGGTCTTCGGGCAGGACGCCGATCGCCTTGCTGTCTTCATTGGGGAAAATGTCGGTCAGGAAGCGGAGGGGCGCCTGTTCGTCTGAGCCTTCCGCGTCGCCTGATGGCAGTAGCCAGCGGCCAAATAGCAGGAGAAAACCAAGGCAGGCGGCCAGCGTGACCAGCCCGACGCCCGTCATTTCAAAGATGCCAAACCGCTCCAGCCCGCGCGAACGGGCGACGCCCGCGACCAGCAGGTTGGACGAGGTGCCGATCAGCGTCAGCGTGCCGCCAAGGATCGAAATATAGGAAAGCGGGATGAGCAGACGCTTGCGCGAAAGGGAAAGGCGCTGGGCCAGCGCTATGACGACCGGCAACAGGATGACGACAACAGCCGTATTGCCGACAAAGGCCGACGAGAAAATGGCGACAATCGCGACGAGGCCCAATGCACCAAACCGGGATGTGTCGGCAAGGTTCAGGATCTTGCCTGCCATGTATTCCAGCACCCCGGTGCGTTGCAGGGCGGCGGCCAGGATGAACATGGCCCCGATTGAGACTGGCGCACTGTTGGCAAAGGCGCCCAGCGCGAGGTCTTCATTGACATACCCGAGCGCGAGGAAGGCCGCTGCCCCCGCGATGGCTGTTGCTGCTGTCGGTAGGCGTTCTGTGATAAAGCTCACGAACATGGCGGCGAGCAGGAGCAACGCCACCCAGGCGGAATATTCATTCAGGAATTCTTGCAAGACTTGATCCGCCTCTGAGGTCTGACATTAACGCAGCCAAGCCTGTGGCGGTTGCAGATCAAAATGCAAGAGGAGACCCACCCCTGTCCCTGCCATGCATTTCGGGAAGCTCGATTCAGGATATCTCTTCACCTGCAGTGGCTCTTATGCTTTAAAGCCTTCGCGTGCTGCAGTGCACATTGCTCTTTACCTTGGGGCAATCTGTAACCATATCTGACGCATCGCACCGTTGCGTGTCTATAGATCGGAAGGGCGAGTGAATGCTGCTCAACATGCTGAAAGCCAAACTGCACTCAGGCTCGGTTACCCAGTGCGACCTGCACTATGAGGGCTCGGTCTCGATTGACCAGGAACTGCTTGATGCATCCGGCATCCTTCCGAATGAGCGTGTGGACATCTGGAACGTCACCAATGGCGCGCGGATCCAGACTTACGCAATCGAAGCACCTCGCGGCTCACGCACGATTGGCGTGAACGGCGCAGCCGCCCGGCATTTTTCCGTGGGTGACAAGGTCATCATCGCGGCATTTGCCTCGATCGAAGCGGACAAGGCGCGCCAGCATGCGCCAACCGTTGTCCTGCTCGACGATGCCAATGAGATGAAAGAGCCAAGCGCGGCCTACTAGGCTTCTGCCTTGCTGGTGACGATCCAGCTATTCTTCAGTTTCGTAATCGTAGACGTCTTCATAAACGTCGTCGTCCGCTGTTTCGCCTTCATACGGGTCGATGGCGGTGTCTTCGTATGCGCCGTCTTCATAGCCCTGTTCTTCATACCCGCCCTGAGATCCCGCTGCGCCATAATCCGGCGCGCCTGCTTCTCCGGCAGGATAGGTCGCACCGCCATAGCCGGAGCCGCCGAGTGCTGCCCATCGCTGCATGGCAGGGCAGGTGTCCGGTGACAGCATTTGCTGGCTGGCAGCGCCGCTGAACTGGTCGCTTGTCGCTGCTGCCCAGACCGCAGCGCTCGCATCGGCGGAATTCAGGCCGACCTCTGACAGGCCACGCTCAATGCGCGTACACAACAGGCGGGCCATATCGCCGTGCGGCGTATCATTGAAAGCAGAGATGCGGTCGAACAGATCGAGCCGCGAGAAGATATAGTCATAGACGGTCAACTCCTCGCCGAGCTTGAAGGCGAGAATGTCTGCCCCGGCGACGCCGCTATAGTCGGGCCACATCGCGGTGCTGGTATCGGCGTACTGCGTGGCGCTGGTGAAGACTGAGGAGATCGGCGCATCGAGATAGACGGCCCAGCCACCCAGCATTTCGCGATTCTTCGTGTTTCGGATGTCCTTCGGGTCGGGCAGGGCGGCGTAGACAACGAGGATCGGATTTTCGTCCCATGTCCGGATCGCCATGGAGCTGACCGTCTGTTCGGTGATGGAACGGCCAAACAGTGTCGAGACCGACGTATCGAGAAAATTCGACGCTTCCAGCATGGATGGCGCGGTGAAAAGCGTCAGCAATGATGTGGTTGGCGCGATCAGGGTGGCCGCATTGGTGAGAGATGACATCACATTCGCCGTTGCACCCGAGCTTTCGCGCTCATCGGAAAGCTGCATACGGAGCCTGGCGGTGATGGTGGTGTTCGATGTGACCTTGAACCAGGGTGTCGCGAAGAGGGCGAGGCTCTGATCGGTCGACCAGCTTTCGCCCATTTCCTTGTTGGAACTGAAAGAGGCAGAAAACAGCGCTTCGGTGGCGGTGACGTCCGGCTTGCGGATTTCAAATTCGGCGAGCAGGGCGCGAGACACTTCCTTGGAGCCCATCATCCGCGACAGCCAGCCGCGGCTCTCTTCCTTGTAGTCGCGCTGGGCTGGCGCGGCGGTATAGGCGCCAGATGCGGTGCCTGCCATGTCAGTTGCCTGCGGATCAAGCGTAACGATCCGGATGCGGGTGTAGAGGTCTTCCAGCGGAATGCCGTAGCTGGAATTGGCGGCCGCTTCGTCAATCGCGACATCAATGAAGGGCAGGAAGTCCTTGGTGACATCAACAGATCCGCCGCCATCAAGCGTCTGGGTGACCGGGGCGCTGTATCGCGGCCGTGTCGGAATGGAAGGCGCCCCTGACCCGACCATGGGCGGCGGTGGATAGTCGTATGGCTGTTCGACGGGCGGAGATGGCGGGGCGGGATTGTCGGCCTGCTGATCCGGTTGTGTGGCGCAGGCGGTCGCCGCTGCACACAGTGCCAGTGTCCATTTACGCATGGATCCCCCCCAAATTCTGTATCTTGGACGGGACCCTAGCGCTTGCTGTGAGGGCTGGCGAGCCTGTTTCGGTCACAGGCTCGCATTTAAACTCTCAGTGTGCGGTCTATTTGCGAAGCTCGAAGGTGACATTGACGCTGACAGAGTAGCCGACTTCGCCGCTGGACACTTCCGTACTGGCATCGGCGCTCTCGGCGCGCATGTTCATCATCATCGGCATCGGGCCCGGCGTTGAGGTGCTATTTTCAGAGATCGTCACGATCCTCGCGACGCGGTAGCCGGTTGCCGTGGCATAGAGATTGGCCCGCTCTACGGCCGTGTTGATCGCGCGGCGGCGCGCTTCATCGCGGGCCTCGCTCGGATCGTCGAGACCGAAGCTTATACCCGAGATCGTATTGCCGCCCTGGGCGACCACAGCGTCCATCGTGGTGCCGAGATTGTCGAGGTCACGCACCTTTACAGACAGCTGGTTGCTGGCCGTATAGCCTGTCACGCTGGGCGGTGTGCCGTCATTGCGCGAATAGTCATAGCGCGGCTGGAGCGAGAGGTTGGACGTCTGCATGTCCCGGTCGGCGATGCCGGCAGAGCGGAGCGCTGTGTACACGCCCTGCATCGACGAAGCGTTTTGCGACATCGCGGCCGAGGCGGTGTCCGCATCGGTCTGTACGCCCGCCGTGATCGTCGCCATGTCCGGCTTGCGCGAGACTTCGCCGGTCGCAGAGATCGACACGGTGGTTTCCGGCTGGATGGAATTTGGATGGGTCGAAGGGATGGCGGCCTCTCCCGGCACGCTGGCCGTCGCTGGGGGTTGTTGGGCAAGGCTGGTGCCGCAGGCGACGAGTGTTGCAGCGGCGGCAATAGCCATGAGCGGGCGGGTGGAAATGGGTTTCATCTGGTTTCCTCTTCCTTTGGGGACTTGTAGTCTTAATTCAATTCGTTCATTGCGGCTTGTTCGTGGCAACGACATGATGATGTCGCGCAAAGTTCAGGGCCTGTAGCTCAGTTGGTTAGAGCGGACCGCTCATAACGGTCTGGTCGGGGGTTCAAGTCCCTCCGGGCCCACCACCTCTTGAAATCGCGATTTTAACAATGCCGGGGGCGATATACTTTAATCGCTCTTCGAGTACGCCGTTTTCTTGAGTTCGAATAAACCGGTTCCCGTCGCATCCTTCCTGTCATCACTTGGACGGCAGGAGAAAAGAATGTCGAATTCGACGTCTCTGAATCTGGCAGGCAAGACCGCGCTCATCACTGGAGCGTCCGGTGGCATTGGCGGCGAAACGGCGCGGCGCCTCGCGAGGGCCGGTATCAATGTCGCGCTCCACTATAATTCCAATCGAGCGCCTGCCGACGCGCTGGTCGAAGAGATTGTCGCGGCAGGCGGCAAGGCGGTCGCCATCCAGGGGGATGTAACGCTCGAGGCGGACTGCAAGGCGCTCGTGGCCATGACGGTCGAGGCATTCGGCGGGCTGGATATCCTGATCAACAATGCAGGCATCTCATCGGCAAAACCGTTCGGAGAGATGACGGGCGAAATGATCGACAGGGAATTTGCGGTCAATGTGAAGAGCGTCATCCTGATGACGCAGGCCGCCGCGCCGCATCTCGAAAATGGCGGACGGGTCGTGAATTTAAGCTCCAACCTGGCCTTCGCGCCGCTGCCCGGAATGACGGCCTATTGCGCGGCCAAGTCTGCGGTGGCCTGTCTGACTCAGGGCTTCGCGAAGGAATTGGGCCCCAAAGGCATAGCGGTCAACGCGGTCGCACCCGGGGCAACGAAGACGCAAATGACGGCCTGGATCCCGGACGAGATGATGCAGGGGATCGCCGATTCCACGCCTTTCGGCCGCGTCGCCGAGCCTGACGATATTGCTGACGTCATTGTCTTCCTGGCCTCTCAGGAAGCGCGATGGGTCAATGGCCGCTCTGTCATGGTCGATGGCGGGCTGGTCTGAATTTCCATGAAAAAAGAAACTTACAAGGATGGTCCACAATGACTGAGTCCAAGGCTCCCAAGGCAATCTGGCCCGATGTTCCGCAACCGCTCATGCCTTACTCGCCAGCCGTAAAGGCCGCGGACTGGATCTTTGTGTCCGGTCAACTGGCGAGCGATTTCAAGACGGGCATCGCCCCGGAAGCCCGGCCGAAGAATCCAAACCTCGAAAGCGAGCAGGCGCTCCAGTCACGCTATGTGCTGGAAAACCTGAAGCGGACGCTCGCGGCGGGCGGCGCTGACATCTCGAAGGACATTGCGCGGATCTGGCAGTGGCTGCCCTGGGAAACACCAACCCATGATGACTTCCTGGCCGGTAATAGCTGGCCGGACGGGCTGTCCATCACGCCTTATCTAGATACGCGTAACGAATATATTTTTGACCCACGCCCAGCGTCAACGGCGGTCAGTATCCGGGCGCTACCGGTCAAGGGTGCGCATATCGAAGTCGACATGATCGCGATCACGGACGGGTCAGAGCCGCAAAGCTTTTCGCCCGGACCTGAAGTGCCGATGCCGCTTGCCGGTTATTCTCCCGCGCTGCGCCGGGGTGACTGGGTCTTCCTGGCAGGCGAAGTGCCGACCGACTGGGTCGGTGACTATGGCGAAGCACGGCACATGGGACCAGACAGCGCGCTGGCAAGGGAAGCGCGGGTCAACCCGCATGTCTGGTATGGCTCAGAGATCGAGAGCCAGACGGAATATGTGCTCTGGAAGCTGGAACGGATCGCCGCAGCAGCGGGTGCCTCGCTGAAGCGCACAGTGAAGGCAGAGATCTATCTCGGTCATCCGAGTGATTATCAGGCGATGGACAAGGTCTGGAAGCGCTGGTTCCCGGACAATCCCCCGGCCCGTGTCGTTATTCCGTATATGGGTCTCGGGACGCGCGGCAGCCGGATCGAGATTGCGCTTACGTTGCTGGCAGACGATTCGGAGCTCGAGATCGAGACCATCGAGACGTCCGAAGCGCCGGAGCCGTTCAGCCATGAGCCGCAGGCGGTGAAGGTCGGCAACTTCCTGTTCTTCAGCCAGCAAATGGCGTGCGATTCGCGTGGGGTTCTCGCCGATGGCATGCTGCGCAATGAGAACTTCCCCTGGTACGGCCTGCCGGGCCAGCTGCAGATGCGGCATATGATGAAGAATATCTCCGCCATCTGTGAGGCGGGCGGCACCAGTGTGGAGAACATCGTCCGCCGCGCCTGCTTCCATGATGCGGGCGATCACTTCTACGACTCGATCGAAGAGTGGGCGAAATATTTCCCTGACGTGAAACCGGCATCCACCACGATGAAGATTGGTGGGCCGCTGGTCGTGAATGGCGCGAATACGCTTCTCGACCTTATCGCCTACGTGCCGGACTGAGCGAAAGGCCAACCCACTGTCTGATCCTGGATTAATCCTCAAGGCCGGCCCCGCAGGGCGATGTGACAGCTATCGTGTTGGCGGCGCGATTGTCGATTTCGATGCGCTCAGCGGTGTCTGGCGGATGTGGTACTATTGCCGGGACAAGGCGTTTGATGGCCCACCGACACTGGGCACCGGATATATCGCTCACGCGGTTTCAGATGATGGGGCAAGCTGGACAAGGGTTGACGGCGCGCAGGCCAGGCGTGCCGTTCTTGCGCCAAGCACGGAGCCGGGCGCATTCGACAGCGTTCATGTCGGCCTGACCGATATCAGCCGGGGCGCGGGTGAATGGCTGATGTGGTATTTTGGCGGTGATCGGCGGCCGCAAAAGACACAGGCCCCTGACCTCGGAGATGCCGTAACTGGTCTGGGCATGCGCATCGGCCTGGCGCGCAGCACGGATGGTGTGGCCTGGCAGCGGATCAGGGGGCCGCATGAAAGCGGCGCCCTGTTCGACTATCCTGACGAGGACATGTACGCGGCCTGGCCGAACGTCCTGTTCGATGGGCGCCGTTACATCATGCAGTACACTGCGCCGAAACTTGACCTCAGCTACTTCCACACACGCACCGCGGTCTCTCGTGATGGGTTGAACTGGGAGAAGGGCGACGAGCTCTTCTGGGCCGATGGTGTGCGCCCCTATGATGCGGGCGGCATCGTCACCCGGCAGACCCTGCCAAACCCGCTCCCGGGCGGGCGTCGCTTCCTCATGGTGTATACCGCAACCGACAAGGATCATGGCCGGTCTGTGGCTGCCGCCGAGTCCGATGATGGGGTCGCCTGGTATCACTTGTATGACGAGCCGATTTTCCATGTCGGTGAGCCCGGCGCATGGGATGCGTTTGGTGTCGCGGCCAACCGACTCGTGGCGGCGGGCGATAAGCTCCATTTCTATTATTACGGTTTCCAGTCTCTGGGCGCCGACAATGCTGCGCGCGGCATCGGCCTTGCCACCTGTCCGGTCGGCGATTTGCGCAGGCTCCAACGCTACCAAGCCAACACGTCACCATCACCAGCCAGGGAGTAACAAGATGGATGTACCTGAACTTGCGCAACGTGGACGTGCATCGGTCGATTTCCTGGCCGACATCTACTCGACGTTCGGCATGCTTCGTAAAGGCATGGAACAGGAAATGGCCGACAAGGGCATCACCGCCGATACCATGCCGGACGACATGGATGAGCGTCACAGGCAGGTAGAGGATGCGCTGTCGGGCTCCGAGACCCTCAAGGCCCAGCAGCTCCTGTTCGAATGGTCACAGAAACTGTCGGGCCTGCTGTGCACCGAAGCGTTCGAGGAAGTTCGTGATGAGCTTGAGCCGAAACTCAGGGCGCTCGCTGTGGGGCCGACGACGCTGGAAAGCTCCATGAATGAGCCGGCCCCGTCCTACTGGTCGAATGTCTGGTTCCACCGCACGGCTGGCGGCTGGGATGCATCCGAATTCCATGGCTATGTCCATGCCCAGATCATTCATCCGAAACTGGTTCAGCAACACAGCAAGACGAGCATTTTCGGACATCGTCATTCGGTCGCTGAATATGCGCCAAGACGGGACTATGCCAAAATCCTCGACCTTGGTGCATCTTCCGGCCATTTCACGCTCGCCCTGGCTGATGTCTTTCCAGACTCGGAAATTTACGGCGTGGACATTTCACGGCGCATGCTCGAGCAGGCACAGCGCTCTGCCAACGAACTGGGCTATGCCTGGAAACTCCTGGTGGCAAAGGCGGAAGACCTGCCATTTGGTGAAGGCGAGTTCGGTCTCGTTGCTTCCTTCATCCTGCTTCATGAAGTGCCCGACCCGGTCATCCGCAAGATCTTTGCCGAAGCCTACCGCGTCCTGGAGCCGGGAGGTGATCTCGTCTTCTCGGACGTGCCCCGCTACGCCGATATCGACAAACTCAATGCCTGGCGCCACGACTGGATCGCACGTGAGCACGGCGAACCGTACTGGCGCGAAGCCGCTGAGATCAACCTGGTCGACCTCGCCCGGCAAACCGGCTTCGTCGACGTCGAGGAGAATGCGGTCGGTCCTGCAAAATACCCGTACATGATCAGAGCGAGGAAACCGAAATGAGCTCGATTGCTCCGGCAAAGCCCGGCAAACCCATTTCAGAAGTCGAACGACGCATCCTCGTGCCTCAGGACATCGATAAAATCGGCGAGGCGGTGCTGTCTCTTGCGCGCGAGGTCTGGGTGCTGACGGACCGGCAGATGGTGCTTGAACAGGTGCTCGCGGATGCAGGCGTCGACGTGCGCGAGGCGGTGAACAAATACCAGCCGGACGATGCGTTCGCCGCGACGCTCGCAGAACGTCGCCAGGCGATGATCGGTGAAATACTGCGCACATTCGGCACCGCAATACCCGAAGGCGTAACACACAGCTCGAAATTTGGTGACTGACAGGCTTTTTGCAGCGGTTACGGAAAATCAGGGTGGACTGTGACCAGGGCGCGTCTGAGACGATTGGCAGGCCTCATTGGAGAATGACATGAGCGAGACAAGCGAAATCCAGCCGGCCCGATCTGACCGGCTGTCCATGGGTATCAAGATCAGCTGGGGCGCTGGCGCGCTTGGCGCGGCTGTCCTGATGAACTCGGTCAGTGTCCTGATCGTCTACTACCTCGCACGTATCGTCGGAATGGAGAGCTGGATCGCCGGCCTGCTCCTTTCCCTGGGGCGTATTCTCGATGCCGCCAATGACCCGTTCATGGGCTGGCTCAGCGACAGGACGCCGGAAAAATATGGCGGTCGGCGGCGGCCTTACCTGGTGATTGGCGCAGTCCTGTCAGCGGTCGCCATACTGATTATCTTCAATGTTCCCTTCCGCGGCAGCGGCATCGAAGTGATTGCCTATGTGCTTTTCACGCTGATCTTCTTTGGCATCGGTTACACGGTCTTCAACGTGCCCTTCATTGCCATGCCGGCCGAGATGACGACCGACTATCATGAGCGGTCCTCGATCCACAGCTACAGGGTGATCTTCGCCAGCATTGGGATGATGATTGCATTTGCCGGATCCGGCATTCTCCTCGGGTGGCTGTCAGACACAACCGATGCGGCAGGCGTCCAGGTCAACACGGCCGAAGACTATGCGATCCTTTCGATGATCTTCGGCAGTATCATCCTCGTCTCCATGTTGATTGCCTGGCGGGGCACTCGCACAGCGCGGATTACGCATCGCTCAACCAAACAGATCCCGGGCAAGGAGCAACTGGCATCCTTCTTCGCCAACAAGTCCTTCCTGACGATCATTGGTGTGAAGGCGTCGCAGCTTATTGCTGTCTATGCCAGCCAGACGGCGACCTTCTTCATGGTGGTCGAAGTGTTGCGCCGTTCGAGCAGCCAGATGGCACTGATCAGCATTCCCATGGTCATCGTGTCGATCATATCAGCGCCGCTGCTGGTGCGCTTTTCAAAGCGTTTCGGCAAACGGATCGGCTATATGACTTCCGCGCTGTTTACATGCGCTTCCTATCTCTCGTGGATTGTTTCCGACCCGGGTGAGCCGGAATTCATGCTGGCGATTCGCGGGGCAATCCTCGGTGTCGGCTTTGCGGGCAATGTGATGTTTGCCATGTCGATGATCACGGACGCGATTGAGCTCGACTCGATCAAGACCGGGATGAATCGTGAAGGCATGTATACGGCGGCCTTCAGCTTCGTCGAGAAATCGGCCGGGGCGCTCGGTCCGGCCATGGTCGGTGCGGCGCTCAGCGTGGCGGGTTTTGACAAGAGCGCGGACGTGAATGCCGACAATTATGAAGCGGTCCGTCAGGCGACCCTGTTTGGTGTCGCTTACATTCCGTCATTCTTTGCGATCCTGTCCGTCTTCATCCTCAGCTTCTACAAGCTCGATGAGAAGACGCTGGCAGCGGCCCGTGCCAATAGCGCAGACGGTGAAGAAACCCGCGAGGAGATCAAGGAACAGGTGCGCGAAAGCGAACCGCTGGAGGGCGAAGCTCCGACCTAGCGTTGTCGTGGGCCTCTTATTGGTCGTCGCGCGCCCATTTGCGCTCAAAGGCCCTGACCTCGTCGAACCCGATCAGCCTGCTGAACTCGGCGAAATCGAACAGGTCGATACCCTCGCAGCCTTGCGTATCCTTTAGCTGACGCAGGGCTGCTTCCATTGCGTGGGCTGCCGCAAGGCTGGTCAGCGAAGGGTAGATGGCAAAGGCAAAGCCGATCTCTGCCAGGACGCCCGGTGAGGTGACCGGCTCACGGCCCGTATTGGCCATATTCACCATGAGCGGCAGGTCGAAGGTCTCGCACAGCCTGCGCATGTCTTCCTCTGCTGGCAGCGCTTCGGCGAACAGGATATCGGCGCCGGCCTCGCCATAGGCGTCCAGCCGACGAAGCGTGCCATCGAGCCCTTCGGTCTGGAAAGCGTCGGTTCTTGCGATGACGAGGAGGTTGTCGTCCGCACGCGCATCGACGGCGACGCGAATACGGTCGACCATGTCCTCAGGCGGGACGACGCGCTTGCCCGGCATGTGACCGCAGCGCTTCGGGAATTCCTGGTCCTCAAGCTGGACGGCCGTTACCCCGGCCGCTTCATAACCCTTCACGGTATGATGGACATTGAGGAGGCCGCCATAGCCTGTATCCGCATCGGCAATCACGGCTGCCTTGCTTGACCGCACGAGCGTCTGCATCCGGTCGAGCATATCGGTATAGGTTGCGATGCCGGCATCAGGCAGGCCCGAGGCAGAGGCGGTCAGCCAGAAGCCCGATGCGAATATCGTATCGAAGCCGACTTTGTCAGCGACGGTCGCCGCGATCATGTCCTGTACGCCGGGAACGACAAAGAAGTCTCCAGCGGCCAGTTTTTGCTTGAGAATGGGATCAGCCAGGATCGGATCTCCGTCTTGTCTCTGAAACAACGCAGTTTGCGGCGGCGAAGCGGGATGTCAGCCGGTGTCAGAACGATATCCGATAGGCGGCTATTTCGTGTTTCGCGTACACATCCTCCAGCCCCCGGCGTCATTATCCCATGCATTCGGCCATCCGGCCGCTGGCAACACTCCAGAGCAGGGAGGAGTCCATGACCGACACACTCGGCTGGCGGATGAAATTCGCAGTTGTGGCACCGTCCACGAATACCAGCGTTCAACCGGAATATGACGACATGCGCCCCACGGGCGTTACCAATCATTTCCAGCGCATCGCCATCCCAGATACCAAGGTGACCGACGACGACTCGTTCATGGTCATGCTGGAAAATATACGCGGCGCCACGATGGAGAGTGTTGCACCGGCAATGTCGATGGATCCGGGGTGTCTGATCATGGGCATGTCGGCAGAAACTTTCTGGGACGGGGCCGAGGGCGCCGAACGGCTACAGAACAAGATGCTGGAAATGACCGGCGGTGTTCCTGTTGTTATGGGCTCCCATGCCGTCGATGCAGCGATAAAAGCCCATGGCGGCATCAAGAAGCTCGGTATCATCACGCCATATGCGCCGGTGGGCGACGCGAATGTGAAGCGCTTTTTTGAAGAAACCGGCTATGAGGTGGTCCACATCAAGGGCCTTTGTTCGCCCTCTCCCATGCTGATTGCACACGAGACCCCGCAGACGCTCAAGCGTGCAGCGATCGAGGTCTCTGAAGGGGTCGATGCGATCATCCAGTGCGGGACCAACCTCGCTTTTGCGCGCGTCGCAGCGATGGCGGAGTTCTGGCTTGAAAAACCGGTCATCGCCATCAACACGGCGACCTACTGGCATGCGCTGAGAACCATGGGCATCCCTGACCGTGTCACCGGTTACGGCAAGCTCCTCGAACAGTTTTAAAAGACGGGACCAGACCCATGATGGAATACGATTACGTTCCGCTCCCCAAGCGCGGCAAGCTGGAATGGCCAGACGGTGCGCGGATTGCGCTGATACTGACGTTCAACCTGGAAACCTGGGACCTCATCAAGGATACCGATGAACCCTACTATGCCGGGGGGCCGCCAAACCTGCCGGCGGTGCTGCCGGGCAACAAGCCTGATTTCCCGAACTATACCTGGCGTGAATATGGCCAGCGTGTCGGCATCTGGCGCCTGTTCAAACTGCTGGACGAGATGGGTGTGCCAGCGTCGTGCACGACCAATGCGGTCACCTTCGAGCGCCGCAAGGACATGGTGGATGCCTGCCTTGAACGCGGCTGGGAACTGCTCGCCCACAATTGGGAGCAGGGTGAACTCCTGACGGATTTTGCGCATGAAGTGGACAAGGAGCGCGACGTTATCGACCGCTCCGTGGAGATGTATGAAAAGCATGTCGGCAAGAAGCCGGTTGGCTGGCTCTCGTCTTCCTTGCGCGGAACGCTGAATACATGCGGCATCCTCAAGGGGCATGATTTCAAGTTCTATTGTGACATCATGAATGATGACCAGCCCTTCCTGATCCGTACGGAAAACGGGCCGATCGTCTCAGTCCCGTATTCCAACGAGATCAATGATTTCACCTTGCTCACGCGGCGGAATTTCACGACGGACGAATTCCGCGACTGCCTGATCGAGGAACTGAACGTGCTGTATGATGAAGCTGCCGAGACCGGGCTGATCATGAATGTCGGCCTGCACCCGCACGTCTCCGGCCGCGCCAATCGCATTCGCGCCCTGCGGGAGTTCATTGCGCACGCCAAGTCGCTTCCGGGTGTCTGGTTTGGCACGCGTGAACAGATCGCCGATCACTATATGACGGTCCATGAAAGCCATATTCCGGGACAGCTTGGATAAGCCGGACTTTCAAGGCTGCCCGTTTGGCGCAGCCGAAATTTGCAAGCCGTATTGCCGTCATTTGCCGGGGATCCGCTGATACTGGCTTGCATTGTCTGGGCAGCCTGAGCCTGACAAATCTGCTCAGGCTGCCCCGATGCGGGAGGGTGTGTGTCTGCGACGCGCTGCCCGCCACTCAAACCACCCACCAATGAGGCTGAACCCCAGGATGATGGCTGCTGCCATGAAGGGGGATGGCGGTCCGAACCGGTCATACAGGACACCTGCGCCGGCCGGTCCGAGCACGCGTCCGAATGCGGATGCTGACTGGATATAGCCCAGAACCGTGCCTTGCTGCTCGGTGGAAGCAGCCAATGAGGCGAGGCCGGATATGGCCGGGGTCACAGTGGCAAACCCGCACGCGATCAGTCCCATGCCGACAACGGCCTGGCCAAGCGATGTGGATGTGCCTACGACCACCATTCCTATACCAAGTACGCCAAGCGCGAAGAGCAGCATGCCGCGCTCACCGATCCAGGCGGAAAGCGGTCCAGCCGCAGCGAATTGCCCGACCGCGCCAATGATCCCCATGCCGCCGAAAACCAGGCCGATGCCGCTTGGCGGAAGGCTGAGAACATCTTCAGCGAAGATCGCAAAGGTCGCTTCCATATTTGCCAGGGCAAGGGCGGAAACCAGCGCCATTCCCAGCGCGTAGGCCAGGACCGGATGGGTGAAGAGTTTCAGGCCGCCCGCCGGAGGAACGAGACTGCTGGCGGAAGCGTGAGCCGTTGCGGCATCCTGCCTGACCCGCGTTTCCGGGAGGATGAACAGGGCAAGCAGGCCGCCTGCGCCAAACAGGGCCGCGCCAAAGTAACAAACGCGCGCGAAGGCTTCGGGTCCGGGGTCATTGCCGGCTGCAAGGCCTCCTATGGCGGGGCCCATGATGAAACCGAGCGAGAAACCCGCGCCGACAATTCCCATGACCCGCGTCCGGTTCTGCGGGGTGGAAAGGTCAGCAGCGACAGCGAAGGCCACCGAGAAGCTGCCCGCTGCGAGGCCGCAGACGAAACGGGCAAGGATCAACAGCTCAGGGGTCACGGCAAAGACGTTCAGCGCTGAGAGGACGCCGCCCACCAGCAGACTCACAACGAGGATCGGCTTGCGTCCGACCTTGTCGGAGACCTGGCCCCAGAACGGGCTGGAGATAAACTGGCCAAAAGAGAAGGCTGCGATCGCCAGCGTGATTTCTGTCGCGCTGGCGTCAATGGATTTGCCGTAAATGGCAAAGACCGGAAAGAGAAAGCCAAACCCTGAGATCGTCACGAAGTTGACGAACATGATGGCGATGAGCGCCCGCGTTGTTGAAGACATGGAAAGGCCGATCCACTGAACAATGGAGACCAGTCCTAGTCGCAAAGCAGACGCTCGTGACCTTCTTGCTTCCGGTTAGCCGTCTGACGAAAGTCCGGCCATGGCATCGACAACCCGCCGCGAAATGAACTGGCATTTCTCGTTCATTTTCTTCTGCAGGTGTTCGTCCGGCTCGAAACGTTCAATCTCTTCGGAAACGTCCAGGCCGTGCTTTGCAAGAACGGCCTCCATGACCATCTGCCGGTCCGCAAGGATCCACAATTCCTGGGTCAGCGTCAGCAACGCTTCGGCGAGGCCTGCCGTATCGGTCTCATTGAGCGTGACACGGTCGGGGTGGTTGTAGGATTTCGGATTCAACTCGTTTGCTCCGGTTTGCGTCCCCGGACGACATGTGGGTATTTCATTGCACCAAGCCCTTCGGCCACCACGTCTACAAACCCCGCTTCGCGGGCAATTTCTGCCAGATCGAGGCTCGCTGATTCCCGCCAGTGCGGTTCTCCACCAAGTCTCGCGGCGCGATCGGCCTGCCAGATACCAATAGTGTCGAGGTCGGCATAACGTGTCACATCACTCATGATCATGTCCCCGCCGGGCTTTGCGACACGGAACGCTTCGCGGAAAACCGCCCTGACGGTTTCAGCCGGGATTTCGTGGAGAAGGATATAGGACGCGACGAGATCAAAGCTGCCATCATCGAAGCCGGTCGCTTCGGCCGGGCGCTGGTAGAGATGCCAGGCCCAGTTATTTGCGTTGGCTTGCCGGCGAGCGTGCTCCAGTGTGCGCAGTGACAGGTCCACGCCATGTATTTCCGCGTCTGGATAGGTGTCCTGGAGCGCGCGCGTAAAGTGGCCAGTGGAGCATCCCATGTCCAGGATGCGGTCATAATGGTCTTTCGGGGCCATCTCCGCGATCATGCGGCGCTGTTTGAAGATTCCACCGGGAAAGATCGTGTTGACCATGCGCGAGTGAACGATTTCGCCATGGATGTAGCCCTGGTATTCATGCTCGTCCCAGCCGCCATGCGTGCGGTGAAAATTCACGCCTTCCCAATAGGTTGGCGCTTGCATGTCAGGGTTTGCTTCCAGGGTGGCGGGGCCATCATTGAAGGTTTCTATGGCCTCTTCGACATCGCTCCGGATCTCCTCGAAGGCGTCCCTTGCGGTCAGGCCGTGATAGGTCGAGTGCCATTCGGCGACCGCCTGCGACGTTCGAAACGGCCTGAAGCCCTCCAGGTGCTGTTCCATGTGAGCGTCGAACTGGTCGAGATCATTCGGTACTTGCGGACTGCTCGCCGCGATGCGCCGCGCCTCTGCGTCGACCGTCTGCTTGAGCGGTCTGGCACCGATCGAGAAGTTGCCGAGAAAGTCTACCGCAGCGCGGCCTCTCTGCTTCAGATGGGCTGTCAGGTCCTTGCTCATGAAACATCTCCTCTTCGCGTGATCGCTTCGACCATGGTGTTGCTTTGGGCGCGCCAGTCTGCCGGTCCGGGCAGTGTATCTGCCAAAGCCTGCACAATGAAGGCGTCAATTCTTTCGTTGAGATCGCGGATTGCGGGCATGGCGGCGGCGCCTTCGGCGGTTTCGCGCCCATACGCCCCGTTAAAATAGTGGTCCATGCCGTCATAGATGAGCGCATAGGCGAGGGGCGCAGGGGCGGCCTCATAGCCGTCCAGGTGGCCGCGCCAATCATCAATGAACCCCGGCAGGGCATCGGTGGTCCCCGTGACCAGCAACATCGGTGTCTCGATGGCCGAGAACCCGTCACTGTCCACGAGGCCCTCGATTTCGCTGGGCGGGGAGAGTGCGATGATGGCGTCGGGCGCATGCGCCGTATCGGGCAGCGTATAATCGGGATTGGCCAGTGTCGCCCCACCAGCAACCTGGGCGATCAGCCCGCCATAGGAGTGTCCGGCGGCGATCTGGCGGCCCGAAAAAGTCAGGCCCTGCAACGGTTGGTCCGCCGCAGCGAAAGTATGGGAGACGAGCGCATAATCACCCAGCCGCAGCGGCCGGCTCATATCGATCGTGTAAGCGTCGCGGCCCGGATATTCTTCGGAATCCACATGTTGGGGCGCGACAACGACATATCCGCGCTTCGCCCAGTCCGTCAGCAGGACGTCATACCGGTCATAGGCTGCGTAGGCGCCGTGGGAAAAGATGATCAGGGTGCAGGGCGAGCAATCTTCTTCGGGAAGGAAGGCTCGAACCGGCACGTCCCGGCCATCTGGACCGGCAAGTGTGAAATCACGCTGCGCAGGAAACAGCTCGATGGGCTGCGCTGAGCCTGCACCCGCGTTACAGGCGGCAAGGCACATCATGAGACCGGACAGGGTTGAATCACGCAGGTTCATAAGTCCGTGGGTCCATCCCGTAGCAGCCAGACGTGGAAGCTGGCATTCTCGCACCGGTGGCCGCATGGCGAAGGATGACTTGGCGAGTATTCGTCTGACGAATTCCGGTGTCCTGTGTGGCGGAGCCGGGGGCCAACCTGGCCTAGGCTTCCAGGCTAGCGAGTTCGGGGAGAAACATATGCAAACCAGTTCCATCATCGCATTGCTGGCGCTCGGCGCGTGTGTGGCAGTGCCCGCTGGGCCGGACATGTCGCCGGCCGAAGCCGAAGCGCTGTACACTGCGCGCTTTGAACGGTTGAAGGACCGGTCCGGCGCGACCGGTCTGCCCGCCTATGACAATCTCAAACCTGTCGCGGGCACCTCCGGTTATACCCCCCTCCAGGCAGCGACAGACCCTGGATCTGTCATATCAGGCGACACATTGCAGGCTGCGATCAGCTATGCGGACGCGAACAATTCGTCTGCGCTTATCATCTGGAAAGACGGAGAAATTATCTCTGAAACCTATTTCGGGGACAATCGCGCCGATACGCTTCTCGTTTCCAAATCCCTTGCAAAGCCGCTCGGCGTTATCGCTGTGGGCCGGGCGATCGCAGACGGCTATATCGGCTCGATTGATGACGCGGTGGCTGATTACATCACCGAATGGCAGGGCACCGCCAAGGATACCATCCGGGTTCGCGATTTGCTGAGCATGCATTCCGGGCTGCTTGCGCAGCGCCCTGCGCCCGAGAAGGACGATATTCTCAACAAGGCCTATCTGCATCCTTTTCACGAGGAGATTATCATCAACGACTATCCGTTGGTGAGCGAGCCGGGCACGACCTATGCCTATTCCAATGCGACGGGCGATCTCGTCGCTCCGCTGATCGAACGGGCAACAGGCAAGCCTTACGAAACCTGGCTGGCAGATGAGGTGTTCGGGCCGTTAGGTGCCAAAGGCGGTGAAGTCTGGATGAACCGCGACGGTGGAACGCCACATGCCGGCTGTTGTATCCTGCTGCCGGCTGACACTTATCTGCGGCTTGGTATCCTGCTGGTCGAGGATGGCGTGTGGCGGGGAGAACGTCTGCTCACAGAAGATTTTGTCGAAGCCATGAAGACGCCCGGGCCTGACTTTCGCAATGCGGGCATGGGTCTTTACCTTGGCACGCCCTATCGTGAATGGCGGGGCGCCTCCGGTGAGACGGAAAGCCCGTCATTGAGCACCAGCTGGCACTCATCTGCCTATCAGGCCGGAGACCTTTTCCTGTTTGACGGAAATTCGAACCAGGTCGTCTATATGGTTCCGTCAGAGAAACTCGTCATCCTGCGGACCGGCGCCCGCCCACCGGCTGAACCTCGCTGGGACAATGCCTACCTTCCAAATCTAATCCTGCAGGACATGCGCCCGGCGGACTGAGCGCATGTCTCTCTCGCAAGCCGGAGGCATCGCCTATTTCTGGCCGGGTATCCGCAGGAAATAGATCAGCGTCGCACAAATGACGGCCACCGAGATCGGGAATATTGCGATCAGCATGTAAAGCGCATTCACTACCGATTCCGGCTGTGCAACAGGCTGGCCGCCCGTCCCCTGGATATAGCCGGTCAGGCCGAGGACGAGTCCGGTGAGGCTTGAGCCAATCGCGAAGGCGAATTTCTCGACCAGGGTATAGACAGCCGAAAGCAGGCCCTCGCGGCGCATGCCGGTCAGTTCGTAATCATACGCCATGACATCCGGCAGGAGGGACTGGCCGATCATCAGGCCGCCGCCGCCGATAATGCCAGCAGCCAGTGCACGCGCCAGTACGAAAGTGAAGGGATCGCCGGAAGTGGCCAGAGCCCAGCTCAGGAAAACAAGAGAGGACAGGAGCGTTGTCGTAATGAACAACCAGCGCTTGCCGATGAGATGGGAAATCTTCAGCCAGAGGGGCTGGGACACCATCATCCCGAGATAGAAGACAAGGAAGTAATAGCCGAGCTGGGCGGAATCGAGCGCCAGGACCTGGCTGAACAGGAAGGGCATGACGGCCTGGGTCACGGCCATGGACATGAGTGAGATCAATTTGACGGTGATAAGGATCGTGAACGGCTTGTTGAGCCAGGCCGCCTTGACCATCTTGAAAATGTTCAGGTCGTAGGGCGAGTCCTGATAGTGAAAGGGGGCTTTCCGGGTGGTGAAGAATGCCATTAAGCCACCGATCAGCGCTAGTGAGGCAAGCATCACGCTGTAGATCGAAAAGCCGACGCTGCTGTTCGAAAACATCTGCAGGATGACAGGGCCGACAAAGGTGGCAACGAGGCTGGCGATCGCCACGGCCAGGACGCGGTAGGAGATCAGCCGGGAGCGTTCATTGTGATCTTTCGTCATCTCGGCAGGCATGGCCATATAGGGCACACCGAACAGGCCATAGGCCGTGGCGTAAACGAGCAGGGCAAAGCCAGCGAACACGATCTTCATCGTGCTGTTCAGTCCGCCAGGAATGTTGAAAAGCAGGAATGCCGCCACGGCCAGCAACACACTGCCATAAAGAAGGAAGGGACGCCGCCGACCCATCTTGCTCTGGCTACGGTCACTCACCGCGCCGATCACCGGATCGGTGAAGGCGTCATAGAGCTTGGAAACGGCGATAAGGCCACCAGCCACCGCTGCGCCGATACCGACAAAATCAACGAGGTAGCGCAGCAGCAGGATATTCACGGCGTTGTACATGGCCGCGACACCCAGCGTGCCCATGCCCCAGCCAAAAGCTGTCCAGAAAGGGAGACGGCCTTTTAGCGTGCCTGTCTTGGCGTCTGCTGGCTCATTCATGGGAATTGTTGCGTCTGTCATGATTGTCTCCCGACATAGCTCACCCGCTCACCACTGACCGGAGCCATGGCGGCAGCACGCTGTTTGAATTCAGGCCGAACGGCAGAGCCCCCGAGCCGGCAATACGGATTAGTCGGCGAAGACGGGACTTTCGGTGATACCTGCACGTTGCAGGATTTCCTTCACCGAGCGCTTTTCACCCGCAATCGGTGCGCTGAGAACGAGGGTTGCGAACTTGTCGCGTTCCTTCTCGATCTTTGCGGCAAGTTCGTCCGGGATCGTCAGATTGTCGAGTTCGCCGGGGGCAATGCCACCGCGCTCTTCAAGCAGGTGCTCAAGCAGCATTGTGCGATCCTTCAGGATCCAGACTTCAGACATCAGCGCCATGATCATGCGCCCGAGATCGGTGACGCTTTTTTCGTCGAGATATTGATGAGACATTAGGCGGCGACTCCTTGCTTGAGAGGTTCGGCAGGCTTGCGGGCGCGTGTGATCCAGGGATAGCCATCCTGGCCGATGGAGTAGGACTCGACAGCCTCGAAGCCCGCTTTGGCGAGCATGTCATCAAGGCTCGATTCAAGCGTTACACTGAAGAATGGTTCGTCGCGGTGGTCCGTGTCCCAGTCGAGGATGACGGCATGAAACAGGCTCACGACGCGGAAGGGCGGCGGGTCAGAAATCACGATATCCGCACCAGGCTTCATGATGCGGAACATCTCTGCGAAGAGGTCCTCATTGGCCTTGGGCGGCAGTTCGTGATGCAGCGCATAGGTTATGACGCCATCCACGCTTGCATCGGCTTCGCTGGTCTGGGTTGAATCCTCAAGCTTGAGGTGAACCTTGATGCTTTGCTTGTTGGCCAGCATGTAGCCATTCTTCAGGAGAAGGGGGGACAGGTCTGATCCGTAAAGCTCTGCGTCCGGGAAAATCTTGTTCAGGGCTCCCATGGTCGAAACGCCGCCGCAGCCTGGCTCGTAGATGCGCTCATAGCTGCTCTTGGGAAACTGACGGATGGCGGACATCCGCTGCTCGATGATGTCATCGCCATAGCCGACAGCGGCGTAACCGCCATGACGGAAAATCATCGGGCCGAGCCCGAATGCGAATAGCGGACCGTACAGATCGTAGCCATCCCAGCCGCCCGGCTCGAGGTGCCAGTTCACATTGGTCCAGTATTTAGGCGCTTCAACCTTCGCCGACATGTCCAGTTCAGACCCTTCGACCGGCTCGACCTTCGCCTTTATGAATTTCTCGAAATTCTCCCGGCGCTCTTCAATGGCCGGAATGCCGCGATTGAAATTCTCTTCCGCCACATAGCGCTGGAGAAAGCGCTCCATGCGGTAGTCGGGATCGCTTTCGCAGATCTCACGGGCTTTCGAGATGCGTTGGCGCAGCTGTTTCTTGTCCGGAGTCTTGTCGGCTTCGTGTTCAGCTGAAAGCGCCTGTGCCTCGGCATTGTTCGAGAATGTTTCTGCGGCGACCTTGCGCAACACGCTGGAGGAATACTTCTGGATAGACCCAAGGATTTCAAGGCCCGAACGACCGCGCTGCGAAAGGGAGAAATCGGGCAGCGCTTCGCCACTCTGGTCGCTGCGGTCAAGTTTGGTCATGAATGTCATGTTTGCACCTATGGTCTCGAGCCGAAGGCACTACTGCCCTCGTCACATCACTCTGGAAGAGTGTGCGACCCCAGGCGAGAAATGCCAGTGTGTGAATCAGAAAAATCGCTTGGTGATAAATCGGCGCAAGTATTTCGATCAGTGATGGCCCGTCAGTCGGACACGGGGGCCGGTTTCAGGTCATCCATGACCATGTGATACTGGTACCGGTCAGCCCGGTAATTCGTGATCGTGAACTGCACGGCTTTGCCTGACCTGTCCCGAAGCACCCTGCGGATCGTCAGGACGGGTGCGCCCTCCGCAAGCATAAGTGCCTGCGCCATCTTTCCCTTCGCGGTCTCCGCAATGATGGTCTGTTCGGCGCTGACCACTTCATGACCTGCCTCGGCAAGCAAGGTACTGAACGGACGCCACGCAATCTTGCTCTCATTGAACTTCGACGCGACGTAGAGCGGCGTGTGGTTCACGATGTACGAGAATGCCGCCCCTTCAAGGCGCCGGACGCGTTCGACCACCTGCACCTGTGTTTCGAGCGGAATGAAGAGTTCCCTGGCAATATCCTCGGTCGCGGATACGATTTCGATATTCTTCAGTTCGATTTCCGTCTCGAAGCCGAGCTGGCGAAGGTGCTCCATCGGTGTGAGATAGTTTCCGCGCACCGGCGGCATATTCGAACTGAAGGAGACGATGGTCCCCTTGCCGCGAAAGCGGGTGACATAGCCGGCAGCGGCGAGTTCGTTCATCGCTCGCTTTACCGTGATGCGCGATACGCCGAGATCCCCTGCGAGGGCCTCTTCGGCGGGCAGTTTGGAATTGAAGGGGAAATCACCATTCTCGATCTGTGATTTCAGGAGCGCAAATATCTGATGGTAAAGGGGTTCAGGGGCGCTTGTGTCGATCTGCTGCGCCCGAAACTGTAACGGCAAGTTGGTCGTCCCCCTAATTTTGCTGGCTGCGGCGGCTCGTTCTCTGAGACGAACCGACGCCAGGGCACGACCAGGTTTCCGTGATCTCTTGTGTCGTCTGGACCTTCAGCCCTTCTATTGCGCTCAGTGAGCGCAAGGCGTTGTTTAGTGAATATATCCGGAACGGTAAACCGACGACATATGGGGTCAGCGTGAAGCCGAAGACTTGTGAGCCTCTTTTCGGGTATTCGCTCACCAGGTAGTTCGCCGCTTCTGTCAGCTGGGCTTGCCAGTCATCTTCAGTCTGACGCTTCGTCAGAAGCATGTTGAAATCGTTCAGTTCGCTGTGATTGGGCAGGCAGGTCATCGCCCCGGCAGATGTGTTTACCGGAACAGGGCGCTGGTCCATCTCCCAGTCCAGGCAGACGGACAGGCCATGGCGCGCCAGGAGGTCGAGGGTCCTGTAGGACTGGTTGCGCGCCGGGCTCATCCAGCTTGTCGGGTTCAGACCGTGGGCCCGGAAGGTTGCAAGGGTCTGCGTGATGTAGGCGTCTTCTTCAGCCTGGCTCAGCCCGTCATGATGGATATGGTCGGTGGAAACACCGTGGGCGGCAATCTCGTGCCCTGCATCGGCGATACGCCTGACCAGTGACGGATACCGGTCAAGGATTGCTGCATTGACGGGAAACACGGCCTTCAGGCCATGTTCTTCGAGGGCTTTCAGGATGCGGAAAACACCAATCCGGTTGCCATAGTCGCGCGTCGTGTAATGCCGCAGGTCAGGATAGGGCGTCACCATGGCCCCGGGGTGCTTGAACGGCTTGCCGCCTGGGTTCAACGGGAAGAACTCCAGCGGGACGATGATGAAGGCGCTGACTTTCGCCGCGTCGCCGAGATAGACGGTGTCGCGCCTGGCGCTGTAGTCCCAGTCATAAAGGTGGTGGTCATAGCCGTAGGTACGGTTTGGATATTGTGGATAGCTCATACTTCTGAAAACCCTGTGCCGCCTGTCGCCAGTCCGCGGCGCTGAATGTCTGATATTGTCTGATCCCAGAAATGTTCGCGGAAATAGCCAGCGATTTCGGCGCCGGTGGCGAACCAGACATCGTCCGAATGCGAAGTGATGTACTTCAGGGCTTCCTCGAACGGACGGATACGATGCGGTTGTGAGACGAGGTAGGCGTGTAGCGGAATGCACATCACGGTTCCGCTCGTCTCGCCCTCTTTCAGCAACTGGTCGAAATGTCGTTTGAGCACGTCGGTATAGCGATCAGGAGACTGCCCGAAGCTGCTATAGGTGATGACGTCGTTGACTTCGAGCGAATAGGGCAGGGAGACGAGTTTCCCGGTCCGGGTCTTTACCGGTTGTGGCTGGTCATCCTGAAAAAGGTCGCAGGAATACCAGAAGTCACAATCGGCAATAAGGTCGATCGTGCTTTCCGTATGGGTGAGCGCCGGCGCCAGATAGCCGCGGATGCGCTGGCCGGTATGACGCTCGACACTGCGAATGCAGTCCTCCAGCACGGCGCGCTCTTCAGCTTCACTTAGCCCGTAGGAATAGCGCGTATTGTAGATCCCATGGGAGAAGAACTCCCAGTTCCGCTTTACGCAATCCTCGATGATTTCGGGATGATGGTCCATGAGCGCGATATTGAGCGACACTGACCCGCGCAGATTGTATTTGTCGAGCAACTCCATCAGCCGCAAGTGGCCGACCCTGTTGCCATAATCGCGCTGGGAAAAGCCTGTGATGTCCGGGTTCCCGCGCGGCCAGGGCTGGCGCATGTCATTGTGCGGCGGCTGGAATTCATAATATTCAATGTTCGGCGCGATCCAGAATGCCAGCTTCTTGCCGCCGGGCCAGACAATCTTCGGGCGGTTTTCATAGGGCCAGAAGTCGTACAGGTTTGGAGATGCAGACTGGCTCATGCGCGTGCCTCGTAACCGGTCAACCAGTCCACCACCGCCTGGGTTTTCACGATATCGGCATATTTCAGGTGAAGGTCTGTCAGATTGGCGAAATGGTAGCTCTCATGCTTGTCCGCCACGCATTCGATCGGGACAATTGTCCGGTATCCACGAGACAGGCTGTCGACAGCGGTGGCGCGGATGCAACCCGATGTCGAACCACCCGTAATCACGACAGTGTCGATCTTGTGCCAGACGAGGAAGCTTTGCAGCGGCGTTTCGAAGAAAGCCGATGGCATACGCTTGGTATAGACGGCGTCGACAGATGGGTCGATCTCCACCCGGTCATCAAACTCTGTACGTTCAGAGCTGAACTTTATGTTCTGGAGGCTATCGGGCGTGTCCGTGCGTGTGCCCCAGATGCCAGCGTCGGCGGCATTGTCCATATAGGCAACATGCGTCCAGACCACCGGCAGGCCCTTTGACCTCGCAAGTGACGAGATCCGGTTGATGTGCAGCATCTGGTCCGGATCGGTGATGTAGCTCGTTTTCGGAAACAGGTCGGGCCGTGTGTACCCCTTTTGTGGGTCGACATTTACGATCGCCAGGCGTTCGCCGAAGCCGAAGGCCGCGCGGCTTGGGTTTTGCCACGCCTGCTCGAATATCTCACGAGCGGTCATGTCAGACCTGACCATTGTCGGCTCAGGTTTTTCGCTGGTTCTTGTCATGAGCCAAAGTCCCTTTTTTTACGGCCCCGGAAAGACCATTTTATCTGGCGGTTGGCGCGCCGCATCCGTGGATTAGACCGGTGACGTCTTTTGCGTGCCAGATCGCCCGTAAAAACGGCTGTGTTCGATATGCGAACATAAGCGTCGCTCAAAGGGTGTGTTCCCGTAAATCCTTGAAATGATCGCGGAATGATCAGTTCCACGATTCGGATCGCCTGGTTCGGGAGCGTGGTGTCTGGTCGATCCATCTTCTGTTGAGGGGTGGTCAGGCTGATGACCGGAGCGAAAGAGTTCAAGCGCGGCTGGTTCGTTATCCTGGCAAGCGCCGTGGGCGTCGGCGTGGGCCTGACGGGACTGCCTTTCTATACGTTCGGTGTCTTCATCAATCCGCTTGAAGAGCAGTTTGGCTGGAGCCGGTCTGCCATCTCAGCGAGCCTGCTGGTGGTAAATGCCGGCACGCTCATTCTCAGTCCCCTTGTCGGCATGGGGATGGATCGCTTCGGGGTGAAGCTGATTGCTGTGCCCTCACTGGTCGGGCTGGCATTGGGCTTCTTTGCCTTGTCGTTCAGTGGGCCAACGATCGCCAGTTTTTACCTCGCATGGCTGCTGCTGGCCGTACTGGGCATTGGCACGACACCGCTTACCTGGACGCGTGCCGTGTCTTACCGCTTTGAGCGGATGCGTGGCCTGGCCCTCGGGATGACTTTGCTGGGCACCGGCTTTGCCAGCATGTTGGGACCGGGCCTTGTGCAACACGCGATTGCTGTCGGGGGATGGCAGTCGGGGTTCCGGGGCATGGGCCTGTTCGTCCTTTTGATCGCTGTGCCCCTGGCTTGCTGGGGCCTCGATTCAGCCGAAAAGCCTGAGCGCGGCAGCGGGCTTGGCGATGCGATCGGCCTCACCTTCCGTCAGGCCGTCAGGCGGCCGAGCTTCCTGCTGATCCTGTTCGGCATCTTCTTTGCGATTCTGGGGCAGTCGGGTGCGACAGTTCATTTCATCCCGCTGATGCGCAGCCGCGGAATTGATGCAGGCTTTGCCGCCCAGATGATGTTTGCCCTGGGGCTCTCTGTCATCGTTGGCAGGATTTGCGTTGGCTTGCTCCTGGACCGGATCCACGCACCGATGGTTGCGCGTGTCTGCCTTCTGATGCCGGCACTCGCGCTCCTTCTTCTATATATGAGAGACGATATCGCGTCTGCCTGGGTTGCCATTATCCTTCTGGGGCTGGCGGCCGGTGCGGAAGTCGATTTGCTCGCCTATTTTGTTGGCCGCTATTTTGGCCTGAAGAGCTATGGCAAGGTATATGGCGTCATGCTGTCGGGCTTCGCGCTTGGAGGCGGACTGGGGCCGATCCTGACCGGTGCTGCGTTTGATATGGCGGGAAACTATGATCTCGCCATGATGTGCGGAATGGTCATTTTTCTGGCATCCGCGACCCTTTTGGGAGCAACCGGGCGTTATCCGGACTTTCAAAAGGCTGCCGCACCCGCGCTTTAGTCGAGTGGCGAATATATCCGCACGCAAGTTGGACGTCGTGCGCCGATGCGCTTCTCCTTTTGGTCACAGGCCGAACACGGGATGGAGCGAATGGATATGATGAATTCAGGATTGATCAGAACGCTGGCGAGTTCGGCGGTTCTTTTGGCCATCGGTGCCTGCACCGCCGATGATCCGGTCGACGCAGCAAGCGGAGCAGGGGTGGAGGCGTCTGAACCGGGCGTGATTGAAACCACTTACGGACCGCTGCGCGGTGAAATCAGCGATGAGCACGGCTATGCCGCTTTTCGAGGCATTCCATTTGCTGCACCACCTGTTGGCGATGGGCGCTGGGCACCGCCTGCAGCGCCTGAAGGCTGGGTGGACGTGCGTGATGCAACTGAATTCGGCCCCGGTTGTGCTCAGGCGACGCCCAAGCCGAGCGACTGGAATTATGATGCCGACGCCAAATTCAGCGAGGACTGCCTGTACCTGAATGTGTACGCACCCCTGGGTGCTGTTGAAGGTGAGCCCCTTCCAGTCATGTTCTGGATCTATGGCGGCGGCTTTTCGAAAGGCAGTGCGAGCCAGGCGGTGTATCGTGATCCATCAGAGTACACTGACCGGGACGTCATTCTTGTCATTCCAAATTACAGGCTTGGCGCTCTTGGCTATCTGGCGCATCCGGACTTTTCCGCCAAGGCTGAGTCTGGCGTGTCGGGAAATTATGGCACCATGGACCAGATCGCGGCTCTTGAATGGGTTCGTGACAATATCGCCGCGTTTGGCGGCGACCCTGAAAACGTTACGCTGTTCGGTGAATCAGCTGGTGCAATCAGCAATAATGTCCTGATGGTGACGCCGTCCGCGCAGGACCTGTTTGACAAGGCCATCATGCAGAGCGGCGGCATCTGGGGGCTGACACCTTATATGAAGTCGCTTGAAGACGCGGAAAGCTGGGGCAAGACTTTCCTTGCCGAGCGCGGCGCAGATACGCTGGAAGAGGCACGGGCCCTGGACCTCGACATTCTCGCCGAACTTCCCTGGCAGTATGCCTTCTCCCTGCAGCCAATTGCCGATGGCGTTCTGACACACGAAACTACCGGCGATGCCTTCCTGCGCGGGCAGCAATCGGATCAGGATATCATTATCGGCTGGACGCGCGACGAGGCAGGCCGGTTCCTGTCCGGTATCGAGGCTGAAGAGGCTTCACGGGAATGGTTCGTGGCTGAGTTTGGCGACAATGGCCCTGAGCTGTTCGACGCGTACACTTCCTATCATGCGGCGGAGGAAGCTTCCATTTCCGCTGTGGTGTCGGCGGCGACGAACGGAATCGCCCAAGGCTCCCTCGTGGAAGCTGAACTCCAGCTGGACAAGACGCCAAACGTCTTCGTGTTTCGCTTTGACCTTGCTCAGCCAACAGAGGATGGAGCGAAGCATGGCGTCGTGCATGGGGCCGATGTGCCTTATACGTTCGGGGCTTTTCCCGGCAACACCGCCTGGCGCGATTCAGATCGCGCCTTGAGCGAAGCGCTTATCGATTACTGGGTTTCCTTCGCAAAGACCGGTACGCCCAGCGCGGAAGGACACCCTGAGTGGCCGGCCTTCAATCCGGACTCACCGGTCATCATGTCGCTCGGTGATCCGGTACAGCCAACAGAGCTGAAAGCATATGAATTGCTTATGCGGACCATAAAGACCGAGAATTATTCCCGCGATGACGAACTGAGGGCAGAGCAGTAATGTCAAAGAATGTTTCGCGAAATGAGGGCAGGGCGGAGACGCAGGCCACGCGCCGTGGCTTCCTGACGGCTACGGGCCTGGCGGCGCCAGCCCTTCTCAGCCTGACCGCGTCGGCCGAAGCAAAGCCGGAAGCGTCCGGTGCTGCGGGGGCTGCAAAGCAGGCGCCGCCCGGTTTCGCGACACCGCCTGATCTCATCGTGGAGACTAATGTGGGCAAGATCCGGGGATATGTGTCGCGCGGCGTTCGTACGTTCAAGGGTATTCCCTATGGCGCGGACACCTCGGGAAAGAACCGGTTTCGTCCGCCTGTCTCACCAGAGCCGTGGACGGATGTGCGCGACGCATTCTCCTATGGGCCGATTTGCCCGCAGCCCCTGCCGGGCGAAGCGGGGCGGATCGATTTTCTTCTCAATCGCCGCTCCGGCCATATGAGCGAAGACTGCCTGAACCTGAATGTCTGGACGCCCGGAACAGATGGGGCAAAGCGCCCGGTCATGGTCTGGATTCATGGCGGCAACTATTCGTCCGGATCGAGCTATGCGTGCCAGTCCCAGGAGGGCGAAGCCCTTGCGCAGCGTAGTGATGTTGTCGTTGTGTCGGTCAATCATCGCCTCAACATCCTTGGTCACTTCGACCTGCAGTCGGCCGGCGGCCCGAGCGAATATGCGTCATCCGTGAACGTTGGTCTTCTGGACCTGGTGTGCGCCCTGGAATGGGTGCGCGACAACATTTCCGCTTTCGGCGGCGATCCGGACAATGTCCTCCTGTTCGGCCAGTCTGGAGGCGGGCTGAAAATCACGCACCTCAGTGGCATGCCGGCAGCCAAAGGGCTTTTCCACAAGGCTGTCGTGCAGAGCGGCTCACAGGTCGACGTCTTCGGTGAGACCATGACGAAGGGACTGGCCGAGCGCGCGCTTGGGGAGATGTCTCTTTCGGCGAATGACATGTCCGCCCTGCAGGAATTGCCTTTGAGTATGCTTCAAGCGGCGTCACAGGCCGCATTGAGTGACTGGCGCAAGACGAGCGGTGTCGGAAATATCTGGCGCACAGTCGGCTGGGCACCCCGTATCGAAGCCGGCAGCCTGCCATTCCATCCCTATTCGAAAGAGGGCGCTGCCGTTTCACGCGACATCGCCCTGATGGCGGGCTCGACGCTGCATGAATTCAACCTGGCGCTTTTCAATCCGCAGATGGAGTCGATGACGCGCGAGCAGCTGAAATCGATGCTGGCTAATCTCTACTCGGACCCTGAAGCGCTCGTCGTCGCCGCGGAGGAGACTTATCCAGGCCAGAAGCCTGTTGCGCTTTATTCGATCATCAGCGCAGCTGGTTTCAACCGCTCCAATGCGATCGACCAGTGCCGGGCCAAAGCCGCACTCGGTGGTGCGCCTGCCTATCTTTACCAGTTCGCGTGGGAAACGCCTGTCCTTGATGGCACCCCTCGCGCTTATCACGGCTCGGAGCTGCCTTTTGTCTTCGCCAATGCCATGCGCGAAGTTCAGGCGACAGGTGGTTCGGATCGTGCACGCGCACTTGAAACGCAGCTCTGCGGTGCGTGGACTGCATTTGCCCGTTCTGGAAACCCGCGCCATGCGGCACTTCCTGAGTGGAAAGCAGTCAAGAGTGATGATGCGCCGACAATGGTGTTCGATACGCATCCAGAACTGGAGAACTGGAAGGACCGGCGGCTCATGGAGGCCGTCAGCCAGCTGCGGATCTGATCCGCGTCCAGAGCTTCAAATAAAGGATAGTGTTCCCCAAGCATATGTTTTGGGGAATGCTTTTCTTTTTGTGTAAATGCATGGGTGTTGATGCGTGTGTAGAGTAAAGGTTTGTGGCAAATTGAGTCCGGACGGGAAATTATATTCGGTATGCGATAACTCGTCTGAAAGACCTGTCCGTACACACCGACAAATTCATACTCTTACCTTGTGGGAATGGTCAGTTCCCGAAACCAAGGGGCGCTCCGGCGTCGCGCAATGAGTGCAAGGGGAATAATGTGATCAAATCTTCAAACATGAACAAGCTGTTCAGAGGCGCCAGCCTGGGCGCCATCATCATCGCTGCGTCTGGAGCCGGAAGTTTCGCGGCGCATGCCCAGGAAGAGGGTGTGGATGAAGCCAAGCGGCTGAACGCCGTGACGGTGACGACGCGCCGTTCAGAAGAGAATCTTCAGGAAGTCCCGATCGCGATCACCGCGATCAGTGACGAAGCCATTCTGGACCAGGGTATCGCAGACTTCGACGATGTTGCCGCCTACACACCGGGACTGACCTTCAAGGACTTCGTGACCGGCTTCAACGGCGTTGCCACAATGCGCGGTCTCGCCCAGGCCAACGTGCAGGATTCGACCGGCAATGTCGGGACATTCGTGGACGGCATCTACCTGCAGCGCGGCTATATGGTGAACTTCGCCCTGGCTGACATGCAGCGGGTCGAGGTGGTCAAGGGGCCGCAAAGCGCCCTTTATGGTCAGAACACCTTTTCTGGTGCGATCAATGTGGTGACCAAGGCGCCCGGCAATGAGCTGGAAGTCGATGCGTCCGGAACGCTCGGCAATTACGACCGCAAGGAAGTGAAGCTCGGCATTGGTGGCCCGCTTATTCCCGATGTCCTTGGCGCTCGCGTCTTCTATGGCAAATCCGAATATGGTGGCTCGATCAAGAACACTTATCCGGGCATTGAAGGCGACGACTTCGATCACTTCGGTGGCTACGACCGCGAAGCCTATTCCGGCAAGCTTGTCTTCACGCCGACCGATTTCCTGACCTTTGAGGGATATTACCAGCATTATGAGCGGGACGAAGAACAGCGTGCCTATTATGCCATCTCCGGTACTGACGGCGAGTGGGACCTGAACGCTGATGATGGCACCTGGTATGAGGGTGTTCTGCCAACAAGCCCGGACCCGCTCCTGTCCGGCGCAAACCCGGATCGTCCAAAGGGCCTGTTTTCAGTTCCGCAACCCAATCTCGTGACCGAAACGGATGTCTACCGCTTCAGCGCCGAGTGGAACATCAACAATGACTGGTCACTCAATTACCTTTACGGCAAGGCGGAAGGGTCTGCACTCGAGCAGTTCTGGTTCCAGTCGAACACATTCAACCCTGTCGGTGGCCTCAGCAGCTACACCAACCAGCATGAAGGCGGCACGCTCGACTTTCAGAGCAATGAGCTGCGTCTGAGCTATGATGCCGGTGGCCCGCTTACGCTTGAAGGCGGCTACTATACGTCCGAGGCCGATGACGAGTTTGCCTTCGGCCTGAACCTGCAGCCTGCGGACGGCGAAATCGACTCGCTCACCAACAACCCGGTGTCGATCGATCACCTGTTCCTGCCGTTCAACTATCGCTCCACCAATTTTGAGACCGAAGCGGTCTTTGCGCGGGCCGAATATGAATTCATGGACGGCAAGCTCATTGCTGGCCTTGAAGGCCGGTACACGGTTACGGATACGTCCGTGCGTGATAATCTGGCGCGGACTGCCGCCGAAGATAATGGCCTCGATCCGGACGTTGAAGCGCCGGACCTGTCTGATCAATGGAAAGAATTCACTCCTCGGGCGACCCTTAACTACTTCATCACACCGGATAACATGCTCTATGCTTCCGCAGCCCGAGGGGTGAAGTCCGGTGGTTTCAACGGCTATGTGACGGGGACAGTCCCGCTTGACGAAGACGAGCGTTCATACGACTCAGAATCCAACTGGACGTATGAAATCGGCGCCAAAAACGAGTTCCTGGGCGGACACCTCTTCGCGAACGTCGCAGTGTTCTACACGGACTGGAAAAACCAGCAGATTTCTGTCGTCCCGCGCAACTATGAGGTGGTGATTGGCGACACTCGCGCGGTACCAGGCATCTTTGGGGCTGTTGGCGACTCAACTGCAATGGGTCTTGAACTGGAGACAAGCTGGGTTCCGACCGACAATTGGAGCTTCTTCGGCAACTTCGCCTACACAGACACTGAATATGGTGAAGGTGCGAACAACCCGGCTTATGGTGAGGTCGCTGGCAATACCATTCCCGGTGCTTCGCCAGTGTCGGCCTCCGCAGGTTTCCAGTACGATCAGACTTTCGGAGATATGTTTGACGGCTTCGCAGCACTGGACGTGAACTATGACAGCGACTGGTACACGACGCCGGATAACAGGATCGAGGTTGAAGGGCGTACGATCGTCAACGGCCGCCTTGGTATCACCAAAGATGCCGTGAAGGCCTTTGTCTTCGTCAAGAATCTGACGGACGAAACCTATATCGATGGTGTGTTCACAATCCGCTCGCTGAACCGGATTGTACCTTCCTTCGGTGAAGGCCGGACGGTTGGGGTCACCTTGTCCTACACCTACTGATTTGATTGCAGCGCCCGGGACCTCGTTCCCGGGCGCTCCTGAATTGACCTCCAGATGCGGGACATTCCATTGAGAATTCTGTTTTCGATTCTAGCCGTCGCCTTTGCGGTTGGTGGTTGCCAGACGCCAGATGCGACAGAGCCGGACAATCTGGCTGATATTGCGCGTGATGAGATATGGGCAAAGGAGCTCGCTATCTACGAGGCGCGCGGCGAAGGCGACATTTCTGTTTATGTGTCCAACACAGCGGATGGCTTTTCGGCCTGGCCACCTTTTACGGACGCGCCGTATGGCCGCGAGACACTTGAGAAAAATGGCGGCGGCACAAATGGCGGAAACCAGGAAGAGCTGAGCATGGAACTGGTCAGTTTCACGCTGAACGGGGACAGTGCCATCATATATTACCAGACCCACATGACCCGCTCTGCGGATGGAACGCCGGTGGATTACCGATACGAGGTGACCCACACCTGGATGAACGATGACGGCGACTGGAAAGTATTGGGCGGCATGGCTCGCGCAACGCCGGATCGTTAGAAAATTCAAAGGAAGAAACATGAAGCGCACGATCGCAGGGATAAGCCTGGCAGTTGCTATCGGACTTACCGGTGTAGCCGGGGCTGAAGACATGTCCGACCCGAACCAGGAGCTGGAAGCCGTAAAGGACCTTATCTGGAAGAAGGAACTTGAAATCTATTCCGGTCGTGGCAACGGCGACATGAGGCCATACTTCGAGAACACGGCAACCGGCTATTCTGCCTGGCCACCACATACGGCCGTGCCGAACAGCGCCGAGGATATCAAGGCTGCCATCGATACGATGAAGGGCCTCGACCAGGAAAAGCTGGCGATGGAGTTTGTCAGCTTCACGCTCAATGGCACGACAGCCATCATCTACTACCAGACGCACATGACGCAGGCGGCCGATGGGCGGGCGGTGGATGCACGCTACGAAGTTACCCACACCTGGACGTATGAAGATGGTGCGTGGAAAGTTCTCGGCGGCATGGCGCGATCACGTCCGGACCGTGGCTGATGCGAAAGGCCTGAGAATTTCAAATCTATTCGCCTGGCGAGAATCGCGAGCTGTGTGGATGGTGCGGGTTACGGACATATTTTAAGCTGAGCTTCCTCTAGTCCGTTTCCCAGATGCGTTGATCAAGGAGATAAGTCATGACTTTCCAACAAGCACCCCTTCCTCCGGTTGCGCCCGCTCCACTCAGCGTCGGCCAGCGTGGACGGGCGGGCATGGAAGTCCTGGGCTCCATGCAGAAATTCTCGTCGGACGTCCTGCGCAAGCAGGCTGCGGATAATTTTCTGGCAAATGAAACAGCCGCCAGTCTCAATGCTGAGCACATTGCGGACAAGAAGCCGGCCAAGGCAGATCTGCGCAAGCGGATCGCCGCTGCAAAGCAGATATGCGAGGCAGACAGTATCTACCGACTGGAACGGCTTGTTCAGCGCTACGTCGCGGAAGAAGTCTACAATCGTGGAATCCCTGCGATCGAGGAGCGCCGTGACGTGTTTGAACCCTTCGTGGCAGCTGAGGCGACGCCCGCTGAGGGCGCAAGTCTCACCCTTGATGATACAGGCGCTGCGCCCAAATACTGGTCGACGACGGAATGGCACCTCGAGCCAGGGGGCTGGGAAGGTTACGATCTCTATCCAGCCGTTTTTGCCTTTACCATCGGGCCGAAAGTCTTCTCGCTAGGCGGATATGCGGCGGTCGGCGTGGGCGACAAGATTCAGGAGCAGCGCTTCCAGGTCGCGCGTGAATTCCCGAAAGAGAGTTATAAGCGCGTCTATGAACCCGGATGCGGCGGCTTCTCGACACTGAATGCCGTGCACACCCATTTTCCGGAAGCCGAACTTTACGGCTCAGACCTTTCAACCACAAACCTCAAGGGGTGCTACAAGATGGCGGGGGCGTTGAACGTGCCGGTCCATCTCAAGCAATGCGACTCAACGAACACCGGCGAGCCAGATGAAAGCTTCGACGGTGTGATCACCTACGCGCTCCATCATGAGATGCCGCCAAAGGAAAACCGCGCCCTGTTCAAGGAAATGCTACGGATTCTGAAGCCGGGCGGCGATATCGTGATCTCCGACCCGCCGCCATTCCGCGCCGTTGACCTGTTCACGGCCGTGATCCTCGATTGGGATACGGAGCATCGTGAAGAGCCGTTTTTCACGGCCACCGGGGAACTTGTACTCGAAGACCTGCTTGAAGAAGTCGGGTTCGAAGCTGCCGAAGCCTACACGATCGGCACGAAAGGCAATTATCCCTGGGTGACACGCGCTCGTAAGCCCATGATGCCTGCGGGTGGTCTCGCACACTGAAGGTGCAACCCCACTGATCAACGTATCAAGAGCCGGCCAGGTGCCGGCTCTTTTTTATGGCGAGTCCTGATGGGGCAAACCCTGCTGCCAGGCATGACGATCTGGCGGGCTTGATCGGTATAGCCGGTCAGAATTTCATCACGCCCGATGCAAATCGCGCACATTTGCTAATCAGCAACAGCGGAATCCAGCCCTTTTTTGACATTTTGTTGACGACTCCCCTCGGAACACGCTTAATTGGTATATCAATACACTCAATGGAGGTTGTTATGGCAGATGGCATGGCGGTATTTTCGAGCCCCTCACAAGAGCACGTGGATGATTCCCAGAAGGGGATCCCGATCCGGTCGATCAGCCGGGCCCTGCACATTCTGCAGATTATCAACCGGGCAGGCTCTATCTGCCTGATGGACATCGCGAAACAGTCAGGTTTGCCGTATCCGAGCGTATGCCGGATTGTTCAGACACTCGTGCATGAGGGAATGATCGAGCGCGAGACGTCGCGGAAGTTTTATCGGCCGGCACCGAATGTACAGTCACTGTCCTATGGCTACCAGGATGACGAAGAGCTGGTGAAGACAGCACGCCCGTACATCGAGGAGCTTACACGCGAAATAGGCTGGCCGGTTTCAGTTGTAACGCGCGTCGGGAACCAGATGATCCTGCGCGACAGTACCCATTCAATGACATCGCTGACCTTTGCCCGCTACTATCCCGGCTATAGCCTGCCGATTGCCTATTGCGCTGACGGCAAGGCCTTTCTGGCGGCGTTGCCGGACGATGAACTGGAGCTTGTACGAGAAAATCTTGGGCCACGGATCCCTATGCCTGGAGACCCCAATTGTGTGCTCGACCCGCTGGATGACCTCGTAGAGGTCCGTGAGCAGGGCTATGCAATCATGGAACGCGTCCAGCATACGGCAACGCCGGGCAGGACTTCGTGCATTTCGGTGCCACTCTTCCGGCGCGAGCGGGTTGCCGGTGTCGTGACCATTGCGTTCTTCGCGACGACCATGAACCAGAACAAGGCGCGGGAAACCCTGCTACGTCCGCTCAGGGAGACACAGCAAGTGATCAATCAGGCCCTGTCGGCAGGCGGAATTCACTCCGAACAGCGTGTAGATCAGGTCGCCTGATCCCTGCTCGGACTGAAACTGGGGAAACCGGATCAGCCTGGCGCTGGCCTGCGGCGTGATATCAGCGCGTCAATTGCCAGAACGATGAACGCGCCAATCCAGGGCACGACCGTTGACCACATACTGCCCGGGCCCTTCGCTAGAAGAAAAGTCAGTCCGAGGGTCAGGGAAAACCCGGTGAGCATGGCGGCGAGAATGCCTTGTCCTGTCGGGTGATGGCCAATCGCCCTCGCGACAACAACCGGCCCGAACGACGCGCCAAGTGCAACCCAGGCAAACAGAACCCGCTCGAAGATCGAAGATGGCAGCAACACGGTTACCAGGATGGCCAATACGCATACCAGCCCGATTGAGAGCCGGGCGACTGTAACCTTGTGACGGGGGGCCATCCGGGCGAGGCCGAGATCGTGACTTATCGCGGCGCCCGCAACCAGTAACTGACTGTCCACCGTCGACATGATCGCGGAAAGCGTCGCGGCTGCAACGATGCCGGCAAAGATGCCCGGAAGGAGCAGATCGGTGGACCCGAAGAAAACGCCTTCATTGACCATGGTGTCCCCGAATATGCCGCGCGCAGCGATGCCCAGGACTCCCATTCCGGTGTAAACGACCAGGCCCCATGAACACGCGATCAGCCCGCCCTGTATACGGGCTTTCCTGTCTTTGGCCGCCATGACCCAGGCTACGAGATGGGGCTGGCCGAGCGCGCCGAACCCGGTGGCCGTGAGCCCCAGGACAAATCCCAGGGCAATCATGCCGGTTCGTCCGCCGAAAGCATGCTCGTAAGCTGCTGGCGCCGAATCCAGAATTTCGGCAAAGCCTGCAAAGCCGCCAATATGCAGGAAGGCAGCTGTTGGCAGGATGATCGCGACAATGCCGATCAGGATGCCTTGCAGCGTATCGATCAGCGACACCGCGACGAAGCCGCCGAGGAACGTATAGACCAGGATCAAGGCTGCGCCGATGATGACGCCGATAATGGTGCCTGTGCCGAACATGTCGTCAAAGGTCTGTCCGGCGCCTTGCAGCTGCGCGGCGATATACCATGAGAAACAGAATGCGATCATCAGTGATGCGGCAATGCGGATGAACCGGCCCATGCGCGGCCCGGCTGTCTGGGCAATGAAATCCGTCAGGGTCAGGTGATCGTGTTCAGCGGTGTCATCCTGCAGGACTCTTCCCGCCCAGAACCAGACGGCCGCATACCCGGCGAGAATCCCGGGCACCATCCAGAATGCTGAAGGCCCGACGGCATAGACAAAACCGGAAAAACCCAGAAGCACCCATGCCGAGGAGGTTGATGCCGAATAGGCAAGTCCCGCAACGACAGATCCGAGGCCCCGATCTGCGAGAATGAAGGCATCTTCGGACCGGGCCCGTCGCGAAGCCCAGTAACCGATGCCGACGAGCAGCGCCGAATAAAGGATCAGGGTGAGAAGGGCTTCGACATTGTCCATGAGTGGGTGATAGCCTGCCTCGGAGGGCTAGACGAGTTCCGTGCCGGAGTGACTGGGTTCCTGCTTGAACCCCAGAGGCAAGCCGGCCCGCGGGGCAAAACCGTACAATTCTTCATCTGGCAGCGAGTCCGCAAGGATCGTGCGCAGGGCCATGAGCTTTTCGAGATCAATGCCGGTTTTGACGCCCATTGATTCAAACATGAAGACGAGGTCTTCAGTCACGACATTCCCGCTTGCACCTGGCGATGTCGGGCATCCGCCGAGCCCGGCCTGCGACGCATCGAAGGTGACAATGCCTTCCTCGAAAGCTGCAAGCGCATTCGCCAGGCCAAGGCCTCTTGTATTATGCAAATGGACACCCGTGACATTTTCGGCACCTATGACCGCGCGCACGGCCCGGATCAGGTGCCGGATGGAACCCGGATCTGCGTATCCGGTGGTATCGGAAAGACCGACTTCATTACATCCCGCCGCCATCAGCCGTTCTGCAAGGTCCAGGATTATACGATCTTCGATTGGTCCTTCGATCGTGCAACCGAATGCAGTCGATAGTGAGCCTTCAAAATGTGGACGCGAGCCTTCTGGCTGTGAGGCGATCAGGTCTGCAATGGCGCAGGCTTCTTCGATGACCTGATCGTGTGTGCGGCGGATATTCTTGATCGAATGGGTTTCGCTGACGGACAGGGGGAGCGTCAGCTTGTCGGCACCCGCATCTATGGCAAGACGGGCGCCCTTGATGTTGGGCACCAGCACGGCGACGTCCAGGCCCGGCAAGGTCTTCGCGAAACGCACGACGTCACCGGTATCGGCCATCTGGGGGAGCAGTTTTGGCGATACAAAGCTGCCAACCTCGATCTCCCGGACCCCGGCATCGACCAGTCCGGCGATCCAGCGCTTCTTGTCTTCGATCGCCATGATTTGCTTGCAGTTCTGCAGGCCGTCTCGCGGCCCGACTTCGCTAATGAGGACGTCGGTCATCCTGGCTCCGATTCGTAAGACTTGACTGGATTATAGCTATGCGTCGAGGGATGTGGGCGTCACCGGAAATATTCGCTGTCATCGCAGAACGAAAATCCGGCGGCCACGAACCCCTCCAGCGTCAGGCAAGGCTGTAGTGTGAGAGGATGTCCCTTGCTGGCGTCATCGCCTGACGCTCTGCAAGCCTTTCCGGTGTCAGCCAGTTGAACAGTTCGCCATGTCCCTGATGCGAAAGCATGGTCTCGGCGACCCAGTTGCCGATAGTGTCGACATGATCGCCGATTATGTTGAGGACGGCTCGCCTCTGTTCCGTCAGCCCAACGGATGACCGCGCCTGTTCGCGCATGAAGCCTTCCGAAATCACAACACCCGGCGCAAAGGAATTCACTCGCACCAGCGAGGTCTCTGCTTCCGCTGCGAATGACCTTGTCATGAATTCAAGCCCGGCCTTGGTGGTGGCATAGCCCAGCATTCCCGGGACGGGACGGCCATCCCAGCCAGCGCCCAGCATGTTGTATATGGCGCCGCCTGTCTGCTTCATGCCGTTGAACGCGACTTTGCAGCCATGCAGGGTGCCGAGCAGGTTCACATCAAGCATTGTGGCGAATTCGTCGCTTGGCAGGTCGGATAGGGGGGCACCGGTCAGGGCAAGCCCGGCATTGTTGAGCCAGATATCGACCGTGCCGAACGCCTCTGTGCTGGCTGCCCACAGCGCCTCGACTTCTTTTTCTTTCGTGACATCGCATCCGACGGCCAACACCCTGGCTTCGCTACCACCGGACGCATCGCTGAGCTGGGCAGCCGCCGTGTCACAATCAGATTGCCTCGGACCGGACAGGACGACATTGCATCCGCGCTGCAACAGGCTCGCGGCAATGCCGTATCCGATACCGCGTGTGCTACCTGTCACGACAACTGTTTTCAGGCCAGATGGGCTCATGGGTTTCTCCACACGGTCAGATATAGGACCATCCCCGGAAGCTTGATCCAGGTGTCCTCTGGGGCAGGATGTCATAAAGTCCTGTTTCTTTGGCGATGTCGCGCAGGACTGCTTGGGCGTCCTGAACGATCTCTTCTTCATCCCAGACAGTGGAGCAGCCATTCTCCACGAGCTTTCTTCCAGCCACGAAGACCGTGTCGACCATGCTGGACTGGCCACCCCAGACAAGGGCACCCGGGCCGCGTCGGCCATCATAGGTCGGTTGTGCTTCGACCCCGGACATATCGACAAGGATGAAATCTGCAGCCTTGCCGGGCTCCAGCGACCCGCACTCATCGTCCATGAACAGGGTCTGTGCGCCGCCAAGTGTCGCCATTTCCAGACAGGTTTCAGCATTGAGCCAATGGTCTTTTTCAGGGACCGTCCCACCGGCAGCGACGCGGGCCTTCACCGATATGTTCTGCGCAAAGATCATCAGGCGCATGATTTCGAACGGGTTCTGCGAGTCGCTGACCAGCGGAGCATCTGTTCCGATTGCCGGCAGCATGTCGCGCTTCAGGAATTCATCGACAGCGATCCCCGTGGCATCGAAGAAGCGCAGCACCGGGACGAGCGATGTCCGGCAGTCATGGGATTTGAGGATGTCGAATTCATGTGGGCGTACATTCACCGCCTTGCCGGCATAGATGGGCGAATGGAGGAGGTCGAAGTCGCGGTAGTATTCGACCTGGCCGCCGTCATATCCGCGCGCTTTCAGAGCCGCACCGCGACTATTGTCTGTCATGTCGATGCCGAAAGGCAGGTTGAGTTTGTCACAGCCCTGGCGGATCCGGCGCATGTCGTCGGGATCGGCAAGAAAATTGAAATTCAGAAAGCCGCCCGCCACCTTCAGCCGGTCCGATGCGAACTTGCCGGCAAGGCGTTCGAGTTCGACAAGGCCGCTCTCCACATCCTCCCGGCCCGCCTCAGGCACGCTTGTGCTGTTCGCGATGCAGCGTGTGAGATAGCCGCGCATGCCGGAATCGGCGATAGCCTGCCAGGACCCGTCAACACTGTCCTTTCGGATATTGGTGAAGTGCTCGTCATGCGTGGCAGTATAGCCAAGCTTGAGCATTTCCAGCGCGTGCAGGCGGACGATGGTGTAAGTGCGCTCGGCATCCATCTGGCCTGTCATCAGGAAGAGCTGACGGATGAGGGCGCGCACGGCTGCGGGGATGTCGAGCACGGGCCAGCGATCATCATTGTATCCGCGAAAACAGTTCTGAACGAGGTGGTTATGCGCGTTCGACAGGCCGGGCATCACCATCATTCCGGACGCATCGATTGTTTCATCGGCCGTGAAAGTGCAGTCCTTGTCTTCGCCGATTGACAGGATGCGCCCGTCCTTCACGGCGAGATATCCATCGGTGAAGACCCGCCGCTCCGGATCAATCGTCAGGATTGTGGCCTTCCGGACAAGTGTATCGACGTGCACAGGTACTGGCATGATCTACTCCACATCCAGCTTGTTCAGTGCGCTGATGACGCGGTTTGGAAGCTGGGCATCATCCCAGGTCACGCTGGTATTGCCGAGACGCACGATGACAAGGTCCTCGGACTGGCTCGTGATGACGCGTTGTCCGCCAAAGCCATCGAAGAAGACGAGATCGTCCACAAGGTAGGGCTCGCTTTGCGTGACTGAAAAACCAGCCTTCTCGTCATTGTAGAAACGGTCCTGTTCCCAGGTTTCACCGCGCCAGATCTGCCAGCCATAATTCGGATTGAAAGGAGAGGGCGATTTCAGTTCGTGCATCAGGTCTGCGTCGATGACCTGCTTGCCGTCAAACCTGCCTTCGTCTTTCACCAGCAGTCCAAGGCGCAGCCAGTCGACCGGGCGGGCAAGGAAAGATGCGTATCCGCGTGGAAAGCCCCCATCCTCGAAATAGTAGACATAGGCGTCATCAGCGCCGATCGGCTGCCAGATATTCTGTGCCAGATACTCAGCATATGGTTGTCCCACAGCGGTCTCGACGACCATGAGCAATAGTTGGCTGACGGTGTTGATGTAGTGAAAGTGTTGTTTGTCGCTTTGTTCCAGCTGCAGGCCAAGGAGGGTGGCTCTCGCATCCAGGGTTCCAGCCATGAACTGGCGTGCCGGGGCCGCATCGCCGCCTTCATAGGACAGCGGTGCCAGCCCGGACGTCATGGTAAGCAGCTGTCTTACAGTAACGTCGCCGCGCGGATCGTCCTGCCACTCCTCGATGTATTTGGAGACCGGCGTGTCCGGGCTTTCAATATAGCCATCTTCCAAGGCCTTGGCAGTGACCAGGCCAAGCAGGGATTTGTGCATGGATGCGGGCTCGGCGCGCACTTCATCGGAGTAGCCGGGATAATAATGCTCAAGAACGAGCGCACCTTTCCACCAGACCAGCAAGGTGTAGCTCTGTGTCTCTGTGCCATATGCGATGGCATCGGCAAACACGTGCTCCGGGTCAGCGATGGCGAATGCACTGGTTTCCGGGAGTGAGGCAGGCGCGCCTTTTACAAGCCCCAGCTTTTGGTAAGTGCTCAACGCATCGGCATTGGTGAATGCCTTTGCTTCACTGGCTTTGGCCGGGGGCTGGCTGACTGGCGATGGGCTGGACACCTCCGATACACAAGCGGCGAGGGCGCAGGCTAGCAGGACAGGTGAGATACGAGCGATCATGGGATTGATTTTCTCAGTGATTTTCCAGGCGCCATATACTCGGTAGCCCAGTAGAGGAGCCCTATGAACGTAAAGCCGGACGCGACGATGGCGACAGCCGTCCAGCCGCCAAGATCGTAGCAGACCGGAGCGATCAGCGAGCCGATACCAGCGCCCACAAAAAGGCTGGTCATGTAGAAGGCATTGGCCCGCGCCCGCGACTCCGGCAGGTTGGCATAGATCGTCGCTTGGCCAAGCACCTGGTTGGCCTGAACCGCAGCATCGACGATGACGGCAACTCCAGCGAAGACGATCAGGTATTTCAGGTCGACAAGCTGAATGCTCATCAGCATGCAGAGAAGGAGCGTTGTCAGGGCCACACCCGTCGCTATGCGGGTCCGGCCATTGTCGGCGAGGCGTCCGGCATGAGGGGCAATCAGCGCACCACCAGCTCCGGCCAGTGCGAACAATGCAATCTCGCGATAGTTAAGGCCAAAGACATCCGTGAGTACGAGTGAAGAACTGGTCCAGAACATGTTGAAAACACCAAATGCGATGCCCTGGTAAATGCTGCGTCTGCGGAGTGACGCAGAGCGCAGCGGCAGCACGATCATCGTTTTGAGCAAGCTGAGATAACGGCTCTTTGTAGATGGGGTGAAGCGCGGCGTGTGAATTGCCAGCAGGATGCCGATGCCGGTCATCAGTGCGGCCGAGAAGAGGAATGGCGCGCGCCAACCCCACAGGCTTGCAAAAAAGCTGGATACTGGACGCGCAAGCATGATGCCGACCAGGAGCCCCGCCATGATCGTGCCAATCTGGGCACCGCGTTTTTCATCCGAAGCAAGATTCGCGGCGAGGGGGACGATGATCTGGGTGCCGATGGCGGCAAGGCCAACGAAAAAGGATGCCAGCAGGAACATGAGCGGCGTGATTGCAAGACCGACCGCGAGCTGGCCTGCCACGACGAGGGCCGTCGAAATGAGGATCAGCCTCTTGTTCTCTGTTACATCTGCGACCGGCCCGATGAAGAACATGCCCAGCGCAAAGCCGATCTGGGGCAGCATCACGATGGTCCCGAGCAGGGATGTCTTTATCCCAAGGTCCTCACCGATCATTTCGATGAGCGGCTGTGACAGATACATGTTCGCGGCAAACGACCCCGTCGCCAGTGCGAATATGAAAATCGTCAGCGCGCCAAGTTGCGGCCTGGCTGTGCCGGCGGGTGTTGCCGAGCTGTCGCTTCCACTCATGATACGACCTGTCTTGCTGCAGCCCGACCGGCAAGCTTGCCGAATGTCGTTGCCGTCAACAGGCCGTTTCCGGCCATGTATCCTGATGCACCGTCGCCGGAAATACCGCGGGCAGCCCCGCCAGCGGCGAACAGGTTCGACATCGGCGCGCCGCTCTCGGACAGGACGCGTGCATCGCCATCGACCACAAGACCGCCCTGCGTATGAAAGAGGGCACCGGCCACGCGCGCGCAGTAGAAAGGCCCCTTCAGGACAGGCTTGCCGGTGAAGTCCCGGCCGAATTCATCGGATGTTTCGCCAATAACGCAGGCTTCGACGTCAACGAATGTCTGCTTTAACTGGTCGGCAGGTAAGTGCGCCATGTCTGCGAGATCTTCTATCGTGCCGGCGGACTGGACGGCACCGGCTTTCAGCGCATCGCGATAATCGTCGAAATCCAGCATGAGTTCATGCAGGCGCTGGTCGAACACCGACCAGGCAACCTGGCCCGGTTGGGCATTTACCCGCGCAGCCTGTTCAGAGTAGCCGGACGCCTCATTGGAAAAGCGTTTGCCGTGCCGGTTAACCTGGAAACCACCCTCCATGATCAGCGGCCACAGGATCGGTATGCCATGCCCCGCAGCAAGGCCGCCATGGCCCTGATACGCTGACATGTCCGCTAGCTTGGCACCAAGTTCGCGGCCCCAGTGGATGGCTTCTCCCTTGTTTCCGGGATGCCCGTGATAGGGAGCTGCCGCCATTTCAGGAATCCATTCGGCGACCATGTCGGCATTGGCACCAAAACCGCAGTTGGCGAGGATGAGCGCATCACAGCCAGCGGTTTCCGTACTGCCATCGGGGCGTGTGAACTCCACCCCTGTTACCACGCCATCTTCGCAGAGGAGCTGTATAACGGTCGCTTCAGTGAGGATGATAATATCGCTCAATTCACAGGCCTGCTGAAGCGAAGCCATGAGCTCTCCGCCTGTGCGATGAGGCGTGCCATACATGCGCTTGGCTGTATGGCCCGGATAGAGAAACCCGCCGATTAGCGAAAGCGGAACCTTGTGGTCATCGCGCAGCCACTGGATAGTGTCCGGTGACTCCTGTGCCAGCCGGAGCACAATGTCCCGGTCCGTCTTGCCTTTGGTCTTGGCCATGACGTCGTCGGCAAACCGCTCCGGGCTGTCGTCAATTCCCTGTTCAGCCTGTTCAGGCGTTCCAGATGCCGGGATGAGACCGGTCGACATGGCTGTCGAGCCCATGGGGACGGCATCACGCTCAAGCACAAGCACCTCTGCGCCTGCATCCCGGGCCGCGAGGGCAGCGCACAGGCCGGCTCCGCCAGCACCGACGACAATTACGGGAAAGTGCAAGGTCTCACTCATGTCAGTGGTTCCCCAATTCATAAATCCAGGGACGAGCCGTCCGGTCATTCTTCCGGAAAGCTGAAATCTCGTCCGCGCGTTTCAGGGTCAGATCAATCGGATCAAGACCTTCCAGGAGCATCGTATAAGCTTCGTCCTCAATCTCGAATGTGAATGTCCTGCCTGACCGCAGACCGACTGTTTTTGATTTGAGATCGACCGTTACGGGACCATTCGAGTCCCTGATCGGGGCAGGATCCAGACGTACGGGCAGGATACCGTTGCGAATGCAGTTGCCATAGAAGATCGGGTTGAAGCTGGGGGCGATGATCACCTTGATCCCGTATTCCAGCAGCGCCCATGCGGCATGTTCGCGGCTGGACCCGCAGCCCATGTTTTCACCCGCGAGCAGGATTTCCGCGTCCTTGTATTCCGTCTGGTTCAGCACGAAATCGGGTGCCGGCTCGCGCCCCCCAATCTCCAGGTAGCGCCATCCGGCAAACAGGCCATCAGCCAGACCAGTCTTGGACACCGATTTCATCTCGCGCGAGGGAATGATGATGTCGGTATCGATATTGTCGCGGATCAGAGGAATCGCAGCGGACTCGATGGTGTGGAAGGGCGTCATGATACCGGCTCCGCAGTCAGTGTCGCCGGATCGGCTATATGACCGGCAATGGCTGAAGCGGCGACCACTTCGGGTGCAGCCAGGTGAGAACGGGTGCCCGGCCCCTGGCGGCTTTCAAAATTCCGGTTGGTCGAGGTGATGACACGCTCCTGCGGACCGAAGCTTTCGCCGCCCGCAAAGAAGCACATTGAGCACCCGGATTCACGCCACTCGAACCCGGCGGCCTTGAACGTCTTGTCGATGCCTTCAGCTTCGGCCTGAGCCTTCACGCTGGTGGAGCCGGGCACGCAGATCGCCTTCACGCCGGGCGCAACCCTGCGGCCATCCAGGATAGCCGCCGCACGGCGCAGGTCGGTGAGCCGGCTATTTGTGCAAGATCCGATAAAGGCGGCCTGGATGGGCAGCGTATCAAGGCGCTGGCCCGTCTTGAGCCCCATATAACTGAGCGCGCGGCTGTAGCTTTCAGGCGAGTCGCGATGGGAGACTTCATCATAGCTCGGCACTGCCTGGTCAATTGGAACGGCCTGTTGGGGGCTTGTTCCCCAGCTGACCATCGGGCGTATTTCATCGGCTGAGAAGGTGGCCTCAGCATCAAATTCGGCATCCTCGTCAGAGAAGAGCGTCTTCCACGTGGCGACTGCCTTGGCCCAGGTTTCGCCTTTAGGCGCGCAGGGCCGGCCTTTCAGATAGCTGAAGACCTTTTCGTCAGGCGCGATGAGTGCCGAAAACGCACCGAGTTCTGTCGCCATGTTGCAGAGGGTGAGGCGGGCTTCGACATCAAGCGCGCTGATCGCCGACCCGGCATATTCGATGATATGTTGCCGGGCGCCGGATGATCCTATTTCGGAAATAATATGGAGCGCGAGGTCTTTTGCGGTGACGCCCTTGCCGAGTTCACCGGTGACCGTAATGCGCATCGTCTTCGGCCGGTAGACACGCAGGGTGGAGGTGGCCACCGCATGCTCGGCTTCGGAAGAACCAATTCCCCAGACAAGTGCGCCAAGCGCGCCCTGGGAGCATGTATGGCTGTCCGGGCAGACAAGCGTTGCGCCCGGCAGGACGATGCCAAGTTCGGGCGAGATGACATGCACAATACCCTGGCGCTGGTCGTGCAGGTCGAACAGGGTGATGCCAGCCTTCTCGGTTGCATCACGTGTGGCGGTGATGAAGTCCCGCCCGGTCGGCATGCGGGTGTAGTCGTTCCGTCCTTGCGTGGTGTCTACGATATGGTCCATCGTCGCGAAGACCTGGGACGGATCATTTGGCCGACGGCCTGCCGCTTCCAGGCTCTTCAGCGCGACCCCGCCAGTCCGTTCATGTAACAGGACACGATCGATCAGGATTAGGTCCGTACCGCCGCCGATCTCCGCGATGCGGTGGATGTTCCAGATTTTTTCGAAAGCAGTCTGTCCCATTGCGCTCTGTTCCCTTTTGACGGACGGCCATGCAGTCATCTGATCTGCGCTTCGCTTATCGAAACAGGCCGCTGGACGTCGTCGTCATTTCAGGCCTGTTCGGTCTACGATAATTGCGTTTGGCGGAGCTGACCGGTTGTGACCGCCAGTCGAACACCCTGAAATCCAGAGCAGTCAGAGCCAGCTGATGACGGGAAGTTGGCACCGGATAGTTCAATTAAAGTTAGTGTTCGGAGTAATTTTAAAGTGCAGGAAAATGCGCCCCTGGCAGGCCTCAAGGTCATTGAATTCGCTCACATGGTCATGGGGCCGACCGTTGGGCTCGTGCTGGCAGACCTGGGGGCAGATGTCATCAAGGTCGAACCGATAGGCGGCGACAAGACACGTCGCCTGAAGGGGTCGGGTGCTGGCTACTTCACCATGTACAACCGGAACAAGCGAAGCATTTGCCTCGACCTCAAATCCAATGACGGCAAGGCGATCGCGTTGAAGATGATCAGCACTGCGGACATCTTTGTGGAGAATTTCAGGTTGGGCGCACTGGACAAGCTGGGCTTTGGCTATGACGATCTCAGCGCCCTCAATGAGCGCCTGATTTATTGTTCGGAGAAGGGCTTTCTCTCCGGGCCGTACGAAAATCGCACGGCGCTTGACGAAGTCGCTCAGATGATGGGCGGCCTCGCCTATATGACGGGACCTCCGGGACGTCCGCTGCGTGCAGGTGCCTCTGTGATTGATGTCGCCGGCGGGATGTTCGGCGCGATCGCGGTGCTGGCTGCGCTGCGCGAGCGCGATACGACCGGCCGGGGGCAGCACGTGCAGGCCAGCCTCTATGAGACGACAGCATTCCTGGTCGGTCAGCACATGGCGCAGTTTGGCGTCACCGGTCAGGCTGCCGCCCCGATGCCTGCACGGATCTCTGCTTGGGCCGTCTATGACGTATTCGATGCAAAGGATGGAGAGAAAGTATTCGTCGGTGTGGTCAGCGACGGACAGTGGGTGAAATTCTGCGAAGCATTCGGGCTCGACGACTGGGCCGGCGATGAGAGTCTCGCCGACAATAATGCCCGTGTCGAGCGGCGCGAGACCATTATACCGCACCTCCGCGAACTGTTTCAGGGATATGACCTGGAATCACTCATGGCGAAACTTGAAACAATCGGGCTGCCCTATGCGCCGATTGCCCGCCCGGAAGATCTTTTTGAGGATCCGCACCTGAACGCAGCAGGGGGCCTGCTTGAAATGGAGCTTCCCGATGGTGACGGCGCGCCAATCAAGCTTCCTGCGCTGCCTGTGAAGATGGGCGACGCACGGCCGGGACTTCGGCGCAACCCGCCAAAGGCCGGACAGCACACGAGGGAAATCCTTGAATCCCTGGGGCTTTCGGACACAGAGGTTTCAAACGCCATCGGCTCAGCCATAGCCGGTGAGAGCAAATCGATCCTGCATAGTGGAGTTCAAGGTGAGTGAGCTGACGTCCGACTACGACAAGGCCGGATTCAATGGTTCGCTGCCTTTCGGGAAAAAGCCGGCTCTGCTGATTGTCGACGTGTGCCGGGCCTATGTTGATCCGGACTGCCCGCTATATGCAGGCCCTTCCGCGCGGACGGCACTTGCCAACAATATCCGTCTACGCGAAGCGGCCCACGCGCGCGGCATTCCTGTTGTCTTTACAGCTGTCGAATATCTTCCGGATGGCGTGGACGGTGGCCTCTTCTTTCGGAAAGTCCCGGCCCTGCGCCACTTCGTGAAAGGTCACGAGATGGCAGAATTCCTGCCAGAGCTGACGCCTGAAGACGCTGATATTCTCGTAACAAAGCAATATCCTTCAGCTTTCTTCGGGACATCGCTTGCGCCGCTTCTCACATCGATCGGTGTCGATAGCGTCCTGATCACAGGCTATTCGACATCAGGCTGCGTGCGCGCGAGCACTCTTGATGCGCTCTGTCATGGCTTCGTGCCATTCGTCGTGGAGGATGCCTGCGCGGACCGGGCTGAAGGGCCTCACACATCCAACCTGTTTGACATGCAGGCCAAGTACGCCGAAGTGCTGACAACAGATGATGCGCTGGGCCTGTTGTCAGGCGTTTGAGCCTTCCGGGTCAGGCGACCGAGGCTTCCAGTTCCAGGCTCTTGAACATGGCCTGACCCAGAAGATAGTCGCGGCGGCGTTCATCATCGGCGAGAATGGCCGTGAGTTCCTGCTGGTATTTCTGCTGGCCGTCCGGATCCTTGCTTTCAAGTGCCTTCTTGTTCCGGATCGTCTGGGCCTGAACGAAGTCACGCATCACGGCCTGGCGCTGGCGTTCATACAGGCCAAGCGGACCGGCATGATCGCCGCCAGTCTTCATTACAGGGATCAAATTCCTGCTCAGGTTCCAGATATCATGAATGCCGGAATTCATGCCGAGGCCGCCAAGCGGATTGTTGAGGTGGGCTGCGTCCCCGGCAAGGATAATCCGGCCGTCCACATATTTATCGGCGACGCGCTGATGTACACGGTAGATCGTGCGGTGCGCCGCAGGCACATCCGGATCACCAATGAGGTTGGAGAAGACCTTTGACTTCATCTCGTCAGAAACGATGTAATCGTCATCCATGTCATGTGCCGGCACCAGCACACGCCAGAGCGTCGGTACTTTCAGAAGCACCATCCATTCCGTCGGATCGGCGACATAGTTGACGTGTGCCAGATTTTCGAAATGCTTCTCAAGCGGGACTTCCGTGCTGAAGGTCACGAATTTCTCCGGGTAGGTGAACCCGTCAAAGCCGACATTCAGCCATTTGCGTACAGTGGAATTGGCACCGTCACATGCAATGAGAAAATCGGCCCTGAAAGTCTCGATCCCCATCGGTGTTTCTGCCTTCACCGTCACGCCGCCAGCATCCTGGTCGACTGTCAGGAGGCGGTGGTTGAAGCAGACTTTCGCGTTGGGGTGCTTTTCCAGGCGCTTTGTCAGAAGGCGCGCCAGTTTGAACTGTTCGCATTGCAATCGGTAGGGGTATTTCGTCACGTCAGCGAGTTCGCCGAGATCAAAGGAAAAGTGCTCGCCGGTCTGCCTGTTGCGGTACTGATAGACAGGCGCGCGCAATCCGATCTCTTCCATCTCGTCGACAATGTCGAACGAAGACAGCATTTCGAGCGTCGGTGGGTGAAAGGTTGACGCCCTCAGGTCTTCGGGACAGTTGGGATTGCTCTCCAGGAGGATAACGTCGATCCCTTCGCTGGCGAGCTTGTAAGCCGCAGTTGTACCAACTGGCCCTGCACCCACGACGAGAGCTTGTGCTTTGTTATCAGCCATATCGAAAAGTCTTTGCTATTGATGGTGCGCGCTGAGGCGCCGCTTGAGGCGGAAGGCGGGTGGTAGCCTTACTCGGTGATGATCAGCCGCATCTCGACCACGGCAGCGCCTTTTCGTTTGGCCTTGCCTTCGAGATAGAGCGGGTCGTTGATGTAGCTTCGCGCGGCTTCCGCATCGGGAAACTCGCTGACCACCACACGCTGGTCTTCCGGCACGTTGCCCTCGAGCACTTCCGTGATTTTTCCCTTCACGACCGATTTGCCGCCATACTTTTCAGACAGGCCCGCAATCGTTTTTGAGTACTCCTGGAAGGCTGTGATATCCGAGATTGAAACTGTTGCGACGATGAAAGCAGCCATCTGTATCTCCACGCTTATAGAGGTGAAGTCTGGAGGATATCCGAGCGGAGGACTGCAGGCTTGTGCGGGGTATTCGGACAGCGATAAACACCGCACCGGGGTGCGGGCGCAAGAATGTCGGGCGACGTCGCTAAGCCTTCGGCCCGGTATCGAACTTGTCTTCCTTGCGCTCGCCGAACAGCATGCGCTGTTCAAGCCGCGCGCGAAGGGCAGCGTAATAGGCTTCAAGGAAGGCCAGGTCGTCTTCATTGGCCTGTTTGTCGCGGGCAATCTTTTCGCGGATTCGACCGGCTACACGTTCCTTGATCTCATCGGTCGACTGGCGCAGCACGTCTTCCAGGACATGCAGCTCATGAATACCATAGGCATCAAGCTCTGCATCGCTGAACTGGAAGCCAGAGTTCGACGGCGTCGGCGCGACAGATGTGATGTCCTTTTGCAGCTTCACCTTGGGGGCATGGATGACGATGGTCCCGGCGATCAGGTCCCCGACGCGCAGCTTGTCGCGATTGAACAGCGGGAAGAGGACGAACACCGCTGTCCAGGCAACGCCGAGCAGTCGGATGAGTGCGCTGACCTCATCTTCCACGGTCATCAGGAGCAGGCTGAGCGGCAGGAAGACTTCCAGCTCCCGCATGAAGTTACGCGCAAGGACAGCATTGGCCGTCAGGCGTCCGCCATTGCGCGCGGCGACCCGCAAACCGAGCGCGCGTTTTCCGGGCGTCGCGGCTTTCCGCCCGATCTCGAAGAAGATGAAATAGAAATTCCGGATCAGGAAGATGATGACCATGGCAAGCGATTGCGCGATGGCCCAGCCTCTGAACCCCATGGAGGAAAACGCCAGCGCGATCATCCAGACCGATGCAATGATCAGCATGATCTGAAGCGTGAAATCGAGCAGGAAGGCGCCGGCCCGTTCCGAGGCCGTGGCGATTTTCAGATGCAGCGCGGTGCCTTCCGGCGTGACCAGCGGGCGGATACGGCGGGCCTGGCGCTCACGTTCCTTTAGTCGCAACTCGCGTCGCCGCAGCGCCTCGCGCCGGCTATCGGCGGGGTTGGGGGCAACGGCGCGGGCCATTACGCGTCATCCCCGCGTTGCCGGGGCAGGTAGAAATAGGCGAGCCAGAAGATGAGAGTCGCAAGCGCGATGATGTAGCGTGTCAGGTCCGAATTGATGAGCTGGCGCGCAAAACCTTCAAGCAGGGCAGCAATGAACAGCATCAGTACTGCGCCAATGATGACGAGGGCGGCTGCATTGCCGGAATCCCTGAGGGACTGCATCCGGCTTTTCGTGCCGGGGAAGGCCACAGCGCCGCCGATCATGAAACCGGCCGCCCCGGCGAGCACGATCGCGAAGAGTTCCGTCACGCCATGGATGAACAGCCAGCCCGTGAGTTCCGCCCCAAGTCCCTTGTCCCAGAATACGGCGTAAAAGCTGCCGAGCACCAGCCCGTTATAAACCAGGAGGATGGCGGTCGGCATACCGAAACAGAAGCCGAGCGCGAAGGCAAAGATCGCGATGCCGCTATTGTGGGAGAATAGCTGCGCGGCGAAGGCAGACAGCATGTCGCCAATATCTGTCTCTTCGGTATAGAGCGTGCTGCGCAGTGTCTCGACGCTGGCGTCCGGGTTGCGGCTGTCAAAGCCCTGATGGAAGGTCCAGTACCATTCCATGTCCTGCATGCAGAGGAAAAAGGCGAGGGCCGCCCCGCCAAACAGGCAGAGCGCGGCCAGCAAGGTCGGCCCCAGACACGCGGATATGGCATTTGGCCAGTCCCGCTGGAAGTATTGCGCGACCCGGCGGCCGATGCTGACCCGTGTGCCGTAAACGAAGAAATAGGCCCGCGCGCACAGAGTCTCCAGATAGGCGAGTACGTTCTGGTCGAGCGAGATAGAGCGTGCCACCGATAACGACGACACTGTCTGTCGGTACAGCCGGGGCAGGGCGATCATGTCCTCATCCGAGAGTGCGCGCACACCGCGCTTTTCGGCGCGCGTGACAATCGCGTCGAGGCGGGCCCAGTCATCCTGGCGTTCTTCGCGGAAGCGATAGGATTTGACGATGCGGTCGCTCAGATCATCTCCCTCCGCTTGATATCGAGATAGCGTGAGACCAGCTCTGCGCCGAATTTTTCCGGGGTTGTCTCGATGACCTGCGCGCCAAGGCGCTGCAGGCGGCGGAACACCACTTCACGTTCTTGCAGTAGCGTATCGGCGATGACCGCGCGGCTGACATCTTCAGCGTCGCGTGGTTCTGCATTGATCATCCGGGCGAGGGCTTCATCCTCGAACGTGGCGAACAGCACCATGTGTTTCTCGGTCAGGCGGCGCACATTCTCAAGCATCAGCTCCGCCGAGATTGTATCGACGAAATCGGTGAACAGGATGATCAGCGAACGCCGCTCCAGCCGCTGGGCGAGTGATGTGAGTGCCAGCGTGTAATTCGCGTCCTCGACCGAATAGTCGAGTTGCGAGGCAAGCTTCTGGATATGGGGGAAGGCACCGGTCCCGGTCAGCACATTGCTGCTCACGCTGGGCCGCGCATCGAACCCGAATATGGCGGTCCGGTCGCCGGAGCGCAGCGAGACATAAGCCAGCAGCAAGGCAGAATTGATCGCGCGGTCAAGCTTGGGAACCCCGCCAAGCGGTTCGCTCATCAGGCGGCCGGTATCGAAGGCGAAGACGATGTTGTGATTACGCTCGGTACGAAACTCCTTGGCCAGCAACATGCGGTGACGCGCTGAGTGTTTCCAGTCGATCGAGCGCCTGTCCATGCCGGCCGAAAATTCCCGCAAGGCATCGAATTCTGAGCCATCGCCACGTTCAATCTGCATCTTGATGCCGAAGTCTGCATCGCGCTGGTAAAGCCGCACCGCCTCTTCTTTGACCCATCGCGTATTCGGCGTGACGGGGATTTCTATGGCGAGCGGGCTGATCTTGCGTATGGCGACAAGGCCAAGCGGGCCTGTCCAGCGTGCCCACAGGCGTTCCAGCCGACCGGTGCCACGGCGAATGGGCTTCAGCGTGAAATCAGTCTGGTGAACACCATCGACCCAGCCCTTGATGATCTTGCGCCGCGGCGAGGCGATCAGCGGGCTTGTCTCCAGCTGCACTTCAACCCGCCGGGGCAAGGGGCCATCCCTGAAGCCAAGCGTCAGCGTGGCCGGGTCTTCACTCGACATGTAGAGCAGTTTCGGCGCATCCACGTCGATCTGCATGGCGTGCGCACGTCCAGCGAGGACGAGGTCAGCGAACAACAGCGCAAGCACGCCCGCAACCCAGCCGGCAGAGACGGCCCACAGGCCTGGCATCGCCACAGCGATGAACAGCAGGACGGGCAGCCCGGTCAGCATCAGCCAGATGGATCGGAGCGTAGGCGCAATCATCTCGGCGCGGCGGTCTGGTCGATAATCGTGGCAAGGGTCTCGTCGGTCGTGCGGCCCTCGATCTCGGCGGCGGGCGAAAGAATCACACGGTGGCGAAGCGCCGGCGGAGCGAGCGCTTTCACGTCATCCGGGATGACATAGTCGCGCCCGTCCAGCGCGGCATGGGCGCGTGAAGCCGCAGCGATCGCGGCGGCGGCGCGTGGGCTGGCCCCTGTTTCAAGTGCAGCGGTTTCCCGCGTCGCACGGACGATATCGACAATATAGGCCACGACATCTTCTTTGACTTTTACCTGCGCCACAGCGTCGACGGCGGCTGTCAGCTCTCCGGCTGTCGCGGCGGGGGCTACGCCGAACGTCCTGGCCGTGCGCATGCCTGTCCGATTGCCGTGGGCGGTGACGATGGCGAGCTCTTCCTCCTTCGTTGGGTAGTCCAGCACGTGCTTGAACAGGAAACGGTCAAGCTGTGCTTCCGGAAGCGGGTAGGTGCCCTGCTGCTCGATCGGGTTCTGCGTGGCGATCACCATGAAGCGGTCATTCAGCGTATGGGGCTTGCCGTCGATGGTGACCTTTCGCTCCTGCATGGCTTCGAGCAATGCGGCCTGCGTCTTGGGCGGTGTCCGGTTGATCTCGTCCGCCAGCAATATGTCAGTGAAGATCGGCCCTTTGGTGAGCGAGAACTCATTTGTCTGGAAGTTGAAGAGATTGGTGCCGATCACATCGCCGGGCATAAGGTCAGGCGTGAACTGGATCCGGCCAAAGTCGAGGTCGATTGCAGCGGCAAAGCATTGTGTCAGCAGGGTCTTGGCGGTCCCCGGCGGGCCTTCCAGCAGGATGTGGCCCGAGGAAAACAGTGCGGTCAGCATCAGGTCGACAGTGTCGGCCTGTCCGATGACGGCCTTGGCAACCTCGCTTCGGATCTTGTCGGCCAGGGCCTGGATGGCATTAGTGTCCATGGGTCATCTCCTTGCGCCAGCGCCAGAGCGCGCGGGCCTTGTGTCTGAGGTCATCGCGGGACGCGGCCGGACCGGTCAGTCCGGCGCCAAGTTTGCTCCAGCTTTCGTCCAGCCCGGCCTGGTGTCCCATCCGGTCGAGGAGGGCGGCGAGTTCGCTTTCGCTGAGGGTCTTGGGCATGCCGAGCTCGCGCGACAGGGCGCGTCGGGTCAGCGACAGGTAGCCCGGCGCCATGCGTGGTTCACGCCTGGCCATGGCGATCAGCCCGGCTGAGTTGTCGGCCAGCGCCTGTTTTCCGGGAGCAAAAGCCGGGGCTTCGCGTTCGGGGGCGCCAAAGCGGATCGCGGCGGACCACCCGATCAGGATCATGGCCGCCAGCGCAACCAGCGTTGCGCCAAGGAACGGTATGTCGAGCATCGCTTTCAGCAGATTGTTCGACCGCTCAAAACCATGCAGCGTCGCATCGAAAATGATGGGCCGGTCTGTGTCGCGGCTGACAAGGTCGATGATGCCGAGGCCGAGCCGCGCATTCTCCAGGCGGGCGAGGCCGAAATTATTGAGCAGGTCAGGGTCCGACAGAAGGTATATGTCGCGGTCGCCGAGGCGTGAGAGGAGCTGTCCACCCGGAATGCCGATGACCTCTTCGAGCGTGTCGGAGGTGATCACCTGCATCTCATGTTCGAAATCCGGGGCAGCCTTGCCGACAGGTGTCGCCATCTTGCCGGGATTGCGCAGGCGATGGACGCTGGCGTTTTCAGCCACGAGACCGAGCGAGGCATCCACTGTGGAAATGTCTGCGAGATTGGTATCGATCTCGAAAGCCTTGCGCGCGGGATTGGGAATGATCGTCCATTTCGGCAGGATAATAAGGGCGGGCTCAGCCAGCGTGTCGAGATCAAGGTCACGGCCATGAAGCGGCAGCGTGACAATCATCAGCCGGCCGTCTTGAGCTTCCATGGTCTGACCAAGCCGGGAGACAGATGCCTGCCGCCCTTCTGCCTCAAGCATGTCAATCAATCCGGCGAACCCTGTGGCCGATCGAGAGTAGGGCGTACCACCGGGCCGGTCGCGGCTTGCCAGCTCAGGTGACCATGCCATCAGCGCGACAACGGCGGCGAAGGATAAGAGGCCAACCAGAAGCAGCGTCCAGACGACGTGTCCGGAGAACGGGTTGCTCGCCTCGGGCAGCCGCTCGCTCATCCGGCCACCTCGCCAAAGGCAAAAGCTTCATAGGAACTGCGTGCGGATTGCCAGCCATCACGGTCCACGGCGCGCCCGCCAAAGAAGCTGTTTTCCACGATGCGGATGATCGGGGCGAGCGCCTTGCGCGCCCGCGCTGAAATATCGGACAGGGACTGTATCTCGCGCGCGGTCAGCGATTGCGGCACGCCGCCGGTGCGCTTCTGGCGCAAATCCTCGATGGATCGGAAGAGCAGCAGATGAACCGCTTCGGCAAAGCGGCCCTCTGCGGCAAGGGCGTCGGCTTGCTCTAACAGGGCAACCGCTTGCCCGCGCGCCGGCCGCTGGTCATCGATTTCGGAAATTTCCGGATCGTCGACCGGTTTGCGGCGGAGCCATGGCACGCCGACAACATCCCGGAACATGTACCATAGCGCATAGAGGATCGCCGCCGCGATGGCACCGATCAGCAGGTATTTGAAAACACCGCTGAATGTAGAAAATATCCACGCGAAAAAGTCACCAATCGCTTCGAGAAATGGGTTTGGCTTGCGTGGTTCCAGCGGGTCGATTTCCGGTTCCCAATCAGCGCGTTCGGTCTGTAGACGGGCGTTTGCTGTATGGTCAGCAACAAGTTGTTCGACCTCATCCAGGGTGCGGCTGGGCACGCCGTCCTGCGCCCCTGCCAGACCGGCACTGCATGGCCAGAGAAGCACGACCGCGGCGACAAGGATCGTCCGGATGGCTTCTCTCACGCAGCGGTCTCCTCTCCTGTGGCCGTCAACTGGTCACTCAACCCTGTAATGATGACTATTTCAGAGCAGCAGCGCGGCGTCCATGGGGCTCTTGAGAAACGCCGGCCAATCAACGATATCAGCGCCACCGAACCGAGGAAGGATGTTGCATGGACCGCGCGGAAAAATATCGCGAACTGAAAGCCGAGATCGAGAGCATTGTAGCGGGTGAGACCTATGTGCCTGCGCGCTATGCGTCGGCGGCCTGCCTGCTGGCAGAGGCTTTCCGGCCCCGATTCTTCTGGACGGGGTTCTATGTCGTCGACCCGCTAAAGCCTGACGAGCTGGTCGTCGGGCCTTATCAGGGGACACTTGGCTGCCTGCGTATCCCGTTTGGCAAGGGCGTATGCGGGGCCTGCGCAGCAGACCGCAAGACCATCCTCGTAGACGACGTACATGCCTTCCCCGGTCATATTGCCTGCGACAGTCGCTCCAATTCGGAGATCGTCATTCCTGTCCTGGATGGCGAGGGTAAGCTAGCCGCTGTGCTCGATGTGGATTCAACCGAGTTCGGCGCCTTTGACGAGGTTGACCGCGCTGGCCTTGAAGCGATCTGCGCGAGCTTGCTGACCGCCTAGCGCACTTAACCCTTGCCGGGACCAGGTACCGCCGCACATGGCTCGCCATACATCGCGCCCTGGTCAATGCAGAAGAATTGCGCTGCGCCAAGCGTGTCGGGCTTGTCACCGACATTGTCACCGATAAAGGCGACCAGTTCGACGCCGGGGTAACCTTGCGCTGCCAGCATGGCCGGTATGATGGCGAAACGCGGCGTCTTGTTGGAGGCCCCGTCAGGACGTGCACGTGTGAGCAGGGCCCGGAAATCTTCGCTGCGATCAATGCCGAGTGCGGCGAGATTGGCTTCGGTCGCCAGCTGGTCCACGTCTGACCGATTGGTGACAAAGGCAATATGGCCACCGAGCGCATTGACCCGTTCGACAAAGGCTTTCGCGCCCGGCACTAGCGTCGCGGACTGCTCCTGCGTCCAGGCATGCCAGCTTTCGGACGAGTAGGTTTCGCCAGCCTGCTCGATGCGGATCTGGTAGGCGACGTTGTTCATCACCGTCTCGTCAAGGTCGAGGGCGACGGCCCAGCTGCCGGTCTCGCGGGTCGCGGCGACATGTTCAATATATGACGTGGCCTCCGCGAAGACGGCTTGAGCTTCCTCGCCCCATCCCGGATTATTGGCAACCCAGTCGACGCCCGGGCTGAGCGCCGTGCCTGGTGCGGCCGGAGGTGTGGTGCATGCTGCAAGGCTGGCAGCAAAAAGGGCGGAAGCGAAGAAGAGATGACGCATGAAGTGTATCCGGTCGGGCATAGGGTTGGATTGTAGAACTGGTCAGATCGGGCGGGCCGGATCAGCAGTGTCTTCATGCCAGCCCACCTGCTGCATAAACGCGACGGTCTCACTTGCAAACCAGTCGAGCGTATTGACGAAATTTTCGCGGCTGACGCCTTGTGCCATATTCACGGAGAACTCCACGAAGGGGTCACCCTGGCTGTCGAGATAGGCTTTGGAATAGCGGGTCTGGTTCCAGTTGCCGAGCACGCCGGAGACCTGTGGTGTGTCAAAGTCAAAGCCGGCGGCAAAGGTAATTACTTCGCAATTGGTGAAGTCCGGATCGCAGGCCTGGAAGTAGATCCAGAAATGTGTGCCGGCGACGTTTGACTGGATCTCACTCGCCCCGCTGTCCTGCTGGCTGAGTTTAGCCTCATAGCCTTCGGACTTCATGATTTCTGCGATGAGCTGGGGATTGGTGGCATCGACGAGCGCGCCGGGCGACGCCGGAGCAGACGACTGGACAGTAAGCCGCTGCGCGTTTGCTCCGATAACCGGGCAGGCCAGTGTGGCGATGCCAATCGCTGCAAGCGTTGCCCTGCGCAAAACCTTCAATCGTCTGTCTCCCGCTACTCCTGTTGGCGCAGGGTATGCTGGAACAAGCCCTGCGCCGCGGCAAGTTACTGCTGCATTAGGCAAATGGCCGGGTTTCGATCAGGTCTTGATGCAGGAGGCCGGCTTCACGGTGACGATGCGCTTGCTGGTAGCGCGGGTCTTGCATCATGGTCAGCATGTGCTTGCGCGAGGGGTAGTGCACGACGAGGACGCGGTCCCAGTCCTCCGATCCGCCGCCGATCAGGAAGCGATAGGCATTTCCGCCATAGAGTGCCTTAAGGCCGATTGTGGGGTCGCTGCTGAGGCCCTCAAGCCCTTTTCCATAACGGTTATAGGCTTCCTCGCCGGTGATGTCGTCGCCATATTCAGGATCTTCGGGCTTGTATTCGGCCTTCGGTCTGAACTTGAGGAGGTTGATCATCACGACCGGGCCGTCATGATCATCCTTGGCGAAGTCCCGCATCTGGTCCGTGGTAGGTTGAAGTGCTGGCATGTCGGTTTCCTCCTGACTATCTCGGAGCGGAGGCTTACCGATCAGGCTGTCGTGCACAACCGGCCTGCGATCAATTATCAGACAACTTCATCCCATTTGCGGCTCAACCGGTTGGCGGCATTGATAATTCCGACCATTGAATAGGTCTGCGGAAAATTGCCCCACAACTCGCCATTCGCCGTATCGATGTCCTCCGACAGCAGGCCGAGGCGGGTGCGGTGGGCCAGCACATCCTCGAACATGGCGCGCGCTTCGTCGATGCGGCCGATCCGGGCCAGCGCATCAATGTGCCAGAAGGTGCAGGCCGTGAAGGCTGTCTGGGGAAAGCCGAAATCGTCTTCCACCTTGTAGCGATAGACGTGGTATCCGTCGCGCAGCTCCTCATCGACCCGTTCAACCGTCTTGATGAAGCGCTCATCCATGGCATCAATAAAGCCAATTTCTGCCATCAGCAGGACTGAGGCATCCAATGCCTCTTCGCCGAAGGCGCCGGTGAAAGCCTGGCGCTTCTCGTTCCATGCCGCAGCCAGCACGCCTTCGCGGATTTCATCGGCGCGGCCAGTCCAGTAGGTCGAGCGTTCCTCCATGCCGAGGCATGTCGCAATCCGCGCAAGCCGGTCGCAGGCGGCCCAGCACATGATGGCAGACGAGGTGTGCACATGGGCAAAGCCCCGGAACTCCCAGATGCCAGCATCGGGCGTATTCCAGACGGCATAGGCGCGTTCGCCCACCCCTTCGAAATGTGCAAACTCCAGCGGCCCGGCCTTGGCGAAAAGGCGGTCATCGAAGAAGGCCTGGCTCGCGCCCAGGACGACATGGCCGTAGACATCATGCTGGATATGCTCGGCGGCCTGGTTGCCAAACCTGACAGGGCCATTGCCGCGATATCCGGGCAGCGCCTGGGCGATCTTCTCGGTCAGGTCATTCTCGAGGGCGATGCCGTAGACCGGCTGGATATGACCGCCATTTGTATGCGCGACAGTGTTTCGGAGATAGGCGAGATAATGTTCCAGCGTGCCAACGGCCGACAGCCGGTTCAGCGCGGTGACGGTGAAATAGGCATCGCGTAGCCAGCAATAGCGGTAATCCCAGTTGCGCTCGGATCCGGAGTGCTCGGGTATACTCGTCGTCAGGGCTGCGACGATGCCGCCTGTCTCTTCATAGACGCAAAGCTTCAGCGTGATGGCGGCGCGGATCACCGCATCCTGCCAGTCAGGCGGGGTATCGAGACGCCGGGTCCAGGACATCCAGTGGTCGGCCGTGCGTTCCAGCCATTCGAGTGTTACCGCTCCGACCCGGTTTGACAGGCTCTCGTCAGGGCCGAGCAGGAAGCTCACTTCCCGGTCGAGCACAAAGTCCCGGCCGTCCATGACATAGGAGACCGGGGCATCGGTGGTGACGCGGAAGCCGGCATGCTCGTCGAGGAAGCTGATATGGTTCACGCCGCGCCGGGTGACCATATTGTATTCACCGCGCTGGCTTTGCGCGAAAAGGTCAACCTTGATGCGCGGCATGCCCTTGAGGGGTGTGATACGCCGGACCATCGAGGCCGGTCGGAACATGCGGCCCTTGTCCATGAAGCGCGGGCAATAGTCAGTGACCTTGATGGCTGAGCCGTCTTCGGCTTCGAGTATCGTTTCGATGATTGCCGTATTGCGTTGATAAGTCTGGGTACTTGCCGTGTGACCATTCAGGGTGACGGCGAACTGGCCGCGCCCGCCGAGCAGGTGATTGAACACCGGTTCACCGTCGAGGCGCGGCAGGCAGAGCCAGACGCAATTGGCATGCTCGTCGATCAGGCCAGCGACCGTTCCGTTTCCAATGATACCGAGTTCGAGATTGCTCATGCTTGTCCCTGTTCCGTCAGCCAGCCTGCAACATCCTCTGGATCGTTGAGACGGTAATTTGCGAGTGTCTCACCATCGCCAACCTTGATGGCAAAGCCGCCAAGCCGGATGGCGACACCAAACGCATCCTCATCTGTCGTGTCATCGCCTATCATGACCGGGATCCGGCCTTCAAACGGCGCATGGCTCATCATGTGTTCCAGCGCGCGGCCCTTATTGGCATGGGCGGGTTTGGCTTCCAGCACCATCTTTCCGGCCTGAACCTTGTAGTCGGGGTCGTCGCGAACCGAATCGCTGAGCCGGGCCAGCAACAGCTCGCCCATATGCGGGGCCTGCCGGTAATGCACGGCGATGACGGGGCCTTTGTGTTCAACCCGCACGCCATCGATCCCGCGGGTGATGATATCGATCGCATTGCTGAGCGCGCGCGGGGCGCTGCCCGGCTGCGCCGCAGGGCGTTCGCCGGGCCCGCAAATCTCCAGTCCGTGTCCGCCAGCACGCCAGTAGGCGGCAGGCACACGAGAGGACAGGTCGCGGATATCGCGCCCACTGATCACAGCAATGGCTTCTCCCAGCACGACCGGGAGGCGGGCCAGCGCAGCCTCAGCGTCTCTCGGCAGGACCACCGTGTCCGGCTCGTCCTGGATAGGCGCGAGCGTGCCGTCAAAATCAATGAACAGCGCGTGCTGGGCGCCGATGCGGGGTGGACGTATCGGATCAGCCATCAAGCGAGATCGGCGTCCAGGTCATCGAGGAATTTCTGCCGCCACCAGGAAATGTCCTGTTCGACCACCGTCCTGCGGAGTTTGCCCCACCTTTCCTTGCGTTCTTCAAGTGACATCTCCAGCCCGCGATAAATGGTCTCTGCTACATGGTAGGTATCGTGCGGATTGACGATGAGTGCATCTGACAATTGTTCGGCCGCGCCCGCAAATTCCGAGAGGATCAGTACGCCGGGGTCTTCCGGGTCCTGCGCCATCACGAACTCCTTGGCGACGAGGTTCATCCCGTCGCGCAGCGGCGTGACGAGGCAGATACGTGCAATACGGTAAAGTCCGGCAAGCTCGCGCCGGTCATAGGAGCGGGCGAGATAGCGCAAGGGGATCCAGTCAAGATCGCCATAGTCGCCATTGATGCGGCCTGCCAGTTCGTCGAGTTGAATGCGAAGGTCGCGATATTCCTCGACCTTTGACCGGGAGGGCGGCGCGATCTGGGTGACAGAGACCTTGCCGCGCGTGGCCGGAAAGTGGTCGAACAGCTTGCCGACGGCCTCGAAGCGCTGCGGCAGGCCCTTCGAGTAGTCCATCCGGTCCACGCCAAGCACGAGCTGGCGCCCACCGAGGAACTTTCCGATACGCGACGACGCCGTCTTGGCGCGTGCGCTGATGGCAGCCTTCTCGAAGGCATCGGCCTGGATGCCGATCGGATAGGCATTGACACGGATGCGGCGGCCAAAGACGCCGATCCAGCCATCGCCATCATCTATGGCATCGTAATTTTCCGTCAGGTAGCGCACGAAGTTCGAGCGGTCCGTTTCGGACTGGAAACCCAGCACGCTGTACTCGCACATGGCGCGGGCGATCTGCTCATGTTCGGGCAGGGCCTTGAAGATTTCCGGTGACGGAAACGGGATGTGCAGGAAAAACCCGATCGGCCCGGTCCAGCCGCCACGCCGCAGATAGTCACCCATCAACAGGAAGTGATAGTCATGGACCCAGACGCTGTCGCCTTTTTCGAGGCGTGGCACGACGAGGCTGGCAATGCGCTCATTGACGGCGGCGTAGGTTTCGAAATCGGTATTGCCGAAATGCGCCAGATCCACCCGGTAGTGGAAGATCGGCCAGATGACGCGATTCGCAAATTGCAGGTAGAAGCCATCATGTTCGGCTTCAGTGAAATCGGTCACGACGAATTCGACACCTTCATCGGTGAAGACATCCGGGGCGGCCGGTGTATCCTTGACGATGTTGCCGCTCCACCCGAACCAGATGCCTCCGGTCGCGGTCAGTGATTCCCAGACAGCCACGGCGAGACCGCCTGCACGCGCACTGGCATCGGCGGCCGTACGGTTTGAAATCGCGATGAGTCTGCCCATTCCGTTTCCTTATTTCATACAAGGATCATGGGTGCTGGTACTTGGTACAAGCCTGGCCTTGGAATCGGTGTGTAAAAACAGGAAGTGGCCCAAAATCTTGCCATGTGTGGATATCCAGCTTGCTCAACGTTTCAGGTGGCGGTCTAGGAAGGCCAGCCGCGTCTTCATGAGGTGGATCTGCAGGGCTTCGCCACGGATCCCATGACGCTGACCGGGATAGGTCATGACCTCGAACATCTTGCCGGCTTTCTGGAAGTCCGCCATCAGGCGTGTGGTGTTGTCGAAGGTGACATTGTCGTCCGCCATGCCATGAATGAGCAGGAGCGGCGTGGTCAGCCTGTCAGCATGTGCGAAGACGGATGAGCGTTCATATCCGTCCGGATTGTTTTCAGGCGTGCCCATGTAACGTTCAGTGTAAAACGTGTCGTACAGCGCCCAGTCCGTTACCGCAGCGCCGGACACAGCTGCGGCGAACGTACCTTCGGGTGCCTGCAGCATCGTCATCAGGGTCATGTATCCGCCATACGACCAGCCCTGTATGGCGATGCGCTCTGCATCAACAAAGGGCTGCGCTTTGAGCCAGTCGACACCGGCCAGCTGGTCCTTGACTTCTGGCCCGCCCATACGGCGATGAATGACGTCTTCGAACCGCTTGCCGCGATTGCTCGATCCGCGATTGTCGAGGCGGAAGACGATATAGCCCTGTCGGCTCAGGAACTGGTCGGACATGCGCTCCCAGTCACGCGTGACACGCTGGACGTGTGGCCCGCCATAGACATCGACGATGACGGGGTACGTCCTGGACGGATCGAAATCCGGCGGGGTCTGGATGGAGTAATAGAGATCCTGTCCGTCTTCGGCTTTGAGCGTCCCGTATTCAGGAACGGTGTGGTCTTCTAGGAATGGATAATAGGGATGGGTTTCATCGAGGGCATTTTCCTCGATCCATGCGATCAGCTCATCAGCCACCTTCACAGGGGGCAGGGCGGATAGATGGGTTTCGTGGCTGACATCATCGTATCCGGCAAGATGCCTCGGTTCGCCGTCCTCAACTTTGAGGCTGTAGAGCCCGGTCTGCGGCGGCTGTTGCGGCGAGGATGATGTCCCGACAAAGGACTGGCCGTCTGGTGCCAGCGTGATGGACCAGCTCTTGCCTGCTTCGGTCACGCGAACAGGCGGCGGGCCTTCTGCCGGCTGGTAGTTTGCGCAGGCCGGACACCTGTCGAACGTCGCCGGGATGATCCGCTGGACATAGAGATGGCGCTCCAGTGGCGTGTCCATGAATCCCGTGAAGTAGACGAGATTATGCCTCGTATCGACGCCGGCAATGGCGTCCACGGGCCAGTCGCCGCCCGTCATGCGGAAGCCTGTTTCGGTTTCGCGGCCCCAGGCCTTGAGGTGGCGATAGCCACTCTCTTCATCGCTCGTCAGGATATAGTTTGGAGTGACCGAGAAATCATTGCTGAGATTGACCCAGCTGCCCTGCATTTCAGCATCGAAGGACGTGAGCGCCCAGTCAGGCGCATGGCCCTTGAGGTTGCGGATCAGCGTCTGCTCGCGGTTGACCGCCTGAATGTAAACCTTGTCGCCGGCCCAACGCACCCGCGCCAGGTACTGGTCTGTGGCTGGGCCCCAATCATCCCGGCGCCAGTTGATCTCTGTTACCTCACCCGTTTCCATGTCGCGCACGAAAAGATCGACAATCGCATTTGGCCGTCCGGCGCGTGGATAACGCTGGTCGATGACGCTTGTCCTGTCAGCCTTGATGTCGAAACGCTCAACGATATCGACGCTGCTTTCATCGACACGGGTATAGACGAGATAGCGCTCGTCCGGGCTCCACCAGTAGCCGGTATAGCGGTCCATCTCTTCCTGGGCGACAAATTCGGAGATGCCGTAAGCGACCTGCCTGTCTGGCTCGGCCAGCGGTGTGAGGCGGGCTTCTTCCTTGTTGATCAGGTCGTAGGCATAGACCGCGCCATCGCGAATAAAACTGATATACCGGCCCTTTGGCGAGGCTTTCACGTCATGTTCGAACGCTTCTGTGTCAGTGACCTGTGTCACCACAGGTGTCTTCGGCGGCACATGCGCCCTCGGGCCATAGGCAGAGGCGGGTGAAATTTCGATGGAATAGATGTCGCCGCCCAGCGGTACGACAAGCTGGGTTTCCAGGCCCCAGGCATAGTCCACGATGCCTGTACGCCCGGCAATGCGCTTGCGTTCGCGCAGGGCTTTTTCTTCCTCGGAAAGTTCAACCTGTTTCGGCTCCAGAAGAAGCGAATCAACCAGCAGGCTCTGCTCGCCAGTTTCGACGATAAACTGCCAGAGGTCGTAGCGGCTGGAATCGTCATCGCGCGCCTTCAGGAAGGTGACGCGCTTGCCGTCCGGGGAATATTTGACGCCCGTGGGTGAAGGGCCGCTAAGGGAAGGCGAGTCATAAAGCCGCTCAATCGTCAGGTCTTCAGGCGTCATAGTGTCCTTGTCGGTCTGGCCGAAGGCGTGATGGCCGGCTGCAGCGTGCGCGCAGGCAAAGCCAAGCATACAGGCAATCAGGTTTCGCATCGAAAGCAAAACTAGCTCGTTGCCATGACTTGTCAGCCCGCCTTGTGCAGGTTCCGGTTCAGCGGCGTAGGTGGGTCTTTCTGGGAGGCTTGAGCCTTGCCGTAATCTGGCTGGAGCGGCTCAAGCCATACGAGCACCGAGCCGGATCGACATGCGCAGACCATCAAACTCAGATCGGTCGGCTCGGCGCTCGCTTCAGATTTATATACAAAAATTGGCTGCAGAAGGCGAGTGTCAAGATTTTAATGCGCCCGCCGGAGTGGGATGGCACAGACCCTGAATGTTGCCTGAAGACCTCACATATCGCGGAAATTATCATGGGTACTCTCTTTGTTCCGACTTGATGGTATAAACGTCATGAACAGATGAGGGATGCCAATGGCGTATTTCCTGATGAAACTCATTCCGCCGCGCCCGACCTTTCCGGGAGACGCAAGCGATGAAGAGCTTGCGGCGATGGATCGCCACCAGAAACATGTTCGCCGATTGATCCACCGCCGCCTCGTCTGGGCAGCTGGCCCGGTGTCCGATGCATCGGGCACCTGGGGTGTCGCGATTGCCGAGGCGGGCAATGCTGCGGAGGCGCGCGCCCACTTCGATGCCGACCCGGTCATCAAGGCCAATCTCGGATTTCGGTGGGAGACCTATCCCATGGCATCGCTGATGGTGCCGGACGTCTGAGCCTTGCGCTCACCTTGCGCCTTGATTTGCAAGGCGCCCAGCGGCTACACCGCAGGCTTCTGTTCCCACTCCAAATCTCAGCGAGCGTCAGTTCATGGCCGGTCCGCAATACGTCTTCAACATGCAAGGTCTCACCAAGGCATATCCGGGTGGGAAAAAAGTGTTCGAGAATATCCACCTCTCCTTCCTGCCGGATGCCAAGATCGGCGTTGTCGGCGTCAACGGTTCGGGTAAGTCTACCCTGTTGCGCATCATGGCCGGGCAGGACAAGGATTTTAACGGTGAAGCCAATGCCGCGCCGGGGGCCAAGGTCGGCTACCTGCCGCAGGAACCGAAGCTTGATCCGTCGATGACCGTGTTCGAGAACATTGCCAGCCAGTGTCCTGAAAAGCAGCTCGTCGACAAGTTCAACGACGTCTCCATGAAGCTCGGCGAAGATTATACCGATGAACTGATGGAAGAGATGACCGCCCTGCAGGAGCAGGTCGATGCGGCGGACGCCTGGGATATCGACTCCAAGATCGAAATGGCGATGGTTGCCCTCGGCTGTCCTGAAGGTGATGCCGGGGTAGAGAAACTGTCGGGCGGCGAGATCCGCCGGGTCGCGATCTGCCAGCTGCTGCTGTCGAAGCCCGACATGATCCTGATGGATGAACCGACCAACCACCTCGATGCGGAGACAGTGGCCTGGCTGCAGAACTATCTCATTAACTTCCCGGGTTGCGTAATTCTCGTGACCCACGATCGCTACTTCCTCGACAAAATCACCGACTGGATTCTCGAGCTCGATCGCGGCCGCGGCAACCCTTACAAGGGTAACTATTCCGACTGGGTCGAGCAGAAGGCCAAGCGCATGGCGCAGGAAGCTCGCGAGGATGCCGGCAAGAAGCGCACACTCGCCAAGGAACTCGAATGGGTGCGCGCTGGCGCGAAAGCCCGCCAGACCAAATCCAAGGCCCGTATCCAGTCCTATGAACAGCGCGCCGCAGAGGCAGAGCGCGAGACGGTATCGACGGCGCAGATTCGCATCCCGCCCGGCCCACGTCTCGGCAATGTGGTCATTGAGGCTGAAGACCTGCGTAAGGCGTTCGGCAACAATCTCCTGATCGAGGATCTGAGCTTCAAGTTGCCGCCGGGCGGTATTGTCGGCGTCATCGGCCCGAACGGGGCTGGTAAGTCGACCCTGTTCAAGATGATCCTTGGCCTCGAAGAGCCTGATGCCGGTTCGATCCGTGTCGGCGATACGGTCAAGCTTGGCTATGTTGATCAGAGCCGTGACAAGCTCGACGACAAGAAGAATGTCTGGGAAGAAATTTCTGACGGCCTCGATGTCATCGAACTGGGCGGAATCGAAGTCAGCTCGCGGGCCTACACGGGCGCGTTCAACTTCAAGGGCTCTGACCAGCAGAAGAAGGTCGGCCTTCTTTCCGGCGGTGAGCGCAACCGGGTGCATCTCGCCAAGATGTTGCGCCAAGGTTCCAACTGCCTGCTGCTCGATGAGCCGACCAACGATCTCGATGTGGAAACCCTGCAGGCGCTCGAAGAAGGCCTGGACGGCTTTCCGGGCTGCGCGGTCGTGATCTCGCACGATCGCTGGTTCCTTGACCGTATGGCGACGCACATCCTGGCCTTTGAAGGCGACAGCCATGTCGAATGGTTCGAAGGTGATTTCTCGTCTTACCTTGAAGACAAGAAGCGCCGTCTCGGCCCCGACGCGGTTGAGCCGAAAAAGCTCAAGTTCAAGAAGTTCTCGCGCGGCTAGGTGCGCCACACCGTCTCCCACGTCCTGCCAGCAGGGCTCGCCCTGATTGCGCTGGCGGGTCTCGGACTGCTTGTGCATACAGGCGGCGCGATCAACGGGATCGATCTGACCATCAGTGAGGCAGTGACCTCCAACCGGACGCCAACGGTGGACTGGCTGGTCGTGCTTGTCACCCTGTTCGGGGATGCAACTGCACTCACGCTGGTGGCGGTGGCCATCGTGCTGGCACTGGCGTGGCGGCGCGCCTGGTTTCCAGCTGGCATTTGTGCGGCCTCGTTTGCACTGACGACCCTGATCGTGAAGGCGGTGAAGGTCTTCGTCGCGCGCGACCGCCCGACGGTCGACCTCTATGGCGGGGTCGAGACGTTCAGCTTCCCGTCCGGTCATATGACCAATTCGATGGTCATCTATGGCGCACTTGCCATCTTCGCGGCACATGCGCTGAAGGGAATGCCCCGTCAGGTCGCGGTCGGCGGGCTTGCCCTTCTCATCTTGTTGATTGGTTTTTCCCGTGTCTATCTCGGCGCGCATTGGCCGAGTGACGTCATAGGTGCCGTGCTGCTGGCATCGGCGCTCCTGTTCCTGGTGGCCTGGGGATTCGACCAGCTGCCGGGGGAAGGCCGCTTCTCGCGGTCTTTCACATCGGTCATTGCCGCGACGGTTGCAATCTGGACCGTTTATGGGGTGCTGACGATCCAGGCGGCATTTGACATGTATGCCGTCGACGTCACGCCCGAAGGCACAATCGAGCTGGAAGATACGTCGCCCTAGCCATGACGCCTGATCGAACATGACGGCATGGTCATATATCATTTAACGATACCCTAACCCTCAGCGGTGACACTGGCACAATTGAAATAGTTGCCTTCCTGCCGGGAAGTGCAGCAGAAAGGTGCGAAATGGCTGCAGACTCCGCCAGAATGGTGGTCGGTCCCAGCGAGCGGGTTCGGGTTGAGGCCTCCCGGCTGCGGGCTGTGCGTGATCTCGATATTCTCGATACCCCCAGTGAACGGGCCTACAATCGTATTGTTGGGCTCATCCGCAAGGTCTTCGGCGTCGAGATAGGTTCAATCTCCATCCTGGATGGTCACCGGATCTGGATGAAAGCTGTCACGGGTACAGATACAACGGAAGCCGCGCGGGCGGATACTTTCTCGCAATACACGATACGTGAGGACGGTGCCTTCATCGTGCCCGACGCCACGCAGGATGAACGCTTTGCAGACAATCCGTTTGTTACCGGCCCGCCCTATGTGCGCTTCTATGCCGGATTGCCGATCCATTCCTCCAGCGGCCATTGCGTCGGGGCGATCTGCGCCGTGGATACCAAGCCGCGCCAGTTCGGATCAAAGCACCTGGATATCCTGAATGACCTCGGCACGGTTGTCGTTGAGCAGATGGAGCTGCGCGAGGAAGCGTTGAGCGACAGTCTCACCGGTATCCTGTCACGCCGCGCCTTCCGTGAAGCTGCTGACCGAAGCGTGGCGCTTGCCGCGCGCCACAAGAACCCGCTCTCGGTTGTGTGTTTCGACCTCGATCACTTCAAGTCCATCAACGACACTTACGGTCATGCTGCGGGCGATGAGGTGCTCACCGCTGTTGCCCAGGCCTGTCAGGCCCGGATGCGCAGGAGCGACCTGTTCGGCCGCCTTGGCGGTGAGGAGTTCGGTGTTCTGCTGCCGGAGACGGACCGGCAGGGCGGCATGGAGCTTGCCGAGAAGTTGCGGCGGGATATCCGCCAGCTGCGCTTCGAGTTCGGCGGCGAGACGGTTGGCGTCACCGCCAGCTTCGGCGTGGCGTCCACAGGCGCTGAGGCGACCGAGCTTGAGACCCTGCTCGTCCAGGCCGATGCGTCGCTCTACCAGGCCAAGTCAGAAGGCCGCAATTGTTGCATCGCCTTCGGTGCGAGCGAGGTCACGGTCAAGGCGGCCCGGCGGCGTGTGCTGAAGGCTGGCAAGGTCAGCTTCAACAATGGCGGTGCATCCATCGACTGTACGGTGCGCACTATCGGGACGGATGGGGCCGGCATGGACCTTATCTCTACCGCTGATGTGCCGAACGCGTTCCGGCTGATCATTCGCTCGGATGGGCTCGACGCTTCCTGCAAGGTCACCGCGCGGACACGAACCCATCTCGAGGTCGAGTTCCGCTAGCGGCCATCGCCCCGCCTGAACGGGGATTTGACGACAATCGTGGTCCTGCCATCTTCGGCACGGGCCGGTTCGCCGGCGAGTTCCGGCCGCGTGCTTTGCGGGCTGAACGTATCGCTCGACCGGTCCAGCCGCGCCGATCCGCCCGGCGGGGACAGCGCCACTTCCTCTTCCGGCACGATCTGGAAGCCGAGAAAGCCGAGCAGGAAGTAGAAGCCGATCCCGGTCAGGACGGCGGTGATGAAGGTGCGCACGATGAAGCGCATGATGGCGCCCTTGATCGTCCAGGCGAGCATTGCCGCGCCGCCGCCGCCCGCAAGGCCCGCGCCGGAGGCAACGGCTGCGAGGTCGAACACTTCATTGAACCAGTCCATCACGCGTCTCCTGTATCTTCGCCCGGCACTGGCCGGTGCATCTCGCCATTAACTATAAGCCGGAGACGGGCGCTTGCGCCAGATGGGCCTTTGCCTAGGCATTGTTGAGGACAAGGCGCACGCCGCCGACGATCACGCCGTCGCCTGTACTCTCAAGGCCGAACTTGTCCGCCCGTTCAAGTGCGCGCATTGCGTTGTTGAGAGTCACGCAGAACCCTTCGAGCTTCGCCTCTTTACCTTGCTGGAAGACCAGCACGCCGTCATCGCTGAGATTGATGCGGGTCACGTCCGGGCTGGTCGAGGCCGGGATGCCGAGCGCCGCCGCCCAGCGCGAGGCGAGGCTGTTCGGGTCTGGCGCTTCAAGGATGGCACCGGACAGTTCACCCTCGATGCTTTCGCCAAGCCAGTCAGGGCCGCCCCAGCGCCAGCTCTCCCATGGATGGGCTTCATCCAGCGACACGATCGCGGCGCCGACATCTGCCGGGTGGATATGGCTCGCCGCGATGTCTTCAAGGTCGATGTTCCAGACACGGCGAATACCGGCCCCGTCGAGGCGCTTTCGGGCGCCGGCGAGGTCTTCGGTCTGGAAGATCGCCATATAGCCGCCGGGGCCGTTTCGCTCCAAAAAGCGCTGCACCGGCGCGTCATCCGTGGTCGGGGCAACGACTTCAATGAACTGGTCGCCAATAGCGAAGACGGCGTTTTCCAGCCCGAACTCGGCGACCCCCGGATCGGCAAAGGGCTCACCAAGGTCAAGGACCTCCTGGAGCAGGTCGGCAGTCTTCAGGCTTTCGGCGGCAATCACGAGTTGCCGGAGGCGTAGTTTTGTCATGGCGGCAGGGATAACATGAATATCGCCGCGAAAGCCAAGCGATTGCTGCGCTTCACGGCCAGCGACCCGGCCATGGCCGGGCAGCTATGCCTGATGCAGCCTGAACTGCCGGATCAGGGCGGGCGCGTGAGGGGGCGGGGCAGGGGCGGCAATCGCCTGATCTCCCGCGCCAGATGGACCAGCATGCCGGTCAGCCAGGGCGGGGTGTATCGGCTGCGGCTGCCGGGCGGGTGGCCCGGGCGGCAGGGATTGGTGCGGCTGGCCCAGCCCGTCCCGCCCCGTCTTTCGACAGGCTCAGGATGAGGGTGAGAGGGCTGCGATTGGCGTACAAGGAAACGGGCATGGCGCCTGGCGCGCTTGTCCGGCGCCTCGAGGATGGCCTGCAGCGCCTGGATGCGGGCGATGAGGCGGGCCGGGCCGCGTGGGTTTTCTGTCGTGGTTTCAGTCTGTTGCGGTGTATCGAGGCCAAGGATGCGCGGGCCGGAAGCTGCTGGATTTGCGTCGGGCGGCGCATCGAACATGCGGAAGCTGGGAATGGGCTCGAAGAAGCGGAAATGCGCGGCCTGCTTCGGCGTGGTTCGGCTTTGCGCCCGTATCGCCGCGAGGCGGCTCACATGGAGCAGGCTCAGGGCTGCGCCATCCTGTTTCGCCATGGTTCGGCTTGGCTCACCATGGCGAATCTCCGCCAGCATCTCCCGCGCCATCAGTACGATGAGCCGGCGCACCAGCGCCTCGGCGGGGCGGATGAGGCGCAGGGCTTCAAGGCGGGCGAGCCGGCCAATCCGCTCTGGCACCACGCCGTCCGCCAGTCCGACGAGGCGTGCGACCTCCCCCAGCAGCCCGGCGAGCAAGGGCCAGGCCCGCGCCATGGCAAGCCGTGCATGATGGTCGATCCCTGACATGGCCGGAAGACTAGCCGGGCGCCTGTGAGGGCGGACAGATAGGTACAGTAACGGTGCACCCACAGTACATTTTCAGTGCACCGGGGTGCAGTTGAATGCTGGACGCAACGGTGCTCCCCTCTCCCGGCCCGCGGGGAAAGAAGACGTTTCAGTTTAACGCCAGATGGTCCTCGCCCTTCGACAAGCCCACCTTGAGGACAGGGAATTCATGAAACTGCCCCCCGCCAATGGCCTGAGGCCCCTGCCTGCGCAGGGGAAATCGGGTTGGGGGGCAGCGACATTCCCCCGGGTGGCCGGGAGGCCGGAAGAGAGCAAAGGGCCTATTTCTTGCGCTGGTCAAACACGTTGGAGACGCCGGGTTTCAGTGATGGCTGGGCCGCATTTGTCTTTGGCTTTTCGGCTTTCGGCTTGCGGATTTCACGGTTCGATTTCTGTTGTTTCGACATGGAGTGGGGTCACTTCTCTTGCATCGCAGCCAGCGATGCGGATTGCCCCTGTTGGCCGGCGCGCAGCATGCGCGCTCAGGCAGGGACAGCGCCGGAATGGCTTTGCGGATTTTAGTGCGAAGTGGGCCGCAAAAGGCGTGGGTTAGATATCGTGCGCGAGGTGGGGGAATGCAATGGGGAGTCGTCGGCGCTCTTCTCCCCTCTCCCCGTGGGAGAGGGGCCGGGGTCTCGTGCAGCAAGAGTATGCGCCCTAACGGCCTGAGATCCCGGCCTTCGCCGGGATGAGCGGAGTGGGGGAGGGGAGATGGCGTTCTACGTCTACATCATGACGAACAAGCCGCATGGCGTGCTCTATACGGGCATGACCGACGATATTAATCGCCGGGCCTGGGAGCATCGCGAGCATGTGATCAAGGGTTTTACCGACCGGTACAATTGCGAAATTCTCGTCTGGTATGAGCCGCATGAGACACGGCATTCAGCGTTCGACCGTGAACGCCGGATCAAGGAATGGAAACGGGCCTGGAAAGTCAGGCTGATCGAAGAGATGAACCCGGATTGGCGGGACCTCGCCGATGCGCTGATATAAACCCCAACGCCGATCGCCCCGGCGAAGGTCGGGGTCTCGTGCGGAGGGTGTAAGGCGTTGGCCGCGCGAGATCCCCGCCTACGCGGGGATGATCGGATGGGTCGGGGTTTTAATGCGCCTCGGCCCACGTCTTCGCGGCATTCGCGTCCACGTCCAGCGGCACTGACAAATCCAGTGCCGGTAGCGGGGCTTTCTGCATGACGTGGCGGACCACCTTGATCGTGTCCTCGGCTTGGGCTTCGGGCACTTCGAAGATGAGTTCGTCGTGGACCTGTAGCAGCATCTTCGCGTCGAGCTTCTTGGCCGCGAGCGCGCCGGGCATTCGGATCATGGCGCGTTTGATGATGTCGGCGGCGGAGCCCTGGATCGGGGCGTTGATGGCCTGTCTTTCTGCGAAGGCGCGCTGGGCACCATTCTTTGAGCCCATTTCCTTCAGGTGCAGCTTGCGGCCGAAAGCCGTTGTTACGTAAAGGTTTTCTTTCGCGAAGTCCTTGGTCTCGTCCATGTATTTGCGGATGCCGGGGAATTTCTCGAAATAGGCCTTGATATAGTCCGAGGCTTCGCCGCGCTCGATGCCGAGCTGGTTGGCGAGGCCGAAGGCGGAGATGCCGTAGATGATCCCGAAATTGATCGCCTTGGCGCGGCGGCGGACCATCGGGTCCATGCCTTCAATGGGTTGCCCGAACATTTCGCTGGCCGTCATGGCGTGGATATCGAGCCCGTCCCTGAAGGCGTTTTTCAGGGCGTCGATGTCGGCGATGTGGGCCAGCAGGCGCAGCTCGATCTGGCTGTAATCGGCGCTGATCAGGACATTGCCTTCCTCGGCGATGAAGGCTTCGCGGATCTTGCGGCCTTCCTCGGTGCGGATCGGGATGTTCTGGAGGTTCGGATCGGTCGAGGAGAGGCGGCCCGTCTGCGCGCCGGCCATGGAATAGGAGGTGTGGACGCGTTTTGTGTCCGGGTTGATCGCGTCCTGCAGGGCTTCGGTATAGGTCGAGCGGAGCTTTGAGAGGGTGCGCCAGTCGAGGATGATCTGCGGCAGCTCATGGCCCTGCGCGGCAAGGTATTCGAGCTGGCTCGCATCGGTCGACCACTGGCCGGACTTGGTCTTCTTGCCGCCGGGTAGGTCCATTTCGCCAAACAGGATTTCGCCGAGCTGTTTGGGCGAGCCCATGTTGAAGTCCTGTCCGGCAGACTTGTAGGCGGCGTCTTCGAGGCCTGCCATGCGCTGCTGGAAATCAGCCGAGAGGCGCGAGAGGAAATCGCGGTCGACCTTGATGCCGTGGCTTTCCATCGCGGCGAGGACGGGGATGAGCGGGCGGTCCAGCGTCTCATAGACGGTGGTGACCTTTTCCTTGTGCAGGCGCGGCTTGAACATCTGCCACAGTCGGAGCGTCACATCGGCGTCCTCGGCGGCGTATTCGGTCGCCTTGTCGAGCGGGACGCGGTCAAAGGTGATCTGCTTCTGGCCGGTGCCGCACACTTCCTTGAAGGGGATGGGCGTGTGGTGGAAATAGCGCTCTGACAATTCGTCCATGCCATGGCCGTGCATACCGGCATGGAGGGCGAAGGAGAGCAGCATCGTGTCGTCGATCGGCCCGACACTGATGCCATTGCGGGCAAGGACGGTGACATCATACTTCATGTTCTGTCCGACCTTGAGGACGGACGGGTCTTCGAGCAGGGGTTTCAGCGCGGTGAGCGCGTCATCCTTGCGGACCTGGCGCGGCGGGTCTGCGTCGAACATGTCGCCGCCGCCCGTATGGTCCGGGTCGATATGGGCGAGTGGGAGATAGGCCGCCTCGCCGGGGGCGAGGGCGATGGAGATGCCGACCAGGTCGCAGGTCTGGCAGTCGAGGCTGGAGGTTTCCGTGTCGACGGCGATGACGCCAGCCTCATGCGCGCGGGCGATCCAGTCCTCGAGGGTCTTGAAGTCCCGGATGCAGACATAGGCCTCGCGGTCGAAACCGATGTCGGCGGCGGTGGTTTCCTCGATGACGCCTTCGGCTTCGAAGGTTTCGCGCACGCGGCGGGTGATGGTGCGGAACTCCATCCGCTCGAGGAATTCGATGAGTGTCGACGGATCCGGGTCACAGACGGCGAGGTCTTCGAGCGCGGTTTCGAGCGGTACATTCTCATCCAGCGTGACGAGCTTCTTCGAGATGCGGACCTGGTCTGCAAAGTCGATCAGCGTCTGGCGGCGCTTGGGCTGCTTGATCTCTTCGGCGCGCTCGAGCAGTTCTTCCACGGTATTGTATTCCGCCAGCAGTGTGGCGGCGGTTTTCACGCCGATGCCGGGGGCGCCGGGGACGTTGTCGGTACTGTCGCCAGCCAGTGACTGGACGTCGACGACCTGTTCGGGCGTGACGCCGAATTTCTCGAATACGCCGTCGCGGTCGATGACCTTGTTCTTCATCGTGTCGAGCATCACGATCTTGTCGGTCACGAGCTGCATCAGGTCCTTGTCTGAGGAGACGATGGTGACGCGCGCGCCCTTGGCTTCGGCCTGGCGGGCATAGGTGGCGATCAGGTCGTCTGCCTCATAGCCCTCCATTTCCAGCGCATGACAGGCAAAGGCGATGGAGGCTTCGCGCACCAGCGGGAATTGCGGGCGCAGGTCTTCGGGCGGTGCGTCGCGATTGGCCTTGTAATCGGGGTAGAGATCATTCCGGAACGTGTAGCTGCCCTTGTCGAAGATGCAGGCGAAATGCGTCGGGCGCTCATCGCCTTTCAGTTCTTCCAGCAGCTTCCAGAGCATGTTGCAGAAGCCCGCAACCGCGCCGACCGGCAGGCCATCGGAGGCACGGCTGAGCGGCGGAAGGGCATGGAAGGCGCGAAAGATATAGGCGCTCGCATCGATGAGATAGAGGTGGCTGTCTTCGGTGATGGGCGCAGTGGGCATGAGGCGATTCCTTGGTGTTGCAGAAAGGTTTAGCCGGGCCTGCAGGCGAGCGGTAGGGGGCGAACCGCATTGCGCGCCATTGTTCTGTAATGGGTTTCGCACAGAGCCACTACACAGATACCTGATTTGAACTTATACCGTTGACAGGTATTATCATTTTCCAGGGCAAATAATCAGGCTGGTCCATTTGATTTCGAGTTACAATTCATGAAGGCACAGGCGCACCCTTTTCAGGCGCTGCGACTGGCAACGCTGCGCAAGTACGACATTCTCGATACCCCGCGAGAAGGCGATTTTGATGATATTGTCGAACTGGCCTCAGAGATCTGTGGTGTGCCAATATCCGTCGTCAACCTGATCGACAAGGACCGGCAATGGTTCAAGGCCGAAGTCGGTATTGGCGCGCGCGAAACGCCGCTCGAAACGTCGATCTGTTCGCACATCATCCTTGAATCTGACTTCGTCGAGATTGAGGACACCCATCTCGACCCGCGCACCGCTGACAATGAGTTGTGCATGGCTGAAGACGGGCTGCGCTACTATGCCGGGGCCTTGCTGAAGGCCGAGAATGGCATGCCGATCGGGACGCTCTGCGTGCTTGATACCAAGCCGAACAAGCTGACGGATTTCCAGCGCAGGGCGCTGAGCGTGCTGGCCCGGCGCGTCATGCGCGAACTGGAGCTGCGGCGTGCCCTGAAGGACCAGAGCGTGCTGCGCGACGAGATGGACCATCGGGTGAAAAATTCACTGCAGACCATTTCTTCCTTCGTCCGTATCTATCAGGGGCAGCTGAAGAAGAACGCTGATCCAAAAGAAGTGCTGGATGCTGTGGCCCGCCGCGTCGAAGCGGTGTCGGCCCTTCATGAGGCGTTGCATAATGCGCTGGACAGCGGACATTTGCAGCTGGATGAATTCCTTGAGCGGATCACCGGCTATCTGAAAGACGCTGCGCCGCCGAATGTTGAGGTGCGTTTCAGCGCGTCGCCTATGGAAGTCCCGGCAAATATGGCGGCATCCATTGCCGTTATCATCAGCGAGTTCGTCGCCAATTCAATCAAGCACGGCTTTCCTGATGGCCGGCCGGGCCTGGTGACCATCGAGCTGATGGAACTACCGGGAGAACTTCACATTGTGTGTTTCGACAATGGCGTCGGCAGTGAGACAGCTGAACCGGTTGTGCAGAAGCCGCGCTCAAGCGGGCTAGGGACGAGGCTGGTTGGATCGGCGGCATCGCAAATAGGCGCCAGCCTGATACGAACGTCGAAATCAGATGGCTACCGGCTGGAACTCACTGTTCCAATGGCTGAAGATGCAGGTGTCACCGCCGGTTAGCACGGTTGGCGCCGGACCTGCCTGCCGTCAGTCCTAGAAGTCGCGTTCAACAGCCGCACCCGGCAGGCCGTATTCATCATCAATCTGGTTGCTGAGGATTTCCTCACGCCGCTCGCGGCGCTTGTCCCGCTTGGTGACTTTCAGCGACGCGATGCGCAATTCCGCGTCGCCTTCGCGGTAATCGGCGCCAAGATCCGAAATCACGGCGCTGAATTCCTGCAGGCTGACGCGGCGGTCAAGATTAGGGTCAAACCGGACCGGATTGGCGAGCGAGTCGTCATGGGTCGGCAACCGCGCGGCCCAGGCTTGCTGTTCAAGCGCCGTAAGTTCCCCATCGCCATTTTCGTCTGCCGCTTCGAAAGCGAGCAGGACGCCGGCACTCATCTCTGCTTCGGAGATGCTGCCATTGCCATCAACATCGAAGGAGGCGAGCAGGCCGCCGCCGGGCTTCAGCCGGTCGGCATTCAGTTTTTCGCGATTGGCCTCGGATTTGACTTCGCCCGATCCTGGCAGGCGGACGAGATCATCATCTTCTGCCTGTGCGAGTCCCGAGAGGCCTGACAGCGGGGCAACCATCAAGATAAGGGCAGCGAATGATCGGATCATGTCGTCTCCGGCTTTGAGTCCTGTTCGTCTAATATAACCATGTGTTGCGTGAATGCCACATGACCAATCAGTAGACTTTGGTGAAAACAGGCAGGCGGCCTATAAGCCCCCACCTGCGGCAGACCGGTCCAGAATGCTCCACTTTTGCTCAGGCGATAACTGATGCAATTGAAAAAGGACTCTCCGATGAAACTGACAAGCGTATATGCTGCAATGGCTGTTGCAGGCCTCGGCATTGTGGCATCGCCGCATGCGAACGCGTCGCCAGACCCGTATCTGGGCGAGCTGACGCTCTATCCATATAATTTCTGTCCGCGTGGCTGGGCGCCGGCGGATGGAAAATTGTTGTCGATCAGCGAAAATACGGCGCTTTTCTCGCTTTACGGGACCACATTCGGCGGCGACGGCCGGAACACATTTGCCTTGCCGGACCTGCGCGGACGTACCGTGGTCGGTACTGGCGAAGGGCCGGGACTGACCAATCGGCGTTGGGGTCAACGGTTTGGCAGCGAAGTCACAACGCTGAGCGAACAGAACCTCCCGGCCCATTCCCACGAGGCTTCCATGATCGCCACCAATGGGTCGCCGGACGTGCCCTCACCGGCAGGAAGTTCCGTTGCGAATTTCACCGGCGGCGGCTTCAACACCTATTCGACCGAGGCGCCCAACGAGGAAATGGCGAAGGGCAGTGTCGCCATCTCCAGCACCGGCGGCAGTCAGCCATTCAACAATGTCCAGCCTTCAGTCGCGGTGCAGTATTGCGTCGCCATGCAGGGTGTATTTCCGTCCCGAAATTAGCGGCTGGCTTGGCGCCACGTTACAGATGTCTGGCCCGCCGGGAAGGTTCCGGCGGGCCATTCTACATGAAATTCAGGGAAACTTGCCCATGAAACTTGCCTTCGCCCGGCAGCTTCGCTAGACGCTCATATAAACGTATAAAGGATCATTGATATGGCTAATGACTACGCCGTCGCGGATATCTCGCTCGCCAATTTTGGACGCGCTGAAATCGCAATTGCTGAAACCGAGATGCCGGGCCTGATGTCGGCACGCGAGGAGTATGGTTCAGAGCAGCCGCTGAAAGGCGCGCGTATCGCCGGATCGCTGCACATGACGATCCAGACGGCCGTGCTGATCCAGACGCTGGAAGCCCTCGGTGCCGAAGTGCGCTGGGCCTCGTGCAACATCTATTCGACGCAGGACCATGCCGCGGCTGCGATCGCCGACAATGGCACGCCGGTCTTTGCCCACAAGGGCGAGACCCTCGATGAGTACTGGGACTTCTGCGACAAGATTTTCGAATGGCCGAATGGCGAGACCGTCAACCTCATCCTCGATGATGGCGGCGACGCGACGATGTACCTGATCATCGGCGAGAAGGCAGAGAAAGACCCGTCCATTCTCGACAAGCCGCAATCGGAAGAAGAGATCGCGCTGTTCAAGCAGATCAAGAAGCGCATCGCCGAAACGCCGGGCTGGTTTGCCCGCATCAAGGCTGGCATCAAGGGTGTCTCCGAAGAGACAACCACCGGCGTGAACCGGCTTTACCAGCTGGAGAAGAAGGGCGAACTGCCTTTCCCGGCGATCAACGTCAATGACAGCGTTACCAAGTCGAAATTCGACAACAAGTATGGCTGTAAGGAAAGCCTCGTCGACGCGATCCGCCGCGGCACCGATGTCATGATGGCCGGCAAGACCGCTTTCGTCGCTGGCTATGGCGATGTCGGCAAGGGCTCGGCCGCCTCCCTGTCCGGTGCGGGCGCCCGCGTCACCGTCTCGGAAGTCGACCCGATCTGCGCCCTTCAGGCGGCGATGGACGGCTATGACGTGCAGACGATGGATACGATGTGCTCGAAGGCTGACATCTTCGTCACGGCGACCGGCAACAAGGACATCCTGACCGTCGACCATATGCGCGCGATGAAGGACATGTCGATTGTCTGTAATATCGGCCACTTCGACAATGAGATCCAGGTCGAGGGCCTGCGCAATTTCGAGTGGACGAACATCAAGCCGCAAGTCGACATGATCACCTTCCCTGATGGCAAGCGGATCATCCTTCTTTCCGAAGGCCGGCTCGTGAACCTTGGCAATGCGACGGGGCATCCGAGCTTTGTCATGTCGGCTTCGTTCACCAACCAGACGCTTGCCCAGATGGCGCTGCACGCGAACACCGGCGAGTACAAGAATTCGGTCTACACGCTGCCGAAGGAGCTCGACGAGAAAGTGGCCCGCCTGCACCTCGCCAAGCTCGGCGTTGGCCTGACGGAGCTTTCCAAGGAACAGGCCGACTATATCGGCGTGACACCGGAAGGCCCGTACAAGCCGGAGCATTACCGCTACTAGGCTTTAGCCGACACGATTTCAGGAAGAGGCGCCGGGCAACTGGCGCCTTTTTCTTTTGTGGCCTGCCATTGATGATCCCTTGCCGAAGCATCCGAAAAAAGTGACACTCGCGTCAGATAAGAATGATGGGAGGATTTCATGCGGTACACATTGATGGTCGCGGTCGCCGGTACGGCGCTTCTGGCGGCATGTGGCGGACCGGATGCGCCCGGCGACAACCAGGTTGACCCGGCTGCCACCAAGACCGCAGATACTGGCGCTGAAGCGGGCACTGACGGCGCTTTCCAGGACGGTGACGACTTCCAGGCCTGGCTGCAGACCGCGCTGATCCAGGCCGAAACGGGGAGCACGATCACCTTGCCAGCTGGCACGTTCGAGATGACGGACGGCCTGTCCCTCGATGTCGATGGCGTGACGCTGACCGGGGCCGGGCAGGGCGAGACCGTGCTCGATTTCGCCGGCCAGCGCGGCTCTGGCGAGGGGCTGCTGGTCACCTCGGATGGCGTGACGCTCGAGAAGTTCACGATCCAGGAAACCAAGGGCGACGGCATCAAGTCAAAGGGCGCAGACCAGATCATCTACCGTGACCTGACCGTGCAGTGGCTGGGTGAACCGGACGAGGCGAACGGCGCGTATGGGGTCTATCCGGTCGAGAGTACAGATGTGCTGGTCGAGCGGGTGACGGTCCGTGGGGCTTCGGATGCGGGCATCTATGTCGGCCAGTCGAAAAACATCATCGTCCGCGATTCAAACGCCAATCACAATGTCGCGGGGATCGAGATCGAGAACTCCTCGAATGCCGAAGTGTACGGCAATGACGTGACGGCCAATACGGGCGGCATCCTTGTCTTTGACCTGCCGGACCTGCCGGTGATGGGCGGCCACTCCACCCGCATCCATGACAATGACATCTACGACAACAATACCCGCAATTTTGCCCCGCCCGGCAATATCGTAGCGAGCGTGCCGGCGGGCACTGGCGTCCTGATCATGGCGAATGACAAGGTGGTGGTGGATGCGAACCGGTTTGGTGACCACCAGACGATGCAGGTGCTGATTACCGCCTACACAGAGCCTTTCAGCGACGAGGACTACAATCCGTTGCCACGCAATGTGGTGGTGAGCGGCAACACTTATGGCCGCAGCGGCTATAATCCCGATGGCCGTCTTGGCGACCTTGCGCCGCTGCTTGGCGGGGAACTCCCGGCGATTGTCTGGGACGGCGTGACCCGCTGGGGCGACGAGGCCGATATCGACAATAATATCGTCATCGAAGAGACAGACGAGGTCGGCTTCCTGAATATCGGGTTCGGCACCTATCCGATGAACCCGGCCACAGCCTCGCCGAGCATGGACCGGCCGGGCGGCGAACCATTCGGTGAGCTTGAACCGGTGAAGCTCTCGCACACAGAATGAGGGCGGGGCTTGCCGTCGCGCTGATCCTGCTGCTTGCCGCCTGCGGGAAAGACGCGGGCGGCCCGGATATGGCCGTCATCCTTGCAGATCAGCCGGCGCCAACCCTGGCGGCCTATGGCCTGTTCGAGGACGAGAGCGCGCGCCAGCCTGCAGACGGGGTCGTCGCCTATGATCTCGTCAATCCGCTCTTTTCGGATCATGCCAGCAAGCATCGCCTGGTCTATGTGCCGGAGGGCGAGGCGGCAGCTTACCGCGAAGATGAAGTGTTCGATTTCCCGGTGGGCAGCGTGCTCATCAAGACATTTGCTTTCGCCCCTGACATGCGCGAGCCGGAAGTGAATGAGCGCTATCGCGAGACACGCCTGCTGATCCGCAAGGCGAAAGGGTGGGCGGCGTTTCCCTATGTCTGGAACGTGGATGAAACCGAAGCGGTCTATGCCCCTGCTGGCGAGTGGCAGGCGCTTTCCTTCATCGATCCGCATGGGGAGGAGATCACTTTCGATTACCGCATCCCGAACCAGAACCAGTGCAAGACCTGTCATCAGATGGGCGATGCCATCGAGCCGATCGGCCCGAAAGCGCGCAACCTCAATCATGAGGGGCCATATGGCCATGCGCAACTGGCCGACTGGGCGGGCCGGGGAATTTTGGCTGGGCTGCCCGATGCGCCGCCCGCCGTGCCGGACGCGACTGACCTGTCGGCGAGCCTTGAAGACCGGGCGCGGGCCTATCTGGATGTGAACTGTGCCCACTGCCACAGGCTTGAAGGGTCGGCGTCGAATTCCGGGCTGTTCCTTGGCTGGACAGTGGACAGCCCGACGATGATCGGTCTCGGCAAGCATCCGACTGCGGCCGGGCGCGGCTCTGGCCATGCAGATTTCGTGATTGCGCCGGGCGCGCCGGACGCCTCGATCCTGACCTATCGCATGGCATCGACTGAAGCGGGCGTCGCCATGCCGGAGCTTGGACGCTCCGTCGTGGATGAGGATGGAGTGGCGCTCGTGCGGGCCTGGATCGGCGGGATGGGCGCGGAGGAGACGCAAGACGCGCAGTGAGTTCCAGTGGCGCGCGGAACTTCTCCGCCGCCTTCCTGTTGCAATGACAGGCCGCATGTTGCGGCAGGAGCAGACCGGAGGACCGGACATGGCTGGCGGATGGTCGCGCGATGGCGCGGTACAGGATCAGATCGACGACTCGATCAAGGACGAACTGGCGCGTATACAGGCGATGCGGACGCGCGGGCAGAGCCTGTCGCATTGCGTCGAATGTGGTGAAGCAATTCCCGAGCAACGGCGAAAACTGGTTGCCGGCGTGCGCTACTGTGTCAGCTGCCAGCAGGAACACGATGAGGATGAACGCCAGCGCGGCGGCATAAACAGGCGCGGCTCAAAGGACAGCCAGCTGAAATAGCGGGCGGCGCTTGCCAGCAGCGCCCTTTATACGGGTCTACTGCGCGATTGTCACATCATCGATGCTTGTCACCCGCGCGCCATCGCAGAAAATTTCGATGCGTTTCGGGTTCATCTTGCCGCGATAGACCACTTTGCCGAGACCCTCATCAGGCCCCCATTCGACAATATCGAGCCGCAGCGTGCCGTCAGCATCCATGTCGCCGGCTTCAAAGCGGCGCGAGATACCGTCATCCTCGACTTTCATCAGAACCGTCAGGTTTCCAGGCGGACCGCCGGGGCCGGGCATCATGTTGACCCAGGCATCCGTTTCGATGGGCTGGAAACTGCAGACGGGTGAGGCGGGTGTCTGTCCGGGCATGGTGCAGGCCGTCATCAGGAGAGCGATAAGCGGGGCGGCAAGAGCTTTCATGAGCAATCCTACCACGTCTTTGCAAGGCTGAACCAGTAGACATTGGCCGGATCGGAGTCAGCAACATGGTTTGGCTCGGTCGAGAGGGCGGCGGTGAAGCCGGCCGAGACGTCGCCGGGCAGCCCGAAATTCCAGCGGGCTTCGTAATTGATTTCACGCCCGCTTGGTGTCAGCGCGGCATCGACAAGGCTCGTCACCGTCTCGGCGTTTTCATCAATTCCCGTAATTGCTTCGAAGCGGAGTGTGCCGGTTTCGGCGCGCCTCGGCTGGGCGATGGCGAAGCCAAGCTCACCCACAGGGCTGACTGTATCTGCGCCAATGGACCAGCGGCTCGTCCAGACGCCGTTTGCGTCCACGCCCGGCAAGGTGACAGAGGCGGCTTCCATCCCGGCAGAAAGGCGCAGCGCCTGCCATGGCCGCCAGGCACCTTCGAGCGCATAGGCGGCAAGCTGTGAGCTGTCCTGTCCACCGAACCGGCCCTGAATGACACCGCCAAGCGCGGTTCGGTCGTCGCGTATGTCGCTGATCTGGGCACGCACGCCCCAGCGCCGTTCAATGCGTGAAAGGCCGATGCCCGAGACCGAAAGGTCTTCATCGTCCGAGGAGAAGAGCTCGAAGGACATGTCCCCGACATCGTGACTGAAGCGGGCCCAGCCGCCATTCGAAAAGCCGGTGCGTGCGCCTGCCTCGTCGATCAGGCTGACCGAGGGGGCGAGGGATCTTGCGCCTGTGCCACGGCCAAACTCCACGGCCCCGCCAGAGAAGCTGTATTGCGCGGTGAACTGTGCATCCGGCGCTTCGTCGAAGGAGAGGGCGGGATTGTCGCGGAAGGCGGGCTGGAAATAGGCAAAGGTGACCGGGCCTTGCCGGAAGGCGTGGGACTGGCCTGCGAGATTGTCGGCACGCTGGTCGAAATCCGTGATGCGGGCTTTGCCGGACGGCAGGAGGCTGGCGGCATCGAAGCGGTAGGCACGGTCGAACCGGTCCGTAAAGACCAGCGTATCAAGTGCACCGGGCTGGCTCGCCCAGTCTCCGAATGCGCCGCTCGCCGGGGCGAGGACGGCAGAGGTCGGCACGGCCTTGCCATTGATGGTGAAACTGGTCGCGCCCTGCGGGGCGAAGGCCGCAGCCAGGTCAAGAATACCAACGCCAGAGACAGCATCGGTGCCGACGCCGGCCGCTTCATCTCGCACGATGTCAGGGGTGGCGTCGACATAGTCCCGTGCGCTGTCGAGCAGGGCTGTGAGCGCGTCTTCAGGGCTCATATTGGGAAACACGTCGAGCATCAGGGCGAGTGCGCCGGACACGTAAGGCGCGGCAAAGCTGGTGCCGCTGACGAAGTAATAATCGCCATCCGTATCGGCATCATTGCCGGGATCGTCGGGCGTGATGATGTCATCGTCTGGCCCGGTCGAGACGATGCCTTCCCCGGGCGCGAGGATGTAATAGTCCTGTGTCGGCCCGGCGCGGTTCGAGAAGTCGGAGATGACGCCGTTCAGGTTGACCGATCCGACGGCGACGACAAGGCCGCGTGACCCGGTCTGGCCTGCCATGTTGGCGGGCTCGGTCGGGGTCTGGCCTTCAGCAGGAAGGGTCGTGCCCGGATTGTCCGGGTCCGGCCCGGCGGGCGCGGCATCATTGCCCGCGGAGACGACGACAAGGACGCCCGCAGCGGTGGCGCGTGCGATGGCATTCTCGAGCGTCGGGTCCGTGTCCGGCGGGCCGCCGAGCGAGAGGTTGATGATCTGCACGCCCATGGCGACCGCCCGGTCGATGCCTTCGGCAAGGTCGGCATCCGGGAATTTGCAGCCGCCATCCTCGCTGGTGTCCTGACAGGTGCCGGGCCTGTCGGCGCGGATGGCGAGAATGTCTGACTCAAATGCGATGCCATGACCGGCAATGCTGTTCTTGTTGGCGGCGATGACGCCGGTAACGAGCGTGCCATGGCCGTTCGGATCAGTGTCGTCGGCCTCACGCGTACTGGCATTCACGTCAAAGGAGGTGCTGAGGATACGGCCGACGAGGTCCGGGTGGTCTGCGTCGAAAGAGGTATCGATGACCGCGATGGTGATGCCTTGCCCGGTCGCACCAGCGGCATAGGCGGACGACGCGCCAATAAAGGGCAGTCCTTCAGTGAAATCGTATTCGCGTGTCTCGAAGTCTGCCGGATTGGAGACTGGCGGCGGCGGAGGAGGAGGTGGCGGTGGTGGTGGCGGAAGCACAGTCGGGCCGCCTCCACTGCCACCGCCGCCGCCACTCGCACAGCCGGCCGCGCCAAGCAGCAGCGGCACAGCAAGGCTCGCGCCGAGCAGGAGTTTGGAAATGTGGGCCTTGCGTCTGTGTGTGGGCGTCATTCTTGAAAGGTCTCCGTCTCGCAATGACGCCTGCTGGCTGCCCCGCGCCGGAAACCCTGGCGTGTCGCTGCGGCCCCCGGAAGCTTGTTGATTCGCTTTTAATAAGCGCAGTTCGCCGGGTGCGAAAGCCTGAATTAGGAGGGAAACTGTGACCGACCGGACGGAAATATTGCGGTCCGGCGCACTTTACATCCTCTCGGAAATCCCCTGATGGTTACTGCGTTATTAACCCGGGCTTAACGCAAAGCGCCCATTCGGTTAACTAGTAGATTGGCCTGCGCGCCACTGATTCGCGCCGGAGGGATGATATGACTGCTGAACAGGTCCCGCTGATAATTGCGGCCGGTGCGCTTGCGCTCGGGCTCGCTTTCATTCTCTGGGCATTGCGAACCTCCGAAGGGGCAAGGGGCGCGGCCAAGAAATATCGTGAACGTGCTGCAGAGTCCGAGACAGGGCTCGCTGAACTGAAATCCGTGCTCGGTGCGCATCCGGGCGTGATCCTTGTCTGGCAAGGCGACAAGCTTGAAGACGAAGATGATGACATTGCTGCGCCGGAGATCCACGGTTCTCCCGTCGCTCTCGCCAGCCTGCTGCGCTTTACCGATGACGCTGTTTCGATCGACCCGGCCATCCGCATCATTGAAGGGCTCGCAGACCTTGAGGCCCGGGACGGGGCTGGACAGGACACGACGCTGCGCATTCGCCTGCGTGAACTGCGTGAAAACGGCCAGCCATTCTCGCTGACCCTGATCGGCCAGTCAGGACGCTTCCTTGAAGCGGACGGCCGCACCGCCGGTGCGCGCGCAGTTGTCTGGATCACGGATTCGACGATCAAGGGTCTTGAGGAAAGCTCGGCCCGCGGCAAGCTGGAAGAGGCGCGCCAGATCATTGCACGCGACCCGACAGCCTTCCTTGATATGCTCGGCAAGGCGCCATTCCCATCCTGGCGCGTGTCCGGTGTCGGCCGTCTGCAATGGGCGAACCCGGCCTATATCGAAGCGGTTGATGGCGGCTCTCTTGATCGCACGCTCGACCGGCAGATCATGCTGGACGACAAGACGGTCGACCAGATGCGCAAGACGATTTCCGAAGGCAAGGATATCGACAATACGCGCAACATTGTCATCGGAGAGGAACGCCGCGCGCTGCGGATCCTGACGTTCCCGCTGTCCGGCGGGGCCGGGGCCATGGCGCTCGACGTGACCGAACAGGAAGCCGCGCGTGAAGACCTCAACCGCCACGTCAAGGCACATGACGAGACGCTGAACCATGTCGCTGACGGCGTCGCGATCTTTGGGCCAGACCGGCGCCTGACCTTCTACAATCGCGCTTTCTCGGCGATGTGGGACTTCGAGGAGGGCTTCCTTCTGGAAAGCCCGTCGCATGGCGAACTGCTCGACCGGCTGCGTCAGGGGCGCAAGCTGCCCGCGCGGGCCGACTATGCCGCATGGCGCGCTGATGAGCTTTCCTACTATCTCGACATTAGCGGCATCGAGGAAGACAAATGGTCCCTGCCGGATGGCCGGACCCTCTCTGTCACCCGCCAGCGCCACCCGATGGGTGGGCTTTTGCTCCTGTTCAAGGATATTTCCGGCGAGCTTGACCTGCAGACGCGCTTTGTCGCGCTCACCCGCACGCAGACCTCGACCCTCGACAGCCTGCATGAGGCAGTGGTCGTGTTTGGCGGCGACGGGCGACTGAAACTGTCCAACAAGGCCTTTACGGAACTGTGGTCGCTCGATCCGCAGGTGGTGAAGGAAACGCCCGATTATGACGTGATCATCGAGGCGTGCGTGCCACTCTTCCATGACCGCGAGACCTGGAGCCAGATCAAGGGCCATATCACCGATCCATCGGCTACGGCGCGCCAGATGACGACGGGCGAGATGAAACGCTCGGATGGCTCCACGCTGACCTATGTCACCCAGCCCCTGCCGGACGGCAACACGCTGATCGCTTTCGCGGATGTCACGGCCCAGCGGGCGGTGGAGGGCGCGCTGCGTGGCCGCGCTGAAGCGTTCGAGGCGGCAGACCGGCTGAAGACGGAGTTCGTGCGCAATGTGAGCTACCAGCTGCGCTCACCGCTGACGACGATCCTCGGCTATGCCGAATTCCTGCAGTCGGGCAAGAATGGCGAGCTGAACGAGCGCCAGCTCGGCAATGTGAATGCGATCCTTTCGGCATCAGACCATCTCAACAAGCTGATCGAGAATATTCTCGACCTTGCGCTGATTGAAGCTGGCCGGATGGACCTTGATCTTGAAGACTTCAAACTGGCCGATGTGGTGCAGGAAAGCGTCGATCTTGTCATCGGCAAGGCGTCCGACACCGAGATCACTGTGACCTCTGATATCGAGAAGGGCCTCGGCACGATCAATGCGGACAAAAGGCGCATCCGTCAGGTGCTGTTCAACCTGTTGTCCAACGCCATGCGCTTTACCGAGCCGGGCGGCGAGATCACCGTGTCAGCCAGCCGGGTCGAGAATATGGCGATCCTGTCGGTCAAGGATAATGGCAAGGGCATCGAAGCTGAACATCAGGCGTCGAGCTTTGACAGCTTTACCTCCAGTGACCAGCGCGGCGCCGGACTGGGACTGGCGCTCGTCAAGAATTTCGTTGACCTGCATGGCGGCAATGTCGGCCTGAAATCGATTCCGGGCGGCGGCACGGAAGTTGTCTGCTGGCTGCCGGTAACGGCGGTGATGACCAAGCGGACCCCGGTCGAGCCGGCGGCCCTGGAGGCCAGCGCCTGAACTGCCACGCTGCGTAACAGGTAATCCAGACAGAATGTGATAGGCCGGGGCTTGAAAGCGCCGGCCTTTCGCTTGAAGAAGCACCGGTAGATTTGTGAGAAGGATAACCCGATGCCGCAACTGACCCCCCGCCATGACTGGAGCCGCGACGAAATCAGCGCGCTTTACGAAGCCCCGCTCGATACGCTGCTGGGACAGGCACTGGCTGTGAAGGCGGAGAACTGGGCAGACGGCAAGGTCCAGAAGAGCGAGCTGCTCTCGATCAAGACGGGCGGCTGCGCCGAGGATTGCGGCTATTGCAGCCAGTCGGCGCATTTCGATACCGGTCTCAAGGCGGAAAAGCTGATGCCGCTGGAAGACGTGGTGGCGGCTGCGAAGAATGCCAAGAAGGGCGGGGCTGACCGGTTCTGCATGGGCGCGGCCTGGCGCGAGTTGAAAGACCGCGACGTGCCAAAGGTTGCCGCGATGATCGAAGCGGTGAAGGCGGAGGGGCTCGAAACCTGTGTCACGCTCGGCATGCTGGAAGGCCATCAGGCCAGGGCGCTGAAAGAGGCCGGCCTCGATTATTACAATCACAACCTCGACACCTCGCCGGAATATTATGGCACGGTCGTCTCGACACGGACCTATGATGACCGCCTGGAGACGCTGGCGCATTGCCGGGAAGCCGGGATCAATCTCTGTGTTGGCGGTATCCTGGGTATGGGCGAGGGCCGCGAGGACCGGATCGGCCTGATCCATGAGCTGTCGAAACTGAGCCCGCACCCTGAAAGCGTGCCGATCAATATGCTGGTGCCGATCAAGGGCACACCGCTGGGCGAGAGCCCGCCGGTCAGCGTGGTCGAGATGGCGCGGGCGATCGCGGTCTGCCGCATTGTGTTTCCGAAGAGCTGGGTGCGCCTGTCGGCCGGCCGTGAAGCAATGAGCGAAGAAGGCCAGGCGCTGTGCCTGCTGGCGGGCGCAAACTCGATCTTTGTCGGGGCAAAGCTGCTGACCACCAACAATCCCGGCGAGACCCGCGACGACGCGCTGATGAAGACGATGGGCTTTGAACATGCCTCGCGTGAAGAGACAGCCACGCCGACACGCAAGACGACGCTGATTGGCGCGCGCTGAGGGATCAGCCGAGGTAGGAGACTGAAGCTGATGCTGATATTCGTCGGTTCTGCGAAAAGCTATTCTGGCCTCCTTGGCGTCCTCTCGGCGCTGGTGCTGGGCATGGCTTCCTCCCCGCTTGCCGAGGCGCAGAGCGTTGGCTCTTCTTCATCGTATGAGGTCGGTCAACACGAGCTTGCGGAGGTGGACAAATGTCTGACATCGGCCAAACATGACATTAGTCTGCAGGCCTATGCGGCAAACCGTCCGAAGGATTTCTACGAAACCTGCATTTCAAAATCGGAGATCTGTCCGGCTATCCTGACGACGATCAATGACTATGAGCCGGAGATGTATCGCGAATATCCGCCCATCTTCGTCTACGCGGATGTGCCCGGCTCGATGAAGCCGTTCCTAATGGGCAGCAAGTTAGGTCGTGAGGTTTATGCTGCAGACGTTGATGTGTTCAATACAGGCAAGCCAGAACGCGTCTTCTGGGTGCTGTGGAGCCTCGGCGTACCATCCCCCTCACTGATGCTCGGAATAAATCCGGATGCAGAAGTTCCACCCGTAAAGTTCACGGCTAGAAAGCTGCGTGCCGGTGAAGACCTGTTTCCAAACGGTCTGAGCAAGCATGTCTGGCGACGCGACAACGGAATCAAGTGGGTGGGTACCACGCTCATTGAACTGGATAATCGCGCCTATCTGGCTGCTGCATCGCCCGCGCGCATGGATCAGCCGGCCTTGCTGAGCATTTTCGAAATGAACTCAACCGATAGCGGCAAACTGCGCTGCCAGTTTACATCTGGCTATAGTGTTCATGGGGAATAGCTGGTTCTATTCGCGATGTTTCGACCGACGAAACGAGGATACGATAAAGAATGAATGATCCACTCCAAGCCGTGATCTGGGATTTCGGAGGCGTACTTACCTCCTCTCCCTTCGAAGCGTTCAACCGGTACGAGGCCGAGCGCGGCCTGCCGAAGGATTTCATCCGCGGCGTGAATGCCGTGAATGGCGACACCAATGCCTGGGCAAAACTCGAACAGTCGAAAGTCTCCGGCGAGGAGTTCGATGCGCTGTTCCGCGCCGAAGCCGAAGCGCTGGGCCACAGCGTGCCGGGCAAGGATGTGCTGGGTCTCCTGTCTGGCAATCTGCGCCCGCGCGTCGTCGAGGCGCTGAAGCTCTGCAAGTCGAAGGTGAAGGTCGGCTGCATCACCAATAATGCCCCGATTGGCAAAGGCGCGTCGATGACGGACAGCGACGAGCGCGCTGCCGAGATCGCCAAGGTGTTCGACCTGTTCGATGAAGTCATCGAAAGCTCGAAGCTTGGCATCCGCAAACCGGATCCGCGTATCTATGCACTGATGTGCGAGGCGCTGGATGTTGATCCGAAGAACTGTGTCTACCTCGATGATCTCGGCATCAATCTGAAGCCGGCTCGTGCCATGGGTATGACGACGATCAAGGTGTTGAACGAAGCCCAGCTCCTGACAGACCTGGCCGAGGCAACCGGATGGGCGGTTCACGCATGACACTGCATCGTTTCGCCGGGGTGATCCCGCTTGTCCTGCTGGCAGCCGCCTGCGGGCAAGAGGCCCCGCGCGATACGGTGCGTGTGCAGGTCGAGCAGGCGCCGGATTACATGCGCACGGATGCTGTCACGGACAAAGGGTCCGTGCCGCTGACCGAGGCGGCGCAGGAGACGATTGACGAGCTGCGCGCCATCATCGCGTCAAACTCCCTGACGCGGCTGGCCCGCAAGGCTGACAGCCAGCCCGGCTTTATCTCGAATTTTGCAGGTGCGACGCATCGCACACACTGGGACTTGCTGCGCCGCACCGGCTTCGACCCGATCCTGCGTATGCAGGACCTGCTGGACGGGCCATATGGCACCAAGTCCGTGGCGGGCGAGACCTGGTATATCTGGCCTGACATGGCGGCGTTCGAGCCGGAACAGCTGCAGCCCGAACGGCTCAATTTCAGCCAGCGGGCTCGCCTGCTGGAACTCGTCGGCGAGAGCGGCATTGATCAGATAAGGGACGGCGACGGTTATCCCGGTGTTCGCATGGCGATCGCTGATGATGGTCGCTGGCTCTATTATGTTCACGAAATTGACGGCGAGGAGTAAGCGACATGGCAGACAAGATGGACGTCTCGAAAGCGCTTGAAAGCCTGAATGGCTGGAGCGCCTCCAGGGACAAGGACGATGCAATCTTCAAATCTTTCAAGTTCGAGGATTTCGCGACCGCTTTCGGCTTCATGAGCGCCGTGGCGACGCAGGCCGAGAAAGCCGATCATCACCCCGAATGGTTCAATGTCTACAATACCGTCGAGGTCACACTGACCACGCATGATGCGGGCGGTGTGACGTCGAAGGACATCGACCTCGCCAGGAAGATGGACGGGTTCGCGGCCAAGTTCGGCTGAAGGTCAGGCGCTCATCTTGGCGATGAAATCATCGATTTCGCTCATCGCATCGCGGTCTTCCGACTCGCGGCGCGCGGCAACTTCCGGTCCGATGGCCGACAGGCATTGCGACAGCGTGGCGATCAGCTGTCGCTCATCGATTGGCTTGGACACATAGTCAGCCATGCCGAGCGCCATGTAGCGTTCGCGGTCACCCGCCATGGCGTCGGCGGTGAGGGCGATGACCGGCACATTTGACCAGCTCTCGTCGCTCGCGCGGATCTGTTCTAGGGTCGCCGGACCATCCATTCCGGGCATGTGAATATCGAGCATGACGATATCGACCTTCGTCCGCGCAAGCATGGCGAGGGCTTCCTGGCCGCTGCCGGCTTCCACGACATTGAGGCCGGATGGTTCTATGAAGAGACGTGCCACACGGCGGTTGATACGATTGTCGTCCACGACGAGGGCTGTCTTGCCACGGAAATCCACGACCCGTTCGTCACGCGGGGGGTGAACCAGTTCAGGCCGGAACGAAACCGAGGATGATGGGCGGTCGCTCTCGACGCGCTTTGCCTCGAAGGTCAGCGTGAATATCGAGCCCTTGCCCGGCTTCGAAACCACGCTCACATCGCCCCCCATAAGGCGGGCGAGCTTGCGCGTAATGGCTAGCCCAAGCCCGGAGCCGCCATAGTTACGCGTCGTCGAACGGTCGGCCTGCTGGAAGTTCTGGAAGAGTTTTGCAAGCTGATCCTCGCTCATGCCGATGCCGGTATCGGATACATGGATCTTGATACGGACATTGTCCTCCTGGCTGCAATCCTCGCAGGTCGCGGCCACGATGACGCCTCCGGAGGACGTGAATTTGAGCGCATTGGAAACGAGATTGTCGACGCATTGGCGAAAGCGTACCGGGTCGAACTCGATGAAGGACGGGATATTCTTGTCGACGATAACGCGCAGGAACAGGCCCTTTTCCTCGGCCTTGGTGCGGTAGAAGCGCTCTGTACGCTTCAGCTTGTGGCGGAAATCATCCGTGATCGGGGTGATGTCGAGCTTGCCGGCCTCGATCTTGGAGAGGTCGAGAATGTCATTGAGCAGTGTCATCAATGATTTCGAGCAATCGAGGATCGCATCGACCATTTCGCGCTCATCGCCGCCGAGGTCGCGGTGGACCAGCGCCTGGGCCATGCCAAGGATGCCATTCAGCGGGGTGCGAATTTCATGGCTCATCGAGGCGAGGAATTCAGACTTTGCGGCGCTGGCCGACTGGGCTTCACGCTTGGCGTGGCGCAGTTTGCGCTCATGTTCGCGAATGTCCGAAATATCAGAGCTGAGACACAATATGGTGCCATCCGGCATCTGCGAAAACGTTGCTTTCACAAAACTGCCATCGATCGTCTGGACGTCAATGGTCCCGAAATTCAGCATCTCCGCAATGAGCTTGTCTGAATAGCCCTCAACGTCGAAGTTCGGCCGGTCTTTGACAATGCTCTGCGTACTTTTCAGCATCGCTTCGCGGGCTGACGTGCCTTCCGACAGATGCTGGTAGAAAACGGGGAAGTGCTTACGCGCCGTGTCGTTGACATAAATCAGGCTGAGATCGGCTGCGTGCAGGGCAAAGCCATTGTCGATGGTCGAGATGGCGTCGAGCATCTGGTCCAGGCTCAGTTTGAGTTGCTGTCTTTGCGGCACGGTGTTTCCCCTTATTTATTGCATGGGAAACTAACTGAACTTTCTTTAGAAATTCTTCACGCTAAAGGTGCGGCTGCGCCAACCTCAGCCTGCTTGACGCGGCCGCTGCAAACTGGAACTCAGTCGGCACGAAAATCCAGCAAATAAAGGGAGTGGCTGCTATGGGCCGAGTTTCAGGCAAGATGGCATTTATAACGGGCGGCGCGCAGGGCCTTGGCGAGGCGACAGCGTGGATGCTGGCGCGCGAAGGCGCGAAGGTCACGGTTACCGACGTGAATGGCGATGGCGCTGACAAGGTTGCGGCCGCGATCAATGCCGAGCTTGGCGAGGGCACTGCTTTCGCCTGGCAGCATGATGTGACCGACGCCGAGCGCTGGCAGGTGGTGCTGAAAGAGGCGCATGATGCAATGGGCGGCCTCAACGTGCTGGTCAATAATGCCGGCATCGGCTCGCTCGGTTCGGTCGAGGACGAAAAGTACGAAGTGTTCCGCAAGGTACAGGAAGTCGACGTCGACTCGATCTTTCATGGCTGCAAGTATGCGATCCCGCTGATGCGGGAGCATGGCCTTGGTTCGATCATCAATATCTCCTCGATCGCGGGCATCATCGCGAGTGGCAACTATATCGCCTACAACACCGCCAAGGCGGCCGTGCGCCACATGTCGAAATCCATCGCGCTGCATTGCGCGAAGACCGGCGGGCAGATCCGCTGCAATTCGGTGCATCCGGTGTTCATCAACACGCCCATCCTCGACCGCACGAAAGAAATGTTCGGTGAGGAGAAAGCGCTGGAGAAGCTCGGCCGGCAGATCCCGCTCGGCAAGGTCGGTGACCCGGATGATATTGCCTATGCGGTGCTGTACCTCGCCGCTGATGAAAGCAAGCTCGTTACAGGGATCGAGCTGAAGGTGGATGGCGGCATTTCCGCGATGTAGGCGGGCGATTTCTGCTTGCAGGATTTGCATGTTCATGTAATGTTCCAATCCTCAGCAAGGAGGATGGGACATGATCGGGTATGTGACGTTTGGCACGAATGACCTTCAGCGCGCGGCGAAATTCTATGATGCGATCGGCGCCGAGATGGGCGTCGGCCGCATGATGGATTTCGAGACGTTCATTGCCTGGGGCAAGCCTGGCGGCGCGGCAGGGGTGGCGGCAACCAGACCGTTTGATGGCAAGGCCGCGACGGTGGGCAACGGCACAATGGTCGCGCTCGAAGCCAAGGATGTTGCGCAGGTCCACAAGCTTTACGAAATCGCGCTCGCCAATGGCGGCAGCGATGAAGGCGCGCCCGGCCCGCGCGGCGAGGAAGGCTTCTATGCAGCCTATTTCCGCGATCCGGATGGCAACAAGCTGAACGCCTTTACCATGGCCTAGCCGGCACGGCGGCTTCCGGCGGTCATGACGTTGCGGCATTCTTGACCGTGTGCTGCGTTGGTTCGACACTTCCTCGCATCGTCTCGACAAGAAGACGGAAGGAGGAAACCATGGGCCTGACCATCACACCGCTAGAGGGCGCTGGCGCCGAGATTACCGGGATTGACCTCAAATCGCTCGAGGCGCGTGACTTTGACGATATTCGCGGTGCCTTCGCAGAGCATGGCGTCATCTTCTTCCGCGACCAGTCGCTCAGTGAGCGCGACCACATCGAATTTGCAGGGCGCTGGGGCGAGATCAATATCAACCGCTTCTTTGCCGCCCATCCCGACCATCCGGAGATCGCGATGGTGGCCAAGTATCCGGGGGATACGGATAATATCGGCGGCGGCTGGCACACCGACCATTCTTATGACGAGGAGCCGGCGCTCGGGTCTGTCCTGGTCGCACGGGAGCTGCCACAGACGGGCGGCGATACCTGGTTTGCCTCAATGTACCGGGCCTATGAGACCTTGCCGGACGCCTTGCGCGACGAGATCGAAGGGCTGAGCGCTGTTCATTCCGCGCAGCATATTTTCGGCGCGAGCGAGACATCCTATTACAGCCAGTCCGATGCGGGCCGGGGGCGTATCGGCAATGCCGAAGCGACTGAAACGCTCGTCGATGTTGTCCACCCGGTCGTCATCCGCCATCCGCTGTCGGGCAAGAAGGCGCTTTATGTGAACCCGGCCTTCACCACCGGCATCAAAGGCTGGAGCGCGGCAGATGGGCAGGCATTGCTGCACAAGCTGTTTGCGCATGTCATGGCCGGACACGGCTTCCAGCATCGCTTCAAATGGCGGCCCGGCAGCATTGCGATGTGGGACAATCGTTCAACCTGGCACTGGGCGCTGAACGATTATCAGGGCCAGAAGCGCATCATGCATCGCATCACGATAGAGGGTTGCCCCCTAAGCTGAGCGCCGCGGCCTCAGCACGAGCACGTAGAAGAGCAGGATCGCCATCATGCTGGCGCTCACAAAGAGCGGCAGGCGGTGCTCAGCTGAATAGAGCGTCGCGCCGAGCAGGGGGCCGAAGATGAAGCCGGAGGGCGGGGCCGCAGACAGCAGGGCCGCTGCGCCGCCTTGCTCATGGCGTTCGACAGACAGGCTGCCAAGCGCATTGGCTGCCGGTACGGCCAGCGCCGACCCGATGCCGACCAGCCCGAAGGCGAGGCACAGCGCATAAAACGGATGCAGCTGTGCGGCCCCGACATAGCCCATGGATATGCAGGCAAGGCCCGCGGGCAGGATGCGTTTCGGATCCGGCTTGAAGGGCTGCACATAGCCAAACTGAACGACGATCAGCGAGATCGACATGCAGGCAAACACGATGCCGGCCGCCTTGACGCTGGCTTTGCCGACCAGGCCGTACCGGTCCTCGATAAGCCAGGCGAGCGTCTGCTGGATCGCGCCGACGGCGACAAAATAGGCAAACAGGAAAGCCAGGTGCGGAAAGACGCGCGGGTCACGCATGCGCAGGGGTTTTGGCCGCGACGCCTCACGGTGGCCACGTGATTTCGGCAGGGTAAACGAGATGACGAGGCCAGCCAGCGCGCAGAAGCAGATCGATCCCCAGAGCGGGACGAGCGCGCCGAAATCGGCCAGCACGCTGGCACCGGCAGGGCCGAGGATAGAGCCGAGCCCCATGGCAGCGCCCAGCATCCCGAGCCCGCCAGCGCGGGTCATCGGTGTGGTGGCATCTGTCATCGCCGCCATTGAGGCTGGCTGCAGTCCGGGCGAAAGCAGGCCGAAAAACAGGCGCGTGAAGACCAGAAGGAAAAAGGTCGACATGCCTGTCACCACACTAGCAAGCGCGGCCTGGAGGGCGAACAGGAACATCATGTTGGTCGTGGCCATCGCCAGAAGCGAGAACACCATGATGCGCTTGCGCCCGAAGCGGTCTGCCCAGCGGCCCCATTGCGGGATCATCAGGGCATAGATTGCGGCTGACAGGGTGAGGATGCCGGCGACCTGTATCTCGGTCAGCCCGGCCTCCCGGGCGAGCGGCGCAACGACGACGAAATTGATCGTCATGCCGGCGCCCATGGCAATGCTGCCAAAGGCAATGGCGCTCTTCTGCAGCAGGGTCAGGGGCCGGAGCGGGGTGTCAGTGTCTTCCATGTCGCATGCCCCCTCTCGTTTTTTTGCCAGCCTGATTGGCTTTGGCGGGCCGGGCAAGATGGACGCAAGGGAAACTCTGTGTACGGCGTGCACGCTGCGCACGGTCCGCCGCGGCAATTCGCCGTGGGCAAAGGCGAAAGCGGCCCCCATATTGCACCGCAAGCACGAATGGGCTTAGTCAGGCCGAAACACTGGGAGTACAGATTTGCGCGCCGTTCTAGATATCGTCATGATCCTGCTGCAGCTCGGCATCTATGTGCTGATCGCGCAGGCCATCCTGTCCTGGCTGATCGCCTTCAACGTGGTCAATACGCGAAACCGGTTTGTCGAAGGGCTGTGGCGCATGCTGCACCAGATCACCGAACCGTTCTGCCGACCGATCCGGAATGCCTTGCCGAAAATGGGCGGCATAGATCTTTCGCCGCTCATCCTGATCCTGATCATCATCTTCCTTGAGCGCGTGATCATCTATTACGTCTATCCGAACGTCATCTGACCGCAGGCATGCGTGTTGCGGTCCGCCTCACGCCGAACGCCTCTGCCGACCGGATAGAGGGCAGGGTGGAGGATGATGCCGGGCGGGCTTGCCTCAAAATACGTGTGCGCGCCGTGCCCGAGGACGGGAAGGCCAATCGCGCCATTGAAAAACTGCTGGCGAAGACGCTGAAGCTCCCGAAATCTGCCGTCAGGGTGGTGACGGGGCAAACGAGCCGCATTAAGGGCGTCGATATCGACACTGAAACCGGCAGCGCCGCGGCGCGCCAGATCGCGGAGTGGATGGCCGATGGCTGAACGGATTGACGGAAAACAGGTCGCCGCCGATGTGCGCGAGAGGGTTACGGGAGCTGTGGCCACCCTGCCAGCCCAGCCGACGCTCGCCGTCGTCCTTGTCGGCGAAGACCCGGCCAGCCAGGTCTATGTCCGTAACAAGGTGAAGCAGACCGAAGAAACCGGAATGAGATCGCTGCATCATGTGCTGCCTGTCACGGCGAGCCAGAGCGACGTCGAGACGCTGATTTCCCAGTTGAATGAGGATGCGGACGTTGACGGCATCCTGCTTCAGCTACCCCTTCCGAAGGGCCTGGATGAGCAGCGCGCGATTGAATGCATCGCGCCAGCCAAGGATGTCGACGGGCTGACCGAAGCCAGCGCCGGGCGGCTGGTACTCGGCAAGGACGGCCTGCGGCCCTGCACCCCGACGGGCTGTGTCATCCTTGCCAAAAGTGCGCTGGGCGATGATCTTTCCGGCAAGCATGTCGTCGTGATTGGCCGCTCGATCCTCGTCGGCAAGCCAGCGGCGCTCCTGTTCCTTGCGGAAAACTGCACCGTCACCATCGCGCATTCGCGCACCATGGATCTGGCCGCGCTCTGCCGCACAGCGGATATTCTGGTGCCAGCTGTTGGCCGGCCGCAAATGGTGAAGGCCGACTGGGTCAAACCCGGCGCGGTTGTCATCGATGTGGGTATCAACCGGATCGATGCGCCGGAACGGGGCGAGGGCAAGACGCGGCTTGTCGGCGATGCGGATTTTGCCGGTTGCGAACCTGTGGCGGGGCATATCACGCCCGTGCCGGGCGGCGTCGGCCCGATGACCATTGCCTGCCTGCTGCGCAACACGGTGATCGCCGCGTGTTACCGCCGCGGCTGGGACATTCCGGACGCCCTTTAGCAGGATGGCAGACGGCGTTCGCGGCACGCAAGGCTATGCCGAGGAGGCGGATGATCTGTTCGTGCGCTATGAGAGTTTCGCGTTCGAGACGGTGCATGAGAGGGTCATGCCCTTCTATCCGCGCCCACCTGCGCACGTGCTGGACATTGGGGCAGGGACGGGGCGGGACGCGGGCTGGTTCGATAAGGCGGGCTATGGCGTTACGGCGGTTGAGCCTTGCGATGTAATGCGTGTGCGGGCCATGAAGCTGCATCCATCTCCAAGGATCAAATGGCTGGGCGACAGCCTGCCAGACCTCAATCTTCTGAAAGACCGCGCGGAGAGTTTTGATCTTGTTCAACTGTCAGCGGTCTTCATGCATCTTGACGCCGATGAGCGGCAGGTGGCGTTTCCGGTTCTGGCGGGCCTTGTGAAGCCCGGCGGGCGGCTTGTCCTGCTGGTGCGGCATGGGCCAGTGCCTGCGGGGCGATGCATGTTCGAGGTGCCTGTGGACGAGATGCTGGCGCTGGGGGCTGCGAGTGGTCTTGGTTGCCTGCACCAGGTCAAAAGCGACTCGGCTGGCGAAGCGAACAGGCGTGCAGGTGTGACCTGGATGAACTACGTCTTCGAGAAACCGTTATAGAGCCTGTCTGGCCGACGGGGCCTGACGAACCAGAGGAGCCGGAAATGGAAAAACCGCGTACATTCCTGGGGTGGGCCGGCCTGGTCTTCCTCCTGACCGTTGTGGCTGTCGTCGCGATGATTGCCGCCAGTATCGCTTTGGTCTTCGTGATCGGGGTTGCAGGTGTCGGGGCGATTATCTTCCTGCTTCTGCTGCTGGCGAAACGCGGCGGAGACAGCGATTCATGAGCCAGCCCTTCGAACCGCCGAAGACCGGTCTGTTCGAAACGCTGTGGAACGCCCAGTCCGGCCAGTGCGCCCTGTGCGGTGAGCCGATGCCCGCCTCACGCTTTGCCGTCGCCCATGCCTCTGTCTGGAAGAAGCAGCGCCCGACCTTCGACCATATCATCCCGCGCGCAGCGGGCGGTCCCGACACGCCAGCTAACCTGCAACTGGCGCATGCCCATTGTAACAAACGCAAAGGCAAGTCTCAGGCAGGGTCAGTCGGCCGGGACAGGACATAGGCCGCGCCGCAGAGGATGAGGCCGATCGCGAGGGCCATCCATGTCCAGCGGCCCCACAACAGGAAACTGCTGATGCCGCACGCCATGGCCATACCCGCCAGTGCGCCGGTCTTGGAGGTGCGGGACAGCGTTCCGCGTTCGAGGAATTGCTGGATGGGTGGGCCGAGTTTCGGACGGGCATATATCCAGTCGCGCATGGCCGGGCTTGACCTGGCAAAGCACAATGCGGCGACGATCCAGAATATGGTCGTCGGCCAGATCGGCAGGAAAATGCCGATCGCACCGAGGGCGAGAAACAGGAAGCCGAGCAGACGTGCGATCATTTTGAGGCTGCCGGGCTCCGCTCATTTAGCTGCTAGTGAAAGTTTCGCACAAAAATAGCGGGCCGCCCATCCTGTAATCGGAATTGGCGGCCCGGCCTCGATTGATGCTCGGCTTGATGCAGAGGCCTATTCGGCGGCCGTCTGCGGGGTTTTCTCTGTGACAGGCGCGGCGTTCGGCTTGTAGCCACCGTCGGCTTTCACCTTTTCCCAGGCCTTGCGAACACCGGCTTCATAGTCGGGGTGCACCTTTTTGAACTCGGCGAGCTGGCGCTCGCAGATGAACTCAGGCACCGCGCCCCAGGTGCCGGCTATGTTCATGAACAGGCGCTCTTTCTCGTCGGCTTCGAGGACTTTCTCGAACAGGACGCGGACCTGGCTGTAATCATCATGGCCGGTGCGGTGGTCATATCGCGCTGCATCGCCATGGATACGCAGTGGCGGTTCCTGGGCGGACGGCACCTCGACTGGTCCGTCGAACGAGTTTGGCTCGTAATAGGCGTTGGGATCTCCGCTTGCGATGCCGCCATAGACGTTCATCTCACCATCCTTGTGATAGTTATGGACAGGGCATTTCGGCCGGTTGACCGGGATCTGCTCATAGTGCGTGCCGAGGCGGTGACGGTGGGCGTCGGCATAGGAGAAGATACGGGCCTGCAGCATCTTGTCCGGGCTCCATGACACGCCGGGGACCGTGTTGGACGGCGAGAAGGCGGCATTCTCAATCTCAGCGAAATAGTTGTCCGGGTTCCGGTTGAGCTCGAAATAGCCGACATCCATTGGCGGGTAATCGGCATGCGGCCAGACTTTGGTCAGGTCGAACGGGTTGAAGTCGCACTGTTCGGCTTCGAGTTCGGGCATGACCTGAATCTGCATCTTCCAGCGTGGGAAGTCGCCGCTCTCGATCGCATTGTAGAGCCGCTCCTGATAGCCTTCCCGCGTCTTTCCGGTGACCTCTTCAGCTTCCGCATTGGTGTAGTGCTGGTGGCCTTGTTCGGTCTTGAAGTGGAACTTCACCCAGAAACGCTCTCCGGCATCATTCCAGAGCGAATAAGTGTGCGAGCCATAGCCGTTCATATGCATCGGCGAGGTCGGCAGCCCGCGATCGGACATCAGGATGGTGACCTGGTGCAGGCTTTCCGGGCTGAGCGACCAGAAGTCCCACATGGCGGTGGGCGAGCGCATATTGGTACGTGGGTGGCGTTTTTGCGTGTGGATGAAGTCTGCGAACTTGTACGGGTCACGCACGAAGAAGACGGGCGTGTTATTGCCGACGAGATCCCAGTTGCCTTCTTCAGTGTAGAATTTCATCGAGAAGCCGCGCACGTCGCGCTCATGGTCGGCAGCGCCGCGTTCGCCCGCAACGGTAGAGAAGCGCGAGATCATCGGCGTCCGGGCACCGGGCTGCAGGGCCTTGGCCCTTGTGTATTTCGAGATGTCGCCCGTGATGACCAGTTCGCCGTGTGCGCCCCAACCCTTGGCGTGGACGGTGCGCTCTGGGATGCGTTCGCGGTTCTGGTGAGCGAGCTTTTCGATCAGCTGATAGTCCTGCATCAGGATCGGGCCGCGTTCACCGGCGGTGATCGCATCCTGGTTGTTCGGCCATGGCGCACCGGCCGTGGTAGTCAGTTTCTTTTTCTCGTCTGTCATGGGGAAGCTCCTTCTAGCGGTTAAGAAGGGAACGCGGCATGCAGGCGAACCTATCCATTGAGAATGGGCCATGCGCCGATAGGTTTTATTGATGGGCGGCGATGGCCTCTGCGCAGGCGGCTGCGGATGCCCATGCCCACTGGAAGTTATACCCGCCGAGCCAGCCGGTGACATCGACGCACTCGCCGATGAAATAGAGGTTCGGTGTGTGTTGGCTTTCCATCGTCTTGGAGGAAAGCCCGGCTGTGTCGACGCCGCCTGCCGTTACTTCGGCGGTGCGCCAGCCTTCAGTGCCGGTCGGGGTGATCCGCCAGCGCTTCAGCGCGGTCTCGATGGCATCCATGTCGCTGTTGGAGAGATTGGCCAGTGTCTTGGTGGCCGGCACGCCTTTCCAGGTCGCGGCATATTGGGCAAAGCGCGATGGCAGGATGGAGCCAAGCCAGGTCGACAGGGCTGTCTTCGGGGACTGGGTGCGCGCGTCCTGCAAGGCGTCGCGGATGGAGATACCAGGCGCAAGGTCGATCTCGATCGCTTCGGTCTCGTTCCAGTAGGCGGAGACCTGCAGCATGGCCGGGCCGGAGAGGCCGCGATGGGTGAACAGCATCGCTTCACTGAAGCGCGGACCGTACACAGCGCCGGCATCGACAGGGCAGGACACGCCCGAGAGATCTGCGAACTGGTCTTTCAGCACACCTGAGAAGGTGAATGGCACCAGCGCGGGGCGTGTCGGGATGATGTCATGGCCAAACTGGCGGGCAAGCTCATATGCGAAAGGGGTCGCGCCCATCTTTGGGATGGACAGGCCGCCCGTGGCGACAACGACATTGCGCGCTTCGAAGTGTCCGGCAGAGGTGTCCACGGCAAATCCCGAATCAGTCTGGTCAACCGAATGGATGCTGGTGTCGAGTTTCAGCTCGCCGCCGGCGGCATCCAGCTCGTCCAGCAGCATCTGGATAATGGCACCGGCGCGCTGGTCGCAGAAAAGCTGGCCGAGTGTCTTTTCGGTCCAGCTCAGCTGGTAGCGCGCGACGAGGTCACAGAAATCCCATGGCGTGAAGCGGGCCAGCGCCGACTTTGCAAAGTGTGGATTGGCCGAGATGAAGTTCTGCGATGTGGTGTGGATATTGGTGAAGTTGCAGCGTCCACCACCGGAGATGCGTACTTTCTCGGCGGGCTTTGCCGCATGGTCGAGGACCAGGACGGATTGGCCGCGCGCGCCAGCACGGGCGCCGCAGAACAGGCCGGCGGCGCCAGCGCCTAGAATAATCGTGTCAAACCTCTGAGCCAGAACGTAAATTCCTTAAAAAGTCTCAATCCTGCCCTGTTGGCGGCATAGCAAACTCCTGTAAAGGTAGCAGGTTCAGACCGGGAGGATCGACAATGAACGGCCGCACAGTACGGGCTAGGGGTTTTGTTCTCGCTGCATTGATATCGGTCGTGGCCGCATGTGGGGGAGGAGGCGACGATCCAACGCCCGTGCCGCCGGAGGAAGTTGGCGGTGAGATTGTCGAACGCTCCCGTTCAGACCAGGTCGCTGCGGAACGCCGCGAGAAAGAGCGCCAGCGCCTGCTTGCGGCAGAAGAAAACAAGTTCGTCTATTTCCGTTATGCGCCCGATACGAGTGGCGAAGCGCCGCGCGCCTGCCTGGTTTTTTCCGCCGCACTCGACCCCGACACCGACTATGCCACCTACATCAAGATGCGCCCGGCCGTGCGCCCCGCCTATAATGTCGATGGGCGTGAGCTGTGCCTTGAGGGGCTCGATTTTGCCCGCGCCTACACAGCAACCATCCTCGAAGGCCTGCCGGCCGATGATGGCCGCACGATCGAGCGCGAGGAAGACGTCCAGATCAGCTTTGAGGACCGCCCGGCCTATGTCGGTTTCAAGGGCTCTGGCGTCATCCTGCCACGCGACAATGCAGACGGACTTGCGATCGAGACGGTGAATGTCGATGCGGTGAAGGTCACTGTGTACCGCGTCAATGACCGCGCCCTCGCTTTCAAGAAGATCAGCCAGGGCGAAGAGGCCCCACAAGGGCGCTATTCCTACCTTTATGGTGAAGAAGACCCGCGCGATGTCTCGTCGGAGGTCTGGTCCGGCTCGATGAAGATCGACGCGGAAACCAATGCGCCGATCACGACTGTCTTTCCGCTGCCAGATGTGATCGGGACGCTGCAGCCCGGCTCCTATTTCGTGGAAATCGAGGATGCCAAGGAGCTTGACCGTTATGAAGGCCCGGCCGCCTCTGCGCGCCGCTGGATCATGCTGACAAATCTCGCGCTGACGGCCTATCGCGGTGAAGACGGGCTCGATGTGACACTGCGGTCGCTACAGGATGGTGAGGTGCTGCCGAATACGCGCGTGCAGTTGATTGCCTACAATAATGAAGTGCTCGGCGAAGCGCAGACCGGTGATGACGGCCGTGTCCGCTTTGGCGCACCACTGCTGAATGGCGCAGGCAATAGCGCGCCGCGCATGGTGATGGGCTTCGGTGCCAAGGGCGACCTTGCCGTGCTCGACCTGACGCGCGCGCCGGTTGACCTGTCGGAACAGAATACAGCGGGTCGCACCACGCCCGGCCCGGTCGACGGCTACATCTATGCCGATCGCGGCATCTTCCGTCCCGGCGAGACCGTGCACCTGACCGCGATGATGCGGACACGCGCGGCCAATGCGATCAAGAATCGTGCAGGCAACCTGATCATCTACCGCCCGAACGGACTGGAAGCTGACCGGATGCGCTTTGGCGGTGCAGAAGGCGGTGCGGTGCAATGGGATTTCGATCTCACCAAGAGTGCCTCGCGGGGCATGTGGCGGGCCGTGCTGGAAATCGATGGCGCGGGCGAAGCCGGCTCGATGCGTTTTGCGGTTGAGGATTTTGTACCGCAGCGGATCGCGGTCGAGCTTGAAGCTGAAGAGGATGCTGTGCTGCGCGCTGCCCAGACGCGCGACATCATTGTCGATTCGCGCTTCCTCTACGGTGCGCCGGGCGCTGGCCTGACGGTCCAGGCACAAGCCCGGGTCGAGTATGATCCGAGCCCGTTCAAGGCATTCGACGGCTATGAGTTTGGCCGCCATGATGAATATTTCGGCGAAGAGATCATCGAGCTGGACCCCCAGACGACCGATGGGGCGGGCAAGTCTGTCCTGCGCCTGTCGCCCGGCAGCCGCGGTGCCAATGCCGACCGGCCGCTGCGCCTCAACACGAATGTCAGCGTGCTTGAACCCGGTGGCCGCGCGGTCACCGAGAGCGTGCGCATACCTTACCGCCCGCGCGACCTCTATGTTGGTATCAAATCGGATTTTGACGGCCGCGCCAAGGAAGGCGAGGAGACCCGCTTCGAACTCGCCGCCGTCAATGCCGACGGGGCGATTGTCGAGACCAAGCTGAACTGGAAAGTCATCGAGATTGACTACCATTATGACTGGTACCGGGAAGACAGCCAGTGGCGCTGGCGCCGCTCGCGCACGGTGCGTACCGTTAATGAAGGCGTTGTCGATACAGGCGGCACCACGCAGGCGATAAGTGTCGATGGCCTCGACTGGGGCGAGCATGAGCTGATCGTCAGCGCAGAAGGCTCGACCGCCGAAGCCAGCAGCGGCTTCTATGTCGGCTGGGGCGGCTATGTCAGCGATGAAGGCGTCGAAGCGCCTGACCGCGTACAGGTCATCGTCGAGGACCAGAAAATCGTTGCCGGCCGGCCTGCCGCTGTCACCGTTATCCCGCCCTATAGCGGCGAAGCGCAGATCGTGGTCGCGACGGATGAGGTGCTGTGGGTCGAGACGCGTGAAGTCTCCGCCGAAGGCACCCAGTTTACCCTGCCGGTGAATGCCGACTGGGGCGAGGGCGCCTATGTCCTCGTGAATGTCTATACCCCGCGTGACCCGGTCGTGCAGTCCAAGCCGCGCCGTGCTGTCGGGGTTGGCTATGTGCCGCTCGACCTTGAAGACCGAACCTTTGATGTTGCGATCGATGCGCCGGAGCTGGTGCGTCCGCGCCGTGAGCATACGGTTGAGGTGGATATTGGCGGTGGCCCGCGAGAGCATGTCTACCTGACGCTTGCTGCGGTCGATGAAGGTATCCTGCGCCTGACCAAATTCGAAAGCCCCGACCCGGTCGACTACTTCTTCGGGAAGAAGGCGCTCGGCGTTGAAATCTATGATGATTATGGCCGCCTGCTTGACCCGAACATGGGGCTCCCGGCGGAAGTGCGCACCGGGGGTGACCAGCTGGGCGGAGAGGGCCTCACCGTGGTGCCGACAAAAACCGTCGCGCTGTTCTCAGGCCTGGTCGATGTCGGCCGGTCCGGCACGGCGAAAGTCACTTTCGATGTCCCTGACTTCAATGGCGAACTGCGCCTGATGGCGGTTGCCTGGTCGGACACCGGCCTTGGGTCTGCCAGCCAGTCACTCACCGTGCGGGACCAGGCTCCGGCGGACCTCATCCTGCCGCGTTTCATCGCGCCTGGAGATGAAGCCCTTGCCACGGTCAGCATCGACAATATCGAGCTTGAAGCTGGCACATTCACCGCTGAGCTTAATGCGACGGCACCGGTCGAGGTCGCCGCGACAGAGGTGTCGCGTTCCATCCCGAACGGCCAGCGCATTGACCAGGGCATGCGGTTCACCGCCGATGAAACGGGCATTGCCCGCCTCCGGCTCAGTGTCGACGGGCCGGAGAACTATTCGGTCGACCGGCAATACATGATCCAGTCGCGCTCGCCCTACCTACCCGCCACCGAGATATCGACGGCGTTGATGGAGCCCGGCGACAGCTGGACGATCCCGGATGACCTGCTGGCCAATTACCTGCCCAATACAACGGACGTCTCGATCACCTTCTCCAGCCTGCCGCTGGACGCCAACGCGCTCTATTCCTCGTTGGCGAGCTATCCCTATGGCTGCACCGAACAGACGGTGAGCGTCGCGATGCCGCTGCTCTATTCAGAAGACCTCGTTGCAATGGGCGCCGATGACCAGTCGCAAGGCCCGGCCCGCGAACAGGTGCAGCTCGCGGTTGCGCGTATTCTCAACCGCCAGTCAGGCGATGGTGCCTTTGGCCTGTGGAGCGAGGGCGACCGCAATGCTTCGCCTTGGCTCGGTGCCTATACGGCGGACTTCATCTACCGCGCCAGCGAGGCTGGATATGAAGTGCCGCAGGTTGCCCTCGACCGGGCCTATGAGTCGATGCGGACAATTGCACAGGGCGATGCCTGGCGCATCTATGGCTATGATACCGATGTGTGGGAAAGCCGCTGGCATTCGGACACTGAAGACAAGCTGATGCGCCGCGCCGCGCCCTATGCGCTGTATGTGCTGGCCAAGGCTGGCAAGGCTGATGTCAGCCGCCTGCGCTACCTGCATGACCGCGAACTCAGCAAGATCGAAAGCCCGCTGGCACGCGCTCACCTTGCTGCGGCGCTGTCCTATATGGGGGACCGTTCCCGCGCCAGGAGCGCCTTCGATGCCGCTGAGGAAGCGCTGGGCTATACCAATGATGGCGACTATTACCAGACACCGCTGCGCGACCTGACGGGCATCCTCGCCCTGGCGGCGGAAACCGGCTTTAACGATCATGTGGCCCGGCTGGCTGAAAAGCTCGGCCAGGACGCGCCTGACCCGAGCGAGCTGACCACGCAGGAGAAGGCATTCGCCCTGCTGGCTGTCGACGCAATGACGCCGAATGATGAAGGTTTGCGCCTCGAGGTGAGCGGGCTTGGCCGGGGTCATAACAACAAGCATCGCTACATCCTCACAGAGGAGCAGGCCCGTAGCGAAGCCAGCTTCGAGCTGACGGAACGCTCAGTGCCGATGTTCCGCACCGTGATGGTGCGTGGCACGCCGTCGACACCGCCGCGCGCTGTCTCGTCGAAGCTGCGCGTCCAGAAAGTGATCCGCACGATGAGCGGCAAGTCGGTTGACCTTGCCGATATCGACCAGGGCGAGCAGTTCATCGTTTCAGTTGTTGTAACGCCTGAACAGAAGCGCACCAATCCGGTCATCATCGCTGACCTGCTGCCGGCGGGTTTCGAGATCGAGACCGTGCTGAAGCCGGCTGACGGTGACCGTGAGAGCGATACGGACGGGGCGTTTGCCTGGGTCGGCAAGATCGACCAGGCCGAGACCGCCGAAGCGCGCGATGACCGTTTCATCGCCGCCATTGATGTGCGCGATGTGCCGGTTCGGGTGGCCTATGTCGTTCGAGCCGTGACACCGGGCAGCTTTGCCATTCCGGGTGTGACGGTGGAAGACATGTATCGCCCCGACGTGTTCGCGCGCTCGGCGCCTGGCCGTGTCACCATTGATACAGCGAGCGCGGCCACGGGCGGTCAGAGATGATCTGGCTGAAGCGGTCTGCAATTGCCATTGCGGCATTGCTGGCCGCTGTCCTGCTGCTGGACCGCGTTTTCCCGCCGCCACTGGAGCGTGGCGAGACGGTTTCGATCCTGGTGTCGGACCGCAATGGAAAGCCGCTTCGCGCCATTCCGACGCCGGACAATTACTGGCGGTTCCGCGCCGACCTGGACGAGATAGACCCGGTCTTCATCGAGGCGCTGCTGGAGGTTGAGGACCAGCGCTTCTGGCACCATGGCGGCGTCGACTGGACCGGCATGGTCCGCGCCGTGTGGAGCTCGGCAAAGGCGGGGCGTATCGTCTCTGGTGGATCTACGATCACCATGCAGACCGCCCGCCTGCTGGAGCCGCGGCCGCGTACCGTCCCGTCCAAGCTGATCGAGATGTTTCGCGCCCACCAGATCGAGGCGCGGCTTTCAAAGCGCGAAATCCTCGAACTTTACCTGACGCTTGCGCCCTATGGCGGCAATGTCGAGGGCATCCGCGCGGCGAGCTGGCGTTATTTCGGGCGAGAGCCGAACCGCCTGTCGGATGACCAGATTGCGCTGCTGATTGCCTTGCCGCAAAGCCCGGAAGTGCGCCGGCCGGACCTGCGCCCGAAAGGGGCTGATGCGGGGCGCAAGGCCATTGTCGCCAAGCTTGAGCGGCTCGGTTATCTCGATCACGCCCGCGCCGAAGAGGCCCGCACCTCCCAAATGCCGACGGGCGATTATGCCTTCCCGGCCCGCGCCTGGCACGCCACGGCACGCGCTGCACGGGATGCGAAAGCTGATGTCGTCTCGACACTCGATGCGCGCCTGCAGGCTGAGCTTGAGGGCCTCGCGCTCGAACATGCAAAGGAGTTTGGCCATGGCACGCAGGTCGCCATCCTTGTTGTCGACATTCCGGGCCGGGCGGTGCGGGCGTCTGTCGGCTCGGCCTCGCGGGACTTGCCCGGCGGCTGGCTAGACCTGACGGCGCAGGCGCGCTCGCCGGGCTCGACGCTGAAGCCTTTCATCTATGCCATGGCGTTTGACGATGGGTCGGCCGCGCCGGATACAAAAATATCCGACCTGCCAAAGCGTTTTGCGTCCTACCAGCCTGATAATTTTGACCGGATGTTCCGCGGTGACGTGCGCGTGTCGGACGCCCTGCAACATTCACTGAATGTGCCGGCGGTGCTGGCGCTGGACCGGATCGGGCCGCAGCGCTTTGCCGCGACGCTAGCCCTTGCCGGCGCACCGCCGCGCATTTCGAAGGGCGCTGACCAGGGGGCAGGGCTCGCGCTGGCCCTCGGCGGGGCAGGGCTGACCGCCCGAGAACTGGCTGTTCTTTATGCCGCGCTTGGTGATGACGGCCACGCCAAGCCGCTGGCCTGGACAAAGCAGGAGCAAGACCGGGTATCGGCAGCGCGCGGTTACAGGCTGATGGGGCCGGACAGCGCCGCGAAAATCCTGCGGATCCTGAAGAATGCGCCCACACCGGAAGGCCGTATGCCGGGACGTCTTACGGCGAACGCCCCGCAGATCGCGTTCAAGACGGGCACGTCTTATGGCTTTCGCGATGCCTGGGCGGCAGGCGTCTCTGGCGATCATGCGGTTGTGGTCTGGGTCGGCCGGGCCGATGGTGCCCCGCGGCCAGGCGCGACCGGGCGGGACACAGCCCTGCCAATCCTGTTCGAGGTGGCTGACCGCGCCACCTATCATCTGGGCGGCGATGGCGGAGCGAAATCCCGCCTGATGACAGAGCAATCGGCCGAGGTAAAAGGTGCCCTTCAGCGCTTTGGCAACAAGCATAGCGCCCCGCAAATCCTGTTCCCGCCGCGCGAGGCTGAGCTCTGGTCCGGCGAGGTGAATGGCCAGGCGGCGCGGCCTTTCGTTCTGGCTGGACGCGGCGACGGCAAGCTGAGCTGGTATATCGACGGCGAACCGTGCGCGACCGATGATGCCGGCCTGCCTGTGTGGGCGCCGGAGCGCTCTGGCTTCTATGTTGTCAGCGCCGTGGATGAAGCCGGCCGGCAATCAAGGGTGCGTGTCCGGGTTATCGGCGCGCCAGCCGGATAGATAAAAGCCCGGCAGGTTCACGCCTGCCGGGCCTTGTTTTCATGGCTTCAAGAGCGATCAGGTCCAGGGATTGAAGCGCGTCTTCGGGCGGGTAGGCGGGGCAGGCTCTTCTTCAACCTGCTGCTCCTCTTCGCCATCTGCGCTGACCAGTGACAGGGCTTTTTCCGGGGCCTCGACCGTTTCCTGTGGCGCGACGGCGTCGACGTCCTCAGCCGAGGCCGGTGTTTCCATCAGGGAGGCAGCCTGGTCGGCGGCGCTGTTCACATCGAGTCCGGACACGTCAGAGACATCCGAGGCAAAATCGCCCGGATCGGCGTGTGGAAAGTCATCCGTGGCATCAATGATAACATGAGCCTGGGACACAGATTCAGCCGGACGCGCTGTCTCCGCAGGCTTTGGCGGCGATGGCTGGAACGCATAGGATTTTGTGCCAAAACCAAGACCGGCACTGAGGCCACTCAGCGACAGGTCGGCTGTGGGGCGGGGCGTTTCGGACTCTTCGCCGGCCGGTGGTGTGTCATCTGACGACACGGACAGGGCATCGTCAGCCTTGATGTCTGCGTCCTCAAGCGTCGGGAAAGCTGAAATATTGTCGTCTTCAGACGCCGCTTCCGGTTCTGTTCCGGCCATGGCGGCGACGGGGTCTTCTGTGTCGGCTGTCACGTCGATAGCCTCATCCGGCAAGCTCATGCTGCTGGAAGCGGCGCCGAGTTCGGATTCGATCTCATCATCGGCGGGGGCTTCGTCTGACGCGTCAGCGCCAGCCGCTTCGATGCCACCTGCACCGAAAGGCACATAGCGCACATTGCTGACCGTTGCGGCGATGACCGGTTCGATGGTCTCGGGGGTGATCGTTTCCGGTTCAGAAGTTTCAGCTTCAACGCTTTCGGTTTCAGCGCTGTCTGCCGCAAATGTCGTGATGTCTTCTTCTGCTTCGGCCTCTGGTTCAGGCGTTGTCTCAATTTCTGTCGTTGTGAAAATTTCTTCCGGAACGTCGGCGTCGTCGCCTGCTGCAGGAGTGTCTTCAAACGGGCTGTTTACAGGCGCCGATGCTGCTTCTGTCGAATTGGACCGAATGGCGCTCCAGGCCGGTGCCAGCGGCGCTGGTTCATCCGCCGCTACGTCAGGGCTTTCAGTCATCTCCGCCGTGGCCGGTTCGGGCGCGGCAGCTGTTTCAATCTCATCGCTCGGCGCTTCGGCGGCTTCGAACGTGTCGTCTGCCACCTCGTCGACAAAGTCCTCGACGCTGTCAGCTTCGGTCTCGATCGGGCCGGAGGAGGCATCCGCAATCTCGTCGGTGTCCTCGTCGAACTGGGCCGACTGCGCGTCGTCCGGCGTAACGGAGAAGGATGGCATCGGCGTCGCGGCAAGCACGTCGTCAGCGGCCTCGTCGGCCTCTGGCGTGTCTGGTTCGCTGGTCAGGCCCGTGTCGGTGTCAGTGTCAGTGTCCGCGGAGGCAAACTCCGTTGCGGCTGCGCTTTCCTGTGGCCGGTTCACTTCATCCGCGAGGCGCGCGACGGCGCCGCTGACATCATCTTCGTCGGTATAAGTGTCCGCAGATCCTTCCGGCTGGACGAACGCAGCTTCCTCATCGTCGGCTTCGATATCTTCCGGTTCGAGCAGGGCCGCTTCAGGCACGCTGACATCGACAAGGTCTTCGGACATTTCGTCAGTCGATGAGGTAAACGCTGTTTCAGCTTCAGTTTCGGTTTGCGGCTCGGTTTCAGTGTCGGCTTCGAGGGGTTCCTCGGCAACCGCGTCAGGGCCAACAGGCGTTTCGGCATCGGCCTCCACCGCGGCTGGCGCATCTTCGTATGCTTCAGCTTCGGTTTCGGAAAAAGTGTCCGTGTCTGCTTCGCCTGGCGTTTCAACAACCGCGTCCGGGCCGATTGTTTCGGCTTGTGCGGTTTCGGCTTCCACTTCTGTCGTTTCCGGCTCTGGCAGAGTTTCCGGCTCAGGCGCTTCAGCTTCGGTTGTAACCGCCGGTGCGATGCCGCTGGCGAGCAGGGCCGTCTCATCGCCTGAATCCTCGATGGTGGCTTCGCCCTCCCCGGTATCTTCTGTCTCGTCGGCTGCCTCTTCGGTGATGTCCGTCCCGGCTGCGATCGAGGCGGCGTCCAGTCCCGCGGCGGCTTCTTCGTCGCCGAGCCCGGCCAGCAGCGTGTTGATGGCTGCTTCGGTACCGCGGGCTTCGCGGCAGGCATTGCGCGCAATCGAGGCGACGAGGTCGCCATAGGTCGCGCCATCCTTGTGCGGGGCGCTGTTCAGCAGGGCGGCCGACGCATCTTCAAGTGACTTGCCATTCGCCGTGGTGAGCAGGACACGCGGCGGCTCGGCCGTCAGGCTGACAACATAGCCTTCCGTCGCATACAGCACATCGCCATTGTCTTTCTCGATCCAGTCAATCTTCTTCTGGGCCGTCATGGCGGCAAGGCGATCAATCAGCTTTTGGGTCGAAGGATGAAGCATCGGGTCGTGTCCAGCTCTGTTTAAGTCCTTGGGGTCCAGTTCCACTTAACCCCTCTGACGCGAATGTTCAAAGTCGCGGGGCCGCAGGAATTATGAAATTGTGGTCAGATCACAACAAGCAGGCAATGATATGACAGTGCCTATGCGAATTTCAGCAGGGCAATATCGGCCGGACGTCTTTGCACCGGCCTGTTTCGCCCCAGATCTGGCGACAGTCTCACAGTTATGAGGACAATGTTCTGGCTCAGGATACAATGATTCGGATGGGGGTATTTGCGGGCGTGTTCGTCGCATTGGTCGCAATGGAAGCGTTCTTTCCGAAACGCCGGCCAGCCCTGCCACGCAAGGCGCGCTGGCCCGGTGCAGGTATAATCTTCATTGCTGGCGCCGTATTGGGGCGGCTTGTCCTGCCGGCCGGGCTTGCCGGTGCGGCGATCTGGGCAGATGGACTGGGCCTCGGCGTGTTCAACCTGCTCGAAGCGCCGCTCTGGCTGGTCGCGATTGTATCACTGGCCGTGATGGATCTTGGCGTCTGGACACAGCATGTTGCCATGCATCGTGTCCCGCTCCTGTGGCGGATGCACCGGGTCCACCATTCTGACCCTCACATTGATGTGGTCACGGCGCTTCGGTTTCACCCGGCAGAAATTCTCGTCTCGCTTGCATGGAAAGCGGCCTTTGTCGTGGCGTTCGGCATACCCGCCTGGGCCGCATTTGCCTTCGAAGTCACGCTCAACGCCTTCGCCCAGTTCAATCATGCCAACTGGGCCATGCCGCAACCGTTTGACCGGATATTGCGACTGGTCGTGGTGACGCCCGACATGCATCGCGTGCATCATTCGACAGACCCCGTTGAATCGAACCGTAATTTCGGCTTCTGCCTGTCTGTCTGGGACCGGCTGTTCCGGCTCTACAGGGCGCAGCCAGCCGCGGGCCATAAAGACATGGTGATCGGGCAGGAGACCTGGCGCAGCGCTGACGCGCAGGCGCCGTTCAACCTGCTTCGCCAACCGCTGCGTTCGCCGGATCAGCCCTGATTATAAGCGGCTTTCACATCCGCAATATCGCGCAGGAAGTCTTTCACAGGGTCACCATCGGCGGCTGAAAGCTCCGAGCGGAAGCCCTGCACCGTGCCATCAGGCGCGACGAGCAGGTAGCTTGGCGTCCAGGCGATGTTCAGTGTTTCACGCATCGACGCATCGGCGTCGAGCAGGGTGGGGTAGGAATAGCCCTTCTCGTCGAAATAGGCCTGCACCGTGCCATAGCGGCCAAACGCATCATCGACCCGCGCTGCGCTTGGTGGGGTGTGGATGGACAGGAAGGTGAGGTCCGGATCCTGGGCGATGGCGCTGGCCAGCGCGGCAACATAGGGCGCATCGGCCATACAGTCCCCGCACCACAAACCCCAGACATCTATGACGGTCCACTGTCCATCGAGCTGGTCGGAGCTGAAAGCCTCGCCCGATACCATACTGCCTGAGAACCCGGGCAGGGCCTCTCCCAGGAATTCATAGGTGAAGGGCCGGCCATAGTCATCGCGTGGCACGTCGCCGTCCTTGGTTTCGGCAGAGGCAGGCACGGACATGCCCGGCGTGATGAAACCGGTCGCATCTGCGGCCCCGTTCGTCGCGCCGTCACCGCCGCTGCAGGCAGCAACAAGCGAAAGGGCAGAGGCGGCGATCAGCGTGCGGATCATATGGCAGTCCTTTTGAAAGCAAATCAGGGTAAGAAGGTAAGTGCGCGTTTCCATAAGAAAAGCCCCGGCGCGGGCACCGGGGCTTAACTCAAGCAATAGGCAGGCTAAGGCTCAGCCGCCGGCGCCTGGGGCGCGGGTCTGCAGGGCGTCCCGCTGAATGTCCGACGTGTAGCCCTGGCTAGACTTGGTCTGGGCGGCCCATGCTGCGCGCGTGGCGCAGATCTCACGCGGCCGTACCGACCCGATCCGGTCTTCCCGGCGGCAGACTTCCTCATCAGGGTCGTGGCCCTGCTGAATAATGTCGGCGCGGATTTCAGGCGTGATCTGAACGACCGTCCCTTTCTTGCGCGCCTGGTATTCAGCACGTTGCTCGTCCGACATGCAGGCCGTCGCCAGCAAGCCGATGATTGCGACAGATGCCAGGACTGTCATTCGCTTCATGTCATTCTCCGCACAATTGCTGCCCGGTCAGGCGTCTAGCTATAGATTTCGAACAGGCCAGCAGCGCCCATGCCGCCGCCGACACACATGGTGACAACGCCCCATTTCGCGCCGCGGCGCTTGCCCTCGAGCAGGATGGAGCCGGTGCAGCGTGCGCCGGTCATGCCGAATGGGTGGCCGATGGAGATCGAGCCGCCATTCACATTGTACTTCTCAGGATCGATGCCGAGACGGTCACGCGAGTAGAGGCACTGGCTGGCGAAAGCTTCGTTGAGCTCCCAGAGGTCGATATCGTCGACTTTCAGGCCATGACGCTCAAGCAGGCGCGGCACGGCGAAGACAGGGCCGATGCCCATTTCGTCCGGGTCGCAACCGGCTACGTTGAAGCCAACAAAACGGCCAAGCGGCTCAATGTTCTGCTTCTTGGCTTCTGCTGCTTCCATGACGACCACGGCGGCAGCGCCATCAGACAGCTGCGAAGCGTTGCCTGCGGTGACATACTTGCCTTCCTTGACCTGCTGGCCGCCGGAGAAGACGGGCTTCAGGCCGGACAGCGATTCAAAGGTGGTGCCTGGGCGGTTACAGTCGTCGCGGTCGGCGGTGACGTCCTGATAGGTTTCTTCGCCGGTTTCCTTGTTGACGAGTTTCATCCGCGTCTTCAGCGGGACGATCTCTTCAGCCATATGACCAGCCTGCTGGAAGGCAGCGGTGCGCTTCTGGCTTTCGGCGGAATACATGTCCTGGGCTTCACGCGACACGCCATAGCGCTCAGCGACGATTTCGGCGGTTTCGATCATGGTCATCCAGATCGCTGGCCACTCTTTCATCAGCTTGTCTTCGGTGTAGCGGAACGTGTTCATGTGACCCGAACGCGAAACCAGCGACAGGCTCTCGACGCCGCCGCCAATGGCGACCGATGCGCCTTCATTGGTAACCGTGTGTGCGGCATTCGCGATGGCCTGCAGGCCGGACGAGCAGAAACGGTTGATGGTGGCGCCGGAGGTGGTCGACGGGCAGCCAGCCCACAGGGCCGCATTGCGCGCGACATTGTGGCCGGTCGCGCCTTCAGGCTGGGCCGCGCCGAGGAAAACATCCTCGACCTGGGCCGGATCTATGCCGGCGCGTTCCATCGCGCTCTTGATGGCATGGCCGGCCATTGTGATACCGTGTGTGTCGTTCAGCGCGCCGCGACCAGCTTTGGTCAGCGGTGTGCGGGCTGTGGATACGATGACAGCTTCTCTCATGTTCAGTCTCCTCCAAAGGCTTTGGTTTGTTGCGGCGCAACCTAACGGGGGGAACAAGGATGCGCTAGCCCCATTTGTGTAGTGTTGATCATGCCGATGTGCTTGCAGGCATGAGACAAATACATTTGCCGCAAATGGCAGGAAGGACGATCTGGATGCCTACGGGAAAACGCGGTGATATCGACAAGCTGGCCGAGCTGCTGGACTCCAAGTTCCGGCTGCCGGGAACAGGGTTCCGCTTTGGTCTCGATTCCCTGATTGGTCTCATTCCTGGCGTCGGGGACGCGATCACTGGCGGGCTGGGCCTGTGGATCATTCACCGGGCGAGGCAGGAGGGCGCGTCAGGCTTCCTGCTTGTCCGCATGGTCTGGAACCTGCTGGTCGACATGGTGCTGGGGGCGATCCCGTTGATTGGCGACATCTTCGATTTTGCATTCAAGTCGAACACCAAGAATGCGCAATTGCTGCAACGCCATCTCGACAGGCATGAAGCCCGGCAGGCCTCGGCCTAGCGCTGGCTGGCGCGCCGCAATATAATGTAGCCCGCACCTGAACCCGTCGGAGCCTGCCATGATCTCGTTAGAGCATACACGGATGTTTGCGGCCTATAATCACTGGCAGAACAATAGCCTGTATCATGCGGCTGACGGCCTGACAGACGCAGCGCGGCTCGCCGATCGCGGCGCGTTTTTCAGTTCCATCCATGAAACGCTGGCACATATCCTGTGGGCTGACCGGATGTGGCTGTCACGCTTTGACATGTGCGAAAAGCCGACCGTCAAAGGCAATCAGGCGCTCGCCATGTTTCCAGAATGGGACAGGCTGAAGACTGAACGCCAGGCGATGGATGCGCTGATCACCCGATGGACGGGCGAACTGACCACGCTCAGGCTTGCCGGTGAGCTGACCTGGTATTCCGGCGCGGCCGGTGCGCAGCAGACCCAGCCTGTCTGGTTCATCGTCACCCACATCTTCAACCACCAGACGCATCATCGCGGCCAGGTTCACGCAATGCTCACAGCGGCGGGGGCCAAACCGGAAGACACCGACATGTTCCTGATCCCGGCCGGGCTGGGATTTCCTTGAAGCTGTCCGGGCGTCGACAAATGAGGGAGGAAGACTTGCCGATGACTTTTCATTGCGGTTTTCTGGGAGTCGGCCAGAATATTGCATCGCGCGGCTGATCAAGGGGACGGCATACATGCGCAAATGGATCGGACTTGTCTCGCTCGGGCTGGCGTGCGCGCTGCCGGCTGCGGCACAGGCGCGCTTCCAGCCAGCGGCAGACAATACGTTTTACCTCGTCTCGCAGGAAGATTTCGACGCCTTCATGACCTGCTATGGCCATATGGCGGCTTCGCTGGACCTGTTGGGGCGTATCCGTCCGATGGTGAGCGACCAGGAGCAGATCGAGTCCATTCGCCAGCAGGGTATCCGGTTGATGAACGAGACATTCTCCAGAACCTATGACGACCTCATCAGCCCGAGCTATGAGCTGGACCTGTTTGAGGGCGAGCTGGCCAAGAAGACGGGCCGTTACACATTCGACCGGCTGGAATCGACAGGGCTGACCATCCAGTATGAACGCTTCCGTCTTGAGGGCGCGCTCTCAGGTGAATGCCTCTCAATCGCTGAGCGGCTGGGCGCGGTCACGCGCGGAAATGCCGAACGGTTCGATCTCGCTGCTCCGGGCATCATCGCGACCGAATAGGCCGCGGCCCCTGATTGCAACGGGCCGGCAATTGCGTCTGTCGCAGACATGAAGCACATTGCTACTCAGCACACTTGGCAGGAGGGTGACATGTCCAATGTGATCGGCGTGGGCGGGGTGTTCTTTCTCTGCAAGGATCCCGATGCCACCAAGGCCTGGTATAAAGATGTGCTGGGTCTTGAAGAGAGCGAATATGGCGGCTTCGCCTTTTCGCATGAAAAGTCCGGCGGCCAGTTTCCGAAAGGCGCAATGACGATTTTCGCGCCTTTCAAGGCCGACAGCGACTATTTCAAACCGTCCGACCAGTCGATGATGTTCAATCTGATGGTCGATGATCTCGACGCTGTCCTGGCGCGGATAAAGACGGCCGGCGTCGAGCTGACCCAGCCGCCGGAAGATTACGATTATGGAAAATTTGCGTGGGTGATGGACCCTGACGGACGCAAGGTGGAGTTGTGGCAACCCATAGAGCCAAACGCCGCGTCGTAAAGCGCGACGAAAAAAGCCGCTCCTCGACTGAAGAGCGGCTGAAGTATTCAGAGAGTGAGATGAAAGTTATTTCGCTATTTTGCAGCTTCGTTGCACTTGGCGAGGTCTTCCTCAGAGAGGCTTTCCTTTGCGGTGCTGAAAGCTGCGAGCTCGCCAACTTCCGAGGCGATCTTCTTGCAGGTGCGGACGGTCACTGAACGACGGTCGAGTTCGGCAACGCAAGTGTCCTGATTGCAGTCCCAAAGGGCTTTGGCGGCGATAACGCGGTCCGAGGTGTCGAGTGGCGTTGTCAGCTTGGCGGTGAAGCTGGTGCCGGCCAGAGCGGGCAGGGCGACGGCGACGGCGGCAGTGGTCATGGCGAGGAAACGGGTCATGGGAGGAAACCTTCTGGTGTGATCTCTTATCGGCATGGAAGGGGTCTGTTCTCTGGTCTTCCACATCGCCAGAATATGATCGCTGAATAATTTGTCAATCGTTCAGCGGTAAGAATTTTGGGCGCAGGGCTGAGACGTCAACGCCTGTTGCGCGTGGCGCCGTGAAATATTCTTTCCCTGCTTGACGCAACGGCGCAGATTGAAGGGTGAGCCCGGCTGGTTATCCTCTCTTTCAAAGACCAATAACCGCTCAGGGAGGCCCATCATGGATTTCAGTATTCCGAAGGATATCGCCGACTATCTCGTCGTGCTCGACGAGTTTATCGAGGACAAGATCAAGCCGCTGGAACAGTCCGACGACAATATCCGCTTCTTCGATCATCGCCGCGAATGGGCGCGTACGGATTTCGAGAATGACGGCCTGCCGCGCAAGGAGTGGGAAGACCTGCTGCGCAAAACCCGTCAGATTGCCGACGAAGCCGGGCATCTGAGATATGCCCTGCCGAAGGAGTTTGGCGGCAAGGATGGCACCAATCTCGGCATGGCAATTATCCGCGAGCATTTTGCCCGCAAGGGGCTCGGCCTGCACAATGACCTTCAGAACGAGCACTCCATCGTCGGCAACATGCCGCAGATCCTGATGCTCAGGGATTTTGCCCGCCCTGAGCAGAAACACCTGATCCAGGACGCACTGGACGGCAAGTTCCGCGCGACCTTCGGTCTGACAGAACCGCATCACGGCTCTGACGCGACCCATATGGAAACGCGCGCCGTCCGCCAGAAGAAGGATGGCAAGGATGGCTGGCTGATCAATGGCGAGAAGATGTGGATCACCGGCATGCACCATGCCAGCCACATGATGTGTTTCTGCCGCACATCCGGCGAGGATGGCGACGCGAAGGGCATTTCCTGCCTGCTCGTGCCGGCCGACGATCCGGGCATCATCATTGAAGAGTATATGTGGACATTCAACATGCCCACAGACCATCCGCGCCTGACGATCAAGGATGTCTGGGTGCCGGAAAGCGCGTTGTTTGGCCCACCTGAAGGCGGCCTCGCCCTTGCCCAGCATTTTGTCCACGAGAACCGTATCCGCCAGGCTGCAAGCTCCTGCGGGGCGGCGATGTACTGCATCCAGGAAGCCATCAACTATGCGCGGGAACGCAAGCCCTTCGGCAAGGCGCTGGCGACCAACCAGGCGATCCAGTTCCCGCTGGTCGAACTGTCGACGCAGGCTGAAATGCTGCGCCTGCTGATCTTCAAGACAGCCTGGGAGATGGACCAGATGTCGAAGCCGGATGTCGCCATATATCTCTCCGACAAGGTCTCGATGTGTAACTATTACGCCAATCGCCTGTGCTGTGACGCGGCCGACCGGGCGATGCAGGTGCATGGCGGCATGGGCTATTCGCGCCACAAGCCGTTCGAGCATATTTATCGCCATCACCGCCGTTATCGCATCACCGAAGGCTCCGAAGAAATCCAGATGCGCAAGGTCGCCGGGCACCTTTTCGGTTTCATGGGGCCAAACAAGGGCAATACGAAGAACCAACCCTTTGATTTTGCTGTGAGATAGATTGAATTTCTCGTAGGTGACTAACGCTCCTTTCAACCGATCCCTGTAATAGAGCCGCTTGTTAAGCCTATCGGGGTCCGGGAATGAGCAAGCTCGCTGCACGGTTGAAGTCCGACGATATCGGCGCAACCGCCATTATCTTTGCGCTTGTGGTCGTCGCCATTATTGGCATCGTCGGGCTGGCGTTCGACATGCAGCGCATGGCGACGACAGATGTTCGCCTGCAATCGGCTCTGGATGCCTCGGCGCTCGCCGGGGCCCGGACGCTGGAAGATTCCAGCCGTACCGATGCCCAGATCAAGCAGGTCGTGCAGGATGCCTTCTCGGCCAATATGCTGACGGGGCACAAGGATGTTGTCTGCGCCACACCGAATGTGGATATTGACCGGGTCCAGGGCCGGGTGAAGGTCGATAGCGATTGCGAACTGAAGACGACGGTGGCCAATATTGTTGGCGTCGAAAAGATGTCGCTGACCAATGAATCGGCAGCGCGCGCCGCGATCACCAAGCTCGACGTGGCGCTGATGCTGGATGTCTCCGGCTCAATGGGCGGGTCCAAGCTCGATGACCTGAAGGCCGCGGCAGGCGATGCCATCGACACACTGATCACCGGCACAGCGGGCGAGCGGGTGCGTATCGGCTTCAATTCCTATTCCACATCGGTCAATCCCGGCGATTACCTGAAGTCCCTCCTCGACATTCCATACGGCCTGCTGAAAAAGCAGAAATGCGTGTCTGAACGGGTCGGTCCCAATGCGCTGACGGATGCCGCGCCCGGCCCGGCCGCCTGGCTTGGTCACAAGGCCACCGATTGCCCGAAAAGCTCGATCGAGCCGCTGACCTCGGATGCGGACATGCTCAAATCCGAGATCAACAAGTTCAAATCGGGCGGCACGACCGCAGGGCATCTCGGCGTGGCCTGGGCCTGGTACATCATCTCGCCGGAATGGGCCGATGTCTGGCCAGAAGCGTCACGCCCGCATGAGTATGATGAAGAGAACACGCTGAAGTCCGTGATCCTGATGACTGATGGCGAGTTCAACGCCGTGTACCACAAACCACTCGGCGACAGTTCGACACAGGCCGTCAATCTGTGCAATGCCATGCGGGACAAGAACATCATCATCTACGCCGTTGTTTTTGATACGAAGTCAAAGAGTGCGCGCGACACGATGAAAGCCTGCGCTGGCGATGAGGACCGTTATTTCGAAGCGAAGAATGGCAGTGAGCTGAAGGCGGCCTATCAGAAAATCGCCAGCCAGCTGACCAACCTGTCGCTGACTGAATAATCTGCAGCAGGCACTGGGCAGCGATTGGGCAGAGCGCCTGATGCGCAGTCAACGAAAAGACTCTGCCTTGCCCGGCTGCAGAATCCGAAATAGGTGTAGGCCCAGCAACACTCCTCCCCGGGAGAGAGCGGGACTTTCAAGCCCGCCGCCGAAGGCGCAACCGCCCCGGAAACGCTCAGGCAAAAGGACCGGGAGAGAGATCACACGCTGGAAAGAGGCGAGTGCGGGTCATTTTCCGCACTGACGGCCTCGCCGAAGGAGCAAGCGCTGGCCTGACGGGCCGTCGCGGAATCTCTCAGGCGCCGAGACAGCGGGGGCGGCCACATCCTCGAATGGCGAGGGCAGTGTGGCTGCTTGACCGCGAAGGGCGCCATGTCAGACCAGGGTTCAGACGACCTCAAGAAAACACCATTGCACGGGCTGCACACAGTCATGGGGGGCAAGATGGTGCCGTTTGCCGGCTATGAGATGCCGGTCCAGTTCGAAGGCGTGAAGCCGGAGCATCTGTGGACGCGCGCGCATGCCGGGCTTTTCGATGTCTCGCATATGGGGCCGTGCTTCCTCTTCCTGAAAGACGGATTGGGTGAGGCTGGCGCACATGAGAAGATTTCTGCCCTGATCGAACAGCTCGTGCCGAGCAGCATTGCCACGCTGAAGCCGGGGCAGGGCAGGTTGACCGTCCTGCTCAATGAGGAGGGCGGTATCCTTGATGACCTGATCATCACGCGCATGCCGGACGATACCCTTGAAGGCATGCTCTATATCGTCGTCAATGGCGCCGTGAAGCATCAGGACTGGGCGCTCATCCGCGAGAAGCTCGGCGATACCTGCCAGCTGCAGACAGCCGATGACCGCATCCTGGTCGCCTTGCAGGGACCGGAGGCTGAAGCGGTTGTCACACCCCATTTCCCGGAGGCAGCCGACCTTAAATTCATGCACGGCACGCACATCCAGAAAGATGGCGAGCGCTATATGGTGTCGCGCTGCGGCTATACGGGCGAAGACGGCTTTGAACTTCTCCTGCCGAACAATGAGACAGGGCTTGGCATTGTAAAGGCGCTGTTTGCCGATGAGCGGGTCAAGCCGATCGGCCTTGGCGCGCGTGACAGTCTGCGTCTCGAAGCCGGGCTCTGCCTGTACGGGCACGACATGGATGCGGGCCGCACGCCTGTCGAGGCGGGCCTTAGCTGGGTCATCCAGAAGGCACGCCGCGCACGGGCCGACTTTCCGGGCGCCGCGAAGATCATCGACCAGATCACCAGCGGCCCGGCCGAGAAACGTGTCGGCATCCGCCCGCTGGAGCGCGCCCCCGCCCGCGAAGGCACAGAGATCCATGTGAACGGCGAAAAGGTCGGCATGGTCACGTCCGGCGGCTTCGGCCCGTCTGTCGATGGACCTGTTGCCATGGGATATGTCCGCGCAGATCTCGCGGAACCCGGCACCCCCGTCCAGTTGTTAGTCAGGGGAAAGGAAAGGGCCGGCGAAGTCGCTGCGCTTCCCTTTGTCGAAGCCAATTACAAACGTTGAGGAACGAATCCAGATGACCCAGAAATTTACCCAGCAAGTCACCTTCTATACCGAAGACCATGAATGGGTGACCGTCCATGGAGACCTCGCCACGGTCGGCATCACGAAATTCGCAGCTGAACAGCTCGGCGATGTCGTTTTTGTCGAGACACCGGACGTCGGCAAGGTGGTTAAGAAGGGCGACGACATGGCGGTGGTCGAGAGCGTCAAGGCAGCCTCCGACGTCTATGCGCCGCTATCGGGTGAAGTCATCGATGCGAATGGCGAGCTCGCCGACAAGCCGGAAACCGTCAATGAGCATCCGGAATCCTCTGGCTGGTTCTGCGTCATCAAATTCTCCGACGGCGCGGAAACCGAGGGCCTGATGGACAAGGACGCCTATTACGAATTCTGCAAGGGGGCGTGATGGGGTCGACGCCTACACTGCAAAACCAGCTTCATGGTGAGCCAAGTCGAACCATGACGACACATAGCGCTTCTCATCCTCGTGGTTCGACTTCGCTCACCATGAGGATGAGGTCTGACGGAAAGACATTACGATGAGATACCTCCCCCTGACGCCTGAAGACCGCAAGGCCATGCTGGCCACCATAGGCGCAGCCTCGGTCGACGACTTCTACACCGATGTGCCCGAAGCCGCCCGGCTTGGCGGCAAGGTAGATGGCCTGCCGGACCATCAGGGCGAGCTGGCTGTCGAGCGCCACATGGCGGCGCTGGCGGGCAAGAACCGGTCGGCTTCGGAAGGCAAGTTCTTTGTCGGCTGCGGGGCCTACAAGCATCACGTCCCGTCGAGCGTGGATCATATCATCCAGCGCTCGGAATTCCTGACGACCTATACGCCGTACCAGCCTGAAATCGCGCAAGGCACGCTGCAGACCCTGTTCGAATTCCAGAGCCAGGTGGCCGCGTTGACGGCGATGGATGTGGCGAATGCGTCGATGTATGACGGCTCCACCGCCTGTGCGGAAGCCGCGCTCATGGCGTGCCGCGTGACGCGCCGCAAACGCGTCGTTCTCTCAGGCGGCCTGCATGCGCACTATGCCGCCGCGACGCGCACTGTCTGTGAGGCGCAGGGCATCGAAGTCGTTCAGCTGCCGCCCGCCGTCGATGGTGAACTTGAGCTGAAAGACGCTGTCACTAAGGACACGGCCTGCGTCATCGGCCAGAGCCCGAACGTGTTCGGCACGGTCACCGATCTTTCGCCCGTATCCGAAGCCGCGCATGCAGATGGCGCGCTGATGGTCTCTGTATTTACCGAAGTCGTCTCGCTTGGCCTCATCACGCCGCCCGGCGAAATGGGCGCCGACATTGCGGTTGGCGAAGGCCAGTCCATCGGCAATGCGCTGAATTTCGGCGGGCCTTATGTCGGCCTCTTTGCCTGCACACAGAAGCTGGTGCGCCAGATGCCGGGCCGGCTCTGCGGCGAGACGGTGGACGCCGACGGCAAGCGCGGCTTCGTGCTGACGCTCTCGACCCGCGAGCAGCATATCCGCCGGGATAAGGCGACCTCTAATATCTGCACCAATGCCGGCCTCTGCACGCTGGCCTTCACCGCGCACATGACACTGCTCGGCGACAAGGGACTCAGCCAGCTCGCCGTGTTGAACCATGAGGCCGCCTGCGCGCTGGCCGATGCGCTGGAAGGCGTTGAAGGTGTCGAGATCCTGACGCCGCATTTCTTTAACGAGTTCGCTTTCCGCGTCCCCGGCAATGCCGAAGCCATCCTCGCCCAGCTCGATGAGCTTGGCGTCATCGGCGGCGTGCGGGCTTCAAGGCTCTTCCCGAACAAGCAGCTCGACGACGTCATCATCTGCGCCGCCACCGAATGCACGACGGATGACGATATCGCGGCCTATGCCGATGCGCTGAAGGAGGTGCTGTGATGGGCGTTCATGTTGATGAAGCAAAATTTGAGGCCATGGTTCGCGGACTTGGCTATCACGCCGATAATCATTGGGTGAAGATGACCCGGTTCACTAAAGGACGCATCGACTTCTGCTTCATCAAGGAGGTCACGTCAAAGATGCATCTTATATTTCACCCAAACAATTTTGGTCGCGTTCTTTCCGCAAATCCAAATTCTGAAACCATCAGAATTTCCAAACACGCTGATACTGGATACCCGCGATATTCCGCTTCGGATGCACCGCCTACAAGCTGCGGGGTTGGAGTCATCTTCAAAAATGGCGAGTTGAGCCAAGTCGGAAACTTTTTGCGGAATATGGAGACCGCATCATGACCATGAACACCCAAGGCCGCCCGACCACTCCTTCTGAAGGCACTGTCATGTCTGATATCACTACCGTCTCCGGATCACGCGGCCTGCAGCAGCGCGAGGACCTGATTTTCGAAACGGGTTGCACCAACAAGACCGGCGTTGACCTGCCCAAACCCAAGGGCAGCAAGCCCCGGCTCGGCGGCGCTGTACGCAAGCGTTCGACAGAGCTTCCCGGCCTGTCCGAGCCGGAAGCCATGCGCCACTATGTGCGCCTCAGCCAGAAGAACTACGCAATTGATCTTGGCCTCTTCCCGCTCGGCTCGTGCACGATGAAGCACAATCCGCGCCTCAATGAGAAAGTCGCGCGGATGGCCGGCTTTGCCGATATTCATCCACTGCAACCGCAGGCCACCGTGCAGGGTGCGCTGGAACTGATGGACCAGCTTGCGACCTGGCTGAAAAAGCTGACCGGTATGCCGGCCGTCGCAATGAGCCCAAAGGCTGGCGCGCATGGCGAGTTCTGCGGCATGATGGCGATCCGGGGCGCGCTCATGGCCCGCGGCGAGATCGAGACACGTACGCGCGTGCTTGTCCCGGCTTCCGCGCACGGCACCAACCCGGCAACGGCGGTGCAGTGCGGCTTCAAGGTCGATGAGATCAGGGCCAACAAGCGCGGCCGGGTCGATATGGATGACCTGCGCGCGAAGCTGGAAGACAGCTCGGACATTGCCGGCATCATGCTGACCAATCCCAATACGTGTGGCCTGTTTGAAACGGATATTCGCGAGATCGCTGACCTCATCCACGAGGCGGGCGGCTATTTCTATTGTGACGGCGCGAACTTCAACGCCATCGTTGGCCGCGTCCGCCCCGGCGACCTTGGCGTCGATGCGATGCACATCAACCTCCACAAGACCTTCTCCACCCCGCATGGCGGCGGCGGGCCGGGCGCTGGCCCAACCGTCCTGTCAGACGCTTTGGCGGACTATGCGCCGGTGCCTTTTGTCGTGAAGGATGCTGACGGGTTCAAACTGGTCGAGGAGATTGATGGCAAGGGCGAGGACGCATTCGGACGGCTTTGCGCCTTCCATGGCCAGATGGGCATGTTTACCCGTGCGCTGACCTATATGCTGAGCCACGGCGCCGATGGCCTGAAACAGGTGGCCGAAGACGCCGTGCTCAACGCCAACTACATTCAGGCACGGCTCAAACCCGTCATGTCACCGGCCTTTGACGGCTATTGCATGCATGAGGCGCTGTTCTCGGACGCGTTCACGGCAGACGGCATCGAAACGCTGGATATCGCCAAGACGATGATCGACGAAGGCTATCACCCGATGACCATGTACTTCCCGCTGGTCGTGCACGGGGCCATGCTGATCGAGCCGACCGAGACCGAGAGCAAGGCTGAGCTCGACCGGTTCTGCGATGCGCTGGAGAGCGTGGCGAAGCGGGCTGCTGCCGGCGACGAAAGCATGAAGGGCGCGCCTTATCTTGCCCCGATGCGGCGGCTGGACGAAACGCAGGCCGCGCGCAAGCCCGTCCTGCGCTGGACCTCGCCAGAGCCGGAGAAGGTTGCGGCGGAGTAGGCTATGTGGCGTGGCCGGCCCGTGTTTCTCTCTACCAGATCGCGGGCTTGATCGGCGCGGGCTTCAATTGCGCATTCGTGTCTTCGAATAGCTCGCGCCGCCAGCCGCTGGTCACGCGCATGGCCGGGCGTTCGAAGAAGCGGAAGGACAGCCAGGCGAGGAGCAGGCTGAGCACCGAGCCGAGCAGATAGAACAGGATATTGTCCATCCGACCGGGCGCGCCAAGAATGAACCAGCTTTCAATGCCCGTCCCTTCAAGCCTCACGGCCAGCGCGCCAAACACGCGCCGCAGCGCACTCAGCACGAAGGTATGGGAGAGGTAGAGCGCATAGGACCAGTCGCCGAGCGTTGAAGCCCAGGCCGGGATGTCGAGACGGTCCTCTGCCTCCAGCGACGCAAATCCATAAACGATCAGCAGGCAGGGCAGACCGAACCAGAGCACGCGGCCCCAGCCCAGCGTGAAGCCGGTTTCCGCGCCCTGCAGGAGGAGGGCAGCGGCAAAGCTCGCAAGACCGGCAGCGAGCACCAGTCCCGGCTTCCATCGCCGCCCGCTGGACAGCAGCAGCGCCACGAATGCCCCGCCTATGAACTCGATGGACAATGGGTGCAGGGCCAGCTGCAAATAGTCCTGCGGATAGGGCGCCGACAGGCCCGCGAGCGACCCGGCCGTCACGGCGATGGCCCAGAGGCCAAGCAGCCATGGCAGGAAGCGGCGCGGCAGCAACATCAACACGGCGAAGACGACATAGAAGTGCATCTCGTGCACCAGCGTCCATCCCAGCCCGAAGACCGGCACGGCATGCTGCGGCAGGAGAAGGTAGGAATAAAGCAGGTGCAGCCAGGGTTGCTCGGCCATCAGCTGGCTGCCGCCTACCGTCCGCTCGATATCCCAGGGCACGCCATAGGTCACGTAGAAGTACAGCGTCATGATGCCTGCAAACAGCCACCACAGCGGGTAGATGCGGGCGGCGCGGGCAAACAGGAAGGCGACAGACGTCGCCAGCGCCGGGCGCACCTTGCCGGTCACATAGACCATGATGAAACCGGATATGACGAAGAACAGGTCAACGCCGGAAAAGCCGTTCTCGATACCGATGCCGAGCAGCGGCGTATCGCTCAACCCGTTACGGATGAAAGCATCCATCTCGATGGCGCGGATATGATAAACCATGACCAGCAGCGCGGCGGCCGCCCGGAGCGACTGGATGGAAGTAAGCTTCAAGTCGTCAGGTCTCCGCTCGGTCATCGGCCACAATCTGTCCGGCAAATCCGCCAGGTCGATATCTGAAGAACCGATTTGCACTTCAGGTGTTGATCGGGTGTCATGGCATGCGCCGCGACGTCTGCAAAGTCTTCGAAGTGCTGGCTGACGGCCTGAATTTCATCATAATTCGAAAGCCAACTAGGCAGGCCCGAGAAAATAGCCATATTGCCTTTTGATGCAGAATACAGAGCCCGCGACGGAAGACGATACGGAAGACCGAGTAGAGGAGAGTCGGCGCGTGCCACTCCAGTCTGTCAGAACAGGAATGCGCACGCTTATGCGTCAGGCGCTGGCGCTGCTCGGGCTCGTCCTGATCGCGGTGGCCATTCCGATCGCGTTCGTGACGCCCGTCCTGCCCATCGGCCTGCCGATCGCCATACTGGGCGTCGTCCTGCTGGGGCGGAATGCGATGTGGGGACGGCGCTGGATGGAAGGCGTCCTTGAGCGCAATCCGCGTATTGAGCGGTTCGCGCCAAACTGGCTGATGCGGGCCGTATTCGGACGCGAAAAGCGTTCGCGCTGAACGCCGTTTTCAAGACTGCACCGAGCCATAAAAAGAAACCCTGCCGGTGAGGGCAGGGTCTTCTAAAGTTCAATTGCATGAAAACACTTCAGGCAAGTTCCAGGCGGGGCTAGTTCAGCGCCTTGTCGATCTCACCGAGCGCTTCGGTGAACAGGTCACCGCGCTTCGATGAACCGGCCAGCACGTCCTTGGCGGCGCGCGTCGCCGCATCAGCAGCAGCCTTGCGAACATCTTCCGTCGCTTCAGCTTCAGCGCGCGCAATGCGGGCTTCGGCCTGGGCTTCGCGGCGGGCAACCTTGTCGGCCAGGTCCTTGCGGGCCTGTTCGACCATCAGTTTCGCATCGGTCTTGGCCTGCTTGATCATTGCATCGGCCGTGGCGTCAGCTTCTTTCTGCTTGCGCTCTGCATCGGCGAGAATGCTGGCCGCTTCCTCGCGGAGGGCACGCGACTCGTCGAGCTGCTTCTGGATCTCGGCCCCGCGGCCATCCAGCGCGCCAGCGACATATTTGAACGCACCGAAAAAACCCGCGATCATCAGGAAGATCACGAAAGCCGCGAACGCGGTGTGGGTCACAGGGTCGGTGAACGGCTCGATCAGGTTGTGAAAACCGGTGGTGCCTGCGTGGTCTGCAGCTTCACCATGCTCAGCTTCTGCGGCAATCGCGATGAGCGGTGTGCTGGCAGCGACGAGAAGGGCGGTAAGATGGCGTTTCATCATGTCCGTTTCTCCTAATCCTTGCTGGCGCGGGCAACGGCAGCGCTGGCGTCAGCCTCGCTGACAGTGACGCCGAAGCGGCCAAGCATCGCCTGGGCGGCGCTGGTCGCGATGGCGTCAACGTTTGACAGGGCGTCAGCGCGGACCTTGCGGATCCGGGTTTCGGCTTCTGCAAGGCGTTCGGCCTGTTCAGCATCGACTTTCTGGGTCTCAGCGGTGATTTCCGCCTCGACCTTGGCCCGGGCCTTGTCCGAAGTTTCACGCGCCTTGGCACGGGCTTCGGCGAGGTGCAGCTCCTGCTGTTTCTGCGCTTCCTTGGCCTGTTCGTCGAGGCGGGCAGCCTCGTCGAGGGCGTCGGCAATCGTATCGCCGCGTTTCTCGATCACACCGCCCAGCTTGGGCAGTACAAAGCGCGACAGCGCAATGTAGAGACCACCAAACAGGATCACGAGCCAGAAGATCTGGGACGGGAAATGCCACGGTTCGAACGGCGGGAACGGCGCGTCTGCCGCGGCTTCAGCTGCCAGAGGGAGGAGCATCATGGGTCAAGACCTTGATGAGGCGTCAAACAGGAATGGCTGGCCCGCAAAGTGGGCCAGCCGCAAAGTCGTCAGGTTCGCTTAAACGACGAACAGGATCAGGATGGCAACGAGGAACGACAGGATGCCGAGCGCCTCGGAGAGAGCCATACCGATGAAGAGGTTACCGGTCTGCTGCGGGGCAGCGGACGGGTTGCGCATTGCGGCGTCGAGGAACGAGCCGAAGATGTTGCCCACACCGATTGCGGCACCGATCATGCCGAGGGTCGCGAGGCCAGCGCCAACATATTTGAGGCCGAGGGTGATATCGCCTTCCATTTGAAGATCTCCTTTGGGAAAGACAGTTGCTTAGCTTTGATGCCCGTGAAGCCTGTTCGTGCGGGCGCGTCAAGGGTTGTGGCGCGGCTTTAAGGCCGCACCGGCGAACTAGTGAGCGGGGTGAAGCGCGTCATTGAGGTAGACGCAGGTCAGGATGGCGAAGACATAAGCCTGCAGACCGGCGACGAGAAGTTCCAGCGCATTGAGCGTTACGCCCATCGCGAAAGCGAGCGGGGTGACCAGCAGGCCAATGCCGCCAGCCGCGAGGCCCGTCACCGCGAAACCGGCAAACAGCTTCAGCATGATGTGACCCGCCAGCATGTTGGCAAAGAGACGAAGCGCGAGCGTGACCGGGCGCGCAAAGAAGGAGATCACCTCAATCGGGATCAGCAGGATATAGATCGGCCAGGGCGCGCCGGCAGGCGCGAAGAGCTTCAGGAACTTGAAGCCGTTCTTGTAGAAGCCATAGCCGATGACGATGGAGATCACGAGCAGCGACAGGGCTGCGGTCACGATCAGGTGGCTGGTCGTGGTGAAGGCATAGGGGACCATGCCGATCATGTTCGCGAAGAAGACAAAGAAAAACAGGGTGAAGACGAATGGGAAGAATTTCAGCCCTTCCTCGCCAGCGGCGCCGCGCACCATGTCCGCCACGAAACCGTAGCCGATCTCTGCAACCGACTGCATGCGCGAAGGCACAAGCTTGCCGCGTGTGGCGGCCATGCCGAAGAAGACAATGATCAACACGACAGACAGCAGCATGTAGAAAGAAGCGTTCGTGAACGACAGGTCGAGGCCTGCAATGTTCAGGTCGAACAGCTTCTTGATCTCGAACTGGTGGATCGGGTCGGCGATCTGGTGGAAAGAGAGGTTCATCAGCCCTTAGGTCCCGTTTTCCGGACCATCCGATAGGTCCGTTCCCTGCAACTGTGCATCTGCCGTCAACTGGCGATAGGCGCGTATAACATTGAGGATGCCGGCTGCAAGGCCGAATCCCAGCATAACAAGCAATCCCCACGGCTTCGTCCCGAAGAAATGGTCGATCATCAGACCGAACAATATACCCACGGCGACCGACGCCCCGAACTCTGCCCCGTAGCGAAGGGCAAGCCCACCCGCCGAGACCGAGCCGCTCATATCTGCTTCTTCCCTGGCTTTCTTTGCCTCTTTCGCGGCACGGTCAGCCTGGGCTTTTGCAATCCGTTCACTGAGATCATTCCGTTCCGGACCGGCCATCAGGACGCCTCAAAATCACATAAAGCAGACATGGGAGAACCCCTTGTCATTTGCGCCGGAAACTATTTGAGGGGCGGGGCCAAGTCAAGCCGCTGTATGATCGCGTAAGTATCTGAAAAATATGTATAAAAAAGCAATTGCGCATTTGACGCAGCGGCTTACTCGGCTGCGACCAGCTCTTCGGCTGCATCAAGATCGACAGAAACCAGTTTCGAGATGCCTTTTTCGCGCATGGTCACGCCGAACAGGCGGTCCATCCGGCTCATCGTCACTGGATTGTGCGTAATCACGATGAAACGCGTATTGGTCTTGCGGCGCATTTCGTCGAGCAGGCGGCAATAACGGTCGACATTCGCATCATCAAGCGGCGCATCAACCTCGTCGAGCACGCAGATCGGGGATGGGCGCGACAAGAAGACAGCAAAGATCAGCGCGGTCGCTGTCAGCGCCTGTTCACCGCCTGACATCAGGCTCAGCGTGCCAAGGCGCTTGCCCGGCGGCTGCGCCATGATTTCAAGACCCGAATCAAGCGGGTCATCACTGTCGACGAGACGGAGTTCGGCCTCACCGCCGCGGAAGAGGGTGGTGAACAGCGACTTGAAATGCTCGTTCACGCGGTCAAACGCAGCCAGCAGGCGAGCGCGTCCTTCATCGTTCAGGGCAGCTACACCTTCGCGCAGTTTGGCAATCGCCCGGATCAGGTCGTCCTTCTCGGTGGCCTGTGTGCCGAGACGTTCGGCGAGCTCTTCGGCTTCAGCCTCCGCTTCCATGTTGACCCCGCCGAGCTGGTCACGGTCACGGCGCAGGAAGTCCAGCTGGCGTTCAGCTTCGGACGGATCCAGCTGTTCGAGTTCTTCCTCGTCGAGGCCGGCGCGTGCCAGCGTCATCAGGCCTTCCGGCAGGCGCTGGAACTGGGCCCGGGCGCTTTCCACCGTGTCGGCCAGGCGGGTCTCGGCATTCTCGATACGGACCTTGGCCCCGGCAAGCGATTCGCGCGCCTCCATGGCAGCCGACGCGGTTTCACGGGCGCTGGTCTCGGTTTCGCGCAGGGAAGTTTCCTTTTCGGCGAGCCTGTCTGCCGCCTGTTTGCGCTCTTCCTCAAGGCCCGCGACCTGCCCGGCCAGCGTGTCGATCTTGGCCTGCATCTCTTCGGGGCGCACGCGGGCTGATTCGGCTTCGGACGCTGCTTCGCTGCGGCGCTTTAGCAGGCCGTCGAGGCGCTGCCGGCTGCTGGAATGGCGGGCCGTCCAGCGCTCGACATCCTTCTGGAAGCCTTCGCGGCGGGCAATTGCCTGTTCGCGATTGCGTGTAATGTCAGTCAGACGGCCACGGCATTCGGTTTCATGCTCGCGGGCGTCTGTAAGGCCGGCACGGGTCTCGGTGGCGATCGTTTCGAGGCGTTCAACTTCTTGCTCATCGCCGCCAATCGAGACGAGCGACAGGGTTTCCTCGACGCCGCGCAGGTCTGACTCGACCCGGACGAGGGCTTCGGTCGCCGATTCGCGCTTCACGTCCGCGCGTTCGAATGCCTGCCGCGCTTCAGCCGTGGCAGCGCGTGCGCGGTTCAGTTCTGCAGCCTTTGGAGAGATTTTCGAGCGGGCGTCCTTGAGGTCATCCTCAGCGTTGATGCGCGTGGCCTTGACCTCGGAGAGGTGGCTTGCTGCCCCTGACAGTGTTTCACGAGCTGGGCCAATTTCAGCCTGGGCCGCATCAAGCCGGGCCTGCTGCGCGAGGCGCACCGCGGCAGAGACGGGGGCGTCTGGTGTGCGGGTAAACCCGTCCCAGCGCCAGAGGTGGCCGTCCACCGTGACAAGCCGCTGGCCGGGCGTGAGGTGTCCGGCCAGGCGTTCACCGTCTTCGGCGCTGACGACGCCGCATTGCGACAATCGCGTGGCAAGTTCGCCCGGTGCATCGACGAAACCGGCGAGCGGCTCGGCGCCGTCCGGCAGCGCTTCGGTGCGCAGCTCGCGCCCGCCCCAATAAAGCGATGAGTCGCGCTCGGTTGAGGCCTGCAAGTCATCTCCGAGCGCAGCGGCGACGGCTTTTTCATAGCCGTCTTTCGTGCGGATACGGTCAATGACAGGTGGGGCCTTGGGGCCGGATGCCTGTTTCAACAGACGGTGCAGGCCAGCAATCTCGGATTCAAGTGTGCGGACGGTGCTGTCGGCCTCATCTTTTGGCGATTGCGCTTCGGCTTCGGCGCTGCGGGCTTCGGCGAGCGCGTCTTCAGCTGCATCAACCGCGCGTTCAGCGTCATGAAGCGCCAGCTCTGCGGCTTCTTCGGCCCTGCCAGCCTCAGCGAGGCGGGCCTGCAGTGCGCTTGTGTCCGGCATTGCGGCAAGCTGGTCTTTCAGACGCTGGGCGTCGGCTTCAAGGTTTGACTTGCGTCGACGCTGGGCTTCCGCGCTGGCTTGCGCCGCCTGACGTTCGGCGCGGAGGGCAGCTAGCCTGGACGTGACATCGTCGGCGGCCGCCTGCGCTTCATTGAGGCGGGCACGGGCGGCTTCAAGATCAGTCTTTGCCTTCGCCTCCAGCGCTTCATTGGCTTTTGGATCGTCTGTCGGCAGCGCTGCGAGATTGTCTTTCGCGTCGGCCAGCGCGTGTTCGGCCTCTTCGGACTGGGCCTGTTCGCGGGCGATATCGTCCATCAGGCGGCGCGCTTCGCTTTCATGGCGGGCCAGCAGGTCGGCGGCGTTCTTGCGCTCTGTTTCAAGCCGGGCAAGATCGATCCGCGCCTGGCCGAGCCGGCCGGAGACGGTTGCCTCGGCGTCGCGCAGGGGCTGCAGGCCTTCACCCGCTTCAATACGCCTGGTCTCTGCGATCGCGGCGGCGCGCGTGTGCTGCTCAACGGCCTCGCGGCAGCGCGCCAGCGCTTCATCGGCTTCGGCCTTGGCGAGCTTGGCTGCGTCCCATTTGAGGTGAGCGAGGAAGGCTTCAAGCGCCGATATCTTTTCAGACAATTCCTTGTACTTGCGGGCCTTGCGCGCCTGGCGCTTCAGGCTTTCCAGCTGGCGCTCCACCTCTGCCGAAACTTCCGACAGGCGTTCAAGATTGGTCTCTGCGCCGCGCAGCTTGAGCTCTGCTTCGTGGCGGCGGGTGTTCAGCCCGGAAATACCAGCGGCTTCTTCGAGAATGCGGCGGCGGTTCTGCGGCTTCGAGCCGATCAGTTCCGAAATCTGGCCCTGACGCACGAGTGAGGGCGAATTGGCGCCGGTCGAGGCATCGGCGAAGATGAGCTGGATATCCTTGCCGCGGACGGTGCGGCCATTCAGCTTGTAGGTCGAGCCCGCTCCGCGCTTCAGGCGACGCATGATCTCGAGCGTGTCAGAGGCGTTGAAGTCCGGCGGGGCAGTGCGGGCTGAATTGTCCAGCACGAGCGTCACTTCTGCCAGCTCACGGGCCGGACGGGCCTGCGAGCCGGAGAAGATGAGATCGTCCATCTCCCCGCCGCGCATCGCCTTGGCGGAGCTTGCGCCCATCGCCCAGCGGAGCGCTTCGAGAAGGTTTGATTTTCCGCAGCCATTCGGCCCGACTATGCCTGTCAGGCCGGGAAGTATGGGGATGTCCTGCGGGTCAACAAAGGATTTGAAGCCTGCAATGCGCAGTTCTGTAATGTGCAATGCAAGCTCCCCTGTTGTGGTGTGACTATTCCGGTGTGGCCTCACCGGACGTTGGCTCGACGATTTCCATATCGCCTTCCATATCGCCGGATTCGACGTCTGTGTCGTCAGCTGGTGCTGTGTCTGGTTCGGCTGGCATCTCTTCGGTGGCCGCAGCTGGCTCTGCCGGGGCAGGTGCATCTTCGCCGAGGGCTTCGTCGAGAACAGCTTTCATGCCTTCCCAGCGGCGCCATTCATGGCCTGGCAGCTTGCTACCGTTCATCAGCAGCGTCGGCGTGCCTTCAACGCCATCGGCTTCGCCCTGGACAACCGAGGCCGCGATGGCCTTGCGGATATCGGAATCCTGCAGGCAGGCGTCGAATTCAGCTTCGTCGCTGATGCCGTGATTGGCCGCGACCTGTTGCAGCGCCGCTTTGACCTGTCCGCCTTCCCGCGCAAGACCGAGGATGGCATTCTGGCGAGAGAACAGCTCATCTACAATCTCGAAGTAGGAGTCTTCGCCTGCACAACGCGCGACAGCAAAACCGGCGACAGAGATATTGGCCGGCGCGGTCGGATACTCGCGGAAGGTGAATTTGACCTTGCCGGTATCGACATATTCGGACTTCAGCTTGCCGACGACATCATTTTGGAATTGCAGGCAGGCCGGGCATGTCCATGAGGCGTATTCGACAATGGTCACCGGTGCATCATCTGCGCCCATGGTCATTTCGGTAAGGGCCGCAGCGCCATCAGACGATTTGGCATCATCACCACCAGCTGCGCCGCAAGCTGTCATCGCGAACAGGGAGACAGCAAACATGGCTGTGCGTCTGGTAAGGGCGTTCATGGTCATAACCTTTTCTTAAGAGATTGAGTCGGAGTGGTTTCCAAGAGGTTAACGGCGTGTAAGCACCTAGCTGCCTTCGGTCGTTAGCACAGCCTCGCCCAGCGCCAAAACCGCTTTGCGCAGGGCCGTATCCTCAATGGTTTCAACCGACGCCAGCAGGGCTTCGCGTTCATCGCCGCTGAGCGGGCGTTTCGGCCGGGAGGGCTTGGGCAGGGGATTGCGGGTGAGGGGCCCCTGGATGATACGGATTTCCCGGACATCGCCGCCAAGCGATACCGAAACCCGCTGGCGGATCAGCTCTGACTGGTGCTGGATCATCGTCGAGGCGGCCGGGATACATTTGACGGTGAGCACGCGGCCCTTGTTGCCAGCGCCAATCTTTTCCGGTTCGCAGACCCGGGCTATCGAGGCGCCAACAATGTCTGTCCATTGCAGTTTCAGCCGCCCTATGGCGGGGCCCTTTTCCGGCAGGGCCTTTCGGGCGACACGGGTGATCGCCGCGCCAATCGGCTTGGGCGGCGGCTTCAATGTCTTGCCGCGTTGATAGCGGAGCCGCACGCGGGCGCGGGCTTCTTCCAGCGGATCGAGACTTGACCTGGTAACCATGAAGACGATTGTGCACCGCATGCCCGCCAGAGAAAAGACCGCCCGTGCGGTATCGCGAAAGTTTGATGACCTTCCGGCCGCCTTGCTCGGCTGGTATGCGCGCCATGCCCGCGATCTGCCCTGGCGGATCGGTCCGGGGGAGCGTGCACGCGGCGTCACACCGGACCCTTACCGTGTCTGGCTTGCCGAGATCATGTTGCAACAGACGACCGTGCCGCATGCTGCGCGGTATTTCCTGGCTTTCACCGAGCGATGGCCGACCGTTGACGAGCTGGCCGCTGCCGAGGATGGCGATGTGATGGCCGCCTGGGCCGGGCTTGGCTATTATGCACGTGCCCGTAATTTGCTGAAATGCGCACGCGACGTCTCTGCGCGCGGTACGTGGCCGGCAACCGAAAAGGGACTGCTGGAGCTACCGGGGATCGGGCCTTACACGGCCGGCGCTGTCGCGGCGCTGGCATTTGGTGTCCGCGCCCCTGCTGTTGATGGCAATGTCGACCGTGTCTTTGCCCGGCTGCTGGCGGCCAGCGGTGAGTGGAAGGCCGAAAAACTGCGGATTGCGGCGCTGGTGCGCGACCTTGTTCCGGCAGACCGGCCCGGCGAATTTGCCGAAGCATTGATGGATCTCGGCGCGACGATCTGCACACCGAAGCGTCCAGACTGTCTCCTCTGCCCCGTAAGCGGTTGGTGCGCGGCCTATAAGGAAGGTGCGCCGGAGCGCTATCCGGTGAAACCTGCGAAAAAGGCAAGGCCCGTACGCTTTGGCCGCGTCTTTGTTGTGCGGCGCGGCAGCGATGTGCTGGTCGAACGGCGGCCGGACCAGGGTTTGCTCGGCGGGATGCTGGGCCTGCCGACGTCTGACTGGTCAGAAGATGGCCTTGCCGGCGAGCCTGCAGGGCTTGCGGGCCGGGGGGCTGAAGTCGGTGAGGTGCGCCACATCTTCACGCATTTTGAATTGCGTCTCGATGTGCGCGTGATTGAGGGGGCAGCCGAGCTGCCCGAGGATGGTCAGTGGATCGACGGCGAGGTTGCAGCTGCATCTTTTCCTAGCGTCTTCGCCAAGGCGTTGAAGCTTGCCAGCTGATCAGCTGCCGGTCGCCTTGCTGTATTCAAGGTCACGTTCGGCGGCGAGCTTGTCGCGAACCGTTTCGCCGGGATAGCCGAATTCTTCGAGCACGCGACCGGCAAGTTGCAGCCCGGCCTCGATCGCGTCGGGGATCACGAAATCGGCACCCGCACGGCGCAGGACCTGGCCATGTTCAGCGTCACGGGCACGCGCATAGATCGGCACGTTCGGCCTCAGGGCGCGGATGGAGCGGACCATGTTTTCAGCGCTTGTCGGATCATCCACGGTCACGACGAAGAGCGTTGCACCTGGCGCGCCGGCGACGTGCAGGATTTCAGGCCGGGCCGCATCGCCGAGCGAAATCTGCCAGCCCTCCCGGCGGCCAGTCTGAACGGCGTGGAAGCTACGCTCAAGGATGACAATGTCGGCCTCCTCGCCTTCCAGCAGGCGCGCAATGGTCCGCCCGACACGTCCGAACCCTGCGACAATGACATGGCCCGTACGCTCAGAGTAATCTTCGACCGGTACAGCGGCCGTGTCCGGCGCCTTCATCCGGCGCGCCAGTGTTACACCGAGACGCGAGGTTAGCGGGATAAGCAGCATGGAGAGGCCCGCCACGGCCGTCACCGGGGTGGCAAGGTCCGGGCCGAGTATGCCCGCCGTTGCAGCAGCGGCCACGACGACGAAGGCGAACTCTCCGGCAGGCGCAAGCAGCAGGGCCGCTTCGGTAGCGACCGGCGGTGGCCCGGCGAACAGCCGGCAGGCAATCCACGCCACCAGCGTCTTCAGGAGCACGAGACCAACCAGCCCGCCCGCCACGATCGGCGCGATGTCGATGATGGTTGCAAGGTCGAGGCTCATCCCGACAGTCATGAAAAAGATGCCGAGCAGCAGGCCCTTGAACGGATCGAGGTCAACTTCGGTCTGATGGCGGAACTCTGTCTCGCCAAGCAGGAGGCCGGCGAGGAAGGCACCAAGCGCCAGCGAAAGACCGGCCGTGGCGGTTACCACGGCGGACCCGATGACGACAAAAAGCGTCAGCGCCATCAGGAAGTCGCGTCCGCCCGTGCGCGCGGCCAGCCGGAAAACGCTTTTCAGCACGAAGCGCCCCAGGAAGACGATGACGAAGACGGCGATCAGCCCCTGGACGAGGGCGCGGATGACGCTGGCGGCAATGTCGGTATCTGCGTCCGGCGACAGGAAGCTTACAAAGATCAGGACCGGCGCGACGAGTATGTCCTGGAAGAGCAGCACGCCGAGCGCGGTGCGTCCGGCCGGGCCAGCCGCCCTGTGTTCGCTGGTCAGCAGCTGCATGACGATGGCCGTGGATGACAGGGCGAGAGCCATGCCGATCACGGTTGCGACCTGCGCCGGCAGCCCGAAGGCCCAAAGACCGAAGCCGATACAGACCGCGCTCAGGATCGCCTGGAATGCGCCGGCGCCGAACACGACGCGCTTCATCTGCCAGAGCTTGCGGAACGACAGTTCGAGACCGAGCAGGAAGAGCAGGAAGAGGACGCCAAGCTCAGCGAAGGGTGCGGCGGCTTCAGGCTCTGATACGGAGATGAACTGCAGTGGCCCCCACAGATGTTCCAGCGCGCCAAGGCCGCTCGGCCCAAGGGCAACGCCTGCGATCAGGAAACCGGCAACAGCGGGCAGGCGCAAGGCGCGGAACGCCGGGACAATGACGCCCGCCGCGAACAGAAAGACGAGCATGTCTTTCAGGAAGATGTCCTGTCCCTCGTGGCCCATGCGTAGAGTTTCTAACTAAAGACCTGCCCCCGTCACTCAAAAAAAGGGTTTTGAAGGCGGAAAATTGAGGTTTGGTGTTTCACTTTGGGGTCGACAATCTGCTGCATTTGAAACAGCATTATAGACGGCGGTTGAATCAAGACAGGCTGGGGGCAGCTATGAAGACACGTAGGCGGTCAGAAGACTTTCCAAATCCATTTCTCGTTTCCGGCGCGCTCCGGCTCGCACGAGCATCGATTGTGTTTCTGGTCGGGCTTTTTGTCCTGTTCCAGGCGCTTGCAGCATTTCGCAATGAAGACACTGCGCTTTTCCTTCTGGCGGCTTTTGCGGCATCGGTTCTTGTCCTGTCTGGACTGACCGGCTTCAAGCAGGCCATTGACCGGCTAACGGGGTATGAGCCCGATCCACGCTCGCCCGCTGATCTCGTAAAGAGAAAGCAGGACGGCAAGGATGCCTCCTCGATTGGCCGGGCACACCGTTATACCGCCGATGAAATCTCGGAAATGATGGAAGTCGGCACACCTCCGGAAGGCAGCGGGCATTCCGGGCTACTTGGCCGGTTGGCGCAATTGTTCCTGCCGGGGCTCAGGTTTTCGCCGCCTGAAATCAGGCTGCTTGTCGAATATATTTTCGCCTGCCTTATCGGAACGCTGATCATACTTGGCCTTGCCATTTTCTTCCTTCAGGCGTCGAAGACGGTCGGCCTGGAATTCGACACGGCTGTCAGCGGACTTTTCTGGTGGGTACTGGCAACGGTCTTGTTGGCGCGCTGGCGCCTTTTTGTGCGCCCGTCGACCCTCACCATGCAATTGGCGCAGATGCGAAATGCATCACCCGGTACATTGCAGGGGCTGATTTTCTTTCTTGCGCTGCTGGCGATTGGCGGCGTGCTGGTAGCTGGCATCGATACCAGCGAAATGGGCATTTACTCGGATGAGGCGCGGCGCATTCTGGACGCCTTTGTGCCAAGTGTTCCGATTGGCCTGATCGGCCTGATCCTTGTTCTGGCGGCCGCCCTTGTGACGATGACTGTCTTCTTCTGGTTTATCCGGATGCAGAGACTGAAATCCCTGTCGGGCGAACTCGACGAAGACGTCACCCAAATCCGCTTCCAGCGCGATGGTGTCGGCAATTCGAAGCACTTTTCTGAAGCGCTTATGACGGCGCTCCAGGACACATATTCGGACGAGAATACGCGAATCTATAACAATGCGCCGAGGGTTTATGCAGAGACCCAGCCAACCCTTCAACGAGCACCACTGGCCAGATTTGTTCCTTTCCTGGCAGAAGGCGCTGGCAATGTGCTGCTGTTGCTGGCGGCGTTGAATTTGGGTTTTCGTATGCCGGACGTGGCAAACATCAACTCAATCTCGAACGTCGTGTCAGCGGGCATGGAGCCATCGGACACCGCCATGATGCAGGCATGGAGCGACATGGCCAATATAGGGCCGTGGTTGCTGGGCTTCCTGATACTGGGGGGCTTTGGAAAGTGGTTTCTGGGCTTGTCAGAAGTGTTCCTGGGCGAGACGAACTTCCGGAGCCTGCTGGTCAGGGCACAGCTCAGCGGAGCGGAAACCGAGGTGCGTCAGGCAATCGGTTCTGCGGCGTTCGACACGTTCCAGACGGAGGTCAGCGTTCCGTTTACGAACGGCGTAGTTGAGGGCGGCTCCGTCGTGCTTCACACATGTTCTTTCGCGCGCCCAAATCGAAACGGCTTGATGGGGCCGCGCTCCATTCTCGAATTTGGACGCGATCAGGGCGAACTGAAAAGGCTGGTCGATGCGGCGGTGCGCTCGCTTGATGAGCTTCGCTTCATGCCGCAGCTCCAGAACCGTGATGTAGCAGCCGTTCAGGATGCCATTGCCATCAATACGCAACATGCCCAGGCTGTGTACCACCCGCCTGAAAACGGGCAGGGAAGATTGCCCGGCAGCCCGGCCCGGCAGACGCGGACAGTCAGTTATGATGACGACCCTGAGGACGACAATAATCGCAATTAGCCCACGCTGAGCGCCCGGCCGGCTGCGCCTAGTTCAGCCCATGTTCCTGGCGGTAGCGGCGGCGCAGCAGGTCGATCGGCGCAAGGTCGCCCTTGGGCGATTCATAGTGCCAGAACGTCCAGCCATTACAGGCCGGGGCCTGCATGACATGTGCGCCGAGGCGGTGGATCGAGCCGGACGCATCTCCTGAAGCGAGGCTGCCATCGACGCGGATGCGGGCATGATGGCGCTTCTTCGGCGACCAGAGCCGGTCACCGGCCTTGAGCCAGCCATTCTCGACCAGTGCGCCAAACGGGACGCGGGGCAGGGCGCGGGCGCTCTTCTGTGTTTCCAGCGCGTCGCCTTCGAGCGGCGTAATGCCTTTGAGGCGGGCGCGCGACACGCGGATATAGGCCGGGTCCTGCTCAATGCCGACATAGTCACGGCCGAGCATCTTGGCGGCTGCAGCCGTTGTGCCTGTGCCCGAGAACGGGTCAAGCACCACGTCGCCGGGATTGGTCGTCGCGAGCAGGACGCGCTTGAGCAGGGATTCCGGCTTTTGCGTCGGATGGGCTTTCTTGCCGGTCACTGTGTCCTTCAGGCGTTCTGCGCCCGTGCAGAGCGGGATCGTCCAGTCGGACCGCATCTGCTTGTCTTCATTGAAGGCTTTCAGCGCATCATAATTGAAGGTGACGCGGGATTTTTCGGTCTTGCCGGCCCAGATCAGCGTTTCGTGCGCGTTCTGGAAACGGGTGCCCTTGAAGTTCGGCATCGGGTTGGACTTCAGCCAGATCACATCATTCTGGATCCAGAAACCGGAATCCTGAAGCACGGTGCCGACCCGGAAAATGTTATGATATGAGCCGATCACCCAGATTGCGCCATCGTCCTTCAGGACACGGCGGCATTCGGTCAGCCATTGATGGGTGAACAGGTCATAGGCGTCGAAACTGTCGAACTGGTCCCATGCATCGTCCACACCCGCCACATGCGACTGGTCCGGCCGGGTGAGGCCGCCGCCAAGTTGCAGATTATAAGGCGGGTCTGCGAAGACGAGATCAACGGACTTGTCCGGCAGGCGTGAGAGTACGTCCACGCATTCGCCTTCGATAATCGTATTGCGGATCAAATCCATACTATACAGCCCCTCTACTCGAATCAGTCTGAACGCCCATTCCGTCCTGATTTGGTTTCTGCTTCGTTACGCTCGCCCTGTTTTGCGCAGGACAGGATGCGAACTTGTTTCGTTATCGTAACAAATTTCAGGCAGGCTTGTGGATAGGCCTGTGGAAATATTGTTTGTCTGAGGTGAATTGGCTGCGGGATACTTGTTTCAGATATCCAGCAGCATCTGGCCATTCCGGCCCTCGACGGGGCGAAACAGGTCTGTTCGCAATCTCGGCCGGGGCGCATCGAGCTGCAGCCGGCGCACGGCCTTGTTGAAACGCTGGGCGATCAGCCGGGCGTGCGTGCCGCTTCCGCTGCCACGCTCAAACCAGTTGGCGTCATAATCCTTGCCGCCGCGCATCGAGCGCAGCAGGTTCACAATGCGGGCGGCCCGGTCTGGATAATGTTCGGCCAGCCATTCGTGAAAAATATCCTTCAGCTCATACGGCAGGCGCAGCACGACATAGCCTGCGCTTGTGGCGCCGTGCTCGGCGGCCGCTTCCAGCATCTGCTCCATTTCGGGCTCGTTCAGCGCCGGGATGATCGGGGCGGTCATTACCGTCACCGGAATGCCGGCTTCGGCCATGGCCCTGATTGTCTGCAGCCGGCGATACGGGGCAGCGGCCCGCGGCTCCATCCGGCGTGACAGGCGCGGGTCAAGCGTCGTCAGGGACACGCCGACACGTGCGAGGCCCTTTGCGGCCATCGGCGCAATAATGTCGATATCGCGCTGGATCAGGGCCGACTTGGTGAGCAGCGTGACGGGGTGGTTGTGTTCCGACAGGATTTCCAGGAAAGCGCGCGTCAGCCCGACACGGCGTTCAACCGGCTGATAGGCGTCTGTATTCATGCCGAGCGCGATCGGCTTTGGCACATAGGATGGACGCGACAGCTCACGGCGCAACAGGGCAGGGCCGTCAGGCTTGAAGAACAGCTTGCTTTCGAAATCGAGGCCCGCCGACAGGCCATGAAATGCGTGTGACGGCCGGGCGAAGCAATAGACGCAGCCATGCTCACAGCCGCGATAGGGGTTGATCGTCCGGTCAAAGGAAATGTCCGGCGAGCGATTGAAGGTGATAATGGTCTTTGCTGCTTCCCGCGTCAGCGTAGTTTGCAGCCGGCCCGCTGCATCTTCGACGGTGCCCCAGCCATCATCAAAGGCTTCGCGCGTTTCCTTTTCGAAGCGGCCGGTCTGGTTGGACACGGCACCTCGGCCATTCTGCTCTGCGCGTTCGGCGACACCGGCCATGTCGATCAGGCTGATACGTCCAGTGCGTTTCAGTTTCTGTGTCTGTCTCATGCCTTATCTGAAAGCATGAGATTGAGAACAAAACAAGAACAATCTGGACAAGTCTTGTGGATGATGCGAGGCGGAGCGGCGCCGCGATCAGGCCTTTTGTGTGTTGAAGCTGGTGAGCATACTGCGCAGATAGTCCGGAACGGAGTTGGGCAGGAACAGCTCAATATCGTTCGACATCGCTATACCGTTCGGCAGTTTGCCAACTTTGCTGGGAACGGTCTGCAGCGACATGGGGGCATTTTCGAAGCTTCTGCGTGTGCCGGATTCTTCGAAGATGGTCACGATATGATGATGGCGGGGATCGGCGCAGATACGCTCATAAGCGTTCATCACGTCTTCCTTCACGCCTTCGAGGACCTGAAGGAAATTCACGCCATTATAAAGTAGCGTGCCGGTGATGTTGTCCTTGCCATTATTGAGGATCGCAATCTCAAGTATATCCTGCAGGTCTGAAGACCTGACGGCTTTATGAGCCGTGCTGACATAGGCAAGTCTATACATGGGGGACCCTCTAAATGCCCAGCGAAATGCAGGCAAGCAATGGCCAGCGTCGATAACCTAGATCAATCGTGCTGCTTTTTTGAGAGGTCTTCAACGCTGCTTTTTATAGAGTTTCCAGTCTCTTCGCGTGTCGATATCAATCAGCTGCGGCAGCAATGATACATGCGCGTGTGGCGGCAGGTTGGACCACACATCCTCCATGGCGTGCGGCGTTGACCAGCGTACATCGTGGAACACTGACGGGTCCCGCAGGGCCTGGCTCAGGCCGAACAGCCAGAAGCCGCCATCTTCTGCCGGTCCGAAGACCGCCCCCTTGTGGCGCAGGGCCCGCGCCGCATCATGCAGCAGGGCACGGTTTATGTCTGGCGAATCGGTGCCAACGAAGATGACGGGGCCGTGCGGCGCTTGCATCATCCCGGCGGCAAGCCTCTCACCGAGGTCACCGCGAATCTGTGGGTGGCGTTCGACATTGCTGCGCCAGACGCCGCCAAGTGTCTCGTACTGGCAGGTGGCAGGTTCGATGTGCAGGCGGGTGTGCCAGGCCGTGTCGCGCGCGGCCTTCATTGTGCGCGCGAGCGTAAAGCGTGCGATGCGCCGCGCCTCGGTCCGCCCCATGCCGGCGGCGAGCCGCGTTTTGGAGATCCCCATGCGCGGCGGCTTTGCAAAAATAAGCAAGGTCGGTCTGGTCATTAGTTTGCCATCAGCTCCCGGGAAGGTTCATATAGTTCAACGCACAAAGGTGGGAATCGATCATGACAAGTTTACGGGTCTTGCTGGCAGCATGCGTTGCCCTGCCGCTGCTTTCAGCATGTTTTACGTCGAAGAAGTCCCTGATTGCGGGTGATGAGGCGATCTTGCCCGTGGAGCAGTCACTGGTCATCTGTCTTGAGGCGGACGATCCGTGTATCGCTTTCGAGCGCCGCGGCGACGGCTATTTCGGATCAGCGCCTGATTCGGTGGACTCCGGGGCCGCCATCCGCTTTGCAGCCCTCGCGCAGGCTGGTGGCCGGCAGGTATTCCTTGTCGAGACCGAACTGGAGGAGGGCGAAGGCTTTATCTATGGGCTCGCCCGCCGTCTGTCCGAACCGGATGCACGCGGTGCGACAATGCAGGTGGCGGGTCTCGACTGCGCGGATTTTGACCAGGAGTCGCGTCAGGCATTCGAAGCCGGCGGCGGCAGGATCGACACCGGTTTCATCACCAATTGCCAGCCCGCATCGCTTGGGCATCTGAAGCAGACATTGCTGCAAGCTTACCGCGCTGAGCTGGCCGATGATGACTGGTGGCTGGCGAGAGCCGCCGACCTCTAGCGGTATTTGCCCGCAAGTTTTTCGGGGCTCGCCCCCATCAGGTATTGCGTGATCAGCCAGGCATTGTGCCAGCTGCGCTTGCGCCAGCCATCGCGTTCATATTTTGCCGCTGAGGTGCGTGCCTCTGCCGAAAGGAAAGCGATCCTTTTCTTGCCGATGGCCTGAACAAGCCGGACATCTTCCATCAGTGGGACATCTTCATAGCCGCCGGCCTCTTCATAGAGCGCGCGTGAGACCAGCAGCCCCTGGTCGCCATAGGGCAGGCCAAGCCATCGTGCACGGCGATTGGCCCGCCGGGCGACGAGCGCGGCGATTTTTTCGTCTGACCGGAAGGCCAGTGTGAAAACGGCGGCCATTTTGGGACGTGTCTTTATGTGTTCGATGGTGCGCTCGACCCAGTCACGTGTGAGGCTGGTATCGGCATGAAGGAAGAGCAACCAGTCGCCGCGCGCCGTCTTTGCGCCAGCCCTCAGTTGCCGCGCCCGGCCTGTCTCGCCGCTGACCAGCGTTGCGCCAGCCGCCTCGGAAATGGCCTGGGTATGATCGGTCGATCCGCCATCGCTGACGATCAGCTCACGGATGAGGCCAGCTTCAATACCGGGCATCAGGCCCTCAAGGCAGACGGGAAGGTCTGCTTCAGCATTCAGCGTGGGAATTATGATCGAAATCGGCGCAGGCATGACGTTTTCTCTTAACGCAAGTTTGGGGCGCGTCGAGGTGCGTCAGGCTGGCGCGGAACGGGCTTGGCAGTAGCGGCGTTGAATAATGGCAAGACAAAAGGAAACACGCACATGTCAACGATCTACCAGACCCTCAAGCAAGACCATGACCGCCACCGCAAGATGCTGGCGACCATTGCCGACACGCATGGTGACAGCAAGGAGCGACGCGAGACCTGGGACAAGTTCTATCATGATGTTGCCGCCCATGCGGCCGCTGAGGAAGAGACCTTCTATTCGAAACTGATTTCCAAGGAAGACGGCCAGTCAGAAGGCCGCCACTCGGTCGCCGAGCACAAGGAGCTTGATGACCTGATGGAAGAATTGAATGAGATCGAGTTCTCAAGCTCGGCCTGGCTCACCAAGTTCAAGGACCTGAAGCATCGTTATGAACACCACATCGATGAGGAAGAAGAAGACGTCTTTCCGGTTGCCGAGGAAGTAATTGGCAAGGACGGGAACCAAAAGATTGGTGCGGCGTTTGAAAAACGTAAGGACGCTGAAATCGAGCTGGTCGAAGAAAAGGCCGAAGAAAAACTCGAAGAGTAACAGTGGCCTGAAGAGTTTAGTAGAGTTGACAGGGCCGGAAGCAGGACTGCACATCTTGCGGACGTCCATCAAAACCAAAGCTGGCGAGTTGTCCCCCCCCTCGCTCCGCCAGCTTCCAGAGACCCGGAGCGCTCCCCCTCGCGCTCCGGGTTTTTTATTGCCCGGGGCAGAGACTTCCCGCTGACAGGTCAGCCGTCCAGCTTTGCCTGTATCTGCAGCAGATCTCGCCACGCCCGGCTCTTTTCTTCCGGGCGGCGTAAAAGGAAGGCCGGATGGAAAATCGGAAACATTGGCGTTGCGCGCCCATCCGGTGTTTTCAGTTCCTGCTCGGTGCCACGCAATTTCATGATGCCGATCCGTGACTGCAACAACGATTTGGCCGATACGCCGCCGGCCGCGATGATCAGCTTCGGCGAATTCAGTTCGATCATCCGGTCAACGAAGGGGCGGCACAGCTCCAGTTCGTCATCGCTCGGATTGCGATTGCCGGGCGGGCGCCAGTAATTCACATTGGTGATGAAGGTGTTTTCGGTCCGCGAGAGGCCGATGGCCGCGAGCATCTTGTCGAGAAGTTTTCCGGCGCGGCCGACAAAAGGCAGGCCGATCGTATCTTCATCTGCGCCGGGGCCTTCACCGATGACCATGACAGGGGCCTGTTGCATGCCATCAAAGCAGACCGTGTTTCGGGCTGATTCTTTCAGGACGCAGCCGTCAAACCCCTCAATTGCCGCCTTGAGGGCGTCGAGGCTGTCTGACGCGGCAGCAATTTTTCGGGCATCATTGACCCAGTCATCATGGGTCTTCGCACGCTTGATCCGGCGGGGCTTGTTAGGGGCCTGTTCGCCTGCTGGCGCTGCGGTTCTTGCCGCATCGGCCGCCTTGCGCAGGGCGCGCATTTCCGCCTCATCGACGGGCACACCCATATCGCCCCACCAGTCCTGTAGAGCCTTCAATGCAATGGAAGAATCAGGCTGGGACATTGAGACCCTTTGGAATTCGGCTAAATCGACTGTAGACCGGGTAACAAACATGTATAGAGCGGGCCAGCGCAAGCGGCCACAGCTGGGAGCAATTTGATGAGTGAAGAAACAGAACGCGAGTCGATGGAATTCGACCTGGTCATCGTGGGGGGCGGTCCGGCTGGCCTGTCTGCCGCGATCCGGGCAAAGCAGCTTGCCAATGAAGCTGGCGAGGAACTGGAAGTCGTCGTGCTGGAAAAGGGCGGCGAAATCGGCGCGCATATCCTGTCCGGTGTTGTGGTTGACCCGTCCGGTCTAGATGCGCTCATTCCTGACTGGCGCACTCGCGACGACCGCCCGCTCAAAACAGAAGTTACCGGCGACAAGTTCATCTGGTTCGGCCCGAAAGGGTCAATGGATATCTCCTGGCTGCCGATGCCGGGATACATGAAAAACCATGGCAACTTTACCGGATCGCTTGCCAATGTGGCGCGCTGGCTCGGCCAGGAAGCCGAAAATCTCGGCGTGCAGGTCTTTCCGGGCTTTGCGGCTTCGGATGTCGTTTATGGCGAAGACGGCCAGGTGAAGGGCGTCGTGGCCGGCGTCATGGGCATCGGCGCAAATGGTGAGCACAAGCCGGACTATGAGCCCGGCATGGAGCTGCTCGGCAAATATGTGCTGTTCGCAGAAGGCGCGCGCGGCTCTCTTTCAAAACAGCTGATCCACAAGTTTGACCTTTCCGAAGGCAAGGAGCCCCAGAAATACGGGATCGGCCTGAAAGAGCTGTGGTCTGTTCCGGAAGAGAATTTCAAGGAAGGCTATGTCCAGCATACGCTCGGCTGGCCGCTTGATGACAAGACCGGCGGCGGCAGCTTCCTCTATCATTTCCGCGATGGCGGCGAGCCCTTCGTCTCGCTCGGCTTTGTCGTGCACCTCAATTACAAGAACCCGTACATCGCACCCTACCAGGAGCTGCAGCGCTGGAAGCATCATCCGGACATCCTGAAATTCATTCAGGGCGGCAAGCGCGTCGGCTATGGCGCTCGCGTCATCACTGAAGGCGGCTACCAGTCACTCCCGAAGCTGACCTTTCCGGGCGGCGCGCTGATCGGCTGCTCGGCCGGTTTCGTCAACGTGCCACGCATCAAGGGTAGCCATAATGCGATCCTGACAGGGATGATGGGTGCCGAAGCCGCTGTCGAAGCCATTCGCGAAGGCCGTCAGGGCGATGAGCTGACAGCTTATCAAGACGCCTATGAAGCCTCGTCCGTGCGCAAGGAACTGTTCGCGGTCCGGAATGTGAAGCCGCTTCTGTCGAAAGCGGGTACGACGCTTGGTACACTGCTCGGCGGTGTCGAAATGTGGTGCACCAAGCTGTTCGGCGGCTTTTCATTCTTCGGCACGCTGGGCCATGGCAAGACGGATGCAGCGGCGCTTGAGCCTGCGGCCAAGCACAAGCCGATCGACTATCCGAAACCCGACGGCAAGATCAGCTTCGACAAGCTGACCAGCGTGTCCTTCACGAATACGAACCACGCCGAAGACCAGCCGGTTCACCTGATCGTCAAGGATATGGAGCTTCAGAAGCGCTCCGAGCATGACGTTTTCGCAGGGCCGTCGGCACGCTATTGCCCGGCCGGAGTCTATGAATGGGTCGAGGAAGACGGCAAGGAGCCGCGCTTCCAGATCAATTCGCAGAACTGCATTCACTGCAAGACCTGCGACATCAAGGATCCGAACCTCAACATCACCTGGACAACCCCAGAGGGTGGCGGCGGGCCGGCCTATCCGAACATGTAAGGCGGAGACCACTCGGGGGAGGGGACATGCAGAGCTTCGAGTTCAAGCCGGCCATAATGCGGGGCCGGATCAGCTGGACGCTGGATAGCGGGTTCGTCACGAAGGATGGCGAACCGTTCTGCAATCTTGCCGCCATCGACCGGGCGACTTTTGCCGAAATGACCGTGCGCTATACCCATAGCGCATGGTTTGACATGTTCGATGGCAAGACGCGCTATCGCATTACCTGCAACATGCCCGAAGGCGATGAGCACAATATTGCTTTCAAGCGCCTGACGGCGGCGATCCTCGGAGAGATAGAAACGCGCAAACCCGACCTGCAGGTCGCGTTTGGCGCTGGTGGCGGGATTCGCACGGCGATGTTCCTCATCGGCTTGCTGGCCGCCGTGTTCGGGCTGATCATCCTGGTCTCGTTGATGGGCGGCGGCGTGCGGACCGGCAGGTCGCTCGGTGCGTTTGCGTTCGGGACGGGCTTTACGCTCTTTGGTGCCTGGCTCGGCTGGTCCTACCGGCCGTGGGCCCCGGTGCCGACTCTACCCGTCGGCGTTGCGCGCCATGTGATCGCGGGCCTTGCGGGGAATAAGCATCCAGCCAATGGTCAGGATGGCCCCGAACAATAGGAATAGCGAAAATGGGAGCGCGCCGCCGCCCGCTGCTCCAACATAGGCTGCGACAGCGCAAGCGGCCGTGAGGCTCCACCAGGCCATCGCGACCTCGATATGGCTCCAGCCCGCCTTGATCAGCGCCTGATAGGCATGATCACGATGCGCCACGAAGAGTTTCTCTCCCCGGCGCGTACGCAGGATAATCGTCAGCAATACGTCGATCAGGAAAGGTAGCGCCAGCGTCGCGACCGTCCAGACGGGCAGTGCCGCGATCAGGGCGAGCGCGGCAAACAGTCCTCCGAGCCCGAAGGCACCAGCATCCCCGGCATAGAGCGTGCCGCGCAGATTATGCACGAGGAAGCCGTTAATGGCGGCGATGATCACGACAAGACCGGCAGGGAAGGTAGGCTCCCCGGTGAGCAGCAGGCTCGCGCCGAGGCCGGTAAACATGATGGCGAGACAGCCAAGCGACAGGCCATTGCTGCCATCCATGAAGTTTGCGGCATTCGAGAAAACCAGCAGCCACAAAGCGGAGCCGATAATCATCACGGCAGGTATGGCAAGGTCGCCGAAAGGCGAGGTCAGCGCCGGGATTGCCACGCCTGAAAATGGGGCGGCGACGCAGACAAGCGCCATGAGGGCCAGCTTGGTGACGGCGCCCATGCCGAACACATCGTCAACCGCGCCAATCATGGCGAGGCAGAGTGCAGCAGCCAGCGCAAAGCCTGCGGCGGGCATCAGGCCGGGCAGCCAGTCACCGCCCAGCATGGCAGGCGCAAATGCGTGAATGAGAGCGGCCAGCGTGAACATCACCGCGATGGCGAGGATGACACCGATACCACCAAGACGCGGGACTGGACGGGCCTGCAGCTTTCGTTCGCCATCCGGTGCATCGACGACGCCCGTATGCTTCATCAGTTCGCAACACCCCAGGGAGAGCAGAAAGCTCATGGCCGCGGCGAGGACAAGTAGCGGCAGCGGCATCACGGTGTCACCGTTCCGGCAAGCAGTGTCGGCGCGATCCACCAGCCCGGATGGCGCGCCCGCATTGCAGCCGCAGCGTCCTTCAATGCGTGGCGGGAGCTGAAAAGGCCGAAGCAGCTCGCGCCAGAGCCGGACATGCGTGACAGCTGGCATCCCGGCTGCGTGCGAAGCTCGTCCAGCACATTTCCAATGTCCGGCACGAGTGCGATGGCGGGCGCTTCAAGATCGTTGCGTGTCGAGGCCCGCAGCCAGGAGACGAGTTCGTCGGCACCGAGGCCAACCGGGAGGTCGACCAGTTCAAATTCGGGTTTGTATTCGCCATTGTCGAACGCCTGGAATACAGCGCCCGTCGGACAGGCAATGCCCGGATTGACCAGCAGGGCTGCCAGGTCCGGCACATGGCGCATCGGCGTCACGTGCTCACCCTCGCCGCGCATCAGGCATGGCGTCGATAGCAGGGCCACCGGCACATCGCCGCCGAGACTGCTGGCAATTGTCATCGCCACGCTGTCTGTCAGGCTGCCATGACGCACCAGCAGGCGGAGGGTCGCCCCGGCGTCGGCGGACCCGCCACCAAGCCCGGCAGCGACCGGGATATGCTTGTGCAGGCCGATGGAGAGTGGCGGCACCTTGAGGCCACGCGCTTCGCAGGCCGCGATCGTGCGCAGGACGAGGTTTTCCGGTGAGGCGAGTTCCGGGCCGGCGAAAGGGCCGTGCAGGGACAGGCTGAGTGCATCTGTCTTGCGCGCTTCCAGCCGGTCAGAGGCTTCGGCGCCGGCGAACATGACGAGCGAATCGAGGTTGTGGCGTCCATTTGACTTGGCCCGGTCCACGTGCAGGAACAGGTTTACCTTGGCCGGCGCGAGCATCAGGGTAGCCGTGCGTGATCCTGCGCGGTCGCGGGGCCGGTCAGGAGTTTGCGCTGGATCCGGTCGATATCCCGTTCGTCATCGGAGACCGAGATAGCCCGCTGCCACTGGTAACGGGCCTCAAGTTGGCGGCCCGACATCCAGTAGGCGTCGCCCAGGTGATCGTTGATTTCAGCGAGACCCGGTTCAAGCTCGGCGGCCCGTTCGAGATAGCCGACCGATTTTTCATAGTCGCCGACCTTGTAATAGGCCCAGCCGAGACTGTCCGTGATGGCCCCGCTATTGGGGCGCAGGGTCAGTGCCTTGCGGATCAGGTCCAGCCCGGCTTCCAGATTTTCGTTCCGGTCGATCCAGCTATAGCCGAGATAGTTCATCACATCCGGCGAATTCGGATTTAGGCCCAGTGCTAACTGCAAATCGTCTTCGGCGAGCGGCCATTTGCCGATGCGTTCATAAACCGAGCCGCGCGCATAGTAGAGACGCCAGTCTGGCGACCCGGCTGTCTCATCGGCATCGATGAGTTCGCTCAGGACTTTCACCGCTTCGCCGTCGCGGCCGAGCGATCGCAGCAAGTCCGCCATCTGGATCTTGAGATCCCTGTCGGGATTGCCGGCGAGGGTCTTGTAGACCAGCTCAAGCGCGACATCATTCTGCTCGTCGCGGCGCAGGGCCCAGGCGAGCTGGCCGCGTGCGCTGGTATAATAGGGCGAGCTGGCCGGAATGGTTTCCAGCATCTCGATCGACTCTTCACGCCGCCCCGCATTGTCCAGCGCATCAGCCCAGAGGGCGCGCGCGGCATGCAGGTCAGGGTCGAGGCGAAGGGCCATGGCGTAATAGACGCCCGGCAAGTCGTTCTGGGCCTGCTCGGCCAGCGCGGCGGCGGGGATATAGATTGACAGGGCGGCGCCTTCGCGTGCGCTCATCCGTTTGATGGCGACCGGTTCGGCGCGTGAAATCCGGCCTATGAGGTCCGTCACGACCGGGTTGTGACCCGCTTCCTTGCGAAAGGCTTCGAGGACGTCGATGGCCTCGTCGGCCCGGCCGGAATTGGCCAGCAGGCGGGCATAGCTCTCAACCGTTGCGGCAATCATCGCGCTGCTGGCGCGCAGTTTTGCAAACGTCTCAAGCGCGGCCTTGTCTTCACCGCTCGCGACTTCCATCAGGCCGAGCAGGTTGAGCACAAGGCTGTCGAGATAGGCATCGCCGGCTGAAGCATCGAGCAGCGCGACCTGCGCTTCACCCGTCTGGCCCTGGTCAAATAGTGCCCATGCTTTCAGGGAACTCATGATCAGGGAGTTGAACATGCCGGGGTCTTCACCTTCCAGCAAAGGCGCGACGGCGGCAGGCTTGCCACGCGCAAGCGCATCGGCGGCCAGTGACATTCGGGTCAGGCTGGTTTCGCGGCGAATTTCCGGGGCGGCGCGGTTGGAGATCGAATGGGCGAGGGCAAAATCATTCGCCAGCAGCGCCGAAAAGACGGCCCGTTCCGTAATCGTCGCATCGTCCGGACGTGAGCGCGCGACGAGCGCATACTTCTCGGCTGCTTCTTCCGGATCATTGATCAGGGAGGCAAAGCGCGCGATCAGAAACTGGCTGTAATCATTGGCGGTGGCACTGGTTTCAGCGTCAGCGCGGGCATGGGCGAGGCGCGCGTTCAGGTCTGACATGGAGGTGTCGACGGTCGAGCATCCTGTCGTCAGGGATAGCGCGAGAGCGATGACTGAAATGCGATGCGGCATGTTCATGTGATGTGCGAAACGCCCCCCGAAGGCAATTTTTTCATGCAGCCAGTACCGCCTCGCCGATGGGCGAGTGGACTGACTATGACCCTGATCCTGTTATTGAGGCGTGAACAAAGCCCAAAGGCAACCGCTTTTGACGGGCAGGTGGCGTCAGCGTTCAGATATCCTGACGGCTGACTTCGCCTTCATCACCGAGTGAGACATTCGGCAGTGGACGCACTTCCGGCGGTGGACCTTGCAGGCCGTTTTCGAGCTTGTCCCTGATCTCGTCGCGCTTGTCGTCTGCCGGATAGTCATCAAGGGCGGCCTGCCAGGCGGCGCGGGCTTCCTCCTTGCGGTCGAGATGCCAGTAGATATCACCGAGATGGTCTTCGATCTCCCAATGGGTATTGGGTGCAAGCTCACTACGGCTCTGCTCGATATAGCGGCGAGCCCCTTCAAGATCGCCCAGTTTGAAACGAGCCCAGCCATAGCTGTCGGAGATATACGGGTCTGCCGGGGCCAGCGAGTTGGCACGGGCCAGCACGCGGTAAGCCTCTGTAAAACGGTCTGTATGCTCGACCAGGAAATAGCCCAGCGTATTCAGCATATAGGGGTCGTTTGGCCGGGCCAACGCTTCGGTGCGGATGAGGCGCAGGGCTTCATCGACTTCATTGGCTTCGGCCAGGGCATTGGCAAGCGCCATGCGCCGGTCATGGGTGTCGTCATATTTGCGGGCGGCACGGGCATGCAGGAGCGCTTCGTCAAACTGTCCGAATTGTGAATAGATCGCCGCGCTCGTGGAGTGTGCACCGGCCCTTTCGGCATCGGTCACGGCGAGATCGGGCGCGCGTTCGGCCAGATCGGTTGCCTTTTTCTGGTCGTCGAGCAGCGCATAGATCATCATGGCCGATGAATATGTGCCGAGTTCTTCGTCGCCTTCTGCCAGCTTGATCGCCGCGTCGAGCGCCTTGCGGGCCGCTGCGACCTTGCCGAGGCGGACCTGCGACTGCGCTTCGGCGAGCTTCAGCCCGGCAGTCTGTTCCGGGGCTGTACGGGCGAGGTGGATTGCGGCGTCGAACAGTGTCTCGTCATAGAAATCACCGACGATGGACAAGCGCAGGTCGGCATTGCCGGGGTCAATCAACAGGGCCAGCTGGTCAAAAGCCGACTTGGTGTCATCAAAGCCGCGCACACGCTCGCCGACAAAGGCGGAGCGGATCAGGCGCTGATAGGACAGCGCAAGCGAATAGTCGCTAAGCGAGCGGGCAAAGGCTTCGTTCACATCGAGCGGGCCGTCATCAAGACCGCGGCCTGTCTCGATCTGCTCAAGCGCGGCCTCAAACGAGGCGGACTGTTCAGGTTCAGCGGCCCCAAGACGCGTATAGAGCGACTGGGCCTCCTCGATGCGGCCAAGCCGGCGCAGCAGGAGGGCCTGACGGGCAATGACAAGTTTGACATGGCCGTAAAGCAGGTTTTGCGGATCGAATTCGTGCTCAGGTGCCTTGATCTCACGCGGGGTGATCGCGTCATAGACGGCCAGCGCCTCTTCCTGACGGCCAGAGACTTCAAGCAGCGCGGCGAGCGAGAGGTCACCCGTCAGGCCGGGAAGGCGGGCACCGACATTGCGATGTGCATCGACGGCCTCATCGTACTGGCCATCGAGCGCCAGGTACCAGGCTTTCAGGAAACCGCCCATGATGGTCATGTCTTCACTGTCGAGCGCCGGCTGCAACTCTTCGAGGGCGCGCTGTGGCTCGCCTGCAGCGGCGGCGTCGATGGAGATAACGACCGAGGAGAACGGGCTGGTCTCGCCATCGCGGATCGCATCACTTTTCAGCGCGGCGATGAAGGCGGCCATGTCACCGGCCTTTACTGCTTCGACTGGCGATTCATAGGCCAGTAGCCCGACCGGCTTGCCCTTGGCGTCCACCACCGCAGTCGCCATCGCAGGCGCGGAGACGTCATAAATCCCGCTATAGGCAGACAGGGCGCCGAGAACATCCTGTTTACGCGCGTCGAATGCGGCCTGGTCTTCAGCCGAAAAATTCGATTGCGATGTCTGGCTGGCGCAACCGGCAAGCGACAGGGCTGCCAGGGCGAAAGCTGAGGTCAGGTGCGATTTCATGCGATGTCCTCTTGGATTGATCGAAGTGTGCCGCTGAGGCAACACGCTGTCCAGTGCCATATATACCAACGCATGATCATGGCGTTAGTCTGGCAGGGACTGCTGTTTTTGCAGACGCGGATGCCCGGTTGCAGCGCAGTGGCCTAGTGGGCGCGCTTGACGCAGAAATCGGCAAGCTCGCTGAGCACGTCGCGCCAGTCGCTCGGCGGCAGTGATTTCAGGGCGGATTTTGCGAGGCCCGCATAAGCTTCTGCCTCGGCGATCGTGGCTTCGGCGGCGCCCGTCTGGCGGATCAGGTGGATCGCCCGGGCGAGATCGCTCTCTTCCTGTGTCGACACGTCGAGCGCACGCGCCCAGAAGCCATGGTCTTCAGCCTTGCCACGTCGGCGCGCTATAATCACTGGCAGGGTGATCTTGCCTTCGCGGAAATCGTCACCGACGACCTTGCCGATCACTGACGTCGTGCCGCCATAGTCCAGCACATCATCGACAATCTGGAAGGCGAGACCGAGATTCTTGCCATAGGCGGCAAGGGCATCTGCGTGTTCGTGCGATCCACCGGACAGGGCACCTGCACGGGCTGCCGCCTCGAACAGGGCAGCCGTCTTCGCTTCGATGATGGCGAGGTAATCTTCGGTCGGCAGGTCGAGCCTGCCCTGCGCAGCCAGCTGGCGGACTTCGCCTTCGGCAATCACCGAGGACGCATTTGACAGAATGCCGAGAATTTCAAGTGAGCCGGTATCCACCATCAGCGTGAAGGCGCGTGCAAAGAGGAAGTCGCCGACAAGGATGGACGCCGAATTGCCCCAGACCGACTTCGCGGCGGGCTTGCCGCGCCGAAGGTCGCTTTCATCCACGACATCATCATGCAGCAGTGTGGCCGTATGGATGAACTCGACGGCGGCGGCGAGGGAATGGGTCGCCGGGTTCGCCGCGCCAACTGCATGTGCCGCGGCAAGCGTGATCATCGGGCGCATCCGCTTGCCGCCGGCAGTCACAATATATTCGGAGAGATCGGGAATGATGTCGACAGGGCTTGCTGCGCGCGCCTTCAGCAGGGCTTCAACGCCGGCAATATCATCGGCCAGCATGGCCTGCAGCCGGTCCATCACAGTGTCGGGCTTGCCCGGTTCGCGCGCTGTGGCAGTTGTCGTCACGAGGGATTTCCTATTCCTGTCACTCTTGCCTGAATCCATATGGATAACAATTTGGGTTCGGTCCACCTCTGCGGTACAGGGCCGCACAAGGAAGAAGGTCGAATATGGAAGAAGTGTTCCGAACCAATGATCTCGTCAAGTTGAGCTATATTCGCCATCTCATGGCCGAAGAGGGCGTGGAGGTCTATGTGCTTGATGAACATACCGCGCACATTGACGGGCGGGGGCCGCTCGTGCCGATCCGTATCGTGGTGCATGAAAAGGATGCCTCACGCGCCCGGCACGTGCTGAAAGACCTCGACCAGGATGGCTGAGGCCGCCGCCTATACAACAGACGCGTTTCTGGGTGGACGGGTGACCGTCTACCAGCCGAAGACAGGGTTCCGGGCCGGTACGGACAGCGTGCTGCTTTCGGCGGCGCTGAACCCTGACCAGCAAGGCGATGCGCTGGAGTTTGGCTGCGGCGCGGGCGGGGCGCTCCTGCCGGCGGCGTGGCGGCTGAAAAATGCAAATCTTACAGGGCTTGAGCTCGACCCTGTGATGCTGGACCTTGCCGGCTGCGGCATCGAGGCGAGCGGCCTGTCGGGCCGGGTCAGCGTCATGGCGCAGGATGTCGGTGCGATCCCGCGTGACTGGGAAAACCGCTACGACCTTGTCTTCTCCAACCCGCCTTTCTTTGCGCCGGGAACGATCCGCGCGCCGGGAGAGCTGAAGGAAGCAGCGTATCTGGAATCGGTTCCGCTGAAGGACTGGGTGGGTAATATGCTGCACGTGCTGAAGCCGAAAGGCTGGTTCGTGATGATCCACCGGGCTTCGGAGCTGGCACGCATCCTTGCCCTCATCGAACGGCGTACCGGCCAGATCGACGTGCTGCCGGTGCGCTCCTTTCCGGGGGCGGATGCCAAGCGCGTGATCGTCCGGGCGCGCAAGGGCCTGCGCACCGGCCCGATGCGTCTGCTCGCCGGTATCCATATCTACGAGTCCAAGGGCGGTGAGCGCACAGCCCTTATGGAAGAGATTGCCCGCAACGGGACGGGGCTGGACTGGGGGGATAGGTGACGGTCTCAAAATGGTCCTCATCTTCAGCGAAGCTTGTATCCGGGCGTCTGGTGTTCAATCATCCGGGTTGATGCCTCGCCCGCCATGAGGCTTCTGTTCGGCTCGGGGACACGTCATATGCAGGTCTGGTTCAACATTCTCATCTTTGGCGGCATGGGGCTCGGGCTCGCTATGGGCGCGCTGGCGCATCCGAAATTCCATGCCATGGTGTTCGGCAAGAAGAACGCCGGTTCGGCCGATCACGACGACTCGATCGATTAGGCGCCCGACACGCAGAGTTGCGAAAAGCTGTGTCTGGCGGTAGGCGGAGAGGCCTAGACTCCAGCTTTTGATTCAAGGCTTCCATGACCAGCCCCACGGCCCGTGAAAAACCATCCTCCTTTCAGGAAGTGATCCTGCGTCTCCAGGCCTATTGGGCCGCGCAGGGCTGCGCGATCCTGCAGCCTTATGACATGGAAGTCGGTGCCGGCACGCTGCATCCGGCGACCGTTCTGCGGGCGCTCGGCCCGAAAGACTGGCGCGCCGCCTATGTGCAGCCGTCCCGCCGCCCCGCCGATGGCCGCTATGGCGAGAACCCCAACAGGCTCGGCCATTATTACCAGTTCCAGGTCATCCTGAAGCCGAACCCTTCAAACCTGCAGGATCTCTATCTCAATTCGCTCTACGAGATCGGCATCGACCCGATGGTCCACGACATCCGCTTTGTCGAGGATGACTGGGAGAACCCGACCGTCGGGGCGTGGGGCCTTGGCTGGGAAGTCTGGTGCGACGGTATGGAAGTCAGCCAGTACACCTATTTCCAGCAGGTTGGCGGGCTTGATGTTTTTCCCGTCTCAGGGGAATTGACCTACGGTCTCGAACGTCTCGCCATGTATGTTTTCGGCGTCGACAATGTCTACGACCTGCCGTTCAACGACCCGGCCTCTGCGACACCGCTCTCTTATGGCGACGTGTTCCTGCAGAATGAGCGCGAGCAATCTGCCTTCAACTTCGAGCTTGCCGATGTCGACATGCTGCAGACCTGGTTTGCTGGCTGCGAGAAACAGTCCGTCGCCCTGCGCGATGCTGGCAAGCCGCTGCCGGCCTATGACTATGCGCTGAAAGCCAGCCACGTCTTCAACCTGATCGACGCGCGCGGCGCGATCTCCCCGACCGAGCGTCAGGCCTTTATTGCCCGCGTGCGTGACCTTGCGCGCGGGGCGGCCGAGCTCTGGGCGAAGCAGGAAGAGGAGCGCGCGGCATGAAGGTACAGGCTCTCTGCCTGATGGCCGCGCTGACGGTCGTGTCCTGCGGCGGCGGTGACGATACGGCGACCGATGGCGCGACGGAGCCCGCCTCTGAGGCCAGCGCGCCAATGATTGGCACTGATATGGAAATGCCGGTTGATACGCCGTTCTGTTCATTCAGCGCCGAGCCGGGCAGCTACGTCTTCGTCACTGATTTTGGAGAGAGCGTCTATCATGGCTATGCCAAGCTCGATGGCACGGTCACCAAGCTTACCGAAGTCGAAGCCGGGTTCGGGGCTGGCATGGAAACACGCCGCTATGTCGATGGTACTGAAAATGTCGAGCTGGAAGTCATCCTGCTGGATCAGGACGTCGACGCTGAGCAGGCGCGCTATACCGGTTCGGTACGGGTGATCTACCCGGTCGAGGGTGAGGCGGTGAAATTTGAGGGTGAGTGCGTTGCCGCAGGAGAGAGTAATGAATAGGACCGTAGCGCTCCTCGTGGGCGGCGCGATGGCGCTGTCGGCCTGTTCGGGCGGATCGTCCGAGCCAGACATCCCGGCTGACTACAATACCAGCGTCGATGATCCTGCCCAACCGGCTGAAGATATTGCGGAGTCCAATCCGCAGGCGCTGGAAATCGGCGTCATGGAGACGCCTGACACCGGCGCCTATTGCATGCTCATGCAGGCGAGCCAGGAATTTGATTTCGATGACCGGGACACATGGCGCTTTGTATTCCTGACCGATATCGAAGGCGACGCGCCGTCAGCGCACATCAAGATCAATGATGAGGTGCTGACTTTCTCCGATGAGCGCAGGACAGAAGACGCCGAGGGCATCGAGACCTGGCGCTACCGGTCTGAAGAGCGCGGCATCCTCGTTGAGTTGCAGCTGCGCGACGTCGACGCCGGGCCGGAATACACCGAATATGAAGGCACGATGGCGATCATCGAGCCGATCAAGACTGAGAAAATGGGCATCAAGGGGAGTTGCGGCGTCTAGGACGTGCCGCATCACCCTGAAATCAACACGGGAATAACCCTAATTTATGGCTGAACTTCTTCTCGAACTCTTTTCAGAAGAGATCCCGGCACGCATGCAGGCGAAGGCCGAGACGGACCTGAAAGACGCCCTGACAAAGGGGCTGAACGAGGCGGGTGTCTCGTTTGACCGTGTGGCGGCCATGTCCGGCCCGCGCCGGCTGGCTGTTTGCATCATGGGCCTGCCGCTCAAATCCGCCGATGTCACAGAAGAGAAAAAAGGCCCGAAAGTCGGCGCGCCGGAACAGGCTGTTCAGGGCTTCCTGCGCGGAGCCGGGCTGTCGTCGATTGACGAGGCAGACATCCGCAGCGACCCGAAAAAGGGTGATTTCTACGTCGCCCTGCGCGAAGCGCCGGGCCGCCCGCTGGAAGACATTATCGCAGAGCTGGTGCCGCAGATCGTGCGCGGGTTTCACTGGCCGAAATCCATGCGCTGGGGCCGGGGTGAATTGCGCTGGGTTCGCCCGTTGCAGCGCATCCTCTGTATTTTTGATGGCAAGACGGTCGACTTCGAGATTGACGGTCTCAAATCCGGCAACCTGACCGAGGGCCACCGCGTGATGGGGCGCGGACCGTTCGCGGTCTCTTCGCTGGATGGTTATGTCAGCGCGCTCGGCGGCGACGGCTATGTCGTGCTGACACGCGAAGACAGGCGCCTGCTGATCGAGGAACAGGCGCACAAGCGCTGCCTCGAAAAGGGGCTGGAACTGGTCGAGGACAAGGGCCTGCTGGACGAAGTGACGGGCCTTGCCGAATGGCCGGTCGTGATCCTCGGTGACATGGACCCGGATTTCCTTTCCCTGCCGCCGGAAGTCATCCAGCTGTCGATGCGCACCCACCAGAAATACTTTGCCGTCCGTGACCCGAAGACCGGCAAGCTCGCGCCGCACTTTGTCGTCGTCGCCAATATCGAGGCTGATGATGGCGGAGATGCGATCGCGGCGGGCAATTCACGTGTCCTGTCTGCGCGTCTGAATGATGGCCGTTTCTTCTGGGATAATGACCGCAGAACGCCGCTAGAAGACATGGCGAAGAAGCTCGAGACCATCGACTTCAAGAAAGAGCTGGGCACGATTGCCGACAAGGTGGAGCGGGTTGCTACGCTGGCCCGTGAGCTTGCGCCGAAAGTCGGCGCCGATCCAGACCTGGCCGAACGCGCCGCCCGCCTCGCCAAGGCCGATCTTGTGTCCGGCATGGTGGGCGAGTTTCCTGAGTTGCAGGGCGTGATGGGACGCTATTATGCGCTGGAAGCCGGCAAGCGCGCCGGCGTCATCCCGGAAGACGCGAAGCGGCTATCCGGGACCCAGCGCGGCGAGAAAGAGACCTCGGGAGATAGGTCCCGGACAAGCGCTGACGCGCTTTCCGGGATGACGAGTTGGGTGGATGGGCTTGATGAGGCGGGCGTCCGGGCCGTGGCCGATGCGATTGCCGATCATTACAAGCCGCAAGGCCCGTCCGATGCGGTGCCGAGCGACCCCGTCAGCATCGCCGTCGCGCTGGCCGACAAGCTCGACACGCTGGTCGGCTTCTGGGCCATTGACGAGAAACCGACCGGCTCGAAAGACCCGTTCGCGCTGCGGCGGGCTGCGCTGGGCGTGGTGCGGATCATTCTGGAGAATGACCTGACTCTGAAGTTCGGTGAGCTCCTTACACGCCCGTTTGCCCACGTCGATTTCCACCTGTTAGTAAGCCGGCCGCTCGAAGTTCAGGATCTCATCGAAGATCTGAATGAACGAGGCATGCTTACCGACGAGCAGGCAGCACGACTTCAAAAAGAAAATGTCGATCTATTGGGCGTGAGAACTGCCGCTCAAATATCTTACTTGGGATTCGAAGAAACGGACAAGAAAGCTCTCGATTTGTGGGCCTTCTTCGCCGACCGCCTCAAGCAATACCTGCGCGATGCCGGCGCCCGCTACGATCTCATCGATGCGGTTTTCGCGCTGGGTGAGGATGACCTCGTCCTCATCGTCAAGCGGGTCGAGGCGCTCGGTGCCTTTCTTGAGACCGAGAACGGGGCGAACCTGCAGGCGGGCTACAAGCGCGGGACGAATATCCTCAAGGCCGAGGAAAAGAAAGACGGCGAGTCTGTCTCTGGCACGGTCGATCCGTCCCGTTTTGAGCAGGATGAAGAGCGCGCGCTGCACGCTGCCATCACCGAATCCGTGGTGGCTGCCGATGCCGCGCTCAAGGCCGAAGACTTTGAGAAGGCCATGGGAGCGTTATCATCTCTGCGTGGCCCGGTAGATGCATTCTTCGAGGCTGTAATAGTCAACGCCGACAGCCTAGACCTGAGGCAAAACCGCCTCTTGATTCTGAATTCCATTCGTGACGCTTTGCATCGCGTCGCGGATTTTTCAAAACTGTCGGCATAAATTGCAGGGGTGCGGATGATCATCATCGTACTCCTGTTCGGTCTGATGGGCTTGTGGGTCTGGAGTTTGGTGAAGATGCCGTCGAAGCGCGCACGCGAGATATTTGAGGCGGACGGGGATATGCCAGCCGGCGTGTCCGACCGCGACCGTGCATTCGTGGTCGACCTTCACAGGCAGTTTGGCACGAAGGATTTCTATCTGAAATCCATTGAGCAACGCCAGCTTGAACCTGGTATCGCCCGCGCTTTCGGGGTTGAGCCTGACCGGCTCGACGACCGTACGGAACTCGGGGTGCGGCTGCCGCGTCTCAATTTACTGGTGTCCTATGAACCGGGACGCTATCGCCTTACAGAAGACGCTGCCCGCATGGCTGACCGCCTGGCACGTACACAATTGAGTTTGGAGAATATACATCATGGGTGAAGCTGCGACGCAGATGGCCAAGGAACAATGGGTTTACTCCTTCGGGGGTGGAACGGCCGATGGCGACACCACGATGAAGAATTTGCTGGGGGGCAAGGGTGCCAACCTCGCAGAGATGGCAAAGCTCGGCCTGCCGGTGCCGCCGGGCTTCACGCTGACCACGGCGGTGTGCACCGCCTATTATGATCTCGGCGAATCCTATCCCGACGGTCTGGAAGCGCAGGTCGATGCCGCGTTGAAGGCAGTCGAGGCCGAAACCGGCAAGATATTCGGCGATGCGGACAATCCGCTGCTCGTTTCCGTCCGCTCCGGCGCGCGCGCATCCATGCCGGGCATGATGGACACGGTGCTGAACCTCGGCCTGTCCGAAGTGACCGTGCTCGGCCTCGCCAAGAAGGCGGGTGAGCGCTTTGCCTATGACAGCTATCGCCGCTTCATCCAGATGTACTGCAATGTCGTGCTCGGCCTGAAGCATGACACGTTCGAGCATATTCTCGACGACTATAAAGAGCGTGAGGACTACCAGCTCGATACCGAGATGACGGCTGAGGACTGGAAGGAAATCATCGTCCAGTACAAGGCAGCCGTACAGAAGCAGCTCGGCAAGCCATTCCCGGATGATCCGCGCGAACAGCTCTGGGGCGCGATCGGGGCTGTGTTCGGCTCCTGGATGAATGACCGCGCGATCCTCTATCGCAAGCTCAACGACATTCCGGCGGCCTGGGGTACGGCGGTCAATGTCCAGTCCATGGTGTTCGGCAATATGGGCGATACGTCGGCAACCGGCGTGGCCTTCACCCGTGATCCGTCGACGGGCGAAAAGGTTTTCTATGGCGAATTCCTGATCAATGCACAGGGCGAGGATGTCGTGGCCGGTATCCGCACGCCAGCTCCGATTTCGCGCTCGCGCGCTGAAGCGCTGTCCTCCGACGAACGCCCGCTCGAAGACGCAATGCCGCCTGTCTATGAGGAACTGGTTGCCGTCGCGAACAAGCTGGAAAGCCACTATCGCGACATGCAGGACATCGAGTTCACGGTCGAGGACAACAAGCTCTACATGCTGCAGACCCGCAACGGGAAACGCACCGCGGCGGCTTCGCTGAAGATTGCGGTCGATATGGCGCAGGAAAAGCTGATCACCGAGGAAGAGGCAGTGCTGCGTCTCATGCCCGGCCAGCTAGACCAGTTGCTCCACCCGACCATTGCCCCCGATGCCAAGCGTGACGTCATCGTCAAGGGCCTGCCAGCCAGCCCCGGCGCGGCCGTCGGCAAGGTCGTCTTCGACAGCGACGAAGCTGCTTCGCTCGCCGAGAAGGGCGAAGACGTCATCCTGATGCGCGTCGAGACGAGCCCCGAAGATATTCATGGCATGCATGCGGCCCGCGCCATCGTGACGGCCCGTGGCGGCATGACATCCCACGCGGCTGTTGTCGCACGCGGCATGGGCCGGCCTTGCGTCTGCGGCGCCGGCGGCCTGCAGATTGATCCGGTGAAAGGCGTGTTCCGCGCCAATGGCCGCGAGTTCAACAAGGGCGATGTTGTAACGATTGACGGTGCCGAAGGCGAAGTGCTGATCGGCGCGATCGAGATGGTCAAACCGGACCTTTCGGGTGATTTCGGCCTGCTGATGGAATGGGCAGACAAGGTGCGCAAGCTGAAGGTGCGTACCAATGCAGAGACGCCGCACGACGTCGAGACAGCCAAGACATTTGGCGCTGAAGGCATTGGCCTCTGCCGTACCGAGCACATGTTCTTCGATGCAGACCGTATCCCGGTTGTCCGCTCTATGATCCTGGCAGGTGACAAGGCGGGCCGCGAGGTTGCGCTCGCCAAGCTGTTGCCAATGCAGCGTGACGACTTCGCCGAGATCTTCCGCATCATGGAAGACCGGCCCTGCACGATCCGCCTGCTCGACCCGCCACTGCATGAGTTCCTGCCGCATTCGGAAGATGAAATGGCCGAAGTGGCAAGCTCTGCTGGCGTCGATGTCGACGTGCTGAAGCGTCAGGCGGCCGATCTGCACGAGAGCAACCCGATGCTTGGCCATCGCGGCTGCCGTCTCGGGATTACCTATCCGGAAATCTACGAAATGCAGGCCCGTGCCATCTTTGAGGCGGCGGTGCAGGTATCGAAGGAAACCGGCTACAGCCCGATCCCGGAAGTCATGATCCCGCTGGTTGCTACAAAGAAGGAGCTCGACATCCTGAAGGCTCGCGTCGATGCGACCGCCAGGAGCGTCTTCGAAGAGACGGGAACAGTGCTGGAATACATGGTCGGCACCATGATCGAATTGCCACGCGCTGCCCTGCAGGCGGGCAATATCGCCGAATCGGCGGCCTTCTTCTCCTTCGGCACCAATGATCTGACGCAGACCACGCTCGGCATTTCGCGCGACGACGCGGCCCGCTTCCTGAAGGCGTATGAAGAGCAGGGCATTTATGACAAGGACCCGTTCGTCACTCTCGACCAGGAGGGCGTCGGCGAGCTTGTGAAGATCGCCGTTGAGCGGGGCCGCAAGACGCGCCCTGACATCAAGCTCGGGATTTGCGGCGAGCATGGCGGTGACCCGGCATCGGTCACCTTCTGTCACCATCTGGGACTCGACTATGTCTCGTGTTCGCCATACCGGGTCCCGATTGCCCGTCTTGCAGCCGCACATGCTGCATTGCACAAAAACGAGGGCTGAACGGCCCTGTTTTGACGGTTTTTGAGGGGGTGAGCCGCAGCTTTTGCGGCTCATTTACTGTTGTATATCAGCAACAGTGTATTTTGGCTTCGAAACAAACTGGTTAACGATTTGGGCCTCTGGCGGCCTGAATCCCTTTGGTTTTTTGCTTTTCGTTAAAATAATCCGGAACCCCCTTAAATTGTGGCGGTTCCACGGCTGACAGAAATGTAAGTCTTCAAGTCTGCGTTTTGATTGCTAAGTGCGGCCTGAGTTCAATATCCCAGTACGGACAAAAGCCGAAGACATTCAGCGACAGGCGAAGGGTAGATGGCCCGGAACCTGCTTCAGGGTGTCTTGATAGCGGTTAAAGAAGGGGCAGGTGATGTCACTCAAGAAGACCAAGCAAAGCCCGCGTGGATTCGCGGGGAGATCACTGCGCGGCAGTTTCAGCCGTTGGTGGCTCGCAAAGTCAGACGCCGAGCAACGCACTGTTGTGGCCCGCGCTGCGCTGGTTTCGACCTGCGCGCTTGGGCTGACGGTTGCGCTTCCGCTGATTGCATCGGCCAACTCCCAGAAGCAGGCTGAAGCCGAGTATCGCGCCCAGACCCAACGCTTTGCCGATTCCCAGCAGGATGCCGGCATGGCTGTTCGCGCTGATCCGGCCATGCCTCAGTTGCTGCGTCATGAGTGGCTGCGCAATGTTGAGTATTCCCTCGAACGCAATCCTGACGCGGCCCTGACGCGTTATGGCGGCCTGGAGCGCGACTCTGCCGTGCTTGCCGGCATGAAGAGCTTTGACCCGACACATCTCGTTAAAGCCGAGGAAATGAACCGGCAGATGCAATGTCTTGCCGAGGCGGTCTATTACGAAGCCCGCAGCGAAACGCCGTCCGGCCAGATTGCTGTTGCCGAAGTCATCATGAACCGCGTGCGCGACCATCGTTATCCCAACACCGCATGTGATGTTGTCTATCAGGGCGCAACGCGCACCACGGGCTGTCAGTTCACATTCACCTGCGACGGCGCACTGGACCGCGGGCCACGTGGCTCCAAGTGGGACGCGGCGAAATCCATTGCTGCGCACGTCTTCCTTGATCTCGATGAACCACGCACGGCTGGTGCAACGCATTATCACGCGACCTATGTGAACCCGGTCTGGAATGCGGGTCTCATCAAGACGTCGAAGATTGGCACGCATATCTTCTACCGCTTCCCACGCGGGGCTGAATGGGCAAATGCCCGCGTTGCCCAGCAGGCTCGCTTCGATCGCGAGGCATCGGGCCGTGAAGGTGCAGACTCCACCATCATGACCGTCACAGACACCGAAGACCTGAACGCCAAGTCGCTGAGCGTACTCAGCCCGGCGCCATAGGTAGCCGTGATGCCTGAAGGACGCCTGTTCGAAGACGTCGATACTTACATCAACAGCCTGTTTGTTCAGGATGATCCGGTCCTTGAGCGCGCTGTAGAGCGTGCGGCGGCGGCGGGTCTTCCCGACATTCAGGTCTCGCCCGGTCAAGGCAAGCTGATCTACCTGCTCGCCAAGATGATCGGGGCAGGGCGCATTCTGGAAATCGGAACGCTTGGCGGGTATTCCACAGTCTGGCTTGGCCGGGCGCTTGGGCCAGAGGGCGAGCTGATTACGCTTGAGCTCGACCCGCATCATGTGAAAGTCGCCCGCGAAACGCTTGTCGATGCGGGGCTGGATGATCGCTGCAGCGTTATTGAAGGCAAGGCGCTCGACGCGCTGGCGACGCTGACACCGGCCTTCGACCTTATCTTTCTCGACGCCAACAAGGATGGGTATCCAGCCTATCTGAAACACGCCATCCGGCTGACACGGCCCGGCGGGCTCATCGTGGCGGACAATGTCGTGCGCGAGGGCGCGGTGCTGAAGCCGTCATCCGTCGATGCGAATGCCATCGGCGCGGCAGCCTTCAACCAGGCGCTGGCCGGTCACCCGCAGCTTGAAGCGATCATCCTGCAGCAGGTCGGGATCAAGGGCCATGACGGGCTCGCCATTGCGCGGGTGAAAGACTGACCTTCAGGCGCTCGCCGCTTCATCCTGAGCGTGTCGAAGGATGGGCAGCAGGAAGCCCAGCTTCAGCCCGGCTGGATCATTCCCGCGGGCCGAGGCTTTTCTCCAGCGTCTTCTTCAGTCGCTTCGGCATGAAGCGCGCAGCAAAACGTGTCCGCTCGGCCATCTTGCCGGCCATGTAGTGGACCTCCTTGCCATGTGCCGCGTCCCAGGCGCGTTCGGCGGCGAGCTCGACCGGATAGACTTCGGAGCCGGCCTGTTTGATCTCGTCACTCATCTTCACATTGGAACCTTCCTTGGTGCCCATGTCGAGAATCGGCGTGTCGATGAACCATGGCATCAGCGAGGTCACGCGGATGCCGATATTGGAAAACTCGATGTCGAGTGCTTCGGTCAGGCCGCGCACGGCAAATTTCGTCGCCACATAGACGGCGAGCTTTGGTGCGCCGAAAACACCCGCCGTGGAGGCCGTGTTGACGATGCGTGCACCCGGAGTCTGGCGCAGCAATGGCAGGCCAGCCTGTACGCCATTGATCACGCCTTTCACATTAATGTCGACAATCGCGTCATTGTCTTCGCCGGAGATGGTTTCGAACCAGCCATGACGGCCAATGCCGGCATTGTTGAACAGCACGTTCAGCCGCCCATCAGTCGCCGCGCTGAAACTGTCCATCGCCGATGACCAGTCATCGCGCGAGCGCACGTCCAGCTTGCCGGTGATGCAATTGTCTGCACCGATCTCGGCAGCGACCTCAGCTAGGCCGGCTTCGTTGATGTCGTACAGGCCGACAAACCAGCTGCGATCTGCGAACAGTTTTGCTGTGGCGGCGCCAATGCCGGATGCCGCGCCGGTGATGAATATGCTCTTGCGGCCTGCTGACTTGCTCATGGTTCTGAACCTCCTTGCGCGGGCCTTCTTGCGTGAGGCCGCGTTCCGGAAAACACGTTCAGGGCAGGTCGAGACCAACGTCAAGGTTTGACGCAGAGTGAGTTAGCGCGCCAACGGAGATATAATCGACACCTGTTGCGGCAATGCCAGCGACGGTTTCGAGCGTGACGCCGCCTGACGCTTCGGCCTTGCACGCCCCGTCAATCATCGCGACGGCGCGGCGCAGCGTGTCATTGTCCATATTGTCGAGCAGTACAGCATGCGGCTTCAGCGGGAGCGCTTCTTCGAGTTGGGAAAGATTATCCACTTCGATCTCGATCATCCGCAAATGCCCGGCATAGGCGTGCGCGCGCTTCAGCGCTTCAGGGACCGACCCGCAGGCGGCAATATGATTGTCCTTGATCAGGATCGCATCATCGAGGCCGTAACGGTGTGATGTGCCGCCGCCGCACCGCACGGCGCGCTTTTCCACTGCGCGATGGCCGGGTGTCGTCTTGCGTGTACAGACAATCTGGGCGCTGGTGCCCGCGACCTGTTCCACGAAAGTCGCGGTCAGTGTCGCGATGCCGGACAGGCGGCCGAGAAAATTCAGCATCGTCCGCTCTGCCATCAGGATGGAGCGGGCATCGCCGGACAGGGTGGCAATGGTATCGCCGGGCGAGAGCGGCGCGCCATCCTGCAGTTTCTGGTCCAGCTTTACGCCTGGATCCACGAGTTTGAGGCTGTAGGCGGCTGCGTCCATGCCAGCGAGGCGACCAGACCGGCGGGCGCGGATATCCGCCTTGATCTTTGTGCCCGGCAATATCGTGGCGTCGGTTGTCAGGTCACCCGCGCGTCCGAGGTCTTCGGAGAGGGCGAGGCGGACAATCGGGTCCAGCACAAGGTCGGGCAGGGGCGGCGGTGCGATCATTCAGGTGTCTCCTGCAGGAGCGGAACGGGAAGATTGGTCACGAAGGTCCGGCAAGCGGCATCGTCTGCCTGGGTGAAGTCTGACCGGAAATGGCCGCCGCGACTCTCTTCACGGGCGAGGGCGGCAGCTGCCATCAGGCGCGCCGTCACCAGTGCGCGGGCCGGGCCATTGCGGCGCATGCTGGCGTCAATCATCTCGATCAGCCGGGAAAGTCCGTCAGCTTCGCGCACCACGCCGCATTTTTCTGCCATCTCGGTCCTCAGGACGAGCAGGCAGTCAGCGGGCAGGTCGTCCGGGATTTCGCTATGCGACTTGCCGGGTTGCTCAAGTTGCGAGGTCGACAGGCGTTCGGCAATGCGGGCTGCGAAGACAACCGCCTCGAGCAGGGAGTTGGAAGCAAGGCGGTTTGCCCCGTGTGCACCGGTTGAGGCGCATTCGCCGCAGACTGAGAGGCCTTCAAGGGTCGTGCGGCCCCACATGTCGGCCACGACGCCGCCCATATGATAGTGCGCAGCTGGCGCAACAGGGATCGGCTTGATCCGCGGATCGATCCCGGCAGCCATGCAGGCGGCGAATACGGTCGGGAAGTGGGCGGGAAATTCCTTGCCTACAGCGACCGTTGCATCAAGGAAGGCGCCTCGTCCGGCTGCGATCTCGGCGTGGATGGCGCGGGCCACCTCGTCGCGGGGCGCGAGTTCGGCCTTCGGATGGTAACGATCCATGAACGGTTCATTGGCGGCGTCGCGAAGGATCGCGCCCTCACCCCGAAGGGCTTCGGTTGCCAGCGGGGCCGGATCCAGCCCGACATCCATGGCGGTTGGATGAAACTGGACAAATTCGGGGTCGGCAATCAGCGCGCCGGCCGTGTAGGCCATGGCGAGGGCTTCACCGCGAGACTGGGGCGGGTTGGTTGTGACCCGAAAGAGGCCGCCAGAGCCGCCCGTGCAGAGAATGGTCTCGCGCGCCGGTAGTGAGGTCAACCGGCCTTCCTTGTCACTGACGACAACCCCGGCCACGCGGCGCGTGTCGTCCTGTAGCAGGCTGACAGCGCGATAGGGCCACATCAGCTTGATGTGTTCGGCTTCGTGTACGGCAGCTGTCAGCGCGCCCATGATGGCCTTGCCGGCAAGGTCTCCGGCGACTCGGGCCACACGCGGGCGCGAATGAGCCGCCTCAAGCGAGAGGGCCAGCGCGCCTTCGGGTGTGCGGTCGAACGGGACACCCAGCGCAATCAGGTCCAGCACGCGAGCGGGGCCTTCTTCTGCGATCAGCCGGGCGGTGACCGGATTGACGAGACCAGCGCCGGCCGCAATCGTGTCGCGGGCATGTTCCCCGGCGCTGTCCAGCGGGTCGAGCGCAGCCGCGAGGCCGCCCTGGGCCCAGGCCGATGAAGCCGCTTCGCCAAGCGGGGCCGGTGAAATAACCGTGCAGCGGCGCGGTGCGAGGTTCAGCGCCAGGAACAGGCCGGCAAGGCCCGCACCAACGATCAGGATATCGCTCTCGCCGGCAGGCTGGCCGGCGGAAACCTGCGTCACATGTTCCATGAGTTCAGCCCCGCTGCGCCATCAGGAAATCGCTCCTTCGGCCCGCCGCCATTCGGCCGGGTAGGCACCTGACCCGATGAGTACACCGGACAGCGTCGATTCATCTTCGATGACGAGCTGGAAATTGTCTGGAAGGTAGTTCTCGGACGGCTCGCCTTCGAGGAAGGTCTGGATGGTTGAGATCACGGTCGCGACGCCATCGTCTATGTCGACTTCGCAGGACTGCTCGACGACATATCTCACATCAGCAATCGGGCAATCCTGCTGCGCGGTCAGCTCGCAGGCGAAATGGGCCGGATCGGCAGTCGGGATGACGCGGGCCTGTCCGTCAAACGTACAGACTTCGTGCACCTGCGCCTCGAAAATCCAGAGACCTGCAATGTTCGGTGGCAGCTCGCTCGACTGGGCCAGTACGGGGCCCGGGCTGGCGAGGGCGGCAATGAGGATGGCGGTAAGCGCTCTCATGAAATGCCTTCTTCGGAGCGGATGAATTCAGCTGGCGCGGTGGCTGCCGAAACGAGTGATCCATACATGCGCTTCGCGCTCTGAACCGTCAAAGCGAAATTGTCCGGCACATAGACGAGCCCCTCCAGCTTGGATTCAAGAAACTGGTCGATTTCAGACCGGATCGAGACCTGGTTGCCGAAGCGGCGCGCCGAACATTGCTGCAACACGACCGAGCGGCCCCACATCGAGCAGATCTCGACGGCGGTCAGCTCACAGTCATAAACGCCGGCTTCTGCATTCGGGGTGACACGCATCGTCCCTGTCATCAGGCACTGGCCTTCCCGGTATGGCTTGGTCTGGAAGGTCCAGTTGCCGAGAATGTCACCGGGATCACGATCTTCCGTTGCGCCAGCCAGAGGCGTGGCAAACACCAGAAGCGCTATCAGGCAGGCAGTAATGGCGTGGCGCATGGCAGGAAGCTCCGGGAGGGGGACGTCTTTTGTGGTCTATCCTGAAGCAAACCCTGTCAAAACGGCAGTTTCAAGACCCTAGCTGGCAGATATGACTTCTATGTCCATCGGTTTGAGGCCGGTTTTGAAAGCCAGCGGCTTGTCCGTCTTTGGCAGGTTCAGCATCGCATCGATGGCGGCCTTGGCCTTGACGCGGACGTCTTCATCGATTTCGACCACGTGCTTCATCTTTGTCAGGCAATCGAGAATGTTCTCGAGTGTGATCCGCTTCATGTGCGGGCAGAGATTGCATGGCCGGACGAAGTTCACACCTGGGTTCTCGGCGGCGACATTATCACTCATCGAGCATTCAGTGAGAAGCACGACCTTGTTCGGGCTGTTGTCCTTCACATAGTTTGCAAGGGCAGCGGTGGAGCCGGCAAAATCAGCCGCTTCCAGTACGTCTGGCGGGCATTCCGGGTGCGCCAGGATGACAACGCCGGGATGGGCTTCGCGAAGCTGGTTCACGTCTTCAGCGTCGAAGAGTTCGTGCACTTCGCAGGCACCGGGCCATGTCATGATGCGGATATCGGTCTGCGCGGCGACATTCTTGGCGAGATACTGGTCTGGCACGAGGATGACCGTGTCGGAATTCCATTCCTTCGCGATCGCCTCAACGACCTGCGCCGCATTGGAGCTTGTGCAGGTGATATGGCACTCGGCTTTCACATCGGCGGTCGTGTTGACATAGGTCACGATGGGGTAATCCGGGTACTTCTGTTTTATCAGCCGGACATCGGCGCCTGTAATCGAGGCAGCGAGCGAACAGCCAGCCTCAAGGCTCGGGATCAGCACGGTTTTCTCGGGGGCCAGGATTTTCGAGGTCTCTGCCATGAAGTGCACGCCGGCCTGGACGATGATATCGGCATCGACTTCGGCCGCTTCACGCGCAAGCTGCAGGCTGTCGCCGCGAAAATCGCCAACGAGGCGGAAGATGTCAGGCGTCATGTAGTTGTGCGCCAGGATAACCGCATTCTTGGCTTTCTTGATGCGATTGATCTCGGCCACGAGCGGGGCAATGGCCGGCCACTCCATGGGCGTCACGAAATCCTTCACGAGCGGATAGAGCGCATCGGTCTCAGCTTTAACAGCGTCGTCATAGACGAGGCCGCGGGCCTCCGAAGCATTTGCCGCCCGTATAGGTGTCGGGGTCGGACAGCCGGGTCCTGAATCGATAAGTCTGGCCATGATGCGGTCCTCCGCGCTTTTGCTCAATATGAGCATTAAGTGGTTACTAAGCGCCCCGATTTCAAGACTTCCCGGCGCGGAAAGAGAAGAAACCCGGATCGCCGCCACCCCTTATAGGCAGGGTGAGCAAAAGGCGATTTAGGGAGATATGCCGTGTTTGGCAAGAGGCATGTCGGTTTTGTGACGCGACGGCAGGGGAAAATCGGTTGGAAAGGCCCGCGCGGTGTTGGCAGCGAAAAAGAATCCATACGAACTCAAGGTGCTATGCGGAAATTAAGAGTCTGTTTACCAAAAAAATCTTGGCGAGAGAACAAATGGGGAATAAATGAGGCGGGAACGGAAGGAGAACATTATGGATAAGGTCAATTTTCGGGGCCGCTCGGGTCATCTCTACAGCTTCAGCCGGGAACGTGAAGACAGCGCCTGGGCGAGACGGGCAGGGGTCGCGCTCTTTGCTGCGCCTGACACATATGGCTGGCGGATCATTCGCATGGTCGAGATGACAGGGCGCCTGCATGACGTCCAGCCTTTCTGGGCGCAGCTCGATGCCGAACGCTATGGTGCCCGCGCGATTTTCGTTCTGGATGAAGCGTCTTTCGAAACCCGCCGGAACGTCATGGCCGATCTTGAAGCCGGTCTCAGCCCGGTCTTCCCGGTCGGAACCGCCATGGCACCTGAACCGATGCGCGTTGCGGCCTGAGGCTTGGCTGGCGCGAGACGCCAAAGCCCTGCATGTCCGACAGGCCAGCGCCGCCCGTGGCAACGGCGTCAGTTCTGAAGCAGCTCGCCATACCAGGCTTCGACATCCTGCTCGACCATGGACAGCGGACGAGGCCCGCCCTCTAGCAGGACAGCATTGAAGGCAGCCTCGTCAAAGCGTCCGCCCAGCACAGCCTCGGCGCGGACACGCATGTCGATAATTCGGTAGCGCCCATTGAAATAGGCAGCGGCCTGGCCGGGCCAGACGGCATAGCGGGCGACTTCTTCTTCCATGGAGGCGCGGGGCAGACCGGTCGTTTCGACAAGATAGTCCACGGCCTCCTGGTACGACCATCCTTTCGCGTGGATGCCTGTGTCGACAACCAGCCTCGCGGCGCGAAACAATACGGATTGCAGGTATCCGATCCGGCCCAGCGGGTCATTTGAATAGAGCCCTGCGCCATCGGCCAGGTCTTCGGCATAGACCGCCCAGCCTTCACCATATGCCGTATCCCACATCATCTGTCGCAACAGCGGCAAACGGACCCGGGCGGCGACACCGGCCTCGGTGTGGTGACCGGGAATACCCTCATGATAGACAAGTGTCGGCAGCGCGAAATCCGGCCAGTCTTCAAGGTGGCCGAGATTGATCTCGAACAGGCCGGGGCTGGTGCCATTGGCGCGGGCCGGAACATAGACGGCGCCGCTGAAGGCCCGTTCCTTATAGGCCGGCATACGCGTGACGATCAGCGGATCACCGGGCGGGTTGTCGATCATTTCGGGCAGCGCGGCTTCGGCGTCCACGACGAGGTCTTCGAGCTGCCGCAGAACGGCATCGCGTGCCGCTTGTGTCGTCTCCGCAGGCTGCTGGCTTGTTGGCACCAGGAGAGCGAGGCGCTGCTGGACTGTTCCGGCCTCAAGCCCCAGTGACGCAAATTGTACGTCCAGTTCCGCGAGTATGTCTGATACGGCCTGCAAGCCTTGCTGATGGAGGAAATCAGGGTCCGCGCCCGGCTGGGTGTAGAAAGACAGGCTGTCGCGGTAATAGACTTCGGTCTCGGCCCCGATCTGCAGGCCGGGCATCTCCGGCGCGTCTGCCTTCAGCTCCGCCACGGCATCGGCAAAATCGCGATAGGCTGGCAGAACCTCCTCGAGCATCAGACGTGTGGCAGCGCCGCGGTATTCATTGGCAGGCCGCCCCTGTTCCGGATCGAGCCCACCCACGACAGTACCGAATGTCTGGATCATCGGGTGGGTGCCAATCGGCTCGGCGACAAAAGCGCGAAGACGTTGTTCGAGAAGGTCGAGCACGAAGCGGGGTGGGACAATACCATTCGCCGCATCCGACATGAGCCGGCGCCGTTCATCTGCAATGGCGCCGGGCAGGGCAGCAAGGCGCTTGAGGTAGTCCTCCGCGTCCGCATGCGAGCTGAGGGGCTGGCTGGCGATCAGGAGGTCCGGCACGTTTATCCAGGCACCGCTGAGCTGGTCTACTGCGTATGGACGCGCAAGCCCGGGTTCGTATCGCCCGAAGCCGTAAGCCTCGAGACGGGTCAGTACCTTGTACTGGTTGCGGATGATGTCGAGATGGCGGGCCAGCCGGCTGTCATCCGGGATGTCGGGCAGGCGGTTCAGGCGGTCACTCAGTTCGAGGCGCAGCAGGCGGGTGCGCTCGAAGCGGGCCTGCGAGCGGTCGTCGAGCAGGTCATTGAAAGTCTGGCGAAGGGTGCGCTCTTCGAGGCCAAGCCGCGTTGCGGTTTCAGGGGACAGGGCCAGTTCGGCGCGGGCGGTATCCTGGAAGGTACGGTCGATCTCCTGCACGGTGCTACGTGCAATGCCGTCTTCGTTTACGGCCGGGCCGCAGGCGCTGACGAGCAGGCTGATCGAAAGGAGGGTGAATGCATGGATCTGATCGAGGCGTTTCATGCAGTATATTCCATTTCCGTCACACGTTTCATGACACCTCTGTCACACCCACATTATAAAGGCTGTTGAGCGGTTGTGGCCACTTGGCATATCCGGTAAACCGCGCCCGTTAATTAACAGGAGTCTTCCCGTGGAAAATACCCAGCCAGCACAGCAAGCGCCGCTTAGCGGGCAAGTGCTCTTCTATAGCAATCCTCAACCGCTTTCCGCCGAAAAACATGGTGGTCTTGGCTTGAAGCAGATCGAACGGCCATTCGCGTTTCTTGGCAAGGCGCACGCTGTCCCGCTGACCGTGAATGAATTCGCGCTCGCGGCAACGTCCTATCCGATCATTTTTGTCGGCAATGAAAAGACGCCGATCGGTGCCATGGGTATCCGCTCGGACGAAAACCTCTACGTCAAGGACGGCATTGTCGATCCCGATTTCTACGTCCCGGCCTTTGCGCGCCGCTATCCATTCGTCTTCGCGAATGACGAAAAGCAGGAACGCCTTCTGCTCTGTGTCGACCGTGATGCGGAAATGGTCAGCAACCAGCCGGACGTGCCGTTCTTCGAGAATGGACAGCCAACGGAATACACCAACAATGCCATGCAGTTCTGCCAGGAATTCGAGCGCCAGCGCCGCACGACCGTTGAGTTCGTGAAGGCAATCGACGCGCTTGGCCTGCTGGTACAACGCTCGACCACTTTCCAGCCGCGCGATGCGCAGGGCAAGGAATCCGGCCCGGTGCAGACGGTCGCTGAATACTGGGCCGTTGATGAAGAGAAGCTGAAAGCCCTGCCGGACGAAAAGCTGGGTGAATTGCAGCGCAACGGCTCACTGTCCGCTTGCGCGGCGCACTCGATGTCGCTGCTGAACTGGTCACGCGTGATCAACCGGGCAGCCCGCTCGCAGGCTCCGCAGCCGCAAGGCGGTTCAGCTGGACCGGGCTTGCAGATCTAGTCCGCATTAAAGACGAAATACGGAAAAAGCGGTCAGGCCTCCTGGCCGCTTTTTTGCTGCGCCGGATGCTCACGTTTTGGAGAGGTGGTTCACAAACCGCCGAAATCCGCCATATGGCTTACGCAAAACGCTAAACTGTCTGGCATATAAAGGGCCTCATGAACCTCTTGATAAAAGTCTTCGCGGCGGCCCTGATCGCCTGCTCCGCCACAATCGCGGCCTTCGCGGAACCTGTGGATGGCGGGCATGCCCGCGTCGACCTGATCAGCGAACGCGAAGTAGCCATCCCCGGAGAAACCGTGTGGCTGGGGCTGAGCTTCGAGATGGACCCGGACTGGCACATCTACTGGCTGAACGCTGGCGATGCCGGCATTCCGCCGGAAATGCTCTGGGATGAAGAGACCAGCCTCGAGGCTTCGCAATTTGGCGAGATTTCATGGCCCGTCCCGCACGAAATTGCCGTCGTCGAAGGCGAAATCATGGATTATGGCTATGACGACGCGGTCGTCCTGCCATTCCCCGTCGAAATTCCGGCTGACGCGACCGATGCGCTTCGCTTTGGCGGCACGGTGGATTATCTCATCTGCGATGATATCTGCATCCCGGAATCTGTTGATGTCAGCCTGTTTGTCGACATAGGCGAAACGCAGCAGCCGGACATGGCTGGCGCTGAGCTGATTGCCGGCGCGCTGGGGGATGTCCCGCCAGAGCTTGAAGGTGCCGCCCGCCTGACGGATGATGGCGATGCGTGGATTCTTTCGGTCACAGGCGATCAGCTTGCAGGCCTGAAAGGGACAGCGCGTTTCTTTCCTGAAAGCCATGACATCGTGCATGCAGCCGACCAGCCGGTGGAGTTTGGCCCGTCAGGTGTGCGTTTGCGCCTGATGCCGGCCAGCGACGCGCTGCCTGATACATTTGCAGGGATCGTCCGGATCGACACAGATGCGGGCGAGACGGTCGCGGTCAATATCAGCGCGGAGCAGGGCGCTGCGCTGGACGGTACGACCGGCATTGCCGGATCGTCCTCGCGCAGCCCATCCGGCGCTGGCGGCACCAACCTGGTTGTCCTCCTGTCGATTGCGCTGCTTGGGGGCCTGATCCTGAACCTCATGCCATGCGTTCTGCCGGTCCTGTCGATCAAGGCGATCGGTATGGTGCAGGCCGCTTCCAGCGGGCATCAGGGCGAGCTGCGGGCGCATGGCATCTGGTACACGATTGGCGTGCTCATCTCCTTTGCGGCGACGGCGCTTGTCTTCCTTGTCCTGCGAGCGGCTGGCCAGTTCGTCAGCCTTGGCTTCCAGCTGCAATACCCGGCGGTGGTTGCCGGACTTGCCCTGGTTATGGTGCTGATCGGTCTGTGGCTGCTCGGCGTTTTCCATCTTGGTACGTCGGTCCAGAATGTCGGCTCGGGCCTCGCCGCAAGGCGGGGCAGCACGGGCGCGTTCTTCACCGGCGTTCTGGCGGCAGTGGTGGGCGCGCCCTGCGTCGGCCCTTTTGTCGGCGTTGCCCTTGGCGCGGTGCTGGACAAGCCCTGGCCGGTAGTGATGGCGGTTTTCCTTGTGCTCGGTTTCGGCCTTGCGCTGCCATTCCTTGTGCTCAGCTATATTCCCGGCCTGCATAAAGCCCTGCCCAAGCCGGGCGTCTGGATGGAGCGGCTGAAGCAGGCTTTCGCCTTCCCCATGTTCCTGACGGCCGCCTGGCTGATTACCGTACTCGGCAACCATCCGGCGGCCGGCGCCACCGCGTTCGGGGCCGTGATCCTGGCATTCGGCGTATGGTTGATGAGCGTGTCGGGCGGCAAGTTGCGGACGCCGGTCCTGGCCCTTGGTGCAGCGCTCAGCCTGTTTGCTATTGGCTGGCCCATCATGTCTGGCCTGCAGGACGCGCCGAAAGAGGGCGCCTCGGAATCCTATGCCAGCGTCACGACTGAAGCCTGGTCACCCGAGCGGGTGGCTGAATTACAGGCTGAAGGCAAAGGCATTTTCGTCGATTTTACAGCCAGCTGGTGCGCCACCTGCCAGGTCAACAAGCGTTCGACGCTGACGCGCGCCGATGTGCTGGGCGCCATGGCTGACGCAAATGTGAGCTTCCTCGTCGCGGATTTCACTAGGCCAGACGACGCGATTGCGGCAGAATTGAAAAAACGTGGAAGTCCGGGCGTTCCGATGTATCTTCTTTATGCACCGGGCGCGAATGAGCCGGAGATCCTGCCGACGCTCCTCAATCCCGGCATGATGAAACGTAAATTCGAGGCGTTCGACACCGTCTCGCTCAACTGACAAGACGGAGACTGGATATGTTGAACATCACAGGACGTAATCTTGGCCTCGCTTCAGGCATGGCCGCAGCCGTGGCGCTGAGTGCCGGCGCGCTGATCGCTTTCTCTGCAAATGCCAGCCCAGCCGCAGAGCCGGGCACCATGGCACCTGATTTTACGGGCACGACCAGCCAGGGCGAAGAGATTTCGCTGGCGGACTTTGCTGGCAAGACCGTTGTCCTTGAGTGGACAAATGATGGCTGCCCCTTCGTGCAGAAACACTATGCCGAACCGCCCCTGAACATGCAGACCCTGCAGGGTGAAACTGCCGAGGACGATGTTGTCTGGCTGCAGATCATTTCTTCGGCGCCCGGCAAGCAGGGCCATGTTGACGGAGCAGGCGCCGATGCCATCAATGCCGGCCGCGGCGCTTCGCCGACCCATGTCATCCTTGATCCTGAAGGTGAGATCGGGCGCCTCTATGAAGCCAAGACCACGCCGCACATGTTCGTCATCGAGCCGGACAGCGAGATTGCCTATGCTGGTGCGATCGATTCCATCCGCTCTGCGCGTGTCGAAGATATCGAGACGGCCGAGAATTATGTCCGGGCTGCGCTGACGGCACTGGAAGCTGGAGAGCCTGTCGAGGTTGCGTCTTCGAAGCCATATGGCTGCTCGGTCAAATACTAGGTTTTCGACCTTCCGGAACAGATAAAAGCCGCCAGTGTTTGCTGGCGGCTTTTTCGTTGGAGGCAAGACGCCTAGCGGATGCGGCGGACGCGGAAGAAGCTGCCCTTGTCGAACTGCATACGGAAACTGTCGAGCGCGGCAGACTTGATTGTAACCGTGTCGACCCCGGCCTTTTCGGAATAATAGACTGACTTCGAATCGATCTGCTCCCAGACCTGCCCGTTCTCAAGAGAGACAAGGAAGCCGCCCGTCGCTGAGCGTGTGATGCTGGCCACTGGCAGCGTGACTTCATCTATCCCGTCGCCCTTTTCGTTGCCGCCCGTGAACATTTTTGGAAGGCTTGGCAGGGAGAAGCCAAAGGACTCGCGTTTGACCTCTTCGGCTTCCTGACGCGTGACCGTCATTACATCGCCGGTTTCCTCTGCGGCTTTCAGGCGCCCGACCGCATTGTCGTAACAGGCGAGACGATCGGTATCGTCTGCCAGGTCAGCGCAGGCATAGACCGTTGCAGTGGATACAGTTTCAGGCGCTGAGGCCTCCTGGGCCGAGGCGGGGGCGCTCATGCCCATCATCAGGCCACATCCGAGCAAAATATACTTCATCGTGTTCCTCTACGGCTCAACTCTGCCACACTCTCTTCCCAAGAGCGCGCGCGTCTGAAACACTATGACGAGACCTGACACTTAGGGAAAGTCACGGAAACATATGATGAAATCACTGAAGACTTCACTGCTCGGCGCCGCCTCTGCCGGCCTTCTCCTGACGCTCGCAGCTTGCGGCGGTGGCGGATCGGCATCTGATGACGATGCCAAAGTCCTCCGCCGCGGGATATCCGCCAAGGTCGACACGCTTGATCCGCACCGGTCTTCGGCCAAGTGGGAGAACATCGTGATCTCCGACATGTTTATCGGGCTGATGCAGTCTGCTGCCGACAATGAGCCTATTCCGGGCGTTGCCGAGAGCTGGAGCGTGAGCGAAGACGGCCTGACCTGGACCTTCAAGCTGAAGGAAACCGTCTGGTCGGATGGCGAGCCGCTGACGGCAGAAGATTTCGTTTTTGCGTTCCGCCGCATCCAGGATCCGGCGCTGGCCTCGCAATACTCCTCGCTGCTCTATATCGTGAAAAATGCCGCTGAAGTGAATTCGGGCGATTTGCCACCAGAGGAACTGGGCGTACGCGCTGTCGACGATTATACGTTTGAGATTACGCTGAACGAGCCGGCACCCTACCTGCTCGGGCTGTTGACTCACTATACGACCTATCCGGTGCCCAAGCATGTGGTTGAAGCGTTCGGTGAAGCATGGATCCAGCCTGAAAACATTCAGGTGAACGGGCCTTACAAGCTGGCCTACTGGCGGACCGGCGATCAGCTCGTCTCCGAAAAGAACCCGAATTTCATGGAAGCCGATACGGTCTGCTTTGACCGCGTGGCCTATTTCGAACTGGAAGATGCGGCCGCGGTGGAGCGCAAGATCGAAGCGGGCGATCTCGATATCAATAACGGGTTTGACGGCGGCCGGGTCGAGGAACTCGAAAAGCGTTTCCCCGGCTGGGTCCGCACGACGCCGGGTCTTATAACGACCTATTGGACACTGAATTCCAGCCAGGCCCCATTTGACGATGTGCGCGTACGCAAGGCGCTGGCCTTGGCACTCGATCGGGAATTCATCGTCAACAAGGTGCTCACGCCAGGTTATGTCCCAGCCTACTCTTTCGTGCCGCCAAAGATAAGCAATTACGACGTTGACCGGCCTGAAGTCAGCTTCGCCGACATGAGCCGTGAAGACCGTCTGGCCGAAGCCAGGTCACTGCTTGAGGAGGCCGGCTTTGGCCCGGGCAACCCGCTGAGCTTCGAGTTCATTCACCGCTCCACCGATGACAATCCCAAGGCCGCGCCCGTCGCGCAGGCCAACTGGAACGAAATCGCGCCATGGGTGAATGCGGAGATCCTGCGCCAGGATACCAAGGTGCTGTATGCACGCCTGCGCCAGAGTGATTTCGAAGTGGCGGACGGGGCCTGGGTCGCGGATTTCGATGATCCGATCAACTTCCTCTACCTGCTGGATTCGACCACGGGCCAGCAGAATTATGGTCGCTATTCCAGCCCCGAATATGACGCCCTGCTGCAACAGGCGAGCCAGACGCGCGACCTTCAGGCGCGCGCCGGGATCTTCGCCGAAGCTGAAAAACTGATGCTTGAGGATTATCCGATCACGCCGATGTGGGTGCAGGTCACGAAGAACCTCGTTGATCCAACCCTGACGGGATGGGAAGAAAATGCCCAGGACAATCACAGCTCACGCTGGCTGTGCCGGGCCGATGAGGCGGCGACTGCTGCGGCGGTAGACGATACCGGCGCCGAATAGCAGGACCGGAGTTGTGCAGACGGTTGGGGGGAGCCGATGAGTGCAGAGATGGAAACAGCCGGGGCGGCCGCACTTGGCGGGCTTGGCGAGGGCGGCAAGGCTGATCTTAGCGGTCAGCCCTGCCGCAATTGCGGCGTCATGGTTGATCGGCGCCATTGCCCGGCCTGCGGGCAGCTGGCTTCCAGTTTTCATCGCCCGTTCCTGGGCCTGATTGTCGACAGCTTCTCCGATGCATTCGCATTTGACAGCCGGATCAGCCGGACATTGCCGCTCCTGTTGTTTCGTCCGGGGGCGCTGACAAAGCATTATATCGCGGGCAAGCGGGCGCGTTACGTGCCGCCGTTTCGGCTGTTCCTTCTGTCGAGCCTTGTCTTCTACCTGGTGGGGTTCACCTTCCTTCATCAGGTAAGCTGGCTGGATGATCTCGTTCGCGCCGATGTAACGCTTGCTGATGATGAGCTGACCGAAGAGCAGCTCGCGGCCATTCAGGCGGAAATCATTGCCGCTGACGGCACAATCAATACAGAGCGACTGATCGAAACGATTCGTGAGACGCGCCGCGGGCCGCTTGGTGGCGACGCGGAGACCGAGGCGAATGACGGTGAGGCGCCGGATGGTCCGGGGCCGGGCTCCGAGGAACTGGTGATCGACCGCTTCGAGGCCATTCAGGCGAATCCCAAACTCTTCATGTCGGCGATCGAAACCTGGACACCGAGGCTGAGCCTGCTGCTGGTACCACTGACCGTGCTTACTTTCGCGATCCTGCACGTCTGGCGCCGCCGGATCTATGTCTATGATCATGCGATCCACGCACTGCATGTGCATTCATGGATGTATATCAGCGCGACGTGCGCGATGATCCTGTCTTTGGTAATCGGCCAGTGGGCCGTCACGCTATTCTTCCTGATCATGCCAATTTACGTGACGCTCAGCCTGCGAAATGCATACGGATCAAACACGATCATGAGCATTCTGCGCTTCTTCCTGTTGCAGGTTTCCTGGGGAATAGGAATCGCGTTTCTCGTGATCGGCGTACTCCTTACGAGCGCATTTACTGTCTAAGAATGAATGGATTGGTTTGAATTGCCCCTATTGTGAGGCAACTCCGCAACACTTTGCCAAGATCGCGTCACAGTTCTGTCACTTTGAATTGACCGTGTAATTCCACTCCCTCTAGGGTTAAATAGTGCCGCTTTTCTGTAGTGGCGGAAATATTATTTCGTTAACAAACGTTAATGTGAATAAGTTTTTATTAAAGTACTGTGGAGGTTCCAAAGTGAACGGGAATACACTCAAAAGACATCTGCTTTCGTCTGCGGTTTTCGCAGGCGTGGCCATGACGATGCTCGCTGCGCCAGCCATCGCGCAGGACGATGTCGAGCGCGTCGATACGCCAGCAGCTTCAGTGACTGAAGATGAAGTTTCGCGCCAGCAAACAGTGGTCGTTACCGGCTCACTGATTCCGCAAACGGGCAATATGGTCGAGACCAGCCCAGTTACGGAAATCGGTGCTGAAGACTTCGCCAGCCGCGGTACATTGCGCGCAGAAGATATCGTCAACACTCTGCCGCAAGCGTTTGGTGCTCAGGGCTCCAACCTTGCAAACGGCTCAACGGGTACCGCTTCAGTCAACCTGCGTGGTCTCGGCTCCGAGCGTACGCTGGTCCTTCTGAACGGCCGCCGCCTGCCTTACGGCTCGCTGAACACGCCAGCTGCTGACATCAACTTCGTGCCGTCGCAACTCGTCAAGCGCGTCGACGTGCTGACCGGTGGTGCTTCGGCGACCTACGGTTCGGATGCTGTGTCCGGCGTTGTCAACTTCGTGCTGGACGATGAGTTCGAAGGTGTTCGCATCGATTCGAACTACTCCTTCTACCAGCACAACAATGATGGCGAGCTTCAGGGCCTCCTGAAAGAGTTCCAGGGCGTCAACCCTAATCAGTTCAGCGTGCCTTCCGGCAGCACGGTCGACGGTGAAGCCGTTGACGTGACCGCCATGTTCGGCGGCCAGTTCGACAATGGCCGTGGCCACCTGATGGGCTTTGCTGGCTATCAGAACACCAAGGAAGTCCTGCAGGGCGACCGTGACTATGCACAGTGTGCCCTCGGCACACGTAATAGCGGTCAGGAATTTACCTGCTCGGGTTCGAGCACCAACGAATTCACCAACCTCGCTGCAACGACACTGCCACGAGACTATGCTTTCCCGACCGGCGGTTCTGCACGCGTCAATCCTGATGGTTCGGGCGAATTCATTGCACGTGACGGCGTTACCGACACGTTCAACTTCAACCCGTTCAACCACTTCCAGCGCCCGAACGAGCGTTACAATTTCGGTCTCTTCGGCCGTTACGACATCACGGATAACATCGAAGGTTATACCGAACTGATGTTCATGGATAACCGTACCAATTCGCGGATCGCTCCATCGGGCGTCTTCGGTCTTGGTGTCAATGGTGATTCCGGCGGTATCAACTGTGATAACCCGTTCCTCTCCGCTCAACAGGTCGACTTCCTGTGCGGCGAGATTGCAGACGGCCAGCTCTTCTTTCAAGAAGACGCAAATGGCGACCAGATCCTGGACGCTAATGGCAATCCGATCCCGGAATTCGATGGCCTGCCTGACCGTGCGGCACTTGCGCCTGATGGCATCGCGCCTGGCGTCCTTTCGCTTCGCCGTGCTGTTGAAGCTGGTGCCCGTAACCAGGACATCCGCCACACCACATGGCGCGGTGTGTTCGGTATCCGCGGTGACCTTCAGGACACCGGCATCGGCTATGACATCTCGGCGAGCTACGCCAATGTCCACCGTGCAGATACCTACAATAACGACCTCTCGATCGCTCGCGTTTCGAAGGCGCTTTACGCTGTCGACGACGGCAACGGCAATATTGTCTGTAACGTCAATGTTGATGCCGATCCGACCAATGATGACCCGGCCTGTATCCCGCTGGACATCTATTCCGGTCAGCCGGTCAGCAACGGTGCTTTCGACTATGTGACCGTGCCGCTTCTGCGTGACGGCGAAACCACCCAGACTGTGCTGAACGCTCGTGTCTTCGGTTCAATGGGAGAATGGGGTATCCAGAGCCCGATGGCTGCTGACGCTCCTGGCTTCGCTCTCGGTGCTGAATATCGCCGTGACACAATCAACTCGCAGCCAGACGTTGGCTTCCTGACCGGCGACGGTGCAGGCCAGGGCGGCCCAACCACAGCACTTAGCGGTGCGCAGAACGTGGTTGACGTCTTCGGTGAGCTTAACGTTCCGCTGATCCAGGATCGTCCTGGCATCGAGACGTTCGGTTTCGACCTTGCTTATCGTAAGTCGTTCTATGACGAAGTTGACGCTGACGCCTACAAAGTCGGCATTGACTATGCGCCGACTGAAGACATCCGTTTCCGCGGATCTTACCAGCGTGCTGTTCGTGCCGCCAACGTGTTTGAACTGTTTGCTTCTCAGAGCATCGGCCTGTTCGATCTCACGGCTGGTGACAATGGTAATTACGACCCATGTGCCGGTGCGAACCCGACCTTCACCGCCGCACAGTGTGCGAACACCGGTGTGACGGCTGCCCAGTATGGCAACATCCTGGACAACACGGCTGGTCAGTTCAACACGCTGACAGGTGGTAATCCGGACCTCGAACCAGAGTCCTCGGACACCTACACGTTCGGCTTCGTTGCAACGCCGCGCTTCATTGAGAACCTGACGGTTTCAGTCGATTACTTCGACATCACCGTTGAGGATTACATCAATACCGTGCCGCAAGACCTCGCACTCGAGCAGTGTGGTCTGTCCGGTGACGCGTTCTTCTGTTCGCTCATCAATCGCGGTGCCGGTGGCACGCTCTGGCTCAACCAGACCGGCTTCATCACGGCAACGAACATCAACACCGGTCAGATCTCGACCAGCGGTGTCGACGTTCTTGCGAACTACGTCTACGACGCAGGCAACATCGGTATCTTTGATGTGAACTTCGTTGGTACGTGGCTCGAAAGCCTCGAAGTCCAGCCGCTTCCAGACGTTGCAGTTGGTGGCAAGTTTGATTGTGCTGGCCTCTATGGCGGCAGCTGTCAGTCGAACTTCGGTTCGGGTGCCAACCCGGAATTCCGTGCCAAGACCAGCGCAACCTGGTCGCAGGAAGCATGGGCCATCACCGGTACGTGGCGCTTCTACGACGAAGTCACCCTGTTCGGCACCGATGGTTCCGGCATCAACGGGACGCTTGACGCCCAGAACTATTTTGACCTCTCCGGCCGCTACCAGCTGCTCGAGAACGTCTCGGTTCGCCTCGGTGTCAACAACATCCTGGACGAAGATCCGCCATTGTCCTCCGTCGTTGGTACGGCGCCAGGCAACGGCAACACCTACCCGCAAGTCTATGACGCGCTGGGCCGGTATGTCTTCATGGGCGCAACGTTCGACTTCTAAGTCTTACGACCCCAATGCACACAATAGGGAAGGGCGGTCTTCGGACCGCCCTTTTTTCTTTGGGTAAAAGGCGCCGGTGACGGGGAAGATTGCGCATAGATGCCGTGCTGGCTAAGAGCGTTGATGTGACCCGCAACCGGCCCATTCCCGATATCAGGACAGAAGACGCGGCGCTCATCCGCTCGCTCCTGATCCATGAAGATGCGCAGGTGCTTGCGTTCAACAAACCGTCCGGGCTAGCGGTGCAGACGGCTGGCGGGCGCGGCCAGTCAGTGGACTTCATGTTGTGGGCTTTCGCCAGATCGAATGGCAAACGGCCGCGGCTCGTTCATCGTATTGATTCCGGTACATCGGGCGTCCTGATCGTGGCGCGTACGCAGCCTGCTGCGGCTGCCTTGTCCGAAGCCTTCGCCAGCCGCCGTGTCCGCAAGACCTATCTCGCCGTGGTGTCGGGTGCCTTGCCTCCTGAAGACGAGGGCATCGACCAGACGTCGCTCAGAAAAGTCCCGTCAGACCGTGGCGGACGCGAGCGGATGGTGGTGGCGGACGCTGGCCAACGAGGGGCGCAGAAGGCTGAAACCGGCTGGCGCATTCTTGCGCGGTCCGGCATTCATGCCCTGGTCGAAGCCACGCCTGTAACCGGCCGGATGCACCAGATCCGGGCCCATATGGCCGGGCTTGGATGCCCGATCCTGGGAGACAGGATTTACGGGGCTGGCGCGCTCTCAGCGCCGCGCCTGATGCTACATGCTGCCTCGCTCGAAATCGCCCATCCCGACGGACACGATCTCAAACTTGAGGCGCCGCTGCCGGACGATTTCATCGCTGTCGGCCGGCAGCATGGCTTGCCCGTTTGAGGATCAGGTGTCGTCCTGCGGTGTGAGTTTGATGAGACGGCCACCCGCTTCGTCTTCGAGAACATAGATCGCGCCATCCGGGCCTTGCTCGACTTCCCGGATGCGCTTGTCCCATTCATAGCGCTCAGCTTCCGTTGCTGTGGTCTCCATGACCTCGGATGCGCCGCCCGCGCCCTGATTATCGAGCGGGGTCTGCTGGAATTCGACACGGATCAGCGCTTTCGACGAAAGGCCGCCGATGAAGGCATCACCCTGCCAGTCGGCGAACATGTCGCCATCATAGATGACAAGACCCGCTGGGCTGATCACCGGCGTCCATGAAATAGCTGGATTTTCATAGCGTGGATCGTCGTCATGCGAGGCCGGGAATTTCTTGCCGTCATAGTGCTCGCCATTGGAAACCAGCGGGTAGCCGTAATTCTCGCCTTTGATGATGAGGTTCAACTCGTCGCCGCCCTTCGGGCCCATCTCATGCACCCAGAGCTGGCCGTCTGCATCAAAGGCCACGCCCAGCATATTGCGGTGGCCGAGCGTCCAGATTGTATCGGCGACGCCGCCGCTGCCATAGAAGGGGTTATCTTCGAGCGGTTTACCCTCCATCGTAACGCGGATCGTCTTGCCGAGATTGAGGTCCATGTTCTGCGCCGGGCTGAATTTCTGGCGTTCGCCGGACGTGATGATGAGATTGCCATCGGGCGCGACAGCGATGCGGTGGCTGTAATGGCCATTGCCGGGCACTTTCTGTGATTGCTCCCAGATGCGCACGCGGTCCGTGAGGGTGCCACCAGTCTCCGTCACATTCAGCGTCGCGCGCTCAACCACGGCGCCGCTGAGGCTGTCATCCTCCGCGTCGCGCTCGACATAGGACAGGAAGACCGTGCCATTCGACGCGAAATCCGGGTGCGCGATAATATCGCCGAGCCCGCCCTGGCCGCGTGCCTCGACATCCGGGCCTCCGGTGACCTCGCCAAGCTTCTTGCCATCCGCGCCGAGCAGCCAGATCGTGCCGCCCTTTTCGGTCACGACGGCATGGCCATCGGGCAGGAAGGTCATGGCCCAGGCACTGTCAAACGTCTCCAGCGGTGTCGCGGTCAGCGCCGTGCCTTCAGACCCGGTCACACCCATCGGGTCTGAAGACTGCGCTGTCGCGCATGCGGCCATGGCTGCAATAGACGTTGAGATAAGGGCGGAGCGGAAAAATGAGGAATACATGGCGGGCCTTTCTGAAGCGCTGGACATCAAACCTGGAAGCTATGTCACATACGCCTGAGGAAAAGCCCGGTTGCACCCGGACCTAGCCAAACCAGTCGAGAGCGTCGTGATCCGAGATAAGGTCCACTGCACCTTCGATCATGCGAAAGAACATGTCGTCGCCGCGCTCGGTCTGTGTGACAAGCATCGCTGCAAAGAATGCTGTCAGGAAGTGCTGGTACGCCCCGGCTACATAGTGGCGCATGAAGTCAGTGCGGGCATAGTTGCTGACGCCGAGCTGCGACATGTCGGAGAGGTAAAGGTCAATCAGTTCGCTTTCGCGGGTCCGGCGTGTCTCGGGATCTATGGCACCGGCGATGAAATAGCCGACATCTGCGCCGCCGGCGCCATAGCCGAAACTCTGCCAATCGACCACGGTCACAGGCTTGTCGGTGTCTGAAAGGTCGAACAGCATGTTGTCGGGCCTGAAATCCGAATGGATCAGGCAGCGCGGTCCGCTGCGCAGGCCTTCATAAGCTTCCAGATTCCGGCTCATTGTGTCGCCGACATGCATCGCGAGGGGCGTGATCCGGTTGCCATATCTTGCCTTGAAACCATCCCAGAGCCCTGCGACGACGGCCGGTTCGATCGGGTTGGGGGCGTTGGTTGTGCCCGAAACCCATGCATGCTGATCAAGCGTGTCGTCCTGCCAGAACGCCGAATGAAGTTTTGCCGCTTCCTTGAGCACGTGATTCAACTCCTGGAGACTGACCCCCGCAAGCTGGTCGCCCTGCTCGGCGGGCGACATGTCCTGCATCATCAGGACGAAATCGTGCGTGTCCTCATCGACATCGGTAAAATAGCAATGGGGCGTGGAGATGCGCGCGCCGGGTTGCAGCAACTGGTAGAACTTTACCTCGCGGTGGTAATTGCCGAGCTGGACGCCTGCTGCGCGGCTTTCCGCCCCTTCTGCGGGAAACTTGCCGACCATGGTTGAAGGCGCATTTGGCGCAGCATCACTGTACTCCAGCCTGAAGCGTACGCAGTCCCCGATCTGGCCTGTGCCGACCCTGCCAGCCTCGAAGCGCGCAATGGTGGCGTCTATGCCGCCCGCCTGTAGCGCCGCGCTCAGCCACGCCGCATCAATATCCTTCCAGTTTCGAATGTCCGGCGTCATGCGGGTGTCTCACCCAAAGCGTGCACATAGACTTCATTGTGCTTGATCAGGCTGTTCTCGAGCAGCACGAGGTCAAAGCCGCGCAGCTTGCCGTCCTTGCCGCCGTCGCCAATGTCGCAGTACCAGCGCCCGCAAAACCCGCCCTGAACCTGCCAGACCTGTTCCGGAGTGTAGGTCATTGGCGGGGTCGAGCCGAACAGCGTTGTAAGATAGTCCCGCAGCGCGTCGCGGCCTTCGATGCCGGCGGTTGTCTGCGGATCCTTGTAGAGCGTGTCAGCGCTGTAGAAGCCGACAAGCCGCTCGACATCCTTGCACGTCCAGGCGTCCAGCCAGTCTGAGTTGAAGCGTTCGATATCCATTGGGCTCATCCTTGCAACACCCTCGCTTTATGGGCCTCGGTATAAATCTCTGCTGGCACGCTTTCCGGCCCGCCCATTATGGCGACGCCGTGCAGGCCAAGGCTCGGGTCTGCCATGCTGCGCTCATGATAGCTTTTGCGGCGGGCGCGGGCTTCTGGTCCGAATTCCATATCGAGCGCAGCCTGAAGGTGGCCGGCAAAGCGCAGACGCCGCATTCGTTCGGCCCGTTCGTCGGCATAGGGACGGAAGTCAGGCGTCGTACCAGCCGGCGTTTCTTTCAATATATCCGAGACGATGCGCACGTCGCGATAGGTGATGGACAGGCCGAGCCCGTTGATCGGGTCATTCCAGCCGGCGGCGTCACCGATCAGGACACAGCCTTCGGTGAAGGGCTCGTCGGTCCAGCTATCATTGTTGAAATAGGAAAAGAGTGGCCCGGCCGGCGTACCTGCGGCAAGGGCTTCATTGTGCGGAGCCGAGCGCATACGAAACGCGTCAAGGAAGCGGCGGGCGCCATCCTCTCCGGCGAACCGGCCTTTCTCGTCCAGCGCATAGCCACCATAGACGCGCACCCTGTTGCCTCCCTGAGGAAAGGCCAGGAAGCCAAATCGGTCTTCGGTGCCGATTGCCTGACGGGTCTCGTCCCAGCCATGGACATCATCAACGAGCAGGCCCGCGAACCAGTGATGCGGCTTGTCCTGGTGAAGCGTGACGCCTGCGGCCTTGCGGGTCGGCGACATGCGCCCCTCTGCACCGACAACAAGGGTCGCGCTGTCAGTGTGTACGGTTCCGTCCAGTTCATAGGTCACGCTGGGCGACGCGCCGAGCCGGATATCCGTAACCGACACGCCGCGCAGGGCTGTGGCCCCGGCCCGGAGCGCTTCGTCAAACAGGGTTCTGCAATGTTTCGGGTGGCCTATGGTGAGCGGGCCGGGCACGCCCTCAGCGAAGATGCCAAGCGGCAGGAAGCCTTCCTCGGCAGCATCTGGCGCGCGGCTTTCATCATAAGTCACATGCTGGACGATATGATGGCCGCCTGCGTCCTTCAGGAGTTGGTAAAGACCAAGGCGCTGAACCTCGACAACACCCCAAGGCGCGATCCACTCGCCGCGCACCCGGTCTTCATACTCGGTGGATTTTTCCAGTAGCAGGACTGATTTTCCGGCGCGGGCCATTGTTGCAGCCAGTGCGGAGCCACCAATGCCGCCCCCGACAATAATCAGGTCATAGGTCATGTTTTCCTCCCGCCGTCTCTTTTTGGACGCTGGTTGGCAGATAGCCTATCGGTGATCAGATCACTGGCAAGATGCGACGCCGCGTCAGCCAGACATGACAGTCCGGTCAGCCTGAATGTGAGCGGGTCTATCGTTTCGACGCCATTCGCAGTAAAGCGGCGCCATGAACGGATTTCTCTATGTGGCCCTTGGCGGTGCGATCGGAGCGAGCTTGCGGCATGGCGCAAGCCTCGCCACGCTGCGCATGGGCGTCACCGGCTGGCCGTGGGCGACGTTTTTCGTCAACTTGCTGGGTAGCCTGTTGATGGGCCTGCTGATCGGTTATCTTGCCTTCCGGGGTGAGACGGTTGCGGGTGGTCAGGAGACGCGTCTTTTCCTGGCGACGGGCGTACTGGGCGGCTTCACCACTTTTTCCGCCTTTTCGCTCGAGGTTGCCCGCTTCGTGCAGGAAGACCAGTGGGGCAGGGCTTTTGTCTATGCCAGCGCATCTGTTGTCCTTGGTCTTGGCCTCGTGCTGCTTGGCATGATGGTGATGAGAAAGCTTTTCGCATGAACCAGCAAGTTATCAACGAAACCGTCAGCCCGAAGGAAGAAGGCGTACGCCTCGACCGCTGGGTGAAGCGCCGCCTGCAGGTGACGCAAGGCCAGCTGGAGAAGCTGCTGCGCTCTGGCCAGATCCGGGTCGACGGCTCTCGTGCCAAGGCCAATACGCGCCTTGATGCCGGTATGGTCGTGCGCCTACCACCGATCCACCAGCAATCGGCAGCGGAAAAGGAATCCTACAAGCCGGGGAAAGTCACCTCGCGCGATCAGGATTTCATGCGCGAGATGGTGCTCTACGAAGACGATGAGATGTTCGCGCTGAACAAGCCAGCCGGTCTTGCCGTACAGGGCGGAACCAAGCAGGGCGGGCGCCATATTGACGGGATGCTCGATGCGCTGACCGATGGGGAATACCGCCCGAAACTGGTCCACCGTCTCGACAAGGAAACGTCCGGCCTGCTGCTTATCGCGAAACACCCGGCGGCTGCGGCACGCCTTGGTGATCTCTTCCGTTCACGCGATATGGCGAAAGTCTACTGGGCGGTGACGGTTGGCGTCCCGAAGCCGCCCGCCGGGCAGGTCCGCTGCTGGATGGCGAAAGGGCAGGGGCCGGAAGGCCGTGAACGCATGGTGCAGGCGGCGCAGAACCATGAAGGTGCGCGCCACGCCATCACTGATTATTTCACCGTCTCGCAGGCCGCCCAGAAAGCGGCATGGGTTGCGCTGCGCCCACAGACGGGCCGGATGCACCAGCTGCGCTTCCATATGCATGAGATTGGCACGTCGATCCTCGGCGACGACAAGTACGTGACCAATCGCGAAGTGCCGCAAGGCGTGGCGAAAGGCCTGCACCTGCACGCCCGCGCGCTCGTCGTGCCGCGCGCCAACAAGAAGCCGATCATGCTGCAGGCACCGCTCTCAGGCCATATGAAGCAGACATTCAAGACGCTCGGCTTTCTCGAAACCGAAGCTGGCAAAGACCCGCTGGAGCTGTTCCTCTAGGCGTAGAATCGCCCGATTGCCGACGCCATGACAGACCTGAAACTCGCCATCTGGGACATGGACGGCACGATCGTCGATAGCCGCGAGGTGATCCAGAAGGCGATGTGCCGGGCCTTTGGCCTGTGCGGGTTGCCAGAGCCAGACTATGAGGACACCCGCAAAACCGTCGGGCTTGGTCTTGCTGAAGTGTGCAGCACGCTCGCGCCTGACTATCATGATCCGCAGGGGCTGGTTGAGGCGTATCGCCAGGCTTTCGTTGCCCGCCGAGCCGAGCCGGATTTTGCAGAGCCGCTGTATGAGGGGGCGATCGAGACACTGGAGCGATTGGCGAATGAAGGCTGGCTGATCGCCATGGCCACCGGCAAGTCACATCGCGGGATCCGTGCCATCTTCGAGATGCACCCGCTGGGACAGTATTTCGATACGATCTGGTGCGCCGATGATGGCCCTGGCAAGCCACATCCTTTCATGGTCGAACAGGCGATGGACGCGCTGGGCTGTGAGCCGCATCAATCCCTGATCATCGGGGACGCCATCCACGATATCGCCATGGGCCGCAATGCCGGCATTCATACGATGGGGGTCAGCTGGGGCTTTGGCGCGCCCGCTGAGCTGGAAGCAGCAGGTGCGCACGAAGTTCATCATGATTTCGGCACGTTGAATGCTGCGCTCGATGCGTTCGGAAAAAGACTTTGAACTGTCGATGGAACCACTGTCGCAGTGCTACGTTGAATGTCTGAGTAACCAACACAGGAAGGGGAACCTCATGAAAAAAACTTTTCTCGCACTACTGATGGGTATGGGCACGATTAGCGGCGTTGTCGCGTGTGCAGATGCCAATGATGGTCCGGTCGAAGAAGCCGGCGAAGAAATTGATGAAGCGGCGGACGATGTAGAAGACGAGATCGACTAGCGCTCTTCCTTCGATACAAGAATCAGCAAGCCAGCCTTTCGGGGCTGGCTTGTTTCGTTCTGGCTGTAACCTGTTGAAATAAAGGACAAAATATGTCTTTTTTGTGGATCAAATTTCATGGTCTCGCGTTGGTTCAGCAGACACACTCAAGCCATTGAAAGACGCTTATGAAACTCAGCAGCCCTCGCAATCGCGACCGCTGGTGGTGGCGCGCTGGCCCTGTCGGCGCATTCGACGCCGACAAATACGCTCCAGGCAACGCAATTCACATCCACAGATGAGGCTGTTTTCAGCCGGGACTTTGAATTTGCGAATGGCACCTGCCATGTCGGATTTGCCGAGCGCGGCCACTGTTTTGACGCCTCGCCGCTGGAGAACCGGATTGTCGAAGGTGAAGTATTTCCGGAAAATATGTACCCACTCGCGCTGGAATGGCGGGCCGAACTCGAGATGAGCAAGAAAGACAGGGCGTTCAAGACGGTCCGTATCGGGCAGACCATTGCCCTGATGGAGCGCGACACGCGCAAGGTCGTCGATGTGATGCGCCTCGGGGACACCTCCTTTGCCGGGGACACCGCAGCCAAGGCAGGCTAGGGCGCTTTCCCCCGTTTCAAATTCCGGCGCTTCGTGTCAGGAAGCGCTGATGACGACACAGACCCCGAAAAAGACCGAACTGCCGCGACGTTTCTACAGGCAGGTGACCGCGATGGAAGCTATCGGCCAGTGGCAGGTCCAGCTCGATGGCCGGCCGCTCAAGACCCCCGCAAAACTCGATCTTGGCCTGCCCAGCTCGAAACTGGCTGAAGCTGTTGCGGCCGAGTGGGAGGCGCAGGCCGATCATATCGACCCGGCCAGCATGCCGCTGACACGGCTCGCCAATGTTGCAATTGATCGCACACCCTCCGTTCGCGCGGAGCTCGCAGATGAAGTTGCAAAATACACTGAAACCGATCTTGTCTGCCATCTTGCCGAAAGCCCGTCTGCCTTGCGTGAGCGCCAGGAAGCCTCGTGGCGGCCCCTGCGTGAGTGGGCAGGCAAAACGCTCGACATTGTCCTTGTGCCCGTTGAAGGCATCATCGCCTCGCCGCAGCCAGAAGCGTCATTGCAGGCCGCGCGTGCACATGCGCTGTCTCTTGGCGATTTCCGCCTGACCGGGCTGGCCTGGGCATGTGGACTGTACGGGTCCGCCGTGTTGGCGCTTGCGGTTGAACGCGGCCATATCACCGCCGATGATGCGTTTCGCGCCTCGCGTATAGATGAGGACTGGCAAACCGAGCAGTGGGGCGAGGATGAAGAGGCAGCATATGCCGCCGAAAACCGCCGCAAGGATGCCATATCCCTCGGCTATCTGTTTACCTCCCTCAACGCTGAGGACTAATCAGCTTCAGGCTGACCGAAACCTTTGCCGGCCTGGTTCGTTTCTCGACTTTACGGAGCTTAGCATGATGAAAACCCAGACCCTTACGCTGATCGCCAGTGCCAGCCTGTTGGTGCTTGCTGCCTGTGGCCCAGGCGGTTCACCAGACCCTGAACCGATCACGCCGCCAGAAAACACAATTGCTGATACTGCGGGTGACACCATGCCTGACCTGCCGGAGCCTGCGTCACAAAAGCCTGCCAAGGTCGAGATGACGGAGGCCGAGAAGGCTGAACTTGCCGAGGCCTGCTCGACGGTGTCGGCAGACGGCATGTGCAATGTCTCCTTCGGCATGAGCGCCGATGAAGCGCGTGAGGCTTTTCCGGCAACGCTCTATGGCGACGATTCGCAGAATGCCAGCTGCTATTACTTGCGCCCGAGCGAAACCAGTTATGGCCGCGCTTTCATGATCGTGGACGGCACGGTTGAGCGCATTGATGTGCGCGACAAGAGCGTTGAAACCCTGCTCGGCGCCGGCGTTGGCGTGTCCTTGAACGAAGTCGAAGAAATGTATGACAACACTGAGCGCACGCCTAACAAGTATGCGCCGGCCAATGATGACCTGAAGGTCGATCTCGGCGACGGTGTCTTCGCGGTCTTCGAAGAGGATAATAATGGCAAGGTCCGCGCCTTCCGCGTGGGACAGCCACCCGCCGTGGATTATGTTGAAGGCTGCGCCTGAAGCCGGTCGACGCTTCAACAATAGCGTTCGGCTTGTGCGTTAATACGCTGCTTTAAATCAGGAAAAACAGGTGAACAGAAACCCAATGGCCCGGTCATGCCGGGTTCCAGTGGCCTGTGTTTTCCTGCAGTCATGATAAATCGCATCATGACACATCGAGTGGTAGCGCTGGCTTTTGCGGCAATCCCACTCACCGCAGCTCCGGCTCTCGCAGATGCGCCGGGCCACCGCACATCCGTCGCCGCCCCAGCCCTTTCGCTGAGTGTCGGCGATGCGAGTTTCTATGTCTCGGTTGGCCACGATCAGTGGCGTGGCCGCAATGGCCGCAGCTATCGCTCCAACCAGTGGGGCCAGTCCCCATGGGAAACGCGGCAGCTGAAGCGGGATGCCCTGCAGACCTGCCGCCGGGCCGTTTCGGTGCAGGGGTATCGCACGGGTTTTCGCGATGTCGACATTGATGATGACTATCGCATCCACCAGGTCGGGCCACGCGGCTTTGAGGTCCACCTTGATGATGTGGAATTCGAGGGCCGCCGCCGGGATTTCGACGCCCGCGTCAGCTGCGTTGTCCGTCAGGGCAGCGTGCGCTCGATAAGTGGCCTGCCGCAACCTGGGCAACGCGGCTATCGCGGCGGACATGGCAATCATGGCGACTGGAATGACCGCTATGATCGCGGCCGTGACGGATACCGCAATGACAATGACCGTGGCCGGCGGACCGGCCCAGGCGGCCAGCGTCCTTATGGCGAATTGCGGGGCGGGCGCGCCGGAAGCTAGCCTCCAGCGCCATTTCGGTGCCAAAACTGCAATGCAAGGGCAGGTTTACCGCGCGGAAGCCTGCCCTTTTTCTTGCGTCGCCAGCCCGGTTGCGTATCAAGGACACCGAAACGCAGGTTGATGGAGTAGTCCGGTATGAAGGATGTGATCGAAGCCCTCGAAGCCAAACGCGAAGAAGCCCGTATGGGCGGCGGCGAAAAGCGGATCGAGCGCCAGCACGAAAAGGGCAAGCTGACGGCGCGCGAACGCGTCACCATGCTGCTCGACGAAGGCAGCTTCGAAGAGACGGACATGTTCGTCGAACACCGCTCCCATGATTTTGGCATGGAAGAGCAGCGCATTCCGGGCGACGGCGTGGTCACGGGCTTCGGCACGGTCAATGGCCGGCTCGTCTATGTCTTCTCGAAAGACTTTACCGTCTTTGGCGGCTCGCTCTCCAAGGCCCAGTCGGAAAAGATCGTGAAGGTCCAGAAGGCGGCGGCCCGCAATGGCGCGCCGGTCGTCGGCATTTTCGATGCTGGCGGCGCGCGCATCCAGGAGGGCGTTGATTCGCTGGCCGGTTATGCTGACATCTTCATGGAGAATGTCCTCTCATCCGGCGTCATCCCGCAGATTTCCGTCATCATGGGGCCATGCGCAGGCGGCGATGTCTATTCACCCGCCATGACCGACTTCATCTTCATGGTGAAGGACACGTCCTACATGTATGTGACAGGCCCTGACGTGGTGAAGACCGTCACGAATGAGGAAGTCACCCACGAAACCCTTGGCGGGGCCTCCATCCACGCCAAGAAGTCCGGCGTTGCCGATGGCGCGTTCGAGAATGATATCGAAGCGCTTGTCCAGATGCGCCGCCTTGTCGACTTCCTGCCGCTGTCGAACCGTGAGCAGCCGCCCGTCCGTCCGAGCTTTGATGATCCGGACCGGATGGAGATGAGCCTCGATACGCTGATCCCGGCCAATCCGAACACGCCCTATGACATGAAGGAACTGGTCGAGAAGGTCGTCGATGAAGGCGATTTCTTTGAGATCAGCCCGGATTTCGGTGCCAATATCCTTTGCGGTTTCGGCCGGATGGAAGGCTCGACTGTCGGCATCGTGGCCAACCAGCCGATGACGCTCGCCGGCGTGCTCGACATTGACAGCTCCCGCAAGGCGGCCCGCTTCGTGCGCTTCTGCGACTGTTTTAACATTCCCGTCGTCACCTTCGTCGACGTGCCGGGCTTCATGCCGGGCACCAAGCAGGAATATGGCGGCCTCATCAAGCATGGCGCGAAACTCCTCTTCGCCTATGCCGAAGCCACGGTCCCGAAAGTCACCGTCATCACGCGCAAGGCCTATGGCGGCGCCTATGACGTGATGAGCTCGAAGCATTTGCGCGGTGATGTGAACTATGCCTGGCCGACGGCAGAGATCGCCGTGATGGGCGCCAAGGGCGCGGTCGAGATCATCTTCCGCAAGGATATCGGTGACCCGGACAAGATCGCCGAGCACACGAAGATGTACGAAGACAATTTTGCCAACCCTTATGTGGCGGCCCGCAAGGGCTATATCGACGACATCATCATGCCCCACTCCACCCGCAAACGCATAACCCGCGCCCTGCGGACCCTGAAGACCAAGGAGCTCGAAAACCCCTGGAAGAAGCACGATAATATTCCGCTTTAGGGGGTACGAAATTCCGATTATGCTCAGCGCTAAAATTCAGCTTTGAGTTAACGGTGCGCGCTGGTACTGTGTACCCATGCCGCGACCCACAATTGCTGTACTGTGTAATGCTGTATCGGCCTTGGTCCTGACATTGTCAGCACATGCGGCCGATATTTCATTGCGAGGTTTTGATCCGTCCGATCCTGAAGTAAAGACCTCGCAGGATTATAATTACGGTCGACCATTCATACTATTTGATGGCGAAGTGCAGGTGGGCGATTTTGATGCTTTTAAGGCGTCCGCCGCTCAGTTGGTGGAACTTGGCTTTCCCATCGTAGTAAAACTTGAAAGCCCCGGAGGCGACGTAGCGGAGGCGCTCCGCATAGCCGATTTTGTTAGCCAGACTTGGGCTACTACGTGGGTCAAGGGCCGAACAGCTCAAGTGAATGATGCCGACCGATCCATTGTTACTTGTGATAGTGCTTGCGCCATCATTTTTTTCGCTGGGGCGGTTCGGCGGTATTCGCAGAATAACTATCGGATGTACGAGACCGATGATCCCTACGTGATACCGTATAAGTTTCGAGCGGAATCGGATTTGGCGAATCAATTTCTTACAAAGGCAGGAGTTGAACCAAAAAAAATGGAGTCAATTCCGCCACTTGGGCTGCATCGTCCGTATTTTTCGATAGAATTTAATCGCAGCCTTAGCGGTAAAGAATCGAGAGAATTGTATGCAGAAGCGGAATCCACTCTCGTTAATTCACTTAGAACTTACGGAGTAGCCGACGCGCTCATAGAACGGATGATGCGAACTCCATCGACGAATGTCGATAGGATCGGCAATACTGAACTCTTCGAACACATGTCTTCCACGGTGCCGTGGTACGATGAGTGGATATTGGCTCGCTGTGGGAAGCTGGAGCAGCAGGAGATGTTCGATCTTTTGAGTGCAAGAACCGAGAGAAGCTTCGCGGAAATCTATGGCGATGAAATTGAATTGAAGCATTCGGATTCTTACTTCAAATTTCTAACCGCTAGAGACGAACAGATTTCGTCTTGCCGTTTGGATAGTCCGCTGACCCATCAAGCTGAGATCTTGTTTTTGAAAGCAGACTAGCGATTTTTAGGCCGAATGGCAGACGTTGCCATTCGGCCATAGCCAGCCTCTGTCGATCTGGTTCAGGCGGTCAAGGCTGCCGCAGGCACGGCGTCCTTCGACAAGCTCAAGATGAGGGCCGCTCGGCCTTGAGGGCCTGAAACGGATCGGACACCGCGCCGCCTGTCACCAATCTTCCCCGCGAAGGCGGGGATCTCAGGCCATTCAAGTGCGTCATTGGTTGCACCAGATCCCCGCCTTCGCGGGGAAAAGCGGGGTGAGGGCCGGCCGCGCGCTCTCACAGACCAGACCGTCCCATCCTGCGCCGCCCCGGACCTGATCCGGGGTCCATCTCCTGCTATTGCTTCCAGAGGCAAGGGCGGGAGATGGGCAGCGTGGTCAAGCCACGGAGAAGCGCCTGAAAGTTCAAATCCATCCCACACCCGCCGCGCCCGGCGCATACTCCCCACCATGCTGCACCGTGACCAGATCCTGTCTGTCCTCGAGCAATTGCCGCTCTGGCACTGGCCGGTCTTCTTCTTCGAGGTCTGGTGGTTCGAGCGCTATTATCGCGCCTACCGGGCGGCGAACCCTGTCGGCATGATCGGCATTAGCATCACCCATAAGGGCCGCATCATCATCACCCTGCAGGGCGCGGGCGACCGGCCGGCCCCGTCCGACTGGACGCTGCATGCGCCGCGCGCGCCCTGGGCAAGGGTCGACCTCTCGCGTCTCGCGGCGGCCTTTTCAGTCTTTACAGATGCGGTGTTTGCGTCGGCCCGAAACCGGCCTGCTATCGGCCTGGCTCCGGCCTGTGACCGGCCTGCCATCGGCCCGCTCATGCTCGACCCCGGCTAGGCGCGGCGACCCCTCAAATTTTAGTTCTCCTGCCGCAAGTCACCTGACTCTGCGGCCGCTTGTGCTGGCGTACGCCCCCGCCATAGCCACAGGCCCAGCCAGATCAGCCCGAGCTGCACCATGATCCGGGCACCTGCCGCATAGGGCACCGGGAAGACCGGGTCTGGCCTGAAAAAGTCCCAGACATGTAACGGCAGGTAGACCGTGCACATCAGCGCGAAGGCGAGGCCGGCCAGGGCGCGGGTGCGGGGGATGAGCACGGCGATCCCGATGGCGAGCTCTGCCAGCCCTGAGAGGTAGACAACGGCTAGCTGCGGCATCCAGTCCGGCACCACGGCAAAGAAGGGCGCGGGCATCACCAGGTGCGCGGCGCCGCCGGCGAGCATCCACACGGCAATGATGATGATCGCGATCCAGTGCATGGTGCAGTGTCGCGCCCCCTGAGCCCTGCGCCAAGCCCGCATTGAAATCATTTCTTGTCTGACCTTGCGGAAGTGCACGGAAAACGGGAGAGGTACGGGCAAACCAGCCTTCAGAGGAAAGGAAAACAGACACATGACTGAGGCTTATATCTGCGCGGCGGTGCGCACAGCCGGGGGGCGGCGCGGTGGGCGCCTGTCCGGAATCCATGCCAATGATCTTGGCGCAAAAGCGCTCGACGCGATCGTCGAACGGTCCGGGATTGATCCGTCCGCGATTGAAGACGTGATTTTTGGCTGCGTGACGCAGGCGGGCGAGCAGGCCGGACAGGTCGCGCGCATGTGTGTGCTGGCCTCATCGCTGCCCGACAGTGTTCCGGCTGTCACGATTGACCGTCAGTGCGGCTCCTCCCAGCAGGCCATCCAGTTTGCCGCGCAAGCCGTGATGTCCGGCACGCAGGATGTCATCATCGCAGGCGGTGTGGAATCCATGTCGCGTGCCCCGATGGGCTCGAACTACCTGCCGGGCACGGGCATTTCGCCGATTTCGGATGCGATCAAGGATGCTTACAAGATCAAGGGTTTCAGCCAGTTTGCCGGGGCTGAAATGGTGGCTGCGAAGCATGGCTTCACCCGCGAGCAGACGGATGCTTTCGGGGTCGAGAGCCAGCGCCGCGCGGCTGAGGCGACCAAGGCCGGCGCATTTGCGGATGAGATTGTACCGGTCGAGATTGTTACGCCGGAAGGCGAGACAGAAATGCATGTCGTCGATGAAGGCATCCGTCCCGGCACGAGCATGGAAGCGCTGGCCGGCCTCAAGACAATGGCCGAAGACGGCATCCTGACCGCTGGCACGGCGAGCCAGATCTGCGATGGGGCTTCGGCGGTGCTCATCGCGTCGGGTGACGCTGTGAAACGCCACGGGCTGACGCCGCTCGCCCGCATTCACAACCTCACAGTCACCGCGGGTGACCCGGTCATCATGCTGGAAGAGCCGCTGTTTGCCACCGACAAAGCCTTGCAGCGGGCTGGCATGAAGATGGGCGATATCGATCTTTATGAGGTGAACGAAGCTTTCGCGTCGATCCCGATGGCATGGCTGAAGCATACCGGCGCTGATCCGGACAAGCTGAACGTCAATGGCGGTGCGATCGCGCTCGGCCATCCGCTCGGTGCAACGGGTACAAAGCTGATGACGACGCTGATCTATGGTCTCAAGGCGCGCGGTAAACGCTGGGGCCTGCAGACGATGTGCGAAGGTGGCGGCATCGCAAACGTCACCATCATCGAGATGGCCTGATCCAGTGGGTGATTGCAGGGCAGGCGGGAAGCTTGCCCTGCGAAACCCGTAGCGCCCTCCGGCGTGGCCGGTGCCTCCTCAGAGGTGCGCGGCGAGATCGTGCTGGAGATTGGCGACCCAGCGATTGTAATTGCGGTGGATCACGCCTGAGCCACCGTCATACATCAGGCCGGTGCTGTCGACATAGTCGATGGAATAGCTGTCCGCGTCATAATTGACCTGGATGACCGCGAGATGGGCGCCGCCTTCCACGTCGGGATTCGGCTTGGCGTATTGCGCGACATAGACACCGGGGCTTTCCTCGATGATGGCCCAGCCGCGATTCTTCAGGACAGAAGCGATCACCGGACCCGGATCGTCATTCGGGCCCATCGTGTAGGGCGTATCGTCAATGTTGAGCACGTCATGCTGGCGCATCGCGCAGGCGGTGGTCAGGCTCAACGCCGCAATGGCGCACAGGATTGATGTCGTTTTCATGGTGGTTCCCTCAGTCTCCAGACTGACCTTCGATATCATCTACACAGCCTCCGGCAATGGCCCGTCGCAAGAAAAGCCGGCTTGCTTCGCCGCGCGATCCAGAGTGACGCACGGGCTGCCAACCGGCTTGCCTAACTCGTCACGGGCCGGGCCAGCTTGTCCTTGATGTCACGCTTCAGGAACTTGCCGCTGGCATTGCGGGGCAGGGGCTGGTCGAGGAACCAGACATGACGGGGCGCCTTGTGCTTGGCCATGATGCCGGCACAATGCTCTCGCAGGGCCGCCTCGGTCAGGTGTTCGCCAGGTTTTAGCACGATGGCGGCTGCAACTTCCTCGCCGAGCCGCTCATCCGGGACACCGAAGACACAGCATTCGGCAATGGCGTCATGCCGGTAGAGGACAGCCTCGACCTCGGCGCAATAGACATTCTCGCCGCCGCGCAGGACCATGTCCTTCTTGCGATCAACGATGAAGATAAAGCCGTTTTCGTCGATGCGGGCGACGTCGCCTGTGTGCAGCCAGCCATCGGTGATCGAGTCTGCGGTCGCATCCGGGCGGTTGATGTAGCCCTTGATAACGGACGAACCGCGTACCCAGAGTTCACCCATCTCGCCCTGGGGCAGTGTATTGCCCTCATCGTCGACGCACTTGATCTCGAAATTCGGCATGGCGGGGCCGGCCGTGTCCGGCTTGTCGACGAAGAAATCAGCCGCGACGGACGTGATGATGCCGCAGGTCTCGGTCATGCCATAGCCGGTATTCGGTCGGGCCGTGGACACCCTGGACTCGATTTTCTGGACAAGGTCTGGCGGTACCTGCGCGCCGCCGCCGCCCAGAGTCGTCAGGCTGGACGTGTCAGTTTTTTCGAAGTCCGGGTGGTTGATCACTTCGCGCGCCATGACGGGCACGCCGCTCATGCTGGTAATCTTTTCGGTCTCAATAATGCGCAGCGCCTCGCCGGCATCCCATTTGTACATCAACACGATCTTGCCGCCCGCCGCCGTGACAGCATAGGCCCCGCAATTATTGGCGGTAACGTGGAACAGTGGTGTTGTCAGCAGGCCCGCAGGGATAGGGGCCGGGTCGGTTGGCGCGACGCCTGTCGCCCACTGGACAGCAAGCGCTGACGAAGCGCCAGCAAACATCATGTTCAGCAGGTTCGAAACGCAACCGCGATGGGTCAGCTGAGCGCCCTTGGGAAAGCCGGTCGTGCCGGAGGTGTAGAAGATACAAGCATCGGCGTCAGGGTCGACCGCCACATCCGGCATGTCGCCGCCATGCGCAGCCACGTCAGCCCATGGGGTGACATCAGCGGGCGTTGAGGCCAGTCGCACACCGACCAGCTGCATGCCGTCGGCCATCCCGTCCCGCTCGCGGACGCGGTCCAGCCGCTCCTGGTCGAGGAAGAAGACCTTGGGCATGGAGTCCGACAGCGCGTAGCTCATCTCCTCGGCGGTCCACCACGCATTCATCCCGACGACGGCGATTCCGCAGGATACACAGGCCCAGTAGATCAGCAGCCATTCAGGATAGTTTCGCATCGAAATGGCGACACGGTCGCCAGGCTTGACGCCCTGTGCGAAGAGCCATGCGGCAACGGAGTTTACAAGTTTGTGTGCATCCCCGTAAGTCAGCCGCTCGTCCTGGTAGACGAGATAGGGACGGTCGGCGAACTGGACGGTTGACAGCCAGAACTCGCGTATGCTGGGCGGCGCGTTCTTGTAGGTGCGGATCCGATTGCCGAGCACTTCAGCTTCGACGATCTCGAAATCACCTCCGGGGCCAGTCAGCTGTTTGCGGGCTTTCGTAAGTTCTGCGTAGTGCATGCGTCTTCCCTTATCGTCATTTTTGCGAAACATACATGCGTCTGGCGTGCAGGAAACGCCAGATGCGGGGTAAAGCTGTGCGAGAGATTTCGCGTAGGGCCGTATTACCAACTGAATTTGGGGTGCGGCTCCTGTCGCCGCAATACCTGCAGGGAGATGTCATGAAACACCTGGTTTGTCTCGGCGGCCTGTGGCTGTGTGGCCTGCTTGCCAGTTTGAGTGCGTTTGCCGACCCGGTCGGCGAGGCTGCGCCCATCTCATTTGGCGAAACGCTGGTTTTTGAGTCGGTGGCCCTCGGCGAAGCGCGAAGCGTCAATGTCTGGGTCCCGCCGGGCGGATCCGAAGATGAGCGCGCGCCTTACCGGGTGCTCTATCTCATTGATGGCGGCACCGCGCAGGACTGGTTTCATATCGCAGGGTTGGCCCAGCTCGGCGCATTGTCCTGGACGTTCGAACCGATGATTGTCGTCGGCATCGAAACCGATGACCGCCAGAATGAATTGACGCCTTATCCAGCCCGTGAGCGCTACGTGGATGAATTTCCGACGGCGGGTGAGGCTGACGCGTTTCGGGCCTTCATTACGGACGAAGTCGCGCCCTATATCGCCAGGACATATCCTGTAAGTGGCAAGCGTGCGGTGATTGGCGAGTCGCTGGCCGGCCTGTTCATCGTCGATACCTTCCTGAAGGCCCCCGATACGTTTGACGATTATATTGCAATCAGCCCGAGCCTCTGGTGGGACAACAAGGCGCTAAGTGCGCAGGCCGGACAGGCTCTGGCGGACGGTGATTATGACGGCAAACGCCTCTACCTCACCATTGGCGATGAGGGCGGCTCGATGCAGGCTGCAATGGAGCAGCTTGTCTTGGCGCTTAAGGCGGCGGCGCCGGACGGGTTGTCCTGGCGATATGTCGACCGGTCAGCGAGTGAAACACATTCGACTATCTATCACGGCGCCGCGCTTGATGCCTTCCGCACCTTCTATGCGGCCCCGCCATATGAATATGGCGAGACGCCCTGGTATCTCGTCGAGGACGACACGCCGGAATAGCCCCGCTTAGCTTTTTGTGCAGTTGCCCACATAGAATGTTTCGTACGCGCCGCCATCATCTGAATAGCGCAGGCGTTGCCAGTTGACCTGGGGCGTATCGGTATCGAGCCTTATGAAGGTGAGGGTGTCGCTCCATTTGTGGCCGATCAGACGGTAAACCAGGCTGTCAGGCCCGACACCCATAACCCGCGTCGATGTTGCGCCCTGATCATCAAATGTGTCCGGGGCGAATACGCCCGGAAGGGCAGGGAGGACCAATTCCTCGATCTTGTTGCCGCGCCGTTCAAGAATGATCGGATCATGCCCGGACTTTTCTTCAGCGTGGCCAACCGCTGGGTCAGACGTATAGCGCGTGTCCCATTCCGCGCAGGTGATCGTCGCGGTTTCACCTTCATGCTGTTCGGTCGCTGAGGCCACGCCGACTGACAGGGCCATGGCGGCGATGAGTGAAACAAGGTTCCTTGAGCAAAGTGTATGCATGGCAGCCTCCCGGTAGATCAGCAATCTGAATGCAGGATTGAAATTACGACGCTTCAGCCCGTCTGGCAAACGTTCGCTGGCGCGTTGGCAGGGCGCGCGCCAACTGCGCAGGCACGGAGCCTTGATAACCCTATGGAAAGGGATTTCTGAAAGATTCCAGCGCATGTCGATTGAACCGGGCCCCGAGGGCATCATGAATGAAGAGATGCAGCTGATGATGGCGCGAATTGCCCATCTTGAAGAGATCAGCGAGAGCGAAGCGCGCCGGATCGTCAATGAAATCTACAAGGATGGAGTCGTCAGCCGGGAGGAAGCCGAAGCGCTGTTCCGCCTGAATGACCGGCTGAGCGAGCGTGACCCGGTCTGGACGGAGCGTTTCATAGAGGTGGTGAAGGACTTTGTGCTTGTCGGCCAGGCGCCTGAAGGTTGGGTCACCGAGGAAGAAGCCGACTGGCTGATGACCCAGACAGGGCGCGACAACCATATAGAGACCGACAGCGAAATTGATTTGCTGCTCGCGGTGCTGCGCCATGCTGATGGCGCGCCGGAGAAGCTGTCGCGCTATACACTTGAAGCGATCTCGCGCCGGATCATGGACAATGGCGTTGCAGACGAGGCCATGTCGGAACGGATGCGCAGCATCCTGCATGCGCCGGGCGGCGAAGCGGGATTGTGGATCAGCCGCCACGAAGCGACCATACTGTTCAAGACGAATGATGCCGTTGCCAAAGCGCCCAATGCGAGGAGCTGGAACAATATTTTTGCCAAGGCCATCCTCAATCACCTCGTTTCAGCGGCCCATCCAGACCCGATGACCGAATCGGATGCGTTGGCGCGCGAGGCCTGGCTGAAGGACACCAAAGTCAGTGTCGGTGGTTTTTTCCAGCGAATGGCCAACGCGTTCACGAGTGGCACATGGTTCGACAAGATCAGCCTGAATGACGAATCAGCGGCCCGCGCCCGTTTCATGGCCCGTGAAGCGGCAGCAAAGACCGGCAAGCAGGTGACGCCTGACGAGGAAAACTGGTTCCTGCGGCGGCTGGGCTGGGACAAGACAGTCAGCCCGGCCGAACGTGCGCTGATCGAATTGCTGAAAAGCGAAGCGCCCGGTTTTGCGCGCGGCCTCCAGGAAGCGATGAAGCCTGCGGAAGCGGCCTGATACAGACCGTCCAGCATTTCCGGGCCGGGGGTTATCCTGACAGTCAAAGTCTAACCTCACATCGTCATCGCTAGAATCTCGTTGCAAGGCGGGCAGACTGATAAAATGCGACGATTTCCCTCGGGTCATGGAATAGACACGGCGGTGAACGGGCTATAAGCCACTCCGGAGTTCGTATTAATTGCTGCTGATTCAGGGGGCAGTCATGTTCAAGAAAATCCTGATCGCCAATCGCGGTGAGATCGCCGTTCGAGTGATCAAGACGTGCAGGCGTCTCGGTGTTAAGACCGTTGTTGTGTATTCCGATGCCGATGCAGGCTCGATGGCCGTGGAGATGGCTGACGAAGCTGTCCATATCGGTCCGTCCGCAGCATCCGAATCCTATCTCGTCATGGACAAGATCGTCGATGCCGTGAAGAAAACGGGCGCCGAAGCTGTCCATCCAGGCTTTGGCTTCCTGTCCGAAAATCCCGACTTCGCCAAGCGGCTGGAAAAGGAAGGCATCGTCTTCATCGGGCCGAATCCACACGCCATTGAGGCGATGGGCGACAAGATCAGTTCCAAGAAGCTGGCCGCTGAAGCCGGCGTATCTACTGTGCCGGGCCATATGGGCCTGATCGAAAGCACGGAAGACGCTGTGAAGATCTCGAAAGAGATCGGCTATCCGGTCATGATCAAGGCGTCCGCTGGTGGCGGCGGCAAGGGCATTCGTGTCGCGGCCAATGACAAGGAAGTCCAGGAAGGTTTTCCGGCAGTGAAAGCCGAGGCGAAGGCTGCTTTTGGCGATGACCGTATCTTCATCGAGAAATTCATCCTGAACCCGCGTCACATCGAAATCCAGGTGATGGGCGACAAGCACGGCAATTGTGTCTACCTGTTCGAGCGTGAATGCTCGATCCAGCGCCGCAACCAGAAAGTTATCGAGGAAGCCCCAAGCCCGCTGCTTGATGAGGCAACCCGAAAGAAGATGGGTGCCCAGGCTGTCGCACTCGCCAAGGCGGTGGACTATGACAGCGCCGGAACGGTTGAGTTCGTGGCGTCCGGTGTCGACAAGAGCTTCTATTTTCTTGAAATGAACACCCGCCTGCAGGTGGAGCACCCGGTCACGGAAATGATTTCCGGCGTGGACCTTGTCGAGCAGATGCTTCGTTCAGCTTATGGCGAGAAACTGTCGATCAAGCAGAGCGACCTGAAGATCAATGGCTGGGCGGTCGAAAGCCGCGTCTATGCCGAGGATCCGTATCGCAAGTTCCTGCCCTCAATCGGTCGGCTGAAACGCTTCCACCCGCCGGAAGAAGGCCCACTCAATGGTGGGACAGTGCGCATGGATTCCGGCGTCCGCGAGGGCGACGAGATCTCGATGTTCTATGATCCGATGATTGCCAAGCTGGTGACGCACGGCAAGGACCGGGACCAGGCACTCGACGTGCAGGCCGCCGCGCTGGACCGTTTCCACATTGAAGGCATCCAGGACAACATCCCCTTCGTCGCAGCCGTCATGGACGAGAAGCGTTTCCGCTCCGGTGACATCACGACAGCCTATATCAAGGACGAATTCCCCGATGGCTTTGACGGCGTGCCGCCGACGGACCATCAGACACTGATCCTGACAGCATCGGCTGCTTATGTGCACGGGCTTTTCGCCCGCCGCGCCGAGCAGGTGTCCGGCCGCATGAGCGAACCTGGCGCACAGCGCAAGGACTGGGTTGTTATCCTTGGAGACCAGCATCAGGACGTCGAGCTGGAACTTGGCGATGGTGAGGCCAGCATCACGATTGATGGCAAGGCTCATACGCTGGTTACGGACTGGCGCCCCGGGACGCGTCTTTTCGAAGGGCATCTCGATGGCGAGGCATTCGCGGTCAAGTTCTCTGACAAGACCGAAGGCTATGTGTTCCGTCACCGCGGTGTCGCTGTGCGTGCGCTTGTCTGCACGCCACTGACCGCGACCTTGCATGCACGCCTGCCCGAGAAGCCAAAACCTGATACGTCCAAGCTCATCATTTCACCGATGCCGGGCCTTGTGGTCTCGGTTGACGTCGAAATGGGACAGACCGTTGAAGAGGGCGAGGCGGTTTGTATCGTCGAGGCGATGAAGATGCAGAACATCATCCGCGCTGAAGCGACCGGAACGGTCAAGGCGATCAATGTCGGGGCAGGTGACAGTGTCGCTGCTGATGAAATCATGGTCGAGTTCGAGTAAACCGACTCTTCGGGCGCCAATGAAACAAGACGAAGGGCTGTCCAATAAAGGGCGGCGCATTGGAGACATGGCATGCAAGACCTCCTGCTGAGCCCGAACGGACGCATCCTGAAGAACCGCTTCTGGCAGGGGCTGGTCGTTCTGACCGTCGCTTCGGTCATCATTACGGCGCTGCCCGTCTATCTCGGGTCGATGTGGGGGTTCCTGAATCTCCTGCTGATCTATCCATATATCTGTGTCTACGCGAAACGCTTCCACGATGCCGGCAAGACAGGCTGGTGGGTGCTGGCTGTGTGGCTCGGCTCCCTGGTGCTCGAATTCATTGAAGGGCTTCTGCTCGGTCCAATCTTTCTTGGCGAAGAGGGGCGGTCCATTCAGGCTGAGGCGGCCGAACGATTTGCGCAGGGCGAATTGGCAATCTTCATGCAGGCGCAGGAGCGTCTGGCTGAAATCCTGCTGCCGCTGTCGATCATGACGGTCGTGGCCAATGCGGTTATTTTAGGTTTCATCGTTGGCTCACTTGCTACCGAGCCACGCCAGAACAAGCATGGCCCCGTGCCTGGCCGTGAAGACGACACGTTCGGCTGAGCTTTTTTCTTATCGTTTATTGATAAATAAGAAAAAGCGCGTATAAGCGTTTTTCGATAAGAACCTGCAAAGGCACTTCCAGACCATGTCCGATACGAGCAGCGCTGTCCTCGACCCGAAACGCCCATGGCTGACGGATGAACGCGAACTTCCCAGCCAGATGAACTGGACGCAGACCCTGTTCGACCCCACCGGAGCATCGCCGAAGCTTCACTTCACGCGTGCGTGGACCATGCTGTTCGTGATGCAGCTTCTGGTGATCATTCTTCCCTTTACCATCGCGCTCGTGCTCAACGCTGCGGGCGGCGACGGCAAGCCGGTCGGCACATTCGGCCTTTATGCAACGCCCGTCGTGTTCATCGTTACGACGTTCATGTCCTATGTGATCCATTCAAGGCGGTTGAACGATGCCCGCAAGAGCCAGCTTTGGGCACTGGTTCCGCTAATACCGCTGGTGCTTGGTATGGTCGTTTGCATGGGCAGCGCAGCGCAGGCTTCGGCCCAGTATGATCATCGCTTCGAAACGCGCCAGCAATACCTGGCTGATCCAGATGCCTTCCGTGCCAAGCAGCGCGAGACGCAAGAACAGGCTAAAGCCGAGGCAGCCAAGGCGGCTGAAAATGGTGAAGAGGCATCTTCAGGCAAGCCGCAACAGGGCCAGCAGCATGGCGGTGGTGCGCACAAAAGTCCTGACGCCCCCTTGCCACCAAAAGCGCCCACGGTGCTGAAGGCGGCTCTGCCGATGTTCCAGAATATCATGATCCCGCTAAGTGGCCTGATTGCGATCTGGAGCCTGATGTGGGTCGCGCGGGTGCCGTATTTCGGTGTCTATCCAGGCGACGAGAATTTCCGCGGCGAGCAGGTCTAGGATAAGGCGGCCGTCAGCGGCGCACGAACGTTTACAGGCTCTGACAGGAAGATCCTGCGAAACGCTGTTTTCAGTGCGTCGTCCGCATCATCCATTGTCACAGGCAGACCGAGATCGACGAGGCTCGTCACGCCAAGTCCGTCTTCGGAGATGCCGCATGGCGTAATCCCGTCAAAATGCGTCAGGTCTGGCTCGACGTTGAGGCTGATGCCGTGGAAGCTGACCCAGCGCTTCAAGCGCAGACCGATGGCGGCGATCTTGTCCTCGCGCCGCGCGCCGCCGGGTTGTGTCCGGTCGACCCATACGCCGACGCGGCCATCGCGTATCTCGCCTTTGACGTTAAAGGCTGCCAGGGCTTCCATGACCCAACGCTCGAGACTTGTGACGAAGGCGCGTACGTCCTTGCCGCGCTGGCCAACGTCAAGCATCACATAAGCAACCCGCTGGCCTGGGCCATGGTAGGTATACTGGCCGCCGCGGCCGGCCTCATAGACTGGAAACCGGCTTGCGTCTTTCAGGTCTTCTGGCCTCGCACTTGTGCCGGCGGTGTAGAGCGGAGGGTGCTCGAGAAGCCATACAAGTTCCGGGGCGCCGCTTTCGCGAATATCGCGCACACGCCGTTCCATAAATGCCACGGCCTGCTGGTAATCAACGGGCGCAGGGCTCACAGCCCATTCAACGGTGGGTAAATCTGTCATTTGGCGCATATAGAGATGCAGGAGGGGCTTCACAAAGCATTCTTGCGCACTTATACCGCGCGGACTTCCCGACGGGACCTGTGCGGCCGTGGCGGAACTGGTAGACGCGCAGCGTTGAGGTCGCTGTGAAGCAATTCGTGGAGGTTCGAGTCCTCTCGGCCGCACCATCCCGGGGAAGTAAAGGCAGAGTGGGGACAGGCTATCTGTCCGGATGAGAGGAGCCTCACCCGATGTCCGATCTGCCGCAAACACAGAATGAAGAACAAACTGACGACCAAGGCCGCGAGGCCCATCTTGCCCTTGAGCAGGATGTCCGCGAGGCCGTGTTCGACAAGGATGTGCGCTGGCTGTCGCGCACGCTCAACCGTTTGCACCCGGCAGACGCTGCCGACCTGCTGGAGCAGCTTTCTACCGATGACTTCTCAGATGCTGTCCAGTTGCTGGGAGAGCAGCTGCCGACAGACATCATCATCGAGCTGCGCGATGAATATCGTGAGGAAGCCGTCGACGCCCTGCCAGACGAAGCAGTGGCGGCAGTGCTCGAAGAGCTCGACTCAGATGATGTCACCACCATCCTTGAAGACCTCGAGGATGACCGGCGCGAACGCATTCTCGATGAGTTGTCGCCGGAAGACAGGGCCTCGCTCGAGCATGGCTTTGCCTATGGCGAAGAGACCGCCGGCCGACTCATGCAGCGCGAATATTTCGCCGCGCCGGAGTTCTGGACGGTGGGGCACGCCATTGATCATGCGCGCGACAATGCCGACGACCTGCCGGACGAATTCTACGAAGTCTATGTGATTGACCCGACCCACAGGCTGAAAGGCCAGGTGCCGCTGGCTACGCTTCTCAAAGCGGCGCGCGACGTGAACCTCTCTGACATCATGGAAGAGGTCCAGTCCGACATCAAGGCCGACATGGACCAGGAAGAAGCCGCCTACCAGTTCCAGAAATACTCGCTTGCGTCCGCGCCGGTGACGGACGACGCCGGCCGGATGCTGGGCATGCTGACCGTCGATGATGTGGTCGATGTCATCCAGGAAGAAAACACCGAAGACCTGCTCGCCCTGTCCGGCGTGAATTCTGCCGATGGTTCGGACACGGTCCTCGATTCAGTGAAGGCACGTGCGCCCTGGCTGGCGGTCAATTTGTTCACGGCCTTCCTCGCGTCCGGGATCATTTCAATTTTCGAGGGCACGATCGACCAACTCGTGCAACTCGCCATCCTGATGCCTGTAGTTGCGGCGCTCGGCGGCAATGCGGGCAGCCAGGGCCTTGCTGTCGCTGTACGCGCCATTGCTGAACGCGAGATGGAAGGCGACGCGGCCCGCCGGGCGATTGTCCGTGAAACGCTGACAGGGCTCGCGAATGGCGTCATTTTTGCGCTTGGCGTTGCCGCGATTGCAGGCTTCTGGTTCCAGAGTGCGGGGCTGGCCCTGACCATAGGTGTCGCAATGTTCGCGACATTTGTGTGGGCTGGCTTTTCCGGCGTTGTCGTACCGCTTACACTCAAGCGGCTCGGCGCTGACCCGGCTGTTGCGTCATCGGTCTTCGTCCTGACACTGACAGATATCATGGCGTTCTTCAGCTTTCTTGGCCTGGCATCGCTGATCCTGCTGTGACGACTGGCCGTTCAGACGCCCGGCGCACGTCTTGCACCAGAGCTGGTTCAAGTAGTGCCGATTGTATCGGTTTGGAGCAATTCATGGCGTCAGAACTTCGTACGTCCGAAGCCGGGCTGAAGCTGATCATGGCGTATGAGGGATTTCGGTCCCATTCGAAACAGTTGCCGGATGGCCGCTGGATCATTGGCTATGGGCATCTGAAAGCCGCACGCGCTGGCCTCAAGGTCAGCCAGCATGAAGCTGCGGCCATCCTGCGTGAATATGATTTGCCGCCCATCGAAGCCGCCCTTAGCGACCTGTTGCTGGTGCCGGTTACCCAGAACGAATTCGACGCCCTCGTTTCCTTCGCCTTCAATATCGGCACAGACCAGTTCGAGAATTCCGACGTGCTGGCGCACCTGAATGCCGGCGAACGCCTGAAAGCGGCGCAAGCAATGGAAAGCTGGCGCAAGGCACATGTTGGTGGCCGTGACATGGTGGTCGATCCACTCGTCCGCCGCCGCGCTGACGAAAAAGCCCTTTTCCTGAAGACGGTGGGCGTCGTTCCACTGGCCGCGACCAGCCGGTTCCGGCCGATGACGGACACTGGTTCGGATGCAACAACTTCGCGTGTGGCAGGCATTCGGGTGGCTGATATCGGCGAACCACGCACCAGCGCTGGCGGCGAACCACGTTCAGGGGAAATCGCGCCTGAAGTGGCTGCCCGCACGGTCCGTGAACGGCTGACCCGGATTCTCGGTGAAGACACAACACCTGTTGCGCCGGATGAAGACGAGCCTGAAGCGGCTGCACCAGTCGAGCCTGACAATAAGGAAGCAAGCGTGGAAGAGATCCGCGCTGCGATCTCAGCGCTTGTGTCTGATGATGATGACGCGGCCGATGGACCGTCTGGCGATATAGAGCTGGACGAGATTTACCTTGATGATGCACGTCGCTTCGACATCGAAAGCGGGCCGCTGAAGGTGAGTGAAGGCGCAGCCCGTCGCAAGGACGGCAAGGTCTTCATTGATGATGTGAGCCCGGTTGATATCCCACCGGCAGACCCGGACCTGCAGCGCGGCGCGAATGGCCGGGAAGGGCCGCTCGAAGTTTTCCTGTTTGGTCTCGTTGCCCTCATCGGTGCCGGTCTGTTCATCTATGGCGGGGCGATGCTGTTTGGCTGGTTCGGCGTTGCGGTCGAGGCGAGCGACAATATTGCAGGCTTTCTTCCACCCTTCCTGATGCTGTCTGGCGGCCTTCTTTTCGTGATCATGGCCTATTACTGCGCCCGCGCCCTGGTTGACCGCGACTAGGCCAATTGGCAGGCGTCATGTCGATCTTGCGCATTGGCAAACGGGGCAGGGACCGCTAAACCAGCGGCATGATCCCGAACACATATCCCACATTGAACTTCGATCTTGGTGAAACTGCGGACATGATCCGCGATACGGTGCAAAGTTTTGCCGCAGCCGAGATCGCGCCACTGGCTGCAGAGATAGACAGGACGGATGTTTTTCCGCGTCAGCTCCTGCCCAAGATGGGGGCGCTTGGCCTGCTTGGTATAACTGTTGAGGAAGAATGGGGCGGTACCGGCCTTGGCTATCTCGAGCACGTCGTCGCCATGGAAGAAATCTCCCGCGCCTCGGCCTCGGTCGGCCTGTCCTATGGCGCGCACTCGAACCTTTGCGTCAACCAGCTGCGCCGCTGGGGCAATGACGACCAGAAGAAACGCTACCTCGAAAAGCTGATCACCGGCGAACATCTCGGTGCCCTCGCCATGTCGGAAAGCGGCGCTGGCTCTGATGTCGTGTCGATGAAGCTGCGCGCCGAAAAGAAGGGCGACAACTATGTGCTCAACGGCACGAAGATGTGGATCACCAATTCGCCTGACGCCGATACGCTGATCGTCTATGCGAAGACCGAGCCGGAGAAGAAGTCACGCGGCATTACGGCCTTTATCATCGAGCGCGACATGAAGGGGTTTTCTGTCGCCCAGAAGCTCGACAAGCTCGGTATGCGCGGCTCCGAGACCGGCGAGCTGGTATTTGAGGATTGCGAAGTCCCCGAAGAGAATGTGATGGGCCCGCTGAATGGCGGCGTGGAAGTCCTGATGAGTGGACTCGACTATGAGCGCGCGGTCCTCTCGGCCGGCCCGACCGGCATCATGCAGGCCTGCATGGATGTCGTTCTGCCTTACATCCATGACCGTAAGCAGTTCGGTAAATCGATTGGTGAATTCCAGCTCGTCCAGGGCAAGGTCGCCGACATGTATGTCCAGATGAATGCGGCCAAGGCTTATGTCTACACCGTCGCCAAGTCATGCGACCGGGGTGAGACGACGCGCAAGGATGCAGCCGGCGCGATCCTCTACGCGGCAGAAACCGCGACGAAACTGGCGCTTGATGCGATCCAGCTCCTCGGCGGCAATGGCTATATCAATGAATATGCCACCGGCCGGCTGCTACGCGACGCCAAGCTCTACGAGATCGGGGCAGGGACCAGCGAAATCCGCCGCATGCTGATCGGCCGCGAACTGTTCAAGGAAACGGCTTGAGCATACGCGGCTAATTCGTAACACTGACGCAATCGCTGAAGGTTTTGTGAATGCTGACCCGGATTTCTGCTCTTTTTCTCGCACTGTTCCTGTGCGGCCATGCCGCCGCCGAGCCGGATTGTTCATATGACGCGGATGTGCTGATGTCCCTGTCGCCCGAAGCTTTCAATGACGACCTGGACCGGACAGGCTGGCGCAAGCTGGCCGACCGGGAAGAATGCGTCGCTGTCGCTGCCGACCTCCTCAAGACCTACCGGCTTCGGCTCGACAGCGAGCGCGGGTCGATCCTGCACCACGAGGCGCAACTCCGGGCGGCATTGGGCCAGGCAGACGTGGCAATTACGCTCTTGCAGGACCTGCTGCAAACCACAGAGGACGAGAGCACGAGGGCATACCACAAGGCCGAGATCGCATTTCTTTTACAGGACCGCGATGCCTTGGTTGCCGCGCGGGATAAGTTGCTGGCCGTGCCCAAGCCAGAAGGCTTTGATCAGGCAGTCGAAAATTTCAAGCAGAAATACCCAGACTATCCACCGCCCGTCTGGCCAACCAACCTAAACGTTATCGATGGCTTCATTGCCTGCTTCGACAAGCCTTATTCCGAAGCTTACAGCCAAGCTTGTCGACCGGTCGCCGCCGAATAGGCCTAGTTCATGGCCTAGCCCACTTGCCGCGCCGCCTCTTCGTCTTCGGCCGGGAGGCTGATGACCTGGCCCATGGCTGATATCAGGGTGCGCTCGTCAATCGGCTTGGAGACATAGCCGTCAAAGCCCATGCTTAGGAAGCGCTCCCGGTCGCCAAGCATCGAATCGGCCGTCAGCGCGATCACCGGCACGATCCGATTCATGCTGCGTGACATGCGCAGGCGGCGGAACGCCTCGGCGCCGTCCAGGCCAGGCATGTGGATGTCCATCAGCACGATATCGACCGGCTGGTGGCTGAGAATCTCAAGGGCCTCATTGCCGTCGCGGGCTTCTGTGATGTCCATCCCGTACTGTTCGAGGAAGGTCCGGGCGACGCGCAGGTTGATGGCATTATCGTCGACCACCAGCACACGGCAGCCGGACAGGCCGGTGCGGCGGCGCGAGACCGGCATCTGCACCGTCTTGTGCTGGAGCCGGGCGCTTGGCTGGGACGCTGCCTGCGCCGCGAAAGTCAGCGTGAAAACCGACCCGCGCCCCTGCTGGCTGACGGCATTTACGTCGCCGCCCATGATGCGCGCGAGTTTGCGCGTGATGGAGAGGCCCAGCCCGGTGCCGCCAAACTTGCGCGTGGTCGAGCCGTCTTCCTGCGAAAAGCTGTCGAAGATGCGCTCGATTTTGTCTTTCGCGATGCCGCAACCTGTATCCGAGACATGAATGGTGACGAGCTGCTCGTCATTCTCGCCGGCCGCACTTGTGACAACGATCATGACTTCGCCATCGCTGGTGAACTTGATGGCATTGGAAACGAGGTTGCCGACGCACTGGCGCACGCGCACCGGATCGAAGACGAGGCTGGATGGCACGCCCGGGTCGATATGCAGTTTGAGCGAGATGCCTTTCTCCTCGGCCACTGTTTCGTGCAGCTTGAACAGGCCGCTCAGCTTGTGGCGAAGATCGCCCGCGACCGGAGAGACTTCGAGTTTCCCGGCTTCGATCTTGGAAAGGTCGAGAATATCATTCAGGAGCACCATCAGGGCGCGCCCGGAATCAAGGATGATCGAGACCTGCTCTGACTGCGCCGGGGTGAGATTGTCATGGGCGAGTGTCTGCGCCATGCCGAGAACGCCGTTCAGCGGGGTGCGGATCTCATGGCTCATATTGGCGAGGAATTCAGACTTCATGCGCGTCGCCTGTTCGGCGCGGTGCAGCGCGTCATTGAGCTCGTGCGCCTTGCGGCGTTCCTCGCGCACATCCTGGATGTGCATGATGTAGACCGGCTTGGTCGTGTCCGGAAGGTAGGCATTATTGAGCGCGATGGACACGCGGATCCGTTCACCAGACAGGGCCAGGATCTCGCTGTCGGAAATGTGCTGGATGATCTTTCCGCTGGCCAGTTTGGCTTTCAGCTCTTCGCTGCGTATCGCCTGGCCGGGGCCCATCAGCGCGTCCACATGCTTGCCCATGACATCTTCGATCTGGTGTCCGGTGAGATCGGCCAGGGCATCATTGATATAGAGGATGGCTCCTTTGTGGTCGGCAATGGCAATCCCGTGCAGGGCATGGTCGCAAGCGAGCCGCAAGAGCTCGGCGCGGCCGACAGCTTCATCACGTTCCTTCGCGATGTCGGTGATCTCATGCGAGCAGCTAAGTACGCCGCGCTCGGTCGGCAGCAACGTGGTCTTCATCACCTTGCTCAGCATCTTTGCTGCGCGTCCCTGACCAGTGATGAGTTCGCCCGGCTGGCCGGTCTCGATTACCTTTGTAACGGCCTTGACCATCTCAGAGTCGCGATAGGTGGAATCGAACTCGAAAATACGCATCCCCACAACGCTGTCGCCATCGGGGAGGATCGATTCATTCATCAACCGGTTGGCGGCGACCCATTCGAAATCGATAATGTTGCCTGCCTCATCCCGGACTGGAGCGGTCTCACACACGACGACAGGCAGCATGTCGAAAAGGCTGGCATCCATGTGAAGGCATCCTCAGAACTGTAACAAAATCAACAGTTATGTGCCGGAATAATGTTAATGCGATATTGAAAATTCAATCGATGTGCAGTTGGCGCACGATTGTGCCCCGGGCCCTGTTTTTCGTCCTGATCAGGAAAACTCACAGAATTAACCTTGGTCATTCACGCCGGATGGATCATTTGCCATACTGGCCTGGCGATGCCCCCGGTGCTGACCGGCCTTGTCAGGACATTGTCGTGAAACATCCTTATGTGGAACGGGAAGAGAGGTTTAAGCGCTTAAGCTTTACCCCTCCCGGTCGGAAAGGAATGCCCAATGCCGCAAACCCTCTCATTGCTGACCGTCAACGAGCCGGGTGATTTGCTCAAAGCCTTTGAGGCCGTGCGATCCTATTCCGTGGAGCTAGCCGCGAATCTTTCCGACGCGGATGCGACGGTTCAGTCGATGGAAGATGCGAGCCCCGCCAAATGGCATCTGGCCCACGTCACCTGGTTTTTCGAACGCTTTGTGCTCAAGCCCCATCTGGCGGGCTATCAGGGCTTTGACGATACTTTCGACTATCTTTTCAACTCCTATTACGATGCGGTTGGTGAACGCCATCCCCGCCCGGCTCGCGGCCTGCTGACGCGCCCTGCGCTTGGTCACGTGCTGGCTTATCGGGCGTATGTCGATGAAGCGATGGGGCCGCTTCTTGACAGCATGCCGTCTGAGGCCGTGCGGGACCTGGTGACACTTGGCCTGCATCATGAGCAGCAGCATCAGGAGCTTTTCCTGACCGATATCCTGCACCTCTTTGCGCAAAGCCCTTTAAAACCTGCTTTCCGTCCATCGGAGCCCCGGCTGATGAAGGCGGCTGCTGCGCCGCTCTCATGGCAGCGTTTCGAAGGTGGCTTGCTGGAAACGGGGCAGGGCGAGCAGGAAGGTTTCGGTTTCGATTGCGAGCGCCCGCGACACAAATCCTGGCTTGAGCCGTTCACGCTCGCCAACCGCTGCGTTACCAACGCTGAATGGATCAGTTTCATCGAAGACGGCGGTTATCATAAACCTGACCACTGGCTCTCGGACGGATGGGCCACGTGCCAGGCTGAAGGCTGGCAAGCCCCGCCCTATTGGCAGAGGCAGGACGATGCCTGGTGGACTATGACGCTGCGCGGCGCTCAGCCGGTCGATCTGAACGCTCCTGTCTGTCATGTGAGCCAGTATGAAGCCGATGCCTATGCGAGCTGGGCTTGCGCAAGACTGCCATCCGAAGCTGAATGGGAAGTTGCCGCCTCTGCGGTTTCGCCATCAGGCAATGATGCTGGAAACGGCCGTCTTAGCCCGGCACCGCAGGCTGGGGACGGACTTGTTGGGCTATATGGTGATGTCTGGGAGTGGACGCGCAGCGCGTTTGCACCCTATCCAGGCTTTCGCGCTGCGGAAGGCGCAGTGGGCGAGTACAATGGCAAGTTCATGAGCGGGCAATATGTCCTGCGCGGCGGGTCCTGCGTCACCCCGCCGGGCCATATCCGTGCGAGCTATCGCAACTTCTTCCATCCAGCAAAGCGTTGGCAGTTTTCCGGCGTACGCCTGGCGAGGGATGTCTGATGGACGGAATGCATGCCGACCCGTTCCGCGAGGATGTACTTGCAGGGCTGTCGAGACCTCAGAAGGCCATTCCCAGCCGCTGGCTCTACGATGCCAAGGGCTCCAGCCTGTTCGACGAGATCACCGAATTGCCGGAATATTATCCAACGCGCACCGAACTCAGCATATTGAGAGACCGGGCCAGCGACATGGCAGATGCCGTGGGGCCGGAGGCTGTCATCGTCGAATATGGGGCCGGTTCGCTCCTGAAGGTCCGCATCCTGCTGGACGCGCTTGAAAGTCCCGGTGCCTTCGTTCCCGTAGATATTTCCTCGAGCCATTTACAGTCTGCTGCGAAAGACCTGAAAGACGATTATCCAGACCTGGAAGTGCGACCCATCGTATCCGATTTCATGGCTTCAAACCTCGGCGCTAGCCTGCCGCAGGCGTCTGGCAGGACCGTAGGGTTCTTTCCCGGCTCAACGATCGGCAACCTCCTCGATCACGAAATTCAGCGCTTCCTGTCGAATGCGCGCACAGACCTTGGCGATGATGCACGTTTCATCATCGGCATCGACCAGCCGAAAAGCCCGGACATCCTGGTGCCGGCCTATGATGACGCGCAAGGTGTCACGGCTGCTTTCAACAAGAACCTGCTAACACGCATCAACCGCGAACTTGGCGGCGATTTCGATCTCGACAGCTTTGCGCACGAAGCACGCTGGAACGAAGCTGACAGCCGCATAGAGATGCATCTCATAAGCCTGAAGGCGCAGACCGTCTCAGTGGCCGGTGAACACTTCGAATTTGCCAAGGATGAGAGCATTCACACCGAAAATTCCCGTAAGATCGGACATGACAGGTTTGCCGCCATGGCCAAGGCGGCCGGATGGGCTTTATCGCGCAAATGGATGGACGCGGATGCATTATTCGCCATGTTCATGATGGAGGCGACGTCGTAAGAGGCCTGAGGGGGATGCCATGACACTTGAGGAGTACAATGCGTTCTGTACGTCTTTGGACCATACGACCCATGTTGTTCAGTGGGGCGGATCGCATGTCTGGAAGATTGGCGGAAAGGTCTTCGCAATTGGGGGCGTCAACGGACCGGAGGGCTTTCGGGTCAGCTTCAAGGTATCACCGCTCGCCTTTGATATATTGAAGGAACAGCCCGGCTGTCAGGGCGCTCCGCATCTTGCCTCACGAGGCATGAAATGGATCCAGCGCTTTTCCGACGCGGCAATGGATGATGCGGCGTTGAAAGCCTATCTTCTGGAGAGCTATCGGCTTGTCTCGCTTGGCCTGACAAAGAAGCTGCAAAAGGAGCTTGGCCTTAATCAAGGCTAAGCTTCCGACTGTCACAGCCAGGTCCTATGCGGAACCGTGACGACCGCTTCTCCGTTTCTTTTTTAACGTACAAGGGAAACAAGGAGACAGACGGCATGACATTGACCACCAAACATTTCGGCGTGGAAATCCCCGCGATTGGCTTCGGCACGTGGAAGCTCAAGGATGAAACGGCCCAGATGTGCGTGAGCAAGGCCATCGAGTCTGGTTACCGCATGATCGACACGGCGCAGGCCTATGAGAACGAAATTCACGTAGGCCGTGGCATCCGCGATGCTCAGCTGCCACGTGAAGACCTGTGGGTCACAACCAAGGTCTGGATGTCGGAATTCAGGGATGGAGACCTGCAGTCGTCGGTTTCAAAAAGCGTTGAGCGGCTTGGCCTTGATCATGTTGATCTCGTTTTGCTGCACTGGCCTAATGCAGACGTCCCAATGGAGGAAACCTTCGAAGCGTTGAATGATGCCCGGGATTCGGGCATGACGCGTCATATCGGCGTATCCAATTTCACGACCAGCCTGATGGATGAGGCTGTGAAACTCTCAAGGGCACCGATCCTGACAAACCAGATCGAATATCATCCTTTCATAGACCAGACGCCGGTGATCGAAGCAGCGCATGCGCTCGGTATGTCGGTAACTGCGTTTTCGCCGCTGGCCCAAGGGAAGGTGTTCGACAATGCTGTGTTGAAGGAGATCGGGGAGGCGTATGGGAAAACGCCTGCACAGGTCACGATGCGCTGGTTTGCGCAGCAGCCGGGCATTGTCGCCATCCCGCGATCTTCCTCACCAGAGCACCTGGCTGCAAACAATGACATTCACGACTTTGCGCTTACACCGCAGGAGATGGGCCGCATCACCGCGCTGAAGGCGGATAATCAAAGACTGATTGATCCGCGCTGGGCTCCTGAATGGGACCGGGCCGCGTAATGACGGATGCGATCAAGGAGGCTGGAAACGCGCCCCGCTATGACGGTCTCAGCGCCGTCTTCATCAACTGCACCCTGAAGCGTGGGCCTGAGCTTAGTCACACGCATGGCCTGATGAAGGTCGTGGAAGACATCATGCAGGGCGCTGGTTGCGGTGTGGAGAATATACGCGCCGTGGATCATGAGATTGCGCCTGGCGTCCAGCCGGACATGACTGAGCATGGCTACAAGACGGATGACTGGCCGCCGATCGCCGACAAAGTGCTGAAGGCCGATATCCTTGTGATTGGCACTCCGATCTGGCTGGGCGAACAATCCTCGGTCTGTCGGCGTGTCATTGAGCGCTTGTACGCGCTGTCCGGCTGGAAGAATGAAAAAGGCCAGTCTGTCTTTTATGGCCGGGCCGGCGGCTGCATCGTCACAGGCAATGAAGATGGCGTGAAGCATTGCGCCAGCAGTGTGCTCTATGCGCTTGGCCATCTTGGTTACATGGTGCCACCGCAGGCAGATGCGGGCTGGATCGGCGAAATCGGGCCGGGGCCGTCCTATTGTGATGAGGGCTCTGGCGGCCCGACGCACGCTTTCACGCAGCGCAATGCCACTATTCTTGCCTGGAACCTGATGCACACGGCGGCCATGTTGAAAGCCAGCGGGGGCCTGCCGCGCTATGGCAATGACCGTGACGCGTTCGAGGCGGGCGCAAGCTTCGGGCATCCCAATCCTGAGTATCGCTCCTGAGGCTGTCGCGTCAGACCGGCTCCATCTTCACGCTCGGGACTTCATTGGTCGGGCCATAGCAGAACTCAAGCAGGCTGCCACTGGCGATCGCCGTCTTGGCGGATTCGTATCCGGCGGCGACCGCATCGTCATAGGCTTCCCAGTCCCGCAGTTCGATATCTTTCAGTTCTGGTACCACGAGCATGTCGACAAATTCGCGATTAGCGAGCGGATTGACGCTGATCGTGGCTGACCGCATCAGCAGGCCGGCAATCGGCGGGGCAGCAGAAAATCCGTTATTCCAGACCCAGCGGAAAAAGCCCGGAGGGTTCTCGAAGTCCTCAGCCTTGAGCCCCTCGGGCGCGCGCGACACATCAGAGCCAATGACCACGCCGCGGTGCAGCTCGCTCATCACGTCTGTCGGGAAGTTGTTGAGGACGGCACCATCGACCAGAACTTCGCCGTCATGGACGACAGGAGGCAGGATGCCCGGCAGCGAGATCGTCGCCCGCAAGGCTTTGCGCAACTCTCCGCGCCTGTGCACCCGGTAAGTTCCGTCAGTGAGGTTGGTCGAAAGTGCAAAGAAAGGGATGTCAAGATCGCCGATTTCCGCGTCGCCGAAATGTTCATGCAGGCGTGTATTCACTCGCCTGCCGCGCACCAGGCCTACTACGGGCAAATTATAGTCGCCGAGCGGGTTGGTCTCGACGAAGGCTTTGCGGATGCGCCGGTCGATTTCCGTGTCATCCCACCCCATCGCCACGCACGCAGCGACCACCGCGCCCATGGACGCCCCGCCGACGAAATCGATCGGGATATTGGCTTCCCTCAGGGCCTTCACGACGCCGATATGGGCATAGGCCCGCGCCCCGCCGCCTGAAAGGACGAGGCCGACCGAACGCCCAGCCATGACGCGGGCAAGCCGGTCACAGGAGGCGTGATCCATGCCTTGCCAGTGAAAAACTCGCGCGGCCCCGGCGGCATCCAGCCACTCAATGGGCCGGGATGCGCGGCGCTCGGAGCCGTGATGCAACAGAACAACGTCGATCAGTTTCAGGGAATGAGCCGGGGAGTTATCTTCCGGCATCAGTGGATTGGAAGGGCGGGCGTCGGCGCGGCCAACGACCCAGATACGGTCAGCCTGGCGCACGGACAGCCTGTACCAGGCTGTATCGCCAACCGAGGAGACAAGCATGACGACGTCATTATTGGCTTCGAGCTCGTCGAAATAGCCCATCGGCTTGTCGGTGCCTTCATTCTCATCGACGATCTTGGACTTCACGCCGAGACGGTCCAGCGATGCTTTCAGCGTACGAGCCCGCAATTTGAGGTCGATTGTCGGGGATGTCGCAACGAGTGCGAACACTTTTGGCGCATTCCGCCTGTTCGGCTTACGCCCCTCGCGCAGACGCGTCAGCATCAGGCGGATCATCGCATTGAGAATTTCCGGCTCAGCTTTCACCAGCCGGTCAAACCCCTTGCGTGAAATTTCAAGGATTTCTGCATCACGCAGCGCATAGACGGAACTGGTATGGGGCGCATTGTCGGCGATGCCGTCACCGTCTTCGTCTATTCCGCCTTCGAACAGGGCCATCTCGCCGACAGGTTCGCCGGCCCGGATGTGGCCGATGAATTCGCTACGTCCATCCGGAGCCGTCCGGAAGGCGCCGAGCGACCCTGACAGGACGAAATAGATCGATGACGACTCTTCGCCCGCCTTGAACAATTCCCACCCTGCAGGCAGTGCAAACCAGCGAGCTTCGCGCCCAGCCGCTTTCAGCGCACGCTTGGGAACGTCCTCCAGAAAGGGTATCGATTTAAGGGTCGGCGCAATATCAAGACTCATATCTCCGAATGTGTTCATCCCGCGCCCTTCTGCAAAGGGTTTTTTCGCTTTTGTGCGGACAGGAGCCAGCGCGGTTTTGAACATGGTCATAGTTCGGGATGACATTACTTCTTTGCGGCGATAGTTCTGCAAGAAACAGTCCAAGGGAGGGCAGATGCCCGTTCTCAAAACAAAACTCGACACGTCAGGGCCAAAATTCTCGGCCAACCGCCACGCCATGGAGCTGCTCCTGGCGCAATTGCGCGAGAAGACAGCTGCCGCCGCGCAGGGCGGATCTGAGCGTGCGCGCAAGCGCCACACCGAACGTGGCAAACTATTGCCGCGTGAACGGGTAGAGCGCCTGCTGGACCCGGGTACGCCATTCCTTGAAATTGGAGCGCTGGCCGCAAACGGCATGTATGACGATGAAGCGCCCGGCGCCGGCGTGATCACCGGCATTGGCCGCGTTGAAGGCCGCGAATGCATGATCGTCTGCAATGATGCGACGGTGAAGGGCGGGGCCTATTTCCCCATGACTGTGAAGAAGCATCTGCGCGCGCAGGAAATCGCGTTGCAGAACCACCTGCCATGCATCTATCTCGTCGACAGCGGCGGCGCGAACCTGCCGCACCAGTCTGAAGTCTTCCCCGACCGCGAGCATTTTGGGCGCATCTTCTACAACCAGGCGCAGATGAGCGCGAAGGGCATCCCGCAGATCGCGTCGGTCATGGGCTCATGTACCGCTGGCGGTGCCTATGTGCCGGCGATGTCTGACGAGACGATCATTGTGCGCAAGCAAGGCACCATCTTCCTCGGCGGCCCGCCTCTGGTCAAAGCGGCCACCGGCGAGGAAATCTCTGCCGAAGACCTTGGCGGCGCGGACGTGCATGCCCGCAAGTCCGGCGTGGCCGACCACTATGCCGCCAGCGACGATCATGCGCTCGCCATTGTGCGGTCCATTGTCCGCACGCTGAACCAGCCAAAGCCCGAGACAGTTGGCTTCTCTGACGTGGCTGAGCCGCTGTTCAATCCCCAGGAAATGCATGGCCTGGTGCCGCAGGATGTACGCGAACCGTACGATGCGCGCGAAGTGATTGCGCGAACGGTCGACGGCTCCGAATTTCATGAGTTCAAGCAGCTCTATGGCGAGACACTGGTCTGCGGCTTTGCGCATATCTATGGCATGCCCGTCGCGATCCTTGCCAATAATGGAATCCTGTTCTCCGAGAGTGCCCAGAAGGCGGCGCACTTCATTGAGCTAGCAGACCAGCGCCGTATTCCGCTCGTCTTCCTGCAGAACATTACCGGCTTCATGGTCGGGTCGAAATATGAGGCGGGCGGCATCGCCAAGGATGGCGCCAAGATGGTAACCGCCGTGGCCACCGCATCCGTACCAAAGTTCACAGTCGTCACGGGCGGCAGTTTCGGAGCTGGAAATTACGGCATGTGCGGCCGGGCCTATTCCCCGCGCTTTCTCTTCATGTGGCCGAATGCGCGGATTTCCGTCATGGGCGGTGAACAGGCGGCCTCGGTGCTTGCCACGGTAAAGCGCGAAGGCATGGAGCGGCGGGGCGAGGAGTGGAGTGCCAATGAGGAAGAAGACTTCAAGAATCCCATCCGTGACCTCTATGAGCGCGAAGGTAGCCCATACTTCTCAACGGCGCGTCTCTGGGACGATGGCATCATTGATCCGGCTGACACGCGGCGTGTGCTTGGCCTTGCGCTTTCGGCGAGCCTGAATGCGCCACTCAGTGAACGCGGATTTGGCGTGTTTCGGATGTAGGTTGCACCGAAAAGTCACATTATTCAAAAAATGTAATGAGTGTCGCAACCTGCTGAAATATATCTGTTTATTTCGATATTTTCATCCTGATTCTGTTGGCTGACCGAATCTTAACGGAGCCTTTCGCCTCTCTCGTGCGTCTCTTTTCTGCGTCTCAGAAATTGACGTGAAACGAATGGAGTTAAGTATGAAACGCTTTGCATTTATCGCTGCCGCCGCCGCTGCTGGTGCCTTCACGGCATCCGCTGGAGAAATGGTCGCCTTTACGGATATCGACGCAAATGCCGACGGTATGGTTACGGAAGCAGAGTTCGTAACTTACAAGACGGCAGATGGTGACGTCACTGAAGCAGAAGCTTCAGAGAAGTTCGCCAAGATCGATGCCGACTATGACGGCGAGGTTACTGAAGCCGAACTGACAGCCGCCATGGAAGAATGGGCGGACGACAAGGATGCTGATGTCGACGTAGAAATCGACACCGACACTGACTACTAGTACTCCCCACATCAGAGACATCTGGGCCCGCTTCCCCTTGGCGGGCCCTTTCTTTTGCGCGCTTGATTTTCTGGCGGAACAGGTTTGCAACAGGGCTCTTGGCAGACATGGAGCGCACCCTGACAAGCAATCGTTTCGATTTCCTGCGGCTGGCCTTTGCGCTGGCTGTTTTCGGGTTTCACGCCTGGGCGCTGATGGCCATCGCGCCATTCGGGACGGTGGAGGTCCGGCTGGGTCAGCTTGCTGAAGTATCGATCCAGGGGTTCTTCATCGTGTCTGGCGCGCTGGTTTGCGGCTCCCTGGAACGCTCAAGGTCGCTTGCTGCGTATGCTGAAAAGCGCGTGCGCCGCCTCTATCCAGCCTATGCCACTGTGATCATCTTCCCGGCAATCGTCAGCGGTTTTGTGACGGGATGGGCAGACCCGGCCGCGATAGGCCGTTATGTTGGCGCCAATCTCGTCTTTCTGAATTTCCTTGAACCAGCCTTGCCCGGCCTCTTTGCCGACAATCGCTTCACTGAGGTGAATGGAGCGCTCTGGACGCTGAAAATCGAGGTGATGTTCTACCTCGTCCTGCCGCTGCTGGGCGCGATCATGGCGTGGCTGAAACGGCAATGGTGGGTGCTGGTCGCGCTTCTCTATGCGGGGGGCGAGGCATGGCGTTTGCTGATTCCGGTCTTGCTGGATCATGCGCTCGCGCCAGAACTCGCGCGCCAGTTGCCGGGTCAGATGGCATTCTTCGCGAGCGGAATGGCCTTGTGGAAGATGTGGGCGTTTGTGCGCACGCATCCGGTTGCCCTGCTATTCGCAGGCACTGTCATGGTGGCGGTATCCTTTGCGCATCCGTGGCTGGAACCAGTCCGCGCAGCGGGGCTGGCTGCGCTCATTGGCGGCGTCGCTTTCGCCCCTGGTCCGATGCTCGATGCGGCGCGCTTCGGAGATGTGAGCTATGGCGTCTACATCACTCATTTTCCGATCCTGCAGGCTGTAGTGATGTTGGGCATCGCCGCTGCCTGGCCCAGCGGAATGGCAATTGCCGTGGCAGCCCTGCTCGTCCTGCTTTCCAGCCTCTGCCTTTGGCACTTTGTGGAACGCCCCGCGTTGCGTCAGGACAGTCATTACCGCCGCGCTGAAACATCGGGCTAGGAGACGTTTTCAAAGCGTCGTCAACGGCTTAGTGTTGCGCCAATACAGGAGAATTCCATGGCCTATGAAACCATCAGCCTCGACGCGACGCCCGGCGGCATTGCGGTCCTCACGCTCGACCGGCCGGATAAGCACAATGCCTTCAATGCCCTCGTCATCGAGGAACTGACCGACGCAATCGAAACCCTTTCAGACCAGACCACCATCCGTGTGGTCATCCTGCGTGGAAACGGGCCGAGCTTTTCGGCGGGCGCGGATCTCAAATGGATGAAAGCTGCGGCAGACTATTCGCGCCATGAGAATGAGGAAGACGCGTTCAAGCTCGCCGAGATGTTGCGCAAATTATCGCAGCTCCCGCAAATGACGATTGCGCTCGTGCATGGCGCAGTTATGGGCGGCGGGGCAGGGCTGGTTGCCGCCTGCGATATCGCTGTGGCGCTGAAAGATACCAAGTTCCGCTTTTCCGAAGTTCGCCTCGGCCTGACCCCGGCGACGATCAGCCCCTATGTCATTGCCGCCATCGGGCAGCGCTGGGCAAAAGCGCTGTTCATCTCTGCCGAAAGCTTTGACGCGGCTTTCGCCGAGCGGATTGGCCTCGTCCAGTATGTCGTCGAAGATGCAGCCGGCCTGACCGAGATGGAAGAGTACCTTGCTGATCTCGCGAGCAAGGCGGCTCCCGGTGCAATCACTGATTCCAAACGGCTTGTGCTTGATCTTGCAGGAGTCGAAATCGATCAGGGGCTCAGCCACGAAACGGCCAAACGTATTGCCGCGCGCCGCGCGAGCGATGAAGGGCGTGAAGGGCTGGCCGCTTTCCTTGAAAAGCGCAGCCCCTCCTGGGCCGAATAGGGCAGGTCAGCCGCCGTCTGAAGGCGGCCCGCCGATAGGAATCCCCCAGCTGCGCAGCAGGTTGAGCACGGCGTCGACCGGGTCCATCCCGGTCATCTGCTCAATCGGGTCCCGTGCGAAATAGACAATCGCGGCGATCAGCAGGAAGAAGATCAGGAACTGTGCCAGTGACTTCAGGAGAAAGGCGCCTGCCGAGCCTATGACAAATCCCGCGCCGCCGAAAATAAGCGCACCGAGAAACGGGCTGACGCCGGTCGAGGCGGCTTGCTCAAATCCCAGATAGGCGCCCACACCACCCATCACTACGCCAGCCAACACGCTGACATTCTTGTTGTCCATATACGCCATCAAGCATCCCCTCTAAGGCTAAGGCAGCGAGCCTAGACCAGCCGTGCCGGAAAGCCCAGCCAGCGCAAAAGGGCTTGTTTGCGCCTTTTTATCGCCGCGCCGCGAGAAGAATGAGGGGATATGTCGAGAGTGACCGCCTTCCGGGAGTGGCTGACGCGAAAGCGCGAAGCGTTTCGTGCGTGTGCGGTCGCCGGGCCATGGTCGGCAGCGGCGTTCGAGTTTATCAGCTTTGGCGTAAAGCAGGGCTGGGCCTGTATTTTCGGCGGGCTTCTGCTGGCGCTCATTCTCGCCACGCATCTCTGGTATCCAGACGGTGCTGCGCTCAGCCGTTATGATTTTCTGGTACTGGCGGCCGTTGCAATACAGGTCACGCTGATCGCCACGGGCCTTGAGACCTGGGAGGAAGCGCGCGTCATTCTCGTTTTCCACATCGTCGGAACAATCATGGAGGTTTTCAAGACGGGGGCGGGCAGCTGGATCTACCCGGAGGAAAACCTGCTTCGCATCGCGGGCGTGCCGCTCTTTTCCGGCTTCATGTATGCGGCGGTTGGCAGCTACCTTGCCCGGGTCTGGCGCATCTTCGAGTTCCGGTTCGACCATTTCCCGCCGCTCTGGCTGCAAGCGGTTCTGGCGCTTGCAATCTACGTCAATTTCTTCGCCCATCATTTCACAATCGATATCCGGTATGGCCTCTTTGCTGCAACGCTGCTTGTCTATGGCAGGTGTGTGGTCTGGTTCCGGCCCGATCATGCGCATCGTCCAATGCCGCTTGTCATCGGGTTTGGACTGGTTGCCCTGTTTATCTGGTTTGCGGAAAATCTTGGAACGCTGGCCCGCGCATGGTCCTATCCGGGGCAGGAAGCAGCGTGGAAACTTGTTTCGCCGGCAAAATTCGGCTCTTGGTACTTGCTAATGATAATAAGTTTTGTGCTGGTGGCACTGATCCACCGGACACGGGAAGGACGCCATGTTGAAAAGCCTGCTGATCGCGAACCGGGGTGAAATTGCCTGTCGGATCATGGCCACGTGCCGGCGGCTGGGCGTTCGCACCATAGCTGTCTATTCCGACGCGGATGTCTATGCCCGCCATGTCCGGGACGCTGATGAGGCGGTGCACATCGGGGCGTCTCCGGCCGCCGAAAGCTATCTTGATGGTGACCGAATTATCGCCGCCGCCAAAAGCGCAGGAGCGGAGGCCATTCATCCCGGTTATGGTTTTCTCTCTGAAAATGCTGACTTCGCTGAGGCCGTTGTAAAGGCTGGACTGGTCTGGGTCGGTCCGAAGGCGAAAACGATCCGCTCCATGGGCCTCAAGGATGAAGCCAAACGCATCGCCGAGGATGCAGGCGTTCCCGTGCTGCCCGGCTACCGAGGCGAGGCGCAGGACGCAAAGGCGCTTGAAGCTGAAGCTGAGAAGATTGGCTATCCGATCCTGATCAAGGCCGTTGCTGGCGGCGGCGGCCGGGGCATCCGTCTGGTCTCGAAAAAGGCTGACCTCGCAGGCGAACTGGAAAGCGCCGTGCGCGAGGCAAAGGCCGCTTTTGGCGATGGCCGGGTGATGCTGGAGAAGCTTGTCGAGCAGCCGCGCCATATCGAGGTGCAGGTCTTCGGTGACAGCCATGGCGGCGCCGTCCACCTCTATGAGCGCGACTGCTCACTACAGCGCCGCCGCCAGAAAGTCGTCGAGGAAGCGCCTGCGCCAGGTATGCCGGAAGACGTTCGAGCGGCAATGACAGGCGCGGCCGTAAAGCTTGCCCAAGCAGTCGGCTATGAAGGGGCGGGCACGGTCGAATTCATTGTCGATGGCGCCCGGCCACTAGCGACTGACACGTTCTGGTTCCTCGAAATGAATACCCGCCTGCAGGTGGAACATCCGGTTACAGAGTTCATCACCGGCACGGACCTTGTCGAGTGGCAGTTGCGCGTGGCATCTGGCGAGAAAATTCCTTTGAAACAAGCCGATATTCCGCTCATCGGACACGCGATCGAGGCGCGCATATGCGCTGAAGACCCCGCAGATGGCTTTCGGCCCGGAGCCGGTCGGCTTGCCGCTTTCAGTTTCGGGGATGCACAGGCGCTTGCGATCGATATGCAGGATTTTGTGGATGGCGAGTGGCTTGAGGAAGGCGGCTTCCAGTTCCGTTTCGACGCCGGATTCCTCGCAGGCGATACGATCCCCGCGACATACGATTCCATGATTGCGAAACTGATCGTCAGGGCAGATGACCGGGATGATGCGATTGATGCGCTCGCCGCATCGCTGTCCAGTGCGATCATCGCCGGTATCCCGTCGAATACCGGCTTTCTCAGGCGCTGTATCGACCATCCGATTTTTCGCAGTGGCGAGCATCATGTGAACTGGATTGCCGAGGAAATCGATGCCCTTGCACCCCCACCTGAAGATGCTGGTGCCATAGCGCTGCAACTCATCGCACGCGGCCTGCTTGAACCGCGCGGCGACGGCCCGTGGGATGCCACCGATGGCTGGCGGTCCAATGGCGCACCGCGCCGCTCGGTTCGCCTGATGGTCAACGCCGAGGTGCACGATGTGACGCCGGACGGTGAGCTTCCATCACAGGCTTGGGAGGTGGAAGCCCTGTCCGACACGCGCTTTGCTGTTGGGCTGGGCGGTGAGACTTGGCTGGTCGATGTCCCCGATTACGAGTCCGAGGCCGAAGCGATTGCCGGCGGCGACAGGATCTCCGCGCCAATGCCCGGCAAGCTGATCGATCTGAAGGTGAAAGCCGGCGACGTGGTTATCAAGGACCAGGTGGTTGCCGTGATGGAGGCCATGAAGATGGAACACAGCCTGACGGCACCGCGTGACGGGACCGTCAAGGAAACCGGCGCGGATGTCGGAGAGCAGGTCGGCGAGGGTGTTATGCTCGTCGAATTGGGGGAAGCCTGAATTCGGCCTCATTCAGACGCTGTAAATCCAGCATACGTTATCGCTTGGTAATGTGTTGATTCACCATGTCTGAAGGCATGGTTGCTGGAGGGTATCTTGTCGTTCGGGCTGATCGTCGCCGTTTCTTTCCAACTGGCTGCCAATAGCGGTCCGGTCGATGCAGCGCTGAGCGCGACCGAGACACCGGACACTTTCCGCGCGGCCTTCACCATCAGGCTGCAGAGCGCGAATGCAATGCGGGAGTTTCACTTTGACCCGCGACTTGAGCCGGAAGACCGGTGGACGCTGACGAGTTGGCGCGGGGAAGATGATGATCTCGATGAGGCCGCGTCCGCATGGGGCAGCGAAGCCGCGCCGGATGGACGGCTCTTTCCGGATGATTTGCGGCTCAGTATCGGCCAGCAGGTTGAGGTTGATGATTTCGGAACAGCGTGGCGTGTCGCCTTCCGGCACCGGCCCTCTTTCAACGATTCAGAACTGGATATGTGGATTGCCGACCGGGTCGACGCCCGCGCCTGGCTTGATCCGGAAACTGGCCGCTTCCTCCGGCTGGATTACAAACTTCCGCGTCCGGTAAGAGGTCCGGAAGGCGGCAGGCTCACGAAGTTCGCGCAGACTTACCTGCTGGAAACAGACCCGGCTTGGGGACTGTCCTTCATTTCGTCCTATACGATCAGTTTTGAAGCGAAGGGCGGCTTTCGCACCATCCGGCGAGATTATAGCGCAACCGTGACCGAGGTCGAATTCTTCTTCTCCAGCCCCGATGCACAGCAGGTTTTCGAGGCTAAACAGCATCGAATCACTGGCCCTTCCTTCGCGGGGCGCTAAATTCCTTCCTGTGACCTTACACATGATGAAACTCTGCGTCGGGGCCGATGACGTTGGTGATCTCGAACGCTGGCAGAAGCGGTTGATGAAGACATTGCCAGCGCCGGTGCACCACACCCGGATGATCCCGAAGCGCATGGATGAGCTGCTTGATGGCGGCTCGATCTACTGGGTGATCAAGGGCATCGTACAGGTCCGCCAGGCTTTCACTGACATCCGCGTGATCGATGATCGCAACGGCCGGAAGGCCTGTGAGCTGGTCTTCGACCCAGAGATCATCCAGGTCGACCCAATGCCGAAACGGCCCTTTCAGGGCTGGCGCTATCTCAAGGCCAGTGACGCACCGGCGGACATCAGCTCCGGCCGAGGCGATGAGGCTCTTCCGCCTGATCTTCACGCCAAGCTTAAAGACGCGATGGTCTGGTAGTCAAAACGCCCGCTCGATCTGAGCGGGCGTCTTCAATCTGGTTCGGAAGGATCCGGTGATCAGTCGACCTGTTCGGCCTTGCCTTTTTTCTTTGGCTTGGACTTCTTCGCCTTGTCTTCGATATATTCGAAGGCGAGCTTTTCGGTATCCTTCTTGTCCACGTCGATCTTGACGGCGCCGCCCTTGGCGAGCTTGCCGAAGAGAAGTTCTTCCGCCATCGGTTTCTTGACGTGTTCCTGGATTGTCCGGGAAAGCGGCCGCGCGCCAAACTCCTCATCGAAACCACGCTTGGCGAGCCAGTCGCGGGCCTCGTCTGTCATTTCGATGGTGACGTTGCGGTCGGCCAGCTGGACTTCAAGCTGCAGCACGAACTTCTCGACAACCCGCGAGATGATTTCCTGGGTGAGGCCGCCGAAGACGATCGTTGCATCGAGACGGTTGCGGAATTCAGGCGTGAAGAGACGCTTCAGCGCATCTTCCTGCTCGTCCGCCTTCTTGCCACGGCCGAAACCGATGGAGTTTTTCGCGGCGTCCGATGCCCCGGCATTCGTCGTCATGATCAGGATGACATTGCGGAAGTCGACCCTGCGACCGTTCGCATCCGTCAGCGCGCCATTATCCATGACCTGCAGCAGGATGTTGAACAGGTCCATATGTGCCTTCTCGATCTCGTCGAGCAGGAGCACGCAGTGCGGATGTTGCATCACGCCATCGGTAAGCAAGCCACCCTGGTCGAAGCCGACATAGCCCGGAGGCGCGCCGATCAGACGGGAGACCGTGTGGCGCTCCATATATTCCGACATGTCGAAGCGCAGCAACTCAACACCCATGATGGATGAAAGCTGGCGAGCCACTTCCGTCTTGCCGACGCCTGTCGGGCCGGTGAACAGGTAGGAGCCGATTGGCTTGTTCGGTTCGCGCAGGCCAGCACGGGCCAGCTTGATCGAGGACGAAAGCGCCTCGATCGCCTGGTCCTGTCCGTAGACGACCCGTTTCAGGTCAGTCTCAAGGCTCTTGAGCGCGATGGCGTCATCCTTGGTGACCTGTTTGGGTGGGATGCGGGCAATCTTGGCGACGATCGCCTCGATTTCCTTTGTCCCGATCTGCTTGCGCCGCCGGCTTTCCGGGATCAGCCATTGGGTGGCACCGGCCTCGTCAATCACGTCGATGGCCTTGTCCGGCAGCTTGCGATCCGTGATGTAGCGCGCCGAAAGCTCAACAGCTGTGCGGATGGCTTCGTTCGTATAGCGCAGTCCGTGGAACTCCTCGAAGGTCGGCTTCAGGCCGGTAAGGATCTTCACAGCGTCCGGCACGGAAGGTTCGACAACATCGATCTTGCGGAAGCGGCGGGCAAGCGCGCGATCCTTTTCGAAGTGCTGTTTGTACTCCTTGAAGGTGGTTGAGCCCATGCAGCGAACTTCGCCGCTCTGCAGCGCCGGCTTCAGCAGGTTAGACGCATCCATCGCGCCGCCGGATGTCGCACCGGCGCCGATGACCGTGTGGATCTCATCGATGAACAGGATACCTTTTTCCTGCTCGCCGATCTCCTTCATCACAGCCTTGAGCCGCTCCTCGAAGTCACCGCGATACCGTGTGCCAGCGAGCAGGGCACCCATGTCGAGTGCCCAGATAACCGCGTCATCGAGGATTTCCGGCACTTCGCCATCCACGATCTTTTTCGCGAGACCTTCGGCGATCGCCGTCTTGCCGACGCCTGGATCACCCACAAGAACTGGATTGTTCTTCGAGCGGCGGCAAAGCACTTCGATACAGCGCTCGATCTCGGAGTCGCGACCGATAAGCGGGTCGATCTTGCCTTGCTTGGCCTTTTCATTGAGGTTCACGCAATAGGCTTCGAGCGCTTCCTTGGCCGGGCCGGGCTTGGTTTGCTGTTCGGTTTCCTCTGCGCCGCGCGGTGTGGAACTACGCGACATACCCGGCGATTTCGCGAGGCCATGCGACACGAAATTCACGGCGTCATAACGCGTCATGTCCTGTTCCTGCAGGAAGTAGGCGGCGTGGCTTTCGCGTTCGGAGAAGATCGATATCAGCACATTTGCGCCAGACACTTCATCGCGTCCGGAGCTTTCAACATGCAGGATGGCCCGCTGGACGACCCTCTGGAACGCGGCGGTGGGTTGCACGCTGGCGGCTGGATTATCCGTGATCAGGCTGGACAGTTCTTCGTCGATATATTGCGTCAGTGACTGGCGCAGGTGGTTGATATCCACCTTGCAGGCCGTCATCACTTCCACGGCGTCTGTATCTTCGGTCAGCGCCAGAAGCAGGTGTTCCAGGGTGGAGTATTCGTGCGAGCGCTCCCCGGCAAGGTTCAGGGCCTTTTCGAGGGCGGTTTCGAGGCTATCGGTCAGCGAAGGCATTTTGCTAATCCTCTTTTTCCATCGTGCATTGCAGAGGATGTTCGTTGCGTCGCGCCAGGTCCATGACCTGTGCCACTTTCGTCTCAGCGACCTCGAAAGTGTAAACACCGCAGACACCCACACCCTTCTGGTGAACGTGCAGCATAATACGAGTCGCCTGTTCGCGGCTCTTGTTGAAGAACTGCTCGAGGACGAACACGACGAATTCCATCGGCGTGTAGTCGTCGTTCAGTATGAGCACACGGTACATTGACGGTTTCTTCGTCTTCACCCGTGTCTCGGTGACCAGGCCCGGGCCCTCTGTGTCGCCCGTGCGCGTGGGTCCGGAAGGATCTTCCGGATCCGCGAGTCTCGGTCTGTCGTTTCTAGCCATCATCTTCACAAGATAAGTTCCGGTTTGGGCAATTTTAAGCCTGAACAGTGTTTGGTTACTGTTCAAGCTGTAGTTCCAGTCCGCTGTTTCAACGTCCCGACCAGTTGCTGCACACGTTTGCGGTTTGCGCCGAGGTCAGAATAGCCGACTCGCGAGCGCGAATAGACTGCTATTTTGGATTTTTCCGGGGCACCTTCCACAGGCAGGACGGCAATCGCGATGTCGTCCTTGAATTTCAGGAGCTTGGTTTTTGCGATCGCGTCCAGCTTATGGGCAGTCTTATCGGTCGAGATCACGCTCCATCCATGCTCGGCAACAAGTGCATTGACGGCATCGAAAAGAGCGTCTGGCGCAGCGTTGAATTCAGGCGATGTCTCGTCTGGCACCGCAGCGGCGCTCAGGCCCTCGGGTGCAAGCAAATAGGTGTTCGGCGATTTCGGCCGGACGATTGTCTTGAAGTCGGTTTGAGCGCTCATCCTTCAATCCTAGACGGCTTCGCGGCTTAACGCACCCGTTCGAGTCCATAAACGGAGACAAAAAAATGGCCGGCTGAGGGTTCAGCCGGCCATTCGAACTCAATGCTGCAGAAACAAGCAGATCAGGAAGCTTTCACTTTCGCGGCGGCTTTCTTGGTCTCGGCAATCATTTCCTTCGTGTAGCCGGAGAAGGGCTCCATGCAATCTTTCATGGCGGAGGAGTAGATGCCCGCCAGTTCGCTGAGGCCATCCATATGGGCTTTCATGGCGCTGCGCATGAAACCGGATTGAATTTCAACGGCTTCTTCGACAGTCTTGGCGCCAGCAAGGGTCTTGCCGGTTTCGACAGTCATGCTCATGCGGTCCTGTGCCTGGCGCATCATTGCGGCGCTGGCGTCCTGAAAGCTCTTTACAGAAGCTTTGGCGCTCTCGGAGCTCGCGGTCATCGCGTCCTTGCCCATGTCGCCAAACTGATTCGCGAACGGGAAAGCTTTGACAAAAGTCTCTGGGGCGAACGCCCCAAACATGTTGGTTTCGGTTTTGGCCATAGGGTTACACTCCTTCTATGAGACCTATATAGCCCACCTTGTTCGCACTTGCAACATATTTTGTGCGGTGCACAATAAGTCGGCATATTCATTAACCATTAAGCTGCGGTATGGTTCCTGCACGTGGCTGACTTTAACAACTGGATAATAGAACTACGTCATATTAAGGTTTGAATTCTGGAGGGCCGGGGTTCGCAACGTTTTCAACGGGAGGAAGTCCATGGCAAGTCGCGCTGGCTGGAAGAAGATCCTAGCCTCATTTGGCGCTCTGTCATTGCTTGTCGCAATGGCGCCAGCGGCGGTCGCAGAGAAATATGCATCGATCGTCGTAGACGCTGACACCAACGAAGTGCTGCATGCGCGTCATGCAGACGAACCGCGATATCCAGCATCGCTCACCAAGGCGATGACCCTCTATATGCTGTTTGATGCCCTCAAGGCCGGAGAGGTCACGCTCGACGAGCGTTTGCCTGTTTCGCGCCACGCAGCTTCCCAGCCACCTTCTGCCCTGCGCCTCCAGGTCGGTTCCTCGATCCGTGTCAGTGATGCCATCGATGCCCTCGTCACCAAGTCCGCCAATGATGTTGCCGCCGTTGTCGGTGAGCGTCTCGGTGGAACTGAATCTCGTTTTGCCACGCTGATGACGATGAAAGCCAAAGCGCTCGGCATGAACAACACGACCTTCCGCAATGCTTCTGGCCTGCCGGATACTCAGCAACTTTCTACGGCGCGCGATATGGCGATCCTGGCGGAACGCCTGCTTGAGGATCATGCCGGTTATTATCACTATTTCTCCACCTCGAAATTCACATGGGGCAGCCGCTCCTACAAGAACCACAACAACCTGCTGGCTTCGGTCGCTGGTGTTGATGGGATCAAGACCGGTTATACCCGTGCTTCAGGCTTCAACCTGATGGCGTCGGCCAAACGGGACGGCCGCCGTGTCATCGCCATCATGTATGGGGGGTCGACGTCCAAATCCCGCGATGCACATGTCACGGACCTGATTGAAGCGGCCTATAAGAGCTTCGATGAAAATGACGAGCCGGACGCCCTCAAGGCCAATTATGCCTTCAGTGCCCTTCAGTCTCCGATCGACCCTGATGGGGCTGCATTGCCAATGCTGAATGGCCAGGTCTTCTCGACCAAGACAGTTGGTGAGGGCGATGAGAGCGCGCTTGAAGAGCTGATGCCTGCGGCGGCTGCGACCGAGCCGGTTGAGCAGGTCGGCCCGTAAGTTTTCGACCCTTTTGTACGAGATGAGAAAAAAGGCGCCCGATGAGGCGCCTTTTTTGTGCGAGAAAGTCAAATCGAAAGGCCGGACTAAAAGGCGATTTCGGCGCCTGCCAGGCTCGGCAGTTGCAACAGGATAATAAGGTCACGCAATTCCTGCCGGGCGGCGACGTGGCTCATCGTGAACGCGACATTCGATCCGCGCTCGGTCAGGTCGAGCAGGGTGAGGCCGGCCGGGAAAAGCTCGCGGTAGATCACCCGCTCGGACAGGCCAGGGGCCAGGCGAAAGCCAATCCGCTTTGACAGATTGCTCAGCGCCTCACCGACTTTCTGCTTGTTGCGCGCTTCGAGCGGCGAGACGCGGTTCCGCATCACGATCCAGTCGATCGGCTTGCGTGAGGCCTGCGCCTTTTTCTTGCGGCAGTTCCAGACCATTTCCGAATAGAAGCTCGGCCGGATGACTTCCAGCGTCTGCGGGTTCACATCGCCCAGCAGGTCAAAGTCGACGAAGCTGTCGTTCAGCGGCGTGATAAGGGTATCGGCAATCGTATGTGCGAGCCGGGACAGGAAAGTGTCGCCGCCGGGCGCATCGATGATGATATAGTCACTGACCTGCTTCAAGCGCTCGACCGCGCCCATCAAGCGGCTCGTCTCTTCGCGCTCTGCAGTGTCGAGATCACGTTCAGTGCTGGCATCGACGCGGATAATCTCCGGCATCGGAAGTTTTGATCCCGTCGACTGCATCCAGCGCAGACGGTTCTCAAGGTAACGTGTCAGCGTCCGCTGGCGCACATCGAGATCGATAATGCCGACGCGCTGCTCCATACGCATGAGCGCAACGCCAAGGTGAATGGACACTGTCGACTTGCCAGCGCCACCTTTCTCATTGCCCACAACGATCACCCGGCATTCGCTTTGGGGCGGCTGCCGGAGGGTCAGGGGATTTTCAGGTGGGGCGTCGAGTGTGCCGAATCCGTCTGCGGGCATCTGGGAACTACTCCACTTTCGCCATGCTTACAGGATGTGAGCGCTTAGGCCGCCTGCTGGAACAAGACGTCGTCATTGGTGCCGAACTCAAGGGCTGGGCCCGTGTCGCCGAACAGGATGGCGTCCAGGTCGCTCGGCTGGCGGGCAGCGGCTTCAGCAAACATGGGCTCGCCGTCGAACAGGTCACCATCGAAGCTCATTGCGCCGAGAGACATGACAGGCTCGGCTTCGACCATGATGGGTGCGTGGGCCGACAGGGCGGAAAGCGTCTCGCGGAGACGGCCAAGCGAAGAGGAAAGCTCATCAAGGGCCGACTTGTGCGCGACAAATTCCGAATCAGCTTCAAACATCCAGTCATCGGCCATTTCAGACTTGCCTTCATCGAAGGGGCGTCGGATAGGCTCAGGCCGGAAATCGCCTTTAGGCATTGCAGCCCGGCGGGTGAAGGAAGACAGACCTGCGCAAGCAAGTAGGGTTTTCAGTCGAGGCATGATGGGCTTTCTCATAGGTAAAGAATTCGGCCAAAATGGTTAACAGGTCGTTTACGAAATCAGAATTCGGGAGCTTCTCCAAGTGAACAATCACCAAGCCAGCATCGTGCGAACACGGGCAGACCTGCAGGCCGCCATCAGGGCCGAACGGGAAAAAGGCAAGAAAATCGGGTTTGTACCGACCATGGGCGCGCTACATGACGGCCACATTTCGCTCGTCGAGAAAGCTGGGGACAAATGTCAGTTCGTAGTCGCCAGCATATTCGTGAACCCGACACAATTTGCACCCGGTGAGGATCTTGACCGTTATCCCCGCAATGAAGCTGGTGATGTCGCCCGGCTGAGCGCAGCAGGTTGCCAACTGGTCTATTGTCCAGGTGTCGAGGAAATGTACCCAGAAGGCTCTCTGACCAATGTCCGCGTCGAGGAAATGTCAGACCTGCTGGATGGCATCTTTCGCCCGCACTTCTTCTATGGTGTCGCCACAGTGGTTGCGCGCCTCTTCATTCATGTGACGCCGGATGTCGCAGTATTTGGCGAAAAGGATTTCCAGCAGTTGCAGATCATCAGGCGGATGGTCCGGGATCTTGGCTTCGGGATCGAGATTATTGGCGGCCGGACCTGGCGCGATGCGGACGGGCTCGCCCAGTCTTCGCGCAACGCCTATCTGAGCGAGGATGAGCGCGGCCGTGCCAATGCGATCTCGACAGCTTTGCACCGTGCAGCCTGCCGCATCCGGATCGGCGTGCCGGTCGAAGACGTCGTACGTGAAGCGCGCGGAACAATTCTTGCCGCTGGCTTTGCCAAGCTCGATTACGTCAGCGCAGTAGACCCGGCCACCTTGCAGGACCTGCCGGATGGTCCGCTGCAATCCGGTCAGCCCTGCCGTCTTCTGGCGGCTGCATGGATGGGGTCTACACGTCTGATCGACAACGTGGCCGTTTGATCAACCCGCCGGTTTATCCAGGGCAACATAGGACGGATCGGGCAGGCTCGGTCCGCGCGTATAGATGAGGACCCCGCCTGCGATCTTGGGGATGACCTCCTGCGCAACTGACTGCTCTAGGGCCGGACAGCCCCAGCTGCGCCCCATGACAGACCTTGCTGGCGTGACATAGTCCGCCCCATGGATCACGATGGCACGCTCCCGGGCGGCGTCATTCACGCTGTCGAGACCATCAAGGCGCAGCGACAGACCGTGCTGGCCATAATAGGTCTCGGCGGTCACGAAGGTGCCGACCGATGACATTTTCGAGCCTTCGGCATTCGAGAACGCGTCAGCCATTCCGTCATGGTCAGGGTCCGATCCGCGCCCATGAGCGACCAGAAACGCCTTTGCGCTATCGTCTGCCATGTCGACCAGGAAGAAGCGGGGCTCGCCGGATGGACGACGATAGTCGATCACAATCATGTAGGCGTCATTCTTGACGTGACTGGAGTGCGCCGCATTCGCGGTGAGGGCCTCGTGCCATAAGTCTTCGCCCATCGTTTCGCCTGGCGTTTTCGCCGCAGCAAAGCTGAAGGGCAGGGCGATGAGAAAAAGCCCGAGAAGTGAAAGTCGCATGATACCAAGCATGCGGCCCGGTATCATGCGAAAATCTGGCGGAAGTATGAGCAGGCCTAGAAGACGCGCGGGCGTTCTGTCTTTTCAACGTGCAGGCCGCATTCAGTCTTCTCCATGCCAGCCCAGCGACCGGACCGGATGTCGGACGGGTCCGCAGCAGGCTTGGTGCAGGGCCAGCAGCCAATCGACGGGTAGCCCTGTGCAACCAGTGGATGCTTGGGCAGGTTGCGACGCGTCAGGAAGCCATCGACATCTTCCTGTGCCCAGTTGGCCAGCGGGTTGACCTTGAAACGGTCGCCGGCGTGTTCAAACACGGGCATGCTGAGACGGGCGCCGCCATGGAAGCGCTTGCGGCCGGTGATCCAGGCGTCGAAGCCTTCAAGGGCAGGTTCCAGCGGCCGCACCTTGCGCAGGGCGCAGCAGGCGTCGGGATCGGACTTCCAGAGCATATTCTTCGGGTCGAGGACCTTACGCTCGGTCTCGTTTGGCGGAATGTCGCGCACATTGGTCAGGCCGAGCGTCTCGATCAGCTCTGCCTTGTAGTCCAGCGTCTGCGGGAAATGCATGCCGGTTTCAAGAAAGACGACCGGGAAATCTGGATCGACATCTGCAATCAGCGCCAGCATGACGGCGCTCTCGGCGCCAAAGCTCGACACATAAGTGATCTTGTCCTGCCATTCGCGCACAAAGGATGCGCGCAGAATGGTGGTCGCGGACGCATCGCGCAATTCGCCGTTCAGCCGCTCAAGGCGTTCCTTGATGGGCTCTTTCAGCTTCGTCTGATAATCCGCATAAGGCATGAAAAGCCTCAATCCTTTCCGTGGCGGCGGGCGAAAACCGATGTGTTTCCATCTGCAGCCGGTTGATAAAACGCTGAATACTCTTCCAGCGCCTCCAGTACGGAAGGTAGGTCGGCCCGCTCGGTCTCGAAAGCATCGAACCCTGAACGGTTCATATAGAGAATCTGATCTCTTAACACATGGCCGACCGCGCGAAGCTCTCCTTCATAGCCGAAACGGCGGCGCAATAGCTGCGCCTGCGAGTAGCCGCGGCCATCTGTATATTTCGGGAAACTGACCTCTATGAGGGCCAGACGGTCGAGAAAGTCTTCAAGTTCGTGCGGATCGTCGGCCGGTTCGAGACGCACCCCGATATCGGTATTACGGGCGAGCAAGAGCTCCCGCTCGCTGCGAAAGCGGCCCAGCGAAACGGTGATACAGCCGCCCGGCGACAGGTCGGCCTCATCGGGGACATAGGCCCAGATATCATCGACTTCCTGCCTGTCTTTAATCAGCGGCATAGATCGCCTCCTTGAACGGTTCCATGCCTTCGCGTTCGAAGGTTTCTATGAAGGTTTCATCCTTGCTGCTGCGCAGTTCTCGGTAGCGATCAACAAGCCGCTTCAGTGCCACAGGCACATCGTCCGCCTTGAGGCCCGGCCCGGCAATATCGCCAACCCGCGCTTTCTCATCGGCGCGCCCGCCCAGCGTGATCTGGTAATATTCCTCGCCTTTGCGGTCGACGCCGAGAATGCCGACATGGCCGACATGGTGATGACCGCAGGCATTGATACAGCCTGAAATATTGATGTGGAACTTGCCGATATCCGCCTGGTCGTCCGGGTCGCTAAAGGCTTCCTGGATGGCCATGCCGACAGGGATGGAGCGGGCATTTGCAAGATTGCAATAATCTAGGCCGGGGCAGACAATCATGTCCGAGATCAGGCCCTCGTTCGGAGTGGCGAGGCCAGCCGCGTCCATCTCGCGGTAGACATCATAGACATCATCGAGCGCAACATGCGGCAGGACGAGGTTCTGCGCATGGGTGACCCGGATATCGTCATGGCCATAGGTTTCAGCCAGATGTGCGACGACCATCATCTGTGCATCCGTGGCATCTCCCGGTGCCACGCCCATCGATTTCAGGCTGACCGTAACGGTCGTATAGCCATCGACCTTGTGCTCATGCAGGTTTGAGCGGGTCCAGCGCGCAAAGGCCGGATCGGCCGTCCTGGCGCGCTCGAAGCTGTCTGATGTTGCAGGCTTCGGGTCGAGGGCAGGTGGCTCGAAATAAGCATGTATGCGGTCAATCTCCGCCTGCGGCAGGTCAATCTTTTCGGCCTCACGTTGGGCGGCGTACTCTTCCTCCACCAGCTTCGTGAACTCTTCCTCGCCAGTTTCCGAGACGAGGATCTTGATCCGCGCCTTGTATTTGTTATCGCGCCGGCCAAAGCGGTTATAGACCCGCATGATGGCTTCGAGATAATCCAGCAGCTCGCCTTCGGGGACAAAGTCAGAAACCTTTGCAGCGATATGCGGTGTGCGGCCCTGACCGCCGCCGACATGGACCTCAAACCCGACTTTTCCATTTCGCTCGCGCATATGCAGGCCGATATCATGCACACGGATCGCGGCGCGGTCATGCTCGGCGGCCGTGACGGCGATCTTGAACTTGCGTGGCAGGAAGGCGAATTCCGGATGGAAGGTGCTCCACTGGCGGATGATCTCGCACCATGGGCGCGGATCCATGATCTCGTCTTTCGCGGCACCGGCATAATGATCGCTGGTGGTATTGCGGATACAGTTGCCGGAGGTCTGGATGGCGTGCATCTCAACCTCGGCAAGCTCTGCCAGCACGTCGGGAATGTCCTTCAGCGCGACCCAGTTAAACTGGATGTTCTGGCGTGTCGTGAAATGGCCATAGCCTCTGTCATAGGTGCGCGCGATCCTGGCCAGCCGGCGGATCTGGCGCGGGCTAAGCTGGCCATACGGCACCGCGATGCGCAGCATATAGGCGTGCAGCTGGAGATAGACGCCGTTCTGCAACCGCAGCGGCTTGAATTCGTCTTCCTTGATTTCACCGGATAGGCGGCGTGCCACCTGGCCTCGAAACTGTTCAACCCGATCGCGCACGATCTGCGCGTCGAATTCGTCATACCTGTACATCAGTAACCTCGTGGAGATGGGGAAGGCCGAGTTCGCGCTCGCAGCGCGCAATCCAGGCCTGTACGGCTGGAAACTCGGATACGTCGAACCCGCCCTCATGGGCAAGGCGGGTATAGGCGAGAAGGGAGATATCGGCGAGGGTCATGGCTTCGCCGCCAGCGATCCAGTCATTGCCGAGCAGGCCAAGTTCCATACGGCCCAGAGCCCGGCGACCCTTGGCCATCAGGTGCGGGTCGATCTCTTCGTCTGACTTTCTCTCGTAAAGCTTCTGGAAGCGGCGCACGGCGATTGCGGTTTCGTGAGAGTATTGTTCCCAGAACTGCCATTCCAGCACCTTGGCGCGTTCGAAGCTGTCAGTCGGTATAAGGTCGCTGCCATCGGCCAGATAGGAAATGATCGCATTCGACTGGGCGAGCGTGCGGCCATTTTCGAACTCGACCACCGGCACCTGCCCGAACGGGTTGATGGCCAGGAATTCGTCCTGTCGCGTCTCGCCTTTCATGATGTCGATCTCGACCCATTCATGCTCAATGCCAAGGCGTTCTGCGACCCATTTCACTTTCAGGCAATTGCCGGAAATGCTGTCGCCATATATGCGGATCATGACGCGCCCCGCTGGAATTCAGGGTGCACCGTCGGGCCGTTGGCGCGGATGGTTTCGCGGATGGTTTCACGGCCTGTGATCTCGCCGGCACCGGTGACTTCCATGAAGTAGGGGTCTGTCACGACGCCTTCCTGCCTGGCCGCGTCGGCGAGCCGGGTTTCCGCCTCGTCGCCGGTGAAGACACCGATCTTCTGAGGATCACTGCTCCAGGTGCCGTCCTCAGCCATCCATACCACCTTGCCGGTTTCGGTTTCCCAGGCCGTGACGGCTTTGGGCTGGTCCGGCTTCAGTTTCGGTCGAACCGATGTCATGCGAGTGCCTCCGATATGATCTGGGTCTGGGCTTCGGCCGGAAGGCCGGCCACCTCGCCAATAATAAGTAGGGCAGGGCCCCTGATGCCACGTGTCTCAATGATCTCGGCCAGCGCGGCGATGTTTCCATAAGCGCGCTTCTCGTTTGTGCGCGTGCCATTCTCGATGACGGCGACCGGTGTTTCAGCGTCGAGGCTCGCAGCCAGCAGGCGCTCAGAAATAAGCGGCGCTGTGCCGACGCCCATGAAGACGACGACTGTCTGATGCGGCTTGGCGAGGCCCTCCCAGTCAAGGTCCGGCACGCCGCCTTGTCTTGCATGGCCGGTAACGAAGGTGACCGACTGGGCATGGTCGCGATGGGTTAGAGGCAGGCCGGCCGATGCGGCGCAGCCCAGCGCAGACGTAATGCCCGGCACGACAGACGCGTCGATGCCTGCGATGCGCAAGGCTTCAACTTCCTCGCCGCCACGCCCGAAAATGAATGGGTCGCCGCCCTTCAGGCGCACTACGCGTTTACCGTCGCGGGCCGACGCAATCATCAACTCATGAATGCCATCCTGCGGTACAAGATGCTCACCCTTGGACTTACCAACCGGGACGCGTTCGGCGTCGCGGCGCACCATGTCCATGATTTCGGGAGAGACCAGCTTGTCATGATAGACGATGTCAGCCTGCTGGATGAGGCGGAACGCTTTCAGCGTCAGGAGCTCAGGGTCACCCGGTCCGGCACCGACAATATGTACTGGACCGACGGCAGTCTTGCTTTGATCACCTGAAAAGTCAGCGAGACTTTTTGCCATTATCTCTTCGGCGCCTGCATCGTTTCCGGCATATACCGCTTCAGCGACCGGCCCTCGCAGCGCCTGCTCCCAGAAGTGACGCCGATCCGTGTCAGCACCCAGCGCCTCTTTGACAGCCGGGCGCCAGCGCTCTGCCAGGGCCGCCAGCGCGCCGATCCGTTCTGGCAACAGGGTTTCCAGCTTTGACCGGATATCCTTGGCGAGCACGGGGGCGGCACCGCCCGTGGCAATAGCGGCAACAACGCTGCCGCGATCAAGGATGCTGGGGATGGTGAAGTCGCAAAGCGCCTTGCGGTCGACAGCATTGACCGGGACGCCATGCGCGTGGGCGAGTTCGTAAGCGGCTTGAGCGGCATCATCATCGTCGAGGGCAATGATGGCGAAGCACGCAGTGTCCAATGCGCTGCCAGCAGCGTGCGGCTGGACGAGGCTCAGCTGATCGCCGTGCGCCTTTGCCCAGTCAGGCAGGGCCTGTGCGACGAGGGAAATCCTGGCCGGCGTTTTGAGGACCAGACGGGCCTTGCGCTCAGCATTTGTGCCATCGCCGAAAATCACGACATTGGCATCGTCCATCAGGAAGAAGGCTGGAAAGAGACGCATGAAAGGGCTCGCTTGACGCTGGCTTGGGTTCGTTGCCGGGAAAATGGGGCTTGTGACTGCCGCTCGGCAAGCGTAGACCCCTCATCCCATCGTTTAGATAAACTATGCAGGGTCCTCTGATGGCCGATAATAATGACCGCCTTCCTCCCCTGAATGCCTTGCGCGCCTTCGAAGCCGCGGCCCGGCGCCTGTCTTTTAGCAAGGCTGCCGAAGAACTCAATGTCACTCCGGGGGCGATTTCGCAGCATATCCGCCAACTGGAAGAATATGCTGGCACTCCGCTTTTCAGGCGGACCGGGCGCAGCGTGCTGCTGACCGATGCGGCGCAAGCCAGCCTGCCGCTTGTGCGTGAAGCCTTTGCGCGAATTGCCGAGTCCGGCCGGATCATGCAGCAGCCTGCCCGGAAGGGCCGGGTCATGGTGTCCTGCGCACCCTCATTTGCGGCCAAGTGGCTCGCCCCGCGCCTTGACCGGTTTCATATTTCCAATCCGGGCATCGAGGCTTGGCTGTCCGCAGACATGTCGATCACGGACTTCACGACAGCCGATGCGGACTTCGCCATCCGCTATGGTCGCGGCGGCTATGACGGCCTCAAATCAGAAAAACTGATGGACGAAACTGTCTTGCCGGTTTGCTCGCCGCGCATGCTGGAAGGCTCGGACGGTATCCGGAAGCCCGAAGATCTCGCCAAGCATACGCTGATCCATGACGAAAGCACCGAACAGGACCCGTCCTGCCCGGACTGGACGAGCTGGCTGGCAGCACGCGGCGTCGCTGACCAGGTCGACTCGACGCGAGGCCCGCGTTTCAACCAGTCGTCGCTGGCGATCGAAGCGGCGGCGTCCGGGCGGGGCGTTGTGCTGGCCAAGCGCGCCATCGCATCGTCAGACATGGCCGCCGGTCGTCTGATTGCCCCATTTGCGGACGGGTCGAGTAGTATTGATTTCGGTTACTGGCTTGTCTGGCCCAAGGGTCGGCACCTGTCCGAAGATGTCCGCGCCTTCATCAAATGGGTCAAAGCTGAAGCAGCTGCAGGCGAAATCCACGGCGTCTGACCCTTTCCCGCTCATTCTCTGGTGCCACCGGCACCGGATTTGCTTCGTAACCCTCCGTTAAGACCAAATCACGGACACAGGGTGTACGGGCTGAGGGGAAACGGAGATGCTGTTCCTGTTGAATAACCAGATTGTGGAGGTCGAGCTGCCGGAGATCCATCTCGCGCGGCGCTGGCGACGGATCGGTTGTGGCACGCCCTATGCGATCCGGCCCCTCGATGTTGTGAATTTTGTCCATGCGCGTCTCGATCAGGCGCGCATTTTTGTTCGCGGGCTTGAGCACGATGAAGCCTGCGACCTGGCATCTCTCATCATTGCACGGACCGGAGCCAACAGCTTCATGCTGAGGGTCGGCGCGGATGGCGGCACGTTTCCCGTCTTGCGCCACATCCCGGACGCTGTTCTCGAAGCCTATTATCGCGGCGCCGCCAACGACGAAGCGTCGACGACGCGCCGCGCCAGACGGAACCGCGTCGCCCTCAACTGACCGCAAAAGCCCCCCGCTGTCCTTAGCCGCCACCCGGCAAGCTGTAGGACATAGATGCGCCCGGCCCGAGTGGCAGGCCGAGATAGACCCAGATGATCGTCAGGGCGAGGCCGCTGAGCAACAGCCAGATCGAATAGGGGATCATCAGGGCTGTCAGGCTGCCGAGGCCGAAACCCTTTTGCCAGCGCTGTGCGAACACAAGAATCAGCGGGAAATACACCATTAGCGGCGTGATGATGTTCGTCGCACTGTCGCCGACGCGATAGACTGCCGTTGCGCCTTCCGGGCTGACACCCAGCAGCATCAGCATCGGCACCATGACAGGGGCAAGCAGGGCCCATTTGGCGCTCGCCGAGCCGACGAAAAGATTGATCAGGGCCGAGAAGACGACGATCAGGCCGAGCAGGATCGGCAGCGGAAGGCCGGAACTTTCAATCGCATCGGCCCCGTGGACGGCGCTGATAAGGCCGAGATTGGACCAGCCGAACATCGCCACGAAGTGAGCGGCGGCGAACGCAAGGACAAGGTAATACCCCATATCCTTCATCGCCTCGGCCATCATCGCCACAAGGTCCTTATGGTTCTTGATGGTGCCCGCCGCCGCGCCATACGCCCAGCCAGAAGCCAGGAAGATGACAAGGAAGAAGGCGACCAGGGAATTGAAGAACGGCGCATAGGCCTGGTACCATTCAAGCCCGGCACCTTCCTCCCCGTCGAGGATGAGCGGCGTGCCCGGCCCCCATGTCATGAACGCCCAGAGCGCCATCGACGCTAGGCAGGCCAGCCCGGCCCAGGCGAGACCTTTCTTCTGTCCGGAATCAAGCGGTTTGTCGTCCTCATTGAAGCTGTTTTCCGCCGTGCCCTCAGCAACATATTTGCCAAGCTTCGGCTCGATCAACTTGTCCGTCACCCACCAGATGATGGGCAGGTAGACGCACAGGATGGCGGCGATGAAGAACCAGTTGCCCGCAATGTTGGCGTCATAGTCGGGCACCAGGATTTCGCCAGCCGCTTCGGTGATGCCGAAAAGCAGCGCATCGAGCTGGCCGGGAAAGAGGTTCGCCGAAAAGCCGCCGGAGACACCTGCAAAGGCGGCGGTGATGCCAGCGATCGGGTGGCGCCCGGCCGACGCAAAGAGGATACCGGCCAGCGGGATCAGCACGACATAAGCTGCATCGGCCGCATGATTGCCGACCATGGCAACCAGCGCGACAACAGGCGTCAGCAGGGATTTCGGTGCGCTCCGAACAGCTGAGCTCATCGCCGCTGAAAACAGGCCAGACCGCTCGGCCACACCGGCGCCGAGCATCACGACCAGAACATAGCCAAGCGGATGGAAGTGCGTAAACGTCTCGGGCATGTCGACCCAGAGACGCTGGATATTGTCGGGCGAGAACAGGCTGATGGCGGGGATCACCCCGTCTTCGCCAATCGAGAAACGTGTCTTCTGGGACTCGGCCATGCCGGACAGGACCTGGTCGTTCAGGGTTGCCGACGCGCCGGAAACCGAAGCGATGACAGATATCACCATCAGAACGGCGATCAGGTAGAAGAAGATGAAAACCGGGTCAGGCAATTTGTTGCCCGTCCTCTCGACCCAGCCAAGAAACCCCTTGGCTTCGCTTGTCTTGCTCTGTTCAGTCATGCCTCAACCCCTTGGGAAACTGCCGTATCGGGGAAGCCTAGCCGCGCTTGGTCCTGCAAGGCAATCCAGTCTGCCGCTTTCCTTGGCGCTCCAGATAAGTTAGGCGACGGCGCTTATCTCCTTTACAGACAGATATATTCGATATGCCCCTCTCACCTGCCGATGAAGCCGCACGCCGGCGTACCTTCGCGATCATTTCACACCCGGATGCCGGCAAGACCACGCTGACAGAAAACCTGCTCCTGGCTGGCGGGGCCATCCGGCTGGCTGGCGAGGTCGCTGCGCGCGGCCAGCGCCGCCGCACCAGCTCCGACTGGATGAAGATCGAGCGCGACCGTGGCATCTCGGTGTCGGCCTCCGTGATGACGTTCGAGCATGAGGAGCTGGTCTTCAACCTGCTCGACACGCCGGGCCACGAGGACTTTTCTGAAGACACTTACCGCACGCTGACGGCCGCCGACTCTGCTGTCATGGTACTTGACGCTGCCAAAGGGATTGAGCCTCAGACGCTGAAACTGTTCGAGGTTTGCCGCATGCGCGACATTCCGATCGTGACGTTCATCAACAAGATGGACCGCGAGGCGCTCGATCCGCTCGAACTGCTGGACGAAATCCAGGACAAGCTGCAACTCGATACCTCGCCGCTCTACTGGCCTGCCGCGTCCGGCCAGCGCTTTGCCGGTATGCTTGACCTGCGCAAGCAGGACTTCGTGCCCTTTCACAAGCGCACGGCCGAAGACAGTTTCACGCCGGGCGCTACCCCACGCATCAACATCCAGGAAGCGCGCGCCAGCGTAGATGCGACGGTCATGGATGAGCTTGATGAGGGGGCTGAACTCGCCAAGGGCGTCTTGCCGGAATTTGACCGTCAGGCCTATGAAGAGGGCCATATGACACCTGTGGTCTTCGGCTCGGCGCTGCGCCATTTCGGCGTCGGAGAACTGCTCGCGACGCTGGCCGAATTCGCGCCCGCGCCGCGTCCCCAGACCGCGCAGAAGAATGACCAGCCAATCACGATCGATCGAAGTGACAAGTCGGTGGCCGGTTTCGTCTTCAAGATCCAGGCGAACATGGACCCGAACCACCGCGACCGCGTCGCATTCCTGCGGCTCTGTTCGGGTGAGTTCAAGCGCGGCATGCGCCTCAAGACGACTGGCAACAAGCAGATCAATATTCACAATCCGCTGATGTTCCTCGCCCAGGACCGTGAGATCGCGGAGACCGCCTATGCGGGCGACGTTATCGGCGTGCCGAACCATGGCCAGCTGCGGGTTGGCGACAGCCTGTCGGAAGGCGGCGATATCAAGTTCCAGGGCATCCCGAACTTTGCGCCTGAAATCCTGCGCCGGGCCCGTCCGAAGGATCCGATGAAGTCCAAGCATCTTCGCAAGGCGCTCGAAAGCCTTGCCGAAGAGGGCGTTACACAGTTGTTCACGCCAGTGCTTGGGGCTGACATGATTGTCGGTGCGGTCGGCTCGCTGCAGATCGATGTGATGGCCGAGCGGGTTGCGGCCGAATACAATCTCGAAGTCATTTTCGAACAGGCCCAGTACAATGTCGCGCGCTGGATCTCTTCTGATGATCCGGACAAGCTCGAAGCCTTCCTGGAAAAGAACAAGGGCAGTGCCGGGACTGATCTCGACGGCGCACCTGTCTACCTTGCCAAGAATGCCTGGGATGTCGGCTATGCGCAGGAAAAGAACCCGGAGCTGAGTTTCACCGCGACAAAGGAGCGGATGGTCTAGCGGTTTGCGATAAGCTCTTCTGGACAAACCCGCCGGAGCAGGGCGACAATGCTCATGAAGGATGGCCTGAGGGGGCGATCCAGTTTCTGAGGATTTATCCATGCTGAGATTCATCTCGATCCTGTTTGTCCTCGCCGGACTGGCCCTGGTCGGCTGGGGCGCAATGAATTTCTATGCTGGCGACAGTGCGCAAAGCCGTGACACGGCATTCGACACGACCGCCGCCACCACCGAGGCAGAAACTGACGCGCAGCCATACAGCGCCGAAACATACTCAATGGAGGCGTCTCCGCAGGACGGCTTTGCCCGTGATGGCGGGGTCTATGAGGACAGTCTTGGCGAAGTCGGGTCAGACATGGATGGTGACGATGGGGCCAACCTGTCCGCACCGCCACCTGCCTCTGCGCCCGGTCTTGATGATACGCCATCCAGACGAGCGATGCGGACAGCGCCGACTGACACATTCACCACCGCCAATGCACCGAAAAACATGATCGACCGGCTGCGTACCGTGCCGATCGCCCACGAGACCCCGGATGAAGTGCGTTACAATCGTTCGTTCGAAGTAACGGTCGCAATTGATGCGACTGGCGATTCAACAGCTGCTGACGCGTTGCCCAATACCGGCAATGTCGTCGAGGGCGAAGCACAGGTTCTGGACAAGGCGCAGGCCACGCTTTCCGGCTCTGCCTTCGACATCACACTGATTTCGCCGGCTATCCAGACGGTGTCCCCGGTGACGGAGAATGTCTGGCGCTGGAAGGTGATGCCGGTCGAAATGGGCACCCATGAGCTGCGCATCGAGCTGTTTGCGATGGACGGTGATGAGGCCCTGCCTGTGCGGACCTTCAGGGACGATGTTGAAGTGAAGGTGTCTCGCCTCGGACAGGTCATGGCCAAGGCCGATGAGTTTGATCCGCTCTTCATGATTGTCGGCGGCATAGGTTCATTGCTCGCCGGACTGATCGGGGTCCTGCGCTTTTTCCGCGGGCGTTAAGCCGAAGCCATCCAGGCTTATGAAACACCGAGGCAAGGCTGACGGCTGGCAGATGCCGGATGCTGTCATGAGCCGCCAGAACAAGGATTATATGGTGCGGCGAATACCAATCCGAACCAGCACCTCACGCGGTATGGCAAAGGTTTCGATGATCTCCTGATGAGAGAGAAATCCGTTGAGTTCCCGCACGATGAAATAGCCCTGCACTTTCTCGGCAACTTCAATCAGAAGGTTTTCGCGCTCAGGCTCATTCGTCTCTACGGCCAGGCGCTCAAGCGCAGCCTCGAGCGTTCGTCCAGCCCGGCCAAGAGCCGCGGCTTTCTCTGCGGCAATCTCGACTTCGAGCGGGCTGCCGGAAGAGACGGCTTGATGACGGCTGAAAGCGTTGCGAGGCGGCCTGACCGGCATGCGCGTCAGATAACGGTAAATACGCCGCCGTCGCCGCCGATCTTCATGACGGTAAAAGGCGCGGTCTTTTCGCCATTCATGCCGGGTGAGCCCATGGGCATGCCGGGCAGGCTGATGCCGGTGATTTCCGGGCGCTCGGCGAGCAGTTTTTCGATCGCTTCGACCGGCACATGGCCCTCGACGACATAGCCTTCGATCATGACGGTGTGGCAGCCTTGAAGTCCGGCCGGGATATTCTTCGATTGCTTCAGGGCAGTCAGCGCGTCCTGCTCCATCTCAACCACCTCGACCTCATAGCCTTCATTCTTCAGGTATTCGGCGTGGCCGAGGCAGCAGCCGCAATAGGGGCTGCGGAACAGGCTGGCCGTCTGGGCAAAGGCAAATAGCGGAACAAGGGCTGCGACGGCGACAAGGGTCAGGAAGCGAGACAAGTTCAGTCCTCCGGATGTAGGCAAAATGGATTAGCCGAGCGCGGCATCGAGCAACATGAACGCGGCAAGGCGCGGGCTCGCATTCTTTGAGGAATGGCATGTCTTGTCGAGGGCCATCAGGGCGTCAGGCTCTTCCATAGCGAGGAATTCCCTCGCCATGCTCATGACCTGCCGGTCGACATCAAGACGCTTCTGAACACGCTGGACCTGCCGGGAAGCGACATCGACAATCGCCTTGCGACGGGCACCTTCGCCCTTGCGCGCGGCGTTCGCGATCTTCTTCTTGTCGCGTGGCCGGAAGATATCGCCCAGACGAATGCCGGAATCCATCAGGCGGTGGATCACTTCCTCAGCGTTTTCCTCACGCGGCAGCGGGTCATGCTCGTCGCGCTCCATATCGGCAATGATGTCACGCCAATGCTGGCTCTCGGCCTGTTGTGGCGTTTCCTCGGTGAAGTCAGGCTCGACCTCTGAAGTCGCTTCAGCCTCGGCCTCGGCGATTTCGGTAACTTCTTCCTCGTCATCCTCTTCGATGACATCTTCCTGAGCAGCCAGGTTGACCGCCTGGTTCCCGCCCACTGGCTTGAGATAGGAGGGCATACGGTCACTGATGCGGCGGCGGAACGGCACCGGTTCATTGTCCTTGACCGGCTCCTTCACCGGGTCTGGGCTGGCGACATTCTCATTGACTGCCGCATGTCTTGTTTCCTGCGGAGCCAGCTTTTCCTCTTCAGCGACGGTTGCCTCGACAACATCCTCTTCGATCACGTCCTCTTCTACCGGATCGGCTGCGTCGAACAGATCGGAATCGTCACGTGCGGCTTTCTCACCGCCTTGATGGCTGGCCGTATAATCGCGTGCTGGCCCGAGGTCTTCTGTCTCGAAAACATCATCATCCTCGAGCGCGGGTTGAGATGGACCGCGTTGCAGCGGGCGGCTGTCCTCGACGTGGGCGATGCGGCGATCAGCTTCGGCCTGCACCTGCCGCATTGTGGCAGAGGCTTCCGTGCCGGCCGCTTTCAGCGCGGCAAGCGACTTGGCGGCGCGTTCAGCTGCGTCCAGCGCTTCAGCCTGGATATCGCGCGACGCCAGACGGGCGTTCTCCAGTGCGGAGGAGACAGCAGCTGTCAGTTTGTCTCCGGTTGTGTGGGCGGAGGCGGCGACCATTTCGCCTGCACGCAGGGCCTGCTCAACCATCTTGCGGGATTCTTCGAGCTTTTGCTCCATCCGCGTCACGGCAAAGATAAGGTCTTCACTGCGTTTGGCGGCATCGATCGACATCTGGTCGAGGGAGGAGACTTTTTCAGTGAGATGAGAACTCGCACTATGCAAATTGTCGAGACGGACCTCCAGCGCCTGGTCGGCCTGCGCGATATCGGCCGCGGCCGCACGCGCGGAATCGCGCATCTGCGCAGCCTGGCGCGGGATGGCCTCGCCCATCAGTTCGGTTTGTTTGCGTATGTCGGAGGCCAGCGTTTCAAGCGCCTTGCGCTCATCGCCGAGGCGCTGCGACAGGTCTTTCGCATTGTCTGCTGTGACGTAAGAGACGCTCTCAAGACGTTGTCTTTCATCGGAAATTTCTCCGGACATCGCCTTCATTGAGGAAAGTGCGTGGGCCATGGAGCGATCGACCTCGCTAGCCGAACGTTTCATCTGGTCTGCGAATGTCTGCGCCTGCCCGCCGGAACTTTCCAGCGGGGCGAGGAGGCGTGCGGCCGCTTCCAGTACGACCGCGTTGGTCGATGCTGCCCGGCTGTTCTCACGCGCCAGCAGGCCGGCCATGATCAGCATCAGTCCCGGTATGGCGAGTGCTACCGATCCAGCGGCGACGACAGAGGCGGAATATTGAGAAAGCTGCTCAAGTCCCATCAGGCCGACAACCCCGCCAAAGGCTGCGACCCACCAGGCGAATGCCCCCCCAAGGCCAAGCCACAGGAAGATGCCGCCACGGTCACGCGCCTGTTCCAGATGCTTCAGGTGCATCAAGGGCGAGGTCTCCGTCCGGAGGGGAGTCACCGTGGGCAGGTGAGGGTCTTTGCGGGGGTCGTGAGCGTCCATGGTGGCCAATCTACGCGATTTACAAGACGCCTGCGACAAGAAAGTCACAGGCAATAGGCCCCAGCCCCTTTACTAATGCGGGCGTCAGGCCGTTGGTCAACCCGCTCATGCATACATTATGCCGCTTTAATGTGAGCTGAACAGCCTTTGGTCATCAGGCATTTTGCTCAAAATGGAGATAATTCAATCCGCGAGCTTCTCGTACAGCATATGGTCACGCCATGCACCGTCGAGTTCGAGATACCGCTCCGCCAGTCCGATCTCGCGGAAACCGAGCCGTGAGGCAAGCTTACGCGAGCGGTCATTGTCGGGCATGATTGCGGCCTGGACGCGGTGCAGCCCGTATTCGTCAAAGGCGAGAGCGAGCACGTCTTCCAGCGCGCGCCGCATGATGGACTGGCCCTCATGGCGCCGGTCCAGCATGTAGCCGACAATGGCGGACTGGAAAGCCCCGCGCGAGACATGATCAAGGTCGATCTTGCCGATCACATCTTCGCCCTTGTGGACAATGGAGAAGCGGTAGGCCCGGTCATCGCGCCACTCACCCTTCGAGACCTTGCACGCCTCTTTCCAGTGCGGCGGCGTGAAGTAACGATCAGAACGCACAGGAGAGAATGGCCGGAAGCGATCCCGGTTTATCTCCAGGAATTGCGCGACCTTTTTCGGGTCGGTCTCATGCAGGGGGACAAGCTCGAACATCTACCAGGGGCCACCATTCTGGTTGGTCTTTCATGCGGGGCGATTTTGTAGACGGGATTCAGGGCGGAAGGGAAGGGGGTGGGGCGAACGAGCTTGCTGAAAGTTCAGATTCTGGCAGGTGTGGCCAGGCTCAATCAGCAACAGGAGCTGGCTCGGCACGGACTTAAGCAGACCTCGCCGGTATTCAGGGGGGCTATGAACCGGTCCGCCACCCCGAACTGTCCACCCCCTCTATCGGCCTCCGAAACAAAAGAAAGGCGCGGCGTCCCTGTCGAGACTCGCGCCTTTCTCTGTGTTTCGAATCGGCTTACTCACTCAACTTGTGACAGCGAATGAGGCGTCCGTGGTTCGAAGACACCCCGGGCGTCTTTTCCTTTTGCGTCGAGACTGCCGCCTCTTTCGCATCCGGTCCATCTGCCCGTTGAATGACCTGACATTGACCAGTCCGGTTTTGGGCCCGTCGGGCCGGTCTGTCCGATCATCGGCTCCGGGTCACCTGGCTCGCCTTTTGATGGGCGCGCTTTCTTTCCCTTCGCCTGAACCGCCGGCCGGTCTTCTGACCGGGAGGGTCTGCCTTCTGTCGACCGCCAGCCAGTTGTTCTCCGCGAGGAAAACACCTGCTCTTGATCGCCGTCTGGCTCGCCATCCTTTCCAGAGACTTTGCCTTTGGCTTACCGCCGGCCTGCTTCCCAGAGGAAAGCATTCGCCTTTGGTTGCCGTGTTTCGGATCGCGCCCCGGTCACGGCTTAGGGCCCCGCGAGATCCGGTCTAGCACCGGTCTGCGGCCATCGCCTGCTTTGTCCCGCTGCCTCTGCCTGGCCTTTTGCGCCTCCACTCTCGCGGATTTGCTCCTGGTCCGGCCGGCCTTTCGGGGGCGATGGACTGCCAGCGATCCTCTCGTCGGGGTTTGCTCCCCGCCTTGGTGTTCGTTGGCGTACCGAAATGATTCCCCAAAGACGCGAGTGAGTCGAGAGGGCGCAAGACGAATTTCAGGAAAATTGCACAGTTTTAAGACAAGGCTGTGGATAGCCCCGCCTGCCTGTGGACAAGACGACCAGCAGCTTTGCCCCGCAGGCGCCGGGCCATGCGGGTCATTGTCCAGGTTTCAGGCGAGAGCCTTTGTCAGCCGGACTCGTACCAGCTATCGAGGGCCTTGCTGACGGCGCCGGGCAGGAGCGAGACGACGAGGCCCAGCTCCGTACCGAGCCGCGCGGCCCGTGGCTCAGGCGGGCATAGCGGCCGCGCATGGCCCTCTGATCGCAGCTTGCCGAGATAGCGCGCCATGCGCCGGGCGAGCCGGCCCGGATGCGTGAGATGGTGCATCAGGGTACGGTAACGGTGCAGGAGCGGTGCAATATCGACTGGCCGGGGAACAGCGTGCGGGCGCGCCCGCAGCGCCTCGAGCCGCGCGCCGTCATAGCGCACATGCGGAATGAGGATGAAAGGGGCGGCCGCTTCGACCCCTGCCTGCGCAAGGGCAGGCCATTCAGGGGGAGGGGTGCCTGCGTCGGAGCGAGGGGGGGCGGGTTTGTCGCCTGAGGTCCCCGCCTTCGCGGGGAAGACCGGATGTTTACGATGGCGCGCTGGCTCGACGTTGAGGGACGCGGCCATCAGGACGAGGAGGCGGCGCAGCGTGGACTCCAGCAGGCGGACACGCACGCGGAAGCGCCGCGCGGCAGTTCGCGTAACCGGATAATGGCGCAAGGTCAGCCCGGCCAGGTCAGCCGCCGCCAGCAGCGCCTGCCGCGCGGCCCGAAGCCCTGCCTCAATGAAACCCGGTGTGATCATGGGAGGGAGTATGGGACAGGCGGCCGTACGGTCGGAAATCTGGTGCAATATCCCCCAGTTTGATTGGCAATGATGGGCCTGGAAAGTGTGACGACTGTTGCAGCCACTGCCGTGGCCTTCTGCGCCTTCAATTGATCCACCGGATCAATTCATCGCTGCGCGACCGGCTCCGAAGTCCTGCCAGACGGCGCCGAGCAGTACGGCCGCACCCGCGCCCACGTCTATCTCGACGGGGTGCATGTCGGCTGGCTGCTGTCAAAGGACGGGCTGGCGCGGCCGCTGGAAGAGGGCGGACAGGTGGATTGGTGTGGGTGAGGGGCGCTTCAATTAGCGATTATTCGGAGTCTATCGAGAATAACGTGAGCGTTGTGCTGCCTCAAAAACGCGATAAAGAAGGGTTTAACAATCTGTAATTGATGAGATTAGGGAGCACTACGTGGTTGATGATCAAAACGCGAGGTCGGTCAGAGACGTTGCAGAAAACCTGCTAATTTGGGCAAAAAACAACAACCTGTTTTCGGCAATCGACCTTGATGATGTCGTTGATGACGAGCGCGTAGAAAGCGGAATGCTGCCGGAGCGTTTGATGACAGAGGCTGCATCGATAGATGTGCTTAGAAGGCGCTCTGTAAATCACGTGGCTTATAGCGAGCCAGAGCGGAAAGTCATTGTTTTTACGAACAATAAGCTGTCCAAGGCGGACGAAAAATTGCTTCCCCAGACGTTTGAGGGAATCTCAATTGAATACATGCGGGGAGGCATTGCGCAGGTTAAAGCAAGTTCCAGTACTCCTGATCGCAGTGTTCCTTACCATCTGGTTGGAGACGCTGTGGCTTGCGGATCGTCAATTTTCCCAGTCAATTGTCAAGGAGCCGGTACGCTTGGTGCGCTGGTGAGAGATCAAGATGATAATCTGTTTGGGCTAACCAACAATCACGTAACTGGGGCTTGCAATCTGGCAATGCCCGGTCTTCCTATAATCTCGCCTGGAACTTGCGACGCAACTGCAGATCACATCGCTCCATTTTGTATCGGACGCCACAGCAGGCTTTTGCCTATAAACGATGGCATCCCCGAAAACGTAGACATCTCAATCAATTGGGATGCCGCCGCATTCAGCATCGAGGACGAAACGCGCGTCTCATCAATGCAGGGCGAACACTTTGACACTCCTTCAAATGTCGGCGACCCGCAACCGGGGCTTTCAGTTCAAAAAGTAGGCCGCACCACTGGCCTTACGGAGGGCACAATTCTCGGTCAATTTGTTCTGCCCCTTCCAGTCGTCTACTCGCTGAGAGAATATGGAATAAGTAAGGAAGTATTCTTTGAAGACGTCTACGTGGTAACGGGTGAAAATGGAAAAGCATTCTCCAAACCCGGAGATTCCGGATCGCTTGTGGTGATGACTGACGCGAATGGCATTAAAAGTAGTGTGGGCCTCGTTTTCGCCGGGAACGAGAATTTAGGCCAGTCGTTTATTTTGCCACTTAATCCAATTTTAGGTAAAATGGGATTGGATCTCGTAACTGGCCACAATGTAATATGACATATCAAAACGCCATGAACGCTGCCAAAAAACTGGCTAATGCCCTTCGACTAAATAGTTCGAAGGGCAGCATCATGGTGATCATTAAAGACGGCGATTATGCGATTGTGGTCGATGCCGATGCCGATTGGCGATCGAAAGCAAATGTTCCACTAAATTTTTGCGGATATGAGGTGATAGAGCAAGATCGCACTATCGGGCGCGCCTACGGCTAATTGCTCCCATTCGAACTCGTCAGGTCTAAAGCCCCAGCTCCTCTTCCCTCAGCTTCTTCACCTCGTCCCTGAGCCTTGCAGCCTGCTCAAACTCCAGATTGGCCGCGGCTTCGCGCATCTGCTTCTCCAGGTCCGCGATGGCGGCTTTGAGGTTGTGGCCTGAGCCGGGGTCGAGCCTTGGGGCCTTGTCTTCGGCGACGCCGATGCGGCGGGACTTGCCGCCCTTGAGCTGCTGGCTCTTGCCGGGGCGGCTCTCGCCGAGGTCTTTCAATATGTCGGCGACGGCGCGCACGATCGTGGTCGGCGTGATGCCGTGCTCTTCATTGTGGGCGATCTGTTTCTCGCGGCGGCGCTGGGTCTCTTCCATGGCGCGCTCCATCGAGCCGGTGATCCGGTCAGCATAGAGCACGACTTTGGCTTCGGAGTTACGCGCCGCGCGGCCAATGGTCTGCACCAGGCTGGTTTCGGAGCGCAGGAAGCCCTCCTTGTCGGCGTCGAGAATGCCGACAAAGGCGCATTCGGGGATATCGAGGCCCTCGCGCAGCAGGTTGATGCCGACGAGGACGTCGAACTCGCCGAGCCGCAGGTCGCGGATGATCTCGATGCGCTCGACCGTGTCGATGTCCGAATGCATGTAGCGCACGCGCACGCCCTGTTCGTGGAGGTATTCGGTGAGGTCCTCGGCCATCTTCTTGGTCAGCGTGGTGACGAGGGAGCGGAAGCCGCGCGCGGCGGTGTCCTTGACCTCGGCGAGGAGGTCGTCGACCTGGTTGATCTGGCCGTTTTCCTTCGTGCCGGTGACCGGGCGGACCTCGACGGGCGGGTCGATCAGGCCGGTGGGGCGGATGACCTGTTCGGTGAACACGCCGCCTGTCTGCTCCATCTCCCATTTGCCGGGGGTGGCGGAGACGTGGACGGTCTGGGGCCGCATCGCCTCCCATTCGGGGAATTTCAGCGGCCGGTTGTCGATGCACGACGGCAGGCGGAAGCCGTATTCGGCGAGGGTCGACTTGCGGTTGAAGTCGCCTTTGAACATGGCGCCGATCTGCGGCACGGTCTGGTGGCTCTCATCGACGAAGACGAGGGCGTTTTCCGGCAGGTATTCGAACATGGTGGGCGGTGGCTCGCCGGGCAGGCGGCCGGTGAGGTAGCGGCTATAGTTCTCGATGCCGTTGCAGGAGCCGGTCGCGGCCATCATTTCGAGGTCGTATGTGGTGCGCTGTTCGATGCGCTGGGCCTCGAGCAGCTTGTTGTGCTTCTCGAAGTGGGCGAGCGTTTCCTTCAGCTCGGTCTTGATGCTGCCAATCGCATTGTTGAGCGTCGGGCGGGGCGTGACGTAGTGACTGTTGGCATACAGCTTGATGGCGGGAAGCTCGGCCGTCTTCTTGCCGGTGAGCGGGTCGAATTCGACAATGGATTCAAGCTCGTCGCCGAAGAAGGAGAGCTTCCACGCGCAGTCGTCATAGTGGGCGGGAAAGATGTCGATCACGTCGCCCTTGACGCGGAACGTGCCGCGCTGGAAAGCGCTGTCATTGCGGTTGTAATGCAGGGCGACGAGTTTCTGCGTCACCTCGCGCGGGTCGATGCGCTGGCCCTCTTCGAGCTTGAACGTCATCGAGGAATAGGTCTCGACCGAGCCGATGCCGTAAATGCAGGAGACGGACGCCACGATGATCACGTCGTCGCGCTCGAGGATGGCGCGGGTGGCCGAGTGGCGCATCCGGTCGATCGCCTCGTTGATGGAGGATTCCTTCTCGATATAGAGGTCGGCGCGCGGGACATAGGCTTCCGGCTGGTAGTAGTCGTAATAGGAGACGAAATACTCCACCGCATTGTCCGGGAAGAAGGATTTCATCTCGCCATAGAGTTGGGCCGCGAGCGTCTTGTTCGGCGCGAGGATGAGCGCCGGGCGCTGCACCGCCTCGATGACCTTGGCCATGGTGAAGGTCTTGCCGGTGCCGGTCGCGCCGAGGAGGACCTGGTCGCGCTCGCCATTCTGGATACCCTCGACGAGTTCGGGGATGGCCGTGCGCTGGTCGCCGGCGGGCTCATAGTCGGAGGCGACGCGGAAGCGCTTGCCGCCCTCGATCTTCTCCCATTGCCGGTCGGGCCGGTGCGGCGTCCAGTTGTCTGACGGCAGCTGCCCCGACGCATCGCGCGCCGCGCCGGACCAATTGAATGTCGCGCCTGCATCCGCGACACCAGGAGAAGAAGAACGAGCCATGAACGGCAAGATGGTGCGGAGTGGGGGGAAGGTAAAGGGGGCACTGCTGACAGGGGTGTGTCAGGATTGGTGGCGGGCAGACACCTTAAGGTGAGGTTTCTCTTCCCCCGCTTGCGGGGGAAGTGGCCCGCGAATGCGGGTCGAAGGGGGCGGGCGTCACGCTTCGCTGCTTCCCCCTCCGCCCTTCGGGCACCTCCCCCGTGAACGGGGGAGGATGGCGCTACGAAGTGCTGAAAATCATCTCTTGTTCGTCATCCCGGCTGACCGGAGGGAGGGCCGGGACCCAGAATCTGCATACGCCGGTTTTGATTGCGCTGGGTCCCGGTCTTCCGCTTTGCGGAAACCGGGATGACGGTGGCCGGCAGTGACCGTGATCAGGGGCGCGTCTCGTGGGACGCGAAAGCGGATTGAACGCTCAGGCCCGTAACTGGTCCGGGGCGATCAGCCTGGCCCCAATTTGCCGCTGTGGAAAACGCCCAGCCGGAAGACCGCCCAGAGGAGGCCGGTTACCGCGGTTGCGATCATGACCAGCGCCAGGTCAGGCGAGAATCTCCCCAGTGTCCCGATGGAGACGCCGAAGAGCTGCGGGATGAGGATCAAGGTGGTCCAGGCCAGCACGACCATCACCAGCAGCGGGAACCACAGGCTGAATATGCCGGATAGGCCGGCCTTGGCGCGCAGGCCCTCGCGGCGGAGGCATGCCACGAGGATGCCCGCTGCGAAAACAAGGGGTAGCAGCGCAAACGAGACAAACAGGGCCTTCCGGCTCCAGCGGCCGCCTTCGCTGGCTTCATCCAGGCCGAGGGCCCGGGCGCTGATGCCATTGAAGAGAGCTGCGTTTTCTCCAAACCCCATGCCGCTGCCCGAGTTGAGGAGGATGACGACACCTCTCCGCTCGGCCGGTACCATGATGGCGAGCGTTTCCACGCCGGGCGTCAGGCCGGTGTGGGAGACGGTTCCGTTCTCCCGGTCGATATACCAGCCGAAGCCGTAGAATGGCGCTTCATCGCCTGCCGGGCTCATCATTTCCGATTTGCTCCCGGCGCTGATGATGTCGTCCTCGCCATTCATCATGACCGCCAGGTATCGCGCCGTGTCGCGGGCGGTGGCGATGATGCCGCCGACCGGCGCCGACATGCGATGGGTCCTGGCCTGTTTCACGGGGCGCTTCCCGCCGAACCAGGGCGTATGCCCTCTCGCAATCTCGTCATGGATCTTGCCGTCGGCGATGAAGCTGTCCGCCATGCCGATGGGGGCGAGGATCTCCGCTTCGACGTAGTGCGCATAGTCCTGTCCGCTCACCCCCTCGATGAGGGCGCCGAGAATATAATAGTTCGCGTTGGAATAGTCCCACAGGGTGCCGGGGGGATAGGCAGGCGTCCATCCGGCAATGCGTTCAACCTGGCGCTGGAGCCTGTCCGCGCCCGGACCCGGCGCGACGAGCGTGTCATTGCCCTGCAGGGTCGAATACCCGCTTGTCTGGCCGAGCAGTTGCCGGATCGTGATGGAGCCGCCGGGACTATCGGAGAACGTCTCGAGATACTGCGAAATCCCCGCATCCAGATCGACCTCGCCGGCCTCGACAAGCTGCATCACCGCCACTGCGGTAAAGCTCTTGGATATCGAGCCAAGCACGAACCGCGTATCCGGGGTGATGGCCTTGCCGCTGCCGATCAGGGTTTCGCCACGTGCGCCGGAAGATATCTCGCCGTCCTGCAAGACTGCATAGGCAAGGCCGGGCGCGCCCGCTGCCGGCACCTTGGAGGCGACGAAGTCATCGATTGAGTCTGGCGGCACGCTCGCCTGCAAAGCGGTGGCAAACCCGCACAAAGCCAATACAAACAACCACTGCATCCTGCCCCCACTTTCCTGTGTGCCCTGCCGCCTTGCCGGGGGTGCGATTGCCCCCTGGCAGGGTCCAGCACAGCTTCGGCTCGCCCTCGAAAACCGAGCCGCTAGGAGGGACTCTTACCGCATAATATCGCGATGGGCGATTTTCTGCCGCTCGCGGCCTTTCGCTGTGCGACGGCGGGGAGGATGGGTGGAAGCGTCACGGCTTGGCCGCCAGCCTGATCCGCCGCCCCGCGCTCAGATTCTGCGCCGCGTTCACAATCGCATCCGTGTCGATCTGGTAGTGTTTGTGGAGGTCCGGGATCGTCCCGGTCTGGCCGAAGTGTTCGACGCCGAGGGGGGCGGTCATGTGGCCGGCGACGGAGCCGATCCAGGCGAGGGTGGCCGGGTGGCCGTCGGTGACGGTGATGAGGGTCGCGTCGCGCGGGACTTTTGCCATCAGCCGCTCGATCTGGCTCTGGGCCGAGCTGTGGCCGCGCGCCCTTGCGCGGCGGGCGGCGGTCCAGCCTGAATTGAGGCGGTCAGCCGAGGTCACGGCGAGGACGCCAATGTCGCGGCGGTCATTGCCGATGCGCCCGGCCGCCTCGATGGCTTCCGGTGCGATGACGCCCTGATAGGCGATGACGACTTCGCAATTCGGCCCGGGTTCGCGCAGCCAGTAAGCGCCGTCGACGACGCCGCGGCGGAATTCGGCATCGTCGCGGTTGCGGGGGCCGAGCTGTTCGATGGGGCGGGTCGAGAGGCGGAGGTAGACCGAGCCGCCGGTTTCGTCGCGCAGCCAGGTGCGCTCGTCCGGGTCATTCTCGCCGGAGCGCTGGAGGTAGTCGAAGCTCCAGTCCATGATGATGGAAAGCTCATCGAGGAAGGCCGGTTCGAAGCTGACGAGCCCGTCCTGGCTCATGCCGATGAGTTGGGTGCCGACCGACTGGTGCGCGCCGCCTTCCGGGGCGAGGGTAATGCCGGACGGCGTCCCCGCCACGATGAAGCGGGCATCCTGGTAGCAGGCATAGTTCAGCGCATCGAGCCCGCGCGCAATGAACGGATCGTACAGCGTGCCGACGGGAATGAGGCGCTCGCCAAAATGCGCATGGGCAAGCCCGGCCTGACCGAGCAGGAGGAAGAGGTTCATCTCCGCAATGCCGAGCTCGAAATGCTGGCCACCGGGGGAGAATTCCCACTTCTGGGCGGACGGGATGGATTGCTCCTTGAAGGTGTCGGACACTTCGCGCCGCGCAAAGAGCGAGCGGCGGTTGACCCAGCCTGTGAGATTGGTCGAGCTGGTCACGTCAGGCGACATGGTGACGATGCGGTCAGCCAGCTCGGAGGTGGATTTTGCAAGTCCGTCAAGGATCTTGCCGAAGCCGGCTTGCGTGGCGAGCTCGCGGTCGTCCAGCCAGACGGGACCGGGGGATTTGATGGCGGGGGCCGTGTAGCGCCTTGTGCCTTTCGCGAAGAAGGGCACAGTGTCGAGGAAAGCCTGCAGCGCGTCGGGGTCATCCACCGTGGCGAACCTGTCCCATTCGGCGCCTTCGGCGACGCCCATCTTTGCCTGGAAATCCGCCATCTGGGGGACATTCATGATGCCACCATGATTGTCCTTGTGCCCGGCGAGCGGCGTGCCCCAGCCCTTGATCGTATAGGCGAGGAAGACGGTCGGGCGGTCGTCGTCAATGGCGTCGAAGGCATCAGTGAGCGTCTTCAGGCACTGGCCGCCGAGATTGTTCATCAGGGCGCTCAGTTCCTCGTCGGAGCGCTTGTCGAGGAGTTTGGAGACATCGCCCTGGTCGCCAATATCGTTCATCAGGCGTTTGCGCCATGCTGCGCCGCCCTGATAGGTGAGGGCGGAATAGTCCATGTTCGGGCAGGTCTGGATCCATGTTTTCAGCGCTTCGCCGCCCGGCTCCCCGAAGGCCTCGCGCTGTAGCACGCCATGGCGCAGGACAATGGTGCGCCAGCCAAACGCCTTGAAGATCGCCTCGATCTTTTCCCACAGGCCCTCATGCACGACGCCGTCGAGGCTCTGGCGATTATAGTCGATGATCCACCAGGTGTTGCGCAGGTCATGCTTCCAGCCTTCCTGAAGGCATTCATAGACATTGCCTTCGTCGAGCTCTGCATCGCCGACCAGCGCGACCTGTCGCCCGAGCGGGCGATCCTTGGCCCAGTCCTTCGCGGCGAGATAGTCCTGCACCAGCGAGTTGAAAGCGGTTGCGGCCACGCCGAGGCCGACGGAGCCTGTCGAGAAGTCGACATCGTCCACGTCTTTCGTGCGGCTCGGATAGGATTGCGCACCGCCCCAGCCGCGAAAGTCTTCCAGCTTCTCGCGCGTCTGGTTGCCCATCAGGTATTGCATGGCGTGGAAGACAGGCGAGGCGTGCGGTTTCACGGCGACCCGGTCTTCCGGCTTCAGCGTGTTAAAATAGAGCGCCGTCATGATCGGCGTGATGGAGGCACAGGAAGCCTGATGCCCGCCAATCTTGATGCCACCCTCGAGCTTTGGCCGGATGTGATTGGCGTTGTGGATCGTCCAGGCCGAGAGCCAGAGCAGGCGTTGTTCAATCGTCTTCAGCGCGTCGAGTTTTTCGGTCATGGCGGGTCTTTGCATTTGCAACGAATTCAGTTTGACGTCTTCGCATGCAAGGCGTGTCCGGTCCAGATCAGGGGCTGAGGCCAAGTTTGCGGAGGGGTGACCCAAGCGCGCCAGATACCATGGCGGCCAGCAGTTTCGAGGCCGGCGGAATGCGCAGGGCTGGCGCGGCCAGATGATCGCGCAGGAAGGGCATAAGGCGTCCGTCGCCCTGATAAACCGGCGTGAACAGCCAGCTCATCAACTGGTAGAGGCCGACATGTGTGGCCCGCAGTTTCTTATAGGCCATGACAGCATCGGCCAGACGGCTGCCGGTGCGCAGGGCCATTGCCGCGGCGAAGGCATCGAGCAGGGCCATATTCGCGCCCTGTCCGAGTTGCGGGGATGCTGCATGCCAGGCATCGCCGAGATGAATGAGGCGGGGGCCACTGACGGGCGTCTTGTGCGTGCGATGGCGATAGCGGGCGAATGTCAGCTGGTCATGGCTGGAGATCTGTGCAAGCAGGCTTTCGGTCTGGGGCCAGAGGGATGAGGCTTCTTCCTTCCACGGGTCGAGCGGTGCGGCGCGCCAGCTGTCTTCACGGTCTGCGCGGATTGACCAGAAATAGGTGAGGGTTTCGGGTGTCTGCCGCGAGGTTCGCCCGGACGGCATTACGCCGGCCATCTTTCGCGCGGCTTCATAGCGCTGCTCCAGCGCGGCACCGTCAAATGCTCCGCCGGTGGGCCAGGGCAGTGTGGCCCACAGGGCGCCATAGGCGAGGTCGCGTTTTGGCGCGCGTGTCAGCGGTGAATTCACGCCGAGCGCGTCTATCACAAGGTCGGAGCCCGTCAGGTATTCCCCTGTCTGCAGGCCGATCTCGCCGGTTTCCGCATCGACGCTTTCAACCCGTTTCGATGTGAGGAAGCCTACCCCGTCCGCCTGCGCTGCGGCATAGAGCTGGTCGAACAGCATCGTCCGCTGCACGCCCAGCCCGAACAGGCCATCCCGCATCGCGCTGTAGCGAACATCAAGGACCGCCTTGTTCGACGGCGTCGTCAGGCCCCACAGTCTGTCGATACGGCTGCCGAGGGCCAGCACCTCCCTGTCGAGGCCCAGCTCCCGCAGGACCGCCAGACCAGTGGCCTGCAGCATCAGGCCCGACCCGAGGGGTTTTGGGGCGTCGAACTGGTCAAGCACGGTGACACGGTGGCCCTGCCGAGACAGCAGGATCGCTACCGACAGACCACCAATACCTGCGCCGCATACGGCGATGTTGAGCCCAGCAACCATATAGTGATCCTGTCTCGATTGGCCGGCCAAGTCACTCCAAAAGCGTGCGCTTGCCAATGTGCGGTAAAAATTGCGGCAAAAGCAGTCAGAGGCCTGTTTTTCCATCAGGATTTGCTTGAGCCATCGCCTGTGCAGACTTTAGGACTGTAGCCATGGTGAAACTGGCAGGGTGCCGGGGAGGGTTTCCATGCGTGTTGTTGTGTTCCTGATTGCGGCGCTGGCTGTGGCCGGCATGTCGAAGGCTCAGTCATTCCTCAGCATTGATGCCGATCCGGCCATCCCGACATTGCAGGACGAAATCGGCCATGCGCCGGGCGAGGAGATTACATCGCCTGTAGATGCGATTGCCTATATGGAAGCGCTCGCCGCAGCCGCCCCGGACCGGATGAGCATCACACCTTATGCTGAATCGTGGGAAGGACGCCCGCTGGTCTATGCGGTGATCACGTCGCCCGAGAACATGGCGCGGCTCGATGCGATCAAGTCGAACATCCAGCGGCTCTCCTCTGGCGCCGACCTCTCAGGCAGTGCCCGCAGTGAGCTGATCGCAAACACGCCTGCAGTGGTGTGGCTGTCCTACGGAGTTCACGGCGACGAGATATCGAGCACGGATGCGGCGCTTGCACTCTCCTACCACCTGCTCGCAGCTCGCAATGATGCCACGGTCAACAAGATCCTTGATGAGACGATCGTCATCATCGACCCGATGCAGAACCCGGATGGCCGGGCGCGTTTCCTCGCGTCCTTCGATGCGGCGCGCGGTCTTGAACCTTTCGCGGACCGCTCGACGGCCGAGCATGACCAGCCCTGGCCGGGTGGCCGCTTCAACCACTACCTGTTCGACATGAACCGCGACTGGTTTGCGCTGACGCAGCCGGAGACGGTTGGCAGGGTCCGGAGTATGCTGGACTGGCATCCGCTTGTTGTTGTCGACGCGCATGAAATGGGCGGGGATGAAACCTATTTCTTCGCGCCGTCCGCTGAGCCATTCAATCCGAACATCACGGCGGCGCAAAAGCAAAAGCAGTTCCTGATCGGGCAGAACCATGCCCGCTGGTTCGACAGCCGTGGCTATGACTATTTCACGCGCGAGGTCTATGACGCGTTCTATCCCGGCTATGGTGACATGTGGCCCCAGGTCGGCGGCGCGATTGCGATGACCTATGAGCAGGGTTCGGCGCGCGGCCTCTCCTTTGAGCGCGGTGACGGCTCGGTCCTGACCTACAAGGACGGTGTCGAGCACCACTTCATCTCCACTTTTTCGACAGCCGAAGTGGTGGCCAATAATCGCGACGTGTTCGTCGGCGATTTCGCCGCCTACCGGAATGACGCCATCGCGGATGGCCGCAAGGCGAGCGATCGTTATTTCATTTTTGATCTGGCAGACCGTCGCTGGCAGGCGGAGCAACTCGCCCGCCGTCTCGCCGCTCAGGACATTGTCGTGCAACGCGCAGCGCCCGGCCTTGAAGCGTGTGGCACGCGTTATCCGAAAGGCGCGATTATCATTGACCAGGCGCAGCCGAGCGGTCGCAGGATTGCAACGCTGCTCCAGAAGGAAACGAACCTGCCGGAAGCATTCGTCGACGAGCAGGAATCGCGGCGTGACCGGGGCCTCAATCATGAACTCTACGATGTGACGGCCTGGTCGCTGCCGCTGATGGACGGCATCACCAGCCGCACCTGCGCCCGCGTATCACTTGCCAACGCCACGCCGGTCGGCCCGGATGACGAGATAGAGGCGATCACAACCGCTTCAAATGGCTACGGCTTTGCGATCCCCTGGACAGATACAGGCCAGGCCAGGCTTGCACTGAACGCCCTAAAAGAGGGGATTGCCGGCAAGACGACCAGCGAGGCCTTCATCGCGGAAGGCCGCGAATTCCCGCGCGGGACGATCGTGTTTCCGACAGCGGCCAATGATGCGTCAGTTGGCGCCCGTCTGAATACACTTGCCACGGAAATCGGTGCTGAAGTCGTCGCGCTGCGGTCAAGCTGGGTTGAAGACGGCCCGAATTTCGGGAGCGATAAATATGCGACCCTGAAGCTTCCAAACGTGGCGATGCTGTGGGGCGAGGGGACAAGTCCGACGGAGACGGGGGCCGCGCGCTATGTCATTGAACGCCAGCTCGGCCTGCCGGTCGCACCCATCCGCGTTCGCTCCATCGCGCGTGCAGACCTTGACCGCTATGACGTGATCATCATCCCCGACACCGGCGCCGGCTTTGCAGGTCGCCTCGGTGGCGGCGGAACGTCAGCGCTGAAAGCCTATGTCGAGCGGGGCGGTGTGCTGATCGGGTTTGGCTCGGCTGTGGATTTCCTCGCGAGCGAAGAGGCGTCCTTCCTCTCGACAAGGGCAGAACTCGCCTATTCCGAAGAGGAGGCCGAGAGCAAGGACAGTGCGGAAGGGCCAGCCAAAGGCGTCCTGATCGAAGGCGATGACCAGTATGAGAAGATTGTTGCTGACCGGGAAGCCCATCCGGAAGACGTGCCCGGCGTGCTGGCGAATGTGATTGCAGACACCGATCACTGGCTGTCGGCCGGTTATGAAACAGCTGTCGCGCTTTATACGGGGTCCGGCATTTACCAGCCACTGAATGCGGCGGCTGGAACGAATGTGTTCCGGTTTGCGGGTGCCGATGAGATCGTCGCGAGCGGCTATCTCTGGGAAGAGAACCGCGTACAGCTCGCCTACAAGCCCTTCGTGATGGCAGAGCCGCACGGTGCCGGCATGGTGATCGGCTTCACCCAAAGTCCCGTCACGCGGGGCTATCTCAACGGCCTCAACCTGCTTCTGGCGAATGCGATCCTGTTCGGGCCTGCCCATACACGCTGATTTAAAACGGCCGACATATCGGAACTGAGCTCCGGGCTGGCCCGTTTCTTTTGTGTATTGATCACAAAGGAGACCGTCATGGCAGAACGCGATATTGAACGGGAAGAAGAAGTCAGCCGCCAGCGCGGCTATGGTGAAGAGTTCCGTAATGAGAAGGAGCTCAAGAACCAGTCCACGCCGACAGCGGGCTATAAGGATGGCTCACCCGTCGCGGCGCAGCAGGACCACCAGGCAGACCTCGTCACCGACATGGAAGACGAGCGGGTTCCAAACGCGCCGAATGACGGCACTGATGATGATTCCAGCGCCGAGATAGAAGCCCACGATTCGCTGAAACAAAAGCCGGATGGGCACATTCTGGAAGACGCCTATTCGGTGCCGGACCCCGGGGTCAAACCGAAAGACTAGATAGTTCTGACCCGGCCCTGTCTGGCCGGGTCTTTTCATGTTTGTGGACTGCTGTGCTCTTGGTCTGAGCCTGGAAGCTGGTAACACTCCCTTCAGGAGCTGGCCGTCCCCGCCAGCCAGTAAAGGGAGCCCCCAATGACATTACGTGGATTATTCGCCGCCGCATCGGTTACAGCGATGGCCGCGGCCGGCTGTACGACGCCGACTGATACGGCCGCGACTTCATCGTCCCTCGATGCACAAGCGTCTGCCGAGACCGAAGCGATGCCGCAGACATCTCCGGACACCATGCCAGCAACAGATACGGCCGCAATGAACGAGTCCTGGGACGCGTTCATGACCGACTTCCTGGACGCTTACTTCGAGATCAATCCGACTTTCGCTATCTCGCAGGGCAAGCATGAGTTCGATGGTCAGTTGCCTGATTTCAGCGAAGCGGGCCTGCAGGCACAGATCGACTTGCGGCAAGGCATGATTGACCGCGCAGAGGCAATCGATCCGTCAGGCCTGAATGCCGAAGATGTTTTCGAGCGCCAGTATTTCATCAACACGATGAAGGGTGAGCTGTTCTGGCTGACTGAGGCCGATGTGCCGCATCTCAATCCATCATTCTATCTCGGCTCGCTTGGCCCAAGTGTTTATGTGGCCAGGCCATATGCCGATGCCGAGACGCGGATGAAGGCGTTTATTGAATATGCCAATAATGTGCCTGCCGCCGCAGAGCAGGTGAAAGCCAATCTGCAGCTGCCCATGCCCAAGACGTATGTGAAGCTCGGCACGGCCGGGTTCAACGGTCTGGCCGAGCATTATACAAATGGCGCCAAGCAGGCGTTTGCGGAGGTCGACAACGCGGCCTTGCAGGCTAAATACGATGTCGCCGCCGAGAAGGCGGCAAAGGCAATGCGATCTGTCGCCGATTATATCGAAAGCCAGCCGGGGACCGATGACGGCTATGCGCTGGGTGCAGCGAAATTCTCCGACATGGTGCTCCTGACCGAAGGTGTGGATGTCCCCCTTGCTGAACTTGAGGCGATCGGCTGGGCCGACCTGAAGGCGAACCAGCAGGCCCTGGCGACGGCATGTGCCGAATTTGCACCGGGTGCCAGCATGGAAGACTGCATGGCCAAAATGGCGGCGAACAAGCCAGAGAACGGACCCGTGCAGGAGGCGCGCGATTCGCTGCCAGCGCTGAAGGCGTTCATCCAGGAAAAGGATCTCGTCTCTATTCCGGGCACCGAAGAGGCGCAGGTCGAGGAATCACCGCCATACCGGCGCCAGAACTCGGCCTATATCTCCATTCCGGGACCGTATGAAGTTGGCTTGCCATCGGTTTACTACATCTCGCCGCCCGATCCGGAGTGGGATGCAGAGACCCGCGCGGCCTATATACCGGGCAAACTCGACCTGCTTGGCACGACGATCCATGAAGTCTGGCCTGGCCACTTCCTGAATTTCCTGCATGCCAACCGGTCTGACTCTGTCTTCGGTCAGATGTTCGTCGGATATGCCTTCGCTGAAGGCTGGGCACATTATACCGAAGAGATGATGGTCGATGCGGGCCTGCATGATGGTGACCCGGAAACCAAGATCGGCCAGCTCTCCAACGCGTTGCTGCGTAACTGCCGGTATCTTTCCGCGATTGGCCTGCACACCGGCGAGATGAGCGTCGATGACAGCTATGAGCTGTTCCGGAACGAGTGCTATATCGACAAGGGGAATGCCACTCAGCAGGCTGCCCGTGGCACATATGACCCGGCCTATCTCAACTACACGATGGGCAAACTGATGATCCGCAAGCTGCGCAATGACTGGGTGGCGGCGAACTATCCGGATGCGACCGGCACCGAAGGCTGGAAGGAATTCCACGACGAATTCCTCTCCTATGGCGGCCCCAACATCCCGCAGGTCCGGCAGGCCATGATGGGCGAGGAAGAAGCCCACGCAGTGTTCGACGAATAGCGAGTGATCCAGGGTCTGCGCTGCCCCGTGCCCTCGTGTCTTGGGATACCGCAGGAGATGGGCACCGCGGTCGAGCCGCGGTGAGGCGCAAGTCGAAACCGCAAACAATAAAAAAGCCCGGCCGCTCTGGCCGGGCTTTTTACATTGGATTGCAAAGTCCGCCTAAAGGTTCTTCACGATCTCTTCGACCATCTTCTTCGCATCGGAAAGAAGCATCATCGTATTGTCCTTGAAGAACAGCTCGTTCTGGATGCCGGCATAGCCGGAGCCCATCGACCGCTTGATGAAGAGAACCGTGCCGGCGTTTTCCACGTCGAGGACCGGCATACCATAGATCGGGCTGGTCTTGTCGGTCTTCGCGGCCGGATTGGTCACGTCATTCGCGCCAATCACGAAGGCCACTTCCGAATTGCGGAAATCGGAGTTGATGTCTTCCAGCTCGAATACCTCATCATATGGCACCTGAGCTTCGGCCAGGAGCACGTTCATGTGCCCCGGCATCCGGCCAGCGACCGGGTGGATGGCGTATTTCACTTCGACGCCTTCTTCCTTCAGCGCTTCGGCCATTTCCTTCAGCGCATGCTGGGCCTGTGCCACCGCCATGCCATAGCCCGGCACGATGATGACCTTGGAGGCATTCTTCATGATGAAGGCCGCGTCCTCGGCCGAGCCGCGCTTGAACGGACGGTCGGCATCTGCGCCGCCGCCGCCCGCCGCCGCATCATCGCCGCCGAAGCCGCCAAGGATGACCGAGATGAAGCTGCGGTTCATGCCTTTGCACATGATGTAGGACAGGATCGCCCCGGACGAGCCAACCAGCGCGCCGGTGATGATCAGGGCGAAATTGCCAAGCGTGAAGCCGAGCGCCGCGGCAGCCCAACCCGAATAGGAGTTGAGCATCGAGACGACGACCGGCATGTCCGCGCCGCCGATCGGGATGATCAGCGTGATGCCGAGGATCAGGGCAAGGACAGTGAGCCCCCAGAACGCCCATGTCGCAGCTCCGCCTGACATGATCAGCACCACGACAAGTGCAATGACACCAGCCGCCAGCGCGATATTGAGCAGGTGACGGGCCGGAAGCATGATCGGCGCGCCGCCCATATTCCCGTTGAGCTTGGCGAAGGCGATGATCGAGCCGGTGAAGGTCAGCGCCCCAATGGCGGAGCCGACCGACAGTTCGATCAGCGACGTCATGTGGATATTGCCCACCGTGCCAATGCCAAAGCCGAGCGGCGCATAGAGCGCAGCAGCGGCGACGAGCACGGCAGCAAGGCCGACCAGTGAGTGGAAGGCCGCGACCAGTTGTGGCATCGCCGTCATGGCGATCCGGCGCGCGGTAATGGCGCCGATGGTGCCGCCAACGACCACACCGCCGAGCAGGATTCCCCACGTTGCGGCGTCAAGGCTGTCCCACAGCAGGACGAGCGTAGTGCCGACAGCGATGGCCATGCCGATCATGCCGTTTCGATTACCCTTGCGGCTGGTCGAAGGGCTGGAGAGGCCACGCAGGGCCAGGATGAAAAGGATACCCGCGACGAGATAGAGCAGCGGTGCCCATGTGTTTGCAAACTGTGTCATGCGCTACTCCCCCTTCTTCTTGTACATCGCCAGCATGCGCTGGGTGACGAGGAAGCCGCCGAAGATGTTGACGCTGGCGAGCGCCACGGCGAGGCCGCCGAGGCCCTTGGCGATCCAGCCGCCATTAATGGCACCGGAAGCCGACGCAGCGACGATGGCACCGACGATGATCACTGAGGAAATCGCGTTTGTCACGGCCATGAGCGGCGTGTGCAGGGCAGGGGTCACCGACCAGACGACATAATAGCCGACAAAGCAGGCGAGCGCGAAAATGCCGGCAAGGAAGACGGTCGGGTTGAGCGCCTCGATCTCTGCGGCATGGGCCGGCAGGGCGAGCGCCGCCACCGACAAGGTTGCGATTATGGCTTTCATGATTTCAGCCTTTCATTGACGGTTTCGCCGCCGCGCGTGAGCATCATGGCGGTGACGATCTCGTCATCAGTATCGAGATTGAGTGCGCCATCCTCAGCTGTGATCAGCGGCAGGAAAGCAAGCAGGTTCTTGGCATAGAGCGAAGAGGAATCGGCTGGAAGACGCGCGGGCAGGTTCGAAAACCCGGCCACTTTCACGCCGTTCACTTCAACCACTTCATCCGGCTTCGAGACCGGGCAGTTGCCGCCGGCCGAAACCGCCATGTCAACAATGACAGAGCCCGGCCGCATCGACTTGACCATTTCATCGGTGACCAGCACGGGCGCTGGACGCCCGGGAATGAGCGCGGTCGTGATGACAATGTCCTGCTTGGCGATATGGGAAGCTGTCAGCTCGGCCTGCTTGGCCTGGTATTCGGCTGACATCTGCTTGGCATAGCCGCCCGCCGTTTCAGCTTCCTTGAACTCATCATCCTCGACCGCGATGAATTTCGCGCCGAGCGAAGCGACCTGCTCCTTGGCAGCCGGGCGAACATCCGTCGCCGTGACAACACCGCCAAGACGGCGCGCGGTGGCGATAGCCTGGAGACCGGCAACGCCAGCGCCCATGACAAACACTTTGGCGGGTGCGACCGTACCGGCAGCCGTCATCATCATCGGCATGGCGCGGCCGTAGATCTGCGCGCCTTCGATCATGGCGCGGTAGCCGGCGAGGTTGGATTGTGAAGACAGGGCGTCCATGGACTGCGCGCGGCTGATGCGCGGGGTGAATTCCATGGCGAGGACGTTGAGTTTTTTCTTGTTGAGAGTGGCCGTGAGATCGCCCATCGCGAACGGGTCCATGAGGGCAATGACGGTTAACCCTTCCGGGTATTTCGCCGCTTCCTCTGCGCTCGGGCGCCTGACCTTCAGTAGCACATCGGCACCTTTCAGTGCATCTGCGAGAGTCTTGGCGATGGTTGCGCCTTCATCTGAAAAAGCCTTGTCTAGGAATCCGGCCACCGTACCGGCACCCGTTTCCACGGTAACCGTATGGCCGAGACCAACGAGCTTCTTCACCGATTCCGGGGTTGCCGCGACTCGCGTCTCTCCCGGACTTGTTTCTTTTGTGATTGTCAGCTTCATGGGGCGAGTGATCGGAAAAATTTTGCGTGAAAGCAATAGTGAATGAGGTTTTGAGGCATGGAATTGTTTGATCTTACAGGAAGGACGGCCCTGATAACGGGGTCATCGAGCGGGCTTGGAGCGAATTTCGCGCGGGTGCTGGCGCGGGCCGGCGCAGTAACCGTTCTGGCAGCGCGCAGGCTGGACAAGCTTGAATCGCTTGCCCGGGAAATCGAGGCGGCCGGGGGCAAGGCCATGGCCGTCCAGATGGACGTTACGGATCCGGCCAGCGTCGATGCCGCCTTTGCCGCAATACAGTCGGAGCTTGGACGGCCGTGCGATATCATCATCAACAATTCGGGCATTGCGCGTGACAACTGGTTTACCCGCATGAGCGAGGAAGACTGGCGCGCCGTGATGGATACGAATCTTGACGGTGTCTGGCGCGTGGCCAAGGCGGGCGCGAATGCCCTGATGGAAGCTGGCAAGCCTGGCTCCATCATCAATATCGCATCGATCACCGCGCTCCGGCCGTCGCAGACCATCTCTGCCTATGCGGCGTCAAAGGCAGCTGTCGACCACCTGACCCGCGTCATGGCGCTGGAACTTGCGCGTTACAAGATTCGTGTGAACGCGATCGCGCCGGGCTATTTCAAGACGGACATCAACGATGAGTTCCTCGAAAGCGAGGAAGGCGAACGCATGCGCAAGCGCGTGCCGATGCGCCGCTATGGCGACTATGATGAACTCGCCGGCCCAATGCTCCTGCTGGCATCGGAAGCCGGCAGCTACATGACCGGATCGACAATTGTCGTCGATGGTGGCCACGTGGTCAGCGCGCTTTAAGGCTCGAGCCGTTCCGTCCCGTCGAGCGATTTGTCACCCAGCGCGACATCTCCCTCGCTCGGGGGCGGGGCGGCGATTCGGCTCGGCTTTTCCTCGACTTCCGTAGTTGCACGGAAACGCGGGAAGGCTTCCGGATGCTCGGCTGACAGCCAGTTGATCATCTGTTCGCGGATGTAACAGCGCAAATCCCAGGCACGTGGGCTGGTGCTTGCCGTTGCCAGCGCGCGGACCTGGATCGTCGTCTTGTCGGTTTCCGAGACCTGCAGGTTGACGACTTCGCCATCCCAGAGCTCCGTCGAATTGACAATCTCTTCCAGCTTGTCGCGCATCTTGGCCACCGGCGCGCGATAATCCAGCCACCAATAGACGGAGCCGATGATGGTGCCCGATTTGCGGGTCCAGTTCTGGAAGGGCTTTTCAATGAAATAGGTCAGCGGCACGATTAGCCGCCGACGGTCCCAGATGCGGACCACAACATAGAAGAGGTCGATTTCCTCGATCCAGCCCCACTCATTCTCGAGGACGACGGCATCCTCGATCCTGATCGGCTGCGTAAACGCGATCTGGATGCCGGCGATCAGGTTGGACAGGACAGGCCGCGCTGCGAGGCCCACCGCGATGCCGATAATCCCGGCCGAGGCCAGCAGCGACACGCCGAGCTGCTTTGCCCACGGCACCACGACCAGCGCGCAGGCCAGCGTCGCAATCGCGCCAACCACAATGATCACCCGCCGCATCACATCGAGCCGGGTCGCGCTCTTGCGTGCGCCGAGATTGTCGGCGACGTCGATCTGCAGCCTGCTCATGCGGCGCTTCAGGGCGAGGTCGGTCAGCGATGTCGCGGCCCAGCCAATCGCACTGATCGCCAGGAAGCGTACGCCAATCAGCGTGGCCGTGACATAGTCGGTGTCAGCCCAGCCATAGACGGCGTCTGCCCAGAGTGCGCCTGCGGCAAGAAGGATGAGGACCGGAACGCGCAAACGTCCCAGCCATGCGAGTTTTCCAGGGGGTTTCGTTTCCATGCATCTCCCATCGGGCGTTGGCGACGTGTCGCCAAGATTAGCGCAGGCGTGGCTGCTGGATGAATCCGAACCAGCTTTTTTGCTGCGTATTCTGCGGTATGCACAGCAAACATGCAAAGCTTGCGAAGCGCGTTGCAACGCCGTAAGGACCGCCCCTGACGGTGCCTGCCTTATTGGGTGGGTGAAAAGGGAAGCTGGTGAAAATCCGGCGCTGTGCCCGCAACTGTAAGCGGCTAACCCTTCGCCAATTGCCACTGGAGACAGTCCGGGAAGGCGGCGAAGCGTAGCGATCCGCGAAGTCAGGAGACCTGCCGTCACGTCGTTTGCCCGCCGCCGGGATCAGCGGACAGGCAGGCGGAGTCCACTCCGTTTCACGACATGATCGCGTCGGGCATATGCCCGGCTTGTTTATGACAGGCCACGTCAGACTGGCCAGAACTGGAGTGTCGAGATGACCTCGAAACTTATATCCGTGAGCGTGCTGACGCTCAGTATCTGCCTCGCTTCCCAGGCGCAGGAAGTCGGCGAACGCCGGCTCAACGCCGTGACCGTATCCGGCTTGCGGCCTGTGATCGATTCACGGCTCACAGAAGATGTCGCAATCCTTGATGAAACAGACCTTTCGGTCCGTGATACACCTTATGTCGCAGACCAGCTGCGGGCCGTGCCCGGTGTCGCGGTTTCGAGGTCAGGCAATGTCGGTGGCCTCACGCAGGTTCGTCTCCGCGGGGCAGAGGCCAATCACACGCTGGTCCTTCTCGACGGGATCGAGTTTTCCGACCCGGTAACGGGGGAGACAGATTTTGGCCTGCTGTCGGCGATCGGCATTGACCGCATCGAAGTCCTGCGGGGGGAACAATCGTCTCTCTACGGTTCCGACGCCATAGGCGGCGTAATCGGTATCTACACCAGCGAAGAAGACAGCCTGCGTGGTGGATTTGAGATCGGCAGCCGGGACACGGCACGCGGGTCCATTGGTGCAGGTACGGATTTGAACGGGATCGCCATACAGGCTGCGGCCTCCGGCTTTACCACTAGTGGTATCGACACGGCTGGCCTTGGCGGAGAGAAAGACGGCTCTGCCAATGGGGCTTTCCTGCTCAAGGCGCAGACCGGTCTCGGTGAGAAATGGTCGCTGTCGTCACTCGCCTCCTATCGCGATACCTTTGTCGAAAGCGACCCGGACACCGATTTTGACGGGCGGCTGGACAATGCGGACCGGACTACAGACGGCGAACAATGGATTGGCGGGCTGGCACTGAGCGGAGAAACCGGGCCGATCGACCACATTATCCGTGCCAATTACAATGAAGTGACCAGGACCAATGAGGCCGACGGTACGTTCACCGACAGGACGATTGGTGAGCGGACGAAATTGTCCTGGAGCCCATCCTACTCAAAGTCGGGCATCGTTGCTTATGTCGCCAGCGTCCTGGTCGATTATGAGCGCGAAGACTATGAGCGCCGCTCCACTGATGTCGCATTCGGCGACCCGAACCAGAAACGCAGCTTCGAAACCTTTGGTGTGGCCGGCGAGTATCGCATCAGGGTTGGCGGACTGAACGCGAACGCCTCGATCCGCCAGGACATGAATGGTGACGATTTCGACGATGCGACGACCTGGCGTGCAGGCGCGTCCTACACCTTCGATTTCCGTGGCCGCGTGCGCGGCTCTGTTGGCCGGGGTGTCAAGAACCCGACCTTCACCGAATTGTTCGGCTTTTACCCTGGCACCTTCGTCGGCAATCCGGACCTGCAGCCGGAGACGTCTGAAAGCTGGGAGATCGGCTATGACCAGGAATGGGATGATGCCACGGCATCACTGACCTATTTCCAGGCTGATCTCGACGATGAAATCTATACCGGCTTCAACCCGGATTTCACTTCGACAGCGCTGAACCGGGTCAATAGCAGCGAACGGTCCGGTATCGAAGCGGCGCTGAACGCGGAACTCGCCAAACGGTTGGAACTGCGGGCGCAGGTCACGAAATTCATGTCTGAAAACGACACAGGCGAGGATGAAATCCGGGTGCCGGAATGGACGGGCAGTGTGGCTGTGTCCTGGCAACCGGAAAAAGACGGAGCCCGCTATGGCGCCGCACTGGACTATGTCGGCGAGCAGGATGATTTCGACTTCGGCGCGTTTCCATCTGAACGCGTGACGCTCGATTCCTATACATTGCTGTCGGCAAGTGCCGAGTGGCCGGTGGCAGAACGGATTGCGCTGACTTTGCGGGGCGAGAACCTGCTGGACCAGGATGCTGTAGACGTGTTCGGCTATGCGTCTCCGGGGGCAGCTGTGTTCGTCGGGCTGAAGCTGAGATGAAAATGGCTGGCGTGATCTTTTTCGCGCTGGGCCTGGCGCTGTCGGTTTCTGCCCAGTCGCGGAAGCCGACAGTCGTTTCTCTAGACTATTGCGCCGACCAGTTCGTGATGGGGCTTGCTGATCGCGAACAGATTCTCGGCGTCTCACCGCATGCTGGCCGCGCGTTCAGTCATTTGCGTGAACGGGCCGACGGCCTGCCATTGGTGCGGGCGTTGACTGAAGACGTTATCGCGCTCCAACCCGATATTGTCGTGCGCAGCTGGGGCGGCGATGCGAGAGCCCTCGATTTCTACAGGCGCTTCGGCATTGATGTCGTCCAGATAGGCTATGCGTCAGACTTTGACGGCGCGCGCCGCGTGACGTTGGAGATTGGTGCGGCGCTCGGCCAGGACGCGCGGGCTGCAGACCTTGTTGAAACACTGGATATCCAATCTGTGGATAGCGGTGACAGCGCGCTCTATCTCACACCGGGCGGGGTGACGGCCGGACGCGCGACGATGGTCGATGCGATCATCAAGGCGGCGGGACTGACCAATGCCGTGGCTGCAGAAGGTTGGGTGTCGCTGCCACTTGAGGAACTCGTGCAGCATCCGCCTGAGCGCGTACTGGCTGCATTTTTCGGCTTCGACGAGGATGTCGCCTCGAACTGGAGCCTGAGTCGGCATCCTGCGATGCAGCGTATCCTGGCGAATGCGGAAACCTATCACATGGACGAATCCCGGCTGACCTGTCCTGCCTGGTTCGTTGCGGACGAGGCTCGCGCCCTCGCGGGTGCATTCAATTGAGCCGCCTGAACTTCGGACTTGGCGCGATATCGATCGTGTTTGCCCTGGCGTCAGTGACGATCGGTACGGCTGACCTGTCATGGGATGATCTTGCCTCCGGCCTGCTGCGCAGCGGGGGAGCGGCCGAGGTCATCATCTGGGAAATCCGTATGCCGCGGGCAGTAGCCGCCTTCCTGACCGGGGCCAGCCTTGGACTGGCCGGGGCGGGCCTGCAGGGCCTGTTGCGCAATCCGCTGGCGGACCCCGGCGTGCTGGGGGTTTCTGCCTTCGCCTCACTCGGCGCAGTGGTCGCACTCTACTTCGGAATAGCCGCTCTAAGCTGGGTCTCGGTGCCCGTCTTGTCCATTGTTTTTTCAGGGTTTGCAGTGGGGTTGTTGCTTCTCGCGTCCGGCTCGAAGGGCGATGCAGTGCGCACCCTGCTTGTCGGGATCGGCCTCTCCAGTGCAGGCGGAGCCCTCATCGCGTTGGCGCTCAACCTTGCCCCAAACCCTTACTCCCTTGCCGACCTGATGAACTGGCTGCTTGGCTCGGTGTCCAACCGGGCCTGGCCGGATATTTTCATCGTTCTTCCCGCAATGATCGCCGGCCTCATCCTGATGATGCTGGCGGGCAGGGGGCTGCGTGCCCTGAGTCTTGGTGAAGAAACGGCGGAGAGCCTTGGCGCAGATCCGGTGCGGACAAGGACGCTGGTCATCCTCGGCTCATCCCTGCTCACGGGGGCGAGTGTCGCGATTGCTGGCGCGATCGGCTTTGTCGGCATCGTCGCGCCGCACATTGTCCGGCCATTCGTCAGGTCCGACCCGGCGCGGCTGCTGATCCCTTCGGCCCTGCTCGCCGGTCTGATGCTCATGGGAGCTGACATGGTCATCCGGCTGTTGCCATTTGACCGTGAGTTACGTCTCGGCGTGGCAGCCGCCCTGTTCGGCGCACCTGTCTTCATCTGGATCTCCGCGCAGCTGACGCGAGGCCGGATATGATTTCCGCATCTGTCCCCGAAACAGGCATCAGCCTTGGCGGCCGTAAGGTTCTGTCGGCACTCGATGTGTCCTTGCAAGCTGGCGAGCTGGTTGGCGTTGTCGGCCCGAACGGCGCAGGCAAGTCCACACTGCTGAAACTGCTCGCCGGGCTCATGGCGCAATCGGCCAGCGTGGTCAGGCTCAATGGCGAGCCGCTGGCAGATATCAACGCAACTGAGCGATCAAGGCAAATTGCCTGGCTCGGCCAGTCCCGTAATCTGAGCTGGGATTTGTGCACGGAAGATGTGGTGACGCTTGGGCGCCACGCCTGGGGCGGGGGCCGGTTCGACCGTCTTGGCACCGCGGATCGGGTGCTGGTGGAGGGGGCCATGGATAAAGCCGGTGCAAGCCATCTTGCAGGCCGGCACGTCCTCTCCCTGTCAGGCGGCGAACAGGCGCGGGTTCACCTGGCCCGACTGTTCGCGGTGGATGCCGGCATCCTGCTTCTTGATGAGCCGCTGGCCGCGCTGGACATCGCCCAGCAGCTGAGCGTGCTCGCGGCGCTGAGGGCCGAAAGCGAACGTGGGAAACTTGTTGTGCTGGCCCTGCATGACTTGCAGCTTGCAATGCAGTGGTGTTCGAGAACACTGGTGCTGAAGGAGGGTGAGCTGCTGGCAGATGGCCCGCCGGATGAGCGGCTTGATGACGCCATACTGAAGCGTGTCTTCGGTGTGCGGCGAACTCAATCAGGTAGCTTTGAGCAAGTCTAGAATTATCGTCGGCAAACCACTGGCGCGGCGGGCTTTGTGTCCAATTCGACTTTCGGATTTAGCGCTTCATTAGGGATGGGTGTGGCAGTGTACCGGGCAAGGAAAGGGCTCGTCATGGCTGCAAGCAAGAAAAAACTTCCAATCGAGTCGGACACGCACGAAACGCTGTCGCCTGCGCCGGGCCGCGACCAGGCAGAAACTGCACCGTCCCTGGAGGATGTGTCACAGGATATGCGGGCCGATGCACCAGACTCGCCCGCCCGTGCACTGCAGGCAAAGCTCGAAGAATCGATCAATGAAGAAAAGCCCGCAAAACCCCTGTACGACACAGGTCGGATCCTTGCGTCGGCTTCGGGCATTACGGCCATCCTTGGTGTCTTCTTTTTCTCCGGTATCTGGTAGCCGCGCGCTGGCCTTCGCCTGCTAATCCACTATGTTCACGCCAGTGATGAAAATCGGCTGAGGAGCCAGACTATGGGAATTCGTAAAGCCGTCCTGCCAGTTGCAGGACATGGAACGCGTGTACTGCCAGCGACCAAATCGATTCCCAAGGAACTCCTGCCCGTCGTTGACCGGCCAGCTTTGCAGTATGTTGTCGATGAGGCCCTTGAGGCTGGTATCGAGCACATTGTTTTTGTGACGGGGCGTAACAAGAGCGCCATTGAAGACTATTTCGACGAAGCCTTCGAACTGGAGCATTCCCTCGCCGCCAAGGCGTCCAAGGCGGATATCCTGAAAGATGTGCAGGCGACGAAACTGCCGGCCGGGGCGGCCAGCTTCACGCGCCAGCAGGCCCCGCTTGGCCTCGGCCATGCGGTCTGGTGCGCAAGGGATATCATCGGGAACGAGCCTTTTGCTGTCCTCCTGCCGGACGTGATTGTCCGGGCCAAGCCGTCATGCCTTGCACAGATGGTGGCGGCGTTTGATGAGACGGGCGGCAACATCGTTGCGGTCGACGCTGTGCCTGAAGACCGGGTCTCGTCCTATGGTGTGATCGCACCGAAAAAACGCGACGGCCGGCTGATCGAGATGAGTGGCATGGTCGAGAAGCCGGCACGCGAAGATGCGCCGTCCAACCTCAAGATAACCGGACGCTATATCCTGCAGCCCGAGATCTTTGCGCTACTCGAAGACCAGGGCAAAGGCGCAGGTGGGGAGATTCAGCTGACAGATGCCATGGCCCGCCTGATGGAAACGCAGAAATTCTTTGCCTATGAATTCGAAGGCGAGGAGTTTGATTGTGGCAACAAGGCAGGCTATTTCGAGGCTGTGGTTGCGCATGCGGTCAAACATCCGGAAACTGCCGAAGCAGCTCGCGAGATCCTTGCCAGGTATTCTGGCGCTGGCTGAAGGTGAAAGCAGCGTGTTGCTTTCATCCACGCGCCCCGGCGGCTATAGGCGGGACATTGAGGTGAAGGCATGAGATTTCTCGTCACCGGTGTCGCCGGTTTCATCGGATCGAGGATCGCGAAAGCGCTACTTGAGGACGGTCATGAGGTCGTCGGCCTCGATAATCTCAATGCCTATTACGATATCGCGCTGAAACAGGGCCGGTTGCACGAATTGCAGCGGCTTGACGGGTTCCAGTTCAATCGGCTGGATATCGCCGATCATGAGCGTCTGCTGGCGCTGCCTGAACGCGATTCGATTGACCGGGTCATCCATCTGGCGGCGCAGGCGGGCGTGCGCTACTCGCTTGAAAATCCCTTTGCCTATGCCGAATCCAACATGACGGGGCATCTTGCCGTGCTCGAATTTTGCCGCCGCGCCGCGCGGGCACCGCTTCTCGTCTATGCATCTTCAAGTTCGGTTTATGGCGACGATGCTGTCGCGCCGTTCCAGGAAGACGCCAATGTGGACCGGCCGGTCTCACTCTATGCGGCGACCAAGCGCGCCGATGAGCTGATGAGCCAGGCCTATGCGAAGCTTTATGATATTCGCCAGATCGGCGTGCGGTTCTTTACCGTTTACGGCCCGTGGGGCCGGCCCGACATGGCCTACTGGTCTTTCACGGACCGCATATTGCGCGGTGAAACCATTCGCGTGTTCAATGGCGGGAAAATGAAGCGGGATTTCACATTTATCTCGGATGCGATTGCTGGCCTGAAAGCCATCGCGACGCGCCGCGCAGTTTTCGTCGAAGGCGAACGCGCGCATAAGCTATACAATATCGGCCACAACCAGCCCGTAGCGCTGATGGACTTCATTTCGACAATAGAGCGCGTCACGGGCAAGAAGGCCCGCATCGCGCTTGAGCCCATGCAGCCTGGTGACGTGACCGAAACCTGCGCCGACATTTCCCGAATGCAGGCCGACTATGGCTACAATCCGGTTGTCTCACTCGAAGATGGCATCACCCAGTTTGTCGACTGGTTCCGGACACAGCGTGTCGCAGCCGGTCCGGCCCTTAAGTCTTTCTGATCCCGATGACAGAGCAACAGATGCTTCCAGATGCACACGCCGTGATCGCAGCAGCTGAGCGTTTGCGCGATCATGTGGTTCGAACACCTGTGCTGAGAAGTGACGCGCTGGACGCACTGGCCGGGGCGAAACTCTATTTCAAATGCGAAAACCTGCAGGTCACCGGAAGTTTCAAGATCCGCGGCGCGATGAACCGCCTCTTGCAGGTCGCACCGGAGCAGCGGTCTGCAGGTGTGGTGGCATTCTCGTCAGGTAATCATGCACAGGGCGTGGCGCGGGCGGCAAAAGTGCTGGGGATGCCTGCACTGATCGTGATGCCGGAAGATGCGCCTTCGGTGAAGATAGAGGGTGTGCGGCACGACGGGGCGGAGATCCGGCTCTATGACCGCGACACGGAAAGCCGCGAAGAGATAGCCGAGGCCGAAGCGCAGGCGCGCGGGGCCGTTCTCGTGCCGAGTTTCGACGATCCTTACATTATCGCTGGTCAGGGCAGCTGCGGCGTGGAGTTTGCAGGCCAGGTGGCAGAGCGCGAAACCACGCTGGACTACCTGATCTGCTGTGCAGGTGGCGGCGGTCTCATCACGGGCCTGGCGCTTGGCTACAAGCATTTCAGCAGCTCGACCGACATCTGGACGGCAGAGCCGCAAGCGCATGACGACTGGCGGCAGTCGCTGAAGGCTGGCCGTATTGTCCGCAATGCGCCCGGCACGCGCTCGATCTGCGACGCAATCCTGACCCCGCAGCCGGGTGAGTTGACCTGGGCGCTTGGACAGGAGCTTCTGGCAGGCGGTTGCTGCGTCTCGGACGACCATATCCGCGAGGCCATGCGGCTCGCCTTCCGGCATCTGAAGCTGGTTGTCGAGCCGGGCGGGGCGGCCGCACTGGCGTGCGCCCTGTTTGACCTGCCGCACCAGGCACGAGGCGCTGATGTCGGCGTTGTCATTTCTGGCGGGAATGTCGATCCGGCACAATTTGCCGAAATTATCGCCGGCTAGTTTTCCCGTAATACGCGGGCTTTCTGCCGTTCCCAGTCGCGTTTCTTTGCGGTCTCACGCTTGTCCGGTGCGCGTTTGCCTGTCGCGATGCCGATCAGAAGTTTCGCAATTCCGCGATCGTTGAAATAGAGCTTCAGCGGCACGATCGTCCTGCCTGCGCGGTCGACCGACTGGCCGAGTTTCGCGAGTTCCTTTCTTGAGACCAGCAGCTTGCGTCGGCGCTTTGGCTCATGGTTGAACTGGTTCGCGCCTTCATAGGGCGGGAAATCGGAATTGATGAGCCACAGCTCTCCGGCTTCAACCGCCGCATAGGATTCAGCGATGTTTGCGCGGCCATTTCGCAGTGACTTTACCTCACTGCCGTCGAGCACGAGACCGGCTTCCAGCGTGTCTTCGACATGGTAGTCGAAACGCGAGCGCCGGTTTTCTGCGACGAGGCCGTCATTGCGGCCCTTGATCTGAGAATTCTTTGCCATGGGGCTTATATAAGGCCTGCAACTTCCATTGCAGCGTCGATTTTTTCACATGCGGCCTGATGCGGCGCGACGATCGGCAGCCGGACTTCACCTGAACAGAGGCCAAGCTTTGCCAATGCGTATTTGACGGGGCCGGGCGACGGCGTGACGAAAAGCGTCTTGTGGAGCGCGACGAAACGTTTCTCGATCGCGCGTGCCGTTGCGAGGTCACCGTCTGCAACAGCTTTATGCATTTTTGCCATTTCGGCGGGCGCGACATTGGCCGTCACAGAAATGCAGCCCGTCCCGCCCATGGCGCAATAGCCCAGCGCTGAAGGGTCGTCACCCGAGATCTGGCAGAATTGTTCGCCATCCAGCCCGGCTGCATGGAGGCTGACGCGTGAAAGGTCACCCGTCGCATCCTTGATGCCGACAATGTTCGGCAGCTGTCCGAGACGGAGGATGGTTTCTGGCAAAATGTCGGAAACAGTTCGCGCGGGGACATTGTAGATAATGATCGGAAGCGATACAGCTTCAGCAATCGCTTTGAAATGCGCTTCGAGACCGATCTGGTCAGGCCTGTTATAATACGGGCAAACGCATAAAGCCGCATCAGCGCCGGTATCCTTGGCGTGCTGGACAAGACCGATAGCCTCGCGCGTGGAATTGGAGCCCGCACCTGCGATAACCGGTATCCTGCCTGCGGACACTTCAACACAAAGTGATACAACCTGACGGTGTTCTTCATGACTGAGCGTCGCCGACTCGCCGGTCGTGCCACAGGGCACCAGAGCGCCCGCACCCGCCTCGATCTGGCGTTCTACAAGGTCGGCGAACGTTTTACGGTCCACGGCCCCATTCTTGAATGGGGTGACCAGAGCAGGAATTGAACCATGGAACATCGTAATATTGCCGCGATTTATATGTTGAACACTTAACTTGGAATCTCCGACAGCGTGTGTGGCACGGTGCGGACCTAAAGAAAACAGGCAGAGCCTCATGCGCGCTAGCACATACCGTGTACCTATTGCAGTCCTGATGTTTGCATCGACTGCAGCTATTTCCAATGCGGCCATCCCCGATGCGCCGAGTCTGAAGCCCAGTCTGATCGCTGCATCCAATGTTGTATCGACTACGGACGCCGGATTGATTCGGGACGCGATCAACGCAGCCAATGACGGCAAGTGGAGCACAGTCAGGGCGCTGGAGTCCCAGGCACGCGACCAAACCGTACGCCAGCTGATCCTCTGGTATCGTGGCCGCGGCGACATAGAGATGTCTTTCGATGAGCTGAGCTACCTGCTGCGCCAGCAGGGCGACTGGCCCCAGATGACCAGCGTTCAGGTGCGGGCCGAAGAAGCTGTGGCTATCTCGGCGCTCACCTATGAGCAGCGCATTGCCTGGTTTGACGAGATTGGCGGTCCGATTTCCGGCAATGGGCGTGTCGCGCTGGCTGAAGCCTACCGGCAGACAGGACAGGCGGCGAAAGCCCTCGAGACAATCAAGGATGCCTGGCATGGCAATACGCTTGACCGGGACACGACCAACACGGTGCTAGCGCGCTATGGCAGCAGCCTGACACGTGAAGATCACGAAAAACGGGCCGACTTCCTGATGTGGACGGCGCAGCGCACGGCCGCGTCGCGCCTTAGCCCCTACCTCGGATCGGACTGGCAGCGCCTGATTGATGCACGCTCACGCCTGCAGGCACGGTCTCGCGGTGTCGACAGCGCGGTTGATGCAGTTCCGGCCTCCCTTCAGGACCATCCTGGCTTGCTATATGACCGCGCCAAATGGCGCCGCCGCGCCGGGCAGGATGAATCTGCCTATGTGCCGTTGCTGGCACAGATCAACGGCGCTGATGTGCCGCCGGCGGGCCGCGACAATCTGTGGGACGAAAGAGGCCTCGCCATCCGCGATGCCTTGAAGGAACGCCAGTTCCAGACCGCTTATTCGCTGGCCGCCCCGCATGGCATGACCAGTGGGACAGACTTTGCCGAGGCGGAATGGCTGTCGGGCTGGATCGCGCTTCGTCATCTCAATCAGCCAGCCCGTGCGCTCGGTCACTTCAAGACCCTGTCGCAAGGCGTCTCGACGCCGATCAGCCTTGCCCGCGCCTATTACTGGGAAGGACGCGCCAGCGAGGCGCTGAATGATGAGGCAGGTTCAAAGGCAGCCTATGAAGAGGCCGCGAAATTTCCGTTCGTCTATTATGGACAGCTGGCGGCTGAAAAGATCGGCAAGACACAGCTCTATCTTGAAGCCCAGGCAGAGATTACAGAGGCCGAACGCGATGCGTTCAATAGCCGTCCCCTGATCCGGGCCCTGAAACTGCTGGCAGAGAATGGCGAGGCAGGCGAATTCCGCCAGTTCGCCTATCACCTTGATGACATGCTGGATTCAGAAGCCGATTACCTCCTGCTTTCAAACCTCGCCTCAGACTATCTCTACGCAGACATTGGCGTGCGCGGGGCCAAGGCCGGACTTGCCAAGGGTATTGTTGCGACGGAAGCCGCATTCCCTGTGCCTGATTACGCCCTTATCCGGGAGCCGGCGGTCGAGCGGGCAATGATGTACGCGCTATCGAGACAGGAAAGCGAGATGAACCCGTCTGCGATTTCCCACGCCAATGCGCGCGGGCTGATGCAGTTCATTCCGCGCACGGCCCAGGCCGAAGCCCGCAGCCTCGGATTGCCATACCGCACGTCGTGGCTGACGGATGATCCGGGTTACAACATGACGCTTGGCGGCGCGCATCTCGATACACTGCTCAATCAGTTCAATGGCAGCTATATCATGACGGCCGCGGCCTATAATGCCGGGGCATCGCGTCCTCGTCGCTGGGTCGAGGAATATGGTGATCCACGCACAGGCGCTGTGGATCCGATTGACTGGGTCGAGTTCATCCCGTTCTCGGAAACGCGCAACTACGTCCAGCGTGTCCTTGAGAATACGCAGGTCTATCGCCAGCGTCTCGCTCAGGGACCGGTGGATATCCAGCTGAGTTCCGATCTTCATCGTGGACGCGCCTGGAACGCCAATCCCATTCAATAAGGGCGGGGCGGCCCTCTGCGTAATCCTATGGCCCAAACGAAAAGACCACCCCATCCGGGGTGGCCTTCGTGAGCCGGATTGGCTCTTGAATCCTGACAGGGCATCAGCCCGTCGTGTCAGTGCTAGTTGACCTTGAGAGGTTGCTCACCAAAGCCACCAGCACGGACGAACCCAATCGCCGTTCCTGGTTTCTCACTCGACATTGGATCACCTCCTTTCAGCTGTTGAAAACAAAACACCGACCGCGAAGCGCGCCCGGTAATTCCAATTAAAGCATGACTCGTGCCTAATGAAAGATGAACAGCGAAAAAAGCCCGGCATTCGATGAGAATACCGGGCTCGATTTCATGATTTTACCAGGCTGCTACTGCGACAAGATCCCGATGGCCAGGCCGATGATCGCGCCTGTTGCCACTGAAGCGAGGACGGCGTCGCCGCTATATGGGTCGCGGACCCAGTGATGGCCGTGCGGTGGGCGATAGAGTCCGTAGCGATCATAGTCGGTGATCACGATTGTACGCGGGCTGTAGTCGTAGCGGCTGCCAATCCGGTAACGGGGGTGATGGTAGCCGGTATTGTAATGGTACGACACGTGCGGCCGCGAGCGGTAGGCGTAGCTCGGCGCGCTGTAATAGTGGCGGTTTATGACCCGTGGCGGGCTGTAAACGCGATGGTTGGAGACATGATGGTTGCCACGATTGTAGTAGCGCGAATGGTTGTTGTGGCGGTTGTCCCGACCACGATCCCAGTTTCCGCCGCGATTGTTATGCCCACGATTCCAGTCGCCGCGATTATTGTGTCCGCGGTCGCCACGATCGCCCCGATTGCCGCGATGACCATGCTCACCCCGATTGCCGCGGTCGCCACGATCATAATGACCGCCTCGATCACCCCGGCCCCGATCTTCGGCAGATGCAAGCGGTGCGAGCGTTACAAAGGCGAGAGCACTTGCAGCACCCACGCGCGTCAGAATAGAGAAGAGAGCCATAGACAGCCTCCTTGTGGATTGATCCGGAACGCCCGGAAAATAGCTGGTTTCCATTTGAAACCCTGAAACCATTCTAAGTTCCCGAGCTTGAACCCTAGCTGAACAGGTCCTTCATCATGTCATCTGCGAATGACCTGAAAATAACCGAAGAGATTTCAGTGCCTTACTGGGAACTGGTGGAATCCTTTGTCAGGTCGTCAGGCCCTGGTGGGCAAAATGTGAACAAGGTTTCGACCGCGGTGCAGCTGCGCTGGAACGTCGATGCCTCTTCGATCCCGGCACCAGTGAAAAGCCGGTTCCGTCGCTTGTGGGGGCCCAGGCTCACCAAGGAAGGCGATGTCATCGTTGAGGCGAATGAACACCGGTCACAGGCGCGCAACCGTGATGCGGCAAGGGACCGCCTGGCCGGCATGATCCGCAAGGCAACTGAAAAGAAGAAACGGCGTATTCCGACGCGCCCGGGACGCGGCGCCATCGAAAGACGTATCAAGGCCAAGAAGGAACTCGGCCAGAAGAAGTCGTTGAGAGGTAAGGTGGAAAAGGGAGAGTAGGGCCGCCCGGCATTTGCCCGGCAGCCCTGATTACCCTGAAGACTATTCGATAACCGCGCAGGCAACCCGGCTCCCAGCGCCACCAATTGGCTGGGACATGTGGTCGTCGCGTCCTTCATGAATGATCATCGCACCGCCATCACTATCGATGACTTCTGACAGCGTTGTCAGGCTCGTGAAGGCTTCCATGTGCGCTGACCCGTCATCCGCTGCGTAGATGTTTGGCAGGTCGCCCGGTTCAGGCCCGTCCATGTTGAGCAGGCCATGGCCACCTTCGACCTTGCCGACATGTCCGCCGGAGGCCGTGTACTCGCCTGTGTCGCTGCAATCACCCGTCTGGTGCAGGTGCAGGCCATGCCAGCCAGGGGCGAGGCCGTCTGCATTGATGTTCACTTCAATCAGGACACCGTTCGGGCCTTCGATCAGGTTGATATTGCCGATGCTGCTGCCTTCATCGCCCAGGATATCGCCGGTTGCCCGCATCATTGATGGAATGGAAGCTTCTCCCATGGCGTCACCGGCTTGGTCGGCTTCGGCCACAGAGGGCGGCGGCGTCGTATCGTCTTCCTGTGCGTCGGACACTTGCTGGGAGCAGGCAAACACGATGCTGATAGCAGCGGCACACGCGGAAATCGAAAGATAGCGGCTCATGGAATTCTCCTTGGTTTCAGTCATCGAGTCTATATTGAAGTGGTCTGTGGACCAACTCCTGCATCCCGGGCCTGTTCCGAAAAGAGGGCAAAATGTCAGAAACTGACCGGGCAGATCGAATGCTGGTGCGACTGGGGCACTTTGAGAGCAGGGCATCGGCGCAGGCCGCAATCGCGGGCGGTCACGTTATGGTGAACGGCAAGACGGTGTCGAAACCGTCTTCGCGTATTTCCGAAACCGATCGTATCGAGGCCGAAGCGGCGCACCCATGGGTGTCGAGAGGCGGATTGAAGCTCGTGCACGCGCTGGACGCCTTCAATGTCGACCCTGATGGGCGAACATGTCTTGATATCGGCGCATCAACCGGTGGGTTCACGGACGTGCTGTTGTCGAGAGGGGCTGAACAGGTTGTCGCCGTGGATGTCGGACGCGGCCAGTTGCACCCGCGTATAGCGGGGCATCTTCGGGTCATTTCGCTTGAAGCCCAGGATGCACGGAAGCTTCAGGCAGCCCAGTTGCCGGAGGCACCATCCCTCATAGTGTGCGACGCGAGCTTCATCGCCCTCGAGAAACTCCTGCCGGTCCCGCTGACGCTAGCTGCGGCAGATGCCGAACTCGTCTGTCTCTTCAAGCCGCAATTCCAGGTCGGCCGAGCGCATGTCGGCAAAGGCGGCATTGTTAGCGATGCGGCTGCGTCAGCGCAGGCTGAAGACGCTTTTTGCGCATGGCTGGAAACGCAAGGCTGGGCTGTCCTCGCACGCGACGACAGCCCGATTGCTGGCGGTGATGGCAACTCAGAACGACTGATCCATGCGCGCCAGAAGCAACGCGCCTGAAATCAGCCGGCAGGTCCGCGGCGCGTGCTGTTCTCACGCCGGGACAGGAAAGCGAGGCGTTCAAACAACGCGACATCCTGCTCATTCTTGAGAAGTGCGCCATGCAGCGGCGGCGTCAGCTTGTCCGGGTCGCTTTCACGGATGGTTTCGAGATCGATGTCCTCGTTCATCAGGAGTTTCAGCCAGTCGAGGAGTTCGCTGGTCGATGGCTTCTTCTTCATGCCGGGGACTTCACGCATGGAATAGAAAGTCGTCAGCGCTTCTTTCACGAGCTTCTGCTTGATGCCCGGATAGTGAACATCGATGATTTCCTGCATCGTCTGTTCGTCCGGGAATTTGATGAAGTGGAAGAAGCAGCGCCGCAGGAAGGCGTCTGGCAGCTCTTTCTCATTGTTTGATGTGATGATGACGATCGGGCGCTGGAGCGCCTTCACCGTCTCGTCGGTTTCGTAGACATAGAACTCCATGCGGTCGAGCTCCTGCAGGAGGTCATTCGGGAATTCGATGTCTGCCTTGTCGATTTCGTCGATGAGGAGGATAGGACGCTCTTCGGATGTGAACGCTTCCCAGAGCTTGCCCTTCTTGATGTAGTTCGCGACATCCTTGGCGCGCTCTTCACCCATCTGGCCATCGCGCAGGCGGCTGACGGCGTCGTACTCATACAGGCCTTGCTGGGCCTTGGTCGTGGACTTGATGTGCCATTCGATCAGCGGCACGCCGAGCGCCTTGGCAACTTCGATGGCCAGGACCGTCTTGCCAGTGCCCGGCTCACCTTTGACGAGAAGCGGGCGCTGCAAAGCGATCGCCGCATTTACCGCGACGCGCAGGTCTTCGGTTGCGACATAGTCCTGGGTGCCTTCAAAACGCATTCATCTCTCCACTTCGTGTTCAGGGGCAATGATAGACGCAGGGCCGCAGAGGGCAACCACCTCTCTCAGGATGACTTTGCGTCAAGCGGCGCTGGGGACACTCTCAATGCCATATTAACCATTCGCTTAGTAGTGTATCAGTCTGATTCGGATCGGATTATCCTTCTGGGGGAAGGTTTAATGCCTCTCAAACTGTCTCTCAAACCCGGCGAGGCCGTCGTGGTAAACGGCGCTGTCATCCGCAATGGAGACCGGCGCGGCACGTTTCTGCTCGAAACACGTGCGAGAATCCTCCGTGAGCGGGATATCCTTTTTCAGGAGGATGTTCAGTCGAAGGCTGATGCCGCTTATTTCGCCGTCATGCAGATGTATCTGACCGGGGAAACCGAAGGGCCGCTTTATGATGCAAGCATCACGGCTCTCGCCGATCTGGTCGACGACGTGACGGATGCGCAGGTGAAGCAGGATATTCTCGGCGTTTCGCGTTCAATCGCTGCCGGACAACTCTACAAGGCGCTTGGAGCCTGCAGGAAACTGATGCAGCAGGATGCGCCAGCGGGTGTAGTTCATGCCTAGTGCGAGCGCCAAGCAACTCAGTGAAGAGGCCGTGAAACCCGTCGATCTTGAGACCGGGATCGCCGCGCTGGAGGCTGGCACGGCGGATATTACCCTGTGTATTGATTTGGGCGGCGGCATGATCGGCAGGGCCGACGGCCCGCATCAACTCGATGGCCTGCTTCAACGCGCCCGCGGCCTGCGGCTGATAAACATGATGATCGAGAATGAGGCTGCTGACCGGCCAGCTGATATACGGTCTGGCAAATCTGCTCTGCATCCTGTTGTGGAAGAGATACTGGACGCGCTGAAGCCAGCTGTCTAAGCGCCATCCCATGACAGGCGATTTTCTTTCCATATTCACCGCATCCTTCGTCACCTTCTTCGTGCTGGTCGATGCGCTGGGCGTTGCCCCCATTTTTGCATCGCTGACGGCAAAGGGCGACGGTGCCTACCGGCGCAATATGGCCGTGCGGTCCATCCTGGTCGCGACGGTCATTATTTTCGGCTTTGCATTTTTTGGTGCCTGGCTTCTGGAGCAGTTGCACATCACGATTGATGCGTTCCGGGCCGCTGGCGGCGTACTGCTATTCCTGATCGCGCTCGACATGGTGTTCGAAAAGCGTACGGAACGCCGCGAAAGCCGCGCCGATGAATTCCTGGAAGAGCATGAAAAGCTCGAAGATATTTCGGTTTTCCCGATCGGTATTCCAATGCTGGCCGGGCCGGGGTCGATCGCGACGGCGATGCTTTTCATGTCCCAGTCAGATGGCTGGATGGAGAAGGGTGCCGTGCTTTCGGCCATTGGCCTCAACATGATCCTGTGCCTGCTCGTCTTCCTGGTCGCGTCGCCCCTGGTGCGTGCAATGGGGGAAAGTGTCGCCGGCGCGATTACCCGGATTTTCGGTGTGATCCTTGCCGCGCTGTCCACCCAACTCATCATCGATGGCGTGATCGGTGCGTTCGGTATAGGCTAACGCCGGTAGTGATTGACTGGCCGGGCATTGCTGACAGCCGATAGAGCCGTCCATGCCAGGGCCATCGCAATGCCGACCATGGCCATTAGCTGAAGCGCCAGTTGCGTCGACCACTTCACTCCGATCTGGGCCAGTGACAGGACACGCGGGCCAATCTGCTTGGTGAGCGCAACGGCCCTGTCGCCGCCAGCTTCAGCAATCAGCTGCAACTTGCGGATGTCTTCTGGTGAACTTGCCGTTTCCAGCAGCGTCACAGCGCCGGCCGGACTTGTCAGTTCAGATACCCTGGCAATCCCGCGCAGGTCGCGTTCGAGGCGCTCAAGGCCAGCCTTGTTCACTGTGCCCTGAAAGGCAGCAAGCACGCGGGCCTCCAGCTCGCTCATCGGGGCGACACCTGAAAGGGCATCCTTGATGGCGGCGAACGCCTGGTCTTCAGGCATGGCGAGATCAATACGCTCCCGAAGATATGTGCGGTAGGCGGGGGTCAGGCGGCGGGCTCGTCCTGCGGCCTTGAGCACGGAGGCTGCGCGTAAGAACAGCTCTGCCTGTGCTTCGGTCTCGTGTTCAATCAGGCTGAGCGCGCTCAGCCGCAACTGCATGCTGTCGACGGCATCGCCATTGATCCATCGCTGCGAGCGGCGCACCAGATCTGTCTTGTCTCCGACCATGGAGAAGGAGGCGGACCTGAAGGCTTGATTTCCGGCAAGAGGGTCAAGGTCATCCTCACCGGTTTCAGAATCGCTATCGGCTTCGTCTGCCGCCTCCGCGCCGCCCTCCGTGGCTTCGTCTGGGGACGCCTGCGCGGTTTCAGCTGTGTCAGGGACCGGTGGCACTTCGGCGGGCACAGCATCCGAATCATCTTCTGACAGCTCGATCCGCGGCGGTTCGATTGCGCGCTGGTAGCTTGCGCGCACCTCGTTCGGCAGGAAAAGAAGCGCCGCCTTTGTCAGGCGCAGATCCTGCGAGCCTGATTCCTCGGCATCAGCGGCCGCAAGTATGGCGCGCGCATCGTCGCGATCCAGCATGACGGGCGCTGCGAGGAGGTAGCCGCGGGCCGCCGAAAAGTCCCGCGACTCAAGTTCACGTGCAATCTGGTCGGCCCAGAAGGCGCGCGCGACATTGCCCTTGGGGACAATGGTCTGGAAGGCGCCGTCGATCTCACGGCGGGTTTCGTTGCGGGCCTGGATGTCGGGCACGTCGCCAACGCTTTCGGCGGTATACGCATTCGTCATTACGCGTGCGCCGAGGACGACCAGCAGGACCAACAGGCTGTTGAACAGCAGGGACTGGCGCCAGGTGCCGCTCCTGCTCTTGTCCCTGCGTCTGCGTATTCTGGCCATCTTGGACCTGACTTTTCTGGATGCCCTGTCACCGCGCGAAGCAGTTGCCTTTATACCGCACGCTGCCCCGGCTCATAGCAAGAGTGAGAAGCAGGCTTTGATGATCAATAAGATGAAAGTGTCCGTTTGTTGGCGGAATCGCGCCTCATTTTTATGACATCTAAAATCGGGAACAAAGTGAGAAGTGCAATTGCACAAGCAGGCGACACGCTATATAGGCCCGCCTTGTTGGAGGAATGGATACCATGGCAGACTCAAACATCACGGACTACACACCGTCCAATGATGAGGAGTTTATGAATCCTCGTCAGCAGGCCTACTTCCGCGCCCGACTGGACCAATGGAAATCGGACATCCTTGCCGGAACCAAATCGACAATCAACAATTTGCAGGAAGAATCGAGCAATCTGCCAGACCTGGTTGATCGCGCATCTTCTGAAAGCGACAAGGCCCTTGAGCTTCGCACGCGTGACCGTCAGCGCAAGCTGATCGCGAAGATCGATTCTGCTCTTCGCCGCATCGATGAGGGGACATACGGATACTGCGACGAAACGGGGGAGCCGATCAGCCTCCGCCGCCTGCAGGCCCGACCGACCGCAACGCTGAGCCTTGAGGCACAGGAGCGCCATGAGCGCCAAGAGCGTACGGTCCGCGACGACTGAAGTTTTCAATTCACAAAACCAAAACGGCAGGCGTCTTTCGACCCTGCCGTTTTTTTATCACCCAACGCCCGGCGGTTTTTTTAGTGCCGGTCCGTTGAGAGTCACAATGGCACGGGAATCCGAATCAAACATTACCGAATGGTTCGCGCGAGATTAAAGTTTTGCGGAACAGGTAAACGTTTCAGCCCGATCTGTTAGCGATTGAGCGGTGATTTCACTGGAATTTACCGATTCTGTCCGCAGTGGACTCTGAAATCCTAACGTCTCGTTAACCAGCGTAGCTCACAAAAGAAGGCTAAGACGTGTAGGTATGGAATGCACAGCTCGGCACTCAACGAACAGGATGAATGGGCCATGTCAGCGCGCAGGGAGCGGGTTGTCATGAGGGATGTACCCAAGCCTGCCGCCAAGGCGCGTCCGACTGATGATGGAGATTTCCGTTTGCCAACCGCACGGGGCGTTCTTTCAAAGGCGGAGATCCAGGCGCTGCTGCGTCCTGATATCCCCACCATAAATGATGATCAGCCAGTTGTCGCCGAAACCCCGCTGAACATGAATCGCGATTTTGCCGCGCGTGAAAAAGTATCAGACCCGGAAGGCCGGCGCATGGCGGCCCGTCTGTCGCTTGTGTTTGGGCAGGTTGCCGGCCTGAAAGCTGCTGTTACCTCGTCTGCGCGGCTTAGCTTCGAGACATTCGCCGAAACGCGGGCCAGCAAGACATCCGGACCTGGCGCGGCATTTGTCTGTTTTGGCTTTCCCGACGGCGAAGTCACCCATGTGCTCAGCCTGTCGGCCAGGCTGGCCGGGCAGCTTGTCTCGGGGGCTTGTGGCGGACGGCCTGACGAAACAGCGGAATTGCGGGGCCTGAGTGCGATCGACTGCGCGCTGCTCGAGCAACTCATCGCGCCAATCCATTCAGTGTTCTCGCCCGATGTCCGCATCGTCGGCATCGAGACCGAGCGGGACTATGTTGCCGCGCTGATGGCGTCTGAAGACGGCGAGGAATTCAGTTTCAATGTGCGCTCCGCAGGTACGGCCAGCAGCTTGCAGCTTATCCGGCTGAAAGCGTCTCCGCGGCCCGTCGGCACGGGCAATGAAGCCCTCCGTAAAAAGCCGGTCACCGCCGTGCTGACAGCCCGTATCGCCTCACTCAGCGTGCCGGTTAGCAAGGTGTCGGCGCTTAAGCCCGGTGACACATTGCTGCTTGGGTTGCCCGCTGACCAACCCGTCGAACTGCTGTCTGGTGGACGGGACGGATCGCCTGCCTTCGAGGGACAGGTCGGACGCAAGGGCAACCGCATGGCGGTCAAGATCCGCCGCAGGAGCACGTTCTAGGCTGTCGATTGCCTAGTGTGTGCCATCGCCGCTTTGCGCCGGTGGGCCATTTCTCAACTCGGTTTCGCGACGCGCCCACAGGCGCTTCTGGTAATTCGTCGAGATGATGTCACTGATCACCAATACGCCGACCACGAGGTAGAAACTCGATTTCGACATCGCGTCGATCGGGAAGGTGAAGATGTGCATGTGCGCCAGGTGCGCGCCTTCGGTGACAAGCAGAACGCCAACCAGGAACAGGATGAACAGGCCCAGAACCTCATACATCCGGTTGCGTTTCAGGAATTCCGCCACGTAATCTGCCATCAGCATCATGACGATGCCGGAAGCGATGATCGCGACAGCCATGATCGTCACCTGGTATCGGGTCTCGACGACGCCATCGACGGTTTCCTTGACGTTGGCAATCGCCATGGCCGACAGGATCGAGTCGAATGAAAAGACGAGGTTCATTGCCACGATCATGATGATCGCCTGAGTTACGGACTTCTTGTTCTTGTCACTGTCGTGCGAAATATCGTCCACTGTCAGGAGATGAGTGATTTCCTTGATGGCGGTGTAGATGATGAACGCACCGCCGATGAGCGTCACAAGCGATTGCAATGTGAACTCACCGTCCAGCACGCGCGGAATACCGATAGAGAACAACGGCTCTGCGAGCAGGCCGAACAGGCTGACCACGATGATCAGCAGGACCACGCGGAACAGCATGGCAAGCCCGATACCCCAGCGGCGCACCATGGCGGCTTTCGCGCCAACGCGTTTGGATTCGATTGAGATATAGAGGAGATTGTCGAAGCCGAGCACAGCCTGCAGCATCAGCAACATCAGCAAGGTGAAAAAACCACTGAGTGTAAACAGGTCGCCCAGAATGTCCGGCATGACAGCCCCCGATAATTGATTTCAGTCTGTTTTCTGGCGGCGCTTTGCCGGCAAGGCAAGCCCGCGATGTCGAGACACCTGCTAGCGACCCCAGCGTGCAGGCTGCCCACGCCCGTCAACATGGACGAATGGGCCGTGCACCGCATTGGCTGAATAGCTGCCAAGACCGCCGCGCGGCGTATCTTCCGTCGATGCGAAGAGATCTGCGGCGTAGTCGAACAGAAAATTTGCGTCTTCCTTGTCGAGGACGCCATCCCTGTTGATGTCATCCATGACGCCGTCTTTAGGGGCGACATCCAGATAGACGTCTGCCGCGTCGCCAAACATGTGCCTCGACAATGTCGCAGACCCGATCGCGGTGTTGTAATCGGGCGTGCGATACCCGCTCATCACGAAGAAGGTATCGGCATCCGTCAGCCCGTCTTCGTTCAGTGCGGCCAGAAGGATTTCCAGCCGATCCAGATTGGGGCCGCTTATCAGCAGGTATTTGGGCCAGTGGCCAGGCTGCTGGTGGCAGAGGAACTGGCCAATGGTGAAATGCGGCGACACCTTTGTGCTGATCTCGTCCTTTTCCAGCCGAATGAAACCGGCTGGCGTCCGTTCAGGATAGTCACCGATCCTGTAGCCATTGATACGACCTTCGCTATCGATCCGGTCTGACGGTTCGAGTACGAAAAGTGCGATGTCGTACAGGATCTTGCCGCTGCTGCTCCGGAAGTCGAGATCATAGGTGCCGGGGGTTTCGGGCGCGGAAATCAGGCCGTCTCTGGCGAGGGGCTGATCATTGAGGAAGACTTCGACGCCGGGCGGCGCCGTAAAGCTGATTTCATCTGCGGGCAGGGCCATGTGATGCCATGTGCTGTAGGGCACTGGCCGGTCATCGAGTGTGAGCGCTGTCTCGGCCGAGGCGGTGGCCATCTCGCCGGTATTCCAGAGCAGGGCTATCAGAATGAGTTTGAAAATCGGTCTAACCTCGTTCAGGTGGCCAACGCGCGTCGCGGCTGGCGCTGTAACCAAAATAACGGGGGCAGGCCTTCCGCAGTTCCATGCTTCGCCAGGGACATGCTGGATCGAGCAAGAAGAGGGCGTCTGTCGTTCGGAGGTTGAATAGCACGGGCAGTTCACTGGGGGCGACGTGTCATCTCTACCTCAAAGATATGACTACCGAAATTTCACAGATTCAATTAACGTAACTTTTGGATTAGTTAACCTTTCCGGTCGAGAACCTTGACCAGGATGTTGGCTCCGCGCCGTGTGCGTGCGCTCGGGCTGGCAGTGGTATAGAGTAATCGAATCGCCGCAAACGCATTGAGCCATGAGCGGCGGCAGGAGTTGGGCTTCATGACGGCACAGGCCACCGGACAAGACACACAGTCAATTGCAATCGAAGAGGACATCTTCGAGAATCGCAAGCTCGACCGTTTTGATATTCTGCAACTTGCATTCTGGGGCTGCCTTCTGATTGCTGTTGCCGCAGCGAGCGTTGCGATTGCGTGGCCGGATGCGGTCGGTGGGACAGGGCCGGTCCTTCTGATTTCGATGGCCGCTGGTGGCATGGTGTTTCTGCTCTGGGTGCTGAAAGGCGCGGGCCGTCGGCTTGGCCTGTTTCCGCAGAGAGGGGCTGCTGAAGAGGCGATCAGTGCCGTGACACCGCGGTTCGGTTGGATCGAATCGCTCGACGAAGCCGTTCTGATTGCCGATCAGGGCGGCGCTCCGATTTCCGCCAACGATTCTTACCGCGAGCTGACGCGCATCGCGCTCGCCGGACAGCAGGATTCTGCCGGCCCGGTCACGGTAGACCGCATCTTCAGCGCAAGTCCCGGCCTCGCCGCCCCGGTCTTCCGCCTGTCGAAATCGGCCAAGGCATGTGAGGCGCGCCGCGAAGTGCTGCCAGCCATGACCATCGGCTCCGATGCCCTGCCTGTGCAATATGAAGTTTCTGTCGCGCCGCTACCGCGCAATCGGGTCATCTGGCGCCTGCGGCGCATCAATGGAGCAGAAGCGGCAACGGGCGCTGCCGACATGAAGGCGCTGTATGTCGAGGATGCCCCGCTCGGTTTCTTTGCCGCCAAGCCTGACGGCACGCTGACCTATTCCAATGGCTGGCTGCGTGAAATGATCGGCCTGCCGGAGACGGCGAAGAATGTGCGCCTTGACGACATCATGCGTCCGGAATTCGTGAAAATGCTGGGCCGGGACAAGAAGACCGGCGCACCGGGCCGCGCCAACATCATGATCCGCACGCGTGACGGCGTCGAAATGCCCGTTCAGACGATCACGACCTGGGCCGGGAAGGGCGCAGAGGCGCAGGGGCGGACAGTCGTCCTGGCAAACTCGCAGTCGCAACTCGCTGGCGAAGACAGGTTCCTTGCGGCATCGGCCAGCCGGCCCGCGCGCCCAGATGGTGACCCGATGTTTGATGACGCACCCTTTGGTGCTGTCCGGCTTGAGGGCAACTCCGTCGAAAGCGCGATCATCATGGATGCCAACAAGGCATTGCTGAAGATCGCCGAGGGCCGTTCTGCACCCGGAACGAAATTCTCTGATCTGTTCATGGAAGAAAGCAATGGAGACGACTCGCTTTCCGTGAAGCTTGTTGATGCGATCGACAAGCCAGTCGGCCTGAAACTCGCTGGCGACGAACCCAAGAGCGTCAATGTTTTCGTCTCGCTGGATAATGTCGGCCGGCCGTCAGTGGCTTACATCATCGACATGACCGAGCAGAAGGAGCTGGAGCTCCGCCTAGCGCAAGGCGAGAAGATGCAGGCCATCGGACAGCTCGCCGGCGGTGTCGCGCATGATTTCAACAATGTGCTGACCGGCATCATGCTCAACAATGATCACCTCATGACCAAGCACCCTGTGGGTGACCCGTCCTATGAGAACCTCAAGAGCATTCATGAATTCTCGGTCCGTGCGAAGGACCTCGTCCATATGCTGCTCGCCTATGCGCGCCAGCAGACATTCAAACGCGAAGTGTTCAACGTTACGGACTTCCTCTCCGAATTCTCGATCCTGCTTCGCCAGATCCTCGACGAGCGTATCGAATTCGATACGTCGCATGGCCGGAACCTGCCCTATATCAAAGCGGACAAGAACCAGCTTGAAACCGCCATTATCAACCTTGTGACCAATGCCCGCGATGCGATGCTCCTGGCAGGCCGGTCCGGTGGCAAACTCACCATCAAGACGTCGCGGGCAACCGCAGCCGATGCACACAAGCATGGCTTCAACTATGTCGAAGACGGCGACTATCTGCTGATCGAGGTTGCCGATAACGGACACGGCATTCCGTCGAACATACTCGACAAGATCTTCCAGCCATTCTTCACGACCAAGGATGTCGGCGTCGGTACGGGCCTTGGCCTCGCCACCGTTTACGGCATCATCAAGCAGTCCGAAGGTTATGTCTGCCCGATTTCCAAAGTCGGTCAGGGCACGACATTCCAGATTTACCTGCCAGCTCTCCGCGCCGACGAAGTGCCAATGCCGGAGATCGTTGGTCCTGAAGAGGAAGCGGTCGATCATCGCCCCGTCGATATTTCAGGCCGCGGCAAGATCCTGCTCGTCGAAGATGAAAAGGGCGTGCGCGACATTGCTGTCATGCACCTGATCTCGCGTGGTTATGAAGTCATGTCTGCCGAAGATGGCGAGGACGCCCTCGAGATTCTCGAAGACGAAGCGGGCACGTTCGACCTTGTCATATCCGATGTTGTCATGCCCGGAATGGATGGGCCTGCGCTCATCCGTGCCGCAAAAGACTATCTGGGCGATGCCCGCATCATCTTTATCTCGGGCTATGCCGAACGCGACATTGCCAAGAAGCTGGACGATGATCGCGAGGTTTCATTCCTGCCGAAGCCGTTCAGCGTCCGGCAGCTGGCCGAGCGCGTCAAGCAACAGCTCGGTGTCCGCAAGGAACGCGAAGCCGCTTAGAGGTCAGTCAGCCCGCCAGCGCGCACAGATAGCGGTCGGAAGCATCCGGCCGCTTTTCTGTTCGGGGAGGGCCATTTCACCCATTTCGATCCGCCCGCCGAAGCGTTCCATCCGGTCACCCAGGGCCTGCGCCAGCGCAATATGTGACAGGCGGACGGCATAGGCGGTCAGGATGACGAATAGTGGTTTGTCGACAAGGAGTTCGGCCGTTTTTTCAAGCAGGTCGGGAAGGTCTTCCTCGAATTTCCATGTCTCCCCATTCGTGCCTCGCCCGAATTTCGGTGGGTCAAGGATGATCGCATCATACCGATTGCCGCGGCGGCCCTCGCGCGCGACGAATTTCATGGCATCGTCCGCGATCCATCTGATCGTCCGGTCGTCCAGCCCGGACATGGACTGGTGATCCTTGCCAAATCCGTTGGACTTCGGGCTGGCATCAAGATGCACGACGTCTGCGCCCGCTTGCGCGCAGGCCAGCGACATCATGCCGGTATAGCCAAACAGGTTGAGGACTTTGGCCGGACGCCCGGCAGATTTGAGCTTTTCGATCGCAAAGGCCCAATGTACCGAATGCTCCTGGAAGATGCCGAGATGCCGGAACGGCGTCCGCCGCGCATTGAACTTCAGGCCCTCCCATTCCATCGGCCAAGTGTCCGGCGCCTTGGGGTTGAGCATCCGCCACTTGCCACGGTCATCATCCTCGGCCTTTGCATCGAACCAGGCATCTGCCTTCCAGCTGGCCACATCATTCTGTGGCTTCCAGAAGGCTTGCGGGTCTGGCCGGATGATGCGTTGCGAGCCGAAGCGTTCAAGCTTCATACCGTCGCCGCTATCGATGAGCGCATAGTCCGACCAGTTGTCGGCCAGAAAGAGGGTCTGTTCGTATTTCATGAGAAGTCTCTCTGGCGCCACGCCTCATAGGTCATGATCGCGGTTGCCTGTGCGAGGTTGAGGCTGTCGGCACCGCCTCGCATCGGGATGAGGCATAGCGTGTCGCACGTGCCCTCGACATCTTGCGGCAGACCGGCCTGTTCATTGCCCATCAGCACCACTGTGCCTTTTGACATGTCCGCGCCAGTATGACGGACCGTACCATTGACACTCGCGGCGACGACCGAAAGCCCGCCATCGCGGCGCCAGCGCTCAAAAGCGTCGAAAGTGCCGGTCGCGAACGGGATATCGAACACAGACCCCATGGAGGCGCGCACCGCCTCGACGCTGAACGGGTCGCAACACTGATTGATGAGAATGACGCCTGAAATGCCAGCACAGTCAGCTGTACGCAGGATGGTGCCGAGGTTTCCCGGATCGCGGATTTCGTAAAGCGCCACCCACAGGTCGGTCTGGCTCGTTTCAAGATCGCTGACCTCGCGCCAGCGCTGCCTGAATGCGCCGATCACGGCCTGCGGGTTATCCTTCCGCGCGATCTGGCCAGCCAGCCTGTCCGGCACCTGGATTACGCGGGCGCCGTTACGGATGGCCCGGTCCACGAGTTTCATCACAAACGGGCGTTCAGCGCTCGATGCGGACACGACGAGGCTGTCGATGTCCCACCCGGCACTTAGCCCCTGTTCAACAAGCCGGGCGCCTTCGGCCAGAAAAAGACCCGTCTCTGAACGTGTCTTCTTCCGGTCGAGACTGCGAAGCGTCTTAACCAGTGGATTGGCAGAACTTGTAATGGTCTCAAGGTGTCGTGGCATGGGCGGCGTTTAGCATAGACTTGCTTGAAAACAATTGATGCGGCATGGATCATGCAGTTCTTAACGGAAAAGTTCGAGAGATTCGCAAACGCCAGAACATGACTGAGACATAATTCCTGCCTCTTTCATGCCACGACTCACCTGTTAGATCGCGTGCCCGGACAAGGAGCCGTAACGAATGACCATTCTGTACGAATATATCTGGTTTGCCATTGCAGGCGCTGGCTTGCTCGGGTTTTTGATTTCCTGGCTCATGCGTGGGATCATGCTGGCTGGCAAGAAGCGGCGCGCGACAGTTGAGCGCGATGTGGCACTCACCGAGCTCGAGCAGGTGAGAGGCGAGCTGGACAGTCTTTACGCGGCGCAGCGAAAGCAGAAAGAAACGGCCGCAGCCGCCATGGCATCGGTTCCTGTCGATCAGGATGCGAACCTTGCAAGAATGTCTGCGGAGCTTGAGGCGGCGAAAGCTGAACTTGAATCCCTTCGCGCGGCCCGGTCTGTCGCTCCATCTGCGGAAGACACTTCTGTGGCGGACGAAGCAAACGCAAATCTTTTGTCTCGCAACGAATACCTTGAAGAGCGCGTCGGTGAGCTGGAGGCGAAAATCCACGATATGGCCGCGACCGAGAGTGCGCCAGAAGCCGGTCTCGCCGAAGCGGGTGGCGAGGATGAAAGCAAGCTCGAATGGCAAGTCGACTATCTGAAAATGCGGGTTGCCTCGCTTGAGGAAAAGCTGATTGAGGCAGGTGCTGCCGAAGCAGAGAAGATTGAAGAAGCAGAAGCGCAACTTCCGCAAAACTCAGCTGCTGACGAAGAACTCGCGCGTTTGCGCTGGCGCAATCGCTACCTTGAAGGGCGCCTTGCCTATTTCGAAGAAGCACCTGAAACGACGGACGAAACAGGACCGGTGGTTGCCGAAGTTTCGCCTGCGCCAGAACTCGCCCCCGATCTGCCTGCAGATGTAGCAGATGTGAAAGAGACAGAGGCGACGAGCGCGGCTGACGTTCCGGATGCTGAAGATGAGACCCCTGACGAGGAAGACGAGCATCCATCCGAAAGAATGCTCCGCGCACTCGGGCCAGAGGATGAGGAAACCGAGGACGTGCCGTCAGGCGGGATGGATGCAGATTCCGGCCTCGCTGAAACTCCAGGGGCTGAATCGGTATCTGAAGTTACCGATGAAGACGTGATCAATGACGAAGACGCCGAAGAAGAGCCAGAGAGCGAAGAGATCATCGAGGCGCCTGCCGGGCTGGACAAGCCAAACGGGTCTGCCGATGACCTGACGCTCATCGGTGGCATCGGCCCGCGCATTCAGGGGCTTCTGAACGATTTCGGTGTCTGGCATTTCACGCAGGTGGCTGAATGGACGTCCGCCAATGAGGCCTGGGTGGACCGTGAGCTGAATCTCGCTGGGCGCGTGAACCGCGAGGGCTGGGTGCGGCAGGCCAGGGAACTGGCAGGCGCAAACTCTGCACTCGCTTCAGAAAGCTGATCTTTTCCCTTCACGCTGTGTTCAGCGCTGATTGCGGAAAATCCCATTTCGCATTGAACGAGAAATCGGTTCATAGGTTAGGTTAACCACGTTACAATGCTGCGAAATGGAGATGCCACATGACGGACAAGCTGAATTTTGAAGATGCGGAGCGGATTGAATTTGATGGAGACCTGCTCCGGCAGGCACCCAAGGTAAACCTGTCTCGCCGCGCAATCATCTCCGGGCTGGCGGCCGGTAGCGTGTTTCCCATCATTTCGAGCTGCACCACCAATCCATATACCGGCCAGTCCGAACTCGCCTTTCTTGGCGATGACCAGATTGCCTCGATGGCCGCGACGGCGTGGACAGACATGAAGACCCAGACCCCGCAGGTCTCAAGCTCGCGGACAAAGAACCGGGTCCTGAATATCTGGAGCAATATCGAGCAGGTCACGCCAAAGGCGGGCGAGCAATGGGATGTTGCCGTTTTCGATTCCGATGATGTGAACGCCTTCGTGATGCCGGGCAATCGTGTCGGCGTGTATCGCGGCATGGTGGATCTCGTGGAAAATGATGACCAGCTTGGCTCTGTCCTGGGGCACGAAGTCGGGCACACCGTCTATCGCCACGCCAATCGCCGCATGTCACGGGCGATGCTCGCACAGGGCGCGCTCGCGGCCGGGCAGGTTGCTGTTTCATCGTCTGAAACCATGAACAATTATGGCGGCGCGATTGCAGCGCTCGGCGGCGCGGCGCTCCAGTTTGGTGTGGTCCTGCCTTATAGCCGCGAAAGCGAACTGGAAGCTGACAAGGCTGGTGTCGATTACATGCATGCGGCCGGATATGACGTGAAGCAGTCGGTCCGGCTGTGGGAAGTCATGGACGCGAAATCGGCTGGAAACCAGCAGCCAGAATTCATGTCGACCCATCCGCATCCCTCGACGCGTATCGGGGCGCTGAAGCAATACATCAACGCGAAGGGCTACGCGCTGATGTAGTCGCGGCCCCTGAAGATCGATCAACTGACCCGGCAGGCTTGACCTGTCGGGTCTTTTCGTGTGTACCGACGCCCTTCGCTCCGAGAGGGGCGAGACTTGTGGGAAGTGCCGCCGGACGAAGACCATCGACGGGCTGTACCACGAGACCTCAACAGAAAGGCGGCCGGATCGAAAGACCACCGGCCCTTGAACAGCCAGAGAGGACATCATGGCGAAGAAATTGCTGGGGCAGCTCAAGCTCCAGATCCCGGCCGGTGCGGCCAACCCGTCTCCACCTGTAGGTCCTGCGCTAGGTCAGCGCGGCATCAACATCATGGAATTCTGCAAGGCCTTCAATGCGAAGACCGAGAAGCTGGAGAAGGGCCTGCCGATTCCTGTCGTGATCACATATTATCAGGACAAATCGTTCACCTTCGTAACGAAGACGCCACCTGCCAGTGTGCTTCTGAAGAAAGCTGCCGGGCTCAAGATCGGCAAGCCGAATTCGGGCGCCAAGCAACCGGGCAAGGACGTCGCCGGCAAGGTGACGACTGCTCAATGCCGCGAGATCGCCGAAATGAAGATGGTGGATCTCAATGCTAACGACCTCGACGCTGCGACGGAGATCATCAAAGGATCCGCGCGCTCGATGGGTCTGAATGTGGTGGGTTAAGAACATGGCACACGGAAAACGTTATCGCGCAGCAAACGCGACAGTCGATGCCACGAAGACCTATGGCGTCAACGAAGCGATCAAGCTGGTAAAGTCGAACGCGACGTCGAAATTCGATGAAACGATCGAAATCGCCGTCAATCTTGGTGTTGACCCGAAATACGCAGACCAGATGGTCCGCGGCATGGTCTCGCTGCCATCCGGCACGGGCAAGGACATCCGCGTCGCTGTGTTCGCACGCGATGCCAAAGCTGAAGAAGCCAAGAAGGCTGGCGCAGACTTTGTTGGCGCTGAAGACCTGATGGAACAGGTCCAGGGCGGCATGATGGATTTTGACCGCGTGATCGCAACGCCTGACATGATGGCCATCGTGGGACGTCTTGGTAAGGTGCTTGGCCCTCGCGGCCTGATGCCAAACCCGAAGGTTGGAACGGTCACGCCGAACGTCGCTCAGGCCGTCAAGGACGCCAAGGGTGGTTCGGTCGAGTTCCGCGTCGAGAAGCTGGGCATCATTCATGCCGGCATCGGCAAGGCAAGCTTCACCGAAGATGCGCTGGCGAAGAACTTCAAGGCCTTCGTAAGCGCGTTGGTCAAGGCACGTCCAACGGGCGCAAAAGGCACCTATGTCAAAAAGGTCGCCCTGTCTTCCAGCATGGGGCCTGGCGTTCAGGTCGACACATCGGAAGCCATTGCGGTCGACTAGGCAGATCTGAAGCAATCGGAAATTGAACACCCGGGCAGGAATGTCCGGGTGTTTGCATTTTGGGTGACTCCAGAGTAACGTAATTCAACGGATGCTGACCAATCCCGCCGGGATGCTATTTTCTGTGGGCGAGGGGTTGCGGCACCATTATTTACACGTTAACAGGCTCGGTTCGACGGGAGCTCACCGAATTTATTCGGCGGTCTCCCGTTTTCCTGTCCAAGACCATGGGTCGTGCCGCAAGGCTCAGAAATCCCATGATAGACGGGGTGAGGCGACTATAGAGGCTGTCGGAGCGTCCCGTTTCGGCCAGTCTGGTATCGCCAGGCCCTGGGCAGGCGCTGGAAGCGGCTTTCAGTCGTGGAAGGCAATTTCCCGGGCGCCCGGATGGGCCGGACGCCTTAACTGGAGAACCGTAATGGACAGAGCTGGAAAGCAGGCGGCACTCACTGAGCTCGAAGGAGTCTTCGAGACCTCCGGTGCAGTTGTCGTTACGCATTATACCGGTTTGAGCGTTGCGGAACTGACGAAGCTGCGCACCAAGCTCATGGAGCAGGGTGGTCGGCTTAAAGTGGTCAAGAACCGGATTGCCAAGATTGCCCTCAGTGGCAAGGGCGGCGATGCGGCGACGGACCTTTTTAAAGGCCAGGTGGCCATCGCTTATGCGGAGGACCCAACGGTTCCTGCAAAGGCAACCACCGAATTTGCCAAGGAAAATGACAAGCTGAAGCTCGTCGGTGCCGTGATGGGTGCCGAAGTGATGGATGTTGCGGGCGTTGAAGCGCTTGCGAAACTCCCATCGCGCGAAGAGCTGATTGCGACCGTCGTTGTCCGCCTGACAGGTCAGGCCAGCCAGATTGCTCAGCGCGTCAATGCGCCAGGGCAGCAGCTTGCTGGTGCGATCAAGGTCATTGGCGAGCAGGCAGCAGCCTAACGTCAAGTATTCAACGCGAAACCAGAACACCTCTAAACCCGTATCAGAAAGTCGATTAGACAAATGGCAGATATTGCAAAAATCGGTGACGAGCTCCTCGGCCTCACCATCCTCGAAGCAAAAGAGCTTAACGATTATCTCGAAGAGCGTGGCATCAAGGCTGCTGCAGCTGTTGCAGTTGCTGGCCCAGCTGCTGGTGGCGACGCCGGCGCCGCTGCTGAAGAGAAAACAGAATTCGACGTCATTCTCACGAGTGGCGGCGACAAGAAAATCAACGTCATCAAGGTCGTGCGCGAAGTCGTATCCGGCCTCGGCCTGAAAGAAGCCAAGGACCTCGTCGAGGGTGCTCCGAAGCCGATCAAGGAAGGCGTTACCAAGGACGAAGCTGAAGAACTCAAGAAGAAGTTCGAAGAGGCTGGCGCCACGGTCGAAATCAAGTAAGCCATCTGGCTTGCTTTCATGGGGTTGCGTCTGCGCGAGGCGTGATTTCAGTAGATTAAATGCGCGGCGGGACCATTTTGGTCCTGCCGCGTGCTCGCGTTTCAGGTGGCAAGCCGCCAAGGATCAATCCTCGGATCCTGCGGCAAGAAACGGAACAAAAGATGGCTCTTTCTTTCACGGAAAAAAAACGTATCCGCAAATCCTTCGGTCGTATTCCCGAAGCCATCGACATGCCAAACCTCATCGAAGTGCAGCGCTCCTCCTATGAGCACTTCCTGCAAATGAACACGCCCCTTGCGGAGCGGACTGATGATGGTCTCGGCGGTGTCTTTAAAGGCGTCTTCCCAATCGTTGATTTCAACGAGCGCGCAACTCTCGAATACGTGTCCTACGAGTTCGAACAGCCCAAATTTGACGTTCAGGAGTGCATGCAGCGCGATCTGACCTATGCAGCGCCGCTTAAATTGCGGCTGCAGCTGGTCGTTTTTGATATCGATGAAGATACCGGCGCGAAATCGATCAAGGAAGTAAAAGAGCAGGAAGTCTATCTTGGTGACATCCCGCTGATGACCGACAAGGGCACATTCATCGTGAATGGCACCGAGCGGGTCATCGTCTCCCAGATGCACCGCTCGCCCGGCGTCTTCTTTGACCATGATCGCGGCAAGACCCACTCCTCCGGCAAGCTGCTCTTCGCAGCGCGGATCATCCCGTATCGCGGCTCCTGGCTCGATTTCGAGTTTGACGCCAAGGACATCCTGAACATCCGCATCGACCGGAAGCGCAAGCTGCCGGCGACGACCATGCTTTATGCGCTCGGATTCGACACGGACGAGATTATCGACCTGTTCTACACGCGCTCGATCTATCGTCTCGACAAGGCGGGCTGGATCGCACCGTTCCGCGCGGAAACCTGGAAGGGCCAGAAGCCGGAATTCGACCTCGTCGATGCCAAGACCGGCAAGGTGGTTGCACCTGCTGGCCGCAAGATCACAGCACTTGCTGCCAAGCGTATCATCGAGGGCGGTACGGACGAGCTCCTCGTTCCGTCGACGGCCCTTGAGGGCAAGTTCCTCGGCCGCGATATCGTCAACCGTGAAACCGGCGAGATTTTTGGTGAAGCTGGCGACCTGCTTGAGGAAGAGCTTGTCGCCGAACTGCGTGAGCAGGGCCAGAAGTCTGTCGAGATCCTGAACATTGATGGCGGTGACCGTGGCCCATGGCTGCGCAACACGCTGAAGGCGGACAAGAACGAGACGCGCTTCGAGGCGCTCTCTGACATTTACCGCGTGATGCGCCCTGGTGAGCCACCGACCCAGGAAGCCGCCGACGCCCTGTTCAATCAGCTCTTCTTTGATGGCGAGCGTTATGATCTCTCGGCTGTTGGCCGCGTGAAAATGAACATGCGTCTCAGCATGGCGCTGGACGATTACGAGTCAGCTGAAGACACGACACGCATCCTCCGCAAGGACGATATTGTCGGCGTCATGAAGGTCATTCTCGACCTGAAAGACGGCAAGGGCGAAGTCGATGATATCGACAATCTCGGCAACCGCCGTGTCCGCTCGGTCGGCGAGCTGATGGAAAACAACTACCGCATCGGTCTTGTGCGCATGGAGCGCGCGATCAAGGAGCGTATGTCGTCGGTCGATATCGACACCGTCATGCCGCACGATCTGATCAATGCGAAACCTGTTGTCGCCTCCGTGCGTGAATTCTTCGGCTCTTCGCAGCTGTCGCAGTTCATGGACCAGACCAACCCGCTTTCGGAAATCACTCACAAGCGTCGCCTTTCTGCGCTTGGCCCGGGTGGTCTCACGCGGGAGCGCGCTGGCTTTGAGGTCCGCGACGTTCACCCGACCCATTATGGCCGGATCTGCCCTATTGAAACGCCGGAAGGCCCGAACATCGGCCTGATCAACTCGCTGGCGACCCATGCCCGCGTCAACAAGTATGGCTTCATCGAAAGCCCGTACCGCAAGGTTGAGGCTGGCAAGCTGTCGGCTGAAGTGGTTTACCTGTCTGCCATGGAAGAGCACCGCTATGCCATCGCGCAGGCGAATGCGGCCGTGACCGACAGCGGCGAGCTTGAGAATGAATTCGTCAACGCCCGTGTAAACGGCGAAGCGACACTCGTTCCGCGTGAAGAGGTCCAGTTCATGGACGTCTCGCCGAAGCAGGTTGTCTCTGTTGCTGCAGCTCTCATCCCGTTCCTCGAGAATGACGATGCGAACCGCGCGCTGATGGGGTCTAACATGCAACGCCAGGCCGTTCCTCTGGTTCGTTCCGAGGCCCCGCTGGTCGGCACCGGCATGGAAGCCGTTGTGGCACGCGATAGCCGCGCGGCTGTCGTGGCAAGCCGAGGCGGTGTCATCGAGCAGGTGGATGCGACGCGGATCGTGGTCCGCGCTACTGAAGACATCGACTCCGGCAAGTCCGGCGTCGACATCTATCGTCTCGCCAAGTTCCGCCGCTCCAACCAGAACTCCTGCATCAACCAGCGCCCGATCGTGCGTGTGGGCGATGTCGTGACAACCGGTGACATCATTGCAGACGGGCCTTCGACCGATCTCGGTGAGCTGGCGCTGGGCCGTAACGTGCTCGTCGCGTTCATGCCGTGGAATGGTTATAACTTCGAGGACTCGATCCTCATCTCCGAGCGGATTGTGAAGGATGATGTCTTCACCTCGATCCACCTTGAGGAGTATGAGATCGCAGCGCGCGACACCAAGCTCGGCCCGGAAGAAATCACCCGTGATATTCCGAACGTCGGTGAGGAAGCCCTGCGTAACCTCGATGAAGCCGGTATCGTAGCGGTTGGTGCCGAAGTGAAAGCTGGCGATATTCTCGTTGGCAAGGTCACGCCAAAGGGTGAAAGCCCGATGACGCCGGAAGAGAAGCTCCTCCGCGCGATCTTTGGCGAGAAGGCTTCGGATGTTCGCGACACGTCCCTGCGCGTGCCTCCGGGCGGCGCTGGTACAGTTGTCGAGGTTCGCGTCTTCAACCGTCACGGCATCGACAAGGACCAGCGCGCGCTCCAGATCGAGCGTGAGCAGATCGAGCAGCTCCAGGAAGACAAGGAAGACGAACAGAACATCCTTGAGCGCAACACCTATGCGCGTCTTCGTGAAATGCTGGTCGGCAAGGAAGCTGCGGCCGGGCCGAAAGGCTTCAAGGCCGGCACGATTGCAGAAGAGGCCCTCGACGAACTGCGCGAAGTCCAGTGGTGGGAAGTCGCCCTGAAATCTGAAAAGGCGCAGGGTGAGCTCGACCAGCTTCAAAGCCGTTTCGAATCGTCGCTTCGTGAGCTTGATGCCCGCTTCAATGACAAGGTCGACAAGGTCCAGCGTGGAGACGATCTCCCACCGGGCGTGATGAAGGTCGTCAAGGTCTTCCTGGCCGTGAAGCGCAAGCTTCAGCCGGGCGACAAGATGGCCGGCCGTCACGGCAACAAGGGTGTGATCTCGAAGATCAATCCGCAGGAAGACATGCCATTCCTCGAAGATGGCACGCCTGTGGACATCGTGCTCAACCCGCTCGGCGTGCCGTCGCGGATGAACGTTGGCCAGATTCTCGAAACCCATATGGGCTGGGCCTCGAGCGGCCTTGGCCGGATCGTCCAGAACGCCCTGGATGAGTGGAACGAGAACAAGGACAACAAGGCCCTGCGCGATACGGTGCAGATGGTTTACGGTCAGGGCGACGAACTCCCGGAAACGGATGAAGAGATCGTCGAGCTGGCGTCCAACCTCGGCAATGGTGTGCCAATCGCAACACCAGTCTTCGATGGTGCCCGTGAAGCGGACATCGTGGAAATGCTGCAGCGGGCAGGGCTGGATTCGTCCGGTCAGGTCACACTGTTCGACGGCCGGACAGGCGAGGCGTTCAAGCGTCAGGTTACTGTGGGTTACAAGTATCTCCTCAAGCTTCACCACCTGGTGGACGAGAAGATCCACGCCCGTTCGACCGGTCCTTATTCGCTCGTCACCCAGCAACCGCTCGGCGGCAAGGCCCAGTTCGGCGGCCAGCGCTTCGGCGAGATGGAAGTCTGGGCCCTGGAAGCCTATGGTGCCGCCTACACGCTGCAGGAAATGCTGACCGTGAAGTCGGATGACACAGCTGGCCGGGCCAAGGTCTACGAAGCGATCGTCCGCGGTGACGATACCTTCGAGGCGGGTATCCCTGAGAGCTTCAACGTGCTCATCAAGGAAATGCGCTCGCTCGGCCTCAACGTCGAGCTGATCGAAGCCAATGATGGAAATGATGATGCGCCGGTGGCGGCCGAATAGGCCGCCGCATGGCAATCGTGTCGAGTAGAGACTAACTTTATTTATTAGGCCGGGGATTGTCCCGGCCGCCCCCTCCCAAGGAGCGGAATATGCGCCAAGACGTCACCAGCATCTTCAATCAGAACGCCCCAGCCCCAAGCTTTGAGGCGATCAAGATTTCAATCGCCAGCCCGGAGAAAATCCGGTCCTGGTCATCCGGCGAAATCAAGAAGCCGGAAACAATCAATTACCGGACCTTCAAGCCTGAGCGTGAAGGCCTGTTCTGTGCCCGCATCTTCGGTCCGATCAAGGACTATGAGTGCCTCTGCGGCAAGTACAAGCGCATCAAGTATCGCGGCATCGTCTGCGAGAAGTGCGGTGTTGAAGTTACGCTCGCCAAGGTTCGTCGCGAGCGTATGGGTCACATCGATCTCGCGGCACCAGTTGCGCATATCTGGTTCCTGAAATCGCTTCCATCCCGCATTTCCTCGCTGCTCGACATGGCCCTGAAAGACGTGGAGCGCGTGCTCTACTTTGAAAGCTATGTTGTCATCGAGCCGGGCCTGACCCCGCTTGAGCCAAACCAGCTCCTCACCGAAGAGGAGTATATGGAAGCCCAGGACGAGCATGGCGAAGACAGCTTCACGGCCATGATCGGCGCGGAAGCCGTACGTGAGCAGCTGCGTGGTCTCGATCTCGAAGCGCTGGCCGACCAGCTGCGCGATGATCTTGCAGAGTCCACCAGTGAGCTGAAGACCAAGAAGTATTCCAAGCGTCTGAAAGTCGTTGAGGCCTTCCTCGCATCGGGTGCCAAGCCGGAATGGATGATCATGACGATCGTGCCGGTCATCCCGCCGGACCTGCGCCCGCTGGTCCCGCTGGACGGTGGCCGCTTTGCGACGTCGGACCTGAACGACCTCTATCGCCGGGTCATCAACCGCAACAACCGCCTGAAGCGCCTGATGGAGCTTCGTGCGCCGGACATCATCATCCGGAACGAGAAGCGTATGCTTCAGGAATCCGTTGATGCCCTGTTTGACAATGGCCGCCGCGGCCGCGTCATCACCGGCACCAACAAGCGTCCGCTGAAGTCGCTGTCCGACATGCTGAAAGGCAAGCACGGCCGGTTCCGCCAGAACCTTCTCGGTAAACGCGTCGATTATTCCGGCCGTTCGGTCATCGTGGTTGGCCCGAACATGAAGCTGCACGAGTGCGGCCTGCCGAAGAAGATGGCGCTCGAACTGTTCAAGCCGTTTATCTATGCACGCCTTGATGCCAAAGGTCTTGCCGGCACCGTGAAAGCGGCGAAGAAGCTGGTTGAGAAGGAAAAGCCGGAAGTCTGGGATATCCTGGAAGAGGTTATCCGTGAGCATCCGATCATGCTGAACCGGGCACCGACGCTTCACCGTCTCGGTATCCAGGCGTTTGAGCCGAAGCTGATTGAAGGCAAGGCCATCCAGCTTCACCCGCTGGTTTGCGCCGCGTTCAACGCCGACTTCGATGGCGACCAGATGGCCGTTCACGTGCCGCTGTCACTCGAAGCCCAGCTTGAGTGCCGCGTCCTGATGATGTCGACGAACAACATCCTGTCGCCAGCCAACGGCAAGCCGATCATCGTGCCGTCGCAGGATATCATTCTCGGCCTCTACTACCTGTCGCTCGACAAGGACGGAGAGCCAGGCGAAGGCATGGCGATTTCTGACGTGTCCGAACTCGAACATGCGCTTCACAGTGGCAAGCTGTCGCTGCACGCCAAGATCAAGGCCCGCTTTGAAGGCGTTGATGAAGAGGGCAATGAGGAAATCCGCATCATCGACACGACCCCGGGTCGCTACATGATTGCGTCGCTGCTTCCGAAGATGAAGGGCATGCGGGCTGAGCTCGTGAACGACCTCATGACCAAGAAGGCGATCTCGAAACTGATCGATGAGGTCTACCGGAACTGCGGTCAGAAGGCGACGGTCATCTTCTGTGACCAGCTCATGGCGCTTGGCTTCCGCGAAGCCTGCAAGGCCGGTATTTCGTTCGGCAAGGATGACATGAAGATCCCTGCCGCGAAGGCGAAACTGGTCGAGGATACACGGTCACAAGTGTCCGAGTATGAGCGTCAGTATGCTGAAGGCCTCATCACGCGTGGTGAGAAATACAACAAGGTCGTGGACGCATGGTCGACCTGCACCGACAAGGTTGCCGACGCCATGATGGATGCGGCAGGCGAAGCTGCTATCGACAAGAAGACGGGCCGCATGGAAGAGACCAACTCGGTCTTCATGATGGCTCACTCCGGTGCGCGTGGTTCGAAGAACCAGATGAAACAGCTCGCTGGCATGCGTGGCCTGATGGCCAAGCCGTCCGGTGAAATCATCGAGACTCCGATCGTGTCGAACTTCAAGGAAGGCCTGACCGTCCTTGAATACTTCAACTCGACCCACGGTGCCCGTAAGGGTCTCGCGGATACGGCTCTGAAAACCGCCAACTCCGGTTATCTGACCCGCCGCCTGGTTGATGTCGCGCAGGATTGCATCGTCAATGATGACGATTGCGGAACAGACAATGGCATCATGCTCGGCGCCGTCATGGAAGGGGCCGATGTTGTCGTGCCGCTGGCTGAGCGTATTCTCGGCCGGACGATTGGCCAGGACGTCAAGAACACCAAGACCGGTGAGCTTGTCTGTCCAGCCAACACGTATCTGGATGAAACGCTGGCCCAGGCCGTCGAAGATTCCGGTGTCGACGAAGTCAAAGTGCGTTCCCCGCTGACCTGCGAAACGAAGATCGGTGTCTGTGTCGCCTGCTACGGCCGTGACCTTGCACGCGGTACGATCGTGAACCGCGGTGAAGCCATCGGCGTCATTGCAGCACAATCGATTGGTGAGCCGGGTACCCAGCTGACCATGCGGACCTTCCACATTGGTGGCGCTGCATCGGTGGCCGAGGATTCATCCGTTGAGGCGGCCTTCGAAGGCAAGATCAAGTTCGAAGAAGGCGATACGGTTACCAAGAAGGACAAGACGCTGGTTGTTGTCGGCCGTCAGATGTCCGTGTCGGTTATCGATGCCGATGGTCGGACACGTCAGACCTTCAAGCCGGGCTACGGTACACGCCTGCACATCAAGGACGGTGCCAAGGTCAAGCCGGGCGACAAGCTTGCTGACTGGGATCCGTTCGCACAGCCGCTCGTGTCCGAAATCGCTGGTGTCGCCAAGCTGATCGACGTTGTCGATGGCATGACGGCGCGTGATGAAACCGATGAGGCAACGGGCATCTCGTCCCGCGTGATCGTTGATTATCGCGGCGGGAAGGGCAACGACCTTCGCCCATCCGTGCTGATCACTGATGCCGACGGCGAAGCCAAGACGCTGCCAAACGGTACGGAAGCGCGTTACCTGCTGTCACCGGGCGCAATCCTGTCCATCAATGATGGCGATGAGATCGGGCCGGGCGATAGCCTTGCGCGGACATCCACAGGGGGTGCCAAGACGAAGGACATCACCGGTGGTCTGCCACGCGTGGCCGAACTGTTCGAAGCTCGCCGTCCGAAGGACAATGCTGTCATCGCCGATATTGATGGCCGCGTTTCCTATCTCCGCGACTACAAGAACAAGCGGAAGATCGCGATCATTCCGGAAGAAGAGGGCGCCGACTCGGCCGAATATCTCGTACCGAAAAACAAGCGCATCTCGTTCCAGGATGGTGATTTCATCCGCCGCGGCGAATACCTCGTGGACGGTAATCCGGCACCGCAGGACATCCTCGGTTCGCTGGGTATCGAAGCGCTGGCGAACTACCTCGTCGACGAAGTGCAGAAGGTCTATCGCCTGCAGGGCGTGCCGATCAATGACAAGCACATCGAGGTGATCGTCCGGCAGATGCTGCAGAAGATCGAGATCACCGATCCGGGCACGACTACCTTGCTGAAAGGCGAGCATGTCGACCTGATGGAACTCGACGAAGCCAACGCTGCCGTTCGCCGGTCGCGCAAGCAGGATCAACGTGAAGCCATTGGCGTGCCAGTGCTTCTCGGGATCACCAAGGCATCGCTGCAGACCCGCAGCTTCATCTCGGCCGCCTCCTTCCAGGAGACGACACGCGTGCTCACTGAAGCGGCCCTGCAGGGCAAGGTGGATACGCTTGAAGGTCTCAAGGAGAACGTCATCGTCGGCCGGCTCATTCCGGCCGGTACGGGTGGTGGCATGCGCAACTTCCGCCATATTGCGGGGCAGCGTGATGCCAAGCTCAAGGCCAAGCGCCGTGCTGCGGCAGAAGCTGTCGCAGCAGCTCTGCCAGCACCCGATGCTGCGGAGTAGATAGAAGACGAGGCCCCTGATAACAGCCGTCACCGTCGAGGACACTTGACGGGACGGCCACAGGGTCTTAACACGCGCCGAACGCTGGCTGAGACGACTCTCGTTGTTGTCTCCAGCGGCCCGAAACCCGGTGCCGCGATGTCGGCAAAGTACGGAATTGGTGGTCCGGTGGGTCAGTTTTGGCCCAACCGGGCTATCTTGGTTTGAACTGGTCCGATGGGGCCAAGTTAGAAAGATGTAAAAAGGCCCTCATGCCCACGATTCAACAGCTGATCCGCAATCCGCGCAAGCCGAAGCCCGCGCGGTCCAAAACTCCGGCCCTCAAGGGCAACCCACAACGTCGCGGCGTTTGCACGCGCGTCTACACAACGACGCCGAAAAAGCCGAACTCCGCACTTCGGAAAGTTGCCAAGGTTCGCCTGACGACCGGCTTTGAATCGCTGTGCTACATCCCGGGCGAAGGCCACAATCTCCAGGAGCACTCTGTTGTCCTGATCCGCGGCGGCCGTGTAAAAGACCTTCCGGGTGTGCGCTATCACATCCTGCGTGGTGTCCTCGATACCCAGGGCGTCAAGAACCGTAAGCAACGCCGTTCGCATTACGGCGTGAAGAAACCGAAATAAGGGCCGTCAGTCATGTCACGTCGTCACCGCGCCGAAAAACGCCAGGTTCTTCCTGATCCGAAGTTCAAGGACATCATCATTACGAAGTTCATGAACCAGATCATGCAGGACGGTAAGAAATCGACTGCCGAACGCATCCTGTATGGTGCCTTCGAGCTGGTTGAAGAGAAAGCGAAGAAGGACCCTGTCGAGGTTTTTCACGCTGCCCTGGAATCCATCTCGCCTGCAGTTGAAGTTCGCTCCCGCCGGGTCGGTGGTGCGACCTATCAGGTGCCTGTAGAGGTTCGTCCTGAACGCCGTCAGGCGCTGGCAATCCGCTGGCTGGCTGCGGCTGCTTCGGCGCGCAATGAGAACACCATGCGCGAACGCCTCGCCGGTGAGCTTATGGACGCCTCGCAAGGCCGCGGCACCGCTGTGAAGAAGCGTGAAGACACGCATCGCATGGCAGAAGCCAACCGCGCCTTCTCACACTACCGCTGGTAACCCACATCCAACGTTCCCCCTCCCGGAACCAGACACAAAAGGTAATCCTATGGCCCGCGAATATCCGCTGGAGCGTTATCGCAATTTCGGCATCATGGCTCACATCGATGCCGGCAAGACGACGACGACCGAGCGCATCCTGTTCTACACCGGAAAGTCCCACAAGATCGGCGAAGTCCACGACGGCGCTGCAACCATGGACTGGATGGAGCAGGAGCAGGAACGCGGCATCACGATTACGTCTGCTGCGACCACGACATTCTGGGAGCGCACCGAGGACGGCGTATCCGCCCAGTCGCCAAAGTATCGTTTCAACATCATTGATACGCCCGGACACGTTGACTTCACGATTGAAGTCGAGCGTTCGCTCGCTGTGCTTGATGGTGCCGTCTGTGTGCTGGATGCGAATGCCGGTGTTGAGCCGCAAACAGAAACCGTCTGGCGCCAGGCTGACCGCTACAAGGTTCCGCGTATCGTCTTCGTGAACAAGATGGACAAGACGGGCGCAGATTTCTTCAACTGCGTGGCGATGATCAAGGATCGTACGGGCGCAATCCCGGCTCCGATCCAGCTTCCAATCGGTTCGGAAAACGAGCTCGAAGGCCATGTTGACCTGATCACGATGAAGGAATGGGTCTGGGAAGGCTCTGACCTCGGTGCGACCTGGGTCCTGAAAGACATTCGTGACAGCCTCAAGGCCAAGGCCGAAGAGATGCGCGCTGAGCTCGTCGAGATTGCTGTCGAGCAGGACGAAGCGGTGATGGAAGCCTATCTGGAAGGCGAAGAGCCTGACATGGAAACGCTGCGCAAGCTGATCCGCAAGGGTACGCTCGCCATGGCTTTTGTTCCTGTCCTTGCTGGCTCGGCGTTCAAGAATAAAGGCGTCCAGCCAATGCTGAACGCTGTTGTCGACTATCTTCCTGGCCCGCTCGACGTGCCTGCCTATATGGGCTTCAAGCCGGGCGATGAAGACGAAGTCCGTAACATTGCGCGTCATGCCGACGATAATGAGCCGTTCTCCGGCCTCGCCTTCAAGATCATGAACGATCCATTTGTCGGATCGCTGACCTTCCTGCGTATCTATTCCGGTACGGTCACCAAAGGTGGTTCCATGCTTAACTCGACCAAGGGTAAGCAGGAGCGCATCGGCCGCATGATGATGATGCACTCGAACAATCGCGAGGAAATCGAGGAAGCCTTTGCTGGCGACATTATTGCGCTGGCGGGCCTGAAAGAAACCACCACAGGCGACTCGCTCTGCGACAAGTCTGACCCGGTTGTTCTCGAAACCATGACCTTTCCCGATCCTGTGATCGAGATTGCTGTCGAGCCGAAGTCGAAGGCTGACCAGGAAAAAATGTCGATCGGCCTGCAGCGCCTGGCTGCTGAAGATCCATCTTTCCGCGTCGAGACCGATATCGAATCCGGCCAGACCATCATGAAGGGCATGGGCGAGCTTCACCTCGACATCCTGGTTGATCGTCTGAAACGCGAATTCAAGGTCGAAGCGAATATCGGTCAACCGCAAGTGGCTTACCGTGAGGCGCTCGGTCGTCCGGCAGAGATCAACTACACCCACAAGAAGCAGTCGGGTGGTTCGGGTCAGTTCGCTGAGGTCAAGATCCAGTTCGAGCCGCTTGAAGCCGGTTCGGGATTCATCTTCGAGAGCGGTATTGTTGGTGGCTCGGTGCCGAAGGAATACATTCCTGGTGTCGAAAAAGGTCTCAACAGCGCCAAGGAAAATGGCCTGCTGGCCGGTTACCCTGTGACCGACTTCAAGGCCAAGCTCATCGACGGTAAGTTCCACGACGTTGACTCCTCCGTGCTCGCCTTCGAAATCGCTGCACGGGCAGCCTTCCGCGAACTGCGTACGCAGGCTGATCCGAAGCTGATGGAGCCGGTGATGAAGGTCGAAGTGATTACGCCCGAAGAGTATATGGGTGACGTCATTGGTGACCTGAACTCGCGGCGCGGTCAGATCCAGGGGTCGAACCCGCGCGGCAATGCCGTGGCGATCGGTGCCTTCGTGCCGCTGGTCAATATGTTCGGCTATGTGTCGAACCTGCGTGGCATGTCACAGGGCCGCGCCCAGTTTACCATGCAGTTCGATCACTATGCCGAAGTTCCAAAGGCAGAAGCCCAGAAGATCGTTCAGGATCTCGCGGGTTAAGTGTTGAAGCGCGCACTCGCCTTTCGGGCGGGTGCGCGAATTATTCGTTGATAGATAACGTCAGTACGAAGGAGAGGCCCCATGGCCAAGGCAAAGTTTGAGCGCAACAAGCCTCACGTAAACATTGGCACGATTGGTCACGTTGACCACGGCAAGACGACGCTGACAGCGGCGATCACGATGACGCTTGCGGAAGTTTACGGCGGTGCGGCGAAGTCCTATGCGGACATCGACAATGCGCCGGAAGAAAAAGCACGCGGTATCACCATCAACACGGCGCACGTCGAGTATGAGACGGAAGACCGTCACTATGCGCACGTCGACTGCCCGGGCCACGCTGACTATGTGAAGAACATGATCACCGGTGCGGCGCAGATGGACGGCGCGATCCTGGTTGTGAACGCCGCTGATGGCCCGATGCCACAGACGCGTGAGCACATCCTGCTGGCCAAGCAGGTTGGTGTGCCAGCCATGGTTGTCTTCATGAACAAGGTCGACCAGGTCGATGACGAGGAGCTCCTGGAGCTCGTCGAGATGGAAGTTCGTGAACTCCTGTCCTCATATGACTTCCCGGGCGACGACATTCCGATCATCTCCGGTTCGGCGCTTGCCGCTGTTGAGGGCCGCGACGAGAATATCGGCAAGGAGAAGATCCTCGAGCTGATGAAGGCTGTCGACGATTACATCCCGACGCCAGAGCGTCCGCTGGACAAGCCATTCCTGATGCCTGTCGAGGACGTGTTCTCGATCTCCGGCCGTGGGACGGTTGTGACCGGCCGCGTCGAGACAGGCGTCATCAAGGTTGGTGAAGAAGTCGAGATCGTTGGTATCCGCGACACGCAGAAGACGACCGTTACGGGCGTCGAGATGTTCCGCAAGCTGCTCGACCAGGGCCAGGCTGGCGACAATATCGGCGCGCTGATCCGCGGTATCGACCGTGAGGGTGTTGAGCGCGGGCAGGTTCTCTGCAAGCCGGGTTCGATCACGCCGCACACGACGTTCGAAGCTGAAGCCTACATCCTGACCAAGGAAGAGGGTGGCCGTCACACGCCATTCTTCACCAACTACCGTCCACAGTTCTACTTCCGTACGACGGATGTGACGGGTGTTGTCCAGCTTCCAGCGGACAAGGAAATGGTTCTGCCGGGCGACAACGTCAAAATGGACGTTGAGCTGATCGCACCGATCGCGATGGACCAGGGCCTCCGCTTCGCGATCCGCGAAGGCGGCCGCACCGTCGGTGCCGGCGTCGTCTCCAGCGTGAAGAAATAAGACACGGCATCAGGGCACAGCAGCCCTGAGCCTGATCCATCGCGAAGGCACAGCCGAAGCAGGGATCAAAGCATCAAGGGCCGCTTCCAAAAGGGAGCGGCCCTTTTTTTTGTGGTGCCGCCCCAGCCCTGAGCCCGATCCATCGCGGCGGCACAGCCGCAGCGGGGATCAAGCAAACAAGAGCTTTTTTATTGCGGTCTGGGGGCGCATCTGCTCAGAACGCTACATGGCCAAGCGTATCGATTTCATGATCGCCGGGGTACAGAAGGGCGGGACGACCTCGCTCGATGCCTATCTGCGCCAGCATCCGGGGATTTCGATGGCCAGGAAGAAGGAGGTCCACTTCTTCGACAAGCGCCCCCCGACCGGCCTCACGCCTCTCGACAACTGGATCTACCATCGGCAATTCCACTGGGAGCGCCAGCGCGCCGGGGCCAGACTCGGTGAAGCCACGCCAATTCTGACCTGGTGGACCGGCGCCATGGAGCGGCTCTACGCCTACAATCGCGATATCAAGGTTATCACCCTGCTGCGCGACCCGGTCGAACGCGCCTGGTCTCACTTCCGGATGGACAAAAGGCTGGCGCGCGAAGGCGAGACGTTTTCGAACGCGATCCGCACTGAACGCGACCGCGCCCGCCGCTCATTGCCGGGCCAGGACCGTGAACGCTCACAGGTCGCGCGCGGCTTCTACGCTCATCAGGTGCGCAATCTCAAACGTCTTTTCCCCGACGACCAGCTCCTCTTCCTGCGAAGCGAAGATCTCTCGGAGGCTGCACAGCCGGAGCTCGACAAGGTAACCGATTTTCTCGGCGTGGCCCGTTTTGCCTTCACAGAAGAGCCGCGCCACAACTCCGCGACAGATCGGGCGTCAATGAATGAGGAGGATCGCGCCTTCCTCGAACATGCCTACAGGCTGGACGCCGAAGAGACGCGCCGGCTGCTCGGTTGGGAGCGGGGCCGCTGGACCGTCTGAGCCATCTGCAGACGACGCACCGCAACCTGTTGCGCTTTTGGGTGCAATCGGGCATTACACCGCTTCGCCTGAGCGGGTATAGCTCAGCTGGTAGAGCGGCGGTCTCCAAAACCGCAGGTCCTGGGTTCAAGTCCTAGTGCCCGTGCCAGGCGACCTTCCACGCATTTGTGATCGGCTATTCGGCAGGTGCTGCATTGCAGGCGCTCGCGAACGCCTTAAAACCTACACTGTCATGTTGAACGCTGTCCGAACCCTCCTGATCTGCGGCCTGAGCGCGCTGGTATGCGCTGGCCTGATCGGTTGTGCCAGCTATGCATCGGCGAGTGCCGTGGCATCAGTTTCCCCGGACGCAGACGCAATGCAGATGGCTGGACACGACCATCATCAGACAGGTCACACCGGTCATCATGACCCTGCAAAAGGCGAAGACTGCAAGGATTGTGCGCAATCCATCCTGCAGCGCGTCAACCTCAGCCCGGACACGCCGGCGCTGGGTGACCTGCCTGTTCGCGTCTTCATCCTGCCATCAGCCTTGAGCCTTGGTGCGGCGAGCGCCGATGTGCCGGACCCCCACTGGCCGCCGGGCGCCGCCCCGCCGCGAACGCCCGACACGCTCACTCACCAGAAAATCAGCCTCCTGATCTGATCCGGACAGACCGGGCAGTCCTGCATGCGCAGCTGCCATCCCTGTTCCGTTTCATCAGGCAAAGGCTGACCTATCATGTTCAACAGACGACATTTCCTTGGCGCCGCCCTCGGGGGCAGTGCCGTGGCCGCCATCCCCGGCCTGCTGCCCGCCTGGGCGCGCAGTTCGACGGCTGGCAATCTTGGTATTCCATCGCTCACCGGCACTGAGTTCAACCTCGATATTGGCACGTTTCCGGTGCGCATTGATGGCCGGGCCGGTCTGGCGACGGGTGTCAATGGTACGCTGCCCGGACCACTCCTGCGCTTTCGCGAGGGCGAGGACATCACCATCAATGTACGCAATGGCCTGAAGGCCGCGACCAGCATTCACTGGCATGGCCTGCTCGTGCCGTTCTACATGGATGGCGTGCCGGGCGTGTCCTTCCCCGGCATTCCGGCGGGTGAGCGCTTCCAGTATCGCTTCTCTGTCCCGCAGAGCGGCACCTACTGGTATCACTCCCATTCCGGGCTTCAGGAGCAGGCGGGCCATTACGGTCCCTTGCTGATTGATCCGAGCGGTAGCGACCCTGTCCGGTCTGACCGGGAATATGTGCTGCTGCTCTCGGACTGGAGTTTCGAGACCCCGCACCGGATCTTCGAAAAGCTGAAAGCATCGAGCGAGACCTACAATTTCAACCAGCGCACGCTCGGTGATTTTGCCAGCGATGCAGCAAGGGACGGTCTTGGCAGGACGCTGGGCGAACGCGCGATGTGGGGCGCAATGCGAATGAGTCCGCGGGATATCGCGGACGTGACCGGGGCAACCTATACCTATCTCATCAATGGCCATGCGACGGCTGACAACTGGAATGCGGTCTTCCAGCCCGGTGAACGCGTGCGCCTGCGCATCATCAACGGATCGGCCATGTCGATCTTCAATTTCCGCATACCCGGGCTGTCAATGCAGGTCGTGGCGGCAGACGGCCTGAACGTGCAACCGGTCGAGACTGATGAATTCCAGATCGGCACGGCAGAGACCTATGATGTGATCGTCCAGCCAGAAGCCGCGCGGGCCTTCGCCATGGTCGCCGAATCGATAGACCGGTCGGGCCAGGTTATCGCGACGCTCGGGCCTGAAGCTGGCATGCGAGCAGACATTCCGGCCATGCGGGCCGTACCGACCCTGGGCATGAAGGACATGGCCATGGATCACGGGGCCATGAACCATGGTTCGATGGAGTTAGGGCCCGCAGGTGGGACTGGCATGAGCGGGATGGATCACTCTGGGCACACTATGGACGGTATGGACCACGCTGCGATGGGGCATGACGTCCAGATGTCCATGCCGGATATGAACCATTCCAGCCAGGACAGGTCGTCCGGGGATGGCATCAGCCGCATGACAGGCCACAAGCATGAGACGGGGCCGGGCGTGGCCAATGTTGCGGCGATGCCGACGAGCCGTCTTGATGAGCCAGGCCTCGGCCTTGAAAATGTCGGCCACAGGGTGCTGACCTATGCGGACCTTCGGGCCCTCACGCCCAATCCGGATACGCGGCCGCCTGAACGCACGCTCGACATCCATCTCACCTCAAACATGGAACGCTACATGTGGTCGTTTGACGGTGTGAAGTTTTCCGAGGTCCGCGAATCAATCCGCGTGCAGGAGGGAGAGCGCGTGCGCTTCAATCTCGTCAACGACACGATGATGCCGCATCCGATCCATCTGCATGGCATGTATTTCGAACTTGAAAATGGCGGCGGTTCGCATCGACCGCGCAAGCATACCGTGATCGTCAAGCCGGGTGAGAAGGTCGCCTTCGATATCTCGTCCGAACATGTCGGGGATTGGGCGTTTCACTGCCACCTTCTCTACCACATGCATGCCGGCATGATGAATGTCGTGTCGGTCATACCTCATGAAGGCCCTCATGATGGCCCTCATGATGGCAAGGGCAGGCCGATGCCGGCCAGTGAAGACCCACATGCGAACCACCACAATATGGATGGCGTGCCGCGACATGACATGTCACCGGACAAGGATCATGGGGGGCATCACTGATGGATTGCCATATCACCCGAACCGCCCTGACAGGCCTTACCATTCTCGCGCTTATTCCTGCCGCTATTGCAGAAGACGCCGATGCGCCATGGTCGATGGCGGAGGATTATTATGACACGGATGCGTTGGCTGCCTCGCGCGACCATCTCCAGCATAGCCATGGGGGAATGAAGACGAGCTTCGTGCAGGCTGACCGCCTTGAGTATCAGGTTTTCGAGGATGAGGATGTCCTGCTGCTTGATGGCAATGCCTGGTATGGCGGCGACCTCAACAAGGTCTGGCTGAAAGCAGAGGCCGAATACCTGCCTGATACCGGGACACTTGAGGAGGCTGAATTGCAGGCGCTCTGGTCAAGGGCGGTCTCTCCATATTTCGATTTACAGGCCGGTCTGCGGCAGGACTTCGAACCGCGCGGGCGCACCCATGCCGTGCTCGGCTTCCAGGGGCTTGCGCCCTACCTGTTCGAGCTGGACAGTGCGGCCTTCGTCTCCACGCAGGGTGATCTTACTGCGCGGATCGAAGCGGAATACGAACTGGTGCTGACCCAGCGTCTCATTCTCCAGCCCCGCGCCGAGATATCCTTTTCAGCCCAGGACATTCCTGAGCTTCAGACCGGTTCGGGGCTGACCGGTATCGATGCCGGGCTGAGGCTTCGCTATGAGGTTGTTCGCGAGTTCGCCCCCTACATCGGCGTTGAATGGCAAAAGCGGCTGGGTGAAACGGGCGACATTCTCGAGGCCGCCGGAGAGGAGACCGGTCGAACGGCTTTTCTGATCGGGGTTCGCGCCTGGTATTGAGGTGAAAGGCGGTGTGAGCCCGGGCGCACACCGCTGCCGCTTTGAGGTGTACTGGAACTGTACTGCTACTGCACCGTAGGTGCACTGTTACTGCACTCCATTTCGCACCCTTCACAAACCCGCCTTGCGGGGTCATGTTGAAGGAATATCCAGAGGAAACTCCATAAAAGGCGCCCCATGAGCGAACACCCCAAATCACATCCCGTCCCTGAAGCCTTTGCTGCGCAAGCCAATCTAAGCCCCGAAAAGTACAAGGAAATGTACGAGGCATCGATTGCTGACCCGGTTGCCTTCTGGGGTGAGCATGGCAAGCGTATCAAGTGGATGACGCCCTATACCACGGTAAAGGACGTGTCGTGGGACAGGCATGACCTTCATGTGAAATGGTTTTCCGACGGGACACTGAACGTCACCGAAAGCTGTCTCGACCGCCAGCTGGAGACCCGCGCAGACAAGCCGGCCTTCATCTGGGAGGGCGATGAGCCTGAAGACAGTCATACGCTGACCTACCGGCAGCTCTATCACGCAGTCTGCAGATTTTCGAACGTTCTCAAGGAGATGGGCGTAAAGAAGGGAGATCGCGTTACCATCTATATGCCGATGATCCCTGAGGCTGCGATGGCGATGCTGGCCTGCGCGCGGATCGGTGCGGTTCACTCTGTCGTGTTCGGCGGCTTCTCACCCGAAGCGCTGGCGGGGCGGATAAGTGACTGCAAATCCCCTTACGTCATCACCGCCGATGAAGGCGTCCGGGGCGGCAAGACCATCCCCCTGAAATCCAATTGCGACAAGGCGTGTGACCTTGCCAATGGGATGGTGGAGAAGGTGCTCGTCGTGCGCCGCACCGGTAGCGACGTGGAGATGAAAGAGGGCCGGGATATCTGGCTGCATGAGGCCGGCTCGAATGTTGCCGATACGTGTGCGCCAGAGCCGATGAATGCGGAAGATCCGCTCTTCATCCTCTATACGTCCGGTTCGACCGGCCAGCCCAAGGGCGTGCTCCACACCTGTGGCGGCTACCTCGTCTGGGCCTCGATGACCCACGAATATGTCTTTGATTTAAAAGAGGAAGATGTGTTCTGGTGCTCGGCGGATGTCGGCTGGGTGACGGGACATACCTACATCGTTTACGGCCCGCTTGCGAATGGCGCGACGTCTGTGATGTTTGAAGGCGTGCCGACTTATCCGACCGCATCGCGCTTCTGGGAAGCGTGTGACAAGCATGGCGTGACGATCTTCTACACCGCGCCCACAGCCATCCGCGCCCTGATGCGTGAAGGCGACGGCCCTGTAAAGTCGACAGACCGCAGCTCCATCCGCCTGCTCGGTACAGTTGGCGAGCCGATTAATCCCGAGGCCTGGGAATGGTATTACCACACAGTTGGTGAAGGCCGCTGCCCGATTGTCGATACCTGGTGGCAAACCGAGACCGGCGGCACAATGATCGTCCCACTCCCCGGAACCACGCCGATGAAACCTGGTGCGGGCTCCCATCCATTCTTCGGTGTCCAGTTGAAACTGGTCGACGCGGACGGGGCTGAATTGCACGGCGCCGCCGAGGGAAACCTGATCATCACCGATAGCTGGCCAGGCCAGATGCGGACCGTTTATGGGGACCATCAGCGCTTCGTCGACACTTATTTCTCCGCCTATCCCGGCAATTACTTTACCGGCGATGGGTGCCGGCGGGACGAAGATGGCTTCTACTGGATTACCGGCCGGGTGGATGATGTCATCAACGTGTCCGGCCACAGGATGGGGACAGCCGAAGTCGAAAGTGCGCTCGTTTCGCATGACGCTGTGGCTGAAGCTGCTGTGGTTGGCTATCCGCACGATATCAAGGGGCAGGGCATCTATGCCTATGTCACGACGGTCGCCGACGTCAGCCCCACCGATGAATTGAAGGCCGAGCTCGTCAAACATGTCCGGTCAGAAATCGGTCCCATTGCGAGCCCGGACCTGATCCAGTTCGCTCCGGGCCTGCCCAAGACACGATCGGGCAAGATCATGCGTCGTATCCTTCGGAAGATTGCCGAAGACAGCTTTGACAGTCTTGGAGATACGTCGACACTTGCGGACCCGGAAGTCGTCGACGAGCTGATTGACAGCCGCCAGAACCGAAAAACGTAAAAAAAAGAGCGCAGACCCTGAGGTCTGCGCTCGCTCTGATGTGCGTCCTTAAAAAAGGACAGGTAGAACCTAGCCCAAAAGGGCGACCCTGGCGGTCGCCGGCGCAACGGAGTCGGTCTGATTTTGTGTGTCTGCAGGCTCTGCGGCGACACCAAGCCAGCCGATGAGTACAGAAACAAAGAAATCCCGCAGCGCCACGAGAACGGTGATCATCTGAAAGTCCCCTATTGAAATTCGATAAGTATTTATAGCGCGAAGTCGTCGCCAGCACAATATCCATGGGCTTTTTTCTGATGTGGGTGTTTAACGATCACCTAAGCCTTGAGGGCGTATGTAGGCGAAACTCCGTTCCGGAGACCTGAGGGAGGCCGCCTTGAGCGAACGTGTTGATCTTGATCTCGACCAGTTATTGCTGATGACGGGCGGCGACGCCGACCTTGCTGAGGAAGTTCTCGATATTTTCCGTCAGCAAGCCGAAATCTGGGCGAGACTGCTGGACCCCCGGGCACCTGCCACCCAGTGGGCCGATGCCGCGCATACGCTGAAAGGCGCGGCGATGAGCATCGGCGCAGATCAGCTGGCTGAATGCTGTGCGGCCGCCGAGAGTGAAGGCCGCGGACTGCCACCGTCAACGGCAGGTGCGGCGTTACTTATTAATGATATCAGGGATGTGCTTGCCCAGACGCTTGAAGCGTGCGGGCGGGCCAGTCACGCCTTGTCACGGCCGGGCTTGAGAGCGTCAAAGGCGTTGAATTCATAAGCGATACAGCGGTCGATCAACGTCCGCCAGACAGGCTCAGCGATTGCTGGCGACAAGCCCTGACGGATTGCCTCCTCCGTCACCTTTGTGACAACATCTTCAATCCGGGCACGATCATGCACAACCGACCGGGACCCTTTGATCCGGGCAGCGGCATCCATGAAGGATTGCCGTTCGACAAGCAGTTCGACGAGCGCGCGGTCCAACCGGTCTATTTCGTATCGAACATCGGTCATGCTTTCGGCAGTGTCGGCTGTATGGCGTCGAAGATCTGGATCAACAGAGGATGTCATGAAGGCTCCGAGTGCGTTTGTGGACGTGACTATCATATGCCTCGTTCCGGTCGAGACGCTGTGTGGCCGCTCGACGCAGTTATGAAAAGGGCCACAGCTGCCATTTCGCAGATGCGGCCCCATTCGGTCTTGTCTTCGGGACGATCTATTTCTCGATCATCAATGGGCCACGCGCTTGTACGGGGCTGTTATTGAACACGCTGCCTTGCTCGATGAGCGCCTGGACCCGTTCGTCTTCCAGCACCGCAGCGGCTCGCGCCAGCGTACTGAAATCCTCGGCTGAAGCTGAAGCCAGCGGCCCGAGGCCAGGCAATCCGCCTTGCGGCGTCGGGTAAAACATCAGGCGTGTCTCTTCGTCAGACTCGATACCGGCAAGTTCCCGGGCTTTGCGGATCGCGTCCATCAGGCCGCCGATCTCATCGACCAATCCAATTTCCATGGCATCTTCGCCTGTCCACACCCGGCCGCGTGCGATCTCCTGGACATTCTCAATGCTCAGGCCCCGGCCTTCGGCGACGAGCCCCGTAAACCGGTCGTATCCGCGCTTTAGCCAAGCCGTCAGAAGTTCACGCTGCTCGTCGGTGAACGAATCCACTGTCGTCAGCGCCCCGGCAAAAGGACCACCAACACTGATAGATTCGGTATTCACGCCAATCCTGCGAAGGCCGTCTGCAATGGCGAGCTTGCCGCCAAAGATGCCAATGGAGCCGGTGATCGTGGAGCGGCTGGCCATGATCCAGTCTGCTCCGGTCGAAACATAGTACCCCCCCGATGCCGCGAGCGAACCCATTGAGACGACGACTGGCTTATCCATTTCCTTCACGCGCTCGATCGCCCGCCAGACCTGGTCTGAGGCGGTGGGAGAGCCACCGGGGCTGTCGACGCGGAAAACGATAGCCTTCACCCGCTCATTGCGTCCGGCTTCCAGAAGCGCGGCAGCGACGACATCAGAAGAGAAAGCCGAGCCGCCACCGAACAGGTCGCCGCTTGCACCGCCTGTTATGATGGCGCCCTCGCCGCCGACAACCGCAATAGCGGAGCTGCCAAGCGGCGCGGATTTCGGTGTGTAGGCAAGGACATCGACGAGTTCCGTTCCCTCGCCGCCGCGTTCCTTGACCGCGTCCATGGCGTCTTCCGGCCAGCCGAGCTTGTCAGCAAGTCCTGCTTCGATCAGGCGATCGGGGCTGAGCGGGGACGAATTCAGCGCGGCGCGGACGGCGGAGACCTCAAGGCCACGGTCTGCCGCGATATCTTCGATCGAAGTGTTCCAGACCGATTCGGCGAGTACCGTCATGGCTTCGCGGTGCGGCTCTGTATAGCCAGTTTCCTTGTAGACGCTTGGCGAGTTCTTGTACTCGTAGAACTGCTCGATTTCAGCTGTCACGGAGATCTTGTCGAGCAGGCCCTTGAAGAACATCGTTTCGAACGTGACCCCACCCGGCAGGAAATCGCCGCCCGGCTGTATCCATATTTCGTCTGCCGCCGCGACGGCCCGCAGTGCGGACGGACCACCTGCATATGTACCCTGGGAATGGGCAACGACAAATTTTCCTGATTCTTTCAGGCCCTGAATTGCTTCACGTAGCTCTTCTGCCCGCGAGGAGCCGACTGCATATTCGCTGCCCCGAATCAGGACGCCTTTGACGTGATCATCATATCGAGCTGCCTCAAGCCGCGTGAGGACGTTGACGAAGCCTTTCTGTCCAAAGAGTGCGGGAAGGCCCTGGCTTGCGGGCTGGTCCGAAAGCTCCTGACGAAGATCAAGGGTAAGCACCATGGAGCCCGGGTTTTCACCGCCGCCGGCAATTGAGCTGCTGGCGTTACTGATGAAGCCGCCAATGACGGCTGACGCGATGAAAAAGAGCAGGGCGGCTCCAAGGAGCGTGCCGAGGACTGCGCCGCCCAGGGCTGTAAAAAACGTCTTCACTATATATGGCCTCCGAACCGGCATATTTATCAAATAACGATATGAGCTCTAAAGAATAAAAGTAAAGGCCGGATGTGTTCATCCAGGCAATTCCGGGCAAATTCAGAGGAAAAAGAACATGGTCGGAATAGGAGGATTCGAACCTCCGACCCCCGCCTCCCGAAGACGGTGCTCTACCAGGCTGAGCTATATTCCGAGCCAGATTGCGCGCCTATAACTTAGACGTGTTTTACTGACAAGCGGTCAGCCGCGAGCGCTCTGCAATCGCCCTCAACTGAATTTGGATGAGTTGAGGAGTTGCAAGCGTCAAATCAATTGAGTATGTCCCGGCCTTCTTCCGCTGTTGGGGTGTCGCCAAGTGGTAAGGCACCGGTTTTTGGTATCGGCATTCCCAGGTTCGAATCCTGGCACCCCAGCCACCTTTTCCTGAAAAGATAATCGCGCAATGCGCCGCTCCCCATACACTATCGTTTGGGGAACCTCTGCCGCTGTCATTAGTTGTCATCGCAAACCTGACGATGACAGACCTGAAAAGCGCCTTCTTTCTGTGCACTGTGATGCGTGATTGTGCTTGCGCTTCAATTCAGTAAGTTTTTTAAACGGTTTCTGAACGACCATTGATCCGCGACGCTGCTATTGCTAGCGTCCGGTGCGGTGGTCGCCCACGGCGGCCGCAGGCTCTAGCCGTGAAATTCAAGAATAGAGAGTGCAACGCAGCGCTCCGTGACAATGGGGAGGCTTTGGGTGTTTCTCTCACCCGCCTCCGGGACTGCCGGCTTGTGTGTGTCCGGTTCGAAGTAGCAGAGTAGTGGCCAGCCAAATTCAGGGGGCGCGGCCGCATTGAAGTTTCACCGTGCAATATGATGCACGACCATTCGGAGAGTGAGAGGCAAACCTCATGAGAAAAGTACTGACACCGGCGCGGGGTGCCATAGCAGCGGCACTTGTTGTCGGACTGGCAATGCCAGTCGCAGCGCAAAGCCAGCTACGGCAGGCGCTGGATACCGGGGAACAGGCAACCCGCAAGGCCGAACAGGTTCAGGAGCAGATCAACCAGCTGGACGATCAGCGCTCCGATATGGTCGGTGAGTTCCGCACGAACTTGCAGCGTACGCAGGCCGCACAACTATATGCGCGCCAGCAGGAGAAGGTTGTCGAAAGCCAGCGCCGTGAGCTCGAATCGCTGACCGAACAGCTCGGACGGGTCGATGAAATCACGGCTCAGACGACGCCGATGCTGCTCGACATGATCACCGATCTCGAAGCGTTCGTTAAAGCCGATCTTCCGTTCAAGTCGGAAGAGCGCACACAGCGTATCGAGGATCTCCGCGCCGCGATGGAAAACCCTCAGGTTCCTATCGTTGAGCAGTATCGTCTCATTATCGAGGCTTACAAAAGCGAGATGGAATACGGTCGTACGATCCAGACCTGGCCTCAGGAAATCGACATCGATGGCTCGCCTGTGATGGTCGACATGTTCCTCTATGGCCGTGTCGCGCTGGTTTATATGTCTCCGGACCGCAAATACGCGGCTCGCTATGACCGCGCGTCCAGCGCATGGGTCCCGGTCGAAAGCAAGTTCAAGGAAGACATTGCTAAAGCGATCAAGGTGGCCAAGGGCACGACCACGCCAAGCGTCCTGTACGCACCGGCCACACGTCTTGATGTCCAGCTTTAAGTCACGCCAGAGATCCAGAGGAATATCGAAATGAAAACGATCACTAAAACTCTGCAGGCCCTTGGCGCGACCGCGCTGGTCATGGGAACTGCAGTAGCCTTTTCAGCCCCCGCTGCCGCGCAGGAAAATGTATCGCTTGGCGACATTCTCCGCCGCGTTCAGCAGGATTCACAGCAAATCTCCGCAGAAGACACGCGCCGCCTTCAGGAATTCCGTTCCGACGCCGCCACGCAGCAGCAAAAACTGCAGCAGGCCCAGTCTGACCTGAATGCCGCTGAAGCCCGCGGCCGGGCGCTGTCTGCCGAGTTCGACGAAAACGAACGTCAGCTGACGCAGATGTCCGCTGAGCTTGAAACGCAAGCCGGTGATTTCGGCGAGCTGCTCGGCCAGTTCCGGACAGCGGCCGGTGAGACGATGCCGATCATTCGTGAATCGATGTCGAACTACGAGTATAGCGGCCGTGCCGAAAAACTCGCGGAAGTCTCCGAAGCCCGTTCGCTTCCAACACGCGAAGATCTTGATGCCCTGCCGAAGGCAATGCTTCAGGAAATGATTGCCCAGTCCGAAGTGAAAACCTTCAATGCTCGCGTCGCTGGCGCAGGCCCTGAGGGCGAAGTTGTCGACACCGAGCTGATGCGCGTAGGCGTCTTCACGGCGGCAACCACGGACAATACGCGCTTTGTGGAAGTCATTACATCCGGCACCGACGAGCCATATCTGCGGGTCCTCAAGGCCCAACCAGGTGGCAGCTTCCAGTCGGCCATGAAAAATCTGATCAATGCGGGTGAAGGCGACGTCGTCATTACGCCGGTTGATCCGACCAAAGGCGACCTGTTTGCCGTTGAAGGCGAGATGCCAAGTGTTGGCGAACGCGTCAATCAGGGCGGCACGGTTGGTTACGTCATCCTCGTGCTTCTGATCATCGGTGCGGCTTTCGCGATCTTCAAGATCGTCACGCTCTTCCTGATGGGCAGCGCAATGCGCAAGACTGCCAAGACACGTGAAGCAGGCACCGGTAACCCGCTTGCCCGCGTGTTCGAAGCTTACGAGACCAACAAGCATCAGGATCTTGAAAGCCTCGAGCTCAAGCTCGACGAGCAAATCCTGCGCGAATCGCCGAAAATCGAACGCTTCAACGACGTCGTTAAGGTTCTGGCCGCGGTTGCTCCGCTGCTGGGTCTGCTCGGTACCGTTATCGGTATGATCATCACCTTTACCGCCATCACCAACTTTGGTGCCGGCGATCCGAAGCTGATGGCTGGCGGTATCTCGGTTGCTCTTATGACGACCGTTCTCGGTCTCGTGGCGGCTATTCCGCTGCTTCTGCTGCACGCTATCGCTGCCTCCATGGCTCGTGGCAACCAGCAGGTTCTTGATGAGCAAGCCGCGGGCCTCGTTGCAGAGCGCGCAGAGTCCAACACGGGAGTGGCGTAACGCCACTCCCTCCTTCGGGAGGTGTCCTTATGGGACTAGGACTAAACGATCTTGAAAACTTCCTGGCACGCGGTGGCCCGGTACTTCTCGTGATCATGGTTGCCACATTCATCATGTGGGCCCTGATCCTGGAGCGCCTGTTCTACTTCCGCCTGGCACACCAGGCTGTGGCCGACGAGGCTGTAGCGGAATGGAATGCCCGGTCGGACCGCAAGTCAGTGTTCGCGCACTGGATCCGGGACAAGCTGATTTCCGAAGTCCGCATCAAGGCGGAAGCGAATGTCAGCATGACCAAGGCCATGGTGGCGCTCGCGCCGCTGCTCGGCCTGCTCGGCACAGTGACCGGCATGGTAACAGTGTTTGATGTCATGGCGATTACCGATGGTGCTGATGCCAAGGCCATGTCCGGGGGCGTGTCGCAAGCCACGATCCCGACCATGGCAGGCATGGTGGCATCCATTTCGGGCATCCTGTTCACGTCGGGTATGGACCGCAAGGTAGACCGGCTTGTTCAGACAGTCGCAGACGAAATGGAGATTGGCTAATGCGAGGTAGAACGCACAGACCCTCTGAAGAGGCGAGTGTCGATCTCACGCCGATGCTGGATGTGGTATTCATTCTCCTCATCTTCTTCATCGTGACGTCGACATTCATTCAGGAGCGGGCGCTCGGCCTTGAGCCGCCGCCCCCTCCAGCGCCGCCTCAGGATAATCCTGACCAGCAACAGGCCATCCTGATCTATGTTGGTGAGGACAATCTTATCCAGGTGAACAGTCGCTTTACGGATATCACCGGTGTACGCGCCAATATGGAGCGTCTGCGGGCAGAGAATCCGGAAAGTGCTCTCATTATCCAGGCGCATCCACGGGCCCGGACTGGCACAATCGTCAAGATCCGCGACGAGGCGTACAACGCCAACATGACGCGGGTAAACATTGTGCAGAGTGAAGGATAGGAGGCAGATATGGCACGAAGAAAAAGAGCTCGTACCGCCACCAGCAGCGCTGAGGATGACGTTAACCTCACGCCTATGCTGGATGTGGTCTTTATCCTCCTGATCTTCTTTATTGTGACGGCGCAGTTCATCAAGGAACCGGGCGTGACAATTGAACGTCCGGACGTGGACAATCTGGAGCGCCAGAACCCTCTTGGTATCCTCATCGCCATCGACGAAAATAGCGATATTTATGTTGATAAGGAGATGGTGACGCTTCAGGAAATTGGCTTCCGGATCAAGGAACTCCGCGAGGATAACCCGAAGGGCAAGCTTGTCGTCCAGGCTGATGTTGCTTCAGAAGCGGGGACGTTGATCTCGCTGATGGAAATCATCAACAAGGAAGACGGGCTGACCGCAATTCCGGTTTCAGTTGAGCAGGAATAGGAGACGAACATGTTTTCAAACCCATTGATAAGACTTGTTATCGGTATCCCGCTCGCGGCAATCGTGGTCTTCGCCTTGTTCACTTTCATGTACAAGATGATCAATCGCGACTACCAGCAGCCCGATGATGTCGAGCAGCGTATCCTGGAACGGATCACGCCTGCGGAAGACAACACGGAAGTCCGCACACGGACGCGCAACAAGCCACAGAGAATTGACTCTGCGGACAAGCCGCCTCCACCGCCGAAACTTTCTGCGTCACGTTCAGACATCGATCTGCCGACGCCGAACATTCAGGGCGCAGCTCCGACAGAGCTGAACATGGAGCGTCTCGATTCGCTGGCGATTGACCCTGTTGCGATTTCCGATCGTGATGCCCAGCCGATCCGGCCACCGGTACCGACCTACCCGTCACGGGCCGCAGAGCGGGGGATTGAAGGCTCCTGTGATGTTCGGTTCGACGTGGACACGCGGGGACGTCCTTATAACGTTCAGGCAACCTGCACCGACAGCGTTTTCAAGCGTGAAGCGGAGCGGGCTGTTAACCGTGTTGAATTCGCACCGAAAATCGTGCGTGGCCAACCGGCAGAACGGCGTAATGTTGTCTATCCACTGGAATTCCAGCTCGACGGCTAGGACTGGCCAGACCGAACTGAACAGTTTGAAGGGCCTCTTCGGAGGCCCTTTTTTTATGGTGAAAAATGGAATTCTGATCGTGAGTTGACGTCACGGCACAGGAAAGGTAACATTATTACATAATTAGGGAGTGCGCCATGTTTCGTCATTCTGTGATTGGCCCCTTGGTCGGCCTGCCGCTTGCGGCGCTGGTTGTGTTCGGCCTCTTTGCATTCATGCAGAATATGGTGACCCGGGATTTCGTGGCACCACCTCCGCCAGCTGAGAAGGTTCTTACGGCGTTCACCTACAAGGCGCCGGATGACGATAGTTTCAAGCCAAGACCCAGACCTGTGCATGCGCCTGATCTTGCCAATCAACCGCCGCCATTGCCAAAATTCTCGGGCGCGGTCACGGAAGTGAAGCTCCCGACGCCGTCTCTGGGGGGCAGGGTGCCTTCTGAACTGCCGGTCGGTGCCTTGAAAGAATTTGCTTTTATGCCAGCCGTCATTGACGAACGCGGTGCACGTCCACTTCGTGATCCGCTGCCTTCATATCCACCCGCGCTCGCGCGCAAGGGCATTCAGGGCGATTGTGATGTCACGCTTGACGTCGATGTTCGTGGGCAGCCCGTGAACATCAGTGCGCAATGTAGCCATTCAGGATTCGAGCGGGAAGCGGAACGGGCGGTCAGCCGTGTTCAATTCGCGCCGAAAATTGTACGCGGCAAAGCCGTCGAGCGGCGCGGCGTCGTCTACCCTATAGAATTCAGAATCGACGGTTAGGAGTGCAGAACAGGGCCTGCCAAGCGTTGACGCGGCGGGCTCAACCGCTCATATCTTAATCAAATCGAATTCAAACAGAACACCGCCGAACATAACTAAAAAAAGCTGGCGGATCTTTCAGACCTTCGTGGACGTTCACCAAGAGGAATGTTCACATCAAATGATCCGCCGGGCTGGCGAAAGGAGTGAGACACCATGGGACTTAAACTGATTTTGAAGGGCGCTGTCATTGCAGGCGCTGTATCGTGTTTCGGCGCAGGCGCTGCTATCGCCCAGGCAGCGGCCTGTGAAGCGAATGAATTCGGATCCAAGACAGGTGAACTTTACCTGAAGGCAGAAACAGAGCTCTTGCAGAATGACAATGCGCAAGCCGCATTGCAGGCGCTCAATCAGCTGCGCAACCAGGAGCTTAACTGCTACGAACAAGGCGCCATCCTGAAGCTTGGCGCCGCCATCAAGATCGAGGCAGGCGATTATAATGGCGCCGTTCGCGATCTCGAAGCCGCGCTTAACCAGGGTTACATCCCTGAGTCCGAAAGCGCGAAAACCTACTACAATATTTTCCAGATCTATCTCAGCCAGAATGACCTGCAGAAAGCGCTCGATTATTCGAAACGCTGGTTGAACGCTGGCGGCGATCCGGATCGCGATGGCATGTGGCAGCTGGCCGTCATTAACCAGAAGCTCGACCAGAATGAAGAAGCACTTCGCTGGGCTGAGCGGGTCTTCAAGATCGACGGAACGAATGCTGACCGTCAGGTCTACGACTTCCTGATCTTCCTTTATGACGCGACGGGTAATCGCGCCAAGAAAGCGGAACTGCTTGAGCAACTGCTCGCCAAGAACCCGAACGAACGCAAACTCTGGGATGCCATCTCCGGTGACTATTTTGCCGCCGATCAGGAACGCAAGGCGTTTGAAGTCCAGAAGGCAATGTATCTCGGCGGTATTCTGAAGACCGAAGATGAGATCATGCGTGTCGTGAACTTCTACAACCGGTTCAACGCGCCATACCAGGCCGCCCGTATCCTTGAAAAGGAAATGAATGCTGGCCGCGTCTCGAAAACTTATGAGCGTATGGAGCTCCTGGCGAACCTCTATCAGGTTGCCCGTGAGTTCGATCAGGCCATTCCGGTCATCGAAGAAGCTGCCCAGATGAATAATAGTGGGGCCATGTATGAGCGCCTTGGCCGGTCCTATGCCGAGCTTCAGGAATGGGGCAAAGCGGAAGATGCGCTTACAAAGGCCATCAATGCAGGCGGTATCAAGGATCGCGGCCTCGCCTGGGTCCTGATCGGCCAGTCCCGCTATGAGCGGGACGATCGTGCCGGTGCCCGTGATGCGTTCAGCAAGGCGAACAATCGCGGTGGCCGTGGTTGGCTCGACTTCATGAGGTCCGAGGACAATACCGAAGTCGCACTCGTCCGCTTCGAGGCCCAGAGCCTCGTGCAGGATACTGAAAACGAGAAGAAGCGTTGCGCGCAGCTCGCGGTTCTGGGTGAAGGCAATGAGCCTGAAGCCTGTGCCACAGTTGATGAACGGCTTGAAAAAGCGCGTGAAGCGTTCGAGGCGATCGGTAGCTAAAGGCTTCCGGCAACTTCTGATCACACTGACAACAATGAGGAACCCCGGCCCCGGCCGGGGTTTTTCTTTTGTGCCCAGCCCATCGGCTTGCCTTGCGCGACCGAATGGTTTCAGCTGCAACAAAAATCAGGAGAAGGAACCGAGATGAGCAAGCCCGACAAGCCCTATCGCAAGCGCAAGATTGGAAATCATACCCTTCGGCCGGAATCCCTCGTCATGGGCTATGGCTTCGACCCTGCAATGTCGGAAGGCTCGATCAAGCCGCCGATCTTCATGACGTCGACATTCGCCTTCAAGTCCGCCCGCGACGGCGAAGCCCTGTTCCGGCAGCTTGCCGGGAAACGGGAAGAAGGGGATCCGGAAGAAGCGGACCTGATCTATACCCGCTTCAACAATCCAAACATGGAAGTGCTCGAAGACCGGCTGACGCTCTATGATGCTGGGGATCAGGCGCTCGTGTTTTCGTCCGGCATGGGCGCGATTACCACTGCGCTCCTGGCGTGCGCGGGCGCGGGCACGACAATCCTTCATTCGAGCCCGCTTTATGGCGGCACCGAAGTCTTCATGCGTAGTTTCATGCCGGATTTCGGGGTGACCCCGTTCGAGATGGATGCCTGGGCGACTGAAGACCAGATTCTTGCCCGGGCGCGAGAGGCCGCGAAAACCGGCCCGCTCAGCGTTATCTACACCGAATCGCCGGCCAATCCGACCAATGCGCTGGTCGATATCAAGGCCTGCGCGCGCGTTGCGGACGTGATTGAAAAGGAAACCGGCCATCGCCCTGTGATCATGTGTGATAATACGATGATGGGTCCGATCGGCCATGTGCCGTTGAAGCATGGCGCCGATATCGCGCTCTATTCCCTGACGAAATATATCGGTGGCCATTCCGACCTCGTCGCGGGCGCAGCCATTGGCAGCGAAGCGGAGATGAGCAAGATCCGCCGGGTGCGCAACTATCTCGGGACGACGCTGGATGCCCATACTTGCTGGCTTATAACGCGCTCGCTCGAGACCGTGATGCTGCGGATGGAAAAGGCTTTCGAGAATGCGAAGATCTGCGCGGAATACCTGCGGGACCATCCCAAGATTGGTTCAGTGATGTATCCGCCATTCCTGGAGGAGGGCGATCCGCAGAAGAAGGTCTTTGACGAGCAGTGTGAAGCTGCCGGATCAACCTTCGCCTTTGATGTTAAGGGCGGCAAGGAAGCGGCCTTCCGTCTTCTTGATTCCCTGCAACTGGTGAAGCTCGCGGTTAGTCTTGGCGGCACCGAGAGCCTGATGTGCCACCCTGGTTCAACGACGCATTCCGGCGTAGCCGAGGATATCCGGGCGCGTATCGGATTTACCGATGGCCTCGTCCGTTTCTCGGTGGGGATCGAGGCCGCCGATGATCTCATCGCCGACCTCGAACAGGCATTGGAAAAAGTCTAGTTGCCGAACGCGTAAACGATTGACGCGCGTGTCACTGTGTCCGTCGCCTCGAAACCGGGCGGCGGATTGGTGTCATGGCGAACATCAAAGGAGACCCTTGCCGAGAAGGCATCGGTGAGCGCTGCGGTCAAGGCGATGACGTTCCCGATCTGCGTCGATTCTTCGGCGTAGATAATATCGGTCTCGTTGGTCAATTTTACGGCTTCATTGAAATTGTGAGCAAACTCGGATCCGCCAACAATAGAGAATGAGCGTTCGGTCGATGCTGGCGTGATGACGGGAACGCCGTCCTCAATCGCTGTTGTCTGCTGGACTTCGTCGATCTTTATGCCGGGACCACCCTGGACAGACCATGTGGTCGTTTCGCCATCGAGGATGAGATAGCCGAGGCCACCGCCGACAAACAGACGTGAATCGAAGCCGGAAAATTCGTCCTGCTCATAGGATGTGCGAACGAATGAAAACAGCCGGTCGCCCAGCTGGCGGTCAACCTCACCCGCGAGGAAGTAGCGGTTCTTTGTTTCGACCGAATCCGTTTCGCCATAGTCGGCTGCCGCTTCGCCTGTATAGGTCCACAGCCCGGATTCACGGTTCAGTTTGACGGCGAGGCCGACATCGGTGGTTTCCGTATTCCCGGTTGTGTAGCCAGCGCTGAACGAGCCTTCGCCTGTCCAGCCATCCTGGGCGACCGCACAGGGGGCCAGCGCAAGGCCTAACGCAGCGAGGGTCATAAACTGGTTTTTCATGGGCAATGGCCCTCCTCTTGAATTCCTGCCGTTTCCTCGCAAATGGACCCCAACAACTCGTTAACCACGCGGCAGACAGGCCTTCACTCGCGTGAAACGGCGGCTGGACTTGCAGGAATTGTATTCCCGTGAAAAGCAGAGAGCATGACTGATTTGACAAGCAAGACCTCGGAGGACGAGGCCATCTGTGAGCGTATCGCAGATGCTGAGAAACGTATGCAGGAGCGGACGCTCGAATGGGCGTCGATCAATACGGGCAGCTGGAATCGTGCCGGTCTTGACAGGCTGGCCCCCAAGCTCGTCGAGGCGTTCAGTGCCCTTGATGCGGATGTCCGGCTGGACGCATCGATGCCGTTCGAGAAGGTCAATGCCAAGGGCGAGGCCGAAGACTTCGAAACCGGTCCGATCATCCGGATCAATGCGCGCCCTGAGGCACCGGTCCAGGTCGTGATGAGTGGTCATTATGATACTGTCTTTCCCGATGGGACATTCACTGAAATCACAGACCTTGGCGATGGGCGCCTGAATGGTCCGGGGCTGGCTGACATGAAGGGTGGCCTGTCCGTAATGCTCGGCGCGCTCGAAGCGTTCGAGGCTGGCCCGCTCAAGGACAAGCTTGGCTACCAGATTGTTATAACACCCGACGAAGAGACGGGGAATTTTGCCAGCTCGCCGGCCCTGAAACAGGCGGCGCAATCTGGTGCCATGGTCGGAATGACCTATGAGCCTTGCATGGATACAGGCGCGATGTCCGGCGGCCGCAAGGGCTCTGCCGTTTTTGATATCGTGCTGCATGGCCGTTCGGCCCATGCCGGCCGCGCCAAGGAAGATGGTCGCAGCGCGATTGAGGCAGCGGCCCATATGGTTGTTGATCTCGAAGCGCTGAATAATCGCCGTGAGGGCGTGTCATTCAATGTTGGCTGTATCGAAGGTGGCGGCGCCGTGAATATTGTGCCGGACCTTGCCGTGGTGCGCTTTGGTGCACGGGCACCGGATGCGGATGCGGCGCAGTGGGCAACCTGGGAGGTTGAGCGCATTTTCCGCGAAGCCAAGGCCCGCGACGGGATTTCCGGTCACCTGCATGGCGGTTTCTACCGCCCTCCAAAGCCGCGCAATGAAGCCCAGACCGCCCTGTTCACGGCTGTGGCCGAAACCGGGCGCGCGCTCGGTCTGGATCTGGAATTCGTCGATACGGGCGGCGTCTGCGAGGGCAACAACATCTTCGCGGCTGGCGTCCCGAACGTTGATACGCTCGGTGTCATGGGCGGCCGCATTCACTCGGATGAGGAATATGTCATCATGTCGAGCTTTGTGGAACGGGCCTGTCTTTCTGGGCTGCTGCTCAACAGGTTTGCTGATGGCCGTATCGATGCGGGCAAGATCAAGGCGATGATGGAATGACTGCGAGCTATGTCATGCGGCCAGCGCGGCTGGATGATTACGACGCCCTGATGCAACTCGCCGAGGAATCGGGGCCGGGCTTCACAAGCCTGCCGGTTCATGAGGGGATCATCCACGAGCGCCTGGAGAAATCCGAGAAGTCATTCGCGGGCGATCTCGCCGAGCCGCAATACGGCAAATATCTCATGATGATGGTCGATCATGAAACCGGGGAGATCGGCGGTTGCAGCGCGGTCAAGGCCGGCGTCGGGATTGATCAGCCCTTCTTCAATTACCGCGTGATTACGGTTGCGCAGGCCAGTCAGGCCGCCAAGCGCCGCTTTGATATGGATGCGCTTGTGCTGACCAATGAGTTTGTCGGCTTTACTGAAGTCGGCACGCTTTTCCTGCGGGCCGAACATCGCGGCGGCGGAGCCGGGCGGCTGGCGGCGCAATCGCGCTACCTGTTCATGGCATCGAACCCTGACCGCTTCGGGGACATGGTCCTTGCGGAGTTGCGCGGTGTCGTTGATGCGGCGGGGCAAACACCGTTCTGGGATGCGATCGGCCAGCACTTCTTCGGCATGGAATTCACCGAAGCCGATATCTTGTCGGCGGTGACGGACAATCAGTTCATTCTCGACCTGATGCCGAAATACCCGATCTATGTCGACCTGCTTCCACCCGAAGCGCGCGAGGTGATCGGGCGCTGTCATGCTGACGGTGTCGGCGCGCTGAAGCTGCTCGAATGGGAGGGGTTCCGGTTTGAGCGGACGGTGGACATCTTCGATGGCGGGCCACTCGTCGCGGCGCCGCGCAAACTGATCCGGACCATCCGCGAGAGCCGGGTCGTGAAGTTGAAGGTCGGCGAAGCAAGCGGACGGACCGGCCTTGTTTCAAATGACCGGTTTGACGATATCCGCGTGACGATGCTCGACGGCGAGCTTCGCGGACAGGATGAATTCATCACGTCTGAGGCGGTTCTCGACCGCCTGAAACTGCCTGCAGGCAGCGAGGCAAGATTATGGTTGAGGAGCTGAGCATGGCGAAGGGCGCTTATATTTCGGGCAAATGGACGCCGGGGGATGGCGACTGGTTCGAGAAAACCTGTCCAGCCACGGGCGAGACCAGCTGGGAAGGGCAGGCGGCAAGCCCGTCGCAGGTCAATGACGCAGTCGAGGCCGCCCAGAAGGCCGGAAAGCACTGGCGGCACCTGCCCCAGAACGACCGCACGAAAATTCTTGAAGCCTATGCCGATGCGATTGGTGAGCGCGCCGACCGGATTGCCGAGGCGATCAGCCGGGACATGGGCAAGGCACTGTGGGAGTCGAAAGGCGAAGCGGGCGCGATGCGCGGCAAGATCGCCATCTCGATCCAGGCCCAGATTGAACGGGCGGGCGGGCGCCATGACGACACAGCTTTCGGCTCAGCGCACCTGACCCATCGGGCGCATGGCGTCATGGCTGTTTTCGGGCCTTTCAACTTTCCTGGCCACTTGCCGAACGGGCACATCGTCCCCGCGCTCCTGGCTGGCAATACGGTCGTTTTCAAACCATCGGAACTCGCCCCAGCCGTGGCGGAAATCATGGTCGAGTGTTTCGAGGCCGCCGGTCTGCCGCCGGGTGTCCTGAACGTGGTTCATGGCGGGCGTCCGACAGGGGCAGCCTTGCTGGATGCAGACATTAGCGGGCTCCTCTTTACCGGGTCCGCCGGGACGGGAACGGCGTTTCATCGCCATTTTGCAGGCCGGCCCGAAGTGATCCTCGCCCTCGAAATGGGCGGTAACAATCCGCTGATTATCTGGGACCCGGCCGATATTGACGCGGCCGCCGACATTGCAGCGCAGTCTGCCTATCTGACGACCGGGCAGCGCTGCTCCTGCGCGAGACGTGTTTTCCTGCCTGAAGGCAAGTTTGGCGATAGCGTCGTTGAGGCGATTGTCGAGCGGGCACGCGGCCTGAAGATCGGTGGCTGGGATGAAGACGACATTTTCATGGGGCCGCTTGTTTCTGAGCAAGCTGCGCAGGCCGCGGTCGACTTCCAGACAATGCTCTCCAAGGCTGGCGGCAAGCCGCTTCGCCGCCTGAAGCGTCTGGATCGCGGCGGCGGCTTTGTCTCGGCGGGCGTGATTGATGTGACCGATGCGTCGAATGTGCCGGATGAGGAATTGTTCGGTCCGTTGATCCAGGTCCACCGCGTGAAGGATTTCGATACGGCCATTGCGCGCGCCAATGATTCGCGCTTCGGCCTGTCCGGCGGCCTTGTCAGCGATGATGATGCGCTCTGGCTGCAGGCCCATAATGACCTGCGCGCCGGCATCTTGAATCGCAACCGGCCAACGGCGGGAGCAGCTGGGAACATGCCGTTTGGCGGGCCGGGCCTCTCCGGCAATTTCCGCCCCGGAGCCTATTACGCTGCCGACTACTGTGCCTGGCCCCAGGCCAGCCAGGTATCGGACAAGGCGGTCCGGATGAGTGCCGCCGGATTTCCGAAATAGGACAAGCTGATGGATAATACTGCGCAGGTCGATTACTGGAACGGGCCGGCAGGTGAACGCTGGGCGACCGACGCGGATCAGCTCGACGAGATGCTCGCGCCGTTTGTTGAGCCGGTTCTCGTTGCTGCAGATATTCAATCAGGCCATCGCGTTCTGGACGTCGGGTGCGGATCAGGTGCGCTCAGCCGGGCGGCGCTTGAAACCGGCAGCCATGCGGTGACCGGGGTTGATGTATCTGCGCCGATGCTTTCGCTTGCCAGAATGCGCACCGCGCCGGGCGACAGGGTTTCCTTCATCGAAGCAGATGCGTCCGCGTGGACAGCAGACCATCCGTTCGACAGATTGATCTCGCGCTTTGGCGTGATGTTTTTCGACGCGCCGGAAACGGCGTTCGTCAACCTGCTCAACCAGGTCGTGCCCGGCGGAAAGCTGGCCTTTGCTTGCTGGCAGCCGCTGCACCTCAATGAATGGGCTTCTGCGCCAATGTCGGCGGCGCTGCCGCTTCTCAAACAGCCGCCACCACCGCCTGAGCCCGGCGCGCCCGGTCCTTTCGCCTTTGAGGACGCCAACAAGACGACGGCCATGTTGTCCCGTGCGGGCTGGAAAGAGGCTGCTGCAACGTCGTGGACCGGCAATATTGCGGTTCCGGGCGGTGATATACGGGGCACCGCTGAGTTCATGACGAAGATCGGCCCGATGGCCCGCCTGATCAAAGAGCAGGGCATTGCACCGGGCCGCGTGCTGGACCGTCTCGTTGAACGCCTTGAGAGCCACGCAGACGCGAATGGCCGCGTGCATATGCCAGCGGCTGTGTGGATCATCACAGCAGAACGGGGTGCCGGGTAAGTCAGGCCACTTGGCCTTGCGCAGATACAAGGCTCTTGAATCAAAGTGGAAGCGGTGTACTCCCGGCAGTCATGAGTGATGCAAGAGAAGTCAATTTCGATGGCCTGATCGGGCCGAGCCATAATTATGGTGGCATGTCCGAAGGCAACCTCGCCAGCGCCCACAATGAGGGCGACGCGTCCAACCCGAAAGAGGCCGCGCTGCAGGGGCTCGAGAAAATGCGCCTGCTGCTGCGTGCGGGCTTTGTGCAAGGCATCCTGCCACCGCTGCCACGACCGAATTTCGACCTGCTGGTCTCCGCCGGCTTTGGCGGCTCGGATGCGCAAATCATCGATGCGGCGGCCAGCAAGGCCCCCCACCTGCTCAAGGCCGCGTTCAGCGCCAGTTCCATGTGGGCGGCAAATGCCGCGACCGTCTCGCCATCGGCTGATAGCGCTGATGGCCGTCTTCACCTCACAGCCGCGAATTTGTCGACCATGCTGCACCGGTCGACCGAGCATCCCGATACGACAGCGACGCTGCTCGCCATATTCGAGAATGAAGAGCGGTTTGGAATTCATGGCGCGCTGCCGGGCCACGCTGATTTTGCCGATGAGGGGGCCGCCAACCATGTCCGTCTCTGCCGCGCGCATGGTGACAGGGGTGTTGAACTCTTCGTCTATGGCCGCGAGGCGAGTGAGCGGGCCTCCGGCTTCCCGGCCCGGCAAACGCGCCTTGCGAGTGAAAGCATATCGCGCAGCCATGGCCTTGGTGCCAACCGGACGGTATTTGCGCAACAGGCGCACGCAGCGATTGATGCCGGCGCATTCCATAATGACGTGGTCTGTGTTGGCACGCTCGACACGCTGTTCTTCCATGAGCTCGCTTTCGAGGACACTGAAGGCACATTAGACAGTATCCGGCGGGCGGCGGATGGATTGTTCGATCTCAAGCCTGTGATGGTGCCACAGGCCGAAGTGCCGATTGGCGATGCGATCACATCTTACCTGTTCAACTCCCAATTATTGCAGTGGCCGGGCGAAGACAGGCTGGTCCTTCTTGCGCCGCTTGAGACGCAGGAAACGGAAACGACGCAGGCCTTCTGTGAGAAGATGGTCGAGGGTAATGGGCCGATCAGCCGTGTTCAGTATGTCGATGTACGCCAGTCGATGCGCAATGGCGGCGGGCCGGCCTGCCTGCGCCTGCGTGTCGTGATGACAGAGGCTGAAATAGCCGCCTGTCATCAGGGCGTCATTCTGGACGAGGCAAAGATTGATGCGCTGCAGGATGTCGTCCGGCGCACCTATCGGGACCGTGTTTCACCGAGGGATCTTGCTGACCCGGCATTTGCCAGCGAATGCCAGATTGCGCGCGAGGCGTTACTGGAGACGCTGGAACTCTCCAATCTCGTCTGAAGCCTATGGTCTGTGCAGAGCAAGCATACATAAAAAGCACAAAGAGTAATCAAGCCTCTTTCTAAGGAGCATTGATGCGCCCTGAAGGCTTTGTTCTAGTCAACCTGACCCGGAGACCTATAAGCGGCATCACCTCTTTGAGAGTTGCTTCAGAAAACTCAAAGAGGTCAGGGGTGTCGCGACAGAACCGACATCGGCCATCAAGCCACGATCAATATCGCTGCTACACTTGTCCTTATCTGGTATTTGTCCATAGATCTTAATTTAGCTTCGCATCAAGCGACACTTCTATGGCACCGAGCGCCTTTGATAGAGGGCAGCCTTCCTTGGCCTTTTTCGCGAGTTCCTGGAACTTCGCTTCTTCGATGCCGGGCACATTGCCTGTCAGTTGAAGGGCGCTGGACTTGATTTCAAATCCGCCTTCGACTTCTTCGACCGTGACAACGGCCTTGGCGTCCAGCTTGTCGGCTGGCGTGCCATTCTCGGCAAGGAAGTGCGAAAGCTGCATGGCAAAACAGCCAGCGTGAGCGGCGGCGAGCAGCTCTTCGGGATTGGTGCCGGATTTGCCGGTTTCGTCTTCAAAACGGGCCTTGAAGGAATATCCGTGATCAGACAGCGCGCCGCTTTGCGTGTCGATCGTTCCTTTGCCATCGGCGAGGGCACCGGACCAGTGAGCTGTGGCGTGACGTTTCATGTCGATTATCCTTTCGAGGGTGATTCAAGTCTCTCCGGATAGACGCTGGCCGAAGGTCATGGTTGCACGGTGTACTCAGTAAAACTGCCGATTTCCCGCTTGCGTGCGGTGGCGGTGTCTTTCAATGTCGGCGCCAATAAGAAAAGAACTTGGGGAGCCAGCATGTCACCTAGAACCTACCCGTCATTCGTCGCAGCCTTGTGTGCAGCATCCATCCTTTCGGCCTGTGCAGGCGTATCGTCGACATCCGAAGCGGTCATAGCGGACACGTGGCCGCCTTTCGAGGCACAGGCAGAGGCAGCGGATGCCTTCGATGCGGCTGCGCTGGGAACTCTGGCGCAAACGATGCAGGGCTTCGTTGATGACGGCCATGTTATCGGGATGCAGACGCTGCTGGTGAAGGCCATGTTATCGGGATGCAGACGCTGCTGGTGAAGGATGGCAAGGTTGTCCAGTACGGCCAATACGGCGTGCGCGACGTTGAAACCGGCACGCCCGTCCAGCCCGGCACGCTCTACCGGATCTATTCCATGACCAAACCGGTCACCGGTGTTGCGCTGATGCAGCTCTATGAAGACGGGAAATTCTCGCTCGACGATCCCATCACCAGGTTCATTCCGGAGTTTGAGAATCTGAAATTCCTCGCCGGGGAAAACGAGGATGGCACGCCGATCCTTGAAGAACTCGACAGGCCAGCGACCATGCGTGAGTTGATGAGCCACACGGCCGGGTTCGCTTATGGCCTCGGCGGTGAGGACTATGCCAACAACCAGTTTCGGGAGCAGCAGATCCTGCGCGCACCTGACCTCGACACCTTCATTGCAAAAATCGCCAGCGTGCCGTTGCTCTACAAGCCGGGCGAGAAGTGGTACTATTCGGCGGCGGTCGATGTGCAAGGATACCTGGTCGAGAAATTCTCCGGGATGTCCTTTGGCGCGTATCTCCAGCAGAGTATCTTTACGCCACTCAATATGGATGAGACCGGCTTCTACGTACCCGATGAAGACTACTACCGGCTTGCTGACCTGATGTACTATGCCGAGCAGGCAAACCGTTTCGTGCCGCTCGAAACGCCAGGCGTCCAGTTCCGGCAAAACACCGTACCGTTCGAGTCGGGCGGCGGCGGGCTTGTCTCGACGATCGACGATTATGCTCGCTTCTGCCAGATGATGCTGAATGAAGGCCGGCTGGGCAGCGAACGCATTATCGAGCCTGAGACCGTCGCACTGATGACGACGAATCAGCTGCCCGATGGGCTGGGAATTGGCTTTGACGGTACCAACAGGAGCGATGAGGCGGGGCAACCCCACCAGTTCGGCCTGGACTGGGGGGTCATTACCGATCCTGAAGCGATGAAAAGCCCTGCAGGTGCAGGCACTTATTATTGGGGCGGGGCAGCTGGAACATGGTTCTGGATCGATCCGGTCAACGATCTCTTCTTCATTGGAATGATCCAGCGCTTCGGCGAGCTGCCCGGAGATGAAGCCGATTTCAGGGGTGAATCGATGCGGCTGGTCTACGAGGCGCTTGCCGAATAGCCGGGCAAGTACCAGTTTGCGGCGATGACAGAATCAAATGTGACTGCCGCAATCTGCCTGATCGGGGACGAGCTTCTCTCCGGCCGAACGCGTGATATCAATGTCCAGCAGATCGCCGGATACCTGAAACCGCTTGGTATTCCGGTACGCGAAGTGCGGATTGTGCCGGACGTGCAGGAAGAGATTGTGAGCGCCGTGAATGCGCTGCGCGCGCGATACAGCTACGTCTTCACCACAGGGGGCATCGGCCCGACCCATGATGACATCACAGCGGATGCTATCGCGGTCGCATTCGGCGTCGGGATTGGTCACCATCCGGACGTCTTTGCGGCCCTGCAGGCGCGCTATGATGAGATGGGCACCGAATTTACCGAGCCTCGCCAGCGCATGGCCCGCATTCCGGACGGAGCCAGCCTGGTGGAGAACCCGGTATCCGGGGCACCGGGTTTCCAGACGGGAAACGTGTTCACCCTGGCGGGCGTGCCGTCCATTGTGCAGGGCATGCTGCAGGATATAGGCCACAGGCTCCAGCGCGGCGTCGTCGTGAATAGCATCACAGTTCGGGCATCGGGCCTGCGCGAAGGCGATATTGCCGAGCAGCTGGGCAAGCTGGACGTTGAGTTCGAGGACGTGAATTTCGGCTCCTATCCGTGGTTCAGGTCGGTGACCGATCATGGTGTCGCCCTCATCGCGCGCTCGGCTGACAAGGCCGCTCTCGACACTGCGGCTGAACGCTTGATGTCCCTCGTCAAATCGACGGGCGGTGAACCAGAACTCATAGAAGGCGAAGCCTCATGAAGTGGATGATGGGCTCGCTGGTGCGTACGCCCGTCCTCATTATTACAGGTATACTGACCTTGCTTGTCGGAGCGAGTTTTGCGCCCGTGCAGGCCGCAATGGATGGGCCGCTCCTGGACATGGCCTTCACAGGCGAAGCAGCACGCGAACGGCTGTCGGGCCTCAGCGCCGAGCAGCGCTACCTGCATTTCCTTGGCACCGTCATCAATGACACGCTGTTTCCGCTGGCTTACGGGGCATTCTTTGCCGGGCTCGCCGGCCGCTTCGCGCCGCAACAGTGGCGCGTCTGGGTCATGCTGCCAGCCTTGCTGGCGGTTATTGCCGACCTCGCTGAAAACACGACGCAGGCGCTGGCACTATATGGCGCAGCTGACCTTCTCACGCTCAAATCCATCCTGACGCCATTGAAGTTCGGTCTTGTCGGGCTTTCGCTGCTTCTTGCGGTTGGGTTTGTGATATTCGCCGTCGCGCGCAGGCTCTCAGCGGCGCAACGGCAACGCTAGACAGCCGTTTCAGACAGCGCCTTGTGAATGTCGCTGACCACGACCGAGCCCTCTCCGACACTGGAGGCGACACGTTTCACCGAGCCGATCCGCACATCGCCAACCGCATAGACACGCGGCCAGCTTGTTTCGTATCGCGACGGCATACGCTCCAGTGACCAGCCGGCGCGCACCAGGTCAATATTGGCAAGATCGGTTCCTGTCTTCACGAAACCCTTCTCGTCGCAGCTCATATGCTGTGGCAGCCATTCTGTGAAAGGCGCCGCGCCAATGAACAGGAACACGAACGGCGTGCTGAACCGCTTGGCCTGCTTCGTCGCCCGGTTGTGGAAAGTCGTCTCGACCAGCCGGTCCTGAGCCGGGCCTGCACCATCGACCCCGTGAAGGGTCTGGATTTCGGTTGACGGATGGAGATGGATGTTCGGGGCTTCTTCAAGGCGTCGCACCAGGTATTCCGACATGGTGTCGCGAATGTCCGGACGCCGGTAGAGGACGTGGACAGCACTCGCCGACTGGCTGAGGAAGACCGCGCCCTGTCCAGCCGAATTTCCGGCCCCGACAATCGCGACCTCCTGGCCGCCGCAAAGCTGCGCCTCCATTGGCGTTGCGCCGTAATAGATACCCCGGCCTTCATAGCGCTCGAGGTTTTCGATCGGGAGGCGGCGATACTGCGCCCCGGTCGCGATGACGACGGCGCGGGATTTGAGCTTGCGGCCATCCTTCAGCGAGATGCAGTAATTCTCACCGTCACGTTTCAATCCGTTCGCATGGGCGGGTGCTGCGATCCGCACGCCGAATTTCTGGGCCTGAATGGAGGCGCGGGCCGCAAGTTCACGGCCTGACACACCCATGGGAAAGCCAAGATAGTTCTCGATCTTTGATGATGTGCCCGCCTGGCCGCCCGGTCCATCCGTATCAAGCGTTACGACACTCAACCCTTCGGAGGCGGCATAGACAGATGCAGCAAGGCCGGCCGGGCCTGCACCCACGACCACCACATCGACACAACTGCCATCGGGCACAAGGTCCAGTCCGAACGCCTCGGACATTTCCGAGACGCTTGGCCGGGACATGATGCGGGACCGGCCACGAAGCACGACGGGCAGGTCGCCTTCCGGAATCTCGCGCGCCTCCATGATCCGCTTGGCCAGCGGGTCGGTCAGCGGGTCCAGCCAGCGATGCGGAACCATATGTTTCGATAGAAGGTCACGTGCGGCAAACACATCCCGGTCATGCGCCTCGCCAATCACGATGACGGACCCATGATCGGCATTCTGTGCAAAAATCCGCCGCGCTGTCAGTGTGCGGACGAAGACATCCGAAAGGGCGGAGTTCTCAACCAGCAATCGCTGGAAATCGCCGTGCCTGATGTGAAGGACATCGCCTTCTTCGCCCATTTCCACACGCGACAGCGATGTCTGACCCGTCAACACGGTCAGGTCGCCGGCAAACTGGCCCCGTTCCATCCAGCCGGCGCGCTTTTCGCCCTCGGGCGTCTCGATCAGGATATTCGTGTAGCCCGACAGGGTGATGAGACAGTCAGTGGCGCTATCACCCTCATCGACGAGAAGGTCGCCGGACTTGTGGTAAATGACGGTGCCGTAGGGCTTCAGCTGTTCGAGTTGATGATCGTTCAGCGTGTAATTCACATCGGCTGGCTTTTTTGTCATCGAATGCCCCTTGGAGATCAACATGACGGCAGGCTAAGTCTGGCGGGTAACAGATAGACACCTTGTTGGAGGAAAACCATGTCCGATCAAATCGTCCTCGTCGAACACGACGGCCCCGTTGCAATCGTCACGCTGAACCGGCCCGGTGCCCTGAACGCGCTTAGCCGTGAATTGCGCCGGCAGATCGTTGTGACATTTGCCGGTCTGGCAGAAGACGAGACGGTGCGCGCCGTTGTCCTGACGGGCGCTGGCCGGGCATTTACCGCGGGCGTCGACCTCAAGGAAGCGGGTGAGACCGGGTTTGCGCTTGGCGCTGATGGCGGCGATATCGATCTTGGCAAGGGATTGGCGGCGTTCCCGTGGCCAATCATTGGCGCCATTAACGGCTTTGCGATTACGGGCGGGTTTGAGCTTGCCCTGATGTGCGATGTCCTGCTGGCGTCCGAGAAAGCCAAATTTGCCGATACGCATGCCCGTGTCGGCATCATGCCGGGTTGGGGGCTCAGCCAGAAACTGTCGCGCCTGATCGGAATCAGCCGCGCCAAGGAATTGTCCTTCACTGGAAATTTCCTTGATGCGGACATGGCTGAACGCTGGGGCCTGGTCAATCACGTCTACAAGGAAGACGAATTGCTGCCGGCGGCCATCAAGCTCGGGCACGACATGGCGAGTTGCGATGCGGTCATGCTGAAGCAGTACAAAAAAGTAATAGACGATGGCTTTGGCCTTCCTTTCGCTGATGCGATGAAACTGGAAGTGAAGCGATCTGCGGCGCATGCTGCAGGCGTGACTGCAGAAAGCGTGGAGGCGGCACGCCAGGCGGTCACCGCCCGGGGCAGGGGCCTGCAATCCTGATTTCAGGCGCAATCTGGCCGGAGTGAGTGGACTTCAGCGCCATGGCTCCCAATATTAAGGTACAGACAGAATGTCAGGAGCCGGTCATGAATTCCCTTTCTCTATCCATCCTCGCTGTGGCGGGTTTTATTGTTGCCCCGGCAGCATTGGGCCAGATCGCAACCAGCAATGAAGACGGCGCAACGGGTGCCTATTCCGCAGAGGTCGATTCGTCCTTCACTGCCGAAGGGCGGTTTGGCCCCCGCACGGCGATCGATGATTTGAGGGCCGATGTGGATCGCGAAAGGGAAACCGTCGAGAAGATCCGGATGGAACAGCTGCGTGAACCAAAACCGGCGCCGGTGAAGATCGAACCTTACGAAGCCCCGGCGCAAGGCGATCCAGACATCGACTACCGCGAGGATGCACCTGTACCTGAATAGGCGGGGAACCCCTTCCTGCTGCTGTCCGTTTGATTCCCAGTAAACCGGGATCGACGGAGAGCGCACATGAAACTTCGACTGATTGGCATGGCCATTCTTCTGTCCGGCCTTGTCGGAACAGCTTCGGCGCAAATTGGCCAGAACCCCGACCTGAACGCCCGCGCGGCGGCAAGCGTACCGTCTCAAAGTGCTGACTATCCGAGCCGCGCGCGAGACAGCCTCGACATTGCGCCAGAGCTGCTCGGCGGTCCCGTCGCGCCGTCTGCCTACACAACATCCCAGATCCAAAGACCCCAGCCCACCGTTCGAACTAAGGCCTATAGCGATGTTCGCGTCATTCTGACGGATGCTGCGCGTGATCGTATCCAGCGCCGTGAAAATGCGCTTTCGCCCGGCGCTGTAATCGAGACATCTCAAGGCCTGCCAGTTGGACGGATCAGCACGGTTGAGCGAGGCCCGGATGGCCGGGTAACCGCCGCGCTGGTGAGGCCGCCCAACTCCAATAGCGGTACTTTGCGTCATATCCCGTCACACGCCCTCCGCATCAGAAATGGTCGCGCCGTCATGGTGTCCGGCTGAGACAGACAAGGACTATAGAGCCAAACAGTGTCGACATTCCCCTTGTCAGCGCGTGCCAGATTAGGTGTAACCCACTCCAGTTAAATCAGGAGTGTTCCCATGAGAGACGTCGTCATCTGTTCCCCGCTGCGCCTGCCTGTCGGCGGTTTTGGCGGCAGCTTCAAGACCGTGCAGGCCCATGATCTCGCCTCTCACATTGTCCGGGAGCTGATGACGCAAACCGGACTGCCCGCAGAGACCGTCGATGATTGCGTGTTCGCGCAGTGCTATCCGTCCATGGAAGCGCCTGCGCTTGGCCGCGTCGTCGCGCTCGATGCCGGCTTGGGGACACATGTCGGTGGCATCCAGATTGACCGGCGTTGTGGCTCAGGGCTGCAGGCGGTGATCTACGCCATCATGCAGATCGCCACAGGCGCGAGCGACGTGATGATCGCAGGCGGTGCGGAAAGCATGTCAAACGCGCCATTCTTCTCGACCAATATGCGCTGGGGCCTGAAGGGCGACGGGTTGATGCTACATGATGGCCTGACGCGCGGTCGCTATACAGCGGGCGGCAAAAACCATCCTGTCCCTGGCGGCATGATCGAGACGGCCGAGAACCTACGCCGCGACTACCAGATTTCACGTGACGCCCAGGATGAATTCGCCGTTAATTCGCATAAGAAGGCCGCTGCAGCGCAGGCGGCCGGCAAATTTGCCAAGGAAATCGTGCCATTCACGGTCAAGGGCCGCAAAGGCGATACTGTGGTGTCCGAAGACGAGCACATCCGTCATGACTCCTCACTGGAAAAGCTCGCCAAACTGCGTCCGCTTCAGGGAAAGACCGATCCTGAAGCCACCGTCACGGCAGGGAATGCGTCCGGGCAGAATGACGGGGCCGCAGCCTGTATCGTCTGCACCCGCGAAGCAGCTGACAAATATGGGCTGACGCCATTGGCGCGGCTGGTCTCATGGTCTGTCGCGGGTGTCGGACCTGAAGTGATGGGTATCGGCCCTGTCCCATCCAGTCAGAAAGCGATGGAGCGGGCAGGGCTCCAGCTTTCCGATATCGACGTCATTGAACTGAATGAGGCATTTGCTTCCCAGGTCCTCGCCTGCACGAAGGCGCTGGGCTTTGCGAAGGAAGACTACGAGCGGCTGAACCCCAACGGGTCTGGCATTTCGCTTGGCCATCCCGTTGGCTGTACGGGTGTCCGTATCCTGACGACAATGCTGTATGAGATGGAACGGCAGGAAGCGCGCTATGGCCTTGAAACCATGTGTATTGGCGGCGGGCAGGGGCTCGCTGCGATCTTCGAGCGCGTTCAGTAAGCCAGACATGCTTGCAGGCCCGCGGCAAACGCCATATGAGCGGGCCTGTTAAAGCGGGCGTGGCGAAATTGGTAAACGCAAGGGACTTAAAATCCCTCGGCCGTATGGCCTTGCCGGTTCAAGCCCGGCCGCCCGCACCAATTTCAGTTTTAAAGTCTAGGAAATGCGATTGCCGGAATCGTCGTTCTCGGCAGTCATGGCTTCGATTTCAGCCTTGCATTCAGGAATATCACGGAGCGCGGCAGCACTGACGATCAGGGCTGAATGGACTTCGCCATCGGTCTGCGAGATCGGCAGGGCATATTCACCGGTGTCATATCCATAATCGGATGAAACAGGAATGAGCGGGAGTCCAACTGAACAGGCTTCGGTGACTGTCGCGAATTCAGCATCTGTGAGCTGTGCTTCCTGGGCGAAAGCGGCGCCCGAGAGCGAGATAACGCCGACGAGTGCAATCGAGATCTTTGATGTAATCGTCATGGGATTTCTTCCCCGTTCCTGTGGAATTGCCTACAGAAAACGTGGTCGTGCGGGTTTGGTTCCGCCGGGCTGCTGTATTTGTAAATGATTTGTAAGTATTTTCATGGCCTGACCGCGGGTCATCCCGTGCGGACGAGGATAAACACAAAAGCGGAATAAAGGACTGAAAGCGTAACGAATTTGCCAGCGGCAGCCGCAATGAATGGTCGCAGGTCATGCCAGCTTGAGTCGCGCGCAATATTAGCGACTTCTCGGGCAATCTCTCGGGTCATGTCATCTTTCTTGTGCCCGGCGAGCGCCAGCATGACGCGTTCTGTGCGGCCGGTTTCCATCTCACTCGCTTCGGCCAGCACCTGTTCGAAAACACGCGCCGCAATCACTTCACCTATGGTCTTGCGGGGGCGCCAGCCATAATCGTGAAGTTTCGAAAGCACGAGGCGCAGTGTCGGGAAGGTGACCACGAAATCGCGGACCAGGAAGGCGATGATCAGGACGATCACGGCAATGGAAAATATCGAGTGCGGGTAGAAGGCAAACCGGTAACCCAGCCAGGCCGTGATCAGCAGCATCGCCTTGATAAAGACGGACTGGACAAATTGCGTGATGCTTTCGCGCAGATAGTCTTCCGCATGGCCGCGGATACGATGGCGTGCATCTTCCGCGGCCTGCTGGATGATTGACTGCTTCTTGCGATTTACGGCGCTGGTGATGACCTTGCGGCCCAGCGTAACGCCCGTCGTCAGCGCAGATACAAGCAGGAAGGCTGCCCTCAGCATACAGATGCCTCCATGCAACTGGTGGCATCACCGAATTTCAAGAATCTCTGCTGTAGAGGCATGCCCCTTTTAGATCAGCTCATCGATCAGCTTTTGCAAGCCTTGAACAGCCTTGTCCGGATTGCTGACAACGAAGTAGCCTGCTGCGAGGGCCATGGTGGCAGCCGCTACAGGCCGCTTTTCGACAATGGCCGCAATCGCGTCAAACGGAAGCTCGGCGAGCATGTCGGCGGTCGCATTCTCGAACTGGTCCAACTCTTCTTCTGTCGACTTGCCGGGTTTGAGAAAAACGAATGTGCAGACGAAAGCAGCTGCAAGCAGGATGAAGGCAGCCGTCGCTGTGGCCCATAACAACCCGATCAACGGGATGAGGGCGATCACGCCGGCAACCGTAAGCGCAGTGATGCCGGCGAGGCCGAAAAAGGCCGCGCCGACACCAGCGATTATACGTAATTTGGCAACGTCCATGGGGACGTCCTATTTCCGGCGGAGCGCTGCGAGCAGCACGCCGGTACCGAAGGCTATGCCTACAGACGCAAGCGGGTTCTTGCGTACTTTGTCTTCAACATAGTCCTTGGCATTGGAGGCTTCTTTCGAAGCTTTCGACGCATATTCCTTGGACTTCTCGAAGCCCTTTTCGAATTCAGCGGACGAGCGGCCCTTCACATAACGGGTCGAATTGCTGGCCAGCGACTGAAGATCAGTGCGCAATTGTGCAATATCTTCCTTGAGGGATTCCACATCGCTCGAAGCGGCTTTTGCGGCGGCGCTAATTTCTTTCGATCCGTTAGCGGTCGGGGCGGTCTTGGTCACCATAATCTGTCTCCATCTGTATCTGTGTCTCGCAATAACAACGAAGATTGGGACAGAGTGTTCCAAGCCGTCATGGGCGCGGCCAACAAAACCTGGCGGGAACTTCCCGAAGCGTGACGCTTTTTACGGAGGATGAGTGTGTTCAAGAGAAGATTGGCGCAATACGCGCAGCTGGGCGAGGACGCCTGGTCCATATTCGACGAACTCGACCGCAGGGATGAGGTATTTGAGGCAGGCGAAGACCTTGTCGTCGCAGGAGAGGACGCAAAACACGTCTTTGTCCTGCAGTCGGGCTGGGCCATCAGGTACCGCCTGCTTGAGGATGGTCGCAGGCAGATCGTGAACTTCATGCTGCCGGGCGATGTCTTTGACTTGCAGGCGCTGGCTGACCTTAAGGCAGATCACTCGGTCACGGCCATATCGCAGTGCCATGTTGCTGTTATCCAGGCGCCGCCTTTCATCAGGATGCTGAAGGAATCGAGCCGGCTCGCCATGGCATTCTGGTGGTCTGCCGTTCAGGAAGAATCCATTCTTCGCGAACAGATCGTCCGGATCGGGCGAAAATCTGCGCGCGAGCGTATCGGACACATGCTGCTTGAGCTGCACCGGCGTTATGTCGGCGCAACCGGCGTTGCCGATGACCGCCTGACCATGCCGGTCACGAGGGCTGACATCGCCGATGCGCTCGGCCTGACGCCCGTTCACGTGTCTCGGACAATGTCGGCCATGCGCCGATCTGGCCTGATTTCAGAAGAGAGGGGCGCATTGAAGCTGGAAGACCGCGACCGCCTGGCGCGTCTGTCGTATTTCGATACCGACTATCTTCACCTCAAGAAAATCAACCTCCTGGACCGCAAGGTTGCGGACGGGGATTTCAATTCGGTGAGCATGGATGCCGACTGATGCGCGCCGCCTTCATGCTTGCCGACCTTCGATTGGACGGAGGCGTTAGGCATGCAGGCAGCATTTACACCCAAAAGCAGCAGGGAGCCGATCCTTAAACGGCTTAGGCGAATGGGCCTGATCCTGACCGGCGACCAGAAGCTCGCCGACGGCATATTGCAGGACGCTTTCCAAAGGGCGCGAAATGCTGATCCCGACGCGGAGGATATTTCCGAAGAAAACGTGCTGAAAATCGGCTTTCACGCTTTTGATGATGCCGTGCACCGCAAGGGTGTGGTTGTCATCCTCAATCGTGCAGGCAATCGCGACGGATCGCTCGGTGATCATGTCAACAAGCTGTCTTATGTGGAGCGCCTCGCCATTGCGCTGCTTCATATTGAGAAGATGACGCCTATGCGGGCTGCTTCGCTTTCAGGTCGACCGGCATCGGTGCTTCAGGAAGCCCTTGGCGACGCGATGCAGAAGCTGGAAATCGACGAGAAAAAATTCAACGCTGGCTAGATTCGGCACTGGCCCGGACCGGAACCTCAAGAATCAAGCTTCAAACAGGCCCTGGCTTTTTGCGATCGCATCCAGATCCCGTAAGGCGTACAGCATCGCTGCCAGTCGCCAGTCGCCTTCGCATTCCTCGACGGTTGCTGCGACAGCATGAGCAGATGTGAGCAGCCTGTCTTCCCAGAGCTTGTTGATATTCCCGAGATTTTCCCTGCCGCCTTTGCGAAAGCTCAGCCACTCAAGATAGGAAGCTGCAACGCCGCCTGAATTGAAAAGCAGGTCGGGACCCACCCGGATATCACGGTTCCTGAGGATTTCGTCGGCCCCCGGATTGATGGCAGCATTGGCGATCTCGATGACCAGTGCGCAGTTCAGGACAGTTGCGTTCTGCTCCGTCAGGGCATCGGACATGGCGGCGAGGCAGAGAATTTCCGCTTCGGTTTCCAGTATGGCATCCGGACCATCATTATAATCGACGACGCCATCCTGCTTGTCTTTGGTGAGCTGCTCGATATCGAGGCCAGCGGGGTTGCGGAGGGTGCCTTGGCTGTCGGAGATGGCGACGATTGTTGCGCCTGCGCTGGCGGCTGACCTTGCGAACTGAAGCCCGATCCTGCCCATGCCCTGGACGGCGATGCGGCATGAATTCAGCTCCACGCCGAAATCATCCTGCAGTTTCTTGAGAACGAATAGGGCGCCTCGGCCCGTAGCCCCCCTGCGCAGTGAGATGCCGCCAAGATCCTGCGGCTTGCCTGTGATGGCGCCGCGGGACTCGCCGTTCACCACTTGCTCAATGCCGCTCAGCATGGCTTCCATGTCAGTAGGAGCTGTGGCCGCGTCCGGCGCCGCGACATCATTGCCCGGTCTCAAAATGTCGGAGTAGAGCTCACCATAGGCTTCGGCCAACTGGTAGCGTTCCTTATGGCTCAGCGTGCGCGGATCAATGCGAACAGCGCCTTTCGCTCCGCCAAAAGGCAGGTCGAGGAGGGCGCACTTCAATGTCATGAGAAAGCCGAGACGGGAGACTTCGTCACTGGTCGCATCCGACGCGAATCTCACGCCGCCCTTGGTCGGACCTTTCAGCGTGTTGTAGCGGCACCGCCAGGCGCGCGCATAGCGGGTCTCTCCGCTGTCAGAGCGCAGCATCAGTTCGCGCTCCACTATTTCGTGGGGGAGCGAAAGAAGTCTCTTGATCTGCTTGAGGTCAGGATCGGCGTCAACGGCCAGATCCATTCGGTTTACTGCGGTCTGGAGTAATTCGTTCATCTGCGCTCTCTCCCGTAGCCAACGCCACAGGAGAGAGGCTGTTCCCGCAGGCTATTCAGCGGCGACCGATTGTTCGGACGGATGGAAGAACAAGGCCTGGCCGATTGCGGCCTTGACGGTGTTTTCCTGGAATGGCTTTGGAATGAGATAGGTTGGCTCTGGACGTTCACCGGTCAGCAGGCGCTCAGGGAAGGCCGTGATGAAAATGATCGGCACATCCATTTCCTTGAGGATGTCATGAGCTGCATCAATCCCGGATGAATTGTCGGCGAGCTGGATATCGCACAGAATCAGGCCCGGCGGATTGGCGCGGGCCATGGCGACGGCTTCAGTGTGCGTAGTCGCATTGCCGGTCACTTCGTGGCCGAGTTCTTCAACAAGGCTTTCAAGGTCGGCCGCAATAATCGGCTCATCCTCGATGATCAGCACCTTGGTCGAAAGCGAGGCTTCAATATCGGCGTGCGCTTTGGCGATCAGTTCTTCGACCTGTTGGCTGGTCTTGCCGAGGATGGTTGCCGCTTCACTGACCTGGAAACCCTCTAGAGCCGTCAGCAGGAAAGCCTGGCGTTCGACCGGCGCAAGCGCCTGAAGTTTTGTCTCTGGTGTGCCACTGCCACCGGCAGGCTGTTCGAGACGGGCACCGGTGCTACCCCAGATGACATGGAAAAAGCGATACAGCGCCTGGCGCGGCGGAAGCTCATCGGTCACCTGTGTTGGATCTTCAGCCAGCGCAGTCAGGGACGCGCGAATATAGGAGTCGCCGCTTGCCTGACTCCCCGTTAGTGCGCGCGCGTAACGCCGCAGATAAGGCAGGTGCGGACCAAATTGCTCAACGAGACTCATCATTACCCTCTTGGATTACATTACACCATTAACTGGTCTGTCGGAAAAAGGTTGCAACCCACTGCAGAAAAATTGACCCTATTATGGAACTTTCATGTGTGGGAAGGTTTATTGTGCCAGTCGACGAACCAAATTCCCCGGGGATCAATGAGTTATAGAGCGAGCCATATGAGCAAGGATGCCAAGCCGGATGCAGATGCAGGCCGGTCACGCAAGGTCCAGCAGAAGCGGATCGGCGATCAGCTGCGTAGATTGTACGATGATGTCACGAGCGAACCCGTTCCAGACGAATTCCTAAGTCTGCTGGAGCAAGCAGATAAGACCTCCAAATCGAAATAGAGACAGTTTTGACAAAGCCGACCCTCGATGATCAGGCCTTCAAAACAGAACTTGCCGGTCTGATCCCCCACCTCCGCGCGTTCGCGAGAAGCCTTTGTGGCAACGCGACCGCCGCTGATGACCTGGCGCAGGAAGCCATGCTGAAAGCATGGAAAGCCCGTGCCAGCTATCAGCCGGGGACAAACCTGAAGGCGTGGTCCTTCACGATCCTGCGTAATCTCTTTTATTCCGAGAAACGTCGCAGCTGGCGTCGCCAGCAGCTCGACCCGGAAGTGGCTGAAGCAACGCTGGTCGCGAATGACGATCCGTCCTCGGCGCTCGACCTGCTATCGCTCCGCAACGGCCTTGCCGTACTGCCGGAAGACCAGCGTGAAGCGCTGATCCTGGTCGGTGCTGGCGGTCTCTCCTACGAGGAAACCGCAGAGATTTGCGAATGTGCCGTCGGCACGATCAAGAGCCGGGTCAGCCGGGCGCGAAAAGCATTGCTGGAAGTCATGGAAAGCCAGACCGGCTTCTCCGGAAAAGACCAGCTTCGTGCTTCTGAAGCTTTTGATGACATCATGAGACAGGCGGACGAACTTTCGCGTGACATCCCGGCAGACGCCTGAAACCGTAGAAGCGCCCAAAAGTGGCTCGTTGCGGCTGCGATTGCTTTTTACAATCGCAGCCGCACTTACGCCGATCCTGCTGTTCGCAGGGTTTCGGTCGTATCTGAATGCGCAGGACTCACGCGCTGAACGGCGCAATGGCCTGATCGAAATTGCTGACCGGGCCATCGACGAAATCGAGCAGGTTCTCTCTACAGTCGACACGCTGCAGCAGATTTACATACCCGACCTGTCGAACGGGGAGTGTGAAGCGGTTTTCAAGACCCTGTCACCGCGTATCCCCCAGCTATCGAATATTGCATATTTCAACGCTGAGGGCGTGTCTAAGTGTTCCGCGATTGGCGAAGCCGGCGTGCCGGTTGCCCAGCCTGATGCCTACGAACGACTGAAAGCCGGGCAGACAACCGTACGGACCGACGCCTTCTTTGGCCCTCAAAGCCAGGCATGGCTGTTTTCGGTCATGCGGCGCGTCGAGGATGAGAGCGGCAACTTCAAGGGTGTCATCGCGTTCCCGCTGCGAACTGAAGAACTTGTCCGCACGGTCAGGCTGACCAATCTGCCGGAAGATGTGGAACTCGCGCTCTCGGATGGCGACGGGCAGGTGTTCGGCAGCGCCAGGATTGTCGGCATAAATGGTGACTGGATCAGGCAGGCCACGGGCGACGAGGATGGCGTTCTGTTCGTCACCCAGACCGAGCGCTTCGGATCAATCGACATTGTGGTGCGGACCATCGTCGAAGGGCGGATGTATGCGGTCATTTCCCGGCCCTCGCCCGGCCTGTTCAGCGAATTCACGCTGGAACCGATCGAATCGGTTGGTATTCCGCTCCTGTCCTTCACGCTTGCCCTTATTGCGGCATGGCTCGCCGTCGATGGACTGGTGTTGAAGTGGCTGGCCCGCCTGCGGCGTCTCGCCCTGATTTATGGCGAGGGCCATTACAATTTCCGTATCGGCGAAGAGTTCGACAACGCCCCGGATGAGATCTCCAGCTTCGCGCATACGTTCGACCGTATGGCCAACCGGATCGCGGAGCGCGACGGGATACTGCGATCAGCGCTGGCGACACGTGATGCGGCGGTCAAGGAAATCCACCATCGGGTAAAAAACAACCTGCAGATCGTCGCGAGTTTCCTCAACCTGCAGCGCCGCCAGGTTCGTGACCCTGCGGCGCGTGAAGTGATCTCTGCGGCACGTCACCGGATTGATGCGCTCTCCATCGTCCACCAGACACTTTACCAGCATGAACGCCTTGAAACCGTGCATATGCGGCCCTTCCTGGATGCGCTGCTGTCGCACCTGGCGGGCGCGCTCGGCATGGATGAAATCCATGTCGATATCAAAAGCGACATCGTGGAAATTGACCGGCCGGCCGATGACGCGATCCCGATTGCCCTGTTTATCCTCGAGGCTGTCACGAATGCGATGAAGTATGCCTTCAATGAGGGCGGCGGCACGATCACCGTCCTGCTTTACGAAGAAGGCGAAGAAATCGTGCTGGAGATCAATGATGACGGCGCGGGCTCGGAGGCGGATGCGGAAGCGTCGTCAACGTCCACAGGCCTTGGGTCAAGACTGATGTCGGCCTTCGCAAAACAGCTGCGCGGCAAGGTGCAGGTCAAATCGACACCGGGTACGGGCTACCATGTTGAACTTCGTATGCCGACTGAGGCCGCAGAGATGAAGTCCACGAACTTCTAGAACGCTTTTCAGACTTCGAGATGCGTTTCTTCCGCCGGCGATAATTCATTCAGGACATGCGGCTTCTCAGCGACGAAGCGGTCACCATGCAGATTGAAGACGGTGACGGTCGCATGCGGTCCGTTCAGGTCAATCAGGTTGAAGCTTGCCGGGCTGGACCGCAGGCGCGTCGAAAGCGTGCCGGCTGACACGGCGACATAGGCTTCGTCATCATGATCAACGACAGTGACCGATGGAGCGTGGACATGCCCGGTCAGCAGGAAACGCACCTTGCTCTGCGCCAGTCGCCGGCTGGCCCTGTGGCCGCGTTTGGTTTCGGTGCGCATCGGTGCATCGGGCGGTGACAGGAAAGGGTGGTGGCAGATCAGGACGCCGGTCTCGGCCTCAGCCGAGTTGGCATCTGCAATGGCGTCTTCAAGCTGTTCGAGATTGACCGAGCCCTCGGCCCAGTTGCTTCGCGTTTGCCACCCACGCGCTGTATTCATGCCGGTCAGAACCGCCTTGCCGACCTCGACCGGCCCGGCATGCTGGCTGAAATAGGAATCGTGACGCTCGAACGGCGAGACGACGCGCTCATAAAGGTTGAGCAGGGGGGTATCGTGATTGCCAGCAACCACGAGCTGCGGCATGTCGAACTGTTTCAACCAGTCGAGCGCCGCCTGGAACTCCGAACGTTTGCCGCGTTGGGTAAGATCACCGCATACCGCAAGGGCATCAGCCTCCAGCGCCCCAGCAATCGTTTCAAAAGCTGACAGGGCGTGTGGGTTTTCCGTTCCAAAATGAATGTCGGCAACCTGGATAATCTTGGTCATTCGCACCGTGCAGATATGGCTCGCCCAGCTTTACTGATCCGGCTGAACACTGTTCCGGATTCCAGCCGGACGGGTTCTCCGTCCAGCGTGACCCTCAATTCAAGACCTTTCTGGTGCTCGAGGCAAACATTCGAGCGGCGCAGGACCGTGACACCAGCTGCTTCGCGCCAGTCAGAGAACAGGGCGCCAAACCCGGCCGCGGCCAGTTCCAGCGGGTTGTCCGGGTCAATATAGGCAAACTCGAAATCCCGTTCGTTTTGCTCGCCGACAAACATTGCGGCTGCCGTAGCAAACCCTTTGTCCGTCTCGCCATTTTCGCCCTTGGCGGAAAATGTCATGGAGCTGCGCAGGTCAAGGAGGTCGCTGCCGGACAGCTTTTCAAGCGCTTCCAGGATATGGCCTTCACGGATAGCTTCACGCGGCCCGGTCAGGTCTGTCAGATTGCCAGCCATGGCAGCGACATAGAACCTGCGATCGCCAGCGCATCCAGCTGGTACATCAATCATCTGGCCCTCAGTCAGGCCCTTGCGCAGGCATTCGTCCCACTCGCAGGGGCCGCCATGGATCTGTTTGTGGAAGAGGTTCATCGTGCCGCCTGGCAGGGGCAGGATGGGCGGACCATCCGGGCCGAGCCGTTCAAGTGTGCAGGCCGCCGTACCATCACCGCTCCATACGATGACAAGGTCGGGTGATTTGGCAATGCACTCTTCAATCGGCGAGATGATATCTTCGCCATCGAGCAGGATGATATCACAAGTCTCCCCAAGATCGGCGAGAAGTGCGCTGACAAGGTCTGGCGCGTTGACGGGCACGCTGCCAGAGCGTGGATTGATCAGGACCGGGATGCTCATCTATTTGGTCCGCAACGCCTTGATAAGCTCGTTCTTGTTCATGTCGGATCGTCCCTCAATATCAAGTTCGGCCGCACGTTCATGGAGCTCATCGACCGTCCAGTCTTCATAAGGAGGGGCTTTGCCACCCTTTTTTGAGGGGTGCTGATCCGGATTGGCCTTGGCGTTGGCAATGCGGGCGGCAGTCTCCTTGGACTTGCCGTCGTCTCGCAGCTCCTCATAGAGCTTGTCATCCTTGATCGAATTGCCGTGATTTTTGACCATTTCGGAAATTCCTCTCAGTGACTTTTATGTCGCGAATAACACCAGACAAACGCCGTCAGCAGCTTTCCGTTCCGCGCCGGGAACCGCCAATAGGGCCTGCGCGTAACTCAAACATGACGAACACTTTATCTCCGCGTAAACCAACGTATCAGCCGGCCATAGGGCCTCTGGGCGATGTTGCTCATGTCTTCCGCAGGCTGGGCGGTTTATCGCGTCTGGATATCGTGTTTTCGATGCTCAGTGTCGCCTGCGTGGCATTCTGGTCCTGTCTCAGGAACGGCCAGCGTAAAGTCGCCAGAGCGTCGATCCGTCCGGCCGTCTATCTCCTCACATACATACCTTGCGACAAGGTGCAGGACCCCGCCTGATCCCGCCGAACAAGCCGGGCAGGTGAAAGGAAAACGATCCGTTCCTGCGGCTCTCTCGTCTCTTTTCTCTCAACTCCAAAAAAAGCGCGGCCCCATCGGAGCCGCGCTTGATCTCGTCAAACCTGAAGTCTGGCTCAGGTTGCGCCATTGTCTTCTGCTGCTTCTTCGATCGCGTCGCCCGTGGCTTCGACGTCCTGGCCAGCACCCTGAACAGTGTTGCAGGCAGCGGCCATGAGGGCCATCAGGCTAAGTCCGGTTACCAGGAAAATGTTCTTCTTCATCTTGGAATTCCTCTCGCTTGAACAGGCCCAATAAACGAACCTCCGCGCGCTTCGTTCCAAAAATAAATTCTGGAACCGGAAGGTCAGGGCCCCCGTTGTTTCCGCATCGGTGAAAGGCCGTTTAGCACACGCCAAATTAGATAAGGAGAAACATCATGCTTGGTTGGGCACTTACTTTTTTCGTACTGGCGATCATCGCCGCAGTTTTCGGTTTCGGTGGCATCGCCGGCGCCTCGGCTAGTATCGCACAGATCCTCTTCTTCGTGTTCCTCGCACTGCTCGTCCTGAGCTTCGTGGCACGCGCCATTCGAGGTCGAAGCGTACTGTAGACGCTTTTGGAAGACCCAGGAATTCGGGGCGGCTGTCTTATCAAGGCGCCGCCCCATTTCAATTCAGCCCCTCATTCACGCCCGGAAGGATATTTACCATGACGACCCAGACCGGAACGGCTTCCGGAAACCAGATTCTCATCATCATACTGTCGATCCTGCTGCCGCCACTCGGCGTCGCGCTGTCGCGCGGTATCGGCACACAGTTTCTAATCAATATCGTCCTGACCATTCTCGGCTACGTGCCCGGTCTGGTCCATGCCGTCTGGCTCGCCGCGCGACCCGCGGCCTAGTCGGCTCCTAATGCACGGATCTATTCAGAAAGGATATGACCAATGGCCAACATTGAAGAACTCAAGAAAAATCCGAAGGACCAGTTGTTCCGTCACCTCGACGATCTCCACATGGTGATGCTTGGCTCGCCAGACCCGGCCCAGCACATGCAGCCCATGGCGCCTCAGGTGGAAGAAGAGACCGGAACGATCTGGTTTTACACCAGCAAGTCGTCAGAGCTCGTGAAGACGCTCGGTTCCGGCGGCGGCGACGTGCATATGTGCGCTGTTGAAAAAGACTACCAGGCCTGCCTGATGGGCGAGCTGCGGGTCGATCATGACGACAAGCGCATCGAGAAGTTCTGGAGTGCGCCTGTGGCCGCATGGTTCGAGGGCGGCAAGACCGATCCCGACCTGACCCTGCTGCGTTTCACTCCGAAGAACGCCTCGATCTGGGCATCGGACAAGAACCCGATCACCTTTGCCTATGAGATCACCAAGGCAAACCTGAAAGACAAGACGCCCGATGTCGGTGACCGTAATTCTGTGAATTTTCACTGATTGCTGACCATTCAGGACTAGCGCAAAAAGCCAGCCTCGCACGGGCTGGCTTTTTCTTTGCCTCGGCTCGGCCTATGGAGATCGAATGAACAGCACCGATCCACAATGCGTTGCCCCGACAAGTTGCCTTCTCGGCCAGAGCCCTGTCTGGAGCGCGTCCGAAGGCCTGTTATGGTGGGTCGACCCGAAACGCGCCAAACTGCATCGCTACAATCCGAAAACCGGCAACACCCGCCGGTATGACCTGCCCATCAAGGCAAGCGTCATCGCGCTGGCCGCTGGTGAGCTGATGATGGCCGGGAATCTTGAGGTCGGGTTGTTCGATGTCGCCACGGAAGAATATACGCGTCTCGCCAGTCTTGAGGGGGAGCCTGAAGGCAATCGCATAAATTCTGGCGGCGTTGCCCCGGATGGCAGCTTCTGGTTTGCGACGATGGACGGCGATGAGGCCGATGCTCGCAGCGCCTGGTACAGGCTGGCCTCGGATCGCGCCGTTGAGCGGCTCAACATTCCACCAGTCATCATTCCGAGCAGCGTCTGTTTTTCACCCAGTGGCGCGACGCTCTACACCTCTGATACGGCGGAACAGGAAATCCTGTCCTTCGATTTTGAAGCCCCGCTGGAGCTGACCAATCGCCGGGTCTTCGCGACCACCAGTTCCGGCGCCGGCTACCCGGATGGTTCAGCTATTGATGTCGACGGGTATGTCTGGAACGCCGAGTGGGATGGCAGCCGGATTGTCCGCTACAGCCCCGATGGACGAATCGACCAGGTGGTCAGGTTCCCGACCAGCCGGCCCACAGCCTGCTGCTTTGGCGGCAAGGATATGAAGACCCTCTATGTCACGACAGCGCGAACCGGCCTCACCGCTTTCCAGATGGATGCGCAGCCCTTTGCCGGCAGTCTGTTCGCCCTCCAGACCGACGTTCCCGGCCACCCATGTGCGGCCTGGTCCGGGCATTGATTCGCCGGGCCGGATGCTTGCTGCCTGCACTTCGTGCACCCACATGACTTCACAATGACAACAATGCGGGCTAAGGCGTTGCCGAATGTGGCCGAGACCGCTAAACCCCCGACTTTCAGGAATTGATTGATGGCCGACAAGGACAAGAAAAAAAGCGTGGATCCGATGACGTTCGCCCGCCAGGTTGAGGCGGAAGGCAAGAAAGTCACCTGGACATCGCCGACCGAGACGGTTCAGGCGACCATCATGGTCGTTATCATGTCGACCATTGTCGCACTTTTTCTTTTCGTCGCAGATCTCGGCATCAATGCCCTGATCCGGTTTATTACCGGATTTGGCGCCTAACAGTTTTCAAGGAGAGCCCCGCACATGGCCGAGGCCAAATGGTATATCGTTCACGCCTATTCGAATTTTGAGAAAAAGGTCGCCCAGGCGATCCGCGATCAGGCGGGGATGAAAAACCTGTCCGAGCTGATCGAAGAGATCGAAGTGCCGACAGAAGAGGTCGTGGAGATCGTCCGCGGCAAGAAGAAGACCGTCGAGAAGCGCTACTTCCCGGGCTACGTCCTGCTCAAGGCGACGTTGACCGATGATGTCTACCACCTCGTCCGCGACACGCCGAAAGTCTCCGGTTTCCTTGGTGCCGAGGGCGGCAAGCGCCCGCTTCCAGTGCCCCAGCGCGAAGTCGACCGCATTCTCGGCACGGCAGATGAGCCTGTGTCCGAACGCGCACGCCCGCAGGTCTCCTTCGAGATCGGTGAGCAGGTTCGTGTGAATGAAGGCGCTTTCCAGGGCTTCGAAGGCGGCGTGGAAGAAGTCGACGAAGCGGCAGGCCGGCTCAAGGTTTCGGTGTCGATCTTCGGCCGCGCAACGCCGGTCGATCTCGATTACGCACAGGTCGACAAGATCAGCTGATCGTCTCACACGGCATCAGCCAACATCAAAAAGCCCTCCGGATGTCCGGGGGGCTTTTTTGTATCAGTCACGCATCTGTTCGATCAGCGCCTGCGTAAACGGGTCATCGGCCTTGCGCATGCCCCGGATGGCGGGCTTGAGCTGGCCGGCCATCGTTTTTCCGGCCTCGACGCCCCACTGGTCGAAACTGTTCAGCCCCCAGAGAACACCGGAAAGATATGTACGGTGTTCAAACAGTGCGATCAGGCTGCCAAGCCGGAACGCATCGAGCTGCGGTGCGTGGAAAACGGTGGATGGTCGCCCGCCAGCGTGTACTTTCTGCGCGGCGATCTTAAGCGGCAGGTCTGGCTCTTCTGCCTGCACTTCCTCCAGCGTCCGGCCATTCGCGAGGACTTCGGCCTGCGCCAGGGCATGCGCTGTCAGGCCGGTCACGCCTTCAGGGTCACTTGTGGCGCCCGGCGCGATAATGAATTCGGCCGGCATGATCGTTGGGCTCTGGTGCAGCCACTGATGGTAGGAGTGCTGGCCAATCGTACCTTCTCCGCCCCAGAGCAACGGAGCGGTCGCCAGCGCCGCCGCTTGGCCATCCGGCCCGACGGACTTGCCGTTTGATTCCATTTCGAGCTGCTGGAGATAGGCTGGCAACAGGCGCAACCGCCGCGAATAGGCGAGCAGGGCGCGGGCGCCAAACCCCATGTAAGACGCGTTCCAGTAGTCGAGCAGGGCAAGCTGCATGGCGAGGTTGGACACCAGCGGCGCGGAGCGGACATGGTCATCCATGGCGGCGGCGCCCTTGCGAAAATCGGCCATGATGTCGCTTTGCAGCGTAATCGAGCAGGCGAGCGAACCGGCAGACCAGATCGAGAACCGCCCGCCAATGCTTTCCGGCAGGTCCAGGATCAGTCCGTCGGCGCCGTCGAGCCAGTCGGTGGCGCGCGCCGGATTGGCCGTCACAAGTGCAAAATGCCCGGCCCAGTCAGCCCCGACCGATGCCTTCAGCCAGTCGCGGGCCCGCGATATGTTGTAGAGCGTCTCTTCGGTGCCGAATGATTTCGAAACGCCGATGACCAGTGTTTCAGACGGGTCTAGCCCGTCCAGGGCAAGTGTCAGGTCAAGCGGGTCGAGATTCGCGCAGAAGCGCAGCTCAATGCCTTTGAGGCGGCTGTCGTGAAAGGCATCTGCGACCAGGCGAGGCCCGAAATCCGAGCCGCCAATCCCGACATGCCCAATTGCCCGGAATGGCTTGCCGGATGGGGCGGTTTTCGTGCCGTTCGCTATATCTGCGGCCAGCGCTTCGGCAGCCTGCACTGACTCATGGGCACGGGTCTCCTCGCTGCCAGATGGCGAGGGGGTGCGCAGCGCCCAGTGCATGGCAGCGCGCCCTTCGGACGGGTTGACCTTGTCGCCTGCAAACAACCGGCGGACAGCGCCTTCCAGGTCTTTCGCCCTCGCGGTCTCATTCAGGCTTTCGACCGCAGCCGCATCGAGATATTGCCGCGATGTATCCACCGTCCATCCGGCCGCTTCGAGCGGTTGCATGTCTCGGCGGGCCTTCAGGATGTCGCGAAAAGGGGCAGGCTTCAGGCGGTCGGCATGGGGCGTCAGGGACATCGAAAACCTCTTCAGGAACGGTAGAATACAGTCAGCGCGTCGCCAGCGGCCTTGCGCATCAGGGTGACGGCATGGCTCGGATCGGCGCGGTCATAGACCTGGCGCTTCTTGTCGCCAGTAATCATCAGCAGGATGTGCCGGGCGCGTGCCACAGCCGGATAGGTCAGCGTCATGCGCTCGGTAATGTCGCCGGTCACGTCGGTCTTCGGGGCGTCGATGGCGGCAACCGACATCATGTTGCCGGGGTCGGTCGCCGCGCCAAGCCCCTTGGCATCAGCGAACCATGACAGGGTGTGGCCATCCGGGCCCATGCCCAGCACCAGGATGTCGATCGTCTCGGCGACAGGGCCATAAATCCGGTTGAGGTCAGCTTCTGCGCCGAACGCCGAAGCGGCATCTGTTTTCATCGGCAGGAAGGTCGCGTCTTCTGCCTTGTTCTGCATCAGTGTGCGCCGGACCAGCGCGCCGTTCGACGCCTCGTGGCTGTCCTCGACCCAGCGCTCATCGGCAAGGCCAACGGTCACGTTCTCCCAGTCGAGTTCACGCTCCGAGAGGGCCTCGTAAATCGGGCCGGGTGTGGAGCCGCCAGAACAGAACAGGCTGGCCTTGCCGCGCCGTGAAAGGGCATCGGAAAGGCGTGTTTCGATCCAGTAGGCCGCATCGGCTTCGAAGGTGTCTTTCGTGCCGAAAGTATGGAATGCGGTATCATTCGTCATGGCTTTGCAGGGACACTTGGGGCGCTTTGCTGTCAAGACCCAACACCGCCGCCTGCGCTTGAATTGACAAGGATGCTTGAAAGCACGCGCGCGCGTGTGTATGTCGCCCGCTTCAACGGGAATCAAAGGCCCGCTGGTAAAAGGAAAACCTGAGTGTCCGGCGGGCCGGGCAGTAGCTAGAGGAGGCCATGCATGGCCAAGGCAAAGTTTGAGCGCAACAAGCCTCACGTAAACATTGGCACGATTGGTCACGTTGACCACGGCAAGACGACGCTGACAGCGGCGATCACGATGACGCTTGCGGAAGTTTACGGCGGTGCGGCGAAGTCCTATGCGGACATCGACAATGCGCCGGAAGAAAAAGCACGCGGTATCACCATCAACACGGCGCACGTCGAGTATGAGACGGAAGACCGTCACTATGCGCACGTCGACTGCCCGGGCCACGCTGACTATGTGAAGAACATGATCACCGGTGCGGCGCAGATGGACGGCGCGATCCTGGTTGTGAACGCCGCTGATGGCCCGATGCCACAGACGCGTGAGCACATCCTGCTGGCCAAGCAGGTTGGTGTGCCAGCCATGGTTGTCTTCATGAACAAGGTCGACCAGGTCGATGACGAGGAGCTCCTGGAGCTCGTCGAGATGGAAGTTCGTGAACTCCTGTCCTCATATGACTTCCCGGGCGACGACATTCCGATCATCTCCGGTTCGGCGCTTGCCGCTGTTGAGGGCCGCGACGAGAATATCGGCAAGGAGAAGATCCTCGAGCTGATGAAGGCTGTCGACGATTACATCCCGACGCCAGAGCGTCCGCTGGACAAGCCATTCCTGATGCCTGTCGAGGACGTGTTCTCGATCTCCGGCCGTGGGACGGTTGTGACCGGCCGCGTCGAGACAGGCGTCATCAAGGTTGGTGAAGAAGTCGAGATCGTTGGTATCCGCGACACGCAGAAGACGACCGTTACGGGCGTCGAGATGTTCCGCAAGCTGCTCGACCAGGGCCAGGCTGGCGACAATATCGGCGCGCTGATCCGCGGTATCGACCGTGAGGGTGTTGAGCGCGGGCAGGTTCTCTGCAAGCCGGGTTCGATCACGCCGCACACGACGTTCGAAGCTGAAGCCTACATCCTGACCAAGGAAGAGGGTGGCCGTCACACGCCATTCTTCACCAACTACCGTCCACAGTTCTACTTCCGTACGACGGATGTGACGGGTGTTGTCCAGCTTCCAGCGGACAAGGAAATGGTTCTGCCGGGCGACAACGTCAAAATGGACGTTGAGCTGATCGCACCGATCGCGATGGACCAGGGCCTCCGCTTCGCGATCCGCGAAGGCGGCCGCACCGTCGGTGCCGGCGTCGTCTCCAGCGTGAAGAAATAAGACACGGCATCAGGGCACAGCAGCCCTGAGCCTGATCCATCGCGAAGGCACAGCCGAAGCAGGGATCAAAGCATCAAGGGCCGCTTCCAAAAGGGAGCGGCCCTTTTTTTATGGTGTTTTGAGGCCTTGATTCTAATTCAGTGCGCAAACGGGGCTATTTCAGCGAGAAGGCCGCAGGCAGCAGTTCGCCTACCGTCATTTCCACGCGCACGCCCTCGGGACCGGCGAGTTTCACCGGCACGGATGGACTGGAGAATTCTGCAAGTTTCTGGCGACAGCCACCACAGGGGGCGACAGGTGTGTCGGCTTCACCGTAAACGAGCACTTCGAGAATTTCGACGTCACCACCAGCGATCATCGCCGAGATCGCGCCCGACTCGGCGCAATTGCCTTCCGGATAGGACGCATTCTCCACATTGCAGCCGACAAAGATGCCAGAACTGGAGCGGATGGCGACTCCGACCCTGAAATTGGAGTAGGGCGCATGGGCGTTTTCACGGACTGCGCGGGCGGCTTCATAGAGGTCCTGGCTCATTCGGTCGATGCCTTCTTACGCGTTGAGGCGTGTTTCATACCCCTCTATACGTATAGCGGAGCTTAAGCGATGTCCCGTGCCTTCGGTCTGACTGCAGAACGCTGCAAAGAAATCGTCACACGCTGTTGACGCCGGGCTGCATATCCCATACACCGCGGCCTTCGAAGGGTCGGCAGTGCCTGTTACGGCAAACGCTTCCCACCGAGAACAGACAATTCAGCCGATTGCGACCGGGCGCTCCTTAAGCGTGCGCCGTGGCGCGTCATTCATGTGGACGGGATACCGTACGATGGAAAAACAAAATATCCGGATCAGGCTGAAAGCCTTCGATCACCGCGCCCTCGATCTGTCGGCGAAGGAAATCGTGTCCACCGCAAAGCGCACTGGCGCTGATGTGCGTGGCCCGATTCCTCTGCCAACCCGTATCGAGCGTTTTACGGTGAACCGTTCGCCGCACATCGACAAGAAGTCGCGCGATCAGTTCGAAATCCGTACGCACAAACGCATTCTCGACATCGTCGACCCAACACCGCAAACCGTGGACGCGCTGATGAAGCTCGACCTTTCGGCTGGTGTCGGCATCGAGATCAAACTTGAGGGAGCGCGCTAAGATGGCCCTTCCGGCTCAACGTTCCGGTGTCATTGCCCGCAAGCTCGGCATGACCCGCATCTTCAACGAAGATGGCCGCCACGTTCCTGTGACGGTCTTGTCGCTTGATGGCTGCCAGGTCGTCGGTCTGCGGACTGATGAGGACCGTGAAGTCAGTGTCAATCGCGGCAAGAAAAAAGAAAAAGTGACTGTCACCCGTAATGATGGCTACACAGCTGTCGTGATGGGTGCGGGCGAGGCCAAGGCCAAGCGCACGGCAAAGTCGCAGCGTGAGGCCTTTGCGAAGGCTGGCGTCGCGCCAAAGCGCAAGCTCGTTGAGTTCCGCGTGAAGGGCGATGCGCTGCCAGAGGTTGGCGCTGAGGTGCTGGCTGATCATTTTGCTGTCGGCCAGCGTGTCGATGTTGCGGGTGTTTCGCTGGGCCGTGGCTTCTCTGGCGCGATGAAGCGCTGGAACTTCGGTGGCCTGCGCGCGACGCACGGTGTTTCGATCTCTCACCGCGCGCTTGGTTCAACCGGTCAGTGCCAGGATCCGGGCAAGGTCTTCAAGGGTAAGAAGATGGCCGGTCATTATGGTGTTGAGCGCGTAACCGTGCAAAACCTCGAAATCATTCGCACCGATGCCGATCGCGGCGTTATCCTGGTCCGGGGTGCTATTCCCGGTCATGATGGCTCCTACGTCGAAGTTCGTGATGCGGTCAAAAAAGCGCTTCACGCTGATGCGCCAGCTGAGGGTTCGTTCCGCGCGGCAGCTTCCAAGGGTGAGACTGCTGCTCCGAAAATCGAAGGCTCGGCTGCTGACAATATCGTCCTGATCGACGGCGTCGGTGAGAAGACGGAAGCGGAGCTGAAAGAAAAGGGTCTTGGTACTCTTTCCGGTTTCGTGGCCATGGCGGACGATGAGCGTACCGCGCTTCTCGAAGAGCTTGGTGTTGCGGAAAGCGCAGCAAACGATGACTGGGTTGGTCAGGCTAAGGACATTCTCGCGGGCGGCAAGCCGCGCGCGAAGGTTGACCAGGACCTGCTCAAGAAACTGCTCAAAGAGGGTGGTGAATAATGGAACTCGCAGTCAAAACTCTCGACGGTAAAGCCGCCGGCAAGGCGACGGTTGATGCGGCTGTCTTCGGTCTCGAGGATATTCGCGCTGATCTGCTGCACCGCACGGTCCGCTGGCAGCTTGCCAAGCGTCAGGCTGGCACGCACAAGACCCAGACGCGCGATGAAGTCTCGGTTACGACCAAGAAGTTCATTCGCCAGAAGGGTTCCGGCGGCGCTCGTCACGGTTCGCGCAATGCCCCGATCTTTGTTGGCGGCGCTGTGGCGCACGGCCCGAAAGTTCGCAGCCATGCTCACGATCTTCCAAAGAAGGTCCGCAAGCTCGCCCTGGCGCATGCCCTGTCGTCTAAGGTCAAGGACGGTTCGCTGATCGTGCTCGATGATGCGAAGCTTGATGCTGCTAAAACCAAAGAGCTTTCGGCCAAGTTCAAAGCGCTCGGCGTCGTGAATGCGCTGATCATTGGTGGCACGGAAGTTGACGAGAATTTCGCCAAGGCAGCCCGCAATATCCCGAATATTGATGTCCTGCCTGTTGCTGGCCTGAATGTTTACGACGTGATGCGCCGCAAGCAGCTCGTTGTCACGAAGTCGGCGCTCGAAGGTATTGGCGCGCGTTTCGAAACGACAGCCAAGGAAGGAAAATAGACCATGGCTGACGTGAAAGCACATAATTACGACACGCTGCTGGCTCCGCACATCACGGAAAAAGCAACGCTGCTCGCTGAGGAAAACAAGGTCGTCTTTTCGGTTCCGCTCTCTTCCAACAAGAAAGAGATCAAGGAAGCCGTTGAAGCGCTGTTCAAAGTTGATGTGACCAAGGTCAACACGATCAAGGTCAAGGGCAAGACAAAGCGCTTCCGCGGTCGTCTTGGTTATCGCTCTGACACGAAGAAGGCGATTGTCACTCTGAAAGACGGTCAGTCCGTCGACATCACGACGGGACTGTAGGAGAGCAAGATGGCACTCAAGACTTTCAATCCGACGTCACCTGGCCAGCGCCAACTTGTCATTGTCGACAAGTCAGAGTTGCACAAGGGTCGCCCGGTCAAATCGCTGACCCAGGGCCTGACCAAGTCGGGTGGTCGTAACAATCGTGGCCGTGTCACGGCTCGCGGCATCGGCGGCGGCGCAAAGCGTCTCTATCGCAAGATCGATTTCAAGCGCACGCGCTGGGATATCTCCGCGACTGTCGAGCGCCTTGAGTATGATCCGAACCGCACCGCGTTCATCGCTCTGATCAAGTATGACGACGACCAGTTGTCTTACATCATTGCGCCGCAGCGCCTGGCTGTCGGTGACAAGGTCATCACGTCCAAGACGGCCGATATCAAGCCGGGCAATGCGCTTCCGCTGAAGAACATTCCGGTCGGTACGATCATCCACAATGTTGAAATGAAGCCTCAGAAGGGTGCGCAGATTGCACGCTCGGCCGGGACTTATGTTCAGCTGGTTGGCCGCGATGCCGGTTATGCGCAGATCAAGCTCTCCTCGGGCGAGCTGCGCATGGTGCCTGATAGCTGCCTTGCAACCATCGGTGCCGTGTCCAACCCGGACAACATGAACCGCGTCCTCTCCAAGGCTGGCCGTTCGCGCTACCTTGGCCGGCGTCCGAAAGTGCGTGGTGTTGCCATGAACCCGATCGATCACCCGCACGGTGGTGGTGAAGGCAAGACATCCGGTGGCCGTCACCCGGTCACCCCATGGGGCAAGAAAACCCGTGGTCCTAAAACCCGCAAGACACAGGCTTCGGATCGTTTGATCATCCGCCGCCGTAACGCGAAACGCTAAGGAGCGAGAGACATGCCACGTTCCGTCTGGAAAGGCCCGTTCGTCGACGGCTATCTGCTCAAGAAGGCAGAGAAGGCGCAAGCCTCCGAGCGTCGCGAAGTTATCAAGACCTGGTCGCGTCGTTCGACCATCATGCCGCAATTTGTTGGTCTGAACTTTCAGGTCCACAACGGCAACAAGTTTGTTCCTGTTCTCGTCACTGAGGAAATGGTGGGGCACAAGTTCGGTGAGTTTGCGCCGACACGTTCCTACTATGGCCACGGCGCCGACAAGAAAGCGAAGAGGAAGTAGCCATGGGAAAGCCTAAGGCCCCTCCTAAGCAGGCATCGAACGAGTCACGCGCAGTGCTGCGCAACTATCGTTCGAGCCCGCAAAAGCTGAACCTGCTCGCCGAGCAGATTCGCGGCATGCCGGTTCAGAAGGCGATGGATGAGATGAAGTTCTCACGCAAGCGCGCTGCCAAGGACGTCTACAAGACGCTCTATTCGGCGATGTCGAATGCAGAGAACAATCATGGTCTCGATATCGATAGTCTCATCGTTGCTGAAGCGCATGTGGGCAAGAACCTGATCATGAAGCGGATCCGCGCTCGTGCCCGTGGCCGTGCCGCTCGCATCGTGAAACCTTTCTCGCAGCTCACCATCGTGCTGCGCGACTCATCAGTTGAAGCGGAGGCCGCATAATGGGCCAGAAGATTAATCCGATCGGGTTTCGTCTGGGCGTTAACCGCACCTGGGACAGCCGCTGGTATGCCGATCCGGCAGACTATGGCCGTCTCGTCCACGAAGACCTGAAGATCCGCAAGGAAATCAAGAACCAGCTGAAGCAGGCCGGTATCTCGCGCATCATTATCGAGCGCCCGCACAAGAAGTGCATCGTGACGATCCACACAGCCCGTCCGGGCCTCGTGATCGGCAAGAAGGGTGCAGACATCGAAGTGCTTCGCAAGAAGCTGTCGAAGATGACTGAAGACGATGTTCGCGTGAACCTGGTCGAAATCCGCAAGCCGGAAATCGATGCGACGCTGGTTGCCGAAGATATTGCACGTCAGCTTGAGCGCCGCGGTTCCTTCCGCCGTGCCATGAAGCGCGCAATGCAGAACTCGATGCGCCTTGGCGCGCTCGGTGTGCGTGTGATGGTCTCCGGTCGCCTCGGCGGCGCAGAAATCGCCCGCACAGAGCAGTATGCAGAAGGCTCCGTGCCGCTGCACACGCTTCGCGCCGACATCGATTATGGCACCGCCGAAGCAGCGACGACCTACGGCATCATTGGCGTGAAGGTCTGGATCTACAAGGGCGAGATCATGGAGCACGATCCAACGGCACAGGACCGCAAGGCGGAAGATTCTGGCCAGGCTCGCGCTCGTAGCACAAACCAGCGTGGTCCGGCTTCCGGCCCGCAAGGCGCAGGAGCGTAACCGATGCTGCAGCCAAAACGCACCAAATACCGTAAGGCCTTCAAGGGCCGGATCACGGGAACTTCCAAGGGCGGCACGTCGCTCAACTTCGGAAGCTTTGGCCTCAAGGCGCTCGAGCCGGAACGCGTAACTGCGCGCCAGATCGAAGCGACCCGCCGTGCTGTGACCCGCGAAATGAAGCGTCAGGGCAAAGTGTGGATCCGTATTTTCCCGGACACACCTGTGACCGCGAAGCCGATCGAAGTTCGTATGGGTAAAGGCAAGGGCTCCGTCGACCGTTGGGTCGCACGTGTCGCGCCTGGCCGCATCCTGTTCGAAATCGACGGTGTCCCGGACGCAGTTGCGATCCAGGCACTGAAGCTCGGCGCCGCCAAGCTGCCGATCAAGACCAAGATCATCAAACGCATTGAGGGGATCTAGAGATGAAAGTCGCTGATTTGCGTTCGAAGAGCTCCGACCAGCTGAAAGACCAGCTCGTCCAGCTCAAGAAGGAACAGTTCAACCTCCGTTTCCAGCAGGCGACCGGCCAGCTGGAAAAGACGGCCCGAATGAAGGAAGTCCGCCGCGACATCGCGCGCGTCCAGACGCTCCTTCGTGAACAGGCCAAAGCGGAAACCGGGGCGTAGGAGAGAGTCATGCCGAAACGCGTAATGGAAGGCGTTGTGGTGTCCACGAAACAGGACAAGACGGCTGTGGTTCGCGTGGACCGCACCTTCCTTCATCCTGTGATGAAGAAGATCGTGCGCCGCTCGAAGAAGTATCACGCTCACGACGAGGCAAATGTCGCCGTCGAGGGCCAGCTGGTGACCATTCAGGAGTGCCCACCGCGCTCGAAACTGAAGACATGGGAACTGGTGTCGGGCGAAGGAGCTGACTCATGATCCAGATGCAGTCCAATCTGCGGGTCGCTGACAACTCCGGCGCGCGCCGCGTCCAGTGCATCAAGGTGCTGGGTGGCGCAGGTCGCCGCTATGCGTCCGTTGGTGACATCATCGTGGTGTCCATCAAGGAAGCGATTCCGACCGGCCGCGTGAAAAAAGGCGATGTTCGCCGCGCAGTCGTTGTCCGCGTCGCCAAAGACATTAACCGCCCCGACGGTTCGACGATCCGTTTTGACACCAATGCTGCGGTGCTGGTGAACAATACAGGCGAACCGATCGGTACCCGTATCTTCGGACCGGTTCCGCGCGAGCTTCGCGCCAAGAACCACATGAAGATCGTCTCGCTGGCTCCGGAGGTGCTGTAACCATGGCTGCCAAAGTGAAAAAAGGCGACCGCGTCGTCGTCACGGCGGGCCGCAATAAGGGTGTCACCGGCGAAGTGCTTAAAGTGCTGCCGGAAGAGAGCCGTGTTGTTGTCCAGGGCGTCAACGTCGTGAAACGCCACCAGAAGCCGGGTCAGATGGACCCAGGTGGTATCAAGACGTTCGAAGCCCCGATCCATGTCTCCAATGTGGCGATCATGGACCCACGCGACGGCAAACCGACGCGTGTTGGTTTCAAGGTAGATGAGCATGGCCGCAAGACGCGGTATGCCAAACGTTCTGGCGAGTCGATCGATGTCTGATAAATACGAACCACGTCTCAAGACGAAGTACGCCAAAGAGATCCGGGCCAAGCTCCAGGAGCAGTTCAACTACTCCAACGAGATGCAGGTCCCGAAACTCGACAAGGTCGTGATCAATATGGGTGTTGGCGAAGCTGTCGCTGACTCCAAGAAGATCAAGACGGCTCTTGCTGAGCTTGAAAAGATCTCGGGTCAGAAACCCGTGCCGACAACGGCCCGTAAGTCCATCGCTGGCTTCAAGCTTCGCGAAGGCATGGTTATCGGGGCAAAGGTCACGCTGCGCCGCGAGCGTATGTTTGAATTCCTCGATCGTCTGACCACGATGGCCCTGCCACGTGTGAAGGACTTCCGCGGACTGAACGGCAAGAGCTTTGACGGCCGTGGCAACTACGCCATGGGCATCAAGGAGCAGATCGTTTTCCCGGAAATCAATTATGACGACGTGGAAGATATTCGCGGTATGGACATCATTGTCTGCACCACCGCTGAAACGAACGAAGAAGCCAAGGCGCTACTCGCGCATTGCGGCTTCCCGTTCCGGAACTAGCGCTTGAGGACGAAACGAAATGGCTAAGAAAAGCGCAATTGAGAAGAACGAAAAGCGTCGCCGCCTGGTCGCAAAGTATGCTGCCCGCCGCGCGAAGCTGAAAGCATTGGCGATGGATGAAGACCTTCCGCTGGAAGAGCGTTTCCAGGCTCGTCTTAAACTGGCTGAGCTTCCGCGCAATTCGGCGCCAAATCGTATTCGCAATCGCTGCGAAGTCACCGGTCGTCCGCGTGGCTATTATCGCAAGATGAAAATGTCGCGTATCGCACTTCGCGAACTCGGCTCGCTCGGCATGGTGCCGGGCCTCGTGAAGTCCAGCTGGTAGGAAAGGAGGACCAAGATGAACATTTCCGATCCCCTTGGCGATCTCCTGACCCGTATCCGCAATGCGCAGATGCGTGGCATGACGAAAGTCGTCTCTCCCTCGTCGAAACTGCGGGTCCGCGTTCTCGACGTTCTTCAAAGTGAGGGCTACATCCGTGGCTACACTGAAGTTGAGAAGGACGGTCATCGCAACGTCGAGATCGAACTCAAGTATTTTGATGGCTCACCGGTCATTTCAGAGATCCGCCGGGTCTCGAAGCCGGGTCGCCGCGTTTATTCATCGGTGAATGATCTGCCGCTGGTCCGTAATGGACTGGGCATCTCCATTCTCTCTACGTCGCGGGGTGTCATTTCTGACGCTGTCGCCCGTAATGAGAATGTGGGTGGCGAGATCCTTTGCCGGGTATTCTAGGACGAGGATGAACTGATATGTCCCGTATTGGAAAACTCCCAATCGCAATTCCGGATGGCACGACTGTCACCCTGAACGGCAATACGATCGAAGCAAAAGGCCCGAAAGGCCAGCTTTCCTTCACGGTTTCGGAGCTCATGAGCGCTGAACTGAAAGATGGCGAAGTCTCGATCATGCCGCGCAAGGATTATGTCGACGAGGCGAATGCCCGCATCAAGGCGAATGACGAGAAGGGCAAGAAGAAGATGACCTTCGCTGAGGCGCTGGACTCCAAAGTCCGCACCCAGTGGGGCACGGCCCGCGCAAACGCTGCGAACGTCATTCAGGGTGCGTCCACCGGATTCACCAAGTCGCTCGAACTCGTTGGCGTTGGTTACCGGGCACAGATGCAGGGCAATGACCTGAAACTGTCGCTTGGCTATTCGCATGACGTGATCTTCAAGGCGCCTGAAGGCATCAAGCTGGAATCGTCCAAGCCGACCGAAGTTATCGTGTCGGGTGCAGACAAGCAGGCCGTTGGCCAGGCTGCTGCCGAGATCCGCCAGTTCCGCAAGCCGGAGCCGTTCAAGGGCAAAGGCGTCCGCTATGTCGGCGAATATGTCCGCCGCAAGGAAGGCAAGAAGAAGTAATCGCCATGAAGACGACACGCGAAAAGACCATCCGCCGCGCCCAGCGCACCCGTGCGAAGCTCCGCAAGCTTGCCAATGGCAAGCCGCGTCTTTCGGTTGCCCGGTCGCACAAGAATATTTCCGCCCAGATCATCGATGATGAAAAAGGCCTGACCGTTGCTGCGGCATCGACGCTTGAGAAAGACCTTAAAGGCAAGCTCAAGTCGACGAGTGACACTGCAGCTGCCCAGGCCATCGGTGAGCTGATCGCTGAGCGCGCAAAGAAGGCCGGCGTTGAAGACGTCGTCTTCGATCGCGGCGGCTATATGTTCCACGGCCGGGTGAAAGCCCTGGCAGACGCCGCCCGTGAGGGCGGCCTGAAGTTCTAGGAGTCCGATATGGCAGACGAACAGGGCAGAGGCCGCGGCCGCGGACGCGGACGTAACAACGACCGCAACGACGAGCAGAGCGAGCTGGTCGACAAGCTGGTCGGCATCAATCGTGTCGCAAAGACGGTGAAGGGCGGCAAGAACTTCGGTTTTGCAGCACTCGTCGTCGTTGGTGACCAGAAGGGCCGCGCTGGCTTCGGCAAGGGCAAGGCCCGCGAAGTTCCAGAAGCGATCCGCAAAGCCACAGAAGAAGCAAAGCGCAACCTGGTTCGCGTGCCGCTTCGTGAAGGCCGTACGCTGCATCATGATGGCAAAGGCCGTCACGGCGCTGGCAAGGTCGTACTTCGTGCAGCCCCTCCAGGTACTGGCGTGATTGCTGGTGGCCCGATGCGTGCTGTCATGGAAGTGCTTGGCATCCACGATGTGGTTGGCAAGTCGACCGGGTCGTCGAACCCTTACAACATGGTTCGGGCAACATTCGATGCGCTGAAGCAGCAGGCGAGCCCACGCTCGGTTGCGTCCAAGCGCGGCTTGAAGGTTCAGGATATTGTTGGCCGCCGCACCGATGGTGCGTCCGAAGCCGGCGTGTCTGAAACCGCCTGATTTAGAGAAAGGATCTGATGATGGCAAAGAAGCAAGCAGACACGATCAAGGTTCGCCAGACCGGCAGCCCGATTCGCCGCAAGCCACAGCAGCGCCAGACCCTCGTAGGTCTCGGCCTGAACAAGGTCGGCCGTGAGCGTGAGCTCACCAATACGCCGGCTGTGCAGGGCATGATCGCGAAAGTGTCACACCTTATTGAAGTCGTAGAAGAGTAGGCGTATAGGGGCGACCCTTCGCACGCCAGTCAGGATAGACCGATGAAACTCAACGAACTCTCCCCGGTACCGGGCTCGACCCACAATCGTCACCGCGTTGGCCGTGGTGTCGGCTCTGGCAAGGGCAAGACGGGCGGCCGTGGCGTTAAGGGTCAGAAGGCCCGTAGCGGCGTCGCGATCAATGGTTTCGAAGGCGGCCAGATGCCAATCTATATGCGTCTGCCGAAACGCGGTTTCACCGCGCTGAATTCGAAGAACCATGCCTGGGTCAACCTCAGCCGCCTCAGCAAGGCGATTGAAGCCGGCAAGATCAAGGCCGACGACATTACCGAAGAAACCCTTGTTGCGTCTGGTGTTGTTCGCCGCGTCAAGGACGGTGTGCGTCTGCTCGCCAAGGGCGATGCGCCCAAGAATGCAAACATAACCGTGACCGGCGCGAGCAAGGCCGCCATCGAAGCGGTTGAGAAGGCGGGTGGAAAAGTGACCCTTACCGGTCCGGTAGCTGCGGAAAAAGCAGAGTAAACCAAAGCTTTTTCGTCTACACACCTTCACAAATAGCATTTCGCCGCCAATGTTGGCGGCGATTTCATTTCCGGTAGGAGGGTCCCTTGGCCACAGCCGCAGAGCAAATGGCGCGCAACATGAATTTCGGCACCTTCGCGAAGGCGAAGGATCTCCAGGCCCGAATCGTGTTCACGCTTTTCATTCTCGTTCTATACCGCCTTGGTACCTTCATTCCCGTGCCCGGTGTCGACCCGGCCCAGTTTGCGCAGTTCTTCGAACAGCAGCAGAGCGGCATGCTCGGCAGCCTCAACATGTTTGCGGGAGGTGCGGTCGAGCGGATGAGCGTGTTTGCGCTCAATGTGATGCCTTACATTACGGCGTCCATCATCGTGCAGATGATGACGAGCGCCGTGCCTGCACTTGAGAAGCTCAAGAAAGAGGGCGAATCGGGCCGCAAGCAGATCAACCAGTACACGCGTTACCTGACCGTCGGCTTCGCCTTCTTCCAGGGCTTTGGCATTGCAATGGGGCTGTCAGGCGTTGCCTATGAAGGCCTCGCCAGCTGGTTCTTCGTGCTGACGGCCGTCACCACATTTGTTGGTGGCACCATGTTCCTGATGTGGATGGGTGAGCAGATCACCGCGCGCGGCATCGGTAATGGTATCTCACTGATCATCTTCGCCGGCATTATCGCCGAAATGCCCAAAGCCATCTTCAACCTGTTTGCAGGCGGCCGGGAGCAGGGCGTGAATGTCGTGTTCGTGCTGGCGATCCTGCTGCTTGTCGTGGCGCTGATCCTGTTCATCGTCTTCATCGAACGTTCGCAGCGGCGCGTACTGATCCAGTACCCGAAACGCCAGGCCGGCAATCAGATGCAGCAGGGCCAGTCGTCCTTCATGCCGCTGAAGATCAATACCTCCGGCGTCATCCCGCCAATCTTCGCGACCGCCATCCTGATGCTTCCGCTGACCGCTGTGGGACTTTCAGGAGGTAGCACCCTTGCGGATCCGGCGCAGTCGGCCCAGGCGGGGACAGGTGTCCTGCAATGGCTCGCGCTGAACTTCTCGCCGGGGAGCTGGACCTATATCCTGACCTATGGCGCGCTGGTGGCATTCTTCTGCTTCTTCTACACGTCGATCATGTTCAATCCGCAGGAGACGGCTGACAATCTGCGCAAGTATGGCGGGTTCGTTCCCGGTATCCGGCCCGGCAAGAATACCGCCGCCTATTTCGACTATGTGCTGACCCGCCTGACAACGATTGGCTCTGTCTATCTCGTCTTTGTGTGTCTCCTGCCGGAAGTGCTGCGGCGATACGTGCCGGAAATTCCTTTCTATATCGGTGGTACTTCGCTTCTCATCGTTGTATCCGTGACAATGGATACAGTGACACAAATCCAGTCCCAGCTGATCGCGCATCAATATGAGGGGCTGATCAAGAAGTCGCGGCTGGGAGGCAAGCGTAAGAGATGAATTTAATACTGTTCGGACCACCTGCCGCCGGAAAAGGCACACAGGCCAAACGTCTCGTCGACGAACACGGCTATGTTCAACTCTCCACAGGCGACATGTTGCGCGCAGCGCGTGCGTCGGGGTCTGAACTGGGTAATCGCGTTGCGACCATCATGGACGAAGGTGGCCTGGTGTCCGATGAAATCGTAATCGACCTGATCGACGAGCAGTTGGGCACCCACGCAGACGCGCCGGGGTTCATTTATGATGGCTTCCCGCGCACGGTCGGCCAGGCACAGGCGCTCGACAATCTGCTCAAGTCGCGCGGATCGCAGGTCGATCGTGTTATCCGCCTGGTCGTGGACGAAACCCAGCTCCTGAAGCGCGTTACCAAGCGGTTCGAGGAGCAGGGACGCAAGGACGACAATCCGGCCACATTTGCGGCCCGGCTTGAAAAGTATAATGCCGATACCGCGCCGCTCCTTCCGATCTATGCGGAGCGTGGCATCCTTCGTGAAGTCGACGGAATGGCGAGTATCGACGAGGTAACAGCAGGCGTCGAGAAGGCACTGAAAGAGACCGCATAAAGCCGCAATTCACCAGTTGACGCGGCGATTTGCACGTCTATAACGACGCTCTTCGTTAAGAGGTCGGGTTCGCGCGCGCGGGGCGTTTGTTTTCGTTTCGCGCCGGGCCCGTTTTTGGCAGTTTTAGGAGACAGGCCCGTGGCCCGTATAGCAGGCGTAAACATTCCCACGAACAAGCGTGTCGAAATCGCGCTTCGTTACATTCACGGCATCGGCCCGGCCAAAGCTCGTGATATCACCGACAAGATCGGTATCGAGTCGCATCGCCGCGTGGCGGATCTGACGGATGCCGAAGTAATCCAGATCCGTGAAACGATCGATGCAGACTACATGGTTGAAGGTGACCTTCGTCGTGAAGTCTCGATGAACATCAAGCGTCTTATGGACCTTGGGTGCTATCGTGGCCTGCGCCACCGTAAGCGCCTTCCGGTTCGCGGCCAGCGGACCCACACGAATGCACGCACCCGCAAGGGGCCGGCGAAACCCATCGCCGGCAAGAAGAAGTAGGACAAGACCGATATGGCTCGTGATACGACCCGCGTTCGCCGCCGCGCCCGCAAGAACATTTCTTCCGGCGTCGCGCATGTGAACTCCAGCTTCAACAACACCATGGTGACGATCACCGATGCGCAGGGAAATGCAATTTCCTGGTCTTCGGCTGGCACGATGGGATTCAAGGGATCGCGCAAGTCGACCCCTTATGCCGCTCAGGTCGCTGCAGAAGATGCGGCAAAGAAGGCCCAGGAGCATGGGCTGCAGACCATCGAGGTCAACGTACGTGGCCCAGGGTCTGGTCGTGAGAGCGCGCTGCGCGCCCTTCAGGCTGCCGGCCTGACCATCACGTCGATCCGCGACACTACACCAATTCCGCACAATGGATGCCGCCCGCCAAAACGCCGCCGCGTCTAGGCCGCAAGCGATCCATTTAACAGACCAAGGAGGCCGTGAATGGCCGATACCGCGACCAGCGTGAATGACCGTAACTGGAAAGAACTGATCCGTCCGAACCGCCCGAAGGTGGAAACGGGCCGTGATCCGCGTCGTCATGCCAAGCTTGTTATCGAACCGCTCGAGCGTGGCTTTGGCACGACGTTGGGCAATGCCCTGCGCCGCGTGCTTCTGTCATCGCTTCAGGGCGCTGCGATCACTGGCGTGCAGATCGATGGCGTTGTCCATGAATTCTCCTCGATCCCTGGTGTTCGCGAAGATGTCACAACGATCGTCCTGAACCTCAAGCAGATCGCCATCGACATGGTTTCGGATACGCCGAAGCGCATGATCCTCAAGGCGGACGGCAAGGGCGAAGTCAAAGCTGGCCAGATCGAAACGTCGGGTGACGTGAAAATTCTCAATCCGGACCTTGTTATCTGTACGCTGGATGATGGCGCATCGGTTCGCATGGAGTTCACCGTGGCCACCGGCAAGGGCTATGTCCCTGCCGACCAGAGCCGCCCTGAAGATGCCCCGATCGGCTTTGTGCCTGTTGATGCGATTTATTCGCCGGTTCGCCGCGTTGGCTATGCTGTCGAAGACACGCGTGAAGGCACGGTCCTCGACTATGACAAGCTGTCACTGACGATCGAGACGGACGGCTCCATCACGCCGGAAGATTCCGTCGCTTATGCCGCGCGCATCCTTCAGGACCAGCTGCAGCTGTTCATCACCTTTGACGAGCCGGAAGCTGAAGCGACCGGATCGAGCGAAGAAACCGATCTCGGCTTTAATCCTGTCCTCCTCAAGAAGGTCGACGAGCTTGAGCTGTCGGTACGTTCGGCGAACTGCCTGAAGAACGACAACATTGTTTACATTGGTGACCTGATCCAGAAGTCGGAAGCGGAAATGCTTCGCACTCCGAACTTCGGCCGCAAGTCGCTGAACGAGATCAAGGAAGTGCTCGCTGGAATGGGGCTGCACCTCGGCATGGAAGTGCCGGATTGGCCACCAGAAGACATCGAAGCCCTTGCCAAGAAATACGACGACCACCTCTAAGAGTCCGCCCGGGAGGGCGCGCAGGAGACCGAAATGGCCCATGGAATTGCACATCGCAAGCTGAACCGCACCTCATCGCACCGCAAGGCGATGTTCGCGAACATGGCGGCTTCGCTGATCGAGCATGAGCAGATTGTGACGACGCTTCCAAAGGCGAAAGAGCTCAAGCCGATTATGGACAAGCTCGTGACGCTGGCGAAAAAGGGTGACCTCGGATCGCGCCGTCGCGCAATTGCGCAGGTTCGCAACAAGGAAGCCGTTCAGAAGCTGTTTGAAGTCTTCGGTGATCGTTACAAGGATCGCAATGGCGGCTATACGCGCGTCCTGAAGGCCGGTTACCGTCATGGTGACAATGCTGCGGTTGCCGTGATCGAACTGGTCGATCGTGACGAAGATGCAAAAGGTGCCAAGGATCGTGCCCGTCACGAAGCTGAATTGGAAGCAATGGCTGAATAAGTTTCGCCGCTTCTTTCCAGAACATTTAGCCCCGCCAAGTGATTGGCGGGGTTTTTGTTTGCCTAAAGCCCGAGTTGGGCCTTTGCGAGGATGTTACGCTGGATCTCGTTTGAGCCGGCATAGATCGATCCGGCGCGGTCATTGAGGTATT